>JAFLCU010000009.1 GCA_017303355.1 Caulobacterales bacterium | reverse complement strand
GACGCCGGCGCGAACCCCGCACGCCGGCGCGTGCGGATCGCGGCGCCGGAAGCGGGCGCGCACGCGCTCACCGCTTTCGCGCCCGGCGCCATCGATCCGACCGGCGCGATCAGCAGCGAGGACGAGACCAGCGCGATCGGCGCGGGCGTCGCGCTGCAGCGATTCCACAGCGCCGAAAGCGGCTTCGACGAGGACGCCTTCGAAGCCGCAATCCGCGTCATCGTGCAAACGCTGGACGCCGCACATGGCGCGCACGGCGCATCGCCGCGTCGCCCAATCTTTATCCGCCTCGAAGGCTTGGCCGCGCTCCTGCTGCGGGCCGGCCTTGGCTATGACAGCGCCGAAGGCCGCGCGCTTGCGGCCTCCGTCAGCGCGCTCGCGCACGCCGCGGCGATCTCGGAAAGCGCGGCCCTGGCGCAAGCGAAAAGCGCCTACACAGATTGGCGCCGCGCCAAGGCCGCCGAGGAAGCGCACGTGAAAGCCGCGCGTGACGCCGCTGCGTTGCTGAAAGGCCCGATCGCCACACGCGCTCAAGCCATCTACCGCGCGCTGCCAGGCGCGAAAAACGCCGGCCTGCGCGCATCGGTGACGATCGCCTTCGCGCAAGACCCCGCTCACGCACGCTTGCTCGGCGCAAGCACGCTTGGCCTCTCGCCGACCGCCAGCGTCGCCGGTTTCGGCGCACGCGACGACGGCGGCTTTGGCCGCGTGCTCAGCGCCGATGCGCGCATGGGGCTGGCCAGGCTTGGCTACAATGGCGACGAGATCGCCGCACTCACGCTGCACGTCGAAGGCCACCGCACGCTGAAGAACGCGCCCGGCGTCAACCTCGCGCGGCTTGAAAAGCTCGGCCTCACCGAGCCCGCGCTCGAAGCCATCGAGGAAGCCGCCGCCGACGCGTTCAATCTGCGCGCGGCTGTGCATCCGCTGGTGATCGGGCCGGAGCTTTGCGAAGAGGTGCTGAAGCTGCCGCCGGACGTCGCGGCCGGCAAACGCGGCGACCTGCTCAAAACCCTCGGCTTCAACGAAGATGAAATCGCAGCGGCCGAGGCCTTCTGCATGGGCGCGGGCGATCTTGCCGGCGCGCCGGGCCTTGCGCCCCAGCACGCCGCGATCTTCGACAGCGAGCGCTTGATCGCGCCCGAAGCGCGCATCGCCATGGCCGAAGCCGTCAGCCCCTACGCGCGCACCGCGCTTGAGATCACGCTCACGGAAGCGAACGCTGAACAGCGGCAAACTCTGCTGGAGCGCGCGCGCAAGGCCGGCGTCGCGCTCGTCAGCGTCCGCGCCATCGCGCCGCCGATCACGCTGGTGCTGCCGCCGGTCGAGGAAGACGCAGCGCCGCCGCTCGCACCACCGGCAGCCACGGCGGCGACGATGCAAACCATCGCCGTGCCATCGCCCGCGGCGCGCTCAGCCGGCGAGACGCCAGCGGTGCACGGCCGCCGCCGCCTGCCCGAGCGCCGCAAGGGCTACATTCAGAAATCGCAAGTCGGCGGCCACAAAGTCTATTTGCACACCGGCGAATATGACGACGGCGAACTCGGCGAAATCTTCATCGATCTGCACAAGGAAGGCGCCGCCTTCCGCTCGCTGATGAACAATTTCGCCATCTCGATTTCGATCGGCCTGCAATATGGCGTGCCGCTCGAGGAATATGTCGACGCTTTCCTGTTCACGCGCTTCGAGCCAGCTGGCGAGGTGCGCGGCAACGACACCATCCGCCACGCCACCTCGATCCTCGACTACATCTTCCGCGAACTCGCCGTCTCCTATCTGGGCCGCGCCGATCTCGCGCAGGTCGATCCGTTCGAGGCGCGCGGCGACGGGCTCTCCAAGCACGCGCAAGACGCCGAAAGCGCTGCCCGCCTCATCTCACGCGGCTTCGCCCGCGGCGCCTCGCCGGACAATCTGGTGATGCTGCGCCCACGTGTCGCCGAGCCCGCGCGAGAGAAGCGCGAGCCCGCCCAGCGCCCCGCCGCCACCGGCTATCGGGGCGAGCCCTGCGGCGCGTGCGGCCACTTTACGGTCGAGCAATCGGGCAAGTGCGCCGCATGCGGCGCCACAGGCGAAGCCAGCGGCGGCTAACATGGACCGCCGGCCCTCGCCGGCACGAGCAACGCGCCGCCCTCCGACAAGCGCAGGGAAGCGCGACTTTTAAAATAGCGCTAGCCTGACCCTGTCGAAGGCGGCGCTCGCACAAACCGTGGATGCCGCCAAACCGCGCCAGCGATCCAGGCGCACCTCCCGCGCTTGACTGACCCGAGCGGACATGCGCCTGTCCGGCGCGAATTTTCGGGCCACGACTTGTAGCCTTTCTGGAGTCCTCGATGCACGCCTACCGTACCCACACTTGCGGCGCCCTTCGCCCATCCGACGCGGGCGCGGACGTGCGCCTGGCCGGCTGGGTTCACCGCAAGCGCGATCTCGGCGGCGTGCTCTTCATCGACCTGCGCGACCATTACGGCATCACCCAATTGGTGGCGAACCCGGGCTCGGCCGCATTTCCGCTGTTCGAGCGGCTGCGCGCTGAAAGCGTCGTACGCATCGACGGCAAGGTGATCGAGCGCTCGAAGGAAACCGTGAATCCGGAACTGGCGACCGGCGCGATCGAGGTGCGCGTGGCGAACGCCGAGGTGCTGGGCGCGGCCGAGGAATTGCCGCTGCCAGTGTTCGGCGAGCAGGAATATCCGGAAGACATTCGCCTGCGCTATCGCTTCCTCGATCTACGTCGCGAGAAGCTGCACAAATCGATTCTGCTGCGCAGCCAAGTGATTGCGAGCTTGCGTCGCCGCATGATCGATCAGGGCTTCACCGAGTTCCAAACACCGATCCTGACGGCGTCGTCGCCGGAAGGCGCGCGCGACTTCCTGGTGCCGTCGCGTTTGCATCCAGGCAAGTTCTACGCGCTGCCGCAGGCGCCGCAGCAATTCAAGCAGCTGCTCATGGTGGCGGGCTTCGACAAGTATTTCCAAATCGCGCCGTGCTTCCGCGATGAAGACGCGCGCGCCGATCGCAGCCCGGGCGAGTTCTATCAGCTCGATTTCGAGATGAGCTTCGTCACGCAGGAAGACGTGTTCAACGCCATCGGCCCGGTGTTGGCCGGAGTGTTCGAGGAATTCGGCAACGGCAAGCGCGTGACGCCAGCCAACGAATTCCCGCGCATTCCATACGCTGAAGCGATTTCAAAATATGGCTCGGACAAGCCGGACCTGCGCAACCCGCTGATCTTGCAAGACGTGAGCGAACATTTCCGCGGCGGCGGCTTTGGCGTGTTTGCGCGCATTCTGGAAAAGCCGAAGACGGCGGTGTGGGCCGTGCCCGCGCCAAACGGCGGCTCGCGCGCGTTCTGCGATAAGATGAATTCGTGGGCGCAAGGCGAAGGCCAGCCGGGCCTGGGCTACATCTTCTGGCGCGAAGGCGAAGAAGGCGGCGCTGGCCCCATCGCCAAGAACATCGGCGCGGAAAAGGCCAATTCCATCCGCGAACAGCTCGGGCTGAAGGTGGGCGATGCGGCGTTCTTCGTCGCGGGCGAACCGGCCACGTTCTACAAGTTTGCGGGCTTGGCGCGAAACAAGGTCGCCGACGAATTGAACCTCGCCGACAAGGATCAGTTCAAATTCTGCTGGATCGTCGATTTCCCGATGTACGAGTGGAGCGAGGAAGAGAAGAAGATCGACTTCTCGCACAACCCGTTCTCGATGCCGAATTTCGACCACGAGAAATTCCTCACGCTCGACATCAATGATCGCGACACGATCGAGAACATCACCGCGTTCCAATACGACATCGTCTGCAACGGTGTGGAGCTGAGCTCGGGCGCGATCCGCAATCACAAGCCGGAAATCATGATCAAGGCGTTCGAACTCGCGGGCTACCCACAGAGCGTGGTGGAGGAAAAGTTCGGCGGCATGCTGAACGCGTTCCGCTATGGCGCGCCGCCGCACGGCGGGTCGGCGCCAGGTGTGGATCGCATCGTCATGCTGCTCGCGGGCGTCGAAAACATCCGCGAGGTGATCGTCTTCCCGTTCAACCAACAGGCACAAGACCTGATGATGAACGCCCCCGGCGAGGTGACGCCAAAGCAGCTCAAAGAACTGCACATCCGCGTGGTCGAGCCGCCGAAGAGCTGAGCCTCGCTCGTTCTTCCGGCGCGATGCGGAATTGAGTCGGGAATCCCAAGGACAAGCGCGTTCCCCCTCTCCCTCGCGGAGAGGGGTGAGGGGATGAGGGGCGTCCCGCTCGCGCGCTATAACACGCAGCGCTGTTTGCAGGTTGGAGCGCGCGGCTCCGCCGCGCATGCGTCGCGGAGCGACGCGCCCCCACATTTTTACATTGGCGCCAGCGCGACCACGCATCACACCGCACCCATCCCCGGCTGCGCAGTCCTGTTTGCAGGTTGGAGCGCGCCGCTCCCGCGGCGCAGGCGGCGCGGAGCGCCGCGCTCCTGCTTTTTGACATGAGCGCCAGCGCCGCCGAGGGACCGTGTATCCAGGGATAGAGCACGCGCTCGCGCGTCAAAATCCCAAGCGCATCAACGCAAATCGCGCCGCGCCCGCATGGATAGAACCAATCTTATCCGCCCCCGCCAAAACGCGCGTAGAATGCGCGGATGATTGTAACCCCCGCCGCCTGCACCGACCCCACCGCCGAACTTTGGCGCGCCGCGCGCGCCATGTTCGTGCGCATGTGCTTCGTCATGGGCACCGCCGCCGACATCGCCGCGCTGGGCCTGTGCAAGAGTCAGATCCCGCGCCTCCAGCATTGGATCGCAGCGCTCGAAAGCTTCGTGCGCAAAGTGCTGGTGATGGAAGTCGATCGCCTGACCTTGATGCCGCCGAAAAAGCGCGATCCGTTCGCGAAGAAGAAAGAGCCGCCGGCGCCAGCCGAACCCAGAGAGCGCAAGCGCACCTATCCGTTCAAGCTCTGGCCGAAGCCAAAGCAGCATCCCGCGCGCATTACTTTGCTCGGCGCGCCCACCAGCGTCGCCGAAATCCGCCGCGCGCACTATCGTTCGTCGCTGATCGCCCGCCTGAAAAGCCGGCGCGAACCCACGCCGCCGCATAAACGCTACGCGCGCCGTATCCTGGCGCTGCAGCATCTCTTGAAACAGCCGCGCCGCGCCATTCTGCGCCTGGCGCGCAAACTCAAGCGCTTCCCGCGCCTCGCGGTGAAACTCGCGCTCGACCGCCCGTGGGATTCGCCGCACGTGCCGCCCGAGCTCTGGCCAAAGCCGCGCACGGCTCCTACAACGCCGCACGCAATCTCTTGCATCCCGTGGCGACTCTCCCCGACACGAGCTGAACCCAACACAGCGCCAAACGTCCGCAACCGCTCTTGCAGCCGCAAGCAGCGGCCAAACGTGCTGCGCGTTTGCAGGTTGGAGCGCGCGGCTCCGCCGCGCTCCCCCATGATCAACGGCCAAGCGCCTCGGGCGCAATCCTTCTTGGACCGCCGGCGTCCCCGCCGGCGCGGTGCTTGGGCTTCCAACGCCGGCGCCAGTTGAAACACCGAACCGCCGGCGAGGCGCCGGCGGTCAGAGCGCCAATCACGAACGCCTGCGCTACTCGCCCTGGTTCTTGGTCAACCAGCGCACACTCGCACGCGCAAGCCGGCGGGCGCGCGCGTTTGCGCGTCGCCGCACGCATCGTCCAGCTGCGCTTGCGTCAGCCCGCGCGCGCGGCGGAGATCGGCGCCGGCGACATTGGCGCCTTCGAAATTCACGTCCGACACGTCCGCGCCGGTGAAATCCGCATGCGCGAAATTGGCGCCGCGCGCATCGGTGCGCGTGAGCATCGCGCGTTCGAACAGCGCGCGCGGACAATCCGCCTCCACCAAGGTGGCGGCGGTCAGATCAGCGGCAGTGAAATTGGCTTCGGCGAATTGCGAATTGGAAGCGTCCGCGCGCGCAAGCACGGCGTGCGAGAAATCGGCGCCATTGAACACCGCGTTCGTCATGCGCGCGCCAGCCATGATGCGGCCGGAGAGATCGCAGCCCTCGCATGCTCCGCCATAGGACGGCGCCAGCACCAAGCGCGCGCCATCGCTGAACGGCCAGAACGCCGCCGCTTGCCCGCCCCACGCCGCAGCGAGCGCGGCGGACGCAAAAACGGCGAGGCGAAATTGTGTCAACACATTGACGCGCGTAGGCGCGCTCAAGTGTTCGCGCCAGTGAATTGTCGGTAAGCGCCGATTGTTACTTATTGTTTCAACAAGTCGGGATGGTGAAACCTTGCGGCAGCGTGGTCGTTGCGTCGCCGCAAGCAGTATTCAGTTGAACCTGCCTGAGCCCGCGCGCCAGCTCGAGTTCCGCGCCGGAGAAATTCGCCCCGGCGAGCGCGGCCCCCTCGAAGCGCGCTCCACCCAGATAGGCGCCCACGAAATTCGCGCCCTCCAAATTGGCCTCGCGCAGATCGGCCCCCGAGAGCCGCGCGCCAAAGAAATTGGTCAGCGAGAGATTTGCGCCCTGGAAATGCGCGTGGTCAGCCGTCGCCAAGGAGAAATCGGCCTGGCGAACCCGTGCGCCGGAGAAATCCCGGCCGGCGACGCTTTGATAGGCCAGATTGATCTGGAAGAGGTCGCAACCCGCGCAACTGGCCCCACCGGTCACCCGCGCGGCCGTCCGGTCGCGCTCGGCTTGGCTGGTGATCGGCCCGCCGGTCGCACTCGGCGCCTCGGCGAAGGCCGGCGTCGTGAGGGCAAACAGGCAAGCGAACAGCGCGGCGCGTTTCATTGTGGCGCAACTCCAGACAAAGAAGGCGCGGAAAGGCGTCTCTCGCCCCCCCCCCAATGCAACCTCCGCTCCAAGCGCCAGATACCTCCCAGCCGCCGGAAATCGGCCGGTTCCAGCCCCGGCACTTGACCCCGCTTCCCGCACGCCCCAACCACCCCATATGCGCGTCATTACCGAAACCCGCGATCTGGAGGCCGTCTGCGCCGCGTTCGCCGCCCAGCCCTTCGTGGCGGTCGATACCGAGTTCATGCGGGAGACCACCTATTGGCCGAAACTCTGCCTGATCCAGGCGGCCGCTCCCGGCGTGGAAGCGGTGATCGATCCGCTGGCGGACATCGATCTGGCGCCCTTCTTGGCGCTATTGGCCAACCGCGACGTGCTGAAGGTCTTCCACGCGGCGCGCCAGGATTTGGAAATCTTCCTGAAGCTCGGCGGGCAATTGCCGCATCCGGTGTTCGACACGCAGATCGCGGCGATGGCCTGCGGCTACGGCGACAGCGTCGCGTACGACGCGCTGGTGCAGCAGATCTTGAAGCGCCGCTTGGACAAGTCCTCGCGCTTCACCGATTGGAGCCGTCGCCCGCTCTCGGACAATCAACTCGTCTATGCCCTCGCCGACGTCACGCATCTGCGCGACATCTATCCGCGCATGCACGACAAATTGGCGAAGGACAATCGTCTCCATTGGCTCGATGAAGAGCACGCCAACCTGCTCGATCCCGACATCTACGACACGACGCCGGAGAATTCTTGGGAACGCTTGAAGCTGCGCAAGACAACAGCCGACTACGTGCTCGGCCTCCAAGTCGCCGCCGCCTGGCGCGAGCGCCAAGCGCAATCGCGCGACGTGCCGCGCGGGCGCGTTGTTAAGGACGAAGCGCTCTACGAGATCGCCGAGCACCGCCCGAAAAGCGCCGCCGATTTTGACCGCATGCGCGCCGTGCCGCGCGGCTTCGGCAATTCGCGCGCCGCCCAAGAGCTGATCCAAGCACTCGATCGCGCGTTCGCCGATCCTGATCGGCCCGTGTACAAGCACGAACGTCTGCCGCCGCTGCCGGCTGGCTTGGGACCAACGGTCGAACTGCTCAAAGTGCTGCTGCGCTACGAAGCCGACGCCGCTGGCGTCGCGCCGCGTCTGATCGCGTCGGCGGCGGATGTCGAAGCCATCGCCGCCAGCGACGCGGCCGACGTGCCCGCGCTTCGCGGCTGGCGGCGCGAGGTGTTCGGCGAGCGCGCGCTGGCGCTGAAGCACGGCAAGCTTTCGCTCAAGCTGCGCGACGGCAAAGTCGCGGTGGACGAAACCTAAACGAAACGGCGCTCGGCTTTCGCCGAGCGCCGTCCGCACTCTTGAGGGTAGAGGCAGCTCAGAAGGCGTAGCGGCCCACAAGCTGAAACACCGGACCGGCGCTTTCCGTCTCGACTTCGTACTCGTCGTAATCGCGATCGATCTGATCGGCGAAATTGTCGAACTTGTCGAAGATTTCGTCCTTCGACTCGTCGAGCAGGTTCGAGCCTGTCAGGCGGATGGTGAAATTCTCGCCGAAGCGGTGCTCGACGAACATTTCGAGGTCCGCCCCATATTCGGTCGTCACTTCCTCGGCGATGACACGGCTGTAGGCCGAGCCCTGATCGCGATAGGTAACGCCGAACGAGGTGTTGAGGCGCGGCAAGTCCTGGATGAACCCCACATTCAAGATCGACTCCGCCTGGCTGTTGAAGCGGCGTGCGCCGAGTTCGTCTTCAATCTCGCTGTCAAGCCAGCTGTAGTTCAGGAAGACGCCGGTATCTTCCAAACCAATCGCGCTGAGCGAGGTTGAAAGATCGAACTCGACACCCCAAACTCTACCATCCCCGCTATTGCGGGCCGAGTAGATGAATGTACCCGGACCTTCGCTGCCTTCTTCGCCGGTGTTGAACACTTCGAGCAGGTTCGACACGTCACGATAGAAATAGTTCACGCCAACGATGCCAGTGCGGCCGAGACGACGCTCATAACCGATGTCGAAACCCCACGCCGTTTCCGGCACGAGCGTTGGATCGCCTTGGAAATCACTGTCGCCGAGCTCTTCTTCCAGCGCCGCGGGGGAGAGGAAACTGAAGCTCGGATTGCGAACGGTGCGTGCGGCCGAAGCGAGGATGCGGTCGTTCTCGGTCAGGTTCCAGCTGATGTGCGTCGACGGCAAGATCGTTTCAAACGAGTTCTCGATCGAGCCGCCTGCTGTGCGATCGTCGATGGTGATTTCGGTGGTCTCGTAGCGCAGGCCGACTTCCCACTCGACAGCGCCAACCGCGCCAGAGAGCATCAAGTACGGATCGATGCGGCGGCGCTCGATCGTGTTGTCACCGCCGTCCACGGCTTCGAAATCATCCACATCGCCATTGGCGATCGCGTCGAGCAGCAATGAACCGTCGAACGGCAAAGTCGCCGGCAGCGCTACGTCATCGGGCGCGCCCACTTCGGCGGCGAGAACGAGATTTTCGCGCTGCTTTTGTTCGAAGTGCACGCCAAACTCGAGTTCAGCGCCGCCGCCCAGATTGCGCTCGTGCTCCAGCTTGATGCGCCATTCTTCGTCAGTGAGTTGCGTGTCGGTCGCTTCGCTGCCGTATTCGTCGACGGTGTCGGGGAACGAATCGAATTCAGCTTCATCCTCGAATTCGTAGGCGTCGTTGGTGAAGCGCGCGAAGCCGATGCGAATGCGGTTTTCACCGCCGAAGGCATCGACGGCGTAGCGGCCATTCAGCGAATAGCTCCGCTGCTCGATGTCCACATCATTGGCGTTGACGGTCTCGATGCTATCTGGATCGACGACACCTTCGTCATATTCGATGGAATCTTCTTCTTGCGTGCGATCGGTGTGCACGAAGAAGCCATCGAATGAGAGTTCACCGCCAAGCGCGTCAATGTCGTAGCTGAAATTAGCCGAATAATCCGTGCCGTCGCGAATATCGGTTTGCACCTCGCTGTTGGCGATGCTGTCGCCGGGCTCGTCATAGCGAAGGCTCAGTTTGTCCTTCGGGTTATGGCGATCTTGCATGTTGGCGCCGACCAGCAGGCGGCCGCCGCCGACTTCACCGCCCCACACGCCGCCGAGCGTCGAGCCCCAATGCTCGTCATTGTCCCAATACATCGCGCCAGCGCGGACATAGCCGCCATCGAGGTTGTAGGCATCACGGAGCACGATATTGATCGCGCCGGCCACCGCATCGCCGGAGCGGTTCGCCGATTGGCTGCGCACGATTTCGACGCGCTCAATCAGTTCGGCCGGAATGCGGTCCACGAAGAAGGCGCCGTCCGCGCCATTGCCGAACGCGCCAGAGCTATCGCCCGAACCCGGCACTTGTTCGCCATTGATGAGGATTTGCGTATAGGCCGGATCAAGGCCGCGCAGGCGCACGCCGTCGCTCTCAAGCACGTCCGACAGAAACGCAACCGACGGGACGCGCTTCAACGCGTCGCCAACCGTCAGCGGCTCGAAGCGCTGAAAATACTCTGTGTCATATTCGAGCACGGGTGCTGCGCCTTCGGCGCGGTTGCGATACTGGATGTCGCCCAGCACGACGATGTCGTGCGCCGTCGTGACCTCAGCCTGGACAGCTTCCTGCGCGTGCGCGCCTGCGCCAAACGTGAACGCGGCCGACGCAACACCGAGCGCCAGCGCAAACTTTGTACGAAATCCCATGGACAAGCCCCTTCGCTTTGCAGCGCGCCGGGCTTTAGTGGCGGTCTATGACAGTTAGGCTTCACTTATGTGATGGACTCGTCAAATTGGCGGCGCGCGCGCACGCCTCTCATCGCCGTGGCAAAGCGGCGACAGCGGCGGCGCACGCGGCCTTGAAATCGTACGGCGCCTCCGCCGCGCAATCGGGCCATTTCTTGGTTTCCAGCCAATATTGCGCGAGGCCAAGCCGGGCGCAGAGCGCGGGAAAGCGTTCGCTGCGCGCAATTGATTCGCCGCCCGCGCGGACGAACACTTGTAGTGGAGATTGCGCGCGCGCCATGCCGAAGCCCTCATGGTTGTCGGGCTTCAGCCCACGTCCCATATCGAGGGCTGCTTCGAGCACCTCGAACGCTTGATCCATGCAGCCATTTCCGGCCGCAAAGATGCACGACGACAACGCAAGCGGCCCTTCCGCCGCCGCGAGTTCAGCCAGCAACTCGCTGCACGCCGCGCGACATTGCGCATCGGACAAGCGAAGGATGGACACGTAGTTTCGCAGCACCGCCACATCGCGCGCGGTGACGCCGCGTCTTGGATGCGCTCCGGGCTCCGCTAAGGCCGCCGCCTCACTCAATCGGCCGGACGCGCACAGCGTCGCCCACATGACGTACCAGAGGAACGGCGAATCCGGCCATCGCCGCCAGGCGGGCGTGATGATCTCCAGCGCCGTTTCCGTGTCTCCACGCGCAGTCATGAGGCTGGCGCGCAAGCCCTCAACCGCGGGACCTAACGGATCAAGCAGGCTCGCCGTCTCCAGCGCCTTGCCTGCATCCTTCAACCGCCCGACGCCGTAGAGCCACGCCGCGCGCGCGACGTGGAGCGAGGAATCGTTCGGCGTATGCTTCAGCGCTTGGTTTACCAAGGCGAGCTTTTCGGCATGATCGGCGAATGCCGGCTTCAGCAGCGAGAGCGCCGCGAAGCCTTGCGCGCATTCCGGATCAAGCGCCAGCGCCCGCTTGGCCGCGAACATCGCCGCATCGTGCGCGGGCTCGCCGATCATATCGCGGTCGCGCGGCAACAGCAGCGCGCGCACGCTCGCAAGCGTCGCCCATCCGTCGGCGAAATCGGGCGCCAACTCCACGCAGCGCTCCAGCAGCATGGAGGCCTGATCCTCCTCCACGTCGCTCATCATCAGCCAGATCTGGCGCGCGCGCAGATAGAGTTCATAGGCCGCAGGATCGATCGCCAGCGCCGAGCGACCCGATTGGCTGAGCGAGCGGCGCAAGGATCCAGCCACCTTCGCCGCGATTTCATCTTCCAGCGTGAAGGCGTCGCGGCGATCGCCATCATAACGCTCACTCCACAGCGCCACGCCCGTGGCTGCGTCGATTAATTGCACGCCGACACGCAAGCGTTCACCGCTGCAGCGCACGGCGCCGTCCAGAACATGCGACGCCTTCAAGGCCGCCGCCGCCTCGTTCTTTCGATCGCCCTTGAACTGAAACGCGGATGTGCGGCCGATCACTTTCACACTGGATTGGCGCAGCAGCGTCAGGATGATCTCGTCGGCGACGCCTTCGGAGAAATAATCCATCTCCGCCGCGTCACTCTCGTTGTCGAACGGCAAGACCGCGAGGACGGGCTCCGGCTTTCTTACGCGGATTTTCGCGAGCGTCGCGTCCTCAAGCGTGAAGACATCGATCGTCTCGCTCATTTTATCGAGTTGCGCCGACCCGGCCGGATGCAGGCGCTGCGCCAGCTTGCCGCGCACGGCGCGCCGCACATCCATCGACACCATCACCGCGCCAGGCTGCGCCAATTGCTGCAATCGCGCAGCCACGTTCACGCTGTGGCCGAGCAGATCGCCGGTCGCCGTCATCAGCACGTCGCCGATGTGGACGCCGACTCGGACGCTCGCGCGCTCAACGCCGTCCCACAGCAATTCAGCGGCGCCCAGCGCGCCGGCCGCGCTGCAGAATTCCAGCATGAAGCCGTCGCCGGCGGTGTTGAAGATGCGTCCGCCATGAACGAGCGCAGCACCTTCAAGCGCTTCGCGCACGCGCGCCACAAGCGCGATCGCTTGTGACTCATCCTGTTCGGTCATGGCCGAATAGCCAGCGATGTCGATCGACATGATCGCCGCCAGCTTTCGGGAACCAATTTCCTCGGTCACGCCAACCTCGCCTCGAGCGACAAGGCATAGCATAGGCAGGCGCACGAGGCGCGCGTTTCCCTCTCGCCTGTGGCGCGAGCTGGCTATTCCTTGGGAATATCTTGGAAATACGGCTCGACCTTGCCGGAATATTTGATCGTCAACTGCTTGCCGCGCCGATCCAGCGTCTTACCCACGGCCAGGCGCACCCAGCCTTCGGAGACACAATATTCCTCGACGTTGGTTTTCTCATTGCCATTGAATCGAATGCCGACGCCGCGCTCCAGTACGTCGGCGTTGTAGTGCGGGCTGTCTGGATCGACAGCAAGGCGGTCGGGCGGGGTGTCGCTCATGTGATCTTCGTCTCCGATACCAGGCCGAGGGCGGCGGCGGCGTAGTCCAAACGCCGCTGCGCCGTCTCCGTGAAAAGATGCGCCGCCTTCTTCTTCACCCGAAGCAGCAGCTTGCCGTCAACCGCGCTCAGCTCAAAAGCGCTGAGCAAAGCCTCGCTCCGGCCCGAGAGGTCAGCGCCAAGACGGAGCGCCGCGCCCAGCGCCGCAGCCGCATTTTGGTGGTCTTCGTCCAACAGGCGTAAATACGCCTCGGCATGGCGTGGCTGAGCTTTAGTGTAGCGGTGGTGAATGGCGGCTGCCAAGAATGCACGCTCGGGATGGCTGATGGCCACGAGCGGGGCGCGCAGGATGAGATCAAACATGATCTCCACGCGCTGATCGGGATGCAATGGCCCGCCAACGTCCGCAAGGCGCGCCGCCGCGCCACGCAACGCGCGCTCACGGTGCTCCGCAAAGACAAAATCGGTTCGCGCAAAAGCCGGCGCGATCCATTGCTCAAGCGCCCGGCCGAACGTCCGCGTGCGGGAGAGGCGCCCCGCCAGCGCCTCACAGGATGCGATCAATGGATCGTCCTTGAGCGCTTCCTCGCTCATGCGCTCAACAAGCACGCCCTCGCGCACGCCGAGCGCTGAAAGAACCACACGGTCGAACTGACCGGCGAGCATCACCCGTTCAAGCACGACGGCCGCGTAAGGCAGGCTATCCGCCCGCTTCGCCGCCGCTTCTTCGAGCTTTTCCAGCGAGCGCTTGCTTTGCTTGCGCACAACATCCGCGACCTTGAGCACTTCGGAACGGCTCATCTCATGCAAATGCAGCACGCCCAAAGGATGATTGGAGAGCGCGATATCGATGCGCCCCAACGCACGCCAAGCGCCGCCCACCGCATAGAAATCACCGCCGCGCTTCCCAAGCACACGCGAGTCTTCGAGCACATTCGCCACGCGGCCGCTGACGCGGCCGTAATCGAACTCTTTGTCATCCGAAAGCGTGAGCGGGCCGAGCGGAAATGTCTCGC
Source organism: Caulobacterales bacterium (assembly GCA_017303355.1). Lineage (GTDB taxonomy): Bacteria > Pseudomonadota > Alphaproteobacteria > Caulobacterales > Aquidulcibacteraceae > Vitreimonas. Next base: position 140,248 of record JAFLCU010000009.1, on the reverse strand, counting down.
CGCGCCCCACGCCCTTGGGGCCGACCTCGACCAGTTCAAGACTCGCCCCGCCAAGGTCGCCGACGATGCCCTTGGCGTTCGCGACGCCGGCGCTCACACCGAGCGCGGACAAACGCGCTTCGTCGGCGCCATCGAGAATGCGCATGGCGATGCCAGTTTCTTCCTGCACGCGCGCGGCGAAAGCTTTGCCGTCGCTGGCGTCGCGCACAGCGGCCGTCCCCACTGCGAACACACTGCGGACGCCTTGCGCTTCAATCAGCGTCGAGAAGCGCCGCAACGCGCGCAACGCCGCTTCCACGCCATCCTTGGAGAGTTCGCCGGTTCGCGAAAGATCGCGACCGAGGCCGGCCATGACCTTCTCGTTCAGCAGCGGCGTCATCGCGCGGCCGTCGATGCGATAGATCACCAGGCGCACTGAGTTCGAGCCGATGTCGATGACCGCGGCTTCCTGGCCTTCGCGAAGCGTCGCGCGGCTCATGGCCTATGATCCAGGCTAGCTGGTGCGCGCGCCGATATGGTCGAAAGCGGCCGGCGCATCGCCCTTGCCCGAGCGCCCTCGACCCGAGAGGCTCGGGTTGCGCATGAAATAAAGGTGCGCACTAAACGGTTCGTCAGGCAGCTTGGAAACATCGACCCGCTTAAATACCCCGTCCTGATCCATATACCAGGACTGCGCCTCATCGTTGAGGTTCGCGACCATGATTTGGTCGAGTACTTGCTGGTGAACCGTCGGGTTTTCAACCGGACACATGACCTCAACCCGCCGCTCCAGGTTCCTGGGCATCCAGTCCGCCGAGGTCAGGAAGACCTTAGCCTTCGGATTAGGCAATTTCGCTCCATTGCCGAAACAGACGATGCGGGCGTGCTCCAAGAAGCGCCCCACTATCGATTTCACCCGAATGTTCTCGGACATGCCGGGCACGCCCGGCCGCAGGCAGCAGATGCCGCGCACGATCAGATCGATCTTCACGCCTTCGTTCGAGGCGCGATACAGCGCGTCGATGATCTCGGGATGCACCAGCGCGTTGAGCTTGGCCCAGATGGCGCCGTCGCGACCGGCGCGCGCATGCGCGATCTCGTCCTCGATCAGCTGCAGCAATGTCGCCTTCGCGTTAACGGGCGACATGGCGATCTTCTCAAGCTGCGCGGGCCGCGCATAACCGGTGACGAAATTGAACAGTCGGCCCGCATCGCGCCCCAATGCTGGGTCGCAGGTGAACAGCGATAGGTCAGTATAAACCCGCGCCGTGATCGGGTGATAATTGCCCGTGCCGAAGTGCGTGTAGGTGCGCAAACCCTCTGGCTCGCGACGCACGACGAGGCTCACCTTCGCGTGCGTTTTATAGTCGATAAATCCGTACACCACCGACGCGCCGGCGCGCTCGAGCGTTTGCGCCAGTTTTAGGTTCGCCTCTTCATCAAAGCGCGCCTTCAGCTCGATCAACGCCGTGACGTTCTTGCCGGCTTCGGCCGCCGCAACGAGCGCGGCGACGATCGGCGAATCTTTCGATGTCCGGTAAAGCGTCTGCTTGATCGCCACCACGGATGGATCAGCCGCCGCCTGGCGAACGAATTGCACCACCGAGTCAAACGACTCGAACGGGTGGTGCACCAGAATGTCCTTGGCGCGGATCGCGGCGAATGAATCGCCGCCGAAATCCTTGATGCGTTCCGGAAAGCGCGGTTCGTAGCGCGGGAATTTCAGGTCGGGGCGCTCTTCACTGACCAGTGCCGAAAGTGCAGCCAAGCCAAGCATGCCTTCCACGATCACGACATCTCGCGGGTCGGCTTCCTGCTCGCGAATAATGAAGGCGCGGAGATCTTCGGGCATATGCGCTTCGATCTTGAGACGCACGATATCGCCCAAGCGGCGCTCTTTCAGGCGCGCCTCGAACTCGCGCACAAGATCTTCGGCTTCTTCCTGGATTTCAATGTCGCTGTCGCGCACCACGCGAAACGCGCCCTGCGCTTCGACGCTGTAGCCCGGGAACAGCTCATCCAGGAACAGCATAATCGTGTTTTCGAGCGTGATGTAGCGGCGCTGCGGGCGCTCGCCCGGCTCGAGATCGGTCTGCGGATGCGCGAGCGTGACGTCGATAAAGCGCGTCACCTGGCTCGGCGCCGGCACCAGCGCGTTGAGCATGCGGCCATCGCCCTTGCGCTTCAGTTTGAGCGCGATGGCGAATCCAAGGTTCGGAATAAAGGGAAACGGGTGCGCAGGGTCCACGGCGAGCGGCGTCAATAACGGGAACACCTCGGTCATGAACAGCGCGCGAAGAAACTTCCGCTCTTCATCCGACAATTCTTCAGGATCGAGCACGGAGATGCCAGCGGTGCGCATCTCCGCGCGCAGCGCCCGCCAACGCTCCTGTTGGCGCGTCATCAACTCAGCCGCGGCCGCATGGATACGCGCCAATTGCTCGGCTGGCGTTAATCCGTCTTGGCTGAGGATCGAGGCGCCGACCTTCACCTGCTCATGCAGGCCCGCGACGCGCACCATATAGAATTCATCAAGGTTCGAGGCGGAGATTGAAAGGAAGCGCAGGCGCTCCAGCAATGGGTGATGAGGGTTCTCCGCCTCTTCCAACACGCGCGTGTTGAACGCGAGCCACGAGAGCTCGCGATTGATGAAACGCTGCGGGCTTTTCAGCATCGGCTTCTTCTGAGCCGGCGCGCGCGAGTTCTTGCGCGTCTTCGTCATCTGTTAACCGTCTCCAGCCTCACCCCAACCCACGCGGGCCCTTTCATACGCCTTCCGCGCCAATTTTAGGCTAACGGGGCGGGCTCCGCGCTCAAGTTCTTCATCGAGAGCCGCCGCCCATTGGCGTGCGGCCTCGAATGTGCGCGGCAGCCGCCGCACGAGGAACTTGGCCGCATCATCGCTCAATTGAATGAATTGTTCGCGACATATGCGGCGCAAAACGACATCCATCAGCGCCTCGTCGGGCTCGCCGAGACGGGCCACCGGCAGCGCCGCCAGCCGCGAGCGCAGATCGGGGATAGCCACGGGCCAAGTCGCGGGCCCAGTCTCGCCCACAAGCAACATCGCCCCGCCTTCGCGCTTGGCGAGGTCGAGCACGCGCCAGAGCATGGTCTCGTCCCGGGCGCGATCCACGTCATCGAGCACCAGGCGGCCTCCCGCGTCCTGAAATGCGCGCGCGCCCTCATCAGGGCTTGCGAGAGGGGAGAGTTGGCGGGCGCCCGCTTCGAGCAACCAAGCCAGCGCTATATGCGTCTTGCCGGAGCCCGGCGGCCCAATGAGAGCCAGCGCGTTTCCAGGCCAGGCGCGCCAGCCCGTCAACAAGCGCGCCGCGTCGCGATTTGCTTCCGCCACAACCAACGTATCGGGCGATCGCTCGCCCATACGGAACTCAAACAGGCGCGGCTGCTGCATGCGGCCCGAGCTACCTCCCGGTGACGCGCAGGGTCTGGCCCTGCGGCCCGTTTTCGAGACGAACGCCGCGGCGATTCAGTTCAGCCGCCAATTGGTTCTGATCGCCGACGAACGAGAACGAGACGAGCGCGCCTTGGCGACCGACCGCCTCGATACGGATTTCGGAAATCAACGTCGCAGCGGCGCCTTCGAGCGCGTCCTTGATACGCTCCCACTGACGTTGGTCCTGATAGAGCGCGGAGGCGGAGATACGCGAACGCTGCGAGCCACCTGTGGATGCGCGCGTCTTCCATTCGTCCTGAATGCGCGTGCTGGCTTGATCGGCCAGCGAGGCAAGAGCGGCGCGCAGCGCGGTGGCGTCCGTGCCGTTCACGCGGGCTGAAACCTCGCCGCGATCACGCCGGACATTGGCGCCGACCTCAACCAGGCTTGCGGTGGCGGTCGCGCCCTGCACGCGCAGTGTGGCGTACACGACGCTGGCGGCGGCGTTGGCTTGCGCGAACGGCGCCGCCACGTCCCACGCTGGCGCGCCCTGCAGGCCCTCCGGCGCAACCGAGAGCGGCACGAGTTCATCGCCAAAACCGCCTTGCGTCCAAACCTCGCGCCAGAGTGCGGCCGTTTCTTCCAACGAGCCGGAAGCCATGACCGGCGCGATCAGCACCGGGGCGGTGCGGGTATCGACAATTGTGAGGCCGTGCTGGCGCAACAGCGCTTGAACCCCTGCCGGATCAAAGCGCACAGCGAGGCGGCCAATGTATCGGGTGCCCGAGCGGCGCTCTTCCTCGACATCGACGCTCAGCACCAAGCGATCCAGCGCTGCGCCCTCGGCGACAGGCATGCCCCGCGCCACCAGTTCGGCCGGCACAGTCACGCGACGCACCAGCCGCTCGAAGCCGATCCGCTGCGCGGCGGCAAAGCCGGCTTGCTGGGCGGCGGCCGCGTTGGCGGCGGTCTCGTCAACCCGCACGCCGGCCACGGCGTAAACATTGTCGCGCCCCTGGGCGCTTGCGAGCCCAGGCGCGAACGCGCACAAGGCCGCCAGGAAAAAGGCGGCGATGGCGGCCAAGGGATTGGCTTTCATTGCGGTACCTCGTTGCGCGCTACGGGGATAGATAAACTTACCCGGCGCGGAATCGCCTATCAATGTGGCGGCATCTGGACTCATCAATTGACCAACACCTCCGGAACCAACGGCCTGACCTACCGCGACGCTGGCGTCGATATCGACGAGGGCGCGCGCCTTGTCGACCTGATTAAGCCGGCAGCGAAATCCACAGCCCGGCCCGGCGCCGAGGCTGCTCTGGGCGGATTCGCCGCCGTGTTCGACCCCAAGGCCGCCGGCTTCAAGGATCCGATCTTCCTGGCCACCACCGATGGCGTCGGCACCAAGCTCAAGATCGCCATCGAAAGCGGCCGCCACGAGACGGTCGGCATCGATCTCGTCGCCATGTGCGTGAACGATCTTTCCGCGCAGGGCGCCGAACCGCTGATGTTCTTGGACTATTACGCCACCGGCAAATTGAACGCCGAGGAAGCGGCCAAGGTCGTGCTCGGCATCGCCGAAGGCTGCCGCCAAGCGGGGGCTGCTCTCGCGGGCGGCGAGACGGCGGAAATGCCCGGTATGTATGGCAAGGGCGATTACGACCTCGCCGGCTTCTCGGTCGGCGCCGCCGAACGCGGCACGCTACTGCCGCGCATCAATGAAATGCAGGCCGGCGACGTCATCGTCGGCATCGCATCCAGCGGCCCGCACTCGAACGGCTATTCGCTCGTGCGTAAAGTGGTCGAGCGCTCCGGCCTCGCCTGGGACGCGCCCGCGCCCTTCGCCGCCGGCCACACGCTCGCCGAAGCTTTGCTGACGCCAACGCGCATCTACGCCAAAGCGCTGAAGCCGATCTTCGACGCCAAGCTCACCAAGGGTGCAGCGCACATCACCGGCGGCGGCTTGGTTGAAAACACGCCACGCGCGCTGCCCGATCATTTGGAAGCCGATTTTGATTGGAATGCGTGGCAGCGCCCCGCCGTGTTCGAATGGCTGCAAGCAACGGGCGGCGTGCCCGAAGCCGATATGCGCCGCACCTTCAATCTCGGCATCGGCATGGTGCTGATCGTTGAGCCGGCGAAAGCCGACGACGTGGTCGCGCAACTCAACGCGGCGGGCGAACAAGCCTTCAAGATCGGCGTGCTGAAAACCGTCTAATGAACGGTGCGTATCCAATTCTTCCGTCATCCCGGACGCGCGGAGCGCGATCCGGGCCCCAGCGGCAATACGCGCCGCGCTTTACGCCCCCCTGGATCCCGACTCTCCCTTCGGTCGGCCGGGATGGCGCGTGTTTGTGGTTTGCCGCCTCATGAAAAAACGCGTCGCGGTTTTGATTTCCGGAAGAGGCTCCAATCTCCAGGCGCTGCTTGATGCAGAGCAGAACGCATATGAGGTGGCGCTCGTTGTCTCCAACATACCCAACGCCGCTGGCCTTGATCGCGCACGCGAAGCGGGCGTTGAAGCGATCGCACTCGATCACAAGCGCTACGGCCAAAATCGCGAAGCGTTCGAGCGCGATCTCGACGCCCTGCTCGTGCAGCGCAACATCGAGATCGTGGCGCTTGCCGGCTTTATGCGCGTGTTAACGCCCTATTTCGTGCGCGCGTGGCAGGGGCGCCTGCTCAACATCCACCCCTCTTTGCTGCCGAAACTCCCCGGAACAAAAACACACGAGCGCGCTCTTGCGGCAGGGGAGAGCGAGCACGGCTGCACCGTGCATCTCGTCGTCGATGAGGTCGATGCCGGCGAAATTCTTGGGCAAGCACGCATGCCGATCCTGCCCGGCGACACGCCACAAACACTCGCCGAGCGCGTCCTTACGCTCGAGCACGAACTCTATCCGCGTTGCTTAGCCGAGTACGCGCAAACGCTCTAGTCCTTCGGCTGCGCTTCCTCGTCGGGATCGTCTTCTTCGGCGGCGGCGATCGTATAGGCGCCGCTGAACCACCGGTTCAAGTCGACGTCCGCGCAGCGCTTCGAGCAGAACGGTCGAAACCTTTCGTCCTGCGGCTTGCCGCAAATGGCGCATTTGCCCGCAGCGGAACTGGTCATAGCGCCCTCGCGTCGATGCGGTCGCGCGGCCCTGGTGCGGAATCCAAACTCCACCGCATGCCAATGCGATTAGAGAGCGCGGCGCGCCACTCGATCTCGGCGGCGTCGAGCCACGCTTTGACCTCCGGCGCGACAGTGCAGGCGATTTGCCGCCCCGCCTGCGCACGGCCCTCGCGCTCGATCGCGCGCAACGCCATCAACGCGACCGTTTCAACGCTGAGCCGTCCATCCACGTCGTGCAGCTGCTCGTGCAGTGGCGTCTGCAATTGCGCGCGCGCTAGATCGAATACGCCAAATCGCGACAGCCCGCCGAACTGGACGCTCCACGGATCATCCTCGAACGCCGCGCGCACCGCATCTTCCAATTGCTTTTGATGCGATTTTGCGCGCAGCGACACAAAGTCGATCGCGATCAAGCCGCCGAGCCCACGCAGGCGAACTTGGCGCGCGGCCTCTTGCGCGGCGGCGATATTGAGATCGAGCGCGAAGCGCTCTGGATCGCCGACGCCAGCGCGGCCGCCAGCGTCGACATCGATCGCTACCAACGCCGCCGTCGGCTCGATCGTAAGAGCACCGCCGCCTGGAATAGGCGCCGTGCGCACCAGCGCATCTTCGATCGCCGCGTCCAGCTTTGCGCGCGTGGCCGTGTCACCAGGTTTGGCGAGAAGCAAATCTTCATCGCTGTCATCGCGCGCGATGAGATGCGGGCTTTGTCCGTCGTGGCCGACCTCCTGCAACTCCAGCACCGGGTTCTTGGCGCGGGCGGCCTCGCGCGTCACCGAGACGATCACGCCTTGGCCTTCGTGCAAATTCATACGCTCGCGGCGCAGACGCACGCGGCCATCATCGCCAAGCGGCAAAAAGCCGTGCTGGTCGCGCAGTCCCAAATCAAGAAATACGCCGCGCCGGCGCCGATCTATCTCGCGCACGCGCGCGCAATAAATCTCCCCCCAACGCGCACGCCGGCCATTGTCGCTTTCGCGCGTTATCCGCAACGCAATCGGCCGGCCATCGCGGACCAAGGCTTGGCGCGTCTCGCCGATGGCGGCGTCCGTCCAGGTTTCCAGCGGCTCGCTCATTGCCCGCCCTCGAGCAAGAGCGCGGTCTCATAGAGCGGAAGGCCGACAACAGAGGAGTACGAGCCAATAATCGAAATGATGAAGCGGGCAGCCAGACCCTGCGCCGCGTAGCCACCCGCTTTGGCGCGCCATTCGTCGCTCGCGATATATGCTTCGATGTCAGCACGCGTGAGCCGCTTGAACGCGACGCGTGTTTCGACAAGACGCTCGCGCAGGCCCCCTTCTGGGCTCGCCAAAGCGACGCCGGTGTAAACGCGGTGAGAACGCCCCGAGAGGAGGGCGAGGCAGGCGCGCGCCTCCTGCTCCGTTTCGGCCTTCGGGAGAACGCGTCGGCCAACGGCGACCACCGTGTCAGCCGCCAGCACGCGCGCGCCGTCCGCCCTCACCGCCTGCGCCTTTTCACGCGCCAAACGCGACGCTAGCCGCCGAGGCGTTTCACCGACAAGCGGCGTCTCATCGATATCGGCGGCGATGACATCATCCGGCGTGACGCCGATTTGCGCCAACAACGCCAGCCTACGTGGGCTCGCGCTGGCGAGCACGAGGCGTCTCATGTGCGCTTCGTCAACCCTAGGCGCTTTGCGATGATGTTATCGACCATGCGCGGCGGCAGGATACGCGGCAGTGTGCGATCCATGAACGGCTTGCGCAAGATCGGATACCGCACCTTGGGCTTGGGATTGCTCAGGCAATGCCAGATCAGATCGCCGACGTCCGACGGCGGCAAGCCATCGCGGCCTTGCTTCAGCATGTAGTCGACAACGCGTCCGGTCGCCGCCGCGTAATCCGTATTCGAGAAGCGCTTCAGATCTTCTTGCTCGGCTTTATCCCAGATCGGCGTCGCAATCGCGCCGGGGCCAATGACGATCACGTCGATGCCATAGAGAATCAGTTCGCGGCGCAGCGATTGCGAATAGCCTTCGAGCGCGAACTTCGACGCCGAATACGGTCCAACAAACGGCGAGCCGTTTTGCCCGCCCACGGAAGAGATCATCACGATGCGACCGGGCTTGCCGGTGCGCTCCTTGTCGGCGCCGAGCAGATCGGCAAACGCACGCGTCACATTGTGCACGCCGAACAGATTGATCTCGAACTGACGGCGCAGATCCTCGGTATCGAGGTGCAACAACGGCCCCGGCACGGCGATACCGGCATTGTTGACCAGGCCATAGAGCCGGCGGTTGCCGAGCGATTGCGCCACCTGCGCCGCGCCCGCGCGCACTGCCGCTTCGTCCACGACATCGAAGGTCAGCGGCGTCACCGCCGCGCCAAACTCGTCGCGCAAGCTTTGCGCATCCGCTTCCTTGCGGACGCTCGCGAACACGTGGGCGCCTTCGCGGACAGCCTTCGCGACAGCGGCGCGGCCGATCCCGGTCGAAGCGCCCGTCACGACGACGGCGCGATCGAGTGATGCTTCTGCCATTATTTGAATCTGTACGTAATCCGACCCTTCGTCAGATCATACGGCGTCATCTCAACCAGCACTTTGTCGCCGGCCAGCACGTGGATGCGGTTCTTGCGCATCTTGCCGGCGGTGTGGGCGATGATCTCGTGGTCGTTTTCCAGTTTCACCAGAAACGTGGCGTTGGGCAGAAGCTCAACCACCGTCCCGGCAAACTCCAAAAGCTCTTCTTTAGCCATTCTCTCCTCGTAACCCCTGACTCGGGCGGGGGCGCGCCGCCTTATAGGCGCTGAGACCTATCCCGTCGACGGGCGCTGAAACCTCTGTGCAATGCGCTTATCCAGGCCGTCCCGCACCGTTCGGTATTCCATAAGCACTTGTTCTCGCGAGCCTTCCGCCAGGGAGGGGTCGAACGTGGCCCAATACTCGGCCTCCACCCCCAATTGGGGAACCAGGTCGAGCGCGCGGTGGTGCGCCTCCGGACTCAGCGAGACGATCAGATCGAAGGGCCCATCCTCGCTCTCCTCGAACGCCTCAAACCCCTTTGGCCGCCAGCGCGAGATATCGCCGCCCTTTTCGTCGATGACGAAAGCAGCCATCGCCGACACCTCGTCGCTGGGCCGCACGCCGACACTATCCACTCGCACCAGCGGGCCAAAGCGCAGCCGCATCAGCTCCGCCGCCATGGGCGAGCGGATCGAATTGTGGGTGCACACGAACAGCACCGAACCCGGCAGCCCCTCAGCCGCGGACATGCAGCGAGAACACAAGCGTAAAGAGGCGGCGCGCGGTTTCCAGGTCGACGCTGAAGCGCTCTTCCAGCGCCTCCATCAGCACCTCCGCCGCCTCATTGTGCAGCCCGCGCCGGCCCATATCGATTGCTTCTATTTGGCTAGGCGGCGCATTGCGGATCGCGGCGTTGTAGCTTTCGCAGATGAGGGCGTAATCCCTCACGAACCGCCGCATCGAAGTCATCGGCAGCTGGAAGATGCAAACCCGCTCGCCGCCCTCGGTGCTCACGTCGAAAACGAGGCGCCCGTCGCTCTGCGCAAGCAGCAACAAGTAGGGACCGCGCGCCTCCCCTTTCACGGCGAACGCGTTGGTCTCCTTCAGGTCAAACAGCGCGATGCGGCGTTCATGTTCGGCGTTCGGCGAAGCGGGCGCCAACGAGGCTTCATCCAGCACCACCTCGAACAGACGATCGCGTCCCTCGTTCATGGCTCAGCGATCGTGATCTGGCCGGCGCGGCGTCGACCAGGTCGGCCCCAGATCGACCAGCACCGCGTCGAGACATTCGACATCGACCGCGATCTCGCCGCCGCCCGCCAGCAGCAGCCGCACGATCCCGCCCGGCGGCTCACTCTCTGGAATGAAGCCGAGCGAGAGGATCGCGGCCAAGGCATCGGATGTGTCCTGCCGCACGCGCCGACTTTTGACGCCAAGCACGCCATCAAAAGAGAGCGCTGAGCGCACACGCTCATATGGCCCCTGTTCGCCCGCCATTTCCCAACGAAAGCGGTGGATCATCGCCGTGAAGCGGCGGGCCTTCGGATCGAAGCTGATTTCGCCGACGCGGACGAGCGCGTCCTGGACGGCGGCCCCGATAATATCGAGATCACCGGCATCTTCCGCCATCAGCTTCAGCAAGCCGCTCACGCGCCTATTCTTCCTTCTGTCGTTCGATCCGCGCGCCACAGGCCCGGAACTTGGCCTCTAAGCCTTCAAAGCCGCGATCGAGGTGATAGACGCGATTCACCGTCGTTTCACCTTCCGCCGCGAGACCGGCGACCACAAGGCTGACCGAGGCGCGCAAATCCGTCGCCATCACCGGCGCGCCAACCAAGCGCTCAACGCCGGTGACGACCGCCTCATTGCCATGCACCGCGATCTGCGCGCCAAGCCGCGCCAGTTCCGGGGCGTGCATGAAGCGGTTCTCGAAGATCGTTTCGCGAATGCGTGACTCGCCGTCGGCGAAGCAGAGCAGCGCCATCGCCTGCGCCTGCAGGTCAGTGGGGAAGCCGGGGAACGGCTCGGTGGTGAAATCAACGGGCTGCAAGCGCTGTGTACGATCCCGCTTGATGCGCAAGCCGCGCGATTCCGCATCGACCTCGACGCCCGCCTCGCGCAGCACTTTGATCAGCGCGCCGAGATGCTCAAAGCGCGCGCCTTGCAGCAGCACGTTGCCGCCAGCCGCCCCAGCCGCGATCGCGTACGTACCCGCCTCGATGCGATCGGCGACAACGGCGTGTTTGCCGCCCGCAAGGCTCGTCACGCCTTGAATGCGGATTTCATCCGTGCCCGCGCCTTCGACGCGCGCGCCCATCATGTTCAGGCAATCCGCCAGATCGACGATTTCCGGCTCACGCGCGACGTTGCGGAGCACGGTGTCGCCGTGCGCCAAGACAGCGGCGAGCATGGTGTGCTCGGTGGCGCCGACAGATACGAACGGAAACTCGATGTCCGCGCCCTTTAGGCCGCGCAGCGCCGCCGCCTTTACGTAGCCTTGCTCGATATGGATGTCGGCGCCCATCGCTTCGAACGCCTTCAAGTGCAGATCGACCGGGCGCGCGCCGATGGCGCAGCCGCCGGGCAATGACACGGTAGCGTGACCAGCGCGAGCCAGCAACGGACCCAGTACGTTGAACGTGGCGCGCATCTTCCGCACCAGGTCGTAAGGCGCGATCGTTGAGCTGATTTCGGCCGCTTGCATCCGCAGCGTCCGCGCTTCCTTGATCCAGGCGATCTCGACGCCGAGCGACGCCAGCAACTGCGCCATGAAGCGCGAATCCGCCAGGTCCGGCATGTTTTCGAGAACGAGCGGCTCGGACGACAGCAGCGCCGCCGCTTGCAGCTTCAATGCTGAATTCTTGGCCCCGAAAATCGGGATAGTCCCATTGAGCGGTGCGCCGCCCGTAATGACGATACGATCCATTTGGCTCTTTCGACCGCCCCAGTTTGGCGGGTTATGGGGTTGGCCGGCGGCGTAAGCAAGGCGCGGCCAAGCCCTCTCGGCGCCTGGAGGCGGCTATTTCTTTTCGGGCGGCTTCGCGGCGACCTTCCGCCGCCCAATATTGCGTTTCAGCGCCTCCGCCAGACGCTGTTTGCGGGATTTTGGGGGCGAAGGCGGCTTGGTTTGCATGTCAAGAATCGACCCTGTCACAACGCCCAGCTAGGCTGCCGGCCGGGGGGATCAGAATGACGCTCGACGCCGCAGAGACGCAATCCTTCGCCCACCGGGGCAAGTTCTTCAACGTGTTCGGCCTCGCGCTCAAGAACGCTGGCCTCACCGTTCTGACGCTGACGCTCTATCGCTTTTGGGCGCGGACGGCGATGCGCCGGCGGCTTTGGTCGCGGGTTTGGGTGATGGGCGATTCCCTGGAATACACGGGCTCCGCCTGGGAACTCTTCCGCGGCTTCCTCATCTCGCTGCCGTGCTTCTTCCTGCCGGCGATTTTCATCTTCTACATCGCGCCCTTGATGATGGACCCGGTGACCGCGACGTGGCTCGCCATCGGTTTCTACATCATCGCCAACCCATTGGTGGCGGCCGCGCGCTATCTCATGCGGCGCTATCAGCTCTCGCGCACGCGCTGGCGCGGCATCCGCTTTGGTCTGGCCGGTTCGTCGGCGCGCTTCGCCTTCGCTTCCTTCGGCTGGACGATCCTGCAAACGCTGTCGCTCGGCTGGTACACGCCCGCCGCGCGGATGAACCGCGCCAAGCTCATGTGGGACAATGCGCGATTCGGCGATCAGCCTTTCGCGTTCGTCGATGATGGCGAGTCGCCGCAGAAAGGGTTGTGGTGGCCGTTCGCATTGGGCTGGTTCGCGTTTCCGCTGGCGGCGTTCGTTTCGTTCTTGACCGCCACGATGGTGACCGCATGGCTCATGGGCAATGGCACCATCACCGCGCCGACGGCTGAAAATCCGCTAGACCCCACCTACAACATCATCGTCGGCGTCGCCGTCATCGCGATGACCGCGCTGTTGATGGTATTCTTTTGGGCGCCCTACAACGCCGCCGCCATGAACCGCATCGCCTCGCTGATCAGCCTCGACGGCGCGCGCTTCAAGCTCAAAGCGAAGACCTTCTCATTGTTTCTCGTAACCCTGGCCGGATTGTTCATCACAATCTTCTCGCTCACGTTGCTCGCGCCGCTCGCTGGATTTTTGCAGGTTCGGTATGTGATCAACCGCCTCGAAATTATCGGCGCGCCGATATTCGCCGAGATTGGCCAAAGCATCGTGCCCGAAGGCAAATCCGGCGAAAGCCTGGGCGACGCCTTCGATCTCGATATGGGCGTGGGGGTCGTATGATGATACGCGCACGCTACGCCAACGGCCGCGCCGCGATCACCCATGACGTGATGGTCGAATTGGGCGCGGACACGCTCACGATCCGCGCAACAGACACAACGCATAGCTGGGCGTATGCAGATCTGCGCCGCGCCGATGATGGCGGCGAGCGCCTCATGCTCAAGCGCAAGCCCGACACAGGCGAACGGCTGATGATCGAGGATGACGTCGACGCCTTGCGTTCGGCGGCGCCATTCTTGTTCACGCCGCGCGCCATGGGTGTCGAAGGTTGGCCTATCGTCGCCAGCGTTGCGGCGGCCGCCTGGTCTCTTGCGGGCGCGTTTCTCATCGGCGTGCCCTTGGCGGCGCAGCCGATTGCCGACCGTGTGCCCGAGCGTTTCCGCACCCAGATCGCCGATATCTCTTGGGCGCAAGTGAACGGCTTTACTGAATATTGCGATGACAGCGACGAAGCCGCCGCCATCCTCAACAGCATCGCGGACCGGATGATGATGGTCTCCAACGTGCCACACCGCGAGGATGTCTGGATTACGATCGTCGATGCGCCGATCCCGAACGCCTTTGCCCTGCCCGATCGTTCGATCATCGTCACTGATGATCTCATCGCCTTGGCCGAAAGCCCGGACGAACTGGTCGGCGTGATCGCCCACGAGATCGCGCACATCGAGCGCAACCACGTGCTCGCGAACATCATTCGCCATGTCGGCGCGGGCATCTTCTTCGACATCGTGTTCGGCGGCGCGGGCGCGGGCCAAGCCATCGCCATCGCCTCGGTCAATCTGGCCGGCTTGAGCTATGGCCGCGACGATGAAACGGAAGCCGACGCGCAAGGCTTCGACTATCTCGATGCGGCCGGCATCAGCACCGGCGGCGTCGCCGACTTGTTCGATCGCTTCCGCGCGCAAGCTGAAGAGGAAGGCGGCGACATCCCGACGCTACTTTCCAGCCACCCAGCGACGGCGGCGCGCGCGGAGGCGGCCCGCGCCCGCGCCCATACCGGGCTCGCCCCCTCCATGACCGATCGCGAGTGGCGTGTGGTGCAGTCCGCCTGCGGCGGCCTGCCGGAATCTGAGCCCGTCGCGCCGGCGCCGTCTGCGCCGAGCGAACCGAAGCCGAGCGAATAAGCCCCCGAATTGGGGCCATTGCGCCGCGCATCGCCGGGCTTCCATCCGGGCCGCGCGCGGGCTAGAAGCCCCTCCCTCTGGAGTCGCCGCGGTAGCTCAGTGGTAGAGCGCACCCTTGGTAAGGGTGAGGTCGAGAGTTCAATCCTCTCCCGTGGCACCAGATTTTCTAATTTTTCAGTGCCTTAACTGCTGGTCAGGCGGGTTAACGCGGCCTGGTAATTCGCCAACTGGGCGGTCAGGTATTCCGGCGCGGCCCCCGCCGCGTCGCGGCGCGCCTGCAGCGCCTTTTCTTCCTCGGTCATCTCCGAGGCATGTGGATTGAGCAGCGCCTCGTAGGCTTGGCGCACGATCGAGATCGCCGCCGAAAGCTCCGCTTTGGTCTTGGCAATATTTTCCTTGCTGTCGAGTTTGAGGTCCGCCTCGATCAAACCCAAGCCATAGGTCTTCAGCGCGTTGCGCCCTGCGCTATTGGTGGCGACGACGCCTTGAATAAGGCCCAACGCAGGCAACGCATTGTGCCCGTCGCGACCCGCGTCGATGCGCACGGCTTTGCTTGCCGTGGGCGTGATCTCGATACGCTCGTAACCATCCTCTTTGACGATCTTGGCCTTGCCGGCGCCCGCGATGGCGCGATTGATCGACGTCACCAACGTGGCCAGCGTATCCTTCTCAGTGATCTTGATTGTCGTCAGCCTGCGGCCATCGACACCGATCTTGAATTCGTCGCCGACGCGCAGCGCGCTGCGATTGACCAGCAGGCCCGCATCGTTGGACGCAACCACGCCCTGCGGCAAACCAAGTGTGTCGAGCGCGGATACGCCAGTCGTATCCACCGCCAAATCAGTGAGCGTGAGTGCCCCCGAGCCGGAATTGAAGCTGCGCGTCCATGCGGCGTCGCCGTCGTCGCCCAGGCGCGTGAGGAAGCTGCTTGGAGATTTCGATATGCCCTGGCCCGCGATCAGGCCGCCGGAGACGCCGGCAGCATACACATCGCCATTGACGATCGCGAGGCTCTCGACGCTGTCGTTTTGCGAGGAGCCGAGATAAGTCGCGCGATCGATCGCCGTGGAAATCAGCCCTGAATCAATGCGGGCGACAAAGCCTTCCTTGCCGGCGACGGACGCACGCGCGGTCGCGCCCAAGGTCAAGCGATCCGCGCCGATCTGGCCGCCGACATACAAAGAAGAACCGTCGGCCGCGAGCGTATTGATCGCGCCCTCGTGGAAATATCCAATGTCGCGCATGGCGCCGGAGGTGAATCCGCCGCTAGATGAATAGGTGAAACTCCGCACCACGCCGCGATTGTTTTCCACGCCGCCCGTGTAAATCTCGACGCCGCCTGAGCCATTGTCACGCACCATCAACGCCGTCGCGCCATCGGCGCCGGTCGTGCCGAATTGACGCGTGAACATCTCCACGCCGCTCGCGGTGTAGCCGCGCACGTACCCATCCGTGCCGCCGGCGGCGACATTGCCGGGCAACGCCGAGGCCGTTGTGCCGGCCACCACCAATGTGCCGTCCGACGCGAACGACAGCGCGTTGACTTGGTCGTCCCCCTTCGCGCCGCGCCGCGCGGTCCACAATTCCTTGCCATTGGCGTCGAAGACGGTGACGAATGAATCGTCCCCGCCGCGCGCGGTCGTGCCCGCGAGCCCGCCTTGAACGGCGCCGGCCACAGCCACCTTGCCGTCCGCCGAAACCGCCAGCGCAAAGCCGCTCGCCTCTTCCGCCGAACCGAGCACTTCGGTGAACACGAGCTTGCCGGCGGAATCGTACTTGAACAGCGCCACGTCGCGCGAGCCGGCGATCGCGACCTTGCCTGAATCGTCGCTAAGATCAGCGAGAATATAGACTGAACCATCCGGCCCCGTCGCAACCTCGCGCGCGGTCGCCACCTTGGCGCCGCCGCCGATGCTTATGTCGAAGGCACGACCTGGAAACCAGCCCGAGGCGTTGATTGATGGGGCAGTGAAGTCCGAGTCCGCGGGGATGATCTCGGTGACGCTCGCGCCGCGTGTGGCGCGATCATAGACGCGGGACGTGCCGACGGGGTCGGCGGTGTGGGAAGCGGCGTCGATCGGATCGAGCGTTGTCGCATGCGCCACGCCGCCAAGCGTCACGTTACTGACGCCGCGTATTGTGTGCGATGCGCCCGTGATCACGCGAAGGCCGGCGCCGCCGCCCGAGAGCGCCGTCGCGGCGACCCCGACATCATAGCCTTGCGCGACTAGCGCTTCGTTCAAGCGCAGCGCCGCACTTTCCAGCGTGCGAGGATCGCCAGGATCGAGCGCGGCGCTGACGGTGCGTTCGCCCCAAATGGTGTTAAAGGTGACGGATACGGCCTGATTGCTCAGAAGCGCTGCAACATCGTCGCTGACGCCTGTGGCGGCGTTGGCGCTCGTGAAACTGCGTTCCGCCGAGAACGCGCCGCCGATCCCGAGCGTCGGCGTCGACGCCTCAAGCGCGAGCGCATCGCCATTGATCGTGACGGACAAAAGCCGCTGACCCGACGCTTCACCCACTTGCCATTGCGTAAGATCACCGCCCGCCGCGCCGATATAGACACCTGCTTCGTTCAGCGCCGCATCGAGCCGCGCCTGAAGCACGGAATTCCATTCGCCCGGCGCCACGTCGGGATTGTCGAGGCGCTCTTGCGCCGTGACGCCAACATTGATGGTCTTTTGCCCCGTCGGCGTGGCGACTACGATTTCGATGCCTAGTGCGCCGCTATGCGTCAGCAGCGGCGAACTCGCGGCGGCGTAGGTACGGATGGCGCCGCCGAGCAGCTCGCCAGGGCCACTGATCGGCAAGCCGCCGTTCGCCCATGCGCCAGGCGCTTGCAAGCCCGCCTCATGCTCATCTTCGTTCAGCGTAGCGCTCACGCCGATCAGGTCATGCAGACCATTCACGCGGAGTGTGAGCGCGCCATTGTCGTCGATGAGATACGCGTCCGCGGCGATGCCTTTGTCGCGGAGCTTTTGATTGAACTTCGCGGCGAGTTCCGTTGCGGTGATGCCGTCTTCACCGCCATCGACGGTGATGGTGTGGGTTGTGCTCGCTGTGGTGATGACAATGCTCTGCTTGTCCACGAAGAGGTCGCTTGCGGCGGCGACACCGACCGCTTCGTAAGCGCGCGCATAGACGCCGCCGTGCAGACCACCGACCATGCCGGGCGATTCAATCGTGGAAAGCGTGGCTGTCTTGCTGCCGATGCTGAGGCTGGATGCGCGCACCAGATCGCCGGAGAAGATCGAAAGGCCATATTGGCCGTCGTCTTCCCAGACATCGACGCCCGCCGCGACGCCCTGCTCGTGCAGCAATTGCGTGAGGCGCTCCGCCAGATCTTCCATCATTGCGGCGTCATCTTCGCCGCGCCACGCTTCCTGATCGCCGGTGCGCCAAGCCGTGCTTACCGACAGCACGCGCCCATCGCCAAGCTCCAGTTTGAGCACGGCTTCGCCAGCCTCGCGCAACGCGTCCTCGAACGTGTTGTTGTCGCCCGGCGACATCAGGGCATTGGTGCGTTGCTCCACCGCACCCGCGGCGACCGTCGAATACGGAGCGCCAACGCCATACCAGCCGGCGCCGATCAGCGCGCCAATCGGATCAGCCGTCGCGTCTGGCCGATCGAGCCAAACCGGTTGGCCGCCGGCGCCGCCCACGTCTTCGAGCTTCACCAGACGCGCGCCATTTTGCGTCATGCCAAGCGCATAAAACGCCGGCGTGGATGTCGTAGGTTCGAACGCGACCTTCTCGCCGGCGCGGACATCAACCTTCAGCGCATATTGTTTCGCGCCGGTGTAGCGCGTCTCAAGCTTCTGGCCGCCGATCATGATCACATTGGTCTTCGGCGTCTGGTCGACCGCCTCCAACCGCGACGAAGCGCCCGCGGCGGAAAGCTTGCCGTTGATGAAGCTCACCACATTGCTGAGCGTGCGGCTGATCGATCCCATCTGCGACAGATCGATGCTGACATTGCGCACGGTTCCGGAAGCGGAGGTCGCTACAATCTCGAACTTTGCATTCGCATCGAGGCCGGAAATCTTGTCGTAAAGGCCGCCGCGATGAATGATCGGCGTGACGTAATCCTCGGTCTTGCTGGGCAGCGCCATCGTGGTTTGCGCCGCGTCGACGCGATCGCCTTGCGCCAGGCGCATGTCCTCGAATTTCTGCTGCGCGAAGAACGCCTGCAACTCCGTCATGCCACGCGAGAATTGCGCGAGCGTTTGGCTTTGCTGAAGCGAGGACAAGGTCTCGTCGCCCATGCGGCCCGCGAGCGCATTGAGGGTGGTGAGGCCGGAGTACAACGCGAACAAACGGCGATAATCGCCGGTCGCTTCAAGATCGCTGTAGAGCTTCGAATTGGTGTCGAAAAAGGATTTGTTTGTGAGCGCGCGCTGGATCAGCGCTTCGTCGCTTGGCGAGACGCCCGGTGTCCAGACCGGCGCCAGCGGCGCGTTGGGGTCCTGCGTCGCCGTGGCCTGATCGACGCCAATGCCCGCCTTTGTCACAGCCCACGCCGCAAGCAAGTCCGCGCTTACGCCCGAGGTGGACGTTGAGGACGTGCCGCCAAACAGGGCCGTCACCATGGCTGAACTGACGGTGTTGACCAAGGCGCGCGCTCCGCGAAGCGGTGAGCATGCCCCACGCTTCGTAAATGCGGGGTTGGCGCCTCTGGGTTAACGACCCGCGAACAGGCCCATAATCAGCGGGTCTTCCAGCAGCTTCGGCCAAAGCTGGATGCCCTGCCAAATCGACAGCCCGATCACGAGCGCCGCCGCCGCCGCCAGCAACAGGCGCGCCGGCGCGATTTTGGTCACGTACCCCGCAAGCGGCGCCGCCACGAGCCCGCCCAGCACCAGGCCGACCAAAGCCGAAAGGCCGTGAGTCAGGCCGCCCTCCAGCGTCAGGCGTCCGGTTACGATGGTCCAGATGAAGGTGGCGGAGATAGCGACGGTCACGAAGAATTCGGCCGTGTTCACGCTGCCTATCGCATAGCGCGGCGCGTGTCCGCGGCCGAGCAACGTTGACGTCACGATCGGCCCCCAACCGCCGCCACCGCTTGCATCCAAGAAGCCGCCGACCACACCGACCGGAATGACGTGATTCAGATGCGGCGGCTCCTCGCGTGGCCCGCGAATGGCGCGGAACAGCAAGAACAAGCCCAAAATGCCGAGATAAGCGACCACGAACGCTTTGATGAAGGTTGGATCAAATCCCGTGAGCAAGTAGGCGCCGATCACGCCGCCCACGATCCCCGCGGGCGCCAAGCGCAAAAGCAGGCGCCAATCCACGTTGCGATGGGCAAGGTGCGACATGCCCGAGGCGCCGGTGGTGAAGCATTCAGCGGCGTGAATGGTGGCGGACACCTGCGCCGGCGGCACGCCGAATGCGAGCAGCACGCTCGATGAAATTACGCCGTAGGCCATGCCCACGGCGCCATCGATCAATTGCGCGAAGAAGCCGACGAGCAAGAAGAGCCCAAACGTCGCAGTGATCGCTGGCCAAAGTTCGGTCGCGACTTCCATGCACCCTCAAACATGACGCCGATTTAGCCCTTCGCAGGCCAATGCGGCCAGATAAGGGTCGGTTCCCGTTAACTAATCGGCGGGTTGAATATTCAACTCGGCCTCGATCCGGCGCACCCAATCGCGCACCGCCGGATACGCATCGAGGTCAAACCCGCCACGATGCGCAACGCGCGTGTAAGCGACCAAGGCGATGTCGGCTAGACTGATCGCCTCGCCGACGAGGTAGGGTGTCTCCCCTAATTGCAGTTCGAGGCGCCCCAAGGCAGCGTTCCCCTTTATGAGAAGGCTTGGGTCCAGCTCTGCATCTATTTGTTTTAGATAATATTTTCGCGCAATCCGCACCGCGATTGTCGGCTCGTGGCTGTATTGTTCCCAGAACATCCACTCAAACATCTTGGCGCGCGCAAATGCGTCGCTGGGGATCAAATCGCTCCGCTCGGCCAAGTGAAGCGTGATCGCGTTTGACTGCGCTAAGGCGCGCCCATCGGCAAGTACCGCCACTGGCGCCTGCCCGGCCGGGTTGAGTTTGAGGAAATCCGGCGTTCGCGTCTCGCCGTTGAAGGTGTCCACTTCAATCCAACGAAACGGAATGCCTAAACGCTCAGCCACCCATTTCGGCTTCAGTGAATTGCCCGACGACGAACTGCCATAGAGCGTGAAAACCTCGGACATCGCGCACTCCCTCACCCGCCTTGACGAGAGTTCACATGGGCGCCGATGGCAAAAAGCGCGAGCGCATCGCCGCGAAAACAAAATGGGCTGTGTAGGCGTCAACCAACACAGCCCTTAGAGACGCAATCGCTTGGTTTATCGGCCCGAAGCGCGGCGCGCGGCGCGGAATTCCGAATTTTCACGCCATTGCGGCCACGTATCGCCATCGGCAACGCCACGGCCCACCGCGTACAGGGCTTCGAGATCCTGCGCGCCCCCGCTCATGTCCCAATCGGGCGTCACCTCGTCGGAAGGCTTATGATAGACCTCCGCTACGTAGCGTTGCGAGAACGCGCGCCCCCGCTCCACGCCGCCATCGACCATATCGATGCCGCGCGAAGTGTAGAGCACCGGAATGCCAAGCTGTGCGAAATGCAGGTGGTCGGAGCGATAATAATACCCGGCTTCAGGCGACGAATCCGGCGCGACGCGACGGCCTTGCGCCTGAATCGCCGTGGTCAGCAGATCGTCCATTTCGCTTTGGCCATACCCGCGCACCTCGATCTCCCGGGTAGGACCGAAGGCGTTGATGCCGTCCATGTTAATGGCCGCGACCGTGTCGCGCGGCGCGAACAACGGATGCTCCATGTAATAGAGAGCGCCTAACAAACCCTGCTCTTCGGCGGTGAGCGCGATGAACGCCACGCTCCGTTCGGGCGCGCCCTGCTCGTGGAAGCGCCGCGCCAATTCGATCAGCGCGCTCGTACCCGTCGCGTTGTCAAACGCGCCATTGCAGATGTCATCGCCGTTCACCGGCGGGCAACGGCCCAAATGATCCCAATGCGCGGTGTAGATGATCGTCTCGTCCGGACGCTCCGTGCCTGGCAAAACACCGACAATGTTTGACGTCGTCCGTGTCTCGATTTGCGTCTCCAGCTGCATCGAACCGCGCAGATTCATCGGCACGGCGCGGAATCCGCGCTGTTGGGCGCGCGCCTTGAGCTGGTTGAAGTCGAGGCCGGCGCGACGGAAGGTTTCCATCGCCACGTCATTGTTCATCCAACCGTCGAAGCCCGCGCGATCGGCGCCGCCATTGGCGCGCACCACATCCCAACGCGTGCTGCCCGTGGCCGATTGGATCACCGCCCAAGGATACGCCGCCGGCGCCGTTTCGTGCACGATCAGCGCACCGGCCGCGCCTTGGCGACCAGCTTCCTCAAACTTATAGGTCCAGCGTCCATAATAGGTCATGGCGCGGCCGCCGAAACCACGATCATCGCCGGTTTCAAAATCTGGATCGTTGATCAGAATGACCACGATCTTGCCGCGTACATCGACGCCTTCGTAATCGTTCCAACCAAGCTCGGGCGCATTGACGCCGTAGCCCACAAATACGAGTTCGGCATTATCGATGTTGATCGTCGGCTCAAGCCGGCGCGTCCATGCCGAAAATTGCGTCGCGTACGCGTATTCGCGCGCGCCATCGCGGCCGCTGAGCGTGAGCGTGGGCGTGTTCGTCAAAGTCGCCGCGCTGAGCTGCGTCTCCTGCACCCACGAGCGTGTGCCGTCTGGGAGCGTGACGCCCGGCTGCAAGCCGGCCGCCGCGAATGCGCGCGAAACATAGTCCACGGTCAAGCGCTCGCCATTCGTGCCCGGCGCGCGGCCTTCGAATTCATCCGACGCCAGCACATTCACGTGCGCGAGCAGCGCGTCAGCGGAAAGAGATGGCGAAGAAAACGCCGGAATGTCCGTTACGGGCGCGGCGCTTTGCTGGTCCGCGCTGGCGCACGCCGCCAGTGCGAGCGCCGCCGCCAAAGCAGCATGTCTCAGATACATGGTTGGTCCCCCAAATTGGTTTGGGGACAATCTAGTGACCGTGCGTCCGCTGGGAAGCAGCAATGCGACGAATTCAGCTCAGCCAGGGCGGCGTCGGCAGGTCCTTCGAACGCAGGAACTCTGGGTTGAACAGCTTCGACATATAGCGATTGCCGTAATCGCAGAGCACGGTAACGATCGTCTTGCCCGGCCCAAGCTTCTTCGCGAGTTCGATGGCGCCCTGCACGTTCAGCGCGGCCGAGCCGCCCACGCAAAGTCCCTCTTCCTGCACGAGGCTATAGAGCACCGGCAGCCAATCCTTGTCTTCGATGCGAAACGCCTCATCGACGACGACGCCTTCGAGATTGGCGGTGATGCGCCCTTGCCCGATGCCTTCGGTGATCGACGTTCCCTCGGCCTTGAGCTGGCCGTGCTTGTAGTAATTGAAGAGTGCGGCGCCACCCGGATCGGCGATGCCGATCACGATATTCTTATTCTTCGCCTTGAGACCCATGCTCACGCCGCCAAGGGTGCCGCCCGATCCCACGGCGCAAATGAAGGCGTCCACCTTCCCATCGGTATCGTTCCAAATCTCGGGCGCCGTCGTATCGAGATGGCCCTGGCGATTGGCGACATTGTCAAACTGATTGGCCCACACCGCGCCGTTGGGTTCGCTGGCGGCGAGTTCCTCGGCAATGCGTCGCGCCACCTTCGGATAATGGTTTTCGTTCGCCGCCGGCACGGCGTCGACTTCCACCAATTCCGCGCCAAGCGCGCGCACGGCGTCTTTTTTCTCTTGGCTCTGCGTGCGCGGCATCACGACGATCGTGCGATAGCCCCGCGCGCCGCCAACCAGCGCCAAGCCGATGCCGGTATTGCCCGCGGTGCCTTCAACGATCACGCCGCCGGGCTTAAGCAAGCCCTTCGCCTCGGCGTCCTTCACGATTGCCAAAGCGGCGCGGTCTTTCACCGATTGTCCCGGGTTGAGGAACTCGGCCTTGCCCAGGATCGTACAGCCCGTCTCTTCCGAGGCGCGACGCAGCTTGATCAGCGGCGTGTTGCCGATGGCGTCGAGTACGGAGGGTTGAATTTTCATGGGGGGCTCCTGCCCGCGATGGCGCTCCCGGACATGTGCCGCGTTTTGCCCGCCAATCCAAGACGCCCAGCGTCATGCGCGGCTAAAGTGTGAGTTTAGCCAACTCAATCCTCATCGATCAGGATACGGTGCGCGGCCCCCTCGAGGTCCTCATACTGCCCCGAGCGCAGGCTCCAAAAGAACGCCGCCAGCCCGATAGCACCCATGAGCACCGCCGCCGGGATCAGAAAGATCATGATGTCCATGAGCGGCCCTCCAACTGCAGTCGAAGCGCATTTAGCGTGACCACAAGTGACGATCCAGACATGGCGAGCGCGGCGATCAACGGCGTTAGGAAGCCAGCCGCCGCGGCGGGCGCGGCGATGAGATTATAGAGCGCCGAAAATTGCAGATTCTCCACCGCCCGTTTGCGCGCGGCCTTCGCGACGTCGATCGCTTCCACCAGCGGCAACAGCCCGGCGCCCTGGATGACAATGTCCGACGCGGCTTGGCTGGCTTCCAACGCCGTGCCAGGCGAGGCGGAAGCGTGTGCTGCCGCAAGTGCTGCCGCGTCGTTCAAGCCATCGCCAACCATAAGCGGTTTCTTGCCCTGCGCGCGTAGTGCGTTGAGCCGCGCCACCTTATCGCCGGGTGCGGCGGCGCCAACCCATGCATCAATGCCCGCCGCGCGCGCCGCGCTCTCCACTGCGACCGGTCGATCGCCCGAAATCAACTCCACGGCGATGCCGCGCTTGCGCAATGCTGCGATCGTCTCGGTTGCATCCTGGCGCAGCGCGTCGGTGAAGGCGAACCGCGTGGGCGCCTCTCCTTCAAGCGCGAACCAAAGCTCAGCGCTTCCATCGGTAACGTCGCTGGCGTTGGGCGCGGCGAACGAGCGCCGGCCCAGGCGTAGGATGACGCCATCTATTTCCGCTTCAAGCCCTTCGCCGGGGATTTCGCGAACGCCCTTCTCGGCGACGCCGGGGCCCGCGGCCTCCACCAAGGCGCGCGACAGCGGATGGCGCGACGTGCGCGCCAGCGCGGCCGCCGCCTGGAGCGTTTCAACATCGACGAGACTGACGAGCTTTGGCTTGCCGAGTGTGAGCGTGCCGGTCTTGTCGAACACGACAACATCCACCTGCGCCAAGCGCTCCAGCGCGTCACCCGATTTCACGAGCACGCCGCGCTTGAAGAGACGGCCAGTCGCCACCACCTGCACCGCCGGCACCGCCAAGCCCAGCGCGCACGGGCAGGTGATGATCAGCACCGCGACCGCATTTAGCAGGGCCGCGCGGAAGCCGACATCGACAACCTCAAGGCCAACAAATCGCAACAGCGCGGGGCCGAACATCCAAGCAAGGAAGGTAAGCGCCGCCAGGGAATGAACCACCGGCACGTAAAGTTGTGCGGCCTTATCCGCCAAACGCACAAACTTGGCGCGGCTCTGTTCGCCAGTTTCGATCAATCGCGCGAGTTCGGCGACGGTGGAATCCTGCACGCGCGCCGAGGCGCGCATGATGACGCGCTGGGTGAGATTGATCGCGCCGGCATGGATGGCGCCACCCGGCCGCGCCGGTTGCGGCAGCGTCTCACCCGTCAGCATGGAACAATCCAGTTCGGAGACGCCCTCCTCGATCAGGCCATCGACGGGCGCGCGATCGCCCGCGGCGAGTTGGAGCCGGTCGCCGACATTGATCTCGCGCGCCGGGATCGACGTCACATGTCCGTTCGCCTCAACCCGCGACGCGGAGACCGATTGCAGCGCGAGGAGGTCGCGCGCCGCCGTTCGCGCCCGTTCGCGCAGCCTGTGATCGAGGTAGCGGCCGATCAGCAGGAAGAAGAGCAGCATGACGATGCCGTCAAAATAGGCATGCTCGCCCTGCTGCAGGGTTTCGGAAATGCTGATGCCGATCGTCAGCAGCACCGCGAGGGAAATCGGCACGTCCATATTGGCGCGGCGCACACGGAGCGCGCTCCAAGCCGACTTGAAGAAGGGCTGCGCCGCATAAAGCCCGGCGGGCACGGCGATGATCGCGGACACCCAGTGCAAAAGCGTACGCGTGCCTTCGCCCATTTCGCCGTGCCCAGTCCAAACCGGCAGCGAGAACGTCATAATGTTCATCGCGGCGAAGCCAGACACCGCGAGGTAGCGCAGCAGCCTCCGGCCCTCTTCATCCGTTTGTTGTTTCGCGGCTTCTGGATCGAAGGCCGATGCATTGTAGCCGAGTTTGCCGAGCGCCTCCGTGACCTGGCGCGCCTGCAGCGCGCCTGGCGCCCAGGCAACGCTCAAGCGGCCCGTGGAGAGATTCAGTCGCGCGTCCGCGACGCCCGGCATCGCCAGCAAGCCGCCCTCGATCTTGCGAATACAAGCGGCGCACTTCGCGCCCTGCACCAACAGCTCGATCGACTCCCGCCCCTGCTTATCGGTACGAACGAACGCGGCCGGATCGGCGCGGTTTTCCGTTTCCGTGGCGGGCGACAAGCCTGATGGGCAGCCGCTCGTCTGGTTTAGCGCGGGTTCGCCCATGTCAGCTCCGCTTCGAAATCGAGAGATCCTGTGTTGCGCTCGGCACGCGCGCGCAGACGCCAGCGGCCAGGATGAAGATCACCGAGTTGCGCGACATAGCGGCCTTCGCCCCGCGCGACGAACGTCGTTGTACGGTCGAATGAATCCGTCGTCGGCCATTGCATCTCACCGGTGATGTCGGCGCCATCGATCGGCGCACCCTCACGGTCCCGCAACACGACCTCAAGGGACACGCCGTCCGCGCTCGGCAAAAGCGTTGCGTTTGCCTGCCACCCCAGCGCCGCTTGCTCGCGGCGTTGCGCCAGGGTGTCGTTATATTGGATGCCTTGGAGATAAGAGCGGCGCACGTCCTCGCCAGGGAACGAACGCACGGCGATCGTCGCGAACACGACGTTGACCGCGATAACGAAACCAAAGAACCCCAGCATCATCGCCAGCACATGCCAGCCACGGATACGAAAGCCTGTCGCCGTATTCATGGCGCTTCTCCTGCGAGGAATGCCGACGCGCTTGTCGCCGTCTCGCCGCTTTCAAGGTCGCGGATGGTGAAAGTGAGGCGGTGCGATCCGCCGCCGACGCTGTTAGGCACAACCACGTGCATACGCACATTGGTGACGCCATCCGCGCCGGCGTTTGCCACGACCGCGCCTTCGCTTTCCAAAGCGGGCGCTAGCAGACGCGCGCCTTCCAATCCGCTGACCTCAATCACGAGCCGGCGATTGCTATTCGTCATGTTGACGAGCTTCAGCGCGTAGTCGTTGCGGAACGAGCCATCGGCCAAGCGCACGAAGGGCGGGCTGCGGTCGCGGATGACGTTGAGATCGAGCGTCTGCCGCGTCGCGAGGCCATACACCATCAGTAGGCCGACGAAGGCGAACAGAATGCCGTAGAGGATCGTGCGCGGCCGCAGCAGCCGGATATTCGCCACCTTGCCCTGTGCGCGGCGGGTTTGATTGGCGTAGCTGTCGTATGCGATCAGCCCCGTTGGCCGATCGACTTTGCGCATGATGTCGTCGCACGCATCAATGCAAAGCGCACAATTGATGCATTCAAGCTGATCGCCATCGCGAATGTCTATGCCTTGTGGGCAGACCGCGACGCATTGGCGGCAATCGATGCAATCGCCGCGCCCTTCCCAGCTCTCGCCCTTTTTGTGTGGGCCGCGCTGCTCCCCACGATCGGCGCGATAGGTGACGCTGAGCGCGTCCTTATCCATCATCGCGCCCTGGATACGCGGCCAGGGGCACATATAGGTGCATACCTGCTCGCGCATCATGCCAGCGAGCGTGTAGGTGGTGAACGTCAGCACGGCGATTGAGATATAGGCCGTCGCCGCCGCGCGGCCGGCAAAGATGTCGAAGAATAAGACCGGCGCGTCGGCGAAATAGAACACCCACGCCCCGCCGGTCGCCGCCGCGATCAGCAGCCAGATCGCATGCTTCGAGAGCTTCTTGCCCGCCTTCTCCAGCGACATCGGCGCCTTATCGAGCCGCATGCGCGCGTTACGGTCGCCTTCTATGAGCCGCTCCACATAGATGTAGAGATCAGTCCACACCGTCTGCGGGCAGGCGTAGCCGCACCACACGCGCCCGAACAAAGCCGATGAGAGAAAGATGCCGAGCGACGCGAGCACCAAAAGCCCGGTGATATAATACACCTCCTGCGGCCAGAGCTCGATGAAGAAGAAATAGAAGCGGCCATGCTCGAAATCGACGAGCACCGCCTGATCTGGCCGCCCCACGCCGCGATCCCAGCGAATCCAGGGCGTGATGTAATAGATTGCGAGCAGCACGATCATCGCCGCCCATTT
The DNA here is from genome assembly GCA_017303355.1 of Caulobacterales bacterium. Classification (GTDB taxonomy): domain Bacteria; phylum Pseudomonadota; class Alphaproteobacteria; order Caulobacterales; family Aquidulcibacteraceae; genus Vitreimonas. The sequence continues at coordinate 112,432 of JAFLCU010000009.1, read as the reverse complement.
CAGGTTCCGGAAGAACCCATGCGCGAGCTTCGGATAGATTTGCGCGCGCTTTTGGTAAAGCTCGCGCGCCTCTTTCGAATTGACGGCGCGCGCATCAATGTTGTGCTCGCCGTTCGGGCGATTGTCGATCAGCGTTACTTTGGTCATAAGCGGAGGCTCTCCCAACCTCCGCCCCCTCCTGTTACGGAGGGGGCTTCACGTTTTGCGCTAGCGTAGCGGCGCAGCCGCCGGCGCGTCTTGAGTTGGCGCAGGTGCGGCTGCATCGGTTGTCGCAGGCGGTGCGGCGGGCGCATCGGGTTCGCCGCCGCCCATTTCGTGTACATAGTACGCAAGCGCGCGTAGCGTACCCGAATCAAACCGCGCTTCCCAGGACGGCATTACGCCGCCCCGCCCAAGCTCGATCTGACGCCGGATCTCTTCGCGCGAGCCGCCATAGAGCCAGAGGTCATCGACCAGGCTCGGGGCGCCGAAGGCGCGGTCGCCCGCACCGCTGACGCCGTGGCAGGCAGCGCACTGCTCTTGATAAATCACGGCGCCGCGCGCGGCCGCCCCGTTGTTCGCATCGAGCCGGCTATTCGCGGCCGAGATCGAGATCACGAACTCGGTCACGTCGCCGATCTGCGCGGGCGTCAGCAGATTGTCGCGGCCAAACGCCGGCATCATCGACGTGCGTGTATCGGGGTGATCCGCGCGAATGCCGACACGGAGTGTGTGTTCGATGTCGGCCATCGAGCCGCCCCAGATCCAGACGTCGTCGGCGAGCACGGGATAACCCGGCGCACCAGCGCCGCCGGCGCCGTGGCAGGTGCGGCAATAATCGCCGAACACAGACTCGCCCGCCGCACGCGCGAATTCCTGAAGCTCAGGGTCGGCGGCAATGTCGGTGGCGCTCGCATTGGCGAGGCGCTCGAACATCGGCGTGCGCGCGCTTTGCAGATCGCGGATGTCGGCAGCGACATTTACACGATCCGAGAAGCCGAGAATGCCCTTGGTGTAACCATTCACCATCGGCCAAGCGGGCATCAGCACCCAATACACCACCGACACCAGGATCGAGGCGTAGAAGATGTAGAGCCACCAGCGCGGCAGCGGCGTATCGAGCTCCTTGATGCCGTCCCACTCATGCCCGGTCGTATCGGTACCGGTGACCTCGTCGCGTTCGCGTTTATCGGCCATCGTCGTCCCCGTCATTGAGCGGCGCATGCGCTGCTTGGTTGAATTTTTCGCGATTGCTTGGCCAAAGCGCGTACGCGACGGCAATGGCGAAGCTCACGGTGAGAAGCCCAAGGCCCCAGGTCTGGGCGAAATGAGTCGCTTGTTCGTAACTCATGGCGACTACCTCTGATTTTCAGGCGCTTCGGCCTGATAGGTTTCGAAGTCCACGCCCGTGCCGAGCATTTGCAGATACGCGATCAGCGCATCCATCTCGGTGACGCGGCCAGGATCGCCGTCGAAATCACGCACAAGCGCGTCCGGATAGCGTTCCTGGAAATCGTAGGCGTGCTCGCCCATCGGCTCTGCTTGCGCGCGTGCGTCGATAGCCGCATTGGCGAGTTGCTCGTCGGTGTACGGCACGCTGAGCAAGCGATTGGCGCGGAGGTGATCCGGCATCAGCGACGCGTTCACATCGGCGTTCGCGAGGAACGCGTAGGGCGGCATCACCGATTCCGGCACCACGGAGCGCGGATCGGCCAAGTGCGCACGGTGCCACTCATCCGAATAACGGCCGCCGACGCGCGCAAGGTCTGGCCCCGTGCGCTTGGAGCCCCACTGGAACGGGTGGTCGTACATGCTCTCGGCCGCAAGCGAATAATGGCCGTAGCGTTCAACCTCATCACGCAGCGGGCGGATCATCTGCGAGTGGCAGGTGTAGCAGCCCTCGCGGATATAGATCTCCCGCCCCGCCAGTTCGAGCGGCGTATAGGGGCGAACGCCCTGCACGCGCTCGATCGTCGACTCGATGAAGAAGAGCGGCGTGATCTGCACGAGGCCGCCGATCGACACCACGACAAGAATGCCGACCAGCAGAATGAGCGTGTGGCGCTCGAACCATTTGTGAAATTTCCACATCGGATTTGCGCCCCCTTATTCAGCCGCCACGGCTTGCGCCGGGACGTCAGCAGCGCGCTCGACAGCCGGGTCCTTGCCCGTCGCCGTACGCCACAGATTGTAGGCCATGATCAGCGCGCCCACGAGGAACAGAACCCCGCCCAGTGCGCGAATGAGATAGTATGGATGCATCGCTTCGACGGTTTCGACGAACGAGTATTCGAGGAAGCCGAACTCGTTGTAAGCGCGCCACATCAAGCCCTGCATGATGCCCGCGACCCACATCGAGGTGATGTAGAGCACGATGCCCAGCGTCGAGAGCCAGAAGTGCCATTCGACGAGCGCATGGCTGACCTGGCGCTTCTTCCAAAGCCACATGGTCAAGCAATAGAGCGCGCCGAAGCTGACGAACGCGACCCAGCCCAACGCGCCCGAATGCACGTGGCCGATGGTCCAATCGGTGTAGTGCGAGAGCGAGTTGACGGCGCGGATCGACATGACCGGGCCTTCGAAGGTCGACATGCCGTAGAACGCTACCGATACGACAAGCATGCGCAACACTGGATCAGTGCGAAGCTTGTCCCATGCGCCCGAGAGCGTCATGAGGCCATTGATCATGCCGCCCCAGCTGGGCATCCACAGCATGATTGAGAACGTCGCGCCGAGCGATTGCGCCCATTGCGGCAGCGCCGTGTAGTGCAGATGGTGCGGACCCGCCCAGATGTAGAGGAAGATCAGCGCCCAGAAGTGGATGATCGAAAGCCGGTACGAATAGACCGGACGATCCGCCTGCTTCGGGATGAAGTAATACATGATGCCGAGGAAGCCGGCGGTAAGGAAGAAGCCCACGGCATTGTGGCCGTACCACCACTGCGTCAGCGCATCCTGCACGCCCGAGAACAGCGAATAGCTGAACCAGCCGCTGAAGCTCACCGGAACCGCCAAATTGTTGACGATGTGCAGCATCGCGATCGTCACGATGAAGGCGAGATAGAACCAATTGGCGACGTAGATATGCTTCTCTTGCCGCTTCCAGATCGTGCCTAGGAAGACGAGCAAATACGCCACCCACACGATCGTGAGCCAGATATCCGTGTACCAAGGCAGCTCCGCGTATTCGCGGCCCTGCGTGATGCCCAGCAGATAGCCTGTGCCAGCAAGCACGATGACGAGTTGGAAGCCCCAGAACACGAACCAGGACCACAGGCCGCCAGCGAGACGGGCGCGGCAGGTGCGTTGCACGACATAGAACGATGTCGCGATCAGCACGTTTCCGCCGAACGCGAAGATCACCGCGTTCGTGTGCAGAGGCCGCAGGCGACCAAAATTGAGCCAGCCGAAATCTTCAAAATAGAAGATGTTCGGCAGCGCGAGTTGCGCGGCGATGATGACTCCGACGAGGAAGCCGGCGATGCCCCAGAACATGGAGGCGATCACGCCAGCCTTGATCACGCCATTCTCGTAGCGCGACTCCCGATCCGCCGGATTCGGACGAACGACGCTGCCAATCAGCATCGCGCCGCCAAACAGGAACGCGGCCAGCGCGGTCCACATTTGGATAGCGAACGCACGATCAGTGGCGTGCGCCGCGCCCCAAAGCGCATAGAACGCGCCCAAAACAATAATCGCAAGAATGGCTAGCGCGTCGATGCGCCATTCCTGCTTGCCTACTGCAGCTGTCATTCGCCGCTCCCCGGGTCGGCGCAAAGCGCGCCGTGAATGGAATCGCTTCACGCGGTATCCTACACACCGCGCGGGTACCAGCGGCGCCAAGCCACGGACTTGATCTGCCTCAAGATGTGCTGCGGCGCAGCACGCTAAGGGCAACATGTCGCGGGGAGATCGAAGATGCGTCTCGACGAGAAACGAGTCACTGTCGCTTCAGTTTTGGCGGCCGCCGGCACGGTGTGGCCGGCCGCTCTGTGCACCATAACGGACGCCATGCGCTCGCCCTATCAACGTGCGCTGGACGCGGCTTGGTGCGGCGCGGGTCAAGCTCGATTCGAGGTGCTCGGCCACTGCCCGGCCTGCTGGGCCGGCGCGGTCGCCCTTCTGCTCGCGGCGGCCGTCATGCTGTCCCATCGCCAATCCCCGCAGCGCGCATTCGCCTAGCTAGTTTGCGTGCGATCAATTCGCAGGGCGGTAACTTGATCTAGCACCGCGCGATGACCAACGTTCTGGTGATCGACGGCCATCCTGATCGCGGCGCCGCTCTCTGCCATGCGCTGGCCGAGGCCTACGTCGCCGGCGCACGCGAAGCGGGCCATCAGACGCGCCTCATCCGTGTCGCGGACGCGGACTTTCCATTGCTGCGGCGCGCGGCCGATTTCGAGACACCGCCCGACAATCCAGCCATCCTCGAAGCGCGTGAGGACTTGGTTTGGGCTTCACATGTCGTCTTCGTGTTTCCGCTTTGGCTGGGGGGCGCCCCCTCCATTCTTCGCGGCTTTCTGGAGCAATGCGCCCGGGCGCAATTTCTCGCCGAGATATCCTCGAGGGGCCCTCGCGGCAAGCTTAGGGGCAAATCTGCGCGCATGATCGTGACGATGGGGGCGCCATCCCTTTTTTACCGGCTCGTCTATGGCGCTTTTGGCCTACGCGCGATCGCCAAGAGCATCCTGGGATTTGCTGGTCTGGCGCCCGTTCGCTCGACCCTGTTCGGCGCTATTGAAGGGCAGGGAGAAGCGCAAGCGCACCGCATCGCGCGCGTACGCGAACTGGGAATCGCCGCCGCCTAGGCATCCCCGCGCAACAACCCCATGCGCACCAGGTCCGAGAGCGTTCGCGCCTGCATCTTGTCCATCACGTTGGCGCGATAGATTTCCACGGTCCGCGGGCTGATGCCCAGGCGGATCGCCGCCGCCTTGTTCGAATCGCCGGCGACCACGGCCTCAAAAACGTCGCGCTCGCGCGGCGTAAGCTGGCTTAAGCGGGCTTCGATCTCGGCTCGTTCCTTCACCTTGCCGGATTCACCTTCGCCCTTCGCCAAAGCCGCGCGCACGGCGTTCAACAAGGTTTCGTCCTGAAACGGCTTCTCAAGGAAATCGAGCACGCCAGCTTTCATGGCATCCACCGCCAACCCCACGTCCGCGTGGCCCGTCAGCACGATGACCGGGTGTGTCACCCCGCATTTCTTAAGCTCGCCGACGAGTTCGAGCCCATTCATCTCCGGCATGCGGATGTCGGTGACAATGCAGCCCGGCTCTAATTCACCGACCCGCGCCAGCAAAGCCTGCGCGCCGTCATACAGCCGTGTGGCGAGGTTCTCGGTGTCCAGCAGAAACGCCACCGACTCGCGCATCCCTGGATCGTCATCAACAATATGAACGACGGGATCACTCATCTTTCGGCTCGACCTCTTCGTCGCGCGCAAGTCGCACGGTAAATTTGAACGTGGCGCCGCCGTCTGCGTTCGGCTCGGTCCAGATGCGGCCACCATGTGCTTCAACGATGGTGCGTGAAATGGAAAGGCCCACACCCATGCCGGTCGCCTTTGTCGTCACGAACGGCTGAAATAGCTTGGCGACGGCGCTCGGATCAATGCCTGGGCCGGTGTCGCTGACGCTGATCAGCGCCAATCCATCATCATCGGCCGACGCGGTCGCTACCAACAATTCACGGCGGGGCTGATCCTGCATCGCATCCAGACCATTGCGCACAAGATTGATGATCACCTGCTGGATCGGCACGCGATCCACAATGACCAAATCAATGCGCGGATCAAAACTATAGCGCACGCGCACGCCGTGCTCCTTGGCGCCGACAAGCGCCAGCGCACACGCTTCCTGTACCAGTTTTGGCAGCGAAAGCACCTGTCGTTCGCCCTCGCCGCGCGCCAGGAAATCACGCAGGCGACGAATAATCTCGCCCGCGCGCAGCGCCTGCTCGGAGGCCTTGTCCAACGCCTCCTGAACACGGGGCTCGGCATGAGGCGAGCGTTCCAACAGCCGCCGCGCGCCACTCATGTAATTGTTCACGGCGCTCAATGGCTGGTTGAGCTCGTGCGCCAGCGCGGAGGCCATTTCGCCCATCGCGGTAAGCCGCGACATGTGTACAAGTTCGGCCTGCAATTCCTGGAGCCGCGTTTCGGTGCGTTGGCGCTCGGTGAGATCGCGCACGAAGCCGGTGAACACGCGCCCGCGCTCGGATCTCACCTCGCCGACAGCCAATTCCATCGGAAATGTCGAACCGTCCTTGCGCTCGCCCACGACGATGCGGCCGATACCGATAATCCGGCGCTCGCCGGTGCCGAGATAATGGCCGATATAGCCATCGTGATCGGCGCGATAGGGCTGCGGCATCAGCATCCTGACGTTACGCCCCAGGACTTCCGAGGCCGTCCACCCAAACACCCTTTCCGCCGCGGCGCTGAACGATTGCACGATGCCGCGTTCATCGATGACGATCAGCGCATCGGGCGCCGTGTCGTAGATCGAACGCAAATGCGCCTCGCGCTCCGCCAGCACCCGCGAGGTCCGGTCGCCCAGCATCCGGTTGCGGAAATACCAATCGCCAGCACTGCTCACGCCGGCGCCCAGCACCGCAAACACAAAAGCGCTGCTGCTGACGCTCCCCTCAAGCCAAGCGCCCAGCACAAAGCCCAATGCGGTCGCGAACAAGCTCGGCATCAAGCCGGCGAACAGCGCGCTGGTGAACACCACCAGGGCTAGAAAAAGAAACGCACTCACGTCCGGGGCGAAGGCCCGCACGACCAGGGCTACGAGCGCGGCCAAGCCGCAAAGCGCCGCGACCGCGCCGAACACGGCGCCGGGCTGGCGCGCGCGAAGCGCCGCCCGTAAGTTCCTGAGAACGCCGGTCAATTGCATGGCTCCTCTTACTCCGCCTCAAGCCGGTCGGCCAAGGCGGGTCTCGATAGACCCTCCGGCCTAGGGGTTTTCCCTTAAGCGCTCGCCCCGAATTTTTCGCCCTCGCGAAAGCGCGTAGCCCTTCGATCAACGGAGGACGAACCCATGCGTGAGATCGGCATCGAAACGGCTGGCGGCCCATTGCATCACCGCGTCTCCGACGCGATCGCCCTGGGTCAAGGCGTGGTGCTGCAGGGCACGCGCATGCGCTTCCAGCGGAACGAAGAGATTTTCGGCGAAGGCGAAAAGGCGGAATACGTCTATCGCGTCGTCTCCGGCGCGGTGCGCACCATTCGCTTCGGCGCCGACGGCCGCCGCCAAATTCTCGCGTTTCACCTTCCGGGCGACGTCTTCGGCCTGGAACCGGGCGCCGCGCACACGCTCTCGGCCGAGGCCGTTGGCGACGCCGAGGTCTCGATGGTCCGCCGCTCGCTTATCGATCAAGCCACCGCCCAAGATGTCGGCGCCGCGCACGCCCTGCTGCGCCTGATGTCCAAGGAATTGGCGAACGCTCAGGAGCATGCGCTGACGCTGGGTCGTAAAGGGGCCGGCGAGCGCGTGGCCGCCTTCCTGCTGCAGCTTGCCGATCGCTTCGCGCAGCGGCCGGAAATCGATCTACCGATGTCGCGCGCCGATATCGCCGACTACCTCGCCCTGACGATCGAAACAGTCTCGCGCGCCTTCACGCAGATGGAACGCGATCATGCGATCGATCTGCCTAGCTCGCGCCACGTCGTCGTCCGCGACCGCTGCGCCCTGGAATTGCTCCAAGCCGCATGATCCCGGACGCGAAAAGAGCAGACCAGGCCCATCCAAGCCGCTAAGCTCCGCTGCCTGGAGGCGGCATGAGCGACGCGGCAAACGACCCAAAAGCTCAACAGCCCGAGGCGCGCGCGCCCGGGCTGCCCAAACTCTTGAAACCCTATCTGTATATCACCGCCTATTACGTGGCGGTGGCCGCCGCGGCTGGCGCAATGCTGCGTGTCTATCCGCCATTGATCGAGGTGCTGCCGGTCGGCGGCGCGGCGAGCTTTGGCGCGATCGGGCAATCAACCTTCGAACCACAGCAAGCGGTGCAGGCCCTGCAGCCGGCGCAATCGACGCTCGCGGAGGGCGTCCGGCTGGCGCTCGCGATCATCGCCTCTTTCATCCTGATGCTGCCTGTCACCTGGATCTGCATGGGCGCGCGCCGGCGCAAAGACGTCAGCCAATCGTTTATCCAAACGATTCTCGTACTACCCTTGATTGTCACCGGCATCGTTCACGTCGTGCACAACAGCTTGGCGCTTGCGTTCAGCCTGGCGGGCATCGTCGCGGGCGTGCGATTCCGTCACACGCTGAAGGACAGCGCCGAGACGACCTACCTCTTCACGGCGATCGCGGTGGGCGTCGCTTGCGGCGTCAACGCCGTGGAGGTCGCCGCCATCATTTCCATCTTTTTCAATTATACGGTGCTTGGCCTGTGGGCCACCGAGTTCGGCGCGGAGACAACCGGCAAGCAAATGTTCTCGCGCGAATGGATGTCGCACGAGGAAGACATAAAGAAGCACCATGAAAGCAAACGACGCGACGATGATGAGGACGATGATTAAGGCGCTCCTGATCGCAGGCGCATTCTACATCGGCGCGTGCGGACCAACGCCTGCGATCCCCGCAAGCGCGCATACCTCATCGAACTCCCTCTTCGCGAGCGCGCCCGACCAACGCTGGTTCTTGCCTGACGGCTTACGGGAAATTTCCGCACTCGCCGTCGCGCCGAATGGGCGATTGTTCGCAGTCGATGATGAACACGCGTTGATTTATGAGTTGGACGCCGATCAGGGCGGCTTGATGAAGACATTCGCCGTCGGCGCGCCGCTCACGGGCGATTTCGAGGGGCTCGCCATCACCCCGACGGGCGATTTCTGGATGACGACGAGCCAAGGCGCGCTCTTCCGTTTCCGTGAAGGCGAAGCTGGCCAACGCGTTGAATTCGAAGCGTTCGACGCCAGCCTTGCCGATACGTGCGAAATCGAAGGGCTGGCCTATCTCGCTTCCGAACAAAGCCTCATTCTTGCCTGCAAGCAAAACCAAGCTCGCGACATGCGCGATGTGATCGCCCTTTATGCATGGCGCGAAGGCGGCCCCGCAACGCTTTGGCGAACCCTGCCGGAGCGCGATGTGGCCGCCGCCGCTGGCGTGCGCCGCTTCCGGCCTTCGTCCTTGGACTTCGACACGCGCACAGGTCGCCTGCTGATGCTGTCGGCGGATAACGGCGCGCTGGCCGAGTTATCGCCCGATGGAGAGCTGATCACCGCGCGCGCCTTGGCGCCCGTTCACAACCAAGCCGAAGGCGTCGCCGTCCTGCCCGGCGGCGCGCTTGTCATCAGCGACGAAGGCGGGCGCGCACGCGGCCGCGCCCTGCTTAGCCGCTACCCGCGACGGTGAAATTCTCCATGCGCATCCTCTCGGCCCTGATCTTCGCTCTAGCGCTCCTCGTCACCGCGCCAGCCGCGCGCGCGGAACAATCCGCCTGGGACAACATCGAGCGCATCGTCGTCATTGGTGACCTCGAGGGCGATTACGAAAAATTCGTCGACATGCTGCGCCAAGCTCAGCTGATCGACGCGGACGGCGATTGGGCTGGCGGGCAAACCCATCTGGTGCAACTAGGCGACATTCCCGATCGCGGCCCCAACAGCCGCATGATCATGGATCACCTGATGCGCCTGGAGCCGCAAGCGCTGCGCGCCGACGGCCATGTGCACGCACTGATCGGCAATCACGAAGCGATGAATGTCGAAGGCGACCTGCGCTACGTGCACCCAGGCGAATACGCCGCCTTCGCCGATCGCCGGTCAGCACGGCGCCGCACGGCTTTTTATCGTCAAACCCAAGCGCACCTGCGCCAAAATCCGCCGCCCAGCGGCGTTCCGGTTTTCGACGACGCATTCCGCGCCCAATGGGAGAGCGAGCATCCGCTGGGCTACGTGGAGCATCGCCAAGCTTGGGCGCCCACCGGCGCTTACGGCCGCTGGATCGCAACCCATGAATCCGTCATCCGCATCAATGATCTGCTCTTCCTGCACGCGGGCATTGGCCCGGCCTATCTGCCGGCCGAACGCGACGCCATGAACGAGGCCGTGCGCGACGCGTTGAGCGGCCAGCCCGACCCGGCGTTCGCAGATATCCTCACGGCCCAGCAAGGCCCGCTTTGGTATCGTGGCCTCTCGCTGAATGACGAAGCCCAGGAAACGCCGCATCTTGACGCATTGCTCGGGCGCCATGGTGTGTCGCGCATCATTGTCGGCCACACAAAGCGCGCCGCGACCGTGCTGCCGCGCTTCGACGGCCGCGTGATCATCACCGACATTGCACAGCGTCCAAACAGCCCCGACCCGCACGCGTTCCTCATCATCGAGAACGGCGCGCTCACCACCGTGCATCGCGGCCAACGTGTGCCGCTGATCGCCGCGACCCACGCGCAGACCTGCGAATATCTCGCGCGGATCGTCGCCATCGATGGCTCATCCAGTCCCGTGCAGCCGACACTCGCCGCCTGCAGGTCAGGCGCCGAAAGCCAAGCCGCAACGACGGCCCCCTAACGCCGGCAGCGCTCGATGACTTGGTTCTGAAACCGGCCCGGATCATCGATCACTTCGAAGAAATCCTCGATATAGCGCCGCGCGCTCCGCCGCTGACCGTCAGTGAGACGCTGCTCGCCATCGATCACCGCGAAGATCGCTTCGCGGCGCTCGCGGAACAATTGGGCGGCGGCCGGCGCATGCTCGTTGTAACGGCAGAGGCCGCGATAATAACGCGTGCGCACATTCGCGACCGGCAGCCCCTGCGGGGGGATCGCATATGGTGCATTCACGAAACCCGACATGTCAAAATCATATGGCACGGAAACCAGCATTTCCCGCGAGTCCGCGGTCGCGGCGATCAGCTTCGTGTTGTGGCAACAACCGTCTTCGTGCTCCGGCCCGCGCACCATGTCCCAATCCAGATTGCCGATCATGAACTGGAACATGCCGAGCGTCGCGGCCGATGTTGGATCGAGTTGCGTTGAACTCACCTCGGCCGGCCCGACCTCAATATCGCGGCGGTCATTGCGGCGCGCCATGTCCGACACGTCTTCGATCAGGAAATTGAATTGGGTTTCTTCACGCCGCCGCCCGCTCGTATCGCGATAGGTCACGCGCGCGGGCCGCACGCGAAAGCTCACTGGCGTCACCGCGTTGTACATACGATAGGCGACATATTCGAGCACGATGAGCTGCTCATATTGATCGCCGCCCCGGCAGCGCGTCACCAGTTTCAGCTTGTTTTGGCCGCGCCACACCGTGCCGCGCATCGCGCTTTGATCAAAATCCAGGCGAAGCGGTGGAAACGCGCAAATGCCGCGTGTGCGCCGCGAGAAGCCGCGCGCCGAGAGCTGCAGATCGTAGCGCTGTGCGTTTTCGCCCTGCATCGTAATCGCGGCGGGATAGGGGTCCGTGCTGCGCGCCGCGTTGCGCACAAGCTCCTGCATCGGCGCTTCGATCAGGAGCTGCACCTCGGAATCGTCGGAGAACAGTCGAGGCGGATTTTGCTGAGCAGCGGCAGGTGACGCGGCAAGTATCGTGGTGAGGAAGAGACCGACGATTTTTGCTCTTAGCGCCCGCGCCATGTGCCCTGCTCCGCCCATTCGCCCTCAAATGGCAGCTTACGGCAGTTTAAAGCGCTTGGAAGCCAAAGAAGGCCAAAGCCAGCGGCAACACCATTGAAGCGCCGAAGCAGAGCGTGAAAACCGCGGCCGATTGCAGGCTGTGGCGGGCGTCGTGGGCAACTTGGGTGATCGCGGTGGTCATTGGGGTCTTCCTTCCTCGGCCCGGCGAACTCCCCGCCGGCCATGAAAAGAACCTAGGCCGGCCCAGACCGTTTGAATGTGACCTGCGGCACACTTAGCGCTCAGCACTGGAAGGGTCTATCCTGCTGAAAGTATCAACGAGGAACGCCGATGGCCGATAGCTCAAACGCGCTGCCCGAACACGGCGCGCCCTGGACCGACATTGAGGCGCGTATGCGCGCCATGGCGGCGGGCGACGTGAAATGGCGCGACGGCCGAACCGGCCTCTACATCTTCAATGCGGGCCCCGAGGTCGAGCAGGTTCAAAAATCGGCCTACGCGCTTTTCTCCGCTGAAAACGGTTTAGGTCCGGCCGCCTTCCCAAGCCTTGCGCGGATGGAGCGCGAGGTCGTGGCCGCTGGCCTCAAGCTGCTCAACGCGCCGCCCGGCGGCGCCGGAAGCATGACGAGCGGCGGCACGGATTCCATTTTCATGGCCGTTAAGACCGCGCGCGATCACGCACGCGCGACGCGCGGCTTGCACGGCAAACTCAACATCATCACGCCATCCACAGTCCATCCCGCCTTCGACAAAGCCGGCATGGTCATGGACATAGAGATACGCCGCATTCCAGTGCGCGATTTCCTGGCTGACGTGGGCGCCATGGAAGCCGCGATCGACGCCGACACGCTGATGATCGTCGGCTCGGCGCCGTGTTTTCCGTTTGGCCTGATCGATCCGATCGAAGCACTCGGCGAGGTGGCGCTGCGTAGAAACGTTTGGCTGCACGTCGATGCATGCGTCGGCGGCTATCTTGCGCCATTCGTGCGCATGAACGGCGCCGAACTGCCGCCGTTCGATTTCGCCGTTGCGGGCGTCTCGTCCATTTCCGGCGATCTGCACAAATATGGCTACGCCAGCAAAGGCGCATCGACCGTGTTCTTCCGAAGCCAGAAGCTGCACGAATTCATGGCGCTCGACGCCGGCCCCTGGCCGCTTGGCCGCATGATCACGCCGACCCTTGCCGGCACGCGCCCCGGCGGCGCGATCGCCGCTGCCTGGGCGGTGATGAATTTTCTAGGCGTCGACGGCTATTGCGCGAAGCAACGCCAAGTCACCGACGCGCGCGAGAAGATCGAGGCCGGCGTAAAGAAGCTTGGCTTCCGTGTACTCGGGCGCCCTCAACTCGGCATCATCGCCTTCACGCACGACCAAATCGATCCGATGAAGATCTACGTGCAGATGTATCAGCGCGGCTGGTTCACAGCGACGCTGCTCGATCCGCCCGCGCTGCACTTGATGCTTTCGCCCAAGCACAACGAAGTCGCGCACGAATATCTGGCCGACCTTGAGGCAGCGCTCGCCAACGCCGGCGAAGGCGCTGGCGGCAAGGCCGCAGGCTACGCTTCCTAGTTCATCCGCTCGACGATAATCGCCGGCGCCATGCCGCCGGCGGCGCACATCGTCACCAGGCCGCGCTTCAGCCCGCGGCGCTCCAGCTCATCCACGATCGTGCCGATCAGGATCGAGCCCGTGGCGCCGATCGGATGGCCCAGCGCCATCGCGCCGCCATTCACATTGACCTTGTCGCGATCGAGCTTGAGGTCGCGGATGAATTTCTCCGCCACCACGGAGAACGCCTCGTTGATTTCGAAGAGATCGATATCATCAAGCGTGAGCCCCGCCTTCGCCAACACTTTCTTCGCCGCCGGCGCCGGCGCGTTCAGCATCAAGGTCGGGCTGTCGCCCACGTTCGCCATGGCGACAACGCGCGCACGCGGCTTCAGACCATTCTTCTTGGCGTACTCGGGCGAGGTGAGCAGCAGCGCGGCCGCGCCGTCCACCACGCCCGACGAATTGCCGGCATGGTGGAAATGCTTGATCTTCAACTCCGGATACACCTGACGAATGAGCCCGCCAAAGGTCGTGCCTTTTTCGTCCAGCGGAAATTCCGCCATCGCCTCGAACGCCGGCTTCAGAGACGCTAGGCCTTCCATTGTCGTCTGCGGACGCGGGAATTCCTCGTGGTCGAGCGCAAGCGCGCCGTCTTCCTTGTAAACCGGCACCACGCTCTTCTTGAAATGGCCACCCTTGATCGCGGCGTCCGCACGCTGCTGACTCACCAGCGCCAATTCATCCAACGCCTCGCGCGAAATGCCTTCCAGCGTCGCGATCGCGTCGGCGCACACGCCCTGGTGCGATTGTGGATGCCGCGCGCGCAGGCGCATATTGCCGGCATCCATGTATTGCGGGTTCTTTGGATCGGCGAGTGTGGCGGTGTAGCTCATCATCTCCGTGCCGCCGGCAATGACTACATCCTCCATGCCCGACATGATCTGCGCGGCCGCCAGATTCACGCTGGTGATGCCCGAGCCGCAAAAGCGATCCAATGTCACGCCGCTCGCGCGCGTGTCGTAGCCGGCATCGAGCAACGCCATGCGGGCCATATCCATGCCTTGCTTGCCGCGCTGGGTCGACGTGCCCCAGATCACGTCGTCAACGTCGGCGGTCTTCAGATTGTTGCGCTCGGCAATGGCCTTCAGCACCGACGCAGCCAATTGCTGGGGGTGAATGTCGGCGAGCGCGCCCTTGCCGATCTTGCCAATGCCGCGCGGCGTGCGGCACGCGTCGATGATCCAAGCTTCCGTCATGGGCGTCTCCTCATTGAGTTGCGCCCACCACGCCACAACAGCACGCGCATGAAAAGCCCGACGTGGCGTAAAGCGCCGCGAACAGGCAGCCCAATGCACGCGTTCCGATGCGGAACGCGCTCGCAAAATCTCCCCCTTCGGGAGGCGGGGCGCGTGGGATGCGCCGGGATAGTTCAGTGTGCGCTGCTCTTTCGAACAACGCCTGCGCGTCGCACGCGCCCCGTCGCGATCGTTGATCTCCGGATTGGCGCCGAGGAGTTGAAATCGGCGCGCCAGAACGCTGAACGCTCAGGCGGCCTTAGCTCCATCGCCAACGCCCGGACATGCGCGCGGGATGTTCCGACACATCCCGGACCTTGCGGTTTCACTCCCCGCAAGCAATGCGCGCTGCGTTCGTTTCAACGCGCGAACCGGTTTGACGGCGTACCTTTTGTGAAGGCCTTCTCGTCCATTCCAGTGCCCGCGTCTTGCTCAACGATGCCTTGAGTTTCCTCGCTGCATCGAAGCGATGCGCGCCGCGCCGACCGCCCCGATGTTCCAGAGTTCTCGGACGTCTCCAAAACCCTCCCGATCGGGACGGCGCCATCTTAGCGCGGAATCGAGCAGGTCGGATTGAATCGTCACGCGACGCGGCGAAGCGCCTGGATAAGCCTGGGTTTTTGGCGGCGTCCGCGTGGATAGCCGGCCCCTGTGTCCCCGTAATTGTGTCAGGCTGAGCGGTCTTCTGGAGGCCAGCGACCCATATCCTCCTCCCAATGCCTGCGGCAAAGGGAGACGTACACGGACTTTTCAATCGAGACTTGTTCGCCGCTTGTCGCGGCCCCGCCGTCGCTCGCCTTGCGCAGCACCATCGTGGCCTTCGAGCCGCAATGGCAAATCGTGCGCACCTCGCGCAAACTATCGGCGATCGCCAGCAATTCCGCCGCGCCTTCGAACAAATCGCCACGAAAGTCGGTGCGCAGGCCATAGCAGAGCACCGGAATATTGAGCCTGTCCGCTACGCGCGCCAATTGCCAGACTTGATCACGCGTCAAGAACTGCGCCTCATCGACAAACACGCAGCTCACTCTCTGCTTGGCGTGCTCACGTTCGACCCATGCGAACAGATCGTCGTCCCGCCCGTAGAGCTCCGCCTTTTCCCGCACGCCGATGCGCGATGTGATCTGGCCTTCATCCATCTCCGCATAAAGCGATGAGGTAAACAGAAGCGTATGCATGCCGCGTTCGCGGTAATTGTACGACGCTTGCAGCAAAATCGTGGATTTGCCGGCGTTCATCGCCGCGTAGGAGAAATAGAGTTTAGCCATGTTCGCTTCGCCCGCGTTCAGGACGCAAGGCCAATCTCCTTCAAACGCTCGCGCAAGAAATCGCCAGCCGTGATCGGCGATTCTGGCACGCCATTGTCGAGGCAGGTCGGCAACGCCGCAAGCGAGGTCTCGGTCGTAGGATGCATGAAGAACGGCATGGAATAGCGGCTTACATGCGGATTGTCGGAATTGACCACGCGGTGCGTCGTCGCCGGCACGACATTGTTTGTCAGCCGCGCCATCATATCGCCGCTGTCGACCACAAGCTGGTTGGCCTCGGTGACAATCGGCAACCACGCGCCATCGCGATCCAGAAGCTCGAGGCCCGCGCCCTTCGCCGCAACCAGGATCGTGATCAGATTGATATCTTCATGCGCCGCCGCACGTACGCGCTTTGGATCGGCATCCGCCGCGATTGGCGGGTAATGCAGCACGCGCAGCACGGAATCCCCGCGCCGCACGAGCGGGTCGAAATATCCTTCGTCCAAACCCAGCGATGGCGCGAGCGCGCGCAACAAGATCATCCCCGTGTCGTTCAGCGCCGCGAACAAGCGCTCGAACGTCGATTGAAACGCGGCGACCTCGGCCGGCCAGCGATTGGGCGCGGAGAATTCATTGGCTGGCGCGTTCGGCGCCGGCTCGTGGCCGATTTGCCAGAATTCCTTGAGATCCGCGTTCGGGTTGCCCTTCGCGTGCTCGGTCCCGAACGGCGTGTAGCCCCGCAGGCCACCGATGTAGCGACGCTTCACCGCCTCCGGCAGTGCGAAGACCTCGGCGGCTTGCGTATAAGCGCGCTCCAGCAGATCGACGGGCACGTTGTGATCCACCAGGACGATGAAGCCATACTCGCGCAAACCGGCTGAAAATTGCTTCGCGAACGCGGCGCGCCGCGCGGCGTCGCCAGACGTGAACTCGCGGAGCGAAAGCTCGGGCACTTGTCGTGTCATCGGCGACTCCTACATCGAACGCGCGCGGAACTCATCGACCTCGGCGCGCGTGGGCAGCGAAGGTTGCGCGCCCTGCCGCGTCGCCGTCAGCGCGCCCACCGCGCAAGCGAACGCGAGCGCCTCATCGTGCACCACGCCTTCCACCATCGCCAAGGTCAGCGCCGCCGAAAACGCGTCGCCAGCGCCAGTGGTGTCAATTGGTTTGATCTTCGGCGCGGCCGCTCGCGCAACCTCGACGCCCGCGCGAAACAGCGCCGCGCCTTTTGCGCCATACGTCACCGCCACGAGCCCACCACCCGCATGCAGCGCGGCGCCATAGAACGCGGCCTCGCCCTCGTTCACGATCAGCAAGTCCGCGCGTTGCAACAAGGCGTCCGGCGCCATCGCCGCCGGCGCCAGATTGATGCTCACGAAGCCCCGGTGCGCCAGCGCCGCCGCCTCCACCGTCGCCAGCGGGATTTCCAATTGGCACAGCAGCGCGTCGGTTTCGATCGCCACCAATTCGTCCGACGTGAAGCGCGCATTCGCGCCGGGCGCCACCACGATCTGGTTTTCGCCGTCCGCCGACACCGCGATCAGCGCGACACCGGTCGGCGCGGACGCATGCGCCGCACAATGCGAAAGATCGGCGCCCTCCGCGCGCAACAGCGCCAACGCCTCATCCGCCATTCCGTCGCGACCGACGCGCGCATGCAATTGCACCGCCGCGCCCAGGCGAAGCGCGGCCAGCGCCTGATTGGCGCCCTTACCGCCGGGATGACGCGCCAGCACGGCGCCAGTCACGGTTTCGCCCGGCGCCGGCAGATGCGACGCGCGCGCCACGAAATCCAGATTGACCGAGCCAACGACAGCGAGCGTCGTCATGCCAGCCTCCGCGTCATGAGTTCGAACACGCCGTCCGCATCCGCATCCACCGCCCAATGCACACGGCCAGGATCATCGGGCGGCAAACGAAACTCGACAGCCGTGTGGCCCAGCGTCAGCGGCGAGTTTGTCTCGACGGAAATCGTGCACGCCCGCGTTTGAAACAGCTCCGGCTGCAACACATAAGCGATCGTGCTTTGATCGTGCATCGGCGAGCCTGTGCGCTTTGCATGCTTCAGTTCCACCGTCTCGCCGAACCGCAGCAAATCCACCGCCGCCTTCGCGCGCTTGGAGCCAAGCTTCGCCAGCGCGTGCATGCGCGCGGGGTTCGTCCGCACCTTGTGGGTGACGTCGAGGCCCAGCGCCACGATCGGCAGGCCGCACTTGAACACGATTTCGGCCGCGTGGGGATCAGCGTAAATATTGTACTCCGCCGACGCCGTGATGTTGCCGCCTTCGCCGCGCGCGCCGCCCATGAGCACGATCTCGGCGACGCCCGCCTTGATCGCGGGTTCGAACAAGAACGCCAGCGCCACATTCGTCATCGGCCCTGTCACCACAAGCGTGACGCTCCGCGCCGCGGCGCCGCGCAATGTCTCCACGATAAAGGCGGCCGAGCGGCCTGGCGCCAGCGGCGCTTTTGGTTCGGTGAATTTCAAATCGCCCAGGCCAGACACGCCGTGAAAATGATCGGCCTCGATCGGCAAGCGAAACAACGGCGCCTCGGCGCCGGCAAAAACGGGAACATTCTCGCGTTCAGCGATCTCGCGGATCACGCGCGCATTGCGCGCCGTTCGCTCCGCCCCGACATTGCCAGCGACAGTGGTCACGCCCAAAATGTCCAGCGCATCGGGCGCCGCGAACGCGAACAGCAGCGCGACAGCGTCGTCGACGCCTGGGTCGCAATCGATGATGATCGGTTTGGCCATGCCGCCTCAGCCCGGAATGAAGAGGCTCGCGAGCGCGGCGCTCATCAGATTCGACAATGAGCCGGCCGCGACGACATGCAAGCCATAACGGGCCATCTCGGGGGCGCGCTGCGGCGCCAGCGCCTGCAACGCCGCCATCAGGATGCCGATCGAACTCAGATTGGCGAAGCCACACAGCGCGAACGTCGTGATCGCCACGGTGCGCGGCGAGAGCGTATCCTTGATCTCGCCAAGATGCAGAAACGCGACGAACTCATTGAGAATGAGCTTCTCGCCGAAGATGCCGCCCGCCGTCCGCGCCTCGCTCCACGGAATGTCCAAGAGCCACATGACTGGCGCGAACACGAAGCCCAGCACACGCTGCAACGTCAGCCCTTCAACGCCAGCCAAGCTGCCGAGACCGGAGAGCATGCCGTTTACAAGTGCGATCAGCGAAACGAAGGCGATCAGCATCGCAGCGATCGACACCGCCATGATCATGCCGTCCTGCGCGCCCTTGGCGGCGGCCATGATCAGATTGCTCGGCGCCTCGTCGGCGCCATCAATTGCGTGCGCGGTTGCGCCGGCGCCATCATCCTTGCCGTCGGGCATGATGATCTTGGCCATCAATAGCCCGCCCGGCGCCGACATGAAGCTCGCCGCCAGCAGATACTCAATCGAGATGCCCATCTGCGCATAGGCGGCGAGCACGCTGCCCGCGACGGACGCCATGCCGCTCACCATGATCGCGAACAATTGCGGGCGCGTGATGTGGGCGAGGTATGGCCGGACAACGAGCGGCGCTTCGGTTTGGCCCACAAAGATATTCGCGGCGGCCGTCAGCGATTCCACGCGCCCGGCGCCGATCAGCAGCTTCAGCAGCCCGCCGACCCAATCGACGACGCGCTGCATGATTCCCAGATAATAAAGCACCGACATCAGCGCCGAGAAGAAGATGATGATCGGTAGAACATTGATAGCGAAGCTGAACCCTACCTCTGAAGCGAGCGGCCCGAACACCATCGCGATCCCCGCACGGGAGAAATCGATCACCGTCTGCACGCCGGCGGACATCGCGCTCAGCGCCGTCCGGCCGGCGGGCCAATAGAGCACGAGCGCGGCAAGCGCGGCCTGAAAGGCGAGCGCGGCGATAACGATACGCGGGCGCACCGCGCGCTTGTTCGTCGATAACGCGAACGCCAGCAGCAAGATCACGCCGACGCCGATCAGCCCGTTCCAATTCCCCACGCGATTCCCCCGTTTCTTGTTATCTTAATTCATCGCGCAATAGCTGCCGCAGCGTGAAGTCCGCCTATCAAATTCAACAGCTTGTTCCAAACGGCTTTTGCCAGCGACCATCCCTCAATAATCGCCGCATGGGTACGCCCAAAGCGACGTCAATGGGAGGGAAAATCATGAACCGCACGCACATGTTGCGCGCCATTTTGTGCGTCGGGGCATCCGCCACGGCGCTGTTCGGGGCGCCCGCCGCCTTCGCGCAAGACAGCGATCCGTTGGTGGCCGACAATGAAATCGTCGTCACCGCCCAGCGCCGGGAAGAAAGCGCCAATAGCGTCGGCATGGGCATCCAGGCCTTCAGCGGCGAGCAACTGGACCAACTCCACGTTACCGACGTGCGCGACCTGTCGTCGGTGGCGCCTAGCTTCTCCGTGCAGCAAAGCTACCAGGGCGTGCCGATCTACACCCTCCGGGGCATCGGCTTCAACACGATCAACCTGTCGGCCACATCGACCGTCGGCTCGTACGTGGACGAAGTCGCCTATCCGTTTCCGTTCATGATGACCGGCCCGATCTTCGACATTCAACGCGTCGAAGTTCTGAAGGGCCCGCAAGGCACGCTTTATGGCCGCAACACCACCGCCGGTCTGGTGGATTTCATCACCAATCGCCCGAGCGATGAAATCGAAGCCTCGCTGACAACCGAGTTCGGCAATTTTCAGACGCACAATCTGGAAGGCTTCTTCACCGCTCCGATCAATGAAAGCCTCCGCTTCCGCGTTGCCTTCCGGTCAGAGGACAGCGACGAGGGTTGGCAAGAGAGCAACACGCGCGACGAAACCCAGGGTGAGATCCACCGCCTCGGCGCCCGCGCGCGGATCGATTGGGACGTCACCGACAACCTGCTCGCCGAACTCACGCTGACGGCCTGGGAAAACCGCTCCGACACGATCGTGGGCCAAGGCATCGGCTTCACGCCGGCGACCGATCCGACGCTCAACCCCGCGGCGGCGCTGTTCAATGCCGGCGGCCTCTACAATCCCGGCGCGGCCCCCGGCCTCATCAACTACATTCAAAATAACTTTCCCACGGATTCCACGCAGGCCGATTGGGCGCCCGAAGCGCTGCGCAGCGCCAACATCGGCGCGGGCGCGGGGCTTCCGGGTGAGCTTGCGGAAGACAATTTTTTCTGGGCCGGCGCGCTTCGCTTGAGCTGGGAATTGCCCGGCGACATGCGCATCGTATCGCTGACCGGGTACAACCACCTTGAGCGCAACGCTCTCTCCGACTGGAGCGGGGCGCCCTACGAAGTGCTGCTGCAGCAGCTGGATGGCGAGGTCGAAAGCTTCTCGCAAGAGCTGCGTATCGAAGGCGACAATGACCGCGTGCGCTGGCTGCTCGGCGGCTATTTCGGCTCCGACGAAATCCAGGACAACAACCGCACGCTGCTCGGCCAGAACTACAACGTCGCCCGTATTCGTACGGTCGGCCAGCTGATCCTCGCCGGCATCGAGCCGCTGACCTACAATCCGCCGGGCACGATCAACCCGCTCCCGGGCTTCTACAGCCCAGGCCCATATACGCCGCTGCAAATGTCGCAAGCGTTCCGCACCTATCGCGACTTGGCGACCATGGAAGCGGAAACCCGCAGCGTGTTCGCCAACGCCGAATGGTCGCTGAGCGATACGCTCTCGCTGACGACGGCGGTGCGCTACACTGAGGATGAGCACTCGTACGAGGGCTGTTCGGCCGACTTCAACGGCAGCATGCTCGCCAACGTCAACGGCGTGAACCGCTACTTGTACACCGTGATCTACGGCATTCCGACGCCGGCGCCGATCACGATGAACCAGTGCAACACGTTCAACCCGACCACCGGCCAATTCGGCCAGGTGCAACACACGCTGGAAGAGGACAACGTCTCCTGGCGTCTGGGCCTCGATTGGCAGGTCTCTCCGTCCACGCTGCTCTACGCATCGGTGTCGCAAGGCTACAAAGCCGGCGTCACGCCCGTGAACGCGGCCAGCACCTCGACGCAGCAAGCGCCGGCGACGCAGGAATCTCTGCTCGCGTACGAAGTCGGCGCCAAGCTCGGCCTGTTCGATCGCGCGGTGCAGTTCAACGTGTCGGCCTTCTATTACGACTACGAAGATAAGCAGATCAGCACCTATTTCTCCGACCCAATCTACACCGCGCTCGCGCGTTTGCAGAACGTGCCGGAATCCCGTGCGTACGGCGTCGATCTCGATCTGACGTGGCGCGCGACGGATAATTTCACGCTGATCGGCTCGGCAACGTATCTCGACACCGCCGTCATCGACTATAGCGGCACCGGGCCAAATGGCCTGCCGCGCACCTATGACGACGTGCCGTTCCCCTACAGCGCCGAATGGCAGTTCAGCGGCACCGTGCTCTATGATCGCGAACTTACGCCGACACTCGGCCTGCAAGCGGCGCTCAATGGCCGCTGGCAAGACGAGTCAGCCGCCGACCTTGGCGACTCCGAGACATTCAAGATCGACAGTTACGGCGTGCTCAACGCCAGCATCGGCGTGCACGCGCTGGATGACAGCTGGTCGTTCCAGCTTTGGGGCCGCAACATCACCGACACCTATTATTGGACGTCGGTGGCCTCGAACGCCAACGTCGTGGTGCGTTTCCCCGGCATGGCGCCGACTTACGGCGCATCGCTCACCTTCAACTACTAACCGCGTTCCTCCCAGAGCGCGTGACTTTACCGCCGCCCGGTCTCCGGGCGGCGGTTTTCTTTTGGGCAGATGCGATCGCGAACGCACGTAGCGCACGCGACTTACCGATCTAGATTTCGGAACGATCTGGGCTCAAAGCCCAAGCACGAGACGCGCCATGATGTTGCGCTGGATCTCGTTCGACCCGCCATAGATCGACGCGGCGCGGCTATTGAAATAGCGCGCAGCGGCGGTGTTGCTGTGATCTGGCCCGATCGGGTGGGCGTTGTGGCCATGTTCGCCCGTGGCGCCTGCGGGCAGATAGTGTGCCGCGAGGTCGAGGCCCAGCTCTTCGATCCGCTGCAGCATCTCGGTGCCTTGCGTCTTCAGCATCGAAGAAAGCGGCCCTGGATTCTGCCCGGAGGAAAGTGCGCTCGCCACGCGATGTTCGGTGACCTGGATCGCCTCCACTTTGATCTCCGCATGGGCGAGCTTCGCCTCGAACGCGGAATCTTCAAGCAGCGGCGGCCCGTTCGGCGTTTCTTCGCGCGCGACGGCGCGAATGCGCTTCAGCCGCGCGCGCAACGCCGGCGCGAAGCTGCCGCCGCGTTCAAACTCCAGAAGATATTTCGCAACGGTCCAACCATCATTCTCCGCGCCCAAGCGATTGGCTTGCGGCACCCGCACATCCTCGAAGAACACCTCATTCAGTTCGTGTTCGCCCGCCAGATTGATGATTGGGCGCACGCTCACGCCTGGCGCCTTCATATCTATGAGCAGGAAGGTGATGCCCTTCTGCGCCTTGGCGTCGAAATCGGTGCGCACCAAGCCGAACATCATGTTCGCGAAATGCGCGTGCGTTGTCCAAATCTTGGAGCCATTGACGATATAATCCGCGCCGTCCGCTTCCGCGCGCGTGCGAAGCCCGGCAAGATCGGAACCCGCACCAGGCTCCGAATAGCCCTGGCACCAATAATCTTCGCCAGAGAGAATACGCGGCAGATAGTACGCGCGCTGCTCAGGCGTGCCGTGCCGCATGATGCATGGGCCAACCATACGCAGCCCCATCGGCGCCAAATTCGGCGCGCCCGCGAGCGCGCACTCTTCGGCGAAAATGTATTGCTGCATTTCGCTCCAGCCGGGCCCGCCGAATTCCGCTGGCCAAGTCGGCGCCGCCCATCCGCGTGCGTTAAGGATGCGCTGCCATGGCAGCGAATACTTCGGATCGCAAAACACACTTGTCGCTGAACGGCCGCCAGCGCACAGCTCGGTGGTAAGATTGTCGCTGAGGAAAGTACGAACCTCGTCGCGAAAAGCGCGTTCGCCGTCTGCAAGCTCGAGGTTCATTTACGCTCCGCCCTTCGGCTGACAGACTTTTGCTCTGTGCATCGGGCCGTAGCCATGCTTTCGTATCTAGCCGTGCGCCGCCGCGCGTGCGCACGGACCAAACCACCGGAGCATGGTTGCGAATATAGCATGACGGGCCAAGCTAGTGGAACTGACAGGAGCCAAGCGGCGCACGAGGCCGCGCTCGCCATCGACGCGCTTGCGGCGCGCGTGAATGCGAAAGGCGCCGAAATCGGCCTGCCTTGCATCGCCGTCAGCGCCGACATCGGCAGCCCCGCGCCTGTCCGCGATTCGACTGGCCGCCCTTTCGCGGAAACGCTCTTCAAATGGGTCGATCCGGATCTCCGCTATTGGGAAGATCGCGGTTTCGCGCTGCGTTCGTTCTTCATTCACGCCGTAAGGCTTTGCTCCGAGCCGATCTATTACGCCCAGGGACGTCTGCAAACCTGGCGCACGACGAACGCCCTCGACGTTTTGAACGAGGCGGGTCCAGCGGACGGCTTTGGCGTCGGCGCGGCGATTATCGTGCCAGCTTATCTGGCCGGCGGCGTGATCGGCGCGGTGGTGTGGGCCACGGCGAATTCAAGCTTCGACGTGGCGTCGGTGTTCGATGCGCATGTCGATGAACTCCACGCGCTGGCGCTGCGCTTCGTCGCCGCCGCACATGAACACAGCGCCCACGCGCAAGCGGTGTCGCCGGTTCAACTCACGCGCCGCGAGATTCAGTGCCTCAAATGGGCCGCGGCCGGCAAAACCGATTCAGAGATCAGCGCCATCATGAGCATCTCGGTGCCGACCGTGCGCTTTCACATGACCAACGCCGCGCGCAAGCTCGACGTCGTCAGCCGCACCCAAGCGATCTATCGCGCCGCGACGCTTGGTTATGTCGGTACAGGCCCGGCGCAACACTAGACGATGCGGCTGCCCTCCTTGCCCCAATAGGCGTCGCGGATCAGGCGCTTGTAGAGCTTGCCCGTCGGATGGCGCGGCAATTCTTCCATGAAATCGAGCACGCGCGGCGCCTTCACGTGGCTCAAATGCGCGCGCACATAAGCCATCAATTCATCGCGCAACGCGTCGCCCGCTTGCGCCCAATCCAGCGGCTGCACCACGGCGACGACCTTCTCGCCCATCTCCTCATCCGGCGCGCCGACCACGGCGGCGTCCGCCACCTTTGGATGTGTGACGAGCAGGTTTTCGATCTCCTGCGGGTAGATGTTTACGCCGCCAGAGATGATCATGAAGCTCTTGCGATCGGTCAGATAGAGGAAGCCTTCCTCATCGACCCAGCCTACGTCGCCAAGCGTCGTCCATCCGTGCTTGTTGGTATTCTCCGCCGCTTTGCCCTGATCGTTATGATAGCTCAGCGCCGGGCCATTGGCGAAATAGACCACGCCCTCCGCTCGCGGTGGCAGCTGCTCGCCATCCTCGCCGCAAATGCGCACCTCGCCAATAATTGCGCGGCCCACCGAGCCTTTATGCGTCAGCCAATCGTGCGGAGAGATATAGCAGAAGCCATT
Source organism: Caulobacterales bacterium (assembly GCA_017303355.1). Lineage (GTDB taxonomy): Bacteria > Pseudomonadota > Alphaproteobacteria > Caulobacterales > Aquidulcibacteraceae > Vitreimonas. The sequence goes on along the minus strand of JAFLCU010000009.1, from coordinate 87,238 downwards.
GCCCTCGGTGCCGGCGTAATATTCATGGATCACCGGCCCCCACCAATTCAGCATCTGCTCCTTCACCGGCATCGGGCAAGGCGCCGCCGCGTGCACGGCCGACACCATGCTCGACACATCGTATCGCGCGCGCACCTCTTCGGGCAGCTTCAGCATGCGCACGAAATGCGTCGGCACGAATTGGGCGGTGTTGATCTTGTGCTTCTCGATCAGGGCCAAGCACGCTTCCGGCTCGAATTTCTCCATCACCACGACAGTGCCGCCCAGCTTTTGTACGCTCATGCACCAGCGCAAGGGTGCTGCATGATAGAGCGGCGCGGGCGATAGATATTTCGGCTCGTCGGGAAAGCCGAAGAAGAGCTTCGGCAACACGACGAGCGCATTCGGCGCATCGATCGCATCGCCGGTAAGCGGCGGCTTCACGCCCTTCGGCCGGCCCGTCGTGCCGGACGAATAGAGCATGTCGAGCCCCGACGTCTCATCCGCCACCGGCGTGGTCGGCATTGCGTCGCGCGCGGCCTCGAAGCTCTCATATGGCGCCGGCGCCGCGCCTACGCAGAACAAGCGAACGCCGCTCAAGAGCGCTGGCAATTCATCGATCACTGGGCCCACGCCCGTCGACACGATCAACGCCTTCGCGCCGCAATCACGCACGATGTATTCCACCTCCGCCGCCGTAAGCTTCGAGGAAATGCAGGTGTAGTAGAGGCCAGAACGCTGCGCCGCCCACGCGATCTCGAAATAGCGCGCGTTGTTGTCCATGAGGATCGCGACAACGTCGCCGACGTTCAGCCCAAGCGCGCGAAACAGCTGCGCCCCCTGATTTGATCGCGCGTCGAGTTCGCCGTAAGTGACGACCTCGTCCGTTCCCGCCATCACATAGGCGGGGCGCATCGGATCGCCTTTGGCGTGTGTTGTCGGATGCATCCAATCCTCCCGGCTCATCTTGCGTGAGCGTGCGGCGATTGACGTGGGCGGCGGCGGCGCTGTCAACGCTCCCGCCACGTCAGACAAATCCGCTCGTTTTCCCGCTTGACGCATCCATAGCTCCGCAGTTATGGATTAAACCCATAACCATTGAGTTATGCTTATGGAAACCGCGCACGACACGCTCTTTCGAACCCTCGCCGACCCCACGCGGCGGGCGATTTTCGAGCGTCTGTGCCGTGGCGGCGAGCAAACGGTGTCCGCGCTGACAGCCCATGCCGGCGTCTCGCAACCCGCCGTCTCCAAGCACCTCGGCGTTCTCAAACAAGCCGGCCTCGTGCGCGATCGCCATGAGGGCCGCCAAACGCATTACAGCGCCCAACTGGGCGCGCTCGCGCCTCTGATGGATTGGACGCGCCAAATGGCCGGCTTCTGGGAAAGCCGGTTCGACGATCTCGAAGACCTGCTGAAGAGGATGGATCAATGACCGAGACCCGTGCCGCGATCGTCGAGCGCGAGTTCGCGCATCCGCCCGCCAAGCTGTGGCGCGCGCTCACGCAGCCGCATCTCATTGAAGACTGGCTGATGAAGAACGATTTTGCGCCGAACGTCGGCCATCGCTTCAATCTGCGCGGCGATTGGGGCGGCGTGCTGGATTGCGAGGTGCTCGAGATCGAGCCTGAGCGGACGCTCTCCTACACCTGGGATTTCACGCACGATGATGAGGCCTACGCTTTGAAAAGCGTCGTCACCTTCACGCTCACGCCGACACCGGCCGGCACGCATCTGCGCGTCGAACAAGCCGGCTTCCGCCCGAACCAGAAACAAGCCTATGGCGGCGCACACGCCGGCTGGAAACAATTCCTCACCAAGCTCGACGCGCTACTTGCGCGCACCGAGGCGTAGGTCTTGCCCAGAAAGGCCGTCCCCAAGAAAGCACGCCCAAGCAGCGCGCCGAAACTGCTTTCCGGCGGCAATCCGCAAATCGCCAAAGGCTACGGCGACGAACCGGTGCAGGCCTATATCGCGGCGATGCCGGGCTGGAAAAGCGCGGCGGGCAAACGCATCGACGCGATCGTCACGCGCACCGTGCCAAAAGTGCGCAAGGCGGTGAAATGGAACTCACCGCTCTATGGCGTCGAGGAGGGACGCTACTTTCTCGGTCTGCATGTGTTCACACGCTACATCAAACTTGCCTTCTTTGAAGGCGCTCTGCTCGATCCCAAGCCGCCCGGCGCGTCCAAGCAAGCTAAGGTTCGCTATCTCGACATTCACGAGACCGACGCGATCGACGAAAAACAACTCGCCGCATGGATCAAGCAAGCCAGCAAACTGCCTGGCGAGAAGATGTGAGCGCGATCATGCGCAAGAACGCCATCGCCAAGAAACGCGCTTAAGCGGCTGCCCAACGGCCGATGTCTGGCTCCTGCGCGATCAGCGCAAGGCCGTAGGCGATGGACACCAATTGGTCGCCCGTCTCGATTTTCTCGCCGCCAAATCGCTGCTCAAAGAGCGCGCGCACGGCCGGTACGAACGACGAGCCGCCGGTCAGAAAGACGCGATCAACATCGGTCTCGCGCAATCCCGCCTCGGCCAAGGCGCGGTCCACGCACGCGCCGATCTCCGCAAGTTCCGGCGCGATCCATTTCTCGAATTCCGCGCGCTTTATTGTGCGCTCGATATCGACGCCCGCGACATGAAAGGAGAGCACGCCTTCATCCGCCGCCGACAATTGCATTTTCGCGTTCGAGACCGCTCGGTTCATTGCGTAGCCGGCGTCCGCGTCGAGAAAGGCCAGAAAGGCCTCGATCTTTTCGGGATCGAGACTCGTGCGCACAAGCTGCCGCAATTCGCGATAATCGCGCGAATGCCGCATGATCGAGAGCTCGTTCCAGCGGCTGAACTTGCTGAAATAGCCATTGGGCACGGGCAGCACCTTGCCCCAGCTCATATATTCCGAGCCCTTGCCGAAGGCGCGCGCCACGACCTGATCGATGATGCGATAATCGAAAGCGTCGCCGGCGACGCCGACGCCGGCATGCGCAAGCGGCGCGTACCCAAGCCCGTGCGGCCCCTTCGTAAACCGCACGATCGAAAAATCGCTGGTGCCGCCGCCAAAGTCCGCGACCAGAATTGTCGCGTCTTCTTTGAGACGCTGGGCGAAAAAGTAGGCCGCCGCGACCGGCTCATACACGTGATGGATTTCCTCGAACCCGACGTCGCGCAGCGCCGCGTCATAGCGCGTGCGCGCCAGCGCCTCGTCCGGCGCGACACCGGCGAATTTCACCGGCCGCCCGATCACGATGCGCTTGGGCAATTCATGCCCTGCATGCGCGCGCACGCGCCGCAGCAGGCTCGCTAGTAAATCCTCGAATTTCAGCCGGCGGCCATAGACCAGCGTATCGGTAAACAGCGGGCTCGCCGCGAATGTCTTAAACGATTGGATGAAGCGGCAATCCCCGGCGAGTTCGAGAAATTGCTCGATCGCCCACGGCCCCGTTTCAACGTTCACGCGCCGCGCATCGCCGTCATGCGTTTCCCAGAAGCACAGCACGGAACGTATGGCGTCAAACGCATCGTCGCCGTGCGCAAAATGAAGCGCCTCCGCCCGCCCATCGGCGTTGATCATCGTGGCGACGGTGTTGGTGGTGCCAAAATCGAGGCCGATCGACCGTGTCATGGCGCACTCTCCAGACCAACGCAAAACGCCCGGCGCGAGCCGACACGATATGATCGGGGCGCGTGGATAAGCCGGGCGCCGCCAGAGTCAAGTGATGTGCTGGGCTAGACGCCCCAGGACTGATCACGGAAACTGGAGCGCATGAGCCTCCCCGTGATTGATGTCAGCGCGCTGATGACCGGCGCGACAAACGCCGCAAAGCAAGGCCTGGCGAGGCACATCGCGGACGCGCTGCGCGAGGACGGGTTCTTCTACGCCGTAGGCCACGGTGTCGAACCCTCGACTTTCGGCCAACTTGATAGCGCCGCGCGCACGTTCTTCGCGCTGCCCGAAGAGCTGAAACTCGATATCGCCATGGCGAAGGGCGGAAGAGCCTGGCGCGGCTATTTCCCGCTCGGCGGCGAACTCACTTCAGGCCAGCCGGATCAGAAGGAAGGAATCTATTTTGGCGCGGAGCTAAGCAATGATCATCCGTCCGTGCGCGCGCAGCTGCCATTGCATGGCGCCAATCTATTCCCGGACTCCGTTCCGACGCTGCGCGACGCGGTGCTGCATTATATGGAACAAGCGACGACGACCGCGCACGCGCTCATGCAAGGCATCGCGCTTAGTCTCGATCTTCCCGCCGATCACTTCAGGCGCACGCTCACGACAGACCCAACCTGCCTCTTCCGTATCTTCCACTATCCTTCCACCAGCGTTGACGACACGCGCTGGGGCGTGGGCGAACATACCGATTACGGCCTGCTCACATTGCTCGCGACCGATGAGGTACCGGGCCTCGAAGTTAAAACGCCGCGCGGCTGGATCGAAGCGCCGCCGATCGAGGGCGCGCTTATTTGCAATATCGGCGACATGCTCGATCGCCTCACCGCAGGCCGCTATCGCTCCAACCCCCATCGCGTGCGAAACATCAGCGGCCGCGGGCGTCTCTCGTTCCCGTTCTTCTTCGATCCATCCTTTGATGCGCGAATCGCGCCGCTGCCCGGATTTGCGCCACCGCTCAAACCGCCCGCGCGCTGGGATAGCCAGGACCTCTCCGCATTCCGCGGAATTTATGGTGACTGGCTGGTGGGTAAGGTTAGCAAGGTGTTCCCGCAGCTCAGCACCGCGCTGTGAGCGCATCCAGACGTCGCTGAGCCCCGCTGGCGGAGACGGAGGGATTCGAACCCTCGGTACCCGGTTAAGGTACGCTCCCTTAGCAAGGGAGTGCCTTCAGCCACTCGGCCACGTCTCCGGCGGGCGGAACGCTTAGCCCGCTCCGCCCCAGCCCCGCAAGGCGCCAATCGTGGCCGTCGGCAGGGTTAATTGGCTTAGTCTTTGCGCGAACCGCCCCGAGAACTTTAGTCTAAAGGGCGAATTAACCCATGTTGCCAGCCGCATTGCTGCGCCAGCGCGCCGAATTGGAGCAGATGGGGGCTATCGCCGCCCTGCCAGCGCCCCAAACGGAGCCAGCGGCCGATCCCGCCATGGCGCGCGAAGCGAAGCGCCTCGCCGAGTTCGCCGCCGCGTTCGGCCTGTTCGGCATGAACATCGCGCTCGAAGCCGAGGCGTTCTGGGACGCCAGCGCGCCCTACCGCACCGGCCAAGCGCCCGAAGGCGCACCGGCCAACGACGCCCAATCGACGCCCAACCAAACCTTCGCCTTTCCCGAATTGTCCGCACGCGGTCTGCACGTCCACCCGCGCATGCCGGCGCGCGCGGCGCAGGCGCTGGATTGGCTCGTCGTGCTGGTCGCCGCCGAACTGGCCGCCCTTTGGGGCGCGGGCGCCGGCCTCATGCAACTCTCCATCGGTCAGGCGGGCGGCTTTGTGCTGACCGCCGCCATGCTCAAGGTCGGCCTGTGGCTGACGGAGAGCTATCGCTTCACGCCCGCAAGCATCCGCCCCGAACGCAGCATCGGCGGCCTCACGCTTGGCGCCATCGGCGGCATCATTCTCGCCAACCTCATCGCGCCCGACGCGCGCGCCGCGGCCGCGCTCGCCACAACGCTGCCGATCGCGGCGATGCTGCTTGCCGGCATCCACGCCGCATTCGCGGTGTGGGTCGCCGCCGCGCACCGCAAGGGCGTGTTCGCTGAAACCATCGTGCTCATCGGCGCCACTGACGCCGCCGCGCGCGTGGCGCAGCGCGCGAGCCGCTCGGGCGAAGCGCGCATCGTCGCCATCGTGGAGGACCGCCTCTCGCGCGCGCCCACGCAAGTGGGCGACGCACCCGTCGCGGGCAATATCGAGGACTTGTTGGCATGGGAGGGTCTGCCCAACGTCGATCGCATCATCATCACTGTGACGCAAAAGGCCGAGGCGCGCGTGCGCACGTTGATCCAGCGCCTGCGCGTCATCCCCAACCGCGTCGATCTGCTACTCGATTATCAGACCAACAGCGTCCAGGGCCGCCGTGTCGAGCGTATCAACGGCGCCGCCGTGGCGTGCGTGTCGGGCCGGCCGCATAATCACCGCCGCGCACTGATCAAGCGCGCCCAGGACATCGTCATCGGCGCCGCCTTGCTCGTGTTTTTCGCGCTGCCGATGCTTGCGATCGCCGTCGCGGTGAAGCTCGACAGCAATGGCCCCGTGCTCTATCGCCAACGCCGCCATGGCTTCAACAACCGCATCATCACCGTGCTCAAATTCCGCACCATGCGGCACGCGCCTGACGCGCCGCTGCGCCAGGTGCAAGCCAATGACGCCCGCGTGACCAAGCTCGGGGCCTTCCTGCGCCGCACCAGCCTCGATGAATTGCCGCAGCTCCTCAACGTTCTGCGCGGCGACATGAGCCTCGTCGGCCCGCGCCCACACGCTGTCGGCATGAAAGCCGCCGAGCGCGACTTGCAGAACATTGTCGCCGAATACGCGCACCGCCATCGCGTCAAGCCCGGCCTCACGGGTTGGGCGCAAGTCAATGGTTCGCGTGGCCCGATCGAAACGCCCGCCGAGGTCCGCCGCCGCTTGCGCCTGGACCTTGAGTACGTCTCGAACGCTTCGCTCTGGCTCGACCTCCAAATCCTTGCGCGCACCGCGCCCGCCATCCTTGGCGACACCAAGGTCACGCGGTGACCACGCGACGCCTCCTGACTTTCGCGCCATTGCAGATCATCCAAGCCCTCATCGGGCTTGGATCGATCGCCGCTTTCACGCGCCTGATGACGGCCGAGCAATTCGGCGAATACGCGCTGGCGCTTTCGCTTTCGCTCGCCGGCCACACATTGGCGTTCACCTGGGTGCAGGCGGCGGCGTTTCGCTTCCTCAAAACCGCGCAGGTGCAGCGCCAGACCGCTGATCACTACGCCACCTTGCTCGCGCTCGCCGCCGGCGTCAGCCTCGTCATTGCCGCGGGCGCGGGATTGCTGCTGGCGTTCTCGGGTCTCGGCGAGCACGCCATCGCGCTCTCCAGCTTCGCCGTCGGCGCAGCGTTGATGCGCTTTGCCACGCGCATCGCCCGTGAAAGCGATCGCGCCGAGCTGGCCTTCAGCCGTTACTCGATATCCGAAACACTGTATCTATTGTTGGGCTTCGCCGCTGGCGTGGCGGGCCTGGTGTTCTTCGATTTTGGCGCGGCGGCGCCGTTTGCTGGTTTGCTTGTCGCCGGCGCCGTCGTCGCGCTGTTCGATATTCGCCGCCTTGCCACGCAGGCGCATGGCGGGACGGTGTCCGCGTCGCGCGCGCGGCTTTACGCCGCCTACGGCGCGCCGCTCGCCATAGCGCTTGTCGTCGATCTCGCCGTGCAGGCGCTGGTGCGCATCATCCTCATGCAAGGCGCGGGCGCCGCACACATTGGTGCGTTCGCCGCCGCCTTCGGCCTTGCGCGCCCGCTCGACCTGCTCTTCGTCGGCTTGTGCGCGGCATTCGCGCCGCTCATGCTGCGCGCCTACGAAGAAAATGGCGCCGACGGCGCACGCGAGGTCGCGTCGCGCGTATTCGCGATGCTTGCGGCGGTCACCGTGCCCGCCGCCTGCGGCCTCATCCTGGTCGACGAACCGCTCACCGCGCTCATGGTAGGTGAAAGCTTGCGCGCGGAGGCGACGCGCGCTGCGCCATGGATGGCGATCGCGGGTCTATTCTCGGGGTTTGCCTATTATTTTTGGGCGGAAGCGTTTCAGCTTGCGCATCGCACCGGTGAGCGCGCCTTGCTGATGCTGGCGCCCGCGATCGCGCAATTGGCGTTGACGGCGTGGCTTGCGCCCACATCCGGCGCCTACGGCGCGGCGATCGCCACGTGCGGCGCAAGCGCGATCGGTCTCGCCGTCATGGCCAGCTTCGGCTGGCGCCATCTTTCGATGCCAGTGCCTTGGCTTGATCTCGCGCGCATCGGCGCCAGTACGGCGGCCATGACGCTCGCCGTGCTCGCCACACCGCAAGGCGCCGGCGTGGCGAACTTGGTCCTCCATGTGGTTGTCGGCGCGTTTACCTATCTCGCGAGCGCCGTCGCGCTCGATTTGTTCGGCGCACGCACACGCGCGTCAGCGGTTCTGCAAGCAATTGCGCGTAAGCTGCACGAGCAGTTTAACGACGTCTTCACGGACCCCACGACATGAGCGCCGCCTTTCTTGGTGAACGCATTCTTCACCTAGGCCAAGCGCCGCTTAAGCCCATCCGGCTCAGCGTCCTGACGCCGTTTCACAAGCACGATCCGTCAGCCATGCTGGCTTTCGCCGCGCACGCGCCCGATGGCGTGGAATTCATCCTGCTCGATGACGGCTCCGCCTCGGCCACTCTGCTCGCGCGCCTCGTCCAAACCGCCTGGCTCGCCTGCGCGCCCGTCCGCATCCTTGTCAGCGCGCGCAACAAAGGCCGCGCCGCCGCGCGCAACCGCTTGATCGCGGAAGCGCAGGGCGAATACGTTCTCTTTCTCGACGCCGACATGATCCCCGATCGGCCACTCTTCTTTCAGAACTGGCTCGACGTTATCGCCCGCCATCGCCCTGACGTCGCGTTCGGCGGGCTTTCGGTTCGCCACGCGGAGCCCACAAGCGACACCGCGCTCCATTACGAGATCTTCGCCCACTCCGATTGCCGCCCCGCGCGCGAACGCAGCCAGGCCGCGGCGCAAACCGTCGCTTCGGCCAATCTGCTGGTGCGCAAATCCTTTCTCGCGCGCCATCCCTTTGACGAGGGTTTCGTCGGTTGGGGTTTCGAGGACGTGGATTGGGCGCTCGGCGCCGCCCGCTACACTGAAATCCTCCACACAGACAATCCCGCCACGCACGCCGGCTTGGACAATGTCGCGACGCTGATGCGCAAAAGCGCTGAAGCGGGGCCGAACTTCGCGCGTCTGGCGCGCAAGCATCCCACCGCTGTGTCACGCTTCGCCGCCCACCGCGCCGCGCGCCTCCTGCGGCATGCGCCCGCGCGTACGCAGCTGCGTTCGGCGTTCGCCTGGCTTGCGGGCGCGCCGAGCGCGCCGATGCCGTTGCGGCGCGCCGCCTTCAAGCTCTATCGCGCCTCGCATTTCGCCGAGCACCTCGCGTGACCGCCGCCTACGCACCCGCGCGCGATCCCGCCAGCAAGCTGCGCCGCCGGCTCACGCAATGGCGCGCCGCGCGTCCGGCCGATCTGCGCTTCGATGCGCCGATGCTCTCGATCAGCTTCGATGACTTTCCTGTCAGCGCCGCCACGACGGGCGCCGCCATCCTGGAAGCGCACGGCGCGCGCGCCACATTCTACGCCAGCGCCGGCCTTGCTGGCGCCGATGGCCCGTCGGGGCGCAATTTCAGCGCTGATGATCTGCGTCGGCTCGCCGCCGCCGGCCATGAGATTGGCTGTCACACGCACGCGCACGCCGATTGCGCGCGGCGCGGCGTGTTCGACACGCTGCAGGATCTCGCCAAGAATCGTGATGGCCTCCACGCCATGGGATTCGGCGGGATCACGAGAACGATCGCGTACCCGTACGGCGAGACATCAAGCGCGCTAAAAGCCAATCTGCCGCCGCGTTTCGAATGCGCGCGCGGCATTCTGCCGGGGATCAATCAAGGCCGCGCGGACCTCGCCCAATTACGGGCCTTTCCGATGTTCGGCGCCAATGGGCTGGCGCGGCTGCACAATGCGCTGAAGCGCGCGGCCAAGCGCAAGGCGTGGGTCATCGGCTTCACGCACGATGTCAGCGACACGCCCTCCGCTTTCGGCACATCGTCGGCGGATTTGCAGGAGCTTCTGCGCACGGCGCATCAATTGGGCTTCACGATTTTGCCTGTCGGCGCCGCACTCTCGCGCAGGCTGACATGATCGCCGTCAGCGTGCTTATTCCGACCTTCCGGCGCCCGGACGAATTTCTTCGCGCCGCGCGCAGCGTGCTGCGCCAGCGCGACGTCGCCGACATCGAGATTATCGCGATCGACAATTCGCCGGAGGGGAGTGCTGCGCGCGCCTTCCAGACCTTTGCCGCCGAGAGCCCGCTGCCGTTCCGCTTCGCGCATGAGCCGCGCCCCGGCGTCGCTCAAGCACGCAACGCAGCGCTCGCGCTCGCGCAAGGGCGCCTCATCGCTTGGCTGGACGATGACGAAGAGGCCGCGCCGACTTGGCTCGCCGCACTCATGCGCGTGCGCCGCCAAACCGGCGCCCAAAGCGTATTCGGACCCGTGCGCGCGGCGGCCCCTGCGGGCGCCACACACGCGGCGTTTTACGAGCGGATTTATTCACGCACCGGCCCCCAGCGCAGCGGCCTCATCGACAAGCCACATGGCATGGGCAATTCGCTTCAGCCGCGCGCGATGTTCGAGAGCGACGCGCCGTTCGACGCGCGCACCGACCAGAGCGGCGGCGAGGATGATGCGCTGTTCGCGTCCTGGGCCGAGGCCGGCGCGCGCTTCGCCTGGGCGCACGACGCCATCGTCACCGAACATATCGACAAGAAGCGCGCGCATGTGATGCACGGTTTGCGGCGCGCATTCGCGTACGGCCAGGGCCCGTGCGAACTTGCATGGAGCGCGCAAGATTATCTGTCGCTCGCGCGCCACATCGGCGTAGGCGCGGCCCAGGCCGCCCTCTACGGCGCCGCCAGCGCGCTGCTCGCGCCGGTTTCGCGAACGCAGGCGCTCGGCTTGCTGGACCGCGCCGTGCGCGGCGCCGGCAAAGTTCTCTGGTTCGTTGAACAGCGCTTCTACGGCGAAGCGCTGGCGCGTCAGCCGGCCTGACGCATCGCCCGGTCCATCGCCAGCACTGGCGTGCGCGCGCCCGAATAAATCAGCCCGATCACATTCGCGCCCGCCGCCACGAGCGCCGCTTTCGCCGCGATCGCGGCCGGCGCCGCACCCGCGTCATCGGCGACGACCAACACAATTCCATCCATGTGCCGCGCGACGCGCAGGGCGATTTGGCTGCGCTCAAGCGCTGGCGCATCGAGCACCACGCAGGCGCCGCCCGCCCGCGCCGCGTCCCAATAATCCGGCGCCGACGACACCGTCACCTTTGCCGCCGCCGGCAACACACGCGCGTCGAATACACCGGCGAACACGCGGCCATGGCCAACGCGATGGTATGAGAAAGCTGGGCGCGACTCCTCCAATCGAGCGCCAAGCGCGTTGGTCAGCGTGTAGAACGCCTTGCCATTCAAACGTCCATCGATCTTCGGGCCCAGCGGCTCTTCGGCCGATAAAGCGCGCGCGAATGCGTTGCGCCGTAAATCAAGATCGATCGCATACACAGACGCACTGAAACGCCGCGCAACAGCGCATGCTGCCGTAGTGACGCCCTCGCCACGGCGCGCGCTCACCAGCATGACCGCGCGGCCTTCCCCGGCGCCGCGTCTTGGCTGCGCGGCCAGCGCGTCAAGCACGCCATCGACGGAGAATGTGGGCGCGCTCACGCGCCGCCCTCCACCAAGGTCAGCGTCGGCTTGGCGGTGTTCGGCCCCTTGGCCTTCGCCTTCACCGGCGCGCGCGGCATCACCGCCAGCACCGGCGTCCCCAGCGCGCGCGCCGCACTCGATGGCGTTGGGAAACTCCGGCGCGCCAGCGCCCGCGACAATCCCGCCGCCGCCGCGACCACCGCCGCGATCAGCAGCGTCACCAGCATGATCGGCCAACGCAGACTCTTGCCTTGCGTCGGCACGGCGGCGCGCTCCATCGGCGAGATATTGTCCGTCACGCGGCCAAGCATCTGATCGCGCGCCCGCGCTTCCTCGGCGCGCGCGGCGAAATTCGACGCATTGGTCTCGATCGTCATCCGCTCGCGCTGCAGCTGGCGGAAGCGGGGCTCCAGCGCCTGCATGGCGCGCAAACGCGTCCGCACCTCGTCACGCTGCTGCGCCAACGCCGTTTCACGGCCGCGTTGAGCGCGCGCCTCGGCTTGCATCGCGTAGAATTGCGTCGCCACATCCTGGCGCACTGGGTTGACGCCCCGCCGGGTGATGCTGGCGGGATCGCCGCCGGCGAGGAACGCCTCAAGCTGCGCGATGCGGCGATCCACCTCGCGCACCGGCATGGCGTCCGGCTGATAGCGGGAGAGCAATTGCTCGCGCTCAAGCTGGGCTTCCACCAATTCACGGCGCGCGTCCGATTCCGAATAGAGTTCGATCTGCTCAGGCTCGGCGTGCATCTGCGCTTGCAGCGCGCCGGCGCGCGCCTCGGCTTCGCGCCGGCGCGTCTGCGCATCCAACAATTGCGTTTCGATGTCGCCCGCGCGTGCGGCGAGCGCGGTGAGTTCGCTTTCGAAATCGCCGATCTGGTTTTCGTTCAGGAATTCCGTCAGCGCCGTCGTCGCGCTGACAGCGCGTCCGCTGAGTTCGTTGCTTTGCTGCGAAAGCGCTTCGTATTCGCCGCCGATCAGCACTTCGCGACGATGCGCGAGATAGGCGTCCATCAGCGCATTGAGCGCCTGCGCGGCAATGTCCGGGTCGCGGTGCGCGAAGGCGAGCCCGATCGCCGGCGTTTGCGGCGCCGTCTCCACCGTCAAATGCTCCACGAACGCCCGCTCCGCCGCCGCGAGTTTGCGCGCGTCCGTCGCGGGCGACGCCGCGATATCGGGATAGAGCGCTGCCACGCCGACGCTGTCGATCGCGCCGCGCACAACAGCGCCCGATCCGATCATGCGCATTTCCGCATTGACGACGCTTTGCATCTCGGGCGTCGCGCCCGCGCCCGCGCCGCCAGCGGTGGGCTGGTACACGTATTCTTCGCCGAGCCGCACCAAGATCTCGGCGCGCGCAGTGTATGCCTTCGGCGCCATGAGTGCGGCGACCAGACCAAGCGCGCAGATCGCACCGCCCACCATCAGCACGAGCGCGCGCTCCGCCCAAAGCATGGCGGCGATATCGACAAGGCTCAGCTTCGGCGCATCGCTCCAGCCGAGCCATGCCCCGCGCCCAGACGTCGCCTCAATCCCCGTTCTCATCGGCGCTCCTCACACGCGCGCGATCATTGAGGGCATTTGGTAAACGATCATTCACCACCTGCCGGCACATTGCGATTTCTGCACGGGCCGCGATCGCCCATCGTCCGGAGGAATTCCTATGCGCGCCGCTCTTGCCGCCCTTGCCTTGCTTGGCGCCGTGCTGCCGGCGGCGGCGCAGGAGCCGCCTGCCGCCGCCATGACCTACTCGGACACGACGCCGGCCTATCGATTCTATCCGGGCGATGAGATCGAGATCAGTGTCTTTTCGGCGCCGGAACTAAACCGCAATGTAATCGTCGGCCCCGATGGCCGCGTCGCGCTGCCGTTGATCGGCGCGGTGCGCGCGGCCGATCTGACCACCGAGGAATTGCATGACGCGCTCGTCTCGGCCTACGCTGCGCAATTGCGCGCGCCGGAATTGAGTGTAACGCCGCGCACGTACGGCTCGCGGCAAGTTTTCGTCGGCGGCGAAGTCGCGCGCCCTGGCATCTACGAAATGCCCGCGAACATGGACGCCTTTCAGGCCGTCGCGCTGGCCGGCGGTTTCCTGCCCAGCGCCCGGCGCGGCGACGTGCTGATACTTTCCCGCGCCAGCGGCCAATCGAACGTCACGGAGATCGATCTGTCGCCGCGCGCCATGCGCCGGGGCTTTCCCGACGCTGCGCCGCTGCAGCGCTACGATGTGGTGTACGTTCCCCGCTCCCACATCAGCCAAGTGAATCTGTTCATGCAGCAATACGTGCGCGACGCGCTGCCGGTGCAGTTCAGCTTCTACTACGATCTGCGCGGCGAGCGGAATAATTAGAGCGAACAGTGCGCGCGGCGATCCAAGATCGCCGCTTCAGCATCCACTCTGCAACTCCGACTTAGTGGTGCTTCACGCTCAGCCACTCGCGCGCGCTGCGCTGGGCTTGGGCGATCTCGTCCTTCGACATCATGTCCGACAATTCGCGGCGGCATTCCTTCGCCGCTTCCGAACCGCGTACGGCGGCGAGATTGAACCACATGTGCGCTTGCACCAGGTCGAGCTCTTGGCCGGTCGAATAGATCAGGCCGAGCTTGTAAAGATTGTCGCAATCACCGCCGACACGCACAGCTTCGTGCGCTTCCGCGATCTCAGAATCCGTGAACGCCATTTTGGCCGCTCCCTTGTATCAACTGGGAACGTCTGGCTTTAGCCATGTCCGTTCCACCCCACTGACGTGCATTTTTCGCGCCGTCGGGGTGGATCAATGTCATGCTTTAATTGCGATAAGCTTAAGCGCGGTCAGCCTTGTTTTGATTTCGCGTCATTCACCGAACTTGATGTCTGCCCGAACAGGCTCTTGGCCATGTCGCGCACCTGATCCTTACTCAATTCTTGCTTTTGCCGCAGCTCGTCGCCCGCCGCGAGCGCGCGCTGCACGGCGGGCCGCGCGAAGATCTGATCGACCCAGGCTTTAAGCTTTGGGAAATCATCGAAGTTCTGGCCGAGCTTGTGGACGATGCGCGCCCATGGCCACGACGCCATATCCGCGATCGAATATTCGTCGCCGCCAAGATTGGCGCTCTCTTCCAGGCGCCGCTCCATCACGCCGCACAAACGATTGAGCTCGTTCACGTAGCGCGCGCGGCCGTATTCGATGAGCATCGCATCATCGACGAGCTTCGGCGCGTAATTGATGAAATGGCTCGCTTGCCCGGCCATCGGCCCCAAGCCGCCCATCTGCCAGAACAGCCACTCGTCGACGCGCTGGCGTTTGCGTTCATCGCTTGGATAGAATTCGCCCGACTTGCGCCCGAGATATTGCAGGATCGCGCCGGACTCGAACACGGAGATCGGTTCGCCGCCCGGCCCGTCAGGATCTACGATAGCGGGCATCCGATTGTTCGGCGATATCTTGAGAAACGCCGGCGCGAATTGCTCGCCGCGCCCGATATTCACGGGCTTCAGTTCGTAGGGGAGGCCCATCTCCTCCAGCGCAATGGAAATCTTCCAGCCATTCGGCGTCGGCCAGAAATAGAGTTCGATCGGCTGGCTCATCTGCATCCCTTGTGTCGGCTCGCGTTCAACATGGGCGTTCTGTTCCCAAGGCGCTAGAGGGACACATTCCGGCAAAGCCCGGCGTCACAAGCCCGTGAGTTCAAGCGCGACGGATTCAGCCTAGATTCATCTGGAAATTCCGCCTCCTGCAAAACCAAACACTTGCGGGCATTCGCTGACTGCTTGTTCCCCCTCGGATTCAGATCGGGTTCAGTCACAGGTCGCCACAGTACACACAGAGCAAGGGACCTTTCCGCGAACGTTGGCCGTTCGTTGGGAAGCAGGAAGGAGACCTCGCTATGAAACGTTATGCGCTCGCAGCGCTTGCGGTTGCCTTCGCGGCGCCGCTCGCCATTTCCACCGAAGCCGCCGCGCAGCATCGCGGCGACAGATATGACCGCGATCATGATCGCGATCGAGATCATCGCCGCGGCGATCGTGATCGCCGCGATCGGGACTGGGACAGCCGTGATGATCGCCGCGACGAACGCCGCGCCTATCGCGATGGACGCCGTGACGAACGCCGCGCCGACCGTTGGGACGATCGCCGCTACAACGGCTACTCGTACAATGGCCGCTGGTATTACGGCCCGCCGCCGTCCCATTGGCGCGATCAAGCCCGCTACGACTATCGCGCGTGGCGCCGCGGCGACCGTCTGCCGGCCTATTACCGCGACCATTATCGCCCGGTAGATTATCGCTATTATCGTCTGCGCCCGCCGCCGCGCGGCTATCACTACGTGCGCGACGACCGCGGCGATTACTTGCTGGTCGGCATCGCCACCGGCGTGATCCTCGGCATCATCGCAAGCCAATAAGCTCACGCTGATTTCGCGAAACATCGCGCCCCAAGCTTCGGCTTGGGGCGCTTTGCTATGCGCCGCGTCTCACATAGACCCAAGCGCGCACGCCCGACGCCAGTGGCGCTTCCACACGCTCGTAATCGCTGACTTCTCAAGCACGCGTCCAAACTGCGCGCGTTGCACGTTCTCTTGCTGCAACGTGCCATAGGAGAAGAGGCGTTCGGTCACTTCGCTCAAGCCGCGCCTCTTGCCGATTGGAGCGCGCGGCTCCGCCGCGCATGCGGCGCGGAGCGCCGCGCTCCCAAAACTCACACCCCGAGCTTCTTCTTCAGAATCTCGTTCACAACAGCCGGGTTCGCCTTGCCGCCGGTCGCCTTCATGGTCTGGCCCACCCACCAGCCAAACGCGCGCGGGTTCGCTTGCACGTCGGCGACCTTGTCGGCGTTCGCGGCCATCAGCGCGTCGATAGCTTTTTCGATCGCGCCCGTGTCGGTGACTTGCTTCAGCCCTTCGCGCTCGACGATGGCGCCAGGCGCATCGCCGGTTTCCATCATCTTGGCGAACACGTCCTTGGCGATCTTGCCGTTGATGGTGCCGTCCTTGATGAGATCGAGCAGCGCGCCCAGCGCCTGCGCCTTCACGGGCGACGCGCCAAGCTCCAGCCCGCTCTTGTTCAGCGCGCCGAACAATTCCTGCGTCACCCAATTCGCCGCCGCCTTGCCGTCACGACCCTTGGCCACGGTTTCGAAATAGGCGGCCGCCTCGCTGTCGCCCGAGAGCACGCCCGCGTCATAAGTGGAGAGGCCGTACTCGCTGACAAAACGCTTCTTTTTCGCGTCCGGCAATTCCGGCAGCGATTGACGGATTTCCTCGATCCACTTTTCCTCGAGCACCAACGGCAGCAGGTCCGGGTCCGGGAAATAGCGATAATCGTGCGCGTCTTCCTTCGAGCGCATGGTCCGCGTTTCGCCCTTGTCGGGATCGAACAGGCGCGTCTCTTGATCGATCGCTCCGCCGCTTTCCAGGATTTCAATTTGGCGGCGCGCCTCGTACTCGATCGCTTGTTGCATGAAGCGGGTCGAGTTCACGTTCTTGATCTCGCAGCGCGTGCCCCATTCCTTGGTGCCGGCCTTGCGCACCGAGACGTTCACGTCCGCGCGCATGGAGCCTTCTTCCATGTTGCCGTCGCACGTGCCCAGCGCGCGCACGATTGAACGCAGCTTGTTGAAATACGCCGCCGCCTCCTTGGCCGAACGCATGTCCGGCCGCGACACGATTTCCATCAGCGCCACGCCCGCGCGGTTCAAATCCACGAACGTCTCGCTCGGCGAAAGATCATGAATCGATTTGCCGGCGTCTTGCTCCAGATGCAGCCGCTCGATGCGGATCGTGATCGGCTCTTCGCCGTCCGGCTCCACTTCGATCTCGCCTTCGCCGACGATCGGGTGCTGGTACTGACTGATCTGATAGCCTTGCGGCAGATCGGGATAGAAATAATTCTTCCGGTCAAAGCGGCTGGTGCGATGAATCTCGGCATTGAGGCCAAGGCCGGTGCGCACCGCTTGCTCGACGCAGAATTTGTTGATCACCGGCAGCATGCCCGGCATCGCCGCGTCCACCAGCGACACATGCGCGTTCGGCGCGCCGCCATAGGCAGCGCTCGCGCCGGAGAACAATTTCGCTTGGCTCGTCACCTGGGCATGCACTTCCAGGCCGACAATGATCTCCCATTGGGATTTGTCGCCGGGCACAAGCTGGTCAGGGCGGGCGGAGCGAACATCAAGGCTAGTCATGAGGCTGGATTAGGGGAGCCATCCCCGCATTGTCCAGGGTTCCAGCTTCCCTGGCCGCAGGCGCTGGGCGATTATGTCTTTGAAGCGGGCCTACTGAGCGGAGAAACACACATGCGAGCGCTGATCATTTCCGGCTTCCTGGCGCTCAGCGCCCTCGCCGCCTGCCAGACGCCGCCGCCCGCTCCGGTCCCTCAACCAGCACCAGCACCCGCTCCGCCGCCAGCGGCCGCGTGCCCCATTGTCGAAAGCCGCAACTGGGCCGCCTGGGTCAACCGCATGCCCGGGCCGGACGCGCGCCCGATGCTGCATGTGACCGGCGAGATCGATCTGCCGCACGCCGGCTATCGCGTCGAAGTCCGCGAAGGCCCCGCCGACCGCAGCGCGACACCGGTGCAGCAGATCGTGCTGGAGCTCACACAGCGCAGCGGCATGCACGCGCAAATCGTGACGACGGCCATGGTCGCCTATCAGGGCCCCGCCATCGCTCAGCATTATCGCGGCGTGCGCGTGATGTGCGGCGGCCAAGTCGTCGCCAACATCACCGAAGTGGTCGACGCACACTGACCGGCAAATAAAAACCCCCGCGCTTGTGACGCGGGGGACGGCCGAGGTATCGGCCAAGATTGGTATGGTTGGTTTGGGTCTCTAAATCACCAGCCGCCTTGGCCGACGCCGCCGTCCATGGTCATGGCGCCGGAGAAAGTCGTTTCATGGCGGGCTTCGCGTGTTTCGACGTCGCGGATGCGCACCATCTTGTCGCCTGGGCCGAAGCGACGCAGCAATGAACGTTCGTTGCACGAGCGGCGCGCGACCTGCGTGCGGCAGGCGACTTGGCCGTTCTCGAACCAAAGCGCCTCGCCCGCCGCGCAATCATAATTGCGGCCATCGACGGTGTAGCGCATGCGCGTGCCGGACATGCAGCGATAGATTTCGCCACGATAATCCTGGCCCACGTCACGCCCGCCAAAGGTTTGCGAGGCCGGATGCGGGTTGTTGCCGGAATCGATGCAGATCGCCTGCACCAAGAGATCACGCTCGCGCGCCACGCTCTCGGTGGTGATCGCCGCATCCATCACCGACAGCGTCGACGATTGCGCCATCGCTTGCGCGCCGGCCTCGACGATCGTGTTCGAACGGATGATGGTGTCGCCCGTCGTCACATTGGCGACGGCGATCGCGGTGGCGTTTGCATAGGCCGAAGCGCGCGCGCCGGAATTCACCACGACGATGTTTGGCGGCGGCACGTGCGGCTGCGGCACGACGACCACCGGCGGGCGACAGCAATTGGTTTGCGGCGGCGGGGACGGCGGCGACGGATTGCAGCTTTGTTGGCATTGCGGCGGCCGGTTGCAGCCATTGCAATCGGCGTACGCATCCGCCGGCAACAGGAAGAAGCCAAGTGCGGCGACGCCAAAAGCAAGCGCCGCCAGAATGTATCGCGCTGGAACGGTCATCCGCCGTTACTCCTTAATCTCGCCAGCCGCCGTGCAAGGCGGGGGCCAAGCCTCGCGCGGCGCGCGAAACCGCCCCGTCGCAGCACGCAATTCCCGTGATTTTCCTGGGCGCGGAGCTTGCGTGACCGGCCCTGCACTCGAACTCACCAAGCGAAGCGTAAGATTAATGCTGGGCGAAGAGACCTTTCATCCCGATACACGCGCGCTGCTCGCCTATGGCCGCGCACTGGCCGGCGTTGGCGAAGCGCCCAAGAAGGGCGGCGCCGATCAGGTGCTCGAGCGCCTCTTCGTCGTCGAACGTATGAAAGACGGCCGCATGCCGATCCGCACCTTCGGCCAGGACCTGGTGAAAGTGTTCGGCCGCGACATGCGCGAGCACGATTTCCAGCGCTTCTTTCTGGAGCCGGACTTGCGTTTGGTGAACGCGCTGATCGATTCCTGCGTCGCCGCCGGCGAGCCCGCGATCGCGCGCGTCACCGCCGAGACCGCGTGCGGCAAACAAGTGGGCGCTGAAATCCTGCTGACGCCGCTCAAAGTCGACGCCCAACTCGGCAACCGCTTTCTCGGCCTCTTCCAGGCGCTCGGCGGCGAACAATTCCTCGGCGGACGCCACATCCAGCGCCTGCGCCTCGGTTCGCTGCACCCGCCGCAAGCGAAAACGCCAAAAGGCCTGCGCCTCGCGGTCGTGAACGACTAACGTTCGGATCGCCGGGCTTGCCCTCGATGTCGACGCCGCGCTCGGCGAACCAGTCGCGTGTACGCTCCGCATCACGGATCGCTTGGGCCGCCGCTTCGTCGTCGATTGAATATTGTTCGTCGCCGGCGAGATCGGCGCGGAGCTTGGTCAGGAATTCGTCGATGCTGGGGCGTTCGCCGTAGCCTGATCCATCTTGTCGAAATCCCTCGGGTCCATTTCCATAGACCGCATCACTTCCACCAGCGCCTTCGCCAGCTCCGGCTCCTCCGCCAAAAGGTCCGCCGCTTGCTCGTCCGTCAGGGTTAGCTTGTCCATCGCGAACAATCCTTACATCTGTTTGGTATTTTTCAACAGTCCCTATGTTTGCGTAAGTAGAGCCCTCCCAAGAAGAGCCAATGTTTCCCGAGGCGACGACCGGCCCCTCGCCAGCCTGCTGCAGTTTTTCGGCAATGTCTTTTCGCACTATCGAAAAAAAGACACTCGTGTTCTGCGTACTTTGCGCTGTGCGTATTGGCGTTACATTTTCGGTTGCCTTTGACGCCGATGCAGCTCGCCTTATTTCTTCGCGCGAAACGTAGCCAGGAAAATTGATAACCCGAAGCATAGTTCGGTACATGCGATCGTGCGCGTCAGTCGCGCCAGAGAAGTAAATACGCTCACTCTTTTCAATAATGAGCCAAGCGCGAATAACCGCAGCAAGGCGCACAAACATTTGTGCGCCCTTCTTCACATCAGCCGAATTTGGCCCCGTTGATCGTTCGCCAGATGTACGCCCCCGAAAGGTTGTAATCGCATGACCGCCCCAATCAATCGCCACTCGCACGTTTGGGCGAGCAAGTGTATCGTCTGTTTTGAACCATAGCGCTGCCGCCGCGTCGTTCGGTCGGCGCACCTCAACGTTTGCATTGAACCAAGTAACGACTTCGTCGTCGGTCATTTGCGTCACGCCGCGCAGCGAACGCGGGCCAGGATCACGCGCTTCTTGGAAGAAGCTGAATGGGTCGACATCATCT
This sequence comes from Caulobacterales bacterium, assembly GCA_017303355.1. Lineage (GTDB taxonomy): Bacteria > Pseudomonadota > Alphaproteobacteria > Caulobacterales > Aquidulcibacteraceae > Vitreimonas. Next base: position 66,519 of record JAFLCU010000009.1, on the reverse strand, counting down.
CCTCTGGCAGGAGGTTGAGGTGCGCCCGCACCTCCTGCGTCAGGAGCGCGTGTTGCGCGAAATGCAGGGCTACCGTCGCGCGCGATCCAGTTTTTGCCAACTAACTCCGCTGTCGGGTTACGCTCGATCGTGTAGCCGCGACGGCCAAGCGCCTCGTACATGCGCGCCGCATCCGTGGACACGCGATAGTCCGAGACAAGCGGCAAGCCACGCCGCGTCGCCTCAGTCGCCGCTTGCTCGTAGAGAGCGATGCCATGTCCTTGACCGCGCGCTTCTTGCAGCGTGGCCGACGAGTCAATTTTGAGTGCGTCGGTGTCGCTGACGTTATCGCGCCACAGCCGGCCACGAATTTGGCCCTGCGGGCTGTCCAGATGGAACGTGTTGTTATCCCAGCGCCACTTCCCAGCACCACCACCTCCCGCGTCGGGAGATTGTACAAACCCCATGCCCGCCGGCTTCGCGCCGAAATATCCCATCTCCCACAGCGCTTGAATGAGCCCGTCATTGCCATGCAAAGGCCGCCCGGAGACGTTGTTGATCAACTGGCGCTTCATACGCCCACGCACTGGAACGGCCTTGTCCGTGCCCAGGATCGCGAGCACGTCGCCGCGCGCTTCGCTATCGAATAGCTTGATTCCGCCGAGATCGGAGATCGCTTCAAGAAACCGCTTCGGCCGTGGCGCGCGCAACGCTTGCTTCACCGCGCGCGCTTGTGCGACTAACCCGTCGACATCGCTCCTCTACATCGACGTGCACCAAGCTGACGCTATACCCTTGGGCGGCGCGCGCGTCCTGGCTTGCAGCCAGTCCTCCAGCCCCAGCAAGTCCAGATCTTCTTTCTTGACGCCGGGCGCTTTCGAGATCGTCGCCCACCATTGCGCGCCGGAAGCGCGGGCGGTTGTGCTCTGCTGTAACGCGCGCTCTACGGCTGAGTAGAAGGCCGGCCCTACTTTGCCTCGTTGTCGGAAGCCATCGCCGCCCGCACCGCCGCCTCGGTCTCCGCCCACTCGCGCATCACTCGCAGCGTCGGTAGCTGATCGTCCCAATGCGGCGGTTCATAGCCAGCCGCTTGATAATCCCTGGGCGTCAGAAGCGTAAGCTGTTCCTTGCGGTCCATTGGTGTCACCTTCTACATAATCTGCCAGCGCGAATGCGCAACCGCGGTGGCATACGCGCCTTCAACCGTACCGAAGATCGCGCGATAATATCGCGGGTCGCCTTTTCTGCTCGGCGACTAGGACTGCGCGGCGCCTGCGTTTCCGCGCCGCGCCAGGGCATGGTCGATGCCGACGAACACAAAGGCGCCGGCCACGAACACAGCGCTGAGCCCCGCCACGTTGAGCGCCAATTGGCCCCACGACATCGCCGTCGGGTCCATGAAGAAATAGGCGTAGAAGCCGTCGAACTGGCCGCGGATCAGCGCATAGACAGCATAGGCCGAAGGCCACAGCGCGCAGAACAACGCCCCGCGCCAGCTCAGCCCGCCATGCGGGCGCAACAGCCAGAACAGCGCAAACACCGCCGGCACGATTTGGTGCACGCCAATATCAGCAATCTTCTGCAGTCCCCGCGGATCCCAGCGCGCGGCCAGCAGCACATTATAAACCGCGCACACAAACAGGATCGACACCACCGCCATCAGCTCGACACGCGGCGCATTAAGCCCCTCGCGGCTCTCCGGCTTCCACGCCGCGCGCGCCATCACTAATGTCACGAACGCGTTCGTGAGGATGGTGAAATAGACGAAATAGCGCCACGTCGCCTCAAGCGGCGTGGCGCCCTCCGCGCCCATGTTGCGCACGATCAAAAAATACTGCAGCGCCAGCGCCGCAAATCCGATCAGCGCGCCAATGCCGGCGACACGCCGCGCGTTCAAACCGTGGCCCGCGCGTCTTCCGCGATTGGCGCGTCCTGCGGCGGCAACGGCTTCTTGCCGCGCAGAATGTCAGAGAGGCGCTCGGCGATCATGATCGTCGGCGCGTTGGTGTTGCCGCCCACAAGCGTCGGCATCACGCTCGCGTCGATCACGCGCAAGCCGCCAATGCCGCGCACGCGCAATTGATCATCGAGCGGCGCCTTATTATCCGCACCCATGCGCACCGTGCCGACCGGATGATAGATCGTCTCCGCGTTTTCGCGAATCCATGCATCGATTTCGGCGTCGGTGCGCACATGCGCGCCCGGCGCGAATTCCGGACCGCGATAGAGCTTGATCGCATCCTGCGCCACGATATCGCGCACCATCCGCACGCTGTCGCGCATGGTGCGGCGATCGTTTTCCTCGGCCAGATAGCGCGGATCGATCAGTGGCGCCTCGAACGGATTGGTCGAGCCGAGCTTCACCGTGCCCTTGCTTTCCGGCCGCAGCTGGCAGGCGTGCACAGTGAACCCGTCGCGATCGGCCTTGATGCGCGCGTGATCGCGCATCTGCGCATTGACCAGGTGCAGCTGAATGTCGGGGCGGTCGAGTTCGCCGCGCGATTTCAAGAAGCCGCCCGCGTGCAAATGATTGGTGCGCCCAGCGCCTTGCTTCGAGAGCAGGTACTGAATGCCGATCATCGGCTGCTTCAGGCCCTTGGTTTTCGAATACATCGAGATCGGCTTCGTCATCTCATAAATGACGCAGACATCGAGGTGATCTTGCAGATTGCGTCCGACATCGGGCGCGTCGTGCTCGACCTTGATGCCGAGCTTCATCAAATCATCGGCCACGCCAATGCCCGAGAGCTGCAGCAATTGCGGCGATTGGAACGCGCCGCCGCAGACAAGCACTTCGCCCTTGGCGAACACCTTCTGCACTGGTTTGCCAGGACCCGCCGAATATTCGACGCCGATCGCCGTTTTGTTTTCGATGATGATGCGCCCCGCATAGGCGTTCGACACCACTTTCAAATTCGGCCGCTGCGCCAGGATCGGATTGAGATACGCTGCCGCGGCGCTCCAGCGCTCGCCTTCGCGGATCGTCAAATGATACGGGCCGACGCCTTCTTGCTGATAGCCATTGAAATCGCGCGTCACCGGATAGCCGGCCTGCTTGCCCGCCTGAATGAACGCCTTGTAGATCGGATCGCCGGGCGGGCCGCGCGACACCCAAAGCGGGCCGCCATCACCGTTCCACGCATCGCCGCCATCTTCATGATGCTGCGCGCGCTTGAAATAGGGCAGCACATCCGCATAGCCCCAGCCGTTCAAACCCATCTGGCGCCATTGATCGTAATCGCGCGCGTGGCCGCGAATATAGATCATGCCGTTGATCGCCGATGAGCCGCCCCAGCCGCGCCCGCGCGGCTGATAGAGCCGGCGATTGTTCAGAAATTCCTGCGGCGTGGTCTCGAAGCCCCAATTGCTGACGCCCTTGCTGGCGATCAGATTGCCGACGCCCGCCGGCATCCGCACCAGCAGCGAATTGTTCTTGCCGCCCGCTTCCAGCAGCGCGACGGTGACGTTCGGGTCCTCGCTCAGCCGGCTCGCCAGCACGCAGCCGGCGCTCCCTGCGCCCACGATCACGTAATCGAACTTCTGGCCATCCTGGGTTTCCGCCACGTTCCGCTCCCTGGCGCCCTCGATCGGGGCGCCCCTGTTATCTCTGCCGCCACCCCTACCAGATCGCTTTCGCCCCGGCGAGATGACGCATCGTCATCTTCGCACCAAACCGCAAATGCTTAAGCGCGTGTTTACAATGAACATGCGTTTATCGCTGCATGTCGAACGCCGCGCTCAAAATGGACCTGGCCGCCGCCGCGCGCCGCCTCACCGCCGCTCAAGTCGGCGTCCGTGAACGGCGCCGTTTCCGGCGCATGCCGTTCGAGGTCTCGGGCCGCATGCTCGACCCGCTCGGCCGCGAACACGATTGCCGCACCGCCGACATCTCCCCCGGCGACATCCGCATCGCCGCACCGATCCTGCCCGGCGTGGGCGATCGCGTCGTGCTCTATTTAGACGGCTTCGGCCGTGTCTCCGGCCATGTCGCCCGCCGCTGCGGCGAAGGTGAAGTCGCCATCATTTTCGATTTCAGCGCCCACAAGCGCGAGAAGATGGCCGAGCAGCTCACCGCCGCCGCCAACAAGGAATTGTTCACCAACGCCGAGATCGAAGCGGACGCCAAGGCCGCCGAGGCGCCAAGCAACATGGCGCATTGCGAATTTGAGGATGGCTCCGTCTGTCAGGGCGAGATTCTCGATTTCTCGCTTGCCGGCGTGACGGTGCGCGCCCGCCGCGCCCCGCCCCTGATCGGCTCGTGGGTGCGCATCGGTTCGATCCATGGCCGCGTCGCGCGACTGATCGAAGGCGGCTTCGCCGTGGACTTCGATCCGCGCCCACGTCGCGCTTAACGGATCACTCACTCTCCGGCATAGCGATTGCAAATCGCCTGTTTCGTCGGCGGCGCGAATGAGCGCCGTCGTTTCGAAACGGAGCATTTACCGTGAGCGACGTCGCCGCACCCGTCAGAACCTCCAGCACCACCGGCAAGTGGTGGGTGCAGGTGCGCGGCAAGGCCTACGGCCCCTACAGCATGGAGCAATTGAACGGCTTCGTCGCTGAAGGCCGCATTCGCCCCGCCACCATGGTGTCGGACGCCGAGGACGGAAATTGGATCGAAGCGCGCCGCGTGATCGGCCTGATGGCGCCGCTGCGCGCCGACGCCGCCAACGATTCCGTCGAAGGCGCGAACGTGTTCGTACACGCCGAAATCGTCTCCGGTTCGTGGAACGCGTTCATGGCCGCGCTGACCAGCATGGGCCATATCTGCGATCTCGCGCCCGGCCTCTGGATGGTGCGCACGCGCTTTTCCGCGGGCGTCATCCGCAACACGCTCTCGCAAACGCTGGAACGCGGCGATCGCTTCGTCGTCATCGACGCCACGCGCGATCGCCTGGCCTGGTTCAATCTGGGCCCCGAGACCGACGTGAAGATCACCAAAGTCTGGAACGGCCCGCTCCGCACCGAAGCGCGCTAAGCTCCAAGCCGGGAAACGCATCTCCGCTTAATAGCAGGCAGATTGAAAGGGTGCGCATCACCCCTCTGCGGTTCATCCTACGGTACGCGCAAGCGCGCATCAGCCATTCGCAATGCGCGCCTTCAACTGGGCCGAATTCGCTCGTCGCCGCCCAGTGCGGCGTGGCTATTAACCGGTTGATCGAGCAGAAGCTCTTCCTGACTTTCGGCAGGTGCCGTCGATACGCGCACCAGGCCATCAACAAGCGCGATGTCGGAAAAGCTACCAAACGTCGCTTGGAGATCGACGACGTCAGCCGGCGGGTTCTCGACGCGGATATGGAACGGGATCGCTTCGCCAGCGGCCAGCGGCTGATCGCTGATCGCGTTAACGAGTTCGAAGACTTCCTGCGAGTGTGTGTCGCGCAGCGAGACGCGCACCGGCGGGACGAGCTTGTCGTCGCGGCCGATATTGCGCACTTCGCCCGAGACCACAAGGATCGGCGTCGGGCCATCGAATGCGCGCTCGACGGCGAGGTCGTAAAATTCGAGGCCATAGACGTTCACGTCGAGGCCAAGCGCGGCGAACGCGCTGGCCGAACGCGGCCAAATCTCGGCGACGTCTATCTTCGGCCGCACCCCGTTTTGGTCGCTGACGATGCAGGCGTTTGACGCTCCAAAATATGAGATCGGTGCCGTCCGCGTGTCCTCCACAAGCTCTCGAAGTTCCGCTTCTAGATTCCCTCGCTTTCTTATGCGTCTAGCTTCGGCGTCGCGTAGACTCCTAATTCGCGCGGCGATGGAAGAAAAATTGCCTGACTTGGCCTCACTGAGGGGGTCGCCGGAGTAGCGCGAAACCCAGCTCAGTAGAGTTTCGTCCGATCGCAATGAGTCTTGAAGGTACCGCAGGCCTGGCCGGTTCGTGAAGTGCGCCACCGACCCGAGCAAAGCCTTCCACGCGAGGTCATTGGGCTTCCGCGAACCATGCGTCAGGCGAGAGAGATCTATCGGCATCGCCACGGATGAGAAGAATGGCGGCGGCAACTTCACCGGCTCTAGCTGCGCTTGAATGAGCTTGTCGCGCTGAAGAGCCCAATCAGCTTCGCTTCTTACCCAGCCGCGCGACCCTTTGTTCACCGCATCCTTGGTCCAGAGGACAAGGACACAACGTGCCTGCTTAAGATGCGACTCAATCTTCTCACTGAACACATCGCCTGCGTTTAGTTCTGCATCAAACCAAACGTCGAGATGTAATTCGCGAAGCGCTTCCACGATCGGCATAATCGTGGCCCGATACTTCCGACTGTACGATATAAAAATGTCGGTCACTGCGATTTAGTTTCGTCGCCGAAGGGCGTCTTGTCCAGGACATTCGGGCAGAATCACACGCCTTGAGACGCAGGCTGAACGCCGGCGATCTACACCTCACCCAAACCGGCTCTTCTTCATATCGCGCTCATAGCGCTTCCAATTCTCGACATAGTGCAACGCCGACATTTGGATGATCTGCTTTTGCTGTTCTTCCAGCTTGCGCGCCACGCGCGCCGGCGCGCCGGTGATCAGCGAGCCTTCCTCGAACGTCTTGCGCTCCGTCACCAGCGCATGCGCGCCAACCAGGCAATTCGACGGAATCAATGCGTGGTTCAGCACAGTCGCCTTGATGCCGATCAGCGTATTGTCGGCGATGGTGCAGCCATGCAGCATGACTTGGTGGCCGATGGTGACGTCTTTACCGATCGTCAGCGGCGCGCCCATGTCGGTGTGCAGCACGCTGCCATCCTGCACGTTCGAGTTCTCGCCGACCACGATCGATTCGTTGTCGCCCCGCAAAACCGCGCCGAACCACACCGAGGCGTTCTTCTTCAGAACGATCTTGCCGATCAAAACGGCGCCCGGCGCCACCCAGAAGGCATCCTCGTCTTCCACTTCCAGGTCCGCATCGGCCAAAGCGTAGATCGCCATCGATATGCTCCTTGCGCGCCATGCCTCATCGCTTGTGCGAAATGTTTGTGACGCCGTTCGAACTCAATACGTCGTTAACCGGATCAGCGTCTCCTGAGAACATCACGATTTGGATTTTCCGAATTGTCCGGTCTCCTGGATGCGCAAGCATCCAAACGTGGGGGAGAGCGTGGGCGCTAAGCGCAGGAAGCAGATCAGCTCCGCACCGCCGCCCGGCGCACGATTCAGCGACTCCCCGGCTTCGGCACGCGAGCCCGCCGACATTTTCTTCGACTCCCCAGCCGCAGGCCAAAAGCCTGCGGCTTTTTCGTCCATCTCCAGGAAGGAGAAATTCATGGCGAAGCGTCCAGCGAAACGTCGGCACGCACAAGGCGCGCTCAACGTTGAAGAATTTCAGCGTGACGATCGGCGTACACGGAATTTGAAAGTGCTTGATGGCGGCTGGCAAGGCCAGGATGCGCCATCACACGCCGCGGGCGCACGCGACCAGAGCTTCATCAAAAACGTCCGGCCGAAATCCAAAGGCCAGACCGCCTTGATGGAAGCCATCGACACACACGCGCTCGTCCTGGCGCTCGGCCCCGCCGGCACCGGCAAAACCTATCTCGCCATCACCAAGGCGGTTGAAGCGCTCGAAAGCGGTAAAGTCGGCCGCATCGTGCTGTCACGCCCCGCCGTTGAAGCCGGCGAATCGCTCGGCTTTCTGCCCGGCGCGATGGAAGACAAGCTCGCACCCTACCTGCGCCCGCTCTACGACGCGCTGCAGGATCGCCTCTCGCCGAAGCGCCTCAAAGCCTTGATGGCCGAAGGCCTGATCGAAATCGCGCCCGTCGGCTTCATGCGCGGCCGCACGCTGAACAACGCCTTCGTCGTCATCGACGAAGCGCAGAATTGCACCTACGGCCAAATCAAAATGCTGCTGACGCGCCTGGGCTGGAATTCAACCATGGTCGTCACCGGCGACCCCGCGCAAACCGATCTGCTGCCCGATCTCTCCGGCCTTCACTCTGTCGCCGACAAGCTCGATGGTGTGAAGAACATCGCAGTCTGCCGCCTCGGCGAAGTCGATATCGTCCGCCACCCGCTGGTCGCTTCCATGCTGGGTGTCTTGTAACGCGCGCCTCCGCGCCGCTTCCTCAAGCCAGCGCGTTGCTATTGTGTTGGATGAAACGAATTGAACTGCCCGGCGGCGAAAGTCGCCGGGTTTTGTTTGTTCAAGGCAATCGGCTCAGCCATCCAACCCTATTGCCAATTGCCCATTGCCTACTGCCTCAATCCTCGTCCTCCAGATCGATGTCCAAGATCGACATCGTGAGGAAATATCCCTCGTCCTCATCGGCCGACAGCGTGCCGATGAATTCATCGCCCACATAAACCTCAGCCGAATCCGTCTTCCGCGGCCGCGCGCGCGCTTGCAAATCCGCTGATTTCAGCTTCTCGCGCAGCAGGCCCTGCAGCCGCGCGCGTTCGCCATCATCGATCGGCGCGTTTTTCTTGGCGCCCGCGGCGCGCGGCAACGCCACGCTGATCGAATAGGAGGTCTCGCCCTCGTCCGTGTCCTTGATGAGTTCGCCCACCACGGCGCCCGCGATCAGCACATCGCCTTCATCGCCGCCGCGCGCTTTCACCGACGCCGTCGGCGAACCCAGAACTCTGCTCAAATAGGCGCCGAGGCGCGTCACTTCCGCCTGGTTCACGACCGGCTCCTTGTTGGAATGGCCGCGAAACTCGGCTCTCGGGCGCGGAAGGTCAAGCGCCGGAAGCGGCGATTTTAATCGAAATCCCAATGCGTGGCTTGGCGGCGGAGGTGCCGGCCAAACAGGAAACACGCAATGCCGATCGTGCCGAACCCGCCCATCACAGCGAGGTAATCCCACATGCCGTCATGGATCGCGCCCATCAGCGTGAACGGCGTGTAAAGCGCAATCAGACCGAGCACGACTGCAACGGCCACGCCCGTCTTGATGAAGACGTCGCCAAAAAAGAAATTGCGATCGATCTCGCCGCGCGGACGACGTTCCGGTCTCGAAGCAGATGCTTTGCGTTTGGCCATGACGCCACGCTAGCGGGATTCGGTGCGTTCCGTTTCCGTAACATCGGACGCACGCGCCACGACCATCGCCATCCCGTGGCCGCGCGGCAGCCCGCTCAGCACGCCTTCGAATCCATCACCGGCGGCACGCCCAACAAAACGCACCACAGTGTGACGACCACGCACGCGCGTCGGCGTCCCGGTCAGCATCAAGGTGTCACCCTTCAGGCGGCCCTCCCAGCTCAGATCATATTCCATGAAACCCGCGCAGCGCGGGCATGGATCAACCACGCCTGTGCCACGCAAAACGCCGTCGTCGTCCTGTGTCAGCTCGGCCCGAAAGTAGCCGTCGCTCACGCGCGGCTCTTCCACTTCACGTCCAAGCCACACGCCGCTCAAATCTTGCGCCTGCTGCGCATAGCTCGGCGCTGCGAAGACGCTCACCGCCAACACAACAAAAACCAGCGCACGACGCATCACGCCCACCATTTCGCCGGCTTCGCGCGGAAATTCGCCGCCTTCTCCAACGCCGCACTCACCGCGAACACGCTCTCTTCGTCGAGCGCCTTGCCTATCACTTGCAAACCAAGCGGCAAACCATTCGCGTCGGTCGCGGCCGGCAACGCCAAGCCCGGCAAGCCGGCCAAATTCGCCGTCACCGTGAAGATGTCGTTCAAATACATCGCCACCGGATCGGCGCTCTTCTCACCAAGAGCAAACGCCGCCGACGGCGTCGCCGGCGTCAAGATTGCATCGACGCTCTCGAACGCATCACGGAAATCCTGCGCGATGCGCTGACGCACCTTCTGCGCGCGCAGATAATACGCGTCGTAGTAGCCCGCGCTCAGCACATACGTGCCGATCAGAATCCGGCGCTGCACTTCCTTGCCGAAGCCGGACGCGCGCGTGTTCTCATAGACGCTATTTAGATCCTTGCCCGCGACACGCGCGCCGTAGCGCATGCCGTCATAGCGCGCGAGGTTCGACGACGCTTCGGCCGGCGCCACGATGTAATAGGTCGGCAGCGCGTATTTCGTGTGCTTCAGCGAGATCGGCTTGATCGTCGCGCCGGCATCTTTCGCCCATTCAATCCCCTGCTGCCACAGCGCCTCGATCTCGGGCGGCATGCCATCGACGCGATATTCTTCCGGCACGCCGATGGTCATGCCCTTGATCGAACGCTGACACGCGGCGCGGAAATTCGGCGTCTCCACCGGCAGCGAGGTTGAATCCTTCGGATCATGCCCCGCCATCGATTGCAGCAAGATCGCGCTATCCTCGACCGTCTTCGCGATCGGCCCCGCCTGATCGAGCGACGACGCAAACGCGACGATGCCCCAACGCGAGCAACGGCCATACGTCGGCTTAATCCCAACCGTACCCGTAAACGCCGCCGGCTGACGGATCGAGCCGCCCGTATCCGTCGCCGTCGCGCCCAAGCACAAATCCGCGCTCACCGCGGACGCCGAACCGCCCGACGATCCGCCCGGCGTGAGCTTTGCTTCCTCATTGCCGCGCCGCCAGGGCGACACCACCGCGCCAAACTTCGACGTCTCGTTCGACGAGCCCATCGCGAACTCGTCCATGTTGAGCTTGCCCAACATCAGCGCGCCATCGCGGAAGAGATTCTCGGTCACCGTCGATTCATAGGTCGGCGTAAAGTCGCCGAGCACGCCCGAGCACGCCGTCGTGCGCACGCCTTCGGTGCAGAACAAATCCTTGATGCCCAGCGGCGCGCCCTCAAGCGGGCCCGCCTTGCCCGCCGCGCGCTTCGCGTCGGATTGCTTGGCCCGCGCGCGCGCCAAATCCGGTGTCGTCACCACATACGCATTCAAATGCAGATTGGCTTTATCGATCGCGCCGATGAACGCCTCGGTCAGCTCGACGGAGGAGAATTGCTTCTTCTCCATGCCATCAAGCGCTGCGGCGAGAGTGAGGGAAGTGAGATCAGTCATGTCGTTTCACTTGTTAGCGATTGGGAGCGCGGCGCTCCGCGCCGCCTGCGCGGCGGAGCCGCGCGCTCCAACTTGGAAAGAACTCATAGCGACTTCGCATAGAACGCCGTCCAGGCGCTCGGCGGATAATCGAGCACAGGCTCGCAATTCTGAAATCCGCCGCGCTCATAGACGCGCTTGGCCGCATCGAAATTTGAACCAGTTTCCAGCACCACGCGCGACAGACCTTCCTGTCGCGCCAAATCTTCAATCCGCGCCAGGATCGCGCCGCCAACGCCCAAGCCACGCGCGCTCGGCTTCACGAACATGCGCTTCACTTCGCCCACGCTCTCGTGCCGGCGCAACGCGCCCATGCCCAACGTCGCGCCACTCACATCGCGCGCCACGAACAAGGTCGTATCCGCCTGCGCCATCTGCTCCACGGTCATGTGGTGGCGATACTCCGCCGGCGTCAGCTCGTACGTGAATTCATTCAGCGCCTGCACGAGCGCCCGCACGTCATCCGAGAGCGGCGTTTCGGTGGCGATGGTGAAGCTCACTCCACCACCTTCGGCACCACGAAGAAGCCGTCTTCCGACTTCGGCGCGTTCTTCAGCACGCGCTCGGGCTCACTACCCGCCGTCACCACGTCATCACGCATCGGCAAGCTCAGGCCCTCGACCGCGCTCGTCATCGGCGCGACGCCCTCGACGTCGACCTCGTTCAGCTGCTCGATCCACGCCATGATGCCGTTCAACTCCGCCGCCATCGGCGCGACGCGATCCTCCGGCAGCGCCAGCCGCGCCAGCTTGGCGACCTTACGGACTGTTTTTTCATCGATAGACATGGGCCGGGGCTTAAAGCCGCCCGCCGCTGGGTTCAAGGGCGCGCCCCGGCGCCAGGCGCCACGAGGCGCCCACAGCCATCAAAAACAACACCGGCGGCTATGGACCGCCGGCGCCTCGCCGGCCTACGCCTCCGCTGGCCGGCGAGGCGCCGGCGGTCCATACAAGCGCCCTTGCCCCTTCTCGACCTCCCCGCCTTCGCCGCCGCCTTACCGCCGCGCGCCGCCGTCATGGGGCTCGACCCTGGCGAAAAACGCATCGGCGTGGCCGTCAGCGACACCACGCTGCTGATCGCCTCATCCCTCGACACGATCGCCCGCACAAAATTCGCCGCCGACGCGGACGCCATCCTCAAACTCTATGACGCGCGCCAATGCGCCGGCTTCATCATCGGGCTCCCTCTGAACATGGACGGCTCTAGCGGCCCCTCGGCCCAAGCCGCGCGCGCCTTTGCCCGCAACATGCTGGCCAAGCGCGATGCACCGCTCTTGCTCTGGGACGAACGCCTCTCCACCGCCGCCGTCACCCGCACACTGATCGAAGGCGACGCCTCGCGCCGGCGCCGTGGCGAGGTCGTCGACAAAATGGCCGCCGCCTACATGCTCCAAGGCGCCCTCGACGCGATGCAGGAGCGAAAAGCGCTGTAGATTCCCCTCCCCTTGAGGGAGGGGTTAGGGGTGGGGTGATGCGCGGCTTTATAGGTCTAACGACTCCCCCCAGGCACACACGCACCATGACGCACGCAATTCCAATCGACGGAGCTTCACCCCGCCCCCCGCCCCCTCCCCTCAAGGGGAGGGGGATATAAAGCTATGACTGAAGTCATCGGCGAGCTGCTGCCGGTCTTTATCCTGATCGTGATCGGCTATGTCGTGCGTTGGCGCGGCATCATCAGCGCCGAAGCGTTCGGCCAGGTGAACCGCTTCGGCTATTTCATTCTCTATCCGGCGTTTCTCTTCACGCTGAGTTCACAAGCCGATCTCACCGGCGCCGACACCGGGCCGTTCCTGATCGGCATTCTTGCCGGCGTCGCCGCGATGGTGGCGATCAGTCTCGCCATCCGGCCGCTCTTCCGCGAGGAAGGCCCCGCCTACACCAGCGTGTTTCAAGGCGCGGTGCGCTGGAACGGTTTCGTGCTGCTGGCCGCCGCACCCATGCTCTACGGCCCCGAAGGCTTCCACTATATCGGCATCGCCTTTGGCCCGATGGTGCTCATCGTCAACATGATCTGCGTCACCGTGCTCGCACGCTGGGGCGCGGGCCATGGCGCCAGTTGGCGCGCCATCCTCGATCAGATCATCGCCAATCCGCTGATCCTTGGCTGCGCCGCGGGGCTCGCGGCGCAAGGCGTAGGCGTGCGCGATTTCGGCCCCGCCAGCGACGTGCTCGATCTGCTCGGCCAAGCTGCGATGCCGATCGCTGTGCTTTGCGTTGGCGCGGGGCTCGATTTCAAGGCCGTGCGCGCCGCGCGCTTCAAAGTCGCGCTCGCCACCGGCATGCGGCTCATCCTCGCGCCAATCGTGCTCTGGAGTGCGGCCACGCTCTGCGGCGCAAGCCCGCTCGCCGCCGCCGTCGCCGCCGGCATCGGCTCCACGCCCACGGCCGCGGCCGGCTACACGCTCGCGCGCGAAATGGGCGGCGACGCCCAACTCATGGCCGCCATCATCACGGCGACAACGATCGTCTCGTTCATCACGATGCCGATCGCCATCGGGCTGGCGATGCCGTGAACTCCTCCCCCGCAAGCGGGGGAGGTGCTGAGCGCAGCGAAGCGGAGGGGGAACGTCCGCCAACCATCAGCGCGTATCGCGCCCCCTCAGTCGCTTCGCGACAGCTCCCCCGTAAACGGGGGAGCATTAATCGGCGCACATCACTTTCCAAACGGCGCGACCGGCTCGCTCGGGCCCACCACCATTTCCGGATCTTCCTCGAAGCCGGGATGATTGGTCGGATCGACCACATAGGTCGTCGATTGCGCGCTGGGCTCCAGCGGCGCGCGCGGGGTGTTGTCCACAGCCTGCGCCTTGCCCGCGCCAAGCCCCGCCACGACTGCCGCCAAGGCCAGCCCAACGGGCCGCATCGGCATGGCTTCACCGCGATTTTGGTGCGACTTCGTCATCACACGCTTCTTTCTATCTCAGCCCTAGAACCTGCCCGTCCTCGAACGAGAACAAAACAGATACAAGACGGAGTCCGCGGCGGCAATAGGGCTGAAATGAAAATGTTCGTCATGGAGCCGCCACGCTTGCGGCGAAACCGCCACACGGCTTAACAAGCGCGCATGGCTCAGCGACCGACTGGCGTGAAATCAAACGAAGCAAGCGCAAGCCCCGCCCGTTTTCGCAGCAAGCATCTATTGGCCATCGGCGATCTCAATCGTTTCGAAGCCGAACAATTGCTCGACCGCGCCGAGACGTTCGAACCGATGCTCGAACAGAAGATCAAAAAGCTCGACACGCTGCGCGGGCGCACTTTGATCAATCTCTTCTTCGAGAACTCCACGCGCACGCAAAGTTCGTTCGAACTCGCCGGCAAGCGCATGGGCGCCGACGTCGTCAATATGAGCGTGAAGAGTTCAAGCGTGGCGAAAGGCGAAACGCTGATCGATACGGCAGCGACGCTCAACGCGATGCGCCCTGATCTGCTCGTCGTTCGCCACGGCTCTTCGGGTGCGGCGGAATTGCTCGCACGCAAAGTCGATTGCGCCGTGATCAACGCGGGCGACGGCAAGCACGAGCACCCTACGCAAGCTCTGCTGGATGCGTTCACGATCCGGCGCCGCTTGGGCCAAGTCGAAGGCTTGAACATCGCCATTTGCGGCGACGTGCTGCACAGCCGCGTCGCGCGCTCGAACGTCGCGCTGCTCAACATCCTCGGCGCCAATGTGCGCCTGATCGGCCCGCCAACCTTGATGCCGCCGGGCGCCGAACGCTGGGGCGCGCACGTGCACCACAATATGCGCGACGGCCTGAAGGACGCCGACGTCGTCATGATGCTGCGCGTGCAGCGCGAGCGCATGGATGGCGGCTTCTTCCCCAGCGCACGCGAATTCTTCTGGTTCTACGGCCTGGACGAAGACAAGCTGAAGCACGCCAAGCCCGGCGCGCTCGTCATGCACCCTGGCCCGATGAATCGCGGCGTCGAAATCGATTCCGTCGTCGCCGACGATCCGAACGTGTCGCTCATCGAAACCCAAGTGCGCATGGGTGTGGCCGTACGCATGGCGGTGCTCGAAGCCTTGGCCGAACCCGGCTCAAATCAGGAGACGCGCTGATGTGGCTCTTTCTGCTCTGGTGGGCGGTCGATGATCACCTCGCCGCCGCGCTCAACGCACCTGGCCTCGGCACGCTGCCGATCTGGGTGCCCTTCATCATCGCCATCGCGTTCTCGACAACGCTCAACGTGGCGCTGAAGAAGTGACGACCAAACCCACCCTGATCAAGAACGCCAAGCTGATCGACCCTGCCAAGAACAAGGTCGAAGACGGCGCCATCCTGTTCGCCGACACGATCCTCGACGTGGGCGCCATCTCCAGCGCCCCCGATGGCGCCGAGATCATCGACGCCGACGGCCATCACATCGCGCCCGGCCTCATCGATATGCGCGTCACCATCGGCGAACCAGGCGCCGAGCATAAAGAGACGTTCAAATCCGCTGGCCGCGCCGCGGCCGCGGGCGGCGTCACCACCATGGTGATGACGCCCAACACCAGCCCCGTGATCGACGATCAGAGCTTGGTCGATTTCGTATTGCGCCGCGGCGTTGATCGCTCCGGCGGCGTGCACATTCTTCCAGCGGCCGCGCTCACCAAACATCTCGACGGCGAACTTATGACCGAGATCGGCCTCATGGCCGAAGCCGGCGCGGTGCTGTTCAGCAATGGCGACAAGCCGATCCTGTCGAGCCGCGTGCTGCGCCGCGCGCTCTCCTATGCAACGGCCTTCGGCGTGCTTGTCGCCAATCGCCCGGAAGATCCGTTCCTTGCCGAAGGCGGCGTGATGCATGGCGGCGAACTCGCCGCGCGCCTGGGGCTCCCCGGCATTCCCGACATCGCCGAAAGCATCATGGCCGAACGCGATCTCACGCTGGCGGAGGTCACGGGCGGGCGCCTATTGCTCGACATGATCTCGGCGGCGCGCACGCTGCCCGCGCTGAAGCGCGCGAAGGAAAAGGGCGTAAAGGCCGTCGCCTCCGTCAACGTCCATCACCTCGTGCTCAACGAGAACGACGTCGACGGCTATCGCTCCTTCGCCAAGCTCAGCCCGCCGCTGCGCGGCGAAGACGATCGCCGCGCCTTGGTTGACGCGGTCGCCACGGGTTTGATCGACGTGATCGTCTCCGGCCACAATCCTCAGCCCGCTGAAGAGAAGCGCTTGCCTTACGAAGAAGCCGCGTTCGGCGCCGTGGGCCTCGAGACCTTGCTCGCCGGCGCGCTCACGCTACACCACAAGGGCGACGCATCGCTCAGCACGCTCATCCGCGCGATGACATTGAAGCCCGCCGAAATCCTCAATCTGCCGCAAGGCCGCTTGAGCAAGGGCGCGCCCGCCGACGTGATCCTCATCGATGTCGGCGCACCGTTCAAACTCGATTCCGACAAACTCAAATCCAAGTCCAACAATTCGCCCTTCGACGGCAAATTGCTGCAAGGCGTCGTGAAAAGAACATTCATCGCCGGCAAAACGGCGTTCACCGCCTAGGAGGCACGCATGCGCATCGTCGCTCTCAGCGCTCTTCTTCTCGCTCTGGCCGCTTGCGCCACGCCGCCGCCGCCCGGCCCCGGCGATCCTGGCCCGAACGGCCTGCCGCCGCCGATCCCGGTCGACGGCCCGATCGCTTATCGCTGCAGCGACGGCACGCAATTGATGGTCGACGTCGAAGGCGCCAACGCCCGCGTCGCCATTATCGGCGGCCCCTCGATGGTGCTGCCGCGCGCCAGCGACGGCTATTACACCAACGGCCGCTACGGATTCCGAGGCGGCGGCTCAAGCGGCCAATGGGAAGTCGGCCGCGCCGCGCCGGTGAGCTGCAGCGGCAGCTAGCTTATCGTGTGTTGGCCCCGGACTCGGCGCGACGCGCCAATCCGGGGATGGGTGAGTGTGCACGGTGAAATGCGCAGCTCTTCGAAAGTTGGAGCGCGCGGCTCCGCCGCTGGCCCGCACCGGCCTTCGCAGGTTGGAGCGCGTCGCTCCGCGACGCATGCGCGGCGGCATGTCCGCTGAAGCTCGAAGAGCGAAGGCGGCAGCCGCGCGCTCCCTCCTTCCGAAGCGCGCGGCGCTTCGGCGACGCAAACTCTCCTCTCCACAGGCGCGCACGGCCCTGTTAAAGAGGCTCCAGTGCTGTCGCTTTATTTCATCCTGGCCGCGATTGGCGGCTACCTCCTCGGCTCGATTCCGTTCGGGCTTGTCCTCACGCGCGTCGCCGGGCTCGGCGACATTCGCGACATCGGCTCCGGCAATATCGGCGCGACCAATGTGCTGCGCACCGGCCGCAAGGATATCGCGCTCGCCACCCTGCTGCTCGACGCGGGCAAAGCGGGTCTTGCGCTCTTGCTGGCGCGCGCGGCCGCCGATCTGGGCGGCCTCACCGGCGAGCAGCAGACGCAAGTGGGCCTTCTCGCCGGCGGCGCGGCCTTTATCGGCCATTGCTTTCCGGTGTGGCTCGGCTTCAAGGGCGGCAAGGGCGTCGCCACCTTCTTCGGCGTATTGCTGGCCGGCCCCTGGCCACTCTTTTTCTTCGCTGGCGTAACTTGGCTCGCAGTGGCCACGCTGTCTCGCTATTCATCGCTCGCGGCCCTTTGCGCCGCGCTTGTCGCGACCATCACGGCGATCGGCGGCGTGGCGCCCGACATCGCCACCATGGTATTCACCGCCGTGCTCACGGCCCTCGTCTTCTGGACGCATCGCGCCAACATCGCGCGCCTGCGCGCCGGCACGGAGCCGAAGATCGGCGCCAAGAAAGAAGAAGCGCCAGCCCTCGCCGACGCGCCGACCGCGCCCGTCGCGCCAGAACCTTCGCCGGAAGCATGAGCCGCACGCTGTCGCGCCCAGAGCGGATCGCTTGGGCGCGGCTCGCGCGCACGCCGCGCGTCGGCGCGCTCACGTTTCATCGCCTGATCGCACGCTTCAAAACAGCGGCGACGGCGCTCGACGCGCTCCCGCGGATCGGCGAACTTACGCCCCCGCCCGTCGCGCGCATTGAAGACGAACTCGATCGCGCCGAAGCCATGGGCGCGCGCCTCATCGCTTCAAGCGAACCGGATTATCCGCCGCTGCTTGCCCAACTCGACGCGCCGCCGCCCTTGCTGGCGATGCGCGGCGATCCCAAATGGCTGAAGCAGCGGACGATCGCGCTCGTCGGTTCGCGCGAAGGCTCGGGCGCGGCGTTGATGTTCGCGGAGCGCCTGGCCGGCGACCTTGGGGCGGCGGGCTACACCGTCGTCTCCGGCCTCGCGCGCGGCATGGACGCGGCCGCGCATAAGGGCGCACTCGCCACCGGCACGGTCGCCGTGCTCGCTGGCGGCCTCGATCATCCCTACCCCCCGCAGAATCTCAAGCTGCACGAAGCCATTTGCGAGCGCGGCGCCGTGATCACCGAAGCCCCGCTCGGCACAATCGCCCGCGCCCGCGACTTTCCACGCCGCAACGCCATCATCTCCGGCGTATCCCGCGCCGTGATCGTCATCGAGGCCGCGCTACGCTCGGGCTCGCTCATTACAGCGCGCGCCGCCGCCGATCAGGGCCGCGACGTGATGGCCGCGCCCGGTTCGCCGCTCGATCCGCGCGCGCGTGGTTCGAACGCGCTCATCAAACAGGGCGCCACGCTGATCGAAAACGCGGAGGACGTGATCGCCGCACTCGGCGAGAGCGCACCGCCGCTTCGCCCGCTCTCGGCCGGCTCGCTGTTCGACGCCACGGAAGCGCCGCCGCCATCGACGAAACTGCAAAAGCAAATCCTCGATCTGCTTTCGCCCACGCCCATTCATGTGAACGACATCGCGCGCCTGGTCGAAGCGCCAGCCGGCGCGGTCGCCGCCGCACTTACGGAACTCGAACTCAATGGTCGCGCCGCGTCCTTGCCGGGCGGCTACGCGGCGTCCTCGGCCGCGGCGTTCTCCTGAAGCGCCGCACTGGCCGCGATCAGGGTCAGATCCAGCGCCAACGCCACCTGCGTCAGCCCCGCCAGCCGCGACATCGCCGCCAGCTCCGTCGCCATGTCCCGTACATAAACCGCCACGTCCCACTGGGTGGGCGGGCCGCCGTCGTCATAGTTCTCGCTCATGCGGCAAACCTAGGCCCGCAACCTATAGTTGTCCATGCGCCGCCGCACCGCGTTTTCCACTGTCGCACAGCAATTGGCCAACCGGCTGTTTGGCAAAGAAAAATTAGCCCGGCTTTGGGATAAGCAGAGAGATCGCCGCCGCCGCACGCGTTGACAGGGCGCGGCGCCGCCCCCAGTTTCCGGCCCGCTTCGGCCCCCGATTTTCCCGAAAGTATGCCTGCCAACATGAACGTCGTCGTCGTTGAGTCCCCGGCTAAGGCCAAGACAATCAACAAGTATTTGGGCTCGGACTATAAGGTCCTCGCCTCGTACGGCCACATCCGCGACCTGCCGCCGAAGGACGGTTCGGTGAAGCCGGACGAAGATTTCGCGATGGATTGGGAGATCGACACCAAGTCCCGCCAGCGCGTGAAGGACATCGCCGACGCCCTGAAGAACGCCGACAATCTGATCCTCGCCACCGACCCTGATCGCGAAGGCGAAGCTATTTCCTGGCACGTGCTGGAGGCGCTCAATCAAAAGAAGGCGCTGAAAGGCAAGACGGTAAAGCGCGTCACCTTCAACGCCATTACCAAGCCCGCCGTGCAAGCCGCCATGGCCGCCCCGCGCGACATCGACATGGAATTGGTGGACGCTTATCTGGCCCGCCGCGCGCTCGATTATCTCGTCGGCTTCGGCCTCTCGCCGGTGCTGTGGCGCAAGCTGCCGGGCTCGCGCTCGGCCGGCCGCGTGCAATCGGTGGCGCTGCGCATCATCGTCGATCGCGAAGTCGAAATCGAACGCTTCCGCCCACAAGAATATTGGTCCGTCGACGCAGCACTGCGGAGCCCGCGCGGCGAAAGCTTCAGCGCGCGCCTCTCGGCGTTCGAAGGCAAGAAGCTGAAGCGCCTCGACATCGAAAATCAAGCCACCGCGTTCGCCGCGCGCGACGCGATCAAGGCCGGCAAGTTCATTGTCAGCGCCGTCGAAGCCAAGCCGACCAAGCGCAATCCGCCGCCGCCGTTCACGACCTCGACGATGCAGCAGGAAGCCGCGCGCAAGCTCGGCTTCAACGCCTCGCGTACAATGCAGACCGCACAGCGCCTCTACGAAGCCGGCCACATCACTTACATGCGGACCGATGGCGTCAGCATGGACGAAGGCGCGATCCGCGAATTGCGCACCGCCATCGGCAAACAGATGGGCGCCAATTACGTGCCCGCCGAGCCGCGTAAATATGCCTCGAAGATCAAGAACGCGCAGGAAGCGCACGAAGCGATCCGCCCGACCGATCCGTCGAACACGCCGCAACAACTCAGCCTCGATGGCGATCAAGCGAAGCTCTATGATCTGATCTGGAAGCGCGCCGTCGCCAGCCAAATGGAAGCCGCTTCGCTTGAGCGCACCAGCGTCGATTTCACCGAGCCGACCGGCAAGGTCGAACTCCGCGCCACCGGCCAAGTCATCCTCTTCGACGGCTTCTTGAAGCTCTATCAAGAAGGCCGCGACGACGAGGAAGACGAAGAAAACCGTCGCCTGCCGCAGCTCAAGCAAGGCGAGAGCGTGAAGGTCGAGGACGTGAAGGCCGACCAGCACTTCACCGAACCGCCGCCGCGTTATTCCGAAGCGTCGCTCGTCAAGAAGCTCGAAGAACTCGGCATCGGCCGGCCTTCTACCTATGCGGCGATCCTCGAGAAGCTGCGCGAGCGCAATTACGTCACGATGGATAAGAACCGCTTCATCCCGGATGATCGCGGCCGCATCGTCATCGCCTTCCTCGAAAACTTCTTCGGCAAATATGTCGAATACGATTTCACCGCAGATCTCGAAGAGAAGCTCGACGAAGTCAGCGCCGGCAATCTCAATTGGAAGGCGCTGATGCGCGACTTCTGGAAAGATTTTAACGGCGCCATCGCCGACACGGGCGATCTGCGCATCACCCAAGTGCTCGACACGTTGAACGAGGTGATGGGTCCGCACATCTTCCCGGCGAAGGAAGACGGCTCCGATCCGCGCACCTGCCCGCTCTGCGGCGTCGGCCAACTGTCGCTGCGCCTCGGCAAGTTCGGCGCGTTCGTTGGTTGCTCTAATTACAATGGCGAGCCGCCGTGCAAATACACGCGCCAACTCGCCGGCAGCGAAGACGCCGAACAAGCCATTCCGTCGGACGGTCTCATCATCGGCGAAGGCCCTAACGGCCCGGTCGTGTTGAAGAACGGCCGCTTCGGCGCCTATTTCGAAACGCCGAACCCGAGCGATCCGGATAAGCCCAAGCGCGCCAGCGTGCCGAAGGGCCGCTCGCCGACGGATGTCGAACTCGAAACCGCGATCAAATTGCTCTCGCTGCCGCGTGAAATTGGCATGCACCCGAGCGAGAACGAATTGATCGTCGCCAATATTGGCCGCTTCGGGCCGTACATCAAAATGGGCAATCTCTATGTGAACCTGCCCGGCGCCGACGACGTGCACGAAATTCAAATGAACCGCGCGGTCGCTCTGATCGAAGAAAAGAAAGCCGGCGGCGGCAAAGGCCGCTTCGGCCGCGCGGCGCCCGCGCCGTTGAAAGAGCTTGGCGAAAGCCCCGTCACGGGCAAGCCGGTGCGCGTGCTGAGCGGTCGCTACGGCCCCTACATCAATGATGGCGAAACCAACGCCAACGTGCCGAAGGAAAAGAAGCCGGAAGACGTCACCTTCGACGAAGCGCTCGCCCTCCTAGCGGCCCGCGCCGAAGCCGGCGGCGGCAAAAAGAAAAAGAAAGCGCCCGCGAAGAAGGCGGCTGCGCCGAAAAAGGAAGCGGTGAAGAAGGAAGCTGCACCGAAGAAGGCGGCAGCGAAAAAAGCGCCGGCGAAGAAAGCCACGGCAAAGAAAACGCCAGCCAAGAAGGCGACGAAGAAGGCGTAAGAGAAACGGTGGGGGTGGAAGATGTCGATCCGAGCGCTCGCCGCCTTCGCGCTCTTATTCCTTACTGCGTGCGCCAGCGCGCCGGATCCGGTCGCGGGCTATTCGCAGCGCAACGATATTGGCGCGTTTCCGCAGCCGCACACGATCGTACAGCAAGTCATCACCGTGGTCGGTCCGCCGGGCGCGCAATGGTGCGGCCGCATCGACGATCCGAGCGAACACCGCGCCGGCGCCGATGGCAGCGTCGTGCTGCGGCTGCCGCCAGTACATGACCGCGCTGGCCCAGGACGCGGCTATTGGCCGATCAGCGTTGTCCGCTGCTGGGTCGTCACGCCGGAGTTCCCGCGCGGACGCTTCATGCAACGCGTCATCCACGACATTCAGCTTCCCATGAATGGCGGCCTACGCGCGCAATACATCGAACGACTCAGCACGGCGCGCGCTGCAGGCTGCCCTGAATGGAACGTCACCGCCGAGTCGATGGGCCAAACGATGTTTTGTGACATTCCTCGGACAGGCTATGGCGCCATCACAGTCGGCAGCCAGCCCTACATCATTCACGTTGGCCGGCGCGCAGACATCGACACCGACGCAGCGCGTGCGCGCTGGCAGGCTCTGCGCCAAGCCGTGGCCGAGCGTTGCCTGGTCGAACAAACCCCGCGCTGCGCCTATTTGGAAGACGACACATGGGCCTTGTTCGAAGCTGCCGACCTCAACCGCACCTTCGACGCCCGCAACAGCGATAACTAAGCGCCGCATTCGCGCGCACCCCCTCCCACTCGCTGTGGATAGGCGCCACATTGCGTCCATGGCGAAGAATCGACCACCAGCCCCCGAGCCCCTCACCCGCGAGCGCGTGCTTGCGGCGATCCGCAAATCCGGCGGCAAGGCGCAGAAGCGTGACATCGCGCATGAATTGGGCATTGGCCCCGAGCAGAAGAAAGAACTCCGCCACATCTTGCGCGAACTGGAAGAAGAAGGCGCGCTCGGCCGCAGCGGGCGCAAATCTTACGCCGACGCCAATGCGCTTCCAGAGTCCGGCGTGATGGACATTATCGACCGCGACCATGACGGCGAACTGATCGCACGCATGCGCGGGCCAGACGGCTATTTCGGCCCACGCGTTCGCTTGGCCCCCGGCGAAGCACGCCGCATGCGTGGTGAAGCGGCGATAGGAATCGGCGACCGCGTGCTCGCGCGTCTCGCGCGCGAAGAGGGCGGCGAATTCGTCGCCCGCGTCGTCAAGCGCCTCGGCCAAAGCGCGCATCGCATCCTCGGCGTCTATCGCGCCAACAAAGATCCGCGCGCCAGATTCGGCGGCGGCCGCGTCGAACCCGCCGACCGCAAGGCGCGCCATCCGCTCGTGATCGAAGCCGCGCACGTGGGCGAGGCCAAGGACGGCGACCTCGTCTTCGCCGAGGTCCGCGTCTCCGGCCGCGACCGCGCGCACGGGCCGAAATTCGGACTGATCCGCGAGGTGGTCGGCAGCGAACGCGATCCGCGCGCCGCCTCGATCCTCGCCATGCACACGCACGGCATCAGCGAAGGCTTCTCGCCGGAAGAAGAAGCGCAAGCGAACGCCGCGCAAAAGCCCACACTCAAAGGCCGCACCGATCTACGCGACGTGCCGCTCATCACCATCGACCCCGAAGACGCGCGCGATCACGATGACGCTGTCTATGCGTCGCTCGACACGGACGAGAAGAACAAAGGCGGCTGGCGCGTTTGGGTTGCGATCGCGGATGTCGCCGCTTACGTGCAGCCGGGTTCGCCGCTCGATCGCGGGGCGTGGCGGCGGGCGAACTCCACGTACTTCCCCGATCGCGTGGCGCCAATGCTGCCCGAGTCGCTCTCGGCCGATCTCTGCTCACTGCGGGAACATGAAGAGCGCGCCTGCCTCGCCGTGGAAATGGTGTTCAACAGCGACGGCCATAAGCTCCGCCACAAATTCGTGCGCGGCCTGATGCGCTCGGCGGCGAAGCTTTCGTACGAACAAGCCCAAGCCGCGATCGACGGCAAGCCGAACGATAAGACGCAGCCGCTGCTGGAGCCGATCCTGAGGCCGCTCTGGGCTGCGTATGCGTGCGTGTGGGCGGGCCGGCAGAAGCGTCAGCCGCTGGAGATCGACGCGCCCGAGCACAAGATCATTTTCAAGGACGGCAAGGTCGCCGGCGTGAAGCGGCGCGAGCGCTTCGATGCGCACAAGCTGATCGAAGAATTCATGATCCAGGCCAATGTCTGCGCCGCCGAGACGTTGGAGCAGAAGAACCGGCCGCAAATCTATCGCGTCCACGATCGCCCCAGCGACGAGAAGATCGCGGCGCTCTCGGACTTCCTGCCAACGGTCGAGATGAGCTGGACCAAAGGTCAGAACGTCACCGCCGCGCGCTTCAACCGCATCCTGCACCTGGCCGAGCAATCGCCCAACAAGGACATCATCAACGAGGTCGTGCTGCGCACCCAATCACAGGCCGTCTATTCGCCCGACAACATCGGCCACTTCGGTTTGAACCTCGCGCGCTATTCGCATTTCACCTCGCCCATCCGCCGCTACGCCGACGTCACCATCCACCGCGCCCTGATCAAGGCATTGAAACTTGGCGATGACGGCGCCACCGATCAGGAAGAAGGTCGCCACGTCGAAACCGCCGAGCACATCAGCGAGATGGAGCGCAAATCGATGGCGGCCGAGCGCGACGCCACCGCGCGCTACATCTCCGCCTTCCTCGCCGATCGCGTCGGCAATACTTTTGAAGGGCGCGTCACCGGCGTCACCCGCTTCGGCCTCTTCATTCGCCTGGACGAAACCCAAGCCGATGGCCTCGCGCCCATCTCCACGCTCGGCAACGAACGCTGGGTGCATGATGAAGCCGCGCACGCGCTCGTCGGCGAACAAACCGGCCAACGCTTCCCGCTCGGCATGCGCGTCGAGGTGCGCTTGGATGAAGCGACGCCGATCAGCGGCGGCTTGCTTTTCACCGTGCTCAGCGATCCGCTCGAAGCGATCCCCGGCTGGCGCAAATCGCGCGTGAGCCGCCAAGGCCGCGGCGGTTTCCGCGATCGCGACGCCAAGCGCGGCAAGCGTCGACGCTGACGCAGGGAACCGCGGAACGCCGCCGACAACGCGGCGTTGATCCACGCGAAGGATCAAGCTCATGCGCAATCTCGTTTACGCCACATTCCTCATCGCCTGCGCCTCAACCGCCGCGATCGCGCAAGCACAGGACAAACGCCCCGCCGCACCCGCGCCAATAGCCGCCGCGCCGTTCGAACTGCGCGAAGCTTGGTGTCGGGATTACGTTGTCTGGTTCATCGGCGAAACGCCGGCCGCGCGCCCCGCCCCTGCCGATGTTCGCCCCACGCAGCGCCTCGAGGTCGAACTCAATTCCTGCAAGCTCGACCCGCAAGAATACGAGCGCCAAACCCTGGTCGAATTGCCCCGTCCAGAGCGTCAAGGCTAGTAGCGTCCGCCATTGGCTTCGTGCATGCTTCGCCCTGGGGCGGAGGCGGGCATGAGCGAAGCGAGCAAACCACTGGGCTTCTGGTCGTGCTGGTCGCTTGCTGTCGGCTGCATGATCGGCTCCGGCGTCTTCATGTTGCCGACATTGCTGGCGCCGTACGGCCTGCTCAGTTTCGGCGGTTGGATCATCGCGGGCGGCGGCTCGATCGCGCTTGCTTTGGTCTTTGGCCGGCTGGCGGCGCGCACCAAGTGCAATGGCGGGCCTTACGCGTACTCGCGCGCGGCGTTCGGCGATCTCACCGGCTTTCTCATGGGCTGGGCCTATTGGCTCTCCTTCCTGATGGGCATTCCCGTCGTCGCCATCGGGTTCGTCGGCTATCTCGGCGTGTTCGTGCCGGCGCTGAACGATAGCCCCGCCGCGCAAGCGCTCAGCGCCTTGACGTTGATCGGCGTGCTTACGCTCATCAACATTCGTGGCCTAAAGGAAATGAGCGCAACGCAAATCGTGCTCACCGTGCTGAAGATCATCCCGCTGATCGCCGTGATCGGATTGGGCTTCAGCGTCGGCACGCCGGCGAACCTGCCGGCCTTCAACCCATCCGGAGAACCCGTGATCGCGGCGCTCGCGGCCGTCGCGCTCATCGCGCTCTGGCCGTTCACGGGCTTCGAGGTGGTGACGCTGCCCGCGACCAATGTGAAGGATTGCGAGCGCACCATCCCACGCGCGCTCATCTCCGGCATGGTCACAGTCGTGATCATCTATCTCAGCGCCACGGCCGCCGTGATGCTGCTCGTGCCGCCCGCGCAGCTCGCCCAATCCACCGCGCCGTTCGCCGAAGCCGCACGCGCGTTTGGCGCGTGGGGGCCAAATTTCATCTCCGCCGGCGCGCTGATCGCCACAGCCGGCACGCTGAACGGCCTTATCTTTACCTGCGGACAAATGCCGATGGCGGTGGCGCTGGACAAGCTCGCGCCGAGCTGGCTCGCATCGACGACGAAGGGCGGCACGCCGCATCTGTCGCTGCTGCTTTCATCGACGCTCGCGTCACTCTTGTTGCTGGCGAATTATTCGCGCGGACTCATTGGTGCGTACACGTTCTTGCTCTTGATGGCGACGGCGTTGGGGCTGATCTATTACGTCGTCGTCTCGCTCGCCGAATTGCGCCACTCGATCCGCTCGGCGCCGGCCTGGGCGGCGGTGGCTATCGTCGGATTGGTCTATTCGCTGTTCGCCGCGTTCGGTTCTGGGCTTGAGGTGTTGTTCTGGGGCGTTGTGGTGATGGCGGCGGGCGTGCCGCTGCACTTTGTCTTGCGCACACGCACGCCGGCTATTCAGACTTCTTGAACGGCGTATGTTCGGCGAGCACTTCGGCCTCATTCACCACCGTCGGCGTCTCCGCTTCCAGATACCGCGCCACCGCGCCGCGTAAACCAGGATGCGCGATCCAGTGGGCGCTGTAGGTGGGCGCGGGCACATAGCCGCGCGCCAGCTTGTGATCG
Source organism: Caulobacterales bacterium (assembly GCA_017303355.1). Taxonomy (GTDB): domain Bacteria; phylum Pseudomonadota; class Alphaproteobacteria; order Caulobacterales; family Aquidulcibacteraceae; genus Vitreimonas. The sequence goes on along the minus strand of JAFLCU010000009.1, from coordinate 39,690 downwards.
CCCTGCGCGCCCGCTTCAACGCGCGGCAGGCCGAGTTCAATCGCGACGTCGATGGCTTGGTAATAGCAAAGCTCAAAATGCAGGAACGGCGCCTCTGCGATGCGGCCCCAATAGCGGCCATAGAGCGCCTCGCCGCCAATCATGTTCAGCGCTGACGCGATCGGCGCGCCATCGCATTCGGCCAAGAACAGCACGCACTTGTCGCGCATGCGTTCGCCGAGCAGATCGAAGAATGCGCGATTGAGATAGGGCGAGCCCCATTTGCGCGCGCCGGTATCCATGTAGCAGCGGAAGAAAAAATCCCAATCGTGGGCTTTGATGTCGTCGCCCTGCAGCCGCTTGATGCGCAGGCCCTCGCTGGCGCGCTCGCGCTCGCGGCGGATGGTCTTGCGCTTCTGCGAAGAGAGGTCGGCGAGGAAATCGGCGAAGCTTGCGTAGCCGCGATTGAACCAATGATATTGGATGCCAACGCGCGTGAGATAGCCGAGCGGCGCCAGGCGTTGGCATAGCTCTTCGTTCGCGAAGGTCGCGTGCACGGAGGATGCGCCGGCGCGTTGGGCGAGGCCAATCGCGCCTTGCGCCAGCGCGGTTTCCACCGCCGCGTCGCGCGCGAAAATGCGACGGCCCGGCACGGGTGTGAACGGCGCCGCGCATTGCAGCTTCGGATAATAAGCCCCACCAGCGCGATGCAGCGCCTCGGCCCAGGCATGATCAAACACGTATTCGCCGTAGGAATGGTCCTTGGCGTAGAGCGGCATGGCCCCAACGATGGCGCCGCCCGCTTCGCGCGCGATGAGATGCGCGGGCTGCCAGCCGCTGACCACGCTGGCGCAGCCGCTCTCTTCCAGCGCCTGCAGAAAATCCCAGGAGAGAAATGGATCGAAAGGCGCGTCGGCGGGATTGGCCAAACCATCCCACAATTCGCGCTCGATATTGGCGAGGTCGCCAATTACGGAGATCGAGAGCGCGTCCGTTCCATCCATATCGCTATTTTAGTTTGTCGCGGCCCCGGAAGCAAAACCGCGACACACTTTTACGGCGGCCGCTTATTCTATTTCGAAAACGCCATCGACCTCGACCGCGAAATCCAGCGGCAGGTTAGCGACGCCGACGGCCGAGCGCGCGTGTCGGCCTGCCTCGCCGAACACCGCGACCATGACGTCCGAGCAACCGTTCACGACTTGTGGGATTGGGCTGAAATCCGCCGTCACATTGACGAAGCCGCCCAGTTTCACCACGCGCTTGACCTTATCGAGATCACCGCCACATGCGGCCTTCACTTGCGCGAGCAGATTGAGCGCGCAGAGGCGCGCGGCCGCTTGCCCTTCCTCGACCTCGATCGCATCGCCAAGCTTGCCCTTGATGCCGCCGGTCGCGTCGACCGAGACCTGCCCCGAGACGTGCACGAGTTTGCCGGCGATCACGTACGGCACATAGGACGCCACCGGCGCCGGCGGCGTCGGCAAAGTGATCCCTAATTCCTGCAAGCGCGCGTCAACCCGGCCCATCTGATGCTCCCTCGGTGCGTTACATTCTACTAGCCGCACAACACGCGCCCGTCACCCCAAACTCGCCGCCGCGCGGCGCGCCGGGATGGTGATCACTCATCCTCCCACTCCGCCTTCAGCGCCCGGCCCGTTTGCACGGCGTCCTTGCCAAACTTGCTGCGGGCTTTGGCGATGGCGGCTTCGGCGGCGGCGCGTTTGGGTGTTTCGGTGTCGAGCATGTCGCCTTTGTCGGCGGCGGCCGCGTCGCTGAAATCGGAAAGCCCCACGCCGATCAGCCGATACTTGGTGCGGCCGTCCGCGCCGCCCGCGAGCAGCTCGCGCGCGATCTCGAAGATGCGGTGCGCGAGCAAAGTCGGCTCCGGCAATTGACGCCGGCGCGTGATGATTTTGAAGCGCGCATCCTTGAGCTTCAGCGTGAGCGTGCGCCCCGCGGTGTCGGTGGCGCGGCAACGGGCGGCGACCTTCTCGCAGAGCGGCCAGAGGATGTCTTCCAGCGCTTCGATGCCGGAGATGTCTTCGAAGAACGTGGTCTCCGACGAGATGCTTTTGCGCTCACCGTGCGGATCAACGATACGCGGATCGTCGGCCATCGACAGCGCGAACAGATGCGCGCCCCAATCGCCGTAAAGCGCACGCATGCGCTGCGGGCCGACCGTGCGAATGTCGCCGATCTTCTTCAGGCCGTTGCGTTCGAGCGCGGTCGCGCCAGCAGGGCCGACGCCCGGCAGCGTGGAAACCGAGCGGCTTTCCAGGAACGCAAGCGCTTCGCCGCGGCCCACCACGGAGAAACCGCGCGGCTTGTCGAGATCGCTTGCCGTCTTGGCCAGGAACTTATTGAAGCTGAGGCCAATCGAGACCGTGAGCCGGCGCTCCTCCCAAATCTTGTTTTGCAGCTTGATCAAGGATTGCGCGGGCGAGCCGCCATGCAGCGCTTCGGTGCCGCTCAAATCCATGAAGGCTTCGTCGATCGAGAGCGGCTGCACTTGCGGCGTCAAATCTTCCATCATGCGCCGTATGGTGCGGCCTTCCTCCACGTATTTGCGCATCTCGCCATGCACGACCTTGGCTTGCGGGCAAAGCTTCAGCGCCTTGAACATCGGCATGGCCGAACGCACCCCATAGGCGCGCGCGACATAGCAGCAGGTGGAGACCACGCCGCGTTTACCGCCGCCGACGATAACGGGATGCGGTTCAAGGCTTGGATCGTCGCGCTTCTCGATGGAGGCGTAGAAGGCGTCGCAATCAAGATGGGCGATGGAGAGCTGATTGAGCTCTGAATGCTCCACACTCTGATCTTCACCACACTTGGTGCAGCGAGGTGTCGGCGTATCCGATGCACAAACGCGGCAGAGGATCATCTCCCCCTCCTCTTGAGAGGAGGGGGGTGGGGGGTGGGGTGAAGCACCACCGTCCAAATTTGATGTTCGAGCGGATGCGAGTTCTGCAGCGACGGAGCTTCACCCCGCCCCCTGCCCCCTCCCCTCAAGGGGAGGGGGTTCATGCGGCCGCTTCCTCCGGCGTGAACAGCCATGCGGCGCCGCGCACCCCAGAGCTGTCGCCGTGAATGTTCTTGACCACTTTCGTCTTCACCACGTCCGAGAACACATGCGCGATCAATTTGCCGCGCACGCTCGGATAGAGGCAGTCCACGTTGGAGACGCCGCCGCCGAACACGATCACGTCAGGATCGATGATATCGATCACCACGGCGAGCGCGCGCGCCATGCGGTCGGCCAGCAGATCGAGCGCGGCGATCGCTTTCGGATCGCCGTTCGCCGCCGCCTCATCGGCCTGCTTTGCGCTCATGCCAGACCAGCGCTTGAAGCCGGTGCCGGAGAGCCATTGCTCCAAGCAATCTTGGCGGCCGCACCAATCACGCACCGTCGCCTCATCCGCGCGCTTCCATGGCAGCGGCGTGTGCCCCCATTCGCCGCCGACGCCATTGACGCCTTCAATGATCCTGCGATCCACGACCACGCCGCCGCCGCACCCGGTGCCAAAGATCGCGCCGAACACGACACGCCCGCCCGCCGCCGCGCCGTCGACCGCTTCGGAGAGCGCAAAGCAATTCGCGTCGTTCTCCGCGCGCACGGGCCGCGCCAGTGCGAGCTTCAAATCTTCGAGGAAGGGTTTGCCGTTGAGCCAGGTCGAGTTGGAGTTGCGCACCAACCCCGTCACCGGCGACAGCGAGCCAGGCATCGCCACCCCGACCGCACCCGCGCGTTTGCCCGTTTCCTGTTCGATTCGCGCCGTCAGATCGGCCAGAGCGCGCACGGCGTCCGAATAGTTCCCAGGATTCGGCACACGCTGGCGGATGAGGATTTCGCCATTGGAATCAAGCAGCGCCCCCTCGATCTTGGTGCCGCCGAAATCCACGCCCAGGCGCATGCTTCAATCCTTAAGGTCTTCTTAACAATACCAGCGAGATTGCTGGTATTGCGATGGGTTGTTAAGGCCTCGACCGTATAAGGGCGGGGTCCAGCCGATCTGGGCTCTCTGGGCCGCAAAAGCGAAGCGGGTAAATGGCCAAAACGGTTCTCATCGTCGAAGACAGCGAACTCAATATGAGGCTGTTCAACGACTTGCTGGAAGCCTTTGGCTACCGCACCGTCAAGACCAAGGACGGTCGCCAAGCCTTGCCGCTCGCGCGCGAGCACAAGCCCGACCTCATCATCATGGACATCCAGCTGCCGGAAATCTCAGGCCTTGAGATCACCGATCGCTTGAAAAAGGACGAGGCGCTGAAGGCCATTCCGGTCGTCGCGGTGACGGCGTTCGCGATGCGCGGCGACGAGCAAAAGATCCTCGCCGCCGGCTGCGACGCCTATCTCTCCAAGCCGATCTCCGTGACCACGTTCCTCGAAACTATCCGCAAGTTCATCGGCTAAGGGAGGGCACGCTTGAGCGCGCGCATCCTTGTCGTCGATGATCTGGAAGCGAACCGGCGCTTGCTCGAAGCGAAGCTTACGGCGGATTATTACGATGTCTTGATGGCGCAGCGCGGCGAAGAAGCCGTGCAACTTGCGAAACGTGAAAAGCCCGATCTCATTCTGCTCGACGTGATGATGCCCGGCGGCATTGATGGCTACGAAGCCTGCCGTCGTCTCAAGGCGATGCCGGAGACGCGGCACATTCCCGTGGTGATCCTCACCACGCTGGACGATCGCGACAACAAGGTGCGCGGGCTCCAAGCTGGCGCCGAGGAATTTCTGACCAAGCCGATCGATGACGTGCAGCTGATGGCGCGGGTGAAGAGCCTGCTCAGCCTCAAGGTCGTCACCGACGAATTGCGCGCCCGCGAAGCCAATGGCCGCCGCCTCGGCGTGATCGGCGAAGATTTGCGCCCCGACCCGCTCGAGCAATTGCGCCTCAGCGCCGGCAACGTGCTTGTGGTCGATGACAACCCCACCCAGATCAAGCGCATCACCGCTGCGCTTGGCATCGAGCATCGCATCACCGTGCTCGGCGGCGAGGCCAATTCGGCGCCGCCCGATCTGGTCGTCGTGTCCGTCACCTCAAGGAATTTCGACGGCTTTCGCGTCATCGCGCGCATGCGTTCAGGCGAGCCGACCCGGCATCTGCCCATCCTGGCGATCGTCGATGCCGACGACCAGAAGCGCGCCATACGCGCGCTTGAACTCGGCGCCCACGACATCATCGTGCGCCCGATCGACGAAGACGAGATCATCGCCCGCGCCCGCACGCTGATGCGGCGCAAGCGCTACATGGACGCACTGCGCTCGCGGCTTGATCAGAGCCTCGAACTCGCGATCACGGACCAACTCACCAACCTCTATAATCGCCGCTTCCTCACCGCCCAACTCGGCCCGCTGGTGCAGCGCGCGCAATGCGGCGGCGACAACGTCTCGGTGATGGTCATCGACATCGATCACTTCAAACGCTGCAACGATACGTTCGGTCACGATGTAGGTGATGCGGTGCTACGCGAGTTCGCGGTGCGGCTCGCCACCAATACGCGCCCCTCGGACTATGCTTGTCGCATGGGCGGCGAGGAATTCGTCGTTATCATGCCGCGCACGCCCGGCGACATCGCCTGCCTCGCCGCCGAGCGCTTGCGCCGCAACATTTGCGCCGCGCCTTTCAGTATTCCAAGCCTTAGCGAACCGATCGACGTCACCGTGTCGATCGGCGTCGCGTGCTCGGAACGCGCCGACGACAGCGCCGACCTCTTGCTCAAGCGCGCCGACGAGGCGCTCTACGAAGCCAAGCAAGCCGGCCGCAATCGCGTCATCGGCCGCACGGCGTCACAAGCCGCCTAGGGCGTAAGCGTCCACGTATAGACGCCCCAATTCTCGGCATGCATGGCTACGAACTGGCGCACTTCCTGGCCGCGCGCGCATTGGTTGGAATTGCCGCTCCAGAACGCAAACGGCCCGGGATATTCGACGCAAAGCGGGAAATCGCCGCCCCAATAGCGCGCTCCATCGTTCACGACCTCGGCGTACGCGTAGAAATACGCATTGGTCGTCTGCGCCAGATCGCGGCAGGCCCGCGGCGCGATCGTGTACCAGCCCTCATTGTAGAAATTGGTCTGATTGGCCGGCTGGTAGGAGAGCGCCACATTGGCGGGGTCATTGGTGTTGTTGCACACCTGGATCGTGATGCTGGACCCGCCGCCGTTTCCGCCCTTTTGGGCATGGGCGGCCGGCGCAAAGCCCAGCCCGATGGCCGCGCAGACCGCCACGGCGGTTAAAAGCCTCGAAATCATGAAAACCTCCACGCATGCCCTCGCCGCAGAAAAACCCCGCCCGGGGCTGTGGTCAAACCCCCACTCGCCTGCACGTTGGCGAACGCCTATGTTAGGCTCCGCACTGGAGCAGATATGACTTTCGTCCCAGCCGCCGACGCGCCCGAGCGCAATATCGGCCAGATCAAATTGCACGACCACGTCACCGCCTTCGCGGGCATGGCCAAGGCCGGCCGCCTCGCCGCCGAATGCCTGGACATGCTTGTGGCCGAGGTGCGCGAGGGCGTCACCACCGGGCGCATCGACGATCTCGCGCGTGAGTTCGCGCTGGATCATGGCGCGCTGCCGGCCTGCGTCGGCTATCGCGGCTATCGCCACACCGTGTGCACATCGCTCAATCACGTCGTTTGCCACGGCATTCCAGGCGATCGCGTGCTGCGCTCCGGCGACATTCTCAACATCGACGTGACCGTCATCGTCGATGGCTGGCACGGCGATACGAGCCGCATGTACGGCGTGGGCGAGGTGCCGCGCAAAGCCCAGCGCCTGATGGACGTCACCTACGAGTCGCTGATGCGCGGCCTCGCGGCGATCAAGCCGGGCGTGAAGCTCGGCGATCTCGGCCACGCGATCCAATCCTATGCCGAGAGCGAACGCTGCTCGGTCGTGCGCGAATTTTGCGGCCATGGCCTTGGCCGCGTCTTCCACGACGCGCCGAACATTCTGCATTTCGGCAAGCCCGGCCAAGGTGAGGAAATCCGTCCAGGCATGTTGTTCACCGTCGAGCCGATGCTCAATCTGGGCTCGCCGGCCGTGAAGGTGCTCGGCGACGGCTGGACCGCCGTCACGAAAGATAAATCGCTGTCCGCCCAATACGAGCACTCGATCGGCGTGACCGAAACCGGCATCGAGATTTTCACCAAGTCGCCGGCTGGTCTCGATCAGCCGCACGCGCTCAACGCGAACGCGGGCTGAGGCGCGCATGGCGGGGCGATCCGGCAAATCCGGCCCGCCCAAGGCGCCCGCGCGCGTTGAAGATTCCGAGCTCTTTCCGTTCAAGCTGGACGGCGCGCCCGACATCGTTGTCGCGCGCGCTGATCGGCCCACCATTCACAAGGATCGTCCGCACTATCATCAACACCGCGAACGGCTGCGCAAACGCTTTGATGATGCGGGCGCCGGCGCGCTGGCCGACTACGAATTGCTGGAGATGCTGCTCTTCCGCACCATCCCGCGCCAGGACACCAAGCCGTTGGCGAAAGCATTGCTCGAACGCTTCGGCAGCCTCGCTGGCGTACTCGCCGCGCCTGTGCAGCGCATCGCCGAGGTGAAGGGCGCCGGCCCGGCAGTCGCGCAGGATATGAAAATCGTTCAAGCCTTGCTGGAGCGCGCCAACAAAAGTGAACTCGCCAAACGCCCCGTGATCTCGTCATGGTCGCAGCTGGTGAATTATTGCCGCATGAGCATGGCGCACGAGCCGCGCGAACAATTCCGCGTGCTCTTCCTCGATTCCAAGAACCAACTCATCGCCGATGAGGTGATGAACGAAGGCACAGTCGATCACGCGCCGGTCTATCCGCGCGAGGTCGCGCGGCGTGCGCTTGAGCTTTCGGCGGCTTCGATCATCCTGGTGCACAATCACCCTACTCACTGATTTTCGATCACTGTGAGTAACGCAGTATCCCGCTGAAACACCGAGAACTTTTTCTTTCTTGACGGTCGCATGCCTGAGAACAAAGCGTGTCGTCGGGTATAGTTAGGGTACAGTGAGGAAGCCCCCTTCCGTTCCCTAACTGTCCCCCAAAACTGATACCGGGACAGTGACCAATGTTGAGCGACGGCGAGATACGCGCAGCCATCAAACGGGTGCATTTCACAGGGCGCGAAGAGATCCTTCGAGACGGTGAGGGCCGAGGCGTTGGACGCCTCACCCTACGCATCCGGCCGATGGCAAAGCGGGTCATCACCTATTGGATGGCGGTCCAGTTCCGAGAGGGGCGCGCGTCAAAGGCCAAGCTTGGGGATTATCCCTCGATGAGCTTGGCCGAGGCGCGCGAGTTGTTCGAGCGGGACTATGCCGACCTCATCCAGAAGGGCCGTAGCATCAAGACGGCCCGCGACACGCGTACGGGGACCGTGGGCGACCTTTTCGACGGCTATGCGGAATATCTCCGCATCTCCAACAAGATCTCCTGGCGGGAAGCCAAAAAGGGCCTGGATAAGATCGCAGACACACTGGGGCGCCATCGCCTCGCCCGAGAGGTAGAACCCGAAGAGATCACTGACATCTTGCGGCCGATCTATTTGCGGGGGAAACGGTCCATGGCCGACCATGTCCGCAGCTATGTCCGGTCGGCCTACTCATGGGCGATGAAGTCGGAGCACGACTATCGCAGCACCTCACCGCGCCGGTTCGGGGTTCTGCGTAACCCGGCCGCGGGTATCCCCACTGAGCCGAAGGTGGTCGGGACGCGTTGGCTCCGGGAAGAAGAATTCGTCCAGCTCTACCGCTGGCTAGAAAACCCCAGCAGCCCGGTCCATCCGCCCTATGCCCGCGCAGTGCGCATCCTCATGCTCACGGGCCAGCGGGTGGAGGAAATCGCCTCGCTCAATCGCCGCCAATATGATCGCAGCGAAAAGCTCTTGGATTGGTCGACGACTAAGAACCACAAGCCGCACACCATTCCCCTGCCCAGCCTCGCCATTGAGCTTCTGGAGGAGATCGAGCCGAATCCGCATGGCTGGTTCTTCCCATCGGCCATGGACCCATCCAAGCCCGTCACGCACGGCACGCTCTACGCCTTCATGTGGCGGCAGCGAGAAACCGGGGTCATTCCTTACGTGACCAATCGCGACCTGCGCCGCACCTGGAAGACGCTGGCGGGTCAGGCTGGCATCTCCAAGGAAATCCGCGACCGTCTCCAAAACCATACGCTGCAGGACGTAAGTTCAAAAAGCTATGATCGTTGGAGCTACATGCCGGAAAAGCGCGCGGCGATGGAAAAGTGGGACGCTTTCGTACGATCGCTCTTGGCAAAGAAATACGACGTACGCGACGTGGCCTGAGCACGGTTGATCTTCTCGCTGTCCTCTTCCCCAAGGACGTTGTGTTCACGCCGGTCGGCGTTGCATGATGATCCGGGGGACGCGCCGTGGCGATCGCACTTCAACCGAAATATCCCATCCCGGACCGGTCCAAGCAAAAGGTGAACTTGGTCAAGGACGAAGACGGGGTGCTCGACATCGGCTGGTGCGACGGCGTGATGTCGGACGGACGGCCCTTCCGCGCTGAGATGTGGGCGCAGGACGGCGTTTCGGCGCTCACGATATTCTTCTCAACCGTGGGGCTCGACCAAGCAGACGAAGCAGCAGTTCAGCTCGCATTGAGCGAGCGGCTGGTGACCATGCGGCCCGGCGCTGAAGATCGGATATCTGCGAAGGTTTGGACCGACGACGCCGGTCACTCCGTGTGGTCTGTCAACGTGGTCGTGGGCTACGACGACGAGGAATTCACTACGGGGTCTGTGCCGCTCTTCCCTTTTTCGCGAACGGGCGAGCCAAATACCCTGTTCAATCCTGTTCCCATCACCGTCGCTCATCAGCGATCCAAGACATGATCGCCCGCCTCGTTCTCGCTATAGTCACGCTGGTTTTTTTGGGTTCAGCCGCGTTCGCCCAGTCGCCCGCGCCGCGCAGCATTGTGTCGACGGGCCTCCAAGCGACGCCTGCGGATGTTCGCTCGGCGCATCTTGCACAAGTGCATCGCATGAAGTGCGGAGACGCGCAGGCGTCCTATTATCGTGAAGCAGACGAATGGCACCACATCGATCTCGATGGCGACGGATCGGATGAGTACGTCGTATTCTTGACGCTTGAGGGCTTTGGGGGCGGCAACAATTATTCCCGCTACCTTGTCGTCTATCGCTATGTTGACCCAGTCTGGTTTGCCTCCACCGTCCTGCTCGTTGGCGGCAAGGGCGACGCCAGCGTCGGCGGACACGTGCTGCGCCTTTCGGGCGCTGATCTAAGCACCGATGCGATGTTTTACGGTCCTCAAGACCCCACCTGCTGCGCGTCCGTTCCAGGGCGCCTCCGCTTTGAAATTGGTGTGGGCGGCGCGCTCGAACCGATCGAGCATCCGCGGTCCGACCAAGCCGCTGCTTACCGCTTCATGCTGATGTTTTCTTCGCGCTGCAATCAATAGGTCTTTCGAGAAAACTCAAGACGCGAGCGCGCCAATAGTCGGGTGCATATCCATTCGACGAAGGATGGTGCGTATGCGCTGCAAGGCACGTCCCGCCCTCGAATTGATATCGCCAAATTGATCCCAGTCCGTCCTCGTCGTGATCCACCAACACCGCGTCCCGCTCGCTCATGTGGTCCCAGGTCGTCTGCCCCATCACAAGCACGGCCTCCGGCCTCACGTCATTTAGCACCGCGTGAAAAGCGTCAGCGGAGTCGGCGAACATCTTCGCCGTGGGTCTCACGCGCGCGCCGCCAGGCACGAAGGACTGCACGTAATTGTAGAAGAATACGCCATGCCAAAACGAGCGAAATGCCTCAGACGTGTGGTCGGCATTCTGTTCGTTGAGCGTGCGAAAGATGTTCGCGAAGAAGCGTTGATAACCTTTTGCTTCTGCGCCCCAGGTCCGAACGATATCCGTCGTGAAGGTTCTGATCTGTTCTGGCGCGTAAGTCTGCCGTTCGTCGTAGTGCGACTCCCCAACAATGAGCAGCCGACGCCCGGCGAAGCGAGGATCATTGCCGAGCGGCTTCCAGGGTTCAAATATGACTGTCATTCTGACACGCGTCCTACCGCACAAAAGATTGGAGTCCATCCCAATCGGTGCGTCGAACTGGAAACGAACGCGGGTCGAACAGCAACGATTCCTCTAGCGTGTTGGACATCCGCCCGTAATTGCACACCGCGCAAGTGACGACCATGTTGGATACGTTGCTTTCGCCGCCGCGCGCATGCGGGAGAAGATGGTCATATTGCAGATTGGCCGCTTGGAAAAACAAATGCTGCTCGGACGCAACGTCCGACCAGGGCGCGTCTTCGGGGTAAGAAGCGGCGATTGTCTTGATGGTGGCCTTCGGCGCCACTGGCATATCGCAGAAACGACAATGAAACCCATCTCTGGCGATGATGGCGCGCTTATCGGCCGCGCTCACCATGCGCGGTCGCATGCGCTGCTCTAGCGGTAGCTTGGGCGGATTAAGCACGCTCAGTTTGGGCCCATGAATGCGCTCATCGTAAGGGCCGACGACTTTCCTGAACCAAACGCCGATCGAGGCCACGTTCGCGGCGCGGAAGTGAGCAGCCGCCCCAAGCCTATCTCCCGCATTGTGCAAGCGCACAGCCGCCATCAAGTCCTGTGACGCAAGCCAGACTTCTGACGGCGGTTCGAGCAGACACCGTCGCACGATCGTAATCCTTCTGCTGGTGGTACTTTTATACCATCGCCCTATTCCGACAGAAGCCGGTCTAACTCCAAGAGAAGCTCGCGCAATTCCTTGCGGGCGTCGCGGACTTTCTTGGCAAGCAGAAGGTCGCGCCGGCCCGCCAGCTTCAGGACCGTCTCCAAGACCTCGTCGGAGCTCCCAAGGAGGCGAACGAGATAGATGCCGTTCGGCGCGTTCTTGGCGTCGAACCAGTTTTTGACCGCCCGCTCGTTGGCGCTCGCGAGATTGGCGACAGATTTGACCGCCGCCGGCGAGACGCCGAACTCACGATGAAGCGCAAGCGCGACGAGGGTGGCGAACCCTTGCGGAGGCTCCCCTTCCGGAAAACCTTTTCCACTCTTGGACCGAATCTTTCGGTCCTTTCCCGTAAAAGACATGCAGCAACTCCCCTGGCTAAAATTCGGGGACGAAGCGGTCCGCTTGACGACCATGACGGCGCTCGCAAGAAACGGGCCTTCGTGTGGCCGAGCTTGATGATCCCAGCCGAAGCGAATCCACGGGCCTGCGCGCCGCGCAATATGTGCGCATGTCGACAGAGCATCAGAGGTATTCGACCGAAAACCAAGCCGACGCGATCGCACACTACGCGCGCAAACATGGCATCGAGATCGTGCGCACCTACACCGACGCGGGAAAGAGCGGCCTAAGACTCGACGGCCGCGACGCGCTCAAACAACTCATCGATGACGTAACCCACAACCGCGCCGACTTCTCACTCATCCTGGTTTACGATGTCAGCCGCTGGGGGCGCTTTCAGGATGCCGACCAGAGCGCCTATTACGAATATATCTGCAAGGACGCCGGCGTCTCGGTTCGCTATTGCGCCGAGCAATTCGAAAATGACGGCAGCTTAAGCGCCACGATCATCAAGTCGATGAAGCGCGCCATGGCGGGCGAATATAGCCGCGAGCTGTCTGCCAAGGTTTTCGCAGGACAGTGCCGCCTCATCAAACTTGGCTTTAGACAGGGCGGCGTTGCCGGATACGGCCTGCGGCGGCGGCTGGTGGACGAACACGGACAAGCCAAAGCAGAGCTCGCCCGAGGCGAGCATAAGAGCCTGCAAACAGACCGAGTTGTCCTGGTTCCCGGCCCCGATGCGGAGGTCGAGATCGTACGCCGCATCTACAAGCAATTCGTGAGCGGCGGCCGATCGGAGGCGGAAATCGCCGCCGCTCTGAACGCAGAAGGCCGCACGACCGAACTTGGCCGCCCCTGGAGCCGCGCCCTCGTTCATCAAATTCTGATCAACGAAAAATATGCCGGTCACAATGTCTATAATCGGATCTCTTTCAAGCTAAAGCAGAAGCGCGTGGTCAATCCGCCGGACATGCTCGTCCGCTGCGATGACGCCTTCGAGCCCCTTGTCTCGGATGCCCTTTTCGCAGCCGCGCGTAGCATCATCCTGGCGCGCTGCCGCCGCTACTCTGACGCAGAGATGCTTCAGCTTCTCGACTCCGCACTGCGAACCTACGGGCGCCTATCCGCCTTGGTCATCGACGAGAGCGAAGACCTGCCATCGAGCAGCGCCTATCGCTATCGTTTTGGCAGTCTCGTGCGCGCTTATCGTCTCGTGGGCTACGATCCCGGACGCGATTTCAGCTATCTCGAAACCAATCGCGCGCTGCGCGTCATGCATCCCGCTATTGTCGCCGAAACAATCGCCGCCGTGGAAGCCGTCGGTGGCGCGGTACGACGAGACCCGGAGACCGACCTCCTCCACATCAATGACGAGCTTACGCTATCCATCGTGATCGCCCGGAGCACTCGCACGCATGCAGGTGCATGCAGGTGGAAAATTCGTCTTGATGCCGGACTGCGTCCCGACATCACGCTCGCGGTGCGCATGGACGACAACAACGCCAAGGTGCTCGACTATTACATCCTGCCTTGGATCGACGTCGCCGTGGCGCAAGGGGCGATACGGTTTCGCGACGAGAATGGCGTGTCGCTCGATGCGTACCGCTGCGAGACGCTTGACCCATTCGTCCATTTGACAAGGCGCACCAATATCAGGAGAGCGGCATGAGCGAAGCCCAAACAGCCGTCGAAATGGTCCCGATCGCGGACATCGAGATTCTAAATCCGCGCGTGCGCAATAAGAAGGTGTTTGCCGAATTGGTTTCTAGCATCGCGCATCTAGGTCTTAAGAAGCCCATCACTGTCAGCCGACGGTCGGACGGCGGCTATGATCTGGTGTGCGGTCAAGGGCGCCTCGAAGCCTATATGTCGCTCGGCCAAACCGCGATTCCCGCAATTGTTATCGAGGCGGCCGAAGAAGATTGCTTCGTCATGAGCCTGGTCGAGAACTTGGCGCGCCGAAATCACTCGCCGCTGGAACTGGTCAAAGAGATCGGCGCTCTCAAATCCCGAGGTTATTCCGTTCCCGACATTGCCCGCAAAACCGATTTCAGCACTGAATACATCGCGGCGATCTGCTACCTCCTTGAGCACGGCGAGGAGCGTTTGCTGGCAGCCGTCGAGCGCGGCCAAATCCCGCACACAATCGCCATGGAGATCGCACGCGCCAAGGATGGCGACGTGCAGCGCGCGCTCGCGGACGCCTACGAACGCAAGACCATCCCTGGCAACCAGGTACTCGCCATTCGGCGCATCATCGATCAACGCAACATCTCCGGCAAAGGCGCGCATAGCGTCGGTCCGCGCACCCGCACAAAACGGGTCGTGACGGCCGACGCTCTCGTGCGCGCCTATCGCAAAGAGACCGAGCGTCAGAAAGCGTTGATCCGCAAAGCCACCCTGGCGCAAGGACGCCTTGTGTTCGTCGTCAACGCCTTGCGCCGCCTGCTCAATGACGAGCATTTCGTCACGCTGCTCCGCGCAGAAGCAATGAGCACACTGCCTGGACCGCTCGCGGAGCGGATCGGCGCAGCACGAGATCACGCATGATCCCACCCGTCAAAGCCTCGTTTGAGCCGGACATCGTGCAGCTGCCGATGGCCGCAATCCTACCGCTGAAGACAATCCCAGAGACCGTCAAGGATTCGGTCAAATTTCGGCGTATCGCTCAATCTATTCGCGAGATCGGCATCATCGAACCAATCGTCGTGTCACGCAGCAAAGACGATCCCGATATCTATCTGCTGCTTGACGGGCACGTCCGCTACACAATCATGCGCGACGATAATCAGCCGACGATCACCTGCCTCATATCCGACGACGATGAGGCCTTTACCTACAATAAGCGCGTCAACCGTCTGGCGACGATCCAAGAGCATTTCATGATCATGCGTGCGCTTGATCGCGGCGTGTCCGAGGAGAAGTTGGCGCGCGCCCTCAATGTCGAAGTAAAGCATCTTAAACGGAGGAAAACGCTTTTGGACGGCATCTGCCCCGAAGTCGTGGACCTCCTGAAGGACAAGTCGGTCAACCCGGGCACCTTCGAGGTGCTGCGCAAGATGAAGCCGTATCGCCAAATCGAAGCCGCAGACCTCATGGCGTCCGCCGGCAATTTCTCCTCAAGCTATGCCAAGGCGCTACTTGCTGGCACCAAGCAAGACGATTTGGCCCGCCCCGACGTTCAGAAGAAAGTGCATGGGCTGACGCCCGAACAGATGAGCCGCATGGAGCGCGAAATGGAAACCGTGACAGGCGACTTCAAAGCGATCGAAGCGTCCTACGGCGAGGACGTGCTCCATCTCGTCGTCGCCTCGGGCTATCTCAACCGCCTCATCTCGAACCCGGCCATCGAAGACTATCTCGAACGACGGCACCCAGAATTGCTAATCGAGTTTCGCGCCGTGGTCGCGGCCACCTCGCTGGACCAAGGCTCGCTTCCCAATTAAGCGCACGCCGGCGCTAGGGCTGCAGTCGGATTTGCAGAGCCTCCAATTCCTCCATCGTCATCTCGCGCCCCAATAGACCACCGAGATAGCCCAGCAGATCATCCTGCCGAGGCTGACCGAACGCTAAGCGATACACGGTCAAACTGCGCTTCAACCATTCAAGGCGCTGCGTCTCGCGGCTGAATGGTAAGATCGGCACGCGCCGCTCCACCTTCACTGGCCCTTCGCACAGCCAATAGGGCGCGAGGTCAGTATCGGCCTGGGTCGCAGCGCGCGCCGATGAAAACATGTGCGCCCACGGATCGTTAGGCGCCGCCCCGCCGCCCCAGAGTTCGCGCCCGTGATTGTGCGCGACATTGAGGCGAACCGCATGGCCCTTGAACCGATGCACACGGCCTTCGCGCTGCTCCAGATCAACCGGATTGCCAGGCAGATTCCAATGATAGACGCGATAGCAATAGGGGTGAAAATCCAACCCTTCCTGTCCCACCGAAGTTGTCGCCAACACAAACGGGCGAAACGGCGAATTGAAAGCATCACGCACGCCGCCCAAGCGCGCGACCGCCCCCTCTTCGTCGCGGTAATCCGCCAGACGCATGGCAAAACGTCCGCGCATGTGAAACTTGTCCAACTTCAATCGTCCATCGACGATCATGGGATTATCGACGTCAATCTGTGAGGGCCGGATCGAGAGAGCGTCAGACATCGCAGTGCTTAACCCCGCCACGCGATCTTCAGGCGCAGCCGCACTCAGACCTTGCGCATCGACAAGGTAATGCGCGTACTCGTCCAAGACGGCTTGAAGGTTTTGTTCGGCCGAGAAGGTGAGCACACGTCGCCAATAATGATCGTCTTCACCTCGCCGCAGTAGCGCCACCGCCTCATGCTGGTTGAACAAGGTGCGAAAGCCCCAGGCGACATGGGCCGCAGCGGTCAGGAGGTCCGGATCATCCCATGCCAAATCTGGCGCCACGCGCCGCAATGCGCGTAGCGCACACACTGCTGGGCTCCCCAACGCCACATCCACCAGCAGCTCTAGCGCGTCGTGGCTTGCGGCTCCCAAACCGCCGCTCACTGACGTCTGCAGCGCCGTCACATGATCCTTAAAGGCGTCCTCGCTTGCCAGGCTGCGCATCCCATCATCCGCGCCAAGCCACGTCATGGCGCCGTTGCCCGCGAGGGCGTCGAGCGCCGCCGGCAACGCCCACTCTGTGGCCCCGCTCTCGTGGTCGGTTGTGTCGCGAGGATGCAGGCCAGCCAAACGTCCCTTGAGCCGTTCGGCGATGGTGGCGCGCATCTCGGCATAGCTTTGCCGCCCGGCGGCGCCGGCCATCACCGTGAGCGGATCACCCAGTTCCGCTAGAACGGGCGAAGGGTAGATGAGCAACAGCGCGCGTAGCCCCGCCAAGCGGCCCTCGGCCAGCCTGAACTGAAGCGGACGCGGCCGTTTTTGATCGAAATATCCCCGACCGGTCTCTCCAGCCCCCATGCGCCGCTCCGCTTCGTAGGAGAGCGTTGCAGCGATCGCATCGGGCACCATTGTCCACGATGAAAAGATCAACGCCTTGGTCGGCGGCGCCTTGCTCGATGCTTCGCCGTAATAGGGCAGAGCCGGCGGCATCCAGAGATTTTGCTCAAGATCGCCTTGAAATACGTCGTCCATAAGCGCGCGCATACGGCCGTTCGCAGGTTTGATCGGCGCGTAGCCATCGAGTTGCGCGTGATCGAGGCAAGTGCGTTTCGCCGCCTCCAACGCGCTGACGAGCGCGTTTGACGGTTTGGTGCTCGCCTTCTCTTTCATGACGCGCTTCAAGGCATAGTCGCGCATGAAGTTGAGAAGGTAAGGCGCCGACTTCCAGTATTCGACGACATCTGGCGCTTCCAGCGCACGGGCCACGTTGGCGACCGCCATCGCCTGATGCAGATCGTCTGCCTCGACTGTGAGCTTACTCTTTGGCTCGCTCACCATAGAATCGCGATCAACGGTGCTGGACACGCGCTCTGTGCGGCACATGACCTGCTTCAATACGGTTTCCACCTTGAGCTTTTGCGCTTTGGCTTCTACGCGCGCCTCGGGAAGACCGTGTAGGGCGACCCGGAAGGCGCGCATTTCGCGGTCCAAGGCGCCCACCATTTCTCGCCCCCTCTTCTGCCCGAAGAGGAAAGTCAGTGTTTCCAGAAAATCATTGTAGTGGTCGCCGTCGTCGGCTTGATCACCTTGCAGCGTGAGCATCCGATACGGCGTAGCGGAGAGCAGCAACGTTCGCACGGCGTTACCCTGTGCATCACGATAGTCAAACAGCTCACGCGCCAAGTGCGCCGCATCGTTGTCTCCATGCAGCAAATCTGGAAAGCGCTGGAACTCATCCATAATGATGAGGTCCGGCTGCAGGGCGTCGACGCAGGCGTGACTGAGCTTTCCGCGCAGGCGCGCGATGAGACTATTTCGCGGCCCGGTCATGCTCGACGGATAGTGATCTCGGCGCCGGTGAAACAGCTCCAGCCCCCCAGCCAGCGCGCTCATCAAAGCCTTGTCCGCGCGAACATCTCGTCTGAAGCGCTCGACCAGCGCCTCGTCGACGCCATCGAGTGAAACATAACTTGTAACCCACGCGTCCCAACGCTCGGCACCGACATCCACCTGCAACAGATTTTGCAGGCCACGTCCTGACGGGCTCAATGGCCGAAGCAAATGGAACAACAGGGCGCGCTCCTCAGCGACGCCGGTCGACGATTTGAGATCGAAGGTCGTACCCGGAGTTAAGCTGATGAAGTTGACCTTGTCGGCGCTGAGCGCGCGCTGTCCCCGCATTTGCAACGGCACAAGTGTCATGCGCGTCGGCAACGCCAAGGCTTGGCGCCCAAGAACGTTCAGCCGATTCAGATTCTGTGCGGCGATGGCCTGGTTCGAGCAAATGTAGAGAATGTCGATGCGGTCGGTTTTGTCCCACAGGTGTTCAATGGCGCGCGCGATAACGCCGCGGGCGACCAACGTCTTGCCGAGACCGACTTCATCGGCCACGAGAAATTGGAACGCGGGACTGTCCCCGTGATAAAAGCGGTCGAATACATAATCGACCGTGCGGCGCTGAAAGGCCTTTAGCGGCGCGAGCGCTGGCGCTGCCTCAAACTTTTCACCCAACATCGCCAACCTCGGTCGGCATCGCAGCCCGGAACGCTTGCCACAGCGCGCGAAACTCCGTGGGCACTGGATCGGTCTCAGCGCCGCCAGCTTCAAGACGCGTGATAAGGCGTTCGACGGCCATTAGACGTCCGTCGCCAGCGCAGAGCGCGCGCACAAGATCTTCAAGCAGGGGCACATCATCTCCCCCGCTGTGTCCCCAAGCACCTGTGCCCACGCCAGATTGCGCCGCCAGCGCGGCGGCAAACGGATCACCAAGTTCTGACAGCAAAAGCCGAAGATATCGGAAGAATGCATCGCGGTTGGCGATGATTGAGCGCAAAATTGCGGCATGACGCTCGGCGGGCATGCCTTCCATTTGCAGGCCCACGCTGAACAAGAGACGCGCATCGCTGGCGGCGTCAGTCAGTTGAATGGCGATAAAACGCGTAAGATCGGCTAAGGGCATAACCCCAAGATCGACGTCGTCTCCTACCGCAAGTGCCTGTAACACGTCGCGTCTATGCCCCTCGCCGCGCGTGATCGGCCATGCAAACGCACTTGCGATATGGGCGAGCGCCAACGGACGCTTGCACGCGAGAATGAGGCGCCATCCCGCAGCATCTTCTCCATCAGCCGGCGCGCGCTCGCAGCGCAGGCCTAAGCCCGCCTTGCAGATAGCGCGACGCATGTCCTCCAAACGCCGCTCCGCGGCCTTCATGGCCTCCGCATCTGCCGCGGGCTCGCCCGCGACAAACGGACAAAGCAACCGCCCGAAGCCTTGCGCACCCAGAATATTCTCAACGCTGCCCACCTTGGACGTCTTGCCTGTCAGGGTCGCAAACACTTCGACATTGTTGACCACCTTGCGGTCTGCGAGCGCGGCTTGTGTGGCGTTGCCCGAGCCGACTGTCAGAACGGTGTCCCAACCGACCTCTTGAATGAAAGCCTTTGCGTGCAATCCTTGTAGGCTCTCGGGGGCCGCCTCTTCGCCGTCCTCACTCGCCGCCATCTCATCAAGCACGCAGACGCGTTCGTAGAGCGCGAGCGTCTCGGCGGAGCAGGTCAACAATTCGTCGCTTCGCCCCACCAGGACGGGCTTCTCACGACTGAGCTCTGCGAGGTGGGTCAAGGTCGCATCATCACAGAATGGCGAAATGACGCCCATGCGCGCGCAAGCCGATGGCGACCAAACATCTGGGCCTATGCCGTTCACCGCCAAGCTCAGCGTGTCGAAATGATCAGGCAGCACCCATTCGGTACGATTGAGATCGCTCGCAACATCGAGCGTCAGTGCGCGTGCTGGTTCGGAGATGGGCTGCACGTTCAGACGTGGCAGCCGCTTGAGAAGATCAACAATGGGTTTGTTGCCCGGCACGACTTTGCGACCGATGTCTCCGTCGAGACAGAGCGAAATGTCCCAAGAGCGGTCACAGGTGAGATTCCGCGACAACACCAACAAGCGCATTTTGCGCGCGCCGGCGCCCGATTGCGGCTGAAAGCGCAGTACCCAAATCTTGGGGTGAAAGGCGCCGCCTTGCGGCGCTTCCACCTCCACAATCATCTTTTCAAGCAGGCTGCAAAGCCGTGATTGCGCTTGCGTTTGCGCGTGAATATGTCCCGCATCGCAATAGACGACAAGCCGCTCAGCAATCCGCTCGGCGCCTTCCAGTAAGGCCAAGGGCTCACGCAAAATATCGTCGCGGTTCTCTGCAGCGAAGAGCGCCAGACTTACCGGCGCGGCAAGCGCTGTTTCGAAATCAAGCGAAAACGTCGTTGCGATCGCGGCGTCGAACATATAGCCCGCCGGCGCGGCAAGGCTCTCACCATAGAGAACACGCGCTTCAGGATCGAGACTAGCCTTATTGACCATGGAAAAGGTCTTCCAAGTGAATCTGGGTCTGCCCCCACCGAAACGACAAACGATCCGCGCCCGAAGCGCCGCCCCAACGATCGCGCACCGCGCGATTGACGAACCGCGACTGCGATGTCTTCAGCCGCCGCTCGCGTTCACGCACAAGGCCTCGCGCGGTCTCCAATTCGGCAATATTGGCGGCGTTCGTTTTGGCGAGCGTCACCCAGTCTTGCACGAAGCGGACAAGACCCGGACGTATCGTGTGCGTGGCATGATGAACCTCACGCCAGAAATCAGGGAGCGACCAATGAGCAAGGCGCCGCTCATCAAGATCGCCAGCCCATTGCGCCAACCTTCCGCGATAGTGCGCAGTCCATTCCTCGTGGTCTCGCAACTCCGAGAGCTGGAGATTGTAGAGCAGCGACGCGCCATGGATGACTGCGGAAAAAATCTCGGCATGCTCGACAATACGGCGCGCGGCCGCTGGAAAATCGCCGAGCATGGGATGATGCCAGATATAGTCGCTGTGGCCATTCTCCGATTGGCGCGCGAGCCAGGTGAGGAGCGAGTCTGGCGCGGAAGCGACCAAACGGTCACGAATAAATTCTGCTTCGTGCTCTGTCAGGGTGAACGAAGCGGCCTCCAAAAAATCGGCCGGCGCGGGCGGAAGGCCCGGATGCCAATGGCCGCCGTGCAAGTCCTCGAAGCCTTCGACATCAGTTTCTGACCGTTGCCGGCGACGGCGTGCGTTTGGCAGCGTTGCATAATAAGTGTCGCGCGATCCCGGAAAGAGCCGGATGCCCCAGGCGCCCAACCCGGCCCAATAGACTGAACTGGGCAAGCGCTGCAGCCGCACCCCGGCGTCGCGGCCAATAACCCCGTTTGTCTCCCCGCCCGCCTTCAGCGCGTCGGAAAGACGAATTTCCATGGCGCGCCCTTCGGCGCTAAGCTGACTCCCAGCGATGTCACGCCCTTCCAAACGGCGCATGATCCACGGGATAAAGAGCATGTAGCGCAGCCGCGTTTGGATCGTGCTCGTGCCCGGAAACAGGTGGTCGGAAATGGAATCACGGATGGCGCCGAGGCCCAACTCGTCCCTGCTCTCGCGCTCTTGAAAAAGAGCCATGATACGCTGCGCGCGCTGACGCTCCGCTTCATCGAAATCTATCCATGCTAAAGACGACATCGCCACTCCCCGCGCCGCACGCGATCTCGGACCCTAGCCGACAACGTAATAGACTGGAGGCGGCCCGCACGACAGAATCGGTCGTATGCTCCACCGATGGCCATCGCGAACGGCGGGTTCGTGCAGCCGCGAACCGAGACCAATGCGACTAGACCCACGGACCGCCGGCGCTCCACCGACGACCATGAACGCCGTGGGGGATATTGAGGAGCGGGACCGCGAATGTTGCGATGAAGGCGATGAGGTCAGGCAGCGGCTCGGGCGCAAGCGCGAGCGTGGTGCGATTGAGAAAGGCGCGCCATTGCGTCTGCTTGCCGGCGTCCTGAGCGAAGGCGTCCGTAAGCGTGAGCGGCGTCTCAACGGGCAACGGCGTCTGGCGGCGTTGAAACGTGGCCGTGACAGCCTCGCTCAGTGTTTGTCCGTCGAACGCGAACGTCCGCGCGATAACCCAAAGATCGAAAAAGTCTTTCATGCGACTATTGCGCATGCCGAGCGACACCAACGCTTCCAGCTTTTCGGCGACAACCGTCTCAGGCGGATAGGCTTTGAGCGCAGCGCTCGGAAAATCGAGCAGCGACGGATAGTCGATATCACGCGCGCCCGGCGTCACCGCGTCGCCAAAGCCTATATCGATCTGGATGGGCAATTTGGCGCCGGCCAAAGTGGCGATAAGCGTGATGCGGACACCGGTATATTCCTCTTCATCGCGCGCGCTCTCGGCTTTCACGCTGTCCGCATCGAAGCTGAGACCATCGTCAGGAACGGGCTCGCCGCAGAGTGCCTTGAAAATGGCAGCCATGCGCGCGGGCGCGGGATCGCCCTGCCCCAAGAGATCGAGGTCGCCAGTGCTGCGATAAGGAACGGGCGCCCACAGCGAAAACAGCATCGCGCCTTTCAGCACGAATTGATCTCGATAGGCGCTTTGCGCCAAGCGATAGAGCAAGCGTTCGATGGCGAAGCGCAGCATCAGCAATTGCGCATTGTCGCCGCGCGCGCGGGCCTGATCGGTCAGACGCGTGCGCACCGAGGCGCCGACATTCTTGAGCGGCGGACGCGTCATAGCCCTTGCTCAAGGTAAGGGCGCATCACTGTGACGACACGATCGGCGGTAGCGGCGCGCCAGAGATCGTCAGCGCTTGCGCGTTTGGTTTTAAGCGCGTCGCGCAGAGCTTCGATTGCTACGTCGAGCCCAACCTTCGAGCGGTGTTTGAAACAATCGGCGACGGTTTTTGCGGGCGTCGTGATCGGCACCGGCACCCCATCGATACGATAGTGTTTGACCCCCATCGTCAGCGCAGCCCCACTGGCGCGAATAATCTTGAGCTTGACCGGCGGCTTGGTCGGCGCCCACGCCTTCGATGGCATCAGCATCCAGACCGCGTGCGGCGTCTGGGTGGTCAGCTCGTGAAATTGTAGCGCCGACAGCAGGCCAATAACGCCGCTCGGCGCCGCTTTCGATGCTTCAGCCAGGCTATGCGCCACCGATAGATCGGCGCCGGCAAGTTGGTAGAGACCACGTGAGGGTTGGATCAGCAGCCCCTCTTCTTGCAGACGGCGCAGATAGACGCGCGGCACGCCAATGGCGTCGAACTCACGCGTGCGTACGACGCCCTGCCGGCGAGCAAGGTTGATGGCGCGGTCTCTGTGAGTCGGCGTGGTCATGGGCTCCATGTTACATTTCCTAGGTGGTCCCGTTCAAGCACCTAGCTTTTGTAACCGATGCGAGAACCTCAGCCTTGACGGACCCGGAACGAATGCGGAACAACCATGTCATGCTTCGTTTCGCAACCCAGCACTTTGAGAGCCTGCGCCCATACCGATGGCGACTGGAGCGCATGCTCGCCGCCTGTCGGCCCAAATGGGGGCCTGACCACAAAGCGATCCAGGCCGCGTTGACGACGCTCGACCGTGCGGCGGAAATGAACCTTGAGCCAGCGGATTTCCAGACCTTCCGATCGCCCTGGATTCCAGAAGACCACAGCTAGGAAGCCTCATGCGGATCGGCACTTGGAATGTTGAATACGCCTACGAGAAACGCCTCGACGCGCTCCACGCAAAACTGGCCGAACACCCAGCCGATATTTGGGTGCTCACCGAGACTCATGACGCGCTCGTCCCGCCGGGCTGCACCTTCGCCACGCATTCCGCGCCGCGACCGAAGAATTGGTCGGGCATTCGCCCCGGCAGCCGGTGGGTGTCGATCTGGAGCCGTTACCCGATTTTGCGGCAAGTCGATTTACCGGAAGCCGACAAGGAGCGCACAATCGCCGCGCTCCTCGATCTCGGCGGCGATGCGGGCATGCTGGTGTACGGCACCGTGTTGCCTTGGAAGGGCGACCGCGAAAAGTTCGATTGGTCCGAGCACCATCGCGTCATCGCCCAACAGTGCGCGGAATGGCTAAAGCTACGCGACCTTCACGCCGACGCGGCGCTCTGCATCGCCGGCGATTACAACACCGATCTCGGCACCGGGGCTTATTACGGCACTAAGGCGGGGATCGCTGCGCTCAAAAGCGGCCTCGAAAGTTGCGGTCTTTACTGCGCGACGGCGCCAGAAGTGTTCCCCAAAGGTTGGTTGCCCTATCCGCCGATCGATCACATCGCCTTACCCGCGGCGTGGAAGAACAAGACGTCCGTCGTCGCCGCGTGGCCAGCAGACAAGCAAAATCTCTCTGACCACAGCGGCATGGTCGTCTCCGTCGACGAGATGAGCGTCTAGCGCTGGCGCTGGGGGCTGGCGCTGGCGCTGGGGCTGGCGCTGGGGCTGGGGCTGGGGCTGGCCAATTCAGTCGCAACCATCGTTGATGGGCGTGAGTGCCATCGTGCTCGCCCGCGTCAAGGGACGCTATCGCTCTCACGCCCTTGACGCCGGCTGCGCGCGATGGCGGCGTTGAAGGTGTCGGGACGTGGGAGCCACGTCCCTTCTTCATTCGACCTCGCGCCCTGCTCGGGCCGAGGTCGAACATGGGAGCATGGACTGGTTAGAAAAGGTCGCGCTGCCGTTCGTCAGGACGGCGCGCGCGCTTGATGCGTTTGGGCTGAGGACGCGCTTTCGTCATAACGGCGATGCGTTTGGAGCGTTCGCGCTCCCGCTCGAACTTGCCGCGTCCCTCGAATTGCATCAGCGCATCTTCAAGCTTGCCGAGATCGGCTTTGCGCCAGAACACCATGTTGCGGATGATGACCGGCGCGGGAAAACCCGGAAGATTGCTGCGGCGCGCGCGCCAGAGCGTGGCGAGGCTTACGCAGAGATCGTCCGCCACAACCTTCTGCGGCACGAGATCGGCGGGAACCTTCATCGGTTCCGGTCTTCTCTATAGGGACGCAATTGAATGTCGCGCGTCACCAGCAAGCGCACCGAACCGCCGGCGCGAATGCGCAAGGTCGGGCGCACGCTCAATTCGCGATCTACAATGCGCCCGCCGGTGCGTGCAGCTTCCGCCGCCGCCGCATCGCCGACGCTTTGCGCCAACGAGTTCTGGTCGTCATCCTCGGCATTGTCGGCAATCACGCTGATAATGGCGGAAAGCCCGATGGCGCCGGCGAGGCGATCCAAATGATTGTCGGTGCGGTCCCGCAGACCAGCGGCCCCAGTTGGATCGGCGCCTTCCATGCCGCGCAGCGAAATGCTCCAGCCATTGGGAAAAATGAGCCGGTTCCAGACAAGCACGAGCCGGCGCTCGCCATAGGAGGTGTCGGCGTCATACGTCCCGATGAGCCGCGCGCCCTGCGGGATAAGCAGATGTACGCCTGAGACGCTGTCATAGACATTGGTCGTCACCTGCGCGATGGCGCGGCCCGGCTGTTCGGAATTGAGTTCAGTGATGAGCGCGGCGGGCACCACCGCGCCGGCCATCAACTCGTAACGCGAACGGGGCGGCATGAGGCGCGCATCGAGACGCGCTTCGCCTTCGTCGGCGGCGACCGACGCCGTGGTGCGGGCGCGCCCGTCAAAGATGATCGGCGAAGTGCGCGCGAGAGCTTGCGGATCGGGCGGCGCTTCGCGTGCCCCCGCAGCAACGCCGCCCCGCGGCGGACCTGCCCATGCCGCATCTGCGGGCGGCTCAAGCGCAGCGGATTCCGGCGGGCCGTTCTCGCCCCAAAGCATGTCGCGCGGCGCATCGAGTTCAGCGCGCGGCAGATCACTCGATGCGTACTGGCCGGATGCGTTGCGGATCGATTCCGGCGGACCGCCCGCCGCAGCTTGCGCTTCGGCCTGGCGCACATCGCGATCGGGCCGTTCGCTCAAACCGATGAAGAGTGCGAGCGTGACGATCGAAGCAGCAATGACCGCGCCCGCCATCAGCACCTTGCGCGACAGACGGCGCGGACTTGGCGGACGCGCACGGATCGACAGGTCAGGCGCGGGCTCTGATGCTATCTCATGGGCCGCGCTCACGACCGCCCTCCTGGGCGCGCGGGGCGCCGTTGCGTTGGCGCGCCTTCACGCTCGATACGCACGATCGTTGGCGCACGCGTGCCAAGACGCAGTTCGGCGACATCGAAGATGCGGTCGACCATGTAGCGCCTGCCCTGCACGCGATAGTTTACGAGTTCGGCGCCTTCCCCGGTGATCACGAAGAGCGGCGGCAGATCACTGGATGCGACCGCTTCCGGCATTTCAATCCAGGTCCGCCTGCCGTCATCGAACACCCGCGTCGGCATCCAGCTTGGTCTGCCGCCGCGCGTAGCGCGAACGCGATAGCCGAAGTGGAGCTGATCGACGCTCGCCATCCGCGCCTCTTCTTCGGCCGGATAGCACCAAGCGATCTGCGCGGAATATGCCGATCCCGCCTGCGCGATCGCTTCGATGGTGTAGGTGCGCCGGTCGGTGACCAGAACGATATTGGTGCGAAGGCCCGTCGTCTGCGGCTTCACCAGCACAATGGTGCGTCCATCGATGCCGGTCTCGGCGCTCGTCTCCTGCACCATCCAGCGCGATGTATCGCCGGCGGCGACATCGCCGAGGCTTTCGCCGGGCTCAAGCAGGATCGCCGAGATGAAGCTCGGGCTCGTGTAGAGTTCGTAGATCGCGCCGGGCGCATAAGTGTAGATCTGGCGCGCCTGCGTAAAGCTCGTCGTTTCCGGCCGCTGCCGTGCCGCCTCATTGGCGCGCGCCAGCAATTCGCTCGGCGTTGGCTCGCGGCGGGTGCGCCGCGCTTGCGGCGCTTCGCTCGCGGCGGCGCTCAAGGCGGGACATTGATCGGCGCTTGCTTGGGCCATGGCCGTTGGCGGCGAAAGAAGCAAAGCCAACGAAACACCCGCTAACAGGAAACGCATCATCGCACCCGACTCCAACTGAATTCGGAGATGAGAAGGCCGAGCGGATTGGAGGCGATCTCGTCGGCGGTGCGCGGGCGGCGCGTCGTCACCGTGAAGACCCCGCTATAGGCCTCGCCATCAGGCGAGCCCGTCGCGTTGGTCTCGCGCTCGATCCACGAGACTTCCCAGGAACGATCCGAACGCTGAATAATGGAGCGGATATGCACGGTGCGCCCAACGCGCCCCAGACTTAGAAACGGATCGTCAGCGCGCGCGATCTCGGTCAATTGCGCCGCCGCAGGGGGCGTCAGGAATTTGTACGCCTCCAGCCAGTTCTCGCGCAGCACCACGCCATCGGTCGGCAGCGCGCGCACGAGACGCACGAAGCGGCCCAGGTGATAAGCTGTCTGCGCATCGGTCGCGCGCCATTCCCCGCTCGCAGCGCGCACATTGAGCACCTGCCCCTCGGGCGAGACTTCGACGACGTGCACGAAGGTGCGGCTCTGCAGCGCGACGATCGTCAGTGCGAGCGCCAATCCCGCTGAAAGCGCCAATCCCGCCATCGCCATCATGCGCCAGGCGCGCGCGGAAATGACAGCGGCGCCCATGCGCCGGTCCCATTCCTGGCGCGCGCGCTTATAGGGCGTGTCAGGTTCGTCGCCGGCATAGGACTGCGCCGGCGCCGTGAACGGCGTTCTCATGTCTTGCTCCCTCCAGATGGCGGCGTTGCGGGCGGCGGCGGAGGCGGCGGCGTCATGCCGGAATAGTCGATGGCGGGACGCGCGGCGCCTTGAGCGCCGCCGCCTCCGAAGCGCCGGCCGCCGGATTTTCCGCCAATCATGCGTGCGCCCGCGCTTGCGAGTTTCGCCCCGCCGGAAATGAAGGCCCGCGTACTCGCATAACCGAGCACAGTAGTGACCGCCGCGGCGCCGGCGACGGCAGGCCCCGCCAGATGCGGCTGACCCTGCACAACTTCACTCGCGAGGATCGGTGCGAACCAGGCAAGCGCCAGAACCGTTGCGCCAAACAAAAGCACATTGAGCACGCCGCCGGCGTCGAGCGTAAACGCGGCGGGCAATGTGTTGACAAAGGTGATCGAGACGGACGCGACGAAGGCAAGAACGAAGAGGCGCATGGCCGAACCGACCACCCAGCCAAGCGGCCGTTCCGCCACCCAGGCCGTCCCGTTGAACACGCCCCACGGCAAAGCCACGAACGCGACCAGAGAGCCGAGCTTGAACGCGATCAGCACCACGAAGAGCTGCAGCGCCAACACGAAGAAACCAATCATGACAAAGAACGCGGCGAGGAAGATCGTCATCATCGCGAAGAAATCGGTGATGATGTTCATGCCTTCGGCGAGCGCTGCGGTGCGGCCGAAGAGTTCGACGCCGATCTGGCCGACACGGCCAGGATTGTGCAGTTCCGCCATGGTGAGCCCGCCGCCCCCGGCGCGCAGACCGAGCATGGCGCCCGATTGATTGATGGCGGTGGCCAGAAAATTCCAATTGTTGATGAGGAAGGCGAAGAACGAGACGAACAGCACCTTGCGAAAGAACGGCGCGAGCGGCGCCTCCTGCGCCAACGCCCATTGCGCGCCGGCCAGCACGATCGAAATGACGATCAGCGCATTCAGGACATAGGTCACGTCGCCCTGGATCAGACCGAAGCCAGAATTGGCGACGGCCAGAAACTGGTCGAGGAAGGAATTGACCGATGACGGATCCATCGCGCGGCGCCCCTGCTCAGAACGCCGTGCGCGCGGGCGTCAAAGTCCCCGACGTTTCGGTCGGGAACGCGCGGCGCCGAATCTCGCCGGCGCGCTCTTCACGCGCGAGCCGCTCCATGCGCTCGGTCTCAAGCGCGCGGCCCTGCGCGATAAGGAGCGCGTGAATCTCGGCAAGCTGCGCCGCCTGAATGCCCAAAAGCTGATTGCCGGCCTGGATGGCGCCGGTCTGACCTTCCGAAGCGCCGGACGATTGCAGCGCACGATCGATGGCCCCTTGCGAGCGTTCGATGGAGGCTGCGGCGCGCGCTTCGGCCGCCATCGCACGCTCAAGGCTGCGGCGGCTTTCCGCCATCCACTGGTCTGACCGACCTAGAACTTGATCAAGATCGAAATCCTCCCAGGTCTGCGGATAGAGGGTACGCAAATCCTCGCCAAGTTGCCGGGCCTCGAAGGCGACGCCCTGCACGCTTTGGAAGAGCGCGCGTGCTTCTCCGATTGATTGCGAGAGCTCCGGCGAGAGTTGCAGCGGATTCTGGCGCAGCATGGCGGTCGCTTGCTCAATCTGCTGCACCTGATTGCGCAATTGCTGCACCATGTGCGTCACCTGCGTAATCGACTGTGCAAGGTTGGCGGGATCGATGACGGGGATTTGCGCCGATGCGGGCGGCGCCGGCTGCACGCCAAGCATCAGGCAGAGCGCCAAAGCGGCCATTCCTGTTCTCGCTCTCCGTTTCATACGCGCCTCCTATTCCGCAGCGATCGTAATCTTGGGTTCATTCGGAATTTTCGGGGACGAACGCGCCCTGAAACGCCGCACGGCATCGGCCGCTTCGCGCTGTCCGCGCAGGGCGAGCCACGCTTCGGCGAAGCCGTTCGGGCCGTGCTCGGCCAGCACGCGATCCATCAGCGTGTGATCTTCGGGACGCGAGGCGCCGACGAACGCAAGCGCGGCGGGCCCCAGTCCCAATTCAAACAACCGGCACCCGTCACGGCTGACGAGGTAATAATCCCGCTTGGGCGTCGCGGACGCGATAAGATCGATCTGGCGCCCGTTCAGCCCGAGAGCCGCATAGAACGCACGCGAATGCGGTTCACGCGCACGGTCGTTCGGCAGATAGATGCGTGTTGGGCACGCTTCGATGATGGTGGAGGCAATGGATGAGTGTTCGACATCTGCCAGCTCCTGGCTCGCGAACACCACGGCGACATTGCGTTTGCGTAGCGTCTTAAGCCAGTCCTGAATCTGCGCGGCGAAGAATGCATCCTTGAGGAAGAGCCATGCCTCATCGAGCACGAGCATGGTCGGGCGCCCATCAAAGCGCTTCTCAAGCGTATGGAAGAGCGCGCCGAGAACGGCGCCCGCTGCTTCAGGACGGCGCAGCACGTCATCCATTTCGAACGCCTGGACCGGCCCATAGCCCAAGGTCGATCGATCATGATCGATGAGACGGCCATGCGCGCCTGCTTGCGTGAACGGGTGAAGCGCGGCGCGGACATCCTGGTTCTGCATGAGCGCCGCGAACAAGGTGATCGTCCGATCCTCGACTGGACGTTCGGCGAGCAGTTCCAGGACGCGCCACACCTCCGTTCGTATTTCAGGCGTCACGCTCGCATTGGCCGAAGCGATGAGCCCGACGAGCCAATCCTGCGCCCAAGCCCTTTCATCGGGCTCATGCACGCATTCGAGCGGCTGCAGTCCGAGCGCATCGGCATCACCCAGATCGAAGAAGTCGCCGCCAAGGCCGAGAATGGTCGCGCGGCACGAGCGCCCTTTGTCGAAGAGATAGATCTGCGCTCCAGCGGGATGACACGACGTGTAGCGCAGCCATTGCGCCGCGAGCGTTGCGAGCAGCACGGATTTGCCGGCGCCGGTCGGTCCCACGATCATGGTGTGGCCGACATCGCCGACATGGAGATCGAGCCGGAATGGTGTGGCGCCATCCGTCGCCGTGAGCATGAGCGGCGGACCATTCAGATGCGCATTGCGCTGCGGCCCGGCCCAGACCGCGCTCAGGGGCAGCAAATGCGCGAGGCTGGGTGAGAGCAGGATCGGTCGCCGCGCATCCGCATAGGCTTGCCCAGGCAGCGAGCCGAGCCAGGCTTCCACGGCGTTGACGGATTCAACCTGTGTGACGAAGCCAAGGCCGTCGGCGATCTGTTGGATCTGGCGCACGGCGTCGTCGGCCATGTCCTCACTTGCGTCGGCGACGGTGATGGTGAGCGTCGCAAAGCCCGCGCTCACGGCGTCGGCGCCCAGCTCCTGCAGCGCGGTGTCGGCGTCTGCGGCCTGATTGGCAGCGTCATTGTCGACGAGCAGCGCTTCTTCGCGGAAGAGCGCTTCGCGCAGCAATGTCAGAAGACCCTTCCGTTTTGAGAACCAGCGCTTGCGGGTCTTCTCCAGTTCGCGGCGCGCCTCTTCCCGATCGAGCGGGATGAAGCGGCTCACCCAGCGATAGGAGATCGCCAGCCGATTAAGGGCATCGAGAAAGCCCGGCTCGGTTTCCGTGACGAAGCTGCGCACCGAGATGACGCGCAGATGCTGGCGCCCAAGTCGCGGCGCAAGACCGCCAATGAGCGGCGCATCGGACAGCAACGCATCGAGATGAAACGGCGTCGCAGGTCTGGCGACGCGATGGGGACGGTCGGAAATGCAATCATGCAGATAGGTCAGCGTCTCCTCGTCGTCCAACCAGCGCGCCTCAGGCGCGAGCGACTCCATCAGTGCGAGTATCTGATCGGTCTCGATGGCGAAGCGGTCGAGGTGCTGGCGATAATCGACGGGGGAAGGCGACCCGCTGGCGCCATCCTGGACGCCCTCGAACAGGAAACTCTCAAGCCGGGTCTGACGCTCGGCCGGCGGCAGCCAGGTCAGCGTGAAGTAATAGCCGCTCTCGAAACGCGCGCCGGCAGCCTCGAACACGGCGCGGCGCTCTTCATCGATGAGCCAGGACAACGCATCCGGCCAGATTGAATCGGGATAGCCCGGCGCGGGCGCCCGGCGCGCTTCGACATGAAGGCACCAGCCCGAACCCAAGCGACGGAACGCATTGTTGAGCCGCGCCGATGCGCCGATCAATTCGGATGGCGTCGAGGAATCGAGATCGGGACCGCGAAACGCCATCGTCCGCTGAAAGGCGCCGTCCTTGTTGAGGACGATTCCGGGCGCGATCAATGCGGCCCACGGGAGGAAGTCGCTGAGTTGCGTTTCGGTCTTCTTGTAAGGGCGCAGGTCCATCATCGCGGCGCCCTCACGATCCGAAATAGTGGGGCTTGGCCATGTGACGCGGCCAGGTGTCGAGAAACCACGGATCGCGCGCTGCAGCCCAGGCCGCGGCGCCTTGCAGAACGGCCCACAGAGGAAAGGCGATGAAGGGTTGCTGCAGTCCAAAGCCGATCGCCGCACCGATCGTCGCGTTGAGGATGGCGAAATTGCGCGGCACGCCGCCCATCAGAATCGGACGCGTGAGCGAGGTCCGCAGCGGGATGCGATAACCTTCGGGCTCTGTGTCGGGGGCGAACGACATCGCTAGATGACCGCGCCGCCGGCGAAGCCGAAGAAGTCTAGAAAGAACGATACGGCCGCGAACATGATGGCGATGCCCAGCCCCACGAAGGCGAGCTTGCGCACCCCGCCGCCGCCTTCGGAGAAGATGATGGTGACGCCCGCGATGACGATGGCGATGACCGCTGCGGCGCGCGCCACTGGACCCGTGATGGAATCGACGATCTGTTCGAGCGGTCCCTCCCACGGCATGCCGGAGCCGGCCGCGTAAGCTGGCGCCGCGCAGGCCAGCAGCGCCAGTCCAAACGCTGCAATGCGCAAGACACGATGTGACTTCATGCTCCCTCTCCCCGGACCTCGTCCGTTTCCAGAATCTCGGTGATGACGCGCCCGCCTTCCCGGCGGGCAATGAAGACGATGATGTCGACCGCGCTGGTGATGAGACGCTTGGGCGGCGTGGCGCGCGCCTCCATGCAGAGGTCTTCAAGGCGCATCAGCGCATCGGCCGCGGAATTGGCGTGCAGCGTCAGGAGCCCGCCCGGATGGCCGGTGTTCCACGCCTTGAGCACTTCAAGCGCTGCGCCATCGCGCACTTCGCCGACGACAATGCGATCGGGGCGGAGGCGCAATGTCATCTGCACCAGATCGCGCATCGTGATGGGCGGGTCGGTGCGCTTGGTTAGAAGCTGAACAGCGTTTGGGCTTCCACATTGCAGTTCGGCGGTGTCTTCGAGAATGACGACCCGCGCATGAAGAAACGGCGCCTCCGCCAAAAGTGCGTTCAGGAGCGTGGTCTTGCCTGACCCGGTGCCGCCCGCGACGATGATGTTGCGCTTGGCGGCGACTGCCGCGGCCAGCATCTCAGCCTGGGCAAGCGTTGCGATGCCGTCCTTGACATAATCGGCGAGCGTATAAACCGCGCTTGGCCGCTTGCGGATCGCCAGCACGGGCGCCTCCACGAGCGGCGGCAACAGCGCCTGCACCCGCGCGGCGCTGTCCGGGAGGATTGTCTGTAAGGAGGGATGCGCTTCGCCGACGATCTCGCCCGCTTCATGCGAGAGAAGACGGATCGCCGCTTCACGGTCCTGCGGCGAGAGCGTGTGCGGCGTAGCGACCAGACCTTCGCCGATGCGATCGAGCCACAGGCGACCGTCCGCATTGATGAGCGCTTCCACCACATCCGGCGCGTCGAGCGCCTCGGCGATCGCGGGCCCGAGCGCGCGCGCAAGCGCCGACCGCCGGCGCGCGGTGACAAGCGGAATGGCGCCAGCGCTCACGCTCTCGCCTCCCCGGTCTGATCCAGCGCCGCGCCCGCCTCCGCGGATTCCAGCGAGAACGCCGCGCCCAAAGATTTGCCGGGCGTCAGCGCCTGCGCCACGAAATCAAGGAAGCGCTCGAAACGCGCCTCGGCGCTCGCGGCTGCATCTTCTTCGAGATGCTCGTCGATCGGCGGATTGTGCTCCAGCCAGACCCGCACAAAGAGCAACACGATCTCTTTGAGGATGAGACTTTCGCCGATCACTTTTTCAAGCCGCGCATCGACGCGTGAAATCTGGCGGCGGGCGCTTTCTTCGATGACCGCATTGGTGACGTCGCCGCGTTCGAGCCGGGCCTTGAGCGCCTCAAGCACAATGCTCGATTCCGAACGATGCTGGTCGCGCGCGGCCTTGCGCACCTTGGCGTCGAGCGTGGGCGGCAGATAGACGGTGAGTTTGCGCGCGGCCATCGCTCAGATCCCCTTCGCCCGGCGCCGTCGCGGCGCCTCAGTAGGCGCCGGAGCAATCGCTTCGGGCGCCGCCGCTGGCGCGCCGCTCGCCGGATGCGGCAACGGCGCTCCGTCCACGCCGCGAAAGCCCGCCATCGCCGCATCGGAGATTTTGGTCGGACGCGCCGCCGCCTGCGTGAAGAGGTCAGGCTGGTCCGCGAGCGGACGCGACATGACGGGCTTGCCCTTCGGCTGCTTCACAACCTGCGGAATTGTTCCGAGCGCGCGGACCTGCTCCCAATCGTGCGCCGTCGTAAGCGTCGGACGCGCGCCCGAGGGCGGCCGAAGCCGCTGGGCGAACACGTCCTCCTGATCGAACTTGAGCTTCTTGGCGCGGATCGGTTTGGCGCCTGACACGAAGATAAGCTCTTCATCACGTGGCATGGCGCGGACATCGGCTGGCAAAAGCAGCGGACGGCGCTCCTCACGGACTGTGGTCGAGCCCTTGCGCCAGCCGAGGAGCGATCTTGGGCGCGTGTGCGTTTCGCTTTCGCGCAATTCCCAGACTTCGCCTGCCATCTCGGCAATGCGCTTGGCGGTGTCATTGTCGGCGGCCGAAAACGCGGTGACGACATGGACGTTATCGAGAATGACATTCTCGCGGCCATAGGCCTTGGTGAGATGGTTGAGGCTCTGCGTGACCAGGAACGCCTTCAGGCCATAGCCCGCCATCGCGCCCATCATCGTCTCGAAGAACGGCATGCGGCCGAGCATCGGAAATTCATCGAGCACCAGAATGAGGCGGTGACGCTTTGGGCGTCCCTGGGCGTCCTTCTCCTGATGCTCCATCAGCGCGCGGGCAAACTGATTAATGACAAGACGCAGGAATGGCATGAGCCGCAGCGCGTCCGACGGCGGCGGCTGTAAATAAAGCGTGACCGACTTGGGCCCACACATCAGATCGCCGATGCGAAAGTCGGATGTCGCCGTGTTGCGCGCGACAATCTCATCGGCGAACAGACCGAAGAAGCTCTCCGCCGTCGCCTTCACCCCGCTCTGCAGACGCTCCTCGCCGGCGAGAAAGGATTCCGCGGCGTGCAGCACTTCAGGATGGACCTCCGGCTGATTGGTCGCCGGATTCAGTCTGTGCAGCGTTGACTTCATGACCTGCGCGGTCGCGTCGAGATCGCGCAACTTCTCGCGCACGACGGCGAGCGTCTTGCGTTCAGCCGGCTCCGCATAGAGGACGTGCAGAATGACGCCGACGAGGATGGTCTTGGCCGAACGGTCCCAGAAATCCTGGTGGCGGCCATCGCCCTGCGGATCGACGAGGATCTCGACGATGTTCTGAACGTCGCGGACTTCGTTGGGTCCCTTGCGTACTTCAAAGAGCGGGTTGAACGAAGTCGAATCGAGACGCGTCGGCGCTAGACGCAGGACCGGCCCCAGACCCTCGCGAAATCCAGCCGTGCCCGGAAAGCGGTGGCGTGCATCGCCATCGGCGAGCTCGCCTTTGACGTCGAGCACGAGCGCCGAATGTGGCCACGCCAGCAGCGTCGGCACGACCTGGCCTCTGCCTTTACCGGACCGCGATGCCCCGATGAGAAGCTGATGCTCGGGTCCGTCAAAGCAAAGTATGTCGCGTCCGAGCTTGCCGAGCACGGCGCCGGTTTCCGCAAAGAGCCCCGCGGCCTTTGCGTCGTCGGGCCCGCCCCACGCCTTCGCCCCAAACGGTTTGACGCCCAACTTGCCGCGCGCGGCAAACGCCAGTGGCAGAAGCGCCGCCACGAAGGCGCCGAAGACGATGAGGCGCGCCACTGAGAACGGCTTGGGAAACGCCTCCGCGTGCGCGCTCGTCCAGGCCAGGATCGACCAGGGCGCATAGATGGTCTCATCGCCGATCGCGAAGAGCGGCGCACCAAGCGCACGCTGATGGGAGAACACATCGGCAATGAAGGTGGTGGCGAGCCAAAGCCCGGTGAGCGCGATCAGCGCTGAAGCCAGCAATGCGATTCCCGCCCGCTGCATGAGCGAATGGCCTCGACCGACAGCGCGGGCCAATCCCCGCGTCCATGGGCGAGGGTCATGCGGAGCGCACAGCGTGGTGAATCCGATGCGCGCATCGCGTGCATGCCAGAAATGCGCAGACTGGCGATGACCGGTGCATTGGATTCACAAACTGAATGCCAGTAGCGCATTCGATGCGTTGCATGATGCGCAATGCGCAGTCGGTTTACTGTCTGCGGCGTCTCGGCGCAGCGGCGTTTGCACGGTGCGCGGGCGCCGGAATTAGCGCCTGCGGTGAATTGCAGAACCGCACGCGACAACAACTCAACCAGCCACATCCCAGCGATGACATTGGCGCGCGTTAGGGCTGTTCGCCTGTGCGGAGCAAAGGATGCGGGCTCTTCTCCTTAGCCGTGCGCAATCCCGGTAGCACATCCACCGATTTGATGAACCCATTCTCCGGGTCGAGACGCGCGCGCAAGCCGTCCCAGGCCGACACTGACGGCAAAGCCGCCTTCAGGAGATAGTCGAAACGTCCGGCAATGCAGTGCGCCTCGATCACTTCCGGAGCGGCGCGCAACGCGGCTTCAAACTCATCGCGCCTTTTGTGCGCACGGCGGCGTAATTTGACATTGACCCAGAGCAGCGACCAGGACGCAAACATCGTCTCTTCCGCGAGCGCGACATAGCCCTTGATGGCGCCGCCCTCTTCGAGACGGCGCACACGCTTCAGACATCCGCTCGCAGATAACCCCAATGCGCGCGCCAGAGCCTGATTCTGGATATGCGCGTCTTCCTGCAACCGGCGGAGCAGCTCCAGATCGACAGGATCGAGACGCGCCCCGTTTGGGGCGAACAGCGGCGGTGTACGGGACCGCCGCGCCGTCACGCTTTTACCCTGCCCAAGCGTCCGGTCAGCGCGCACGCCATCGGTTCGTCCCCCACGCGCCCACTTTCGGTTGAGTCTTAGCCTGGGGCCACCCGATCGCTGCGCGCCGCTGACCCGAATCAGCCGGGACCACGTGGCCCGCGACCAACGCACATCGCCCGCGCAGCCAGCCGCGTCGAGGGACGCTCCGCTCTGAAGCCCTCGACCCGGCCGGCTTCGGGCGCGGGCCAGGAGGAAAGAGGTCGCGGACCACGCGGCCACGGCGGACCAATCGATCCGCCGCTCACCTTCTGGAGCGATCCCATGACCACCCAAATCCTGGACACCGGCACCGAAGCGCAACGCACTTGCTTCGTCCCCGTCAGCAAACTTGCCGTGCATGAAGACAATGTGCGGCGCACCGACAAGCGCGCCGACATTGAGGCGCTCGCCGCCTCCATCGCCGCGCACGGCCTTCTGCAAAATCTCTCCGTCGTGCGCGCGGAAGATGGCCGCTACGCTGTGGTGGCCGGATCGCGCCGCCTCGCGGCGCTCCGGCTGCTCATCAAGCAGGGGAGGTTGGCGCGCGACTTTGCTGCGCCCTGCACCATCGTCGAACCGGCGTTGAGTGCCGAAGCGTCACTCGCCGAGAACGTCCAGCGCGTGGCCATGAACGCCATGGACGAAATGGAAGCTTTCGCACGGCTCGTCGATGACGGCATGAGCGTCGATGCCATTGCCGAACGGTTCGGCGCGAGCGTGCGCCACGTCGAACAGCGCCTTGCCCTCGGCCGTCTCTCGCCGAAAATCCGCGCAGCCTATCGCAAAGGCGATCTCACGCTCGATGTCGCACGGGCCTTCTGCCTCACCGACGATCACGGCGCCCAGGAGCGTCTGTTCAAGCAGGTTCCCAAACCGATCTCCCATGCGCCCAGCATCCGCAATGCGCTTTCGGGCGGTCGCGCACCTGCCACCGACCGGATCGCCCGCTTCGTTGGCCTGGAGACATATGAAGCAGCCGGCGGCCGGATCGTCCGCGACCTGTTCGAGGATGAGGTCGCCTTTCTCGAAGACGGCGAGCTTTTGCAACGTCTGGCGGCCGAACGTATCGAAGAGATGCGCGAAACACTGGCCGCAGAGGGGTGGGCTTGGGTCGAGGCCCAATTGCATCACGGGCAGATCGAGGGGTGCGCAAGCGAGCGCGTGCGTCCGCGTACCCGTCCGCTGACCCAGGACGAGAGTTCGGCGATCGCGGACCTCGAAGCCGAGATCGAGGCGCTCGACAATGAACTAGAGGCTGATTCAGACAACGACGCGCTGTGGACTGCACGCGACGCGACCGAAGCTCGTCTCGACGCGCTGCGAGAAGCGCATCAGAGCTGGGACAAGGCCGAGATGGCGCATACAGGCGCCGTCGTCACCATCGATCGTAATGGCGAGCCCATCATTACACGCGGCCTGATCAAGCGCGGTGACCTCAAGGCTGTTCGCAAGCTGCGCACGGTCGAACCCGATGCTTTGGGCGACGTTGGCGACACATCCGTTGAGGCTGCGCCGCGGTCGCCAACCTTACCGAAATCGCTTGTGGAAGGTCTGACCGTCGCGCGCACCCGCGCGCTTCGCGCTGAACTCTCGGGCCGTCCGCAGGTTGCGCTTGCACTTATGGTGCTGGCGCTCATTCGCCGGAGCGCGGCGCGCGCCGACGTGCCGGGGCTGGCGATCGCGATCTCACCAATCGGGTTCGATGACGACGATCGGTTCGAGCACGCGCGCACCGAAGCATCCACCGCTTATGCGGACACTGCCCTTGCCCGGCTCGCCGACGAACCCATCGACAAGCTGCTGGAGCTCCTCGCCCTCTTCATTGCGGAAGCCGTCGACCTCACGCATGACGGCGCAGCACCATCGGCTGACCGCACGCAGGCGACCTCGGACGACCTCGCGGCCGTGCTCGATCTCGACATGCACCGTTATTGGGAAGCATCGACAGAATTCTGGGAGAAGGCGCCCAAGGCGTTCACGCTGGAAGCGCTCAGGGCTGCGCCGGCTATGGCCAAGCTCACCGAGCGGGCGCGCAAGCCGAAGATCGCCGCCTTCGCCAAAATGAAGCGCGCCGATCTCGCCCGCGTGGCAGTGCGCCAACTCAAGGATTGGCTGCCCGATGTTCTCATCACGCCGCCGCGATCCGGGGCGTTGGTCATAACATCCGCCGGACAAGAAGCGTTGGCCGAAGCTGACGCCGCCTGAACCCATCACCTCTCTCAATCCTCACGCGCCGCCGGTCACCCGGCGGCGCTTTCCGTTTCGGAGCAAGACATCATGACCATCCAATCAGCGATCGCCGGCCAGCGACGCGACATCGCCGCCGACATCACCGCAAAGATTCTTTCTGAACTTGAACAAGGCGTGCTGCCATGGCGCAAGCCCTGGGATGGCGCGCGGACAGGTCTTGCGCTGCCGCGCCGCTCTAATGGCGAGCCCTATCGGGGTGTGAATGTCGTCATGCTGTGGAGTGCCGCCACCGCCAAAGGCTATCGCTCGCCCTATTGGCTCACCTTGAAGCAAGCCAACCAATTCGGCGCATTCGTGCGCAAAGGCGAGCGGGGCGAACTCGTCGTCTATTACGGTCGCGCCACCAAGGAGCGCACGAACGACAAGGGCGATTCCGTTGAAGATAGCTTTCGATTGATGTGACCCCCGCTCTTTATCCAGCGGGGACTAGACTCCGGTCGTCATCAAACGCCCCCGATGGGCGCTCTTCAAGGTCTTCGTTCTGCGTCCATCGCGCCGCGTAGTCGGCAGGCGTCAACCAGCCGAGCTTTCCGTGCGGGCGGTGATGATTATAGTCGTCGCGCCAGGCCTCAAGCATCAGCCGCGCGTGCGGCAGCGAGCGAAAGAGCGTCTCGTTGAGCAGTTCGTCGCGCAGCCGTGCATTGAAGCTCTCGGCGAAGGCGTTCTGCGACGGCTTGC
>JAFLCU010000008.1 GCA_017303355.1 Caulobacterales bacterium | reverse complement strand
CCGCGGTGAACCCGGATTCGTATTTCGCCAATGCGATCATGGAATGCGTCGACATTGAATTCGACGACTAAACGCAAGCCTGCCACCGCCGTGCAGAAGCTTTTGGCGCGCGCGGCAGGGCGAGCACATGTGGACGTGGGCGAGGTCGTCTATCCAAAGCCGGATTTGGTGACGATCCATGACGGATTTGTCGAGGGCGCATACAAGGAGCTCGCCGCGTTAGGATACAAGGCGATCCGAAACCCGGAACATGTGATGTTCGTGACCGACCACGAGGTGGCGTATGCGACGCCGCTGGCGATCGCGCGTGGCGCGGCGATCCGCGATGTCGCGAAGCGCTGGCGGATCGGCCATTTCTACGATGTTGGCCGCGGCGGGCATGGGCACCTCTTCCCGATTGAGCTGGGTTTGATGAAGCCTGGCATGTTTGTATTTGCTTACGACATGCACTGCACGACGTTCGGCGCGGTTGGCGCACTGGCGCTTGGCGTCGGCCCCGAGGTGACGAGCGTGTTGGCGACAGGCAGTGTTTGGACGCAGGCGCCACAGACCATCCGCATCGATTTGACCGGGCGATTGCACGCGGGGTGCCACCCGCGTGACGCGGGGTTTTTGATTGCGCATGATTTGGTGAGCGGGCGGTGGGGCGTGGAGTACGATTATCGCGCCATAGAATTCGCTGGCGCCGGCGCAGCCATGATGGACGTGGCCGAGCGCGTGGCGATTATCAATTCCGTAACGGAGATCGGCGTCGCCACGACGCTGTTCAGCGCGCCGCTGCCGGGGCGGCCGCATGCGGCGTGGGTCGAAAGCGATGATGGCGCGGTTTACGAGGCGCGCATTGAGATCGATCTGGCGAATATCGAACCGCAAGTCGCGTTGCCCGGCGGCCCGGAGAGGGCGGCGCCCTTATCGTCCGCGGAGGGGCGGTCTGTGCAGCATGCCTTCATCGGCTCGTGTGGCTCCGGCATGTTTGAGGATTTTGCTGACGCCGCTCGCATTCTGCGCGGCAGACGCATTGCGGACGGGGTGCGGCTGTTCGTGACGCCTGGCTCGGTCGCGGCCGCTCAGCGTCTGGCCAGTGAAGGCGTCGCGCAGGTGCTGATGGAAGCAGGCGCGATCGTGCTGCCGTCCGGCTGCGGGCCATGCGCGAATGGCTTGATGGCGCCCGTGGGTGAGGGCGAGGTATCGATCTCGACCGCCGCCGCAAACCACAAGGGTCGGCTTGGCGCCGGCGAGGCGTATTTGGCGAGCCCGCTTACGGTCGCCGCGTCAGCTGTCCGTGGCTTGATTACAGATCCGCGTTCGATGCTTGGCGATGCGTGAACCGTTGATCCGGCGCGGCCGCGCGCATGTGTTTGGCGATGCGGTGTCGCTGGATGATGGGATCATTCCAGCGCGTTTCGCGGCGCAACGCGTCACCGATCCAGCTTTGCTTTTGCCGCATCTGTTCGAGAACGTGGATGCGGGTTTCGCAACGCGCGCGCGCCCTGGCGACATTGTGCTGGCTGGGCGGGACTTTGCGTGCGGAAAGCCGAGAGTGCAGGGCTTTCTCGCGATGGCGGCGATGGAACTCTCGGTCGTCTGCGTGTCGATGCCGTACAGGATGCTGCGCCGCGCCGTGGCGCGGGCGATCCCGGTGGTCGTTGGTGGCCCCGCGCCGGCCGCGCTCGCGGCAAGCGGGGACGACATCGAGGTTGATTTCGGCGCGGGCGTATTTCGGAACCTTTCGCGGGACACTTGCGCCAGCATACCTATCATTCCCGATGTGCTGCGCGAGATCGTCTCAAGCGGCGGCGCGGAGGCGGCGTTGCGCGATTGGCTGGAACGGCGCCCTGAGCAAGCGATTGACCCGTTGGAGCGTACGCAAAAATAATGGCCGCGCGCCGCTTCCTGCTTACGCGGCGCCGCGCATGCAGCCTAAAGGTGTCGCAATAGCCGGAATATGGACCCGGCAGGGAGAAGCGTTATGGCCGATAAGCGCGTGGGCGTCGTCATTCCGTCTCTGAACACCTTGGTCGAGGACGATCTGCGCCGCTACCTGCCGGCGGATGTCGGCTATCACATCACGCGCGTGCGCTTGAGCAAGACCGGGGGCCGCGTCACCCAGGAGGAGTTGCTGGCGGCGGGACGGGAGGCGGTGCAGCTCTCGACGCTGCTATCGGATGCGCGCATGGACGCGATCGCCTTCAATTGCACCGGCGCTTCGCTCTCCAATGGTATCGAGGGCGCAAACAAGCTGCGCGAGGACATCGAAGCGGCGACGAACACCGCCTCGACGACCACGATTCTCTCCGTCGTTCGCGCGCTGCGCGCGGCCGGTCTGAAGCGTATCGTGCATGTGTGCCCGTTCACAGCCGAGTTCGGCGCCGATGAGGCGAACTTTCTGCGCGCCTCGGGTTTTGATGTCGTCGTGTCCAAGGGCCTCAATTTCACGGACGCGCGGGTGGCGGCCAAGATGATGCCCGAAGAGATCGTGGCGATCGCGCTCGACGTCGATCATCCCGATGCCGACGGTATCTTCCTCGCCTGCGCGAATGTGCGCGCGATGGAGGCGACGGAGACGCTGCAGCGCAAGCTCGGCAAGCCGGTTATTACGAGCAATCAGGCCGTGATCTGGGATTTGCTCGACATGATAAAACACCCGGCGGCGGCGAAATTTGTCGCCCGTGCGCCGGCCACGGCGTGATGGCTATTTGAACAGTCGCGGCGCGAAATCGACGAGGAAATCGCGCCAGACCGGCCAGGCATGACCACCAGGGATTTCGCGATATGTGGCGGAGAGACCGTGGGCCAGTGCGGCGTTGTAGAGCGCCTGCGTGCGCTGTATCGAAATGTCGGAATCGCCCGCGCCGGTCCAGTACAGGGCGACGTGGTTGTGCGCCAGCGCCTCAAGCTGCGCCTCGAAATCCGGCTCGCCGACAAGTCCGCCGCCGCTGAAGACGCCGATATAGTCAAACGTGGTCGGGTTGTTGGCGCTGATGAGCACGGTTTGCGCGGCGCCCAGTGAGAGGCCGGCGATCGCACGATGCCGCGCGTCGCGCCGCGTGCGATAGGTGCGGTCCACGAAGGGAATGATATCGCGCACGAGGCTCTCGTTGAACGTGCCCTCATAGGGCAATCGGATTTGCGGCAGATGTGGCGCGAAGCGCGCCATGTCGATGGGGGCGGCATTGATCTGCTGTGGTGACGGTGTTGGCCCCAGGCCGTAACCCTGCGCGTGTGTCTCTCCATCGATGCCGTTGGGCATCACCACGATCATGGGCGCGGCGCGCCCAGCCGCGATAAGATTGTCGAGGATCACCGGCGCGCGGCCTTGCGCGGTCCAGGCTTCTTCATCACCGCCGCCGCCGTGCAGGAGATAGAGAACAGGGTAGCGGCGGTTGCCGGCGTGGTAGCCGGGCGGCAGGTAAACGAACATGCGGCGCTGAGCATTGCTCAGCGTCGGCGACGCATACCAAACTTGCTCGATTGATCCGTGTGGGACGGCGTGAACGTCCCACCAGCGAGACTCGGCGCCGTGGATCATCAGCAGGCTAGCGAAGCGATTGCCGCCGCGTTGCGTTTCGGCATTGCTCGGGTCGAGCGCGCGCACGCCATCGACATTGAACCAATACGTGTAGATGTCGGGCGGCAACGGGCCGATCGTTGTGATCCAGACGCCATGTTCGTCCACGTGCATCTGAGCCGGCGCGCCTGGCCAATCACCTTGGAGCGCCACTTGATGTGCGTCCGGCGCATGAAGGCGGAATGTGACTTGGTTGTCCGTGGTTGTCTCCGGTGAGGAGAGCCGTTGCGCGCCGGAGGCCGTGTAAGTCACAGTTTGAGCGGCGGACGGCGCTGCAAGCCCTAACGCGATGGCGAGCGCCCAGTATGCGAAGCGTTTGGAGTGCATGGCAGGTTTCTATTGGGTGCTGGGAAGATGAAGCGGCCGCGCGTCGAGCAGCACGAAGGCGATCGTGCAGGGCGTTTCGCCGCGATTGATCCACTTGTGAATTGTGCCGCGCTGGACGAGTACGTCGCCAGCGCGCAAGGTGATTTCAACGCTGTTGTCGAGTTCAAGTACGATGCAGCCCTGGAGCACCACGCCATAA
Source organism: Caulobacterales bacterium (assembly GCA_017303355.1). Lineage (GTDB taxonomy): Bacteria > Pseudomonadota > Alphaproteobacteria > Caulobacterales > Aquidulcibacteraceae > Vitreimonas. The sequence goes on along the minus strand of JAFLCU010000008.1, from coordinate 162,947 downwards.
TCAAGCGTCTGCGTGCGATGCATGCGGCTTTCGGCGCCAGGCGCATGTTGAACGATGCGGAAGGTCGCTCCGTTTGGCAGGCGTGACGCCGCGGCGATATCAGCGCCATCGCGGGTGTTGAGGTTGTCAGCCGGCACGCCATCGTTCGCCCACACGGCGCAGATCTGATGGCCTGGGCGCGGGGACGAAGTCTGCGCGAGGTTATCGCTCACGACGATCGCCTTGCCTTGCGCATCGTGGCCAGTGACGACGCGGCGTACGTTTAAGGCTTGCGTGCTCATGATGGCTCGACCTCATAGGCGCTCGCCTCGTTGAGCTGCATCAGTGAAGCGGGATCGAGACGGAGGCGGACAGCCGCCGCCAATTCATCGACCTGCTGCGCCGAGGTGGCGCTGGCGATGGGGGCCGTGACATCCGGTTGCGCGATGAGCCATGCGATCGCGATCTGCGCCGGCTTGGCGCCCGTGCGCCCGGCTACAGCGTCCAGCGCATCGAGGATGCGAAATCCGCGTGGCGTGAGGTATTTCATGTTCGAACGCTGCCGCTTGCTGGCCTTGACGTCCGCCTCGTTGCGATACTTGCCGGAGAGAAAGCCGCTCGCGAGCGCGTAGAAGCTGATGACGCCAATGCCGTGTTCTCGGCACAGTGGCGCGTAGGTCTGCTCGAATTCGGCGCGATCGTAGAGATTGTAGAGTGGTTGCAGCGTCTCATAGCGCGGCAAGTCGTAGGCGCGGCTTACCTTGAGCGAGTGTTCGATTTGTTCGGCGCTATGATTGGAAACGCCGATGGCGCGCACTTTGCCGTCTTTGATCAGGTCGGCATATGCCCGCAGTGTCTCTTCGTAGGCGACGGCGCCGTCGCTGTAATGCGATTGATAGAGGTCGATGTAGTCTGTCCCGAGGCGTTTGAGCGAGGCGTCGACCGCGGCTTTGACATGCCGTGCGGAGAGGCCTTGGCTGCCCGCGGGCAATTCGCCGCCCACCTTTGTCGCGATGAGCGCCTTCGCGCGTTTGCCGCTCCGCTTCAGCCATTTGCCGATGATGGTTTCGGACTCGCCGCCGACATTTCCAGGGACCCACTTGGAGTACACGTCGGCGGTATCGATCAGTGAAAAGCCCGCGTCGATGAAGGCGTCGAGGACGGCGAAGGACGCTTTTTCGTCGGCGGTCCAACCGAAAGCGTTGCCGCCCATGGCGAGAGGAGGCGTGGAGAGACCAGAGCGGCCGAGGGGACGAGGTTGCATGTCGAGCCTGCTAATGTTCGATAAGTCGAAGGGCGTCTTGCGCCAGGGTCACGTCGCTCACGGTCGCGAAGGGGAGCACGCCTTGTTGGCGGCCCATCTTGACGTTGAGCGCCTGCAGGAAGGTGACGCGTTCCTCAGGGAGACGCAGATCTTCCGCGAACGGGCGACTTTGCTGATAGAAGCGCCATTGCGACTGGCCTTCTTCGAGTGGCGCTTGCGGAAGCCCAATTCGCCACGCGTCGGCGAACGCCGCCCAGGACTCTCGTGCTTGGAGGCGTCGATAAAGAAGCGCGTGGGCGGCGAGCGTGCGCACCAAAGCGTCACGTTTGTTCTCGATCACATCAAGTCGCGCGAATGACGCCTGGTTGAGAAATTCGGGCAGCTCACGCCACAGCACGCCGCCTTCGAGGGCGTGCACGCCGTACTGTGCCTGATGCTCGAAAACATCCGTCTCGCCAAAGCCGGCGTCGATTTCGCCGGCGAGCAGCGCCTGAAAAATCTTGGCGCTGTTGCCGATTGGCATGAAGCGGACGGCCGAAGGATCGACGCCGCGTTTGAGAAGCGCGGCGTAGGCGAGTTGGTGGGTGAGCGCGCCCAGTGCGCCGACGCCGACGGCGCGGCCGCGCAAATCCTCGATGGCGCGTATTGCACCGTCTTTGGAGTAGATCGCATGGACGGTGAGAAGATTGGCGCCGGCGATGAGGCGTAACGGCGCGCCGTCGGCGATCGCCGCGAGCGCTGGGCCGCAGCCAACCTGGATGGCGGCGTCGGCCTGATTCGCCAGCAATCGTGTGACGGCTTCGGCCCCGTTCGTGACGAGCGTCCGTTCAACACGGACATCGACCTGTTCAAAGCAGCGCGCCGCGCGCATGAAAGCGATTGTGACGTGTTCGTGGGCGCCGCCAGCATCGATGATGCGGATGTTGGCGTTCATCGATCAAGCCTGTAGCGCGGGATAGAGCGCGGCGGCCGTGCGCCAGAAGATGTTCTCTTGATCGTCGTGCGGCAGGAAGGCGAGCGTTGAAATGGAGTCCGCGACGATATCAGGCAGGCTGCCTTCGACCGCCGGATAGTTGGAGCCCCAGGCAATCCGGTTCGAGCCAAAGGCGGAGAGCAGCTTCGCCAGAAAGCTCTCAGGCGTCGCTCTTCCATCGCGTGTTTTCTTCACGATGGCGCTGGTGAATTTGAGATAGACGTTCGGATATTGCGCCATCGCGAAAAGTGGCGCGGCCTCGGCATAGGGCGGGCCGTCGGCGATGGGCGCGTGCAAAAGGTGATCCAGTACGACGCGCACTTGCGGGTAGCGCGTCAGCACCTGTTCCAAATGCGGCAAGCCCTCCTGGCGCATCGAGATGGCGACAGGCAGGCCGAGTTCGATGGCGCACTCCCAGGCGGGGAAAGTGGCGGAGTCAGCAATCCAGGATTGATCCGTCTTGACCGTGCTGCCGACCGCAAACAGCCTCAATCCGGAAAGGCCGCGCCCGACCCAGTAGCGAATCTTTTGGGGGGCATCGGGCGCGCGGACATCGACGGAGAATACGCCGGCGAAGCGATCACGATGCAGCGCGATGGAATCGGCGAGGTAGGAATTGTCGTAACCGTAGGTCGTCGAGGAATGCACGATCGCGGCCTTATCGACGCCAGCCGCATTCATGCCGTCGACAAGCTGCTCGAAATCGACGGGCCGATGCTCGGACCAGGCCGAGCGCTTTCCACCCAGCGGCGAGACGGGATAGCGCGCGGTGTCGGCGGAGATGATGTGCGGGTGAATGTCGAAGATTCTGGTTGGCATCGTCGCTCCGATCCCGCAGGCGAGTCCGCCGCGCCGCGTTGCGCGCGGGATGGGTCGCGGCGCCAGGATCACGAGCATAAAGGCGGCGTCGGGCTGGCCTCATAACAAAGGCGAAGCGGCCAATAGATTTCGCTGAGACCGCGCATGAGCGCACAAAATGGCGAATGCTGCGCCGCAATGGGCGGGGGGAATCTATGAAGGGCGACAATTTATTGATGAGTGTTTTTTGCGTCCCCAGACAAACCTAGTCCTACCAGTGAGAGCATGAACGCGAGCCTCGCCAAAGCGAGTCATCGACATTGAGAATTCAATGCGGCCCTGGGGAGGAAGGTGCATATGAAGAAGTCCCTGCTAACGGCAGCGTCCGCCGCGGCGATGGTGTTGATCGCGCCGACGATGGCGCAGGCGCAGACCGAACCGGCCGAGTCCGCCGCGACAGCCGAGGAAGATGGGGATCTCGTCGTCACGGGTTCTCGCGTCATCCGCAACGGCAACGATGCGCCGACGCCGATTACCGTGGTGAGCGCCGAGGAATTGCTGACGACGAAGCCGACGACCGTATTCGAGAGCTTGGCGGATTTGCCGATGTTCTCTGGTTCGTCGGGGGTCACCAACGCACCGACGAACAACACGCCCGAGCGGAACAGCTCGGTCTCGGCGCTCAATCTTCGCAACCTGGGCGCTCTGCGCGCGCTTGCGCTGCTCGACGGCAATCGCGTGCCGCCGACGACAGCGCTTGGCTTTGTCGATATCAACTCGCTGCCCACCATGCTGCTTGAGCGCGTGGATGTCGTGACCGGCGGCGCTTCGGCCGTCTATGGTTCGGACGCGGTCACGGGCGTGATCAATTTTGTGCTCGATCGCGATTTCGACGATGTGCGGATCGACGCTTCTGGCGGCATCTCCGAGTACGGTGACGCGCTCACCGGAAATTTCGGCATCGCCGCGGGTACGGAATTCCTGAACGGGCGCGGTCACGTGATGGCGAGCTTCCAGCATCGCTACGATGACGGCATTCCGCACCAGAACGAGCGTGATTGGGCCGCGCCGCGCTGGTCGCTGCAAGGCACCGGCGCTTCGAACAATCCGTATCGTTTGGTCGAAGGCGCGAATCTCGCCTTCGTGACCTTTGGCGGCTACATCACGTGCCCGACCACGGGGCAGTTCTTGCCAAGCCAGTGTCCGGCCTCGCCGCTGGTTGGCTACACGTTCGATCAGAACGGCGTGCTGTCGCCGTTCCAGCACGGCACGGGCGGCCAGACCAACAACACCGTCGAGATCGGCGGCGACGGCGCCTATCAGACCTGGGGCTCGATCAAGAGCTTGAGCGAGACGGATCAAGCCTACATCCGCTTCAGCTATGAAATCACCGACGATCTGACCGCCTATCTCGCGGTCTCGGACACCAGCAATTATGTCGAAGGGCACCCGACCAATTTGCGCTTCTTTGGCCAGGGCGTTCGCATCAATTCCTGCAATGCGTTCCTTGCGGGGCAATATCAGACGCAACTGGGGTGCACGAACCAGAACGACCTGGCGCAGCCAACGTTCATGTTCAACAAAATCTGGAATTTTGAATCGAACCAGTATGCGCTCGGCGCGATCATGAGCACGCAATCCGACAATATGTATGTGATCGGCGGGCTTGAGGGCGAACTCGGCGACAATTGGAACTGGGAAGCGTCTTACACGCGCAGCGAAGGCTCGTTGCTGCAAACGATCCATCGCAACCAGGACCTCCAGCGCACATACGCGGCGCTCGACGCGGTGATCGATCCGTCCACGCAGCAGGTCGTGTGCCGCGCGGCGCTCACAAATCCGAGCGCCTATGGCGATTGCGTGCCGCTGAACGTGTTCGGGCCCAGCGCCGAAACGCAAGCGGCGATGGATTATATCTTCCGGCCGGTGAGCCACGAAACCACGTTCGAGTTCGACGATTTCGCCGCAAGCATCGCGGGTTCGTTCTTCAGCACCTGGGCCGGCCCGGTTGATCTCGCGCTCTCTGGCGGCACGCGCCGCCAGACGCTCGAGCTGGTGAGCACGTCGACGCCGGGCATGCTGCAGAATTGCGCCGGTTTGCGCACCACGGCGCAAGGCGGCAATTGCAACGCGACGGCGGCGCGCAACACCAACGCAATCGCCAACCGTACGCCGGTTGAGCAGCAGGTGACGGAAGTCGCGGTCGAAGTGAACGTGCCGCTGCTGGCGGACCATCAGTTCGCCGATGCGTTCGACGTCAACGCCGCCTATCGGCATGCTGAGTACGAGAACGATCCGGGCGCCGATCCGGTGTTCGACTCGCGTAGTTTCGACGCGCAAACCTGGAAGGTCGGCTTCACCTGGGATATCACCAGCGATCTGACCGTGCGCGCGGCGCGCTCACGTGATATCCGCGCGCCGAACCTGTGGGATCTCTATAGCCCCGCCAGCACGACCAACTCGTTCACCAACGACACGCTGCTCAATATTCAAGGCAACGTGGCGCTGCAGAGCGGCGGCAACCCGGACCTCGATCCGGAAGTGGGGGACACCACGACTGTTGGCGTCGTGTGGCGGCCAACGCCGGATTTCAGCTTGGCGGTGGACTTCTACGACATCAAAATCTCGGACGCGCTGGCGACACTCAGCGGCCAGAGCGCCACCGTGCAGCAGGCGTGCTTCATGAGCGGCGGCACATCACCGCTGTGCGCGCTCTATGAGCGTGCGATCGACTACACCACGAACAGCCCGAGCAACGTGCTGACGCGGGTTTACAATCGGCAGGTGAACATCGCCGAGCAAACCACCAATGGCGTGGATGTCGAAGCCAATTGGCGCACGGAATTGTTTAGCCGTGATCTGACGCTGCGCGCGCTGGTGACGTACCAGCCCGAGCTGATCTTCCAGCAGCAGAGCGACGGCGGCCCAGTCAGCTTGCCTACGGTCGATCAAGCCGGCGTTTCATACACGCCGACCTACAATTTGCTGCCGTCTCCGGTTTGGAAATTCGTGGGCTTCCTGAGCTACGACATCACCGAGAATTTCACGGCGGATGTGTCGTATCGCTGGCGCAGCGAGTTGGAATGGTCCGGCATCGAGACCGATGCGGAGGTGGGCGGCATCGATGATGTTGGCTACACCAACCTCAATCTTCGCTATCGTTTGGGCACGGACAACGCTGGCGACTATACGCTCTATTTCAACATACAGAACCTGTTCAACACCGACCCGCCGCCCTCGGGCACGCCAGGCTTGTTCAACCAGCCCGGCTTCCCCACCAACGGCTTCGCTGTCGGCGATGATGTTGTCGGCCGCTACTACACGGTCGGCGTCCGGGCGCGGTTCTAAGGGCGGGCAATTGGCAAGCGTGCGGCGCGCTGGCTTCACGGCCAGCGCGCCGTTGCTTTTTTCACGTCACACGATGGCGGCGGCTTTGCGCGCGGCGGAATTGGTGCGCGCGGTCTGGCCCTTGCCGGCGCTGCGCAACAAGTCGAGGAACGCCTGTTGCCGCGGCGTCGGCAACCAATCACGTCGCGTCGTGACGCCAATCACCGGCGACGGATCAAGATTGCTGATCGGCAGCGCGTGCAGCAGGCCATGCTTCTCGTCGGCGGCGATTTCCATCCGTGTGAGGATGGCCAGGCGATCGCTCTCGTAAAGCGTGGCGCGGATCGTGGCCAGCGAGTGGCTTTCGATGCTGGCCTTGGGTTTGCGATCGAGCTTGGCGAAAAGATTATCGAATGCGTGGCGACGTGGCGCGCCCTGGTTTGGAATGATCCAATCGAAATCAAGTAAATCTTCCGCCGAAACGCTGGCGCGGTTCGCGAGCGGATGATTGGCGCGCACGGCGATCACGTAACTGTCGGTGAAAAGCGGCTCGTCGCAGAAATCGGCTTCCTGCTCCTTCAGCACCCCGACCATGAAATCGAGCGTGCCGGATCGAAGCGAGCGCCGCAATTCATCGAAGGTGCGGTTGACGACCTGCACCGATGTGTCCGGATAGAGGCGCGTGAATTCATCCAGCACGGCCGCGACGAACGGCGCCGGATCGAGCATCGGCGTGCCGACGGCGATGCGGCCCGCGGCTTGCCCACGCGCGGTGCGGAATTCTTCCAACGCCTGTTGGATTTCGTGATTGGCGGCGAGCAGACCGGTGGCGAGCCGTTCGCCGGCTTCGGTCACCACAACGCCCGATGCCGTATGCCTATAGAGCGCAACGCCCATGTTGCGTTCCAGATCGCGTGCGGCGCGATGCAGCGATGCTTGCGAGACGCCGATCAAAGTCGCCGCGTGCGTAAAGGATTGGCCGCGCGCGATGGCCAGGTGGCAACGCATCTGGCTGCGCGTGATGCGGTTGATGCGGCTGGCGAGCGCGGGCTTCTCATTGGGGAGCCCCATCTCCACGAGCGTGCGTTCCAGCGTTTCGAAGAAGCGGCGGACGCGGACGACGAGTTCACGGCCAAAATCGGTGAGGTAGGTGCCGGTCGTGCGGCGATCGAAGAGCTGCTCCTCGATCTCAAGCTCCAGCTTGGCGATGGCCTGCGTGACCGCAGGCTGGGTCAGGCCAACCTCGGCCGCGGCGCGCGTGACGCTCTCCAGCCGCGCGACTGCCTCGAAAACCTTTAAATATCTGACGCTTGGACATGATTCAATCATGCCGGCCACCTCGCGACGTTCCATCCCAGGGTCGGCTTCCGCCGATCTTTCCGATGATCCTAGCATATTCTTATGCCCCCGTCCGTCACCAGATCACGCCTCGTGCAGTTAGCCCGGGCGGCCGGAATCGCTTGGCGCGACGGGAGAGTGGCCGCGCGCACGCGCCGATCGCATGCGCGCGAGCGCTTTCTTATGCCGGTCATCGACACTGTGATGAGCCGCTCAAAAGCGCTCGCCTAACCTGAACCCAAGCGCGGTCGCGCCTGTGAAGGGGGAGTGAGATGGGCATTGTTGCGCGCTTGGATGCGGCGCATCCCTACGTGTTGTCGCTGACGCGGTTTGTCGGCGGGCTTCTGTTCTTGCCGCACGGCACGATGAAGCTGTTCGGGTTTCCCGAAGGCAATCACATGAATGTCGCGTGGACGAGCATTGTTGGGGCCGCCGGCATTATCGAGGTCGTGACGGGCGTGTTGCTGATGCTTGGACTGCAAACACGGCTCGCCGCCTTTATCGCTTCGGGGCAGATGGCCGTCGCGTATTGGTGGCGCCATGCGCCAAACCATTGGTGGCCGGACAACAATGGCGGCGAGCCGGCCGTGTTGTTCTGTTTCCTGTTCTTCTATCTCGTGTTCGCCGGCGGCGGGCCGATCGCGCTTGATCGTCTGTTCGCGAAGAAATAAAAAAATCCGGCGCGGCGTTGAGGGCGCCGCGCCGGTTCAGCACATGCCGAGCGTGGGAGAGTTCTCGACTATTCGGCGCGCACGCGATTGCTGAGCTTGCCGATCTTCTCGATTTCGATTTCGCAGAGATCGCCGTCCTTCATCCAAAGCGGCGGCTTGCGTGAGAAGCCCACGCCGCTTGGCGTGCCGGTGGCGAGCACATCGCCGGGCACGAGCGGCGCGATGGTCGAGACATAGGCGATGAACGCCGGAATCTTGAACAGCATGTCGCGGCTTGTGCCGTCTTGGACGACATTGCCGTTCAGCGTGGTCTTGATCTTGAGATCGTTCGGGTCGGGGACATCGTCCTTCGTCACCATCCAGGGCCCAAGCGCTGCGGTGGCGTGGAAGTTCTTTCCGGGCGTGATTTGCTTGGTGTGAAATTGCCAATCGCGGATCGAACCGTCGTTGAACACAGCATAGCCCGCGACGTAGTCCATGGCGTCCGCTTCCGAGACGTGACGGCCAGCCTTGCCGATGATCACCGCCAATTCACCCTCATAGTCGAATTGCTCGGACGCTTTCGGCGCAATCAGCGGCTGCCCGTGGCCCGTCATCGAATCCGCTACGCGTGCGAACAGGGCAGGCTTCTTGGGCAGTTCTTGCACGCGCCCAGCACTCTCCACCTCGGCGTGGTGCTCGACATAATTAAGCGCCAGGCACCAGAGGTGCATGGGGTTCGGGATGACCGGCAGATGCTTCACCGCGTTAAGCGCATAATCGGCCTTTGCGTCGGCGAAGGACTTTGCATCATTTAATCGGTTGTCGGCGATCGCCTCGCGCAGTGTCGCGACGCCCAGGCGTTGCGTAAGATCGACGACCCCTGCGTCGGTGACGAGACCGAAGCGTTCCTTGCCATTGGCATCAAAGCTGCAAAAGCGCATGAGGATCCCCCGCTCAGACGAGACCGCGGTACGAGCCGCCGTCGAGCTGCAATTGTTGGCCTGAGATGAAGCTGGCTTGCGCCGAGCAGAGATAGGCGCAGGCGTCGCCGAACTCGGCGGGATCGCCTAGGCGCTTGGCGGCGATGGTGTCCGCGATTTTCGCGCGCGCCTGCTCGTAGGTGATGCCTTCGTTCTTCACCATGCGCTCGGCCATGAATTTCTGGCGATCCGTGTCGAAGCGTTCGGGGAGGAGGCCGTTGATCGTGACGTTGAAGCGCACCGTGTCCTGATGCACCGACTTTGAGAGTGCGGTGAGGCCAGCGCGTACGGCGGTGGAAAGTCCCATCGTCGCGCTCGGCGATTTCACCATCGCCGAGGTGATGTTGACGATGCGGCCAAAGCGGCGCTCGACCATGCCCGGCGCCACGGCTTTAATCAGAAAGATCGGCGCCAGCATGTTGGCTTCGACCGCTTGCAGCCAATCGTCGTGGCTCCAATCGGCGAGCTTGCCCGGCGAAGGGCCGGCATTGTTGTTGACGAGGATATCCACGTCCGGAACCGCCGCGACCAATGAATCGCGCCCAGCCTGCGTGTTGATGTCGGCGGCGGCGATGTTCACCGAGGCGCCAACCTCCGCCTTGATCTTGGCGGCCGCCTCTTCAAGCCGGCCGGAATCGCGGCCATTGATCGTGACAATCACACCCTCGCGCGCCAGCGAGCGCGCACAGGCGTAGCCAAGCCCCTTTGACGACGCACATACGATGGCCTTCCGGCCCTTGATGCCGAGATCCACTTTACTCTCCTGATGGCGGCAGTCTGCGATTGATGCGCGGATAGACGCGGCGTGCGTTCAGTTCGAACACGTCACGCTTTTGTTGCGGCGTGAGATGCGGCGTCGCGTCGATATAGCGCTTGGTGTCGTCGTAATGATGGCCCGTCTCGGGATCGACGCCCTTTACGGCGCCGATCATCTCCGAACCGAACAGCACGTTCTTGTGCGGGATCACCTTGGTGAGCAGGTCGATGCCCGGCTGGTGATAAACGCAGGTGTCGAAGAAAATGTTGTTGAGCAAATGCTCGCCCAGCAGCGGCTTGCCCAATTCCTGCGCCAATCCGCGATAGCGGCCCCAATGATAGGGCACGGCGCCGCCGCCGTGCGGGATGATGAAGCGCAGCGTCGGGAAATCCTTGAACAGGTCGCCATGAATGAGCTGCATGAAAGCTGTGGTGTCGCCATTGATGTAATGCGCGCCAGTGTGATGGACGCCTGGATTGCACGACGAGCTGACATGGATCATGGCCGGTACGTCGAGTTCGGCCATCTTCTCGTACAGCGGATAATAGAAGCGATCCGTCACAGGCGGCGCTTTCCAATATCCGCCCGATGGATCAGGATTGAAATTGCAGCCGATGAAGCCACGCTCTTCCACGCAGCGCCGCAATTCTTCGACGCATGGCTCGATGCGGCCTTCCGGCGCTTGCGGCAATTGGCAAACAGCGACGAAATTTTCCGGGAACAGGTCGCACACCCGCGCGATCAGATCGTTGGCCGCATGCGCCCAGGCGACGCCCTGATCTTGCGTGCCGAGGTGGTGCGCCATTTGCCCCGCGATCGGGGAGAAGATGGTGACGTCGGCGCCGCGTTCGCGTTGCTTCTTGAGCTGTGCGCCGCCCACGGTTTCGCGAATCTCATCGTCCGTAATCGCCAGCTTGCCAGGGTCTTCGCCAGCAAGCTGGCGCTTGCGCCACTCGGCTAGGGGCTTGGGGGCGGTGGTGTAGTGTCCGTGGCAATCGATGATCAAAGCGCGCCTCGCCGTCGCGGGCCGCCTTGTCGGGCGGCTTATGGGGGTTTGAGCCGCAGGCTCGGGGAAGCGGCCGGCCGACAAAAATCGCAAAGGCGCCGCCAGCGATAATTTCTCTCGAAGCGCCGATGTGTTCGGCGAAACTTATGAGTGGCGGTGGTTATTCGATTTCCGGCGCCATCCCCGCACTCCCACAGTTCGCCCGTTAAGAACGGCGCAGTCGCCGGACCATGGGAGATATGCGTGAGCGCCGAGCCTGCCTTGAACATTGTCCTCGGCGCACACGGCCAAGTTGCCGCGCTGAAGGATGGCAGGGTGCGCGTCGACGGCGTCACGCTGAATTTCCTTCAGGTCAAGCCGATGACGGATGCGTATCGACGCATGGCGCGCGATGCCGCGTTCGACATTTCCGAACTCGCGCCGACCACCTACCTCGCGGCCAAGGCGAAAGGCGCGCCGATTACGGCCTTGCCAATTCCAATGACGCGGCGCTTTCGCCACGCGGGCATGATGCTGCCGGAGAATTCGCCGATCCGTGAGCCGAGGAACTTGGAAGGCAAGAAGGTCGGCGTTCGCGCCTACACGGTCACGGCCGGCGTATGGACGCGCGGCGTGCTGCAAAACGAGTTTGGCCTCGACATCTCCAAAGTGACATGGGTGGTGGATGACGAGGAGCACGTGCTCGGCCTCGATCTGCCAAGCAATGTGGTTCAGGCGCCGAGAGGCCGCTCATTGGCGCAAATGTTCGTCGATGGCGAACTCGATGCGGGCTTCGCGGGCATCGCCGGCATCGGCACGGCGCCCGAAGGTCGCGTCTATCACGATCTCTTCCCCGACCCGAAACCGCTCGAAGCCGCTTGGTTCAAGAAAACCGGCATCTATCCGATCCATGGCGTGATCGCTGTACGCAACGATGTATTGGACAAGCATCCGAGCCTGCCGAAGCGCCTCTACGACGCCTTCGTCGCGGCAAAGAAACTCTATCTCGACGCAATCATGTCGGGCGCGGCCGACGATGAGGAGGACAAGCGCTATCGCAAGCTCGCTGATCTCGTCGGCGACCCGCTGCCCTACGGCATGGCCGACAATCGCGCCTCGCTCGACGCGCTCGTTCAATTCGCGCAGCAGCAGGGCTTTTTGCCCGCGCGCTACACAATTTCCGATCTTTTCCTGGATCCCTTGCAATGACAATCGCGCCCTCGAAGCCGTTTTATTTGGACGCGGCGCCGCGTCTGAAAATGCTGCTCGGCGAATATCCGAAGACCAAGCCCATCCGCGATGGCGCGATCGCGCCGAAACTCTCCGCGCTCGACATCGCTGACATTCCGGTCGCGCAGAACGGCTTCAAGCCGCTGGTGCGCGAACTCGCGTTCGACGTGGCCGAGGTTGCTATCGTGACCTATCTGCAGGCGCTCGATCACGGCCGCCCCTACGCCCTGCTGCCATTCGTGATGAATGGCAATTTCCATCATGGCAGCGTGCTGGTGAATGTCGCGAGCGGCGTGAAGGCGCCGAACGACCTGGAGGGCCGCAAAGTCGGCATGCGGTCATACACGCAAACAACGCCGACCTGGGTGCGTGGCTATCTGGCGGAAGATTATGGCGTCGATCTCTCCAAGATCGAATGGGTGACGTTCGAGGACGCGCACGTCGCCGAGTATAAAGAGCCCGCGGGCGTTACGCGCGCGGCCGCCGGCGCTAAGATGCAGCAAATGCTGTTGAAGGGGGAGCTTGCCGCCGCCTTCATCGCGCAGGGCGTCGACGACCCGCGCGTCGCGCCGCTCATCGCCGACCCCACGGCGGAAGCCAAGGCTTGGCACGCAAAGCATCGGGCTGTGCCCATCAATCATATGATCGCCGTACGCAGCGAATTGCTCGAGGAGCGGCCAGACATCGTGCGCGAATTGTTCGATGTTCTGGTGCAAAGCCGCGTATCGACCGGCGGCTCGACCATCAAGGATGGAATCGACCTGCAGCCAGTCGGCATCTCCAGGCTGAGAAACGCGCTGGAGATCGTCCTGCGCTATGCTTACGACCAGAAGCTTGTGTCGCGCCGCTTCAGTGTCGACGAATTGTTCACGCCGGTCACCGCCGCGCTGGGCGAATAGAGATCAAACGAGAGCACGAGGGACGGAGCGATATGCCGGTAATCAAAGTCAAGGGAATGGCGTATGTGCGCTTGAGCGCGCCCGATCTCGACGTGATGCAAAAATTCTTGCTTGATTTCGGTCTGGAGGTGGCGGAGCGCACATCCGATCGGTTGTACGCGCGCGGCTGCGGCGCCGATCATCACATCCATATCACCCACAAGGGGCCCGCGGGCTTCCTCGGCTTTGCGTACGAAGCGGCCAGCGAAGACGATCTGCATAAACTTTCGCGCGAGGTTTCCAGCGCATCACCCGTCGAGGATCGCAATGAACCGGGCGGCGGCAAGCGCGTGCGCCTCCTCGAGCCAAATGGCTTCACCATCGAGGTTGTTCACGGCATCGAGAAACGCCCTGGCGAGGGGCTTGTTCTAAGCAAAATGCACAAGGCGGGCGATCCGAGCCAGAAGCAGGGGGCCGCGCGCGTGGTGCGCCTGGGCCATTGCGTCATCGCCACGCCGAAACACACCGAGACGATCAACTGGTTCCGGAACACATTCGGTCTGATCAAGACCGACGATCTCTATATGGGCGCGCCGGACAATATCTTCGGCTCATTCAGCCGCGCGGATGTCGGCGACGAACCTGTCGATCACCATGTCTTCTTCTGCTTCAAGGGCGAACGCGCCGGCATGCACCATTGCTCGTTCGAGGTGGCCGACGTGAACGACATCTTCATCGGCCACAATCATTTGCATCAGAAGGGCTACGAACATATTCGCGGTGTGGGCCGGCACGCGCTCGGCAGTCAGATCTTCGATTATTGGGCAAGCCCCTACGACCAGATGCACGAACTCTGGAGCAGCAACGAGAAATTCACCGCGTCGAGCGGTTCGGGCGCGGTCGGCATCGGCCCGGGCATGAGCCATGACACCGGCGAAAAGCCGAGCGAGCGCTTCACCAAGATGGCCACGCCAGCGCCGGCATAGGCGTACAAGCGATGCAAGTGCTGATGTCAAAGGCGGCGCTCAAGCGCATAGGCGCACGCCTGAAGCACGCGGCGTCTTTTGCCGAGGCGCTTACGATTGATAAATCGGGTGCGATCTGGCGGGATGGCGTCGTCGTCGCCGAAGCGGCGCCGCAAATCGCGTGGCTCAGCCGGGACATGCACGCAACCCCCACCCTCGAAGCAATCGTGCGTTACATCCAGCGCTCGGAATCCATACGCGTCGTGCAAACCTACCAGGCCGGTCTCGATAATCCGTTTTACGCGGCGATGGCCGCGCGAAATATTCGGATCGTGCAAAGCACGGCGCAGGCGCCGGCGATCGCGGAATATGTCGTCGCGCACGCCTTGAGCTTGCTTCATCCGATCGAAACGCAAGCCGCGTTGCAGGCAAAGCGCGCGTGGGCGCGCACGCCATTTCGTGAGATCGCGGGGATGCATGTCGCGCTGATCGGCTTTGGCGCAATCGGCCAGGAGATCGAACGGCGTTTGCGGGCCTTCGGACCGCGTATCACAATCGTTCGCCGAACGCCAGCGGAGGGGCAGATCAGCCTTTCGGAGTCGCCACACGCGCTCCCAAGCGCCGATCTCGTGATTCTCGCGTGCGCACTGAACGATGAAACGCGCGGCCTCGCGGGGGCTGCCTTCTTCGCGGCGTTGAAGCCCGGCGCGGTTCTCATCAACGTGGCGCGGGGCGCGATCGTTGACGAAGACGCGCTTCGCAACGGCTTGTCGCGACAGCAACCCGGCTTTGCCGTTCTCGACGTCTTCCAAGACGAACCGCTCGCGCCGGACGCCTGGTTCTGGACACATCCGCGCGTACGCGTGACCGCGCATTGCGCCAATGATGGGGACGGCGTCACAGAACGCGGGGATCAATTGTTCTTGAGAACCTTGAAGGAGGCCGGCGCCGGCGTCGTTTGACGCGACTTAGGAGGTGGGCGTGGGCCTGGCAGGACTCGAACCTGCAACCAGACCGTTATGAGCGGCCGGCTCTAACCATTGAGCTACAGGCCCCAATAGCGAACGGGCATGTGCGGGGCGCGGCGGCCGGCGTCAAGTCTCGCCATCGCCGCGCGCGTAGCCAATGATCGCGGCGCGGACGAAATCGTCGAAATTGATGCTGTCGAGGCTGTCGGGGTGTTTCGCCCAAGGCGGGCCGTCGAGCATCTGCACGGTGATCTCCGGCTTTTTGGCGCGGCGGCGGCGCGTCAGCGCGTAGCTTGCTTCCTTCTCGACCCATTCCGACGTGGCGGCCGATTTCGACCAGCACAGGTGGAAGAGATCGGCGCGCTCGATCTCCTTGCGCAGGCGCGGGCTCCATTCTTCGCCGGATTTGAGTGAGGCGCGGTCCCAGAAATGCTCGACGCCGGCTGATGCGTACGCGGTGGCGATGGCGGAAACGGTCTCGCGATCCTTGCTGGAATAGGAGAGGAAGACGCGCTTGTGGCGCTTGAGGCGAATTTTCTCGCCGTCGCCTTGCGCTTTCTTGTCGGCGCCGATCACGGGGCGCGTGAAAGCAAGCACGCCGATTTGCGCGTCATCGACGAAGACGCGCGCGAGCACGACAATCTGCTTCACGTCGGAATCGGCTTCGATCGAGAAATTGAAATCGATCGGATCGCCGCGCCATATGCGGCGCTGCACGGCGCCGTCGCAGGCCGCACCCCGCACCTCAAGCGAAACGCCGACATGCGCGCCAATCGCGATATCGCCGATGCTCATGCCTTGCGGCGCGGGTGTGGCGCCGGGATCGATTTGGCGCGCGGCCTTGATGACGGCTTTAAGGTCTTTCGGCTGATGAATGGCGACACGCACGAGTTCCGGCGTGCCGCGCCGCACTTTCTTCGGCGCGAAGGCCGTGGCGTCGGCGGGGGCGGTTTCGGCCGGTGGTGGCGTGTAGCGCGCTGCTTCTTTCTTGCGCGGGGCTGGCGGTTCTTCGTCGCGTGGTTCGACGGCGCTGCTCGGCGCTCGCGGCGCGGGCATTGCAGGCGCCGGCGGCGCTTCTGGCGTCGCTTCCATGGGCGGCGGCGCTGGCGGCTCGACCTCCGCTGGCGGCGGCGCTGGCGCTGGTGCGCCAACGATTGCGCCGCCGCCGAAGCTGTCGCTTATTTCTGGTTCGCTCTCTTCTTCGGTCTCGACGCCGCCAAGCAGAGATGGGTCTTCATCCAACGTCGCGCCTTCATCGATAGGCACTTCGGCCGCATCTTTCGGCAGCGTGATGCGGCGCTCGTATTCTTGAGCGGGCGGCTCCTCGGTTTGGAATTGCTCCTCTGGCGGCTCATCGACGGAGGCGGGCGCTTCCTCGCTCGGCGTCGGCTCGATCACTGCTTCCGAACGCGGCGCTTCGGGTTCGGGCAAGGTTTGCTCAGGCTCTTGCGCGCTCGGCGTTTCATCAACGGGCGCCGGTGGCGCTTCATCGGCCACCGGCGGCGTTGGCGGCAGCGGCGCGGCGTGCGGCGGTTCGCTGACGCCGGCGCTGGCTTGGCGGCGGCGCACCAGTTCCGTTGCGCGTTCGAGTGCTGTGTCGAACGGCATCACCGGCCAGGCTTCGGGCAGAAAGCCGAAAGCGGCGCGCGCCTCCGCTTCGACCACGATCAGCTGCGCCACGCCGACGCGCTGCGCGAGCGTGCGCAGCAGCGCGACGAACGAAGCATCGCGCGCGGCGGCGTTGCTGAGGATGAGGCCGACATTCGACGCGCCCGTGAGCGCGGCGGCGGTGGCGTCATGGTCGCCGATTGTGGTCGCGCCGATGACGTCGAGATCAAAGCCGTCACCGAGGGCGTACGCCGCCTCGCGATCCGCTTCCGCCACAAGTAAATAGCCGTTCGACATCAAGGCTCCCCCAAAAGGCGCGGGCAATGGTACGGCGCGCGCTATCATCGCGGCAAGCCAAAGTGGAGAGAGCTATCGCGCGGTCCCTGAAATGGCCTATGACTAAGGGCGACCTCTTCAGGAGCCTCCCATGCGCGCCGCTATTGTGATCGCCGCTTTCGCGCTTGCAGCTTGCCAGACGCCGTGCCCCGCGCCGGATACGGGGCCTGTCACACGCATATTTCGTTGCGAAGACGGTTCGGAATTGAATGTGACGTTCACAAGATCGCCTGATTTCGCCCGTGTGGTGCAAGAAGGCTATACGACGGTGGACCTGCCGGCGCGGATCACGGGATCGGGTTTCCGCTATGCTGAAGGCGGCGCCGAGCTGCGCGGGCGCTCGATCGAAGCGTATTGGACGCGTCCGGGCGCGGCGGAGACGCTCTGCCACGCTCAGCAAACGCAATAATGCCGCGCAAGCCGGGCGGCGTGTGCTAGAACGCGCGCCGAGCCAATTGTGTTGCGCGCGGCGAGAGGGGCGGCCGCGACATGAACGGAGAGGTCATCATGAAAATGAAATTGCTTTGCGCGGCGCTCGCGGGCGCGATGGTGCTGGCGTCGTGTGAGACGACGAGCGGCGGCTATGGCGGGGGTCCGCCGCGCACGCAGCTTTCGCAATGCACGCGCAATGCGCTGATCGGCGCGGGCGTCGGCGCGCTTGTCGGCGCCACGCAAGGGCCGCGCGAAAACCGCGCGGAGAACGCAGCGCTCGGCGCCGCTGTGGGCGGCCTTGGCACGTACGGCGTTTGCCGCTGGCTCACGGCGCGCGAACAGCAGCGCGTCGAGAACGCGTATTATCAATCGCTCAATAGCGGCCAAGCCGTGAACGACAGCTGGCAGAGCGATCAAGGCGGCACGCGTTCGCTCTCGGTGTCCCAACCGGTTTCGGCGCCGGGCTATGGCGCTGAATGCCGCCGCATCAGCGCCACCGTAAGCGATCCGCAATACGGCAATCAGCAATTGCCGCCGGAAACGTTCTGCCGCGGCCCCAACGGAACGTGGGTTCCAGCGTAAGCGCCAAACTGATCGTGTGAACCAAGGCCGGCGGGCGACTGCCGGCCTTTTTTCTATGCGTGGATCCTAGCCTCGACGGCTGGGACGGGCGCCTGTATATCGCGCGGCTCAGCTTCAAAGGAACGCGAAATCATGGCGCAGCAGCCGGCGCAGTATATTTTCTCGATGCAGGGCCTGACGAAGGCCTATCCGGGCGGCAAGAAGGTGTTCGAGAACATCTGGCTGTCGTTCTTCCCGGACGCGAAGATCGGCGTCGTCGGCGTCAACGGCTCGGGTAAATCGACGCTGCTGAAAATCATGGCCGGCATGGACAAGGATTTCACCGGCGAAGCGAAGCCCTTGGCCGGCACCAAGATGGGCTATCTGGAGCAGGAGCCGCAGCTCGATCCAAAGCTCAACGTGCGTGAGAATGTCGAAAGCTGGTGCGAGGAAAAGAAGCTCGTCACGCGCTTCAATGAAGTGAGCATGGAAGTCGGCGAAAATTACACCGATGAGCTCATGGAGGAGATGACGAAGCTCCAGGAGAAGATCGACGCCGCCGATGCGTGGGACATCGATAGCCGCATCGACATGGCGATGGACGCGCTGCGCTGCCCGCC
Source organism: Caulobacterales bacterium (assembly GCA_017303355.1). Taxonomy (GTDB): domain Bacteria; phylum Pseudomonadota; class Alphaproteobacteria; order Caulobacterales; family Aquidulcibacteraceae; genus Vitreimonas. The sequence continues at coordinate 144,295 of JAFLCU010000008.1, read as the reverse complement.
CGACGATAGCGGCGTGGAAAAGCTCTCCGGCGGCGAACGCCGCCGTGTGGCGCTCTGCCGTTTGCTCTTGTCGAAGCCGGACATGCTGTTGCTCGACGAACCGACCAACCATCTCGACGCCGAAAGCGTCGCCTGGCTGCAGCATCATTTGGAAGCGTTTCCGGGCTGCGTGATCCTCGTCACGCACGATCGCTACTTCCTCGATCAAGTGACGAAGTGGACGCTCGAACTCGATCGCGGCAAGGGCAACCCATACGAAGGCAATTATTCGGCGTGGCTCGAAGCCAAGGCCAAGCGCGCCGAGCAGGAAGCCAGCGAAAGCGCGGAACGTAAGAAGGCGCTGACGCGCGAACTCGAATGGGTGCGGCAGTCCCCAAAAGCGCGCCAAGCCAAGTCGAAAGCGCGTCTGGCGCGCTACGAGGAAATGGCGGCCGAGGCCGAGCGCGAGAAGCAGACGTTCGCCACCATCCAAATCCCGCCAGGCCCGCGCCTGGGGCAGAACGTCATTCAGTTCGACGGCCTGAAGAAGGCGTTCGGCGACAAGCTTTTGATCGACGGGCTGTCGTTCAAGCTGCCGCCGGGCGGCATCGTCGGCATTATCGGCCCGAACGGCGCCGGCAAATCCACGCTCTTCCGCATGATCACCGGCCAGGAAAAGCCGGATGCCGGCACAATTACGATCGGCGAGAGCGTGAAGCTCGGCTTCGTCGATCAATCGCGCGATGCGCTCGATGACAAGAAGACGATCTGGGAGGAAATCTCAGGCGGTCTCGACATTCTCACCATCAATGGCCGCGACGTGCCGTCGCGCGCTTACGTGTCGAGCTTTAATTTCAAGGGCGCCGATCAGCAGAAGAAAGTGGGGCTGCTCTCGGGCGGTGAACGCAATCGCGTGCACCTCGCCAAGACGCTGCTCACCGGCGCCAACGTGCTGCTGCTCGACGAACCGACCAATGATTTGGACGTCGAAACGCTGCAATCGCTGGAAGCCGCGCTCGAAGATTTCGCCGGCTGCGCCGTCGTCATCAGCCACGATCGCTGGTTCCTGAACCGTTTGGCGACGCACATCCTCGCCTTCGAAGGCGACAGCCATCTCGAATGGTTCGAAGGCGATTTCGACAGCTACGAAGCAGACAAGATGCGGCGCTTGGGCGTGACGGAAATCATTCCGAGCCGGATCAAGTTTCAGAAATTTGGGCGTTAGGTTATATCCCACCGATGCGGAAGAACACTTTTCGCCTCGGTCAGAATGTCCCGTCATCCTATCTCGACGCCTTTGAAACGGCTTTGAGCGCGGCCGCGGGCGTCGCACCACGCGTCTCCCTTGGCGAAGGCGACCTCGCGTTTGATGTCGAGTTGCCGGTCGAGTTTGGCTCAGTTCGCGATGATCTCCTTCCGCAAGCACGTTCGGCGCTTGCAGCGATTATCGACATGGACGATGCGGTGCGCGCGAGTAACTCTGATCGCGAGGACGACGAGCGCCTCGCGACGCTTCGCGTGTACGAGTTCTTTGCCGAGCTTGAGTATTTCTCCACTACCGTAAATTCGCAGTGGAGCGAGTTCTTCACCGCAGACGCGAAGGGCATCTGGCGGCATCGCGGCAAAACCATGCCATGGATGCGCGATTGGCGGAGTGGAGTCACGCCTGCGATTGTAGCTGTCGATGCCGCTTACGCTGAGGATCGTTCATCTGCTGCTGCCGTTTATTTCGCGGATTGGAGTGGCCTCCACGCTCAGGCGAAGCAGGGAATCGCGAAGGAGGGGGCTCCACCAGCCTATGAACCAGGGGCCTTCTACAAGCGTGAGCTTCCTCTGTTGATGGAATTACTCGATGCAGCGCTGATCCCGGTTTCGACAATTGTAGTTGATGGTTACGTCTGGCTGGGCGCGGACGGTAAACCCGGGCTTGGCGCTCGCCTTTACGAGGCGCTCGGACGGTGCGTGCCAGTGATCGGTGTGGCGAAGACAAAATTCCGCGACGACACATGGTCCCAGCCAGTGCGTCGTGGCGCAAGCGACGCGCCGCTTTTCATAACAAGCGTCGGCATTGATCGTGCCGACGCGGCAAGACGCATAGTCAACATGAGCGGCGAAGGCCGCACGCCGAAACTTCTCAGCCAAGCGGATCGTTTGGCGCGCTCTATTGTTGCGAGTTGAATAGTGCTCAGCGCAGCGGCGTATCCGTATCTTTGCCGATCTCGCGGCAATCGACGCCGTCCGCCCATTCCAGATAGCTCTCTTGACCGCCGCCGCCACCGTGAACGGCGGCAACACCGGTGTCCGCAATCTCGCGCATCAATTCCAAAGACAGCGCCCGGTTGAGCCCCGAAAAATCCTCGACGACGCTCACCGAGGTTTTGCTTCTTCTTTGCTGCATCTCAGCCAGATGCTTGAACAGCCCGTTCGCGTTCGGTTTCTTCAACCGCAGCCGATAAATCGCTTCCCGTTGCGCGTCCGTAAGCGCCATGACCACCTCCCGATACCCGCGCTCAGCTAACAACTTGCGCGCGCAGGTGGCAAGGGAGGGCATGAAATATGGACCGTCGGCGTCTCGCCGGCCTGCACCGGAGATGGCCGGCTAGGGCGCTGGCGCTCCACGCGCGCGGCTGCCGAAGCGGGGATAGATATCCTCCCAATCCCACACCTCTCGGCGATTTCGATCAGAAAATTCAATGCGACGCCAGAAATCAATCCGACCGGCTTCAAAGTGCGCCTATAATGTTCGCGCTCTGGCACGGGAGGATTTCGAAGTGCACCGAACCTTTGAAAGGTCAGAGCGGCGACCGGCGCGGCCGGCGTCGCTTCGATGTTTCGCAATAGCTTGTAAAGCGAAAGGCGGAGCATCGTTGAGCAAGTTCGCGGACGTGGAATGTCGCGTGAGCCTTCATAGAAGGCGCGACGCTTTTCAGGTTCGCTGGGCGAAGGCGAACGACGCCAGCATTGCCTGCGGGGCATGAAACCGCAGGGTCCAGGAATGATCGGTCATTCCTGCGCGTTGCACCGGTGAAATCTGGTGAATTCGGACCTAAGGCCCCTCTTTGGTTTCCATCGAGGTGAGCAGGGCAAGTACTAGTCCAGTCCGGGAATAACGGCCGATTGACGGGGCGCGTTCGACGCGCGCGTTGTTCGAGTGATCGCACAACGCATCTTGAGACTATCTCGGCGCGTCCGACGCGCCCCGACCTCCTGCCTTGCAGGCAGCTTTCATCGAAACTCGCGGCCGGCGAGCGCACGCGCGCGCATGGCAAGGGAGGGCGTGAAATATGGACCGCCGGCGCCCTCGCCGGCATGCACCGGCGCTGGCCGGCGAGGGCGCCGGCGGTCCATATCGGCGCTTAACCCAGTGCGCCCGCCACATACGCGTCGATCACGCGCCCGAGCACGGTCATCGGCACGTTGCCGCCGGTGACGACGGCGTCGTTGAATGCGCGGACATCGTAGCCTTCGCCCAACGCACTTTGCGCGCCGGTGCGGAGTTGGTTGATCATGGAATGGCCGACTTTGTAGCCGCAGGCTTGGCCGGGCCAGGTGCAATAGCGATCGACTTCGCCGCGCACGTCCTCCGGATTTGATCCGTTTTCGCGCGCGAAGAATTCGACGCCTTGTTCGCGCGTCCAACGCTTCGAGTTTGCGTGCAAGCCGGTGTCGACCACCAAGCGGCAGGCGCGGAAGGCGAGCGATTGCAGATAGCCGAGGCGACCGACGGGGAAATCGTCATAGACGCCCAATTCGTCGGCGATCTGTTGCGCATAGAGCGCCCAGCCTTCGCTGTACGCATTGAAGCCGAGCAGCGAACGAATGAGCGGTTGGCGGAATGTGTATTCCCCTTGCCAGACGTGGCCGGGAATCGCCTCGTGATAGGTGAGGTCGGCCAGATCGAATTTCGTGTGCAGCGATGTCGAGCGCAGATTGATCCAGAAATGGCCGGGCTCGCTGCCGTCGATCGTACCCGCGCCGCCATAGGCGCCCGGCGCGCCGGCTTCCACGTCCGGCGAAATGCGCACGACTTCGAGATAGCCGCGCACAAGCGTGTTGAACGCGCGCGGCAGGCGCGTGCGAATATCGGCGATGCGCTCTTCGATGAAAGCCATGATCTCGGCGCGGCCCGGGTCGCCTTCGGCGAATTGGTAGCGCGGATCGGCGCCGAGCGCTGTCATGCGCGCGCCGACGCTGCCTTCGGTGTAGCCGATCGAACGCAGGATCGGGTCCATCTGTGCGTGGAGCGAGCGCAATTCTTCGAGGCCCATGTCGTGGACCTCTTCCGCCGTCATATTCGTGGTCGTGCCGGCGCGCAGCGCCCACGCATAATATTCTTCGCCCTGCGGCAGATCCCAAACGCCGGCGTTGCCGTTTGCTTGTGGCTGCAATGCTTCGAGCGCCGCGATTTGCCGATCCAGCGCTGGCGCGATGCGTTGCTGCGCGATGCGCGCCGCATCGGTCGCGTAAGCGGCGTTGAGATTGGCGGCTGCCGCGCGCGTCGCGAGCGATGTCACCACGCCCCATTGCGCCACGGGCGCAGCGCGGCTGGTGCTCAATTGTTGTAGCGTCTTGTCGAGCAGGAAGTTCGGCAGCACCACACCGCGGCCGCCATCGGCGCGTACACGCGCGGTCTCGCCATCAAGCTGGCGCGCATAGGCTTCCATGCGCGCAAGATAAGCGTCGGCGTCGTCCGTGGTGGTGATCGAGTGGCTGGAATCGAGGAACGAGGGGATTTCGACGAACGCGCCGACATTCTGCGCCACGGCGTAGGGCGTGTTGCGATACGACCAATTGGAATTGAGCACGGCGACATCGCCGTACGGAAATTCAAAGCCTTCGGACGCCAGTTCGAACGCGGTGCGGACTACATCGATATCGAGCCGCTTTTCGGCGCTCATCGCTTCAGTGTCGAGTCGGCGCAATTGGCCGAGCGTGGAACGCACATGGCTCTTGATGCTGCGCTGACCGGAAGCGGAGCGATCATCCAGCCGCGAGCGCAGTGGCGCACGTCCGTCCTTATCCACGCCAGCGCCGGTCGCGCTCGTCGGATAATCGCGCAGCAATTGCTCGGTGATGCGGCCGAGCAGGCGGTCGGCCGCGGCATCGCCTGTTTGCGCCTCGGCCGGCATGGCGGTAAGCGCGAGCGCGGCGGCGCTCCCTTGCAGCAAGGCGCGGCGATTGAACGACATCATGATCCCCCGGATGTTTCAGCGCCCGATGAAAGCGCCGGCGCCGGGGCGGTCAAGCGGCCAGCGATCAATGGCAAGCCCCGCCACTGCAACGCTCGGTGCGCACCCCCTGTGCATAAGTCGCAAATCAGTTCATCGTTTGAATCCGTCAGCATTGTTGCAAATCCGATACGTAACGACGCACGGGAGCCGAAGGACATGCGCAAGTACGCGGCGCTTCAATCTCATCTCAGCCGGCGCAATGGCCGCGCGGAAATGCTTACCTTCGAAGATATCGAACAGATCATCGGCGCGCCGCTGCCGCAAAGCGCTGTAAAGCACCGCTCGTTCTGGGCCAATGACAATCAGGATCACCACAGTCACGCCCGGTCCTGGATGCGGGCAGGCTATCGCGTCGCCTACGTGGACCGCGACGAAAAGGTGATCCGGTTCGAACGGACCCGCTAAGTCAGCATCCAAACGCCCTGAGCCTTGCATCCTGGATATGTGGGTCTGCGGCCGCCGCGCTTGCGGGCGGCTGCCTGCCCGCCGAGTATGGGTGGAAACTTGGAGGTTCCGATGCGGTTGATGGCGGCTCTCTTGGCGCTGGGTCTGGCGGCCTGCGGCCCGGTGGTGATCGGCGATGGCGCAGGGAATGATCAAACGGCGTCCGCCGGCGGCTACACGATGGAAATCCGCGCGGGCGACAATCAGCAGACTTATCTCATCACCACGCCGGACGGCCGCACCGTCGGCGCGCGCGCCGCGGAAGGCGCCTCGGCGTTGATGGACAATACGCGTTCGCAGGCGCTCGCGGCCGAGCCGCCGCCGCAAGGTGAGGCATTGCCGGAGCAAGTATCCATCCGCTTGCCTGGCTTCTCCTTGAGCGTCGCGGGCGAGGATAACGGCGCTGAGAGTGAAAACGGCCAGGTGCGCATCTCCGTGGGCGGCGAAGGCGGCCAGCAGGTTGTCGTCAACGCCGACGAAGGCGGCCCCGGCGACGCGGATGATCTCGCCTATGTGCGGGTCAGCGGCGCGGACGCGGACGCCGTGCGAGAATTCATTGCGGAGCAGGAAGAATTGTCCGCTGAAGTGAAAGCGCAATTGATTGCCGAACTCCAACTGCCGCCAGCTTCGGAGAACGCCGCGCAATAGGCTCCGTTCGCCGCCGCGCGCTTGCCCCAGCGCGCGGCTTTGCGCTTTGCTCGCCCCAAACTCGAATCGTTGGGGGCGATATGCGCCAGAATTTGCGCGCGGCCGCGGCCGTCTTTGGATTCCTTGGCGTGGGCGCCTCGCCTGCGTTGGCCGAGGAGGGCATGTGGACGTTCGACAATTTCCCGTCGGAGCGCATGCAAGAACAACTGGGCTGGGCGCCGGATCGGGCATGGCTTGATCGCGTCATGGCCGGCACGGCGCGGGTGCCGGGCTGTTCGGCCTCGAATGTCAGCGCCAATGGCCTAATGCTCACCAACCACCATTGCGTCATCTCCTGTGTGACCGAGCTTGCAACGGCTGAGAGCGATTTCATCACGTACGGTTTTGGCGCGCGCAATCGCGATGAAGAGCGCCAGTGCCCGAACATGAGTGTGCAGGTGCTGCAGAACATCAGCGATGTGACAGAGCGCATCAACACCGCCACATTGGGCGTTGCGGCGGAAGGGTTCGCGCATGCGCGCGACGCGGAAATCGCGCGCATCGAAGCCGAGTGCACCGATGGCGCGATCCGCTGCGAGGTCGTGACGCTTTATCAAGGCGGGCGCTACGCGCTGCACGCTTTCAAGCGCTTCAATGACGTGCGCCTTGTGTTCGCGCCGGAACACGGCATGGCCGCGTTCGGCGGCGATCCGGACAATTTCAACTTCCCGCGCTACGGCCTCGATTTCGCGTTCCTGCGCGTTTACGAAAATGGCCATGTTGCGGCGACGCCGGGCCACCTCACGATGCGCTTCACGCCGCTGGCGGAAGAGGAGATCGTGTTGATCGCCGGCAATCCCGGGCGTACCTCGCGCTTGCGCACAACGACCGAATTGGCGTTCGAGCGTGATGTAGGGTTGCCGTCGCAGATCGCATCGCTTTCGGAATACCGTGGGCGTTTGATCGCGTATTCCGCGCTGGGGCTGGATCAGGCGCGCATCGCCTCGAGCGCGCTGCAAAGCGTGCAGAATTCGTTCAAGGGGCTTTCCGGCCGGCGCCAGGCGTTGGCGGACGCCGCGGGATTTGCACGCATCACGGCGCGCGAAGAGGATTTGCAGCAACGCGTACGCCGCAATCGCGCCGCGCAGCGCGAGGTCGGCGATGCGTGGGGCGAGATAGCGCGCGCGCAGAACGCCTATCGCGGGATGTACTATCCTTATCAGTATCTCGAAGCGCGCGCCGGTGAGCGTTCGCTGCTGTTTGCGTGGGCGCGCGATCTCGTGCGCGGCGCGGCCGAGCGTGACAAGCCAGACGCCGAGCGTTTGCCGCGTTACACCGACGCGCGCTTGGCGGCGGTAGTGCAGGGCCTGCGCGGCGATCGCCCGGCGCCCGCCGAATTCGAGGAATTGCACCTCGCGTTCTGGCTCTCGAAAATGCGCGAATATCTCACGGTCGATGATCCAGTGGCGCGCCGTGTTTTGGGTTCGGAAAGCCCAGAAATGCTTGCCGAGCGCCTGTCGCAATCGCGCCTAGCTGACCCTGCGTTCCGCATGCGCTTGTGGGAGGGAGGGGCCGCGGCGATCGCAGCCTCCGACGATCCGATGATCGTATTCGTGCGCGCATGGGATGGCGATGCGCGTGCGGTTCGCGAGCGTTATGTGACGGAAGTCGAGGGGCCGATGGCGCGGGCGCATGAGCGAATCGCGCGGGCGCGCTTCCGCGCATTCGGCTTGGCGCAATATCCGGACGCGACGTTCAGCCCGCGTGTCAGCTATGGGCAAGTCGAGGGCTGGTCTGAAGCAAGCGGGCGCGTCGTGCCTGCGTTCACGCGCGCCGGCGGGCTCTACGAGCGCGCGACGGGTAATCCGCCGTTCCGCGTCAGCCAGCGTTGGGCCGACGCACGCGCGCGCATCGACGCCAGCACGATCTACAATGTGTCGACCAGCAACGACGTGATCGGCGGCAATTCCGGCAGCCCGCTGCTCGACCGCGAAGGTCGCGTCGTGGGCGCGGTGTTCGACGGCAACATTCATTCGCTCGGCGGCGAATATTTCTATGATGGCGATCTCAATCGTTCCGTCACGGTTACATCGACCGCCATTCGCATGGCGCTGGCCGACGTCTATGGCATGAGCGGGTTGCTCGCGGAACTAGAAGGCCATTAGCCGCCCAGGGTCGCGTTCAAGAACGCCGCTTGTTGTTGCAGCGACTGGAACGTTTGCGGACACGGGAAGGCGATAAATCCATGGCAGGCGCCAGGATAGATCGCGAGTTCGGCTGCATTGCCGGCGGCGACCCAACGCGTGTGCATGAAAAGCGAATCGTCCAGCAGCGCATCGCGTGTGCCGATGGTGAAGAGCGCGGGGCACAGTCCGCGCAGATCGGCGTAGAGCGGCGAAAGATGCGGCGCACGTTTTTGTTCGGCGTCCAGACCTGGCAGGAACGCTTCGCCGAATTTCAGAATGTCGAGCGTACGCAGAACCAAGCGCTCATTGCCGAAGGCGCGTGCGCTCGGCGTGAGGCCGAGATCGAATACGCCGAACACAAGGTTAGCGGCATGGAACGGGGCGCGGCCGTGCTTGTCGCGCAGGCGCAATATCGTAAGCGCGGCCAGGTGCGCGCCGGCGCTTTCACCGCCGATGGCGAGGCGATCGCCGCCGAAATCGCGCAGGTGATCGCTCACCCAAAGTGCAGCCGCCTCGCAATCGTCGGGCCCTGCGGGAAACGGGTGCTCCGGCGCCAAGCGATACTCGACACTGATTGCGGTGAGCCGCGCGGTGTCGGCGAAATGCTCCAACAGGCGATCCTGCTGATCGGCGGCGCCAAGCACGTGACCGCCGCCGTGAATGTGCAGATAAACCCCCCGCGATTTTTCAGGTGCGATCACGCGCAATTTGATCTTGCCGCTGGGGCCGTCGATTTCGATCCAGCGCGCGCGATCCGATTTCGCGGGCGCGGGAAATACGCCTTCGCCGCGTTCGCGGGCGTCGCGCACCTTTTGCGCGCCCACGGCCCACCAATCGGCCATGTTGGCGGTGGCCGCGATGATGCCTTCATTCAGCGTGCGCGTTTCCGGCGGGATGGCGTCATCGGAGAAAAGCGCGGGATCGAGATAGCTCATTTGAGACCGGCCAACTTTCTAATTTTCTTCCACTCATCCGCCGTCACCGGTTGCACCGAGAGGCGCGAATTTTTCGCGAGCACCATGTCCGGCAATTCGGCTTTCACGGTCGCGAGCGTGACCGGCGTTTTTACCGGCTCCACCGCCTTGAACTCCACGCAGACAAACGCACCGGTCTTGTCGGTAGGGTCCGGGTAGGCTTCCTTGACCACCTCGCTGACGCCAACGATCTCCTTGCCTTCATTGGAGTGATAGAAGAACGCCTTATCGCCCTTCTTCATGGCGTTCAGATGCGCCTTGGCCTGGTGGTTGCGCACGCCGGTCCAGGCATCGGCGCCCTTCTTCATATGCTGATCCCAGGACCACGTGTCCGGTTCGCTCTTGATCAACCAATAGGCCATGCGCGCTCCGCAAATCTCGCGAGCGCAATGTAACCAGCCTGTTGCGTCTGGCTAGCCAAACCGATGCGGCTCTCGTCACGGAAAAGTTGCCGCAGCCGATGCGCCCAACGGGCGAAGGCGGCTTGATCTGGGCCCGGCCGCCCCCGTACATCTGGCCTCGCATGAATGCCGCGCTTGAAGCAGAAGGCCTGGTCAAGCGCTACGGCGCGCGCACCGCGGTCCAAGATCTATCGTTCAGCGTCCCGCAAGGGGCGATCTATGGCGTATTGGGGCCGAACGGCGCGGGCAAGTCATCGACATTGCGCATGCTGGTGGGCGTGTTGCGGCCGAGTGCTGGGCGCATCTCGCTCCTGGGCGGTCCCATCTCGCGCGATATGTTGCGGCGTGTAGGCTATTTGCCGGAGGAGCGCGGGCTTTACCGCTCGATGAGCGCGCGCGGCGCCATCGCTTATCTCGCGCGGTTGAAGGGCACGCCGTCGAGCGTTGCCTACAAGCGCGCGGATGCGCTGCTCGAAGCGCACGGCCTCGGCAAGATGCGGCGCAAGAAGATCAAGACGCTGTCGAAGGGCATGGCGCAGAAAGTCCAAGTGCTCGCGGCCATCGCGCACGAGCCGGATTTTATCATTTTCGATGAGCCGTTCTCCGGTCTCGATCCGGTGAACCAGCGCGTGCTTGAGGACACCATTCGCGCTCAAGCCGCGGCGGGGCGCACCATCCTCTTCTCCACGCACGTGATGGAGCATGCCGAGCGTTTGTGCGATCGCATTCTGCTGATCGCGCACGGGCAAAAAGCGTTCGAAGGCACGGTGCCGGAAGCGTTGGCGCTGGCGCCGAGCGTGGCGGTGCTGGAGACGGACGGCGACTACGATCTGGCGGCCGCCTTGGCGCCACGCGGTTTCAATATCGAGTTCGACGGCGAAGAGCACGGCAACAAGCGCTGGCGCGCGCGGCTGGAGAATGGCCACGGCTCACGCCAATTGCTGGCGGCGTGCGTCGAAGCGGGCGCACCACTTTCGCTGTTTGAGCCGGCGCGGGCGAGCCTGCACGAAGCGTTCGTCGCGCTTGTCGGCGATAAAGCCATGCCGGCGGCGGAGTAGGCGCGATGTCTTCCATCCTTCTCGTCGCGCGCCGTGATTACCTCGCCTACGTGGGCGCGTGGGGCTTTTGGCTCTCGCTGTTCACGGCGCCGTTGATCATCGCTGCCCTGATGTTTGGCCCGTTGCTGCTGGCGCGCGCCGAGCCGCCGCGCGTGCTGACGATCGTGGCCGAACGCGCCGAGGATGGCGCGGCGGTTTCCGAGGCGTTCGCGCAGATGGCGCTGGAGGATGCGCGCCGCGAGGTGGCGGCTTATGTCGCAGCCGCTGCGCCATCGCACGCGGAAACCGCGCTTGCGGCTTTTGACGGCGCCCCCAATCGCGAAGCCGCGATACAGGCCGCGCGCCATATCGTCAGCATGCAGGCGCCGAATGCGTTGGCGGCGTTTCCAATCCCGTCGCCACGCTATCGCATCATTGATGCGCCCGAGGGCGACATCCAGGCATTGCGCCCGTATTTGGATGGTACGCGCACGCTAAGCGATGGAGGCGCGCTTTATGGCGCGCTGCATCTGCGCCGCGTCGAGAACGCACCGACGATCGAGTATTGGAGCGTCAATCTCAGCCACGATGAGCCGTCGAATATCGCGCGCCGTGCGCTGCGGCTGGAGATGCAACGCGAAGCGCTGGCGGGCCAAGGGTTGGACCCGATCGAAGCGGATCGCTTGCAGGAATTAAACCCGCAGGTATCGCAGCGCGATCCACGGCCGAGCGCGGGCGAGGGGCAAGTCACGCTGCGCCAGCGCGCGCCGTTCTTCGCGGCGCTGGCGCTTTCGTTCATTCTCTGGAGTGTGGTGTTCTCGGTCGCCAACATGCTGCTTTCCGGTGTGATCGAGGAGAAATCCAACAAAATTCTCGACACGCTGCTCACTAGCGTGACGCCGCTTGAGATGCTGATCGGCAAGCTGCTGGGCGTGGCTGCGGTGAGTGCGACGCTGTTTTTGTTCTGGGGCGCTTTGGGCGGCACGCTGCTTTCGACGGCCGCTGCCAGCATGGGCAATTCCATGTTCGGGCAAGTGGCGGCGGCGTTCTTGGAGCCACGCTTGCTGGTGGCGTTCGCGATTGGTTTTGTCGCCGGCTATTTGATGTATGGCGCGATTTTCCTCGCGCTCGGGTCGCTCTGTGAATCGATCCAGGAGGCGCAGACGCTGTTGGGGCCGGTGGCGCTGGTGTTGGCGATGCCGATGATGCTCATCACGCCGGCGCTCGATAACCCGAACGCGCCGATCATCGAGATGGCGTCCTGGGTGCCGATCTTCACGCCGTTTCTATTGCTCATCCGCGCGCCTTCTGGCTTGGCCTGGACGGAAATCGCCGGCATGGCGGGCGTGATGCTGATCGCGGTGATCGTGATCCTGCTGCTGGCGGCGCAGATTTTCCGCGCTGGCGTTGTGAACCAGCTCAGCGTTTCGAGCCTGTTTGGACGCAAAGCCAAGGGCTAACGTTACGGCTGTTGATCGGGACGCTATCAAGCGGCACTCTGAGGGTAAATACGGAGGAACACGCATGATCGGTGTTGTCGCGACGATGAAGGTGAAGCCGGATCAGGTCGCCGCGTTCGAGGACGCGATGCGCGACTTGGTGCGCGCGACGCGCGCCAACGAGCCCGGCGTGACCGTCTATCATTTCTGCCGCTCGCAGAAGGAGCCGACGACCTACATCGTCATGGAGATGTACGCCGATCAGGCGACGCTTGATGCGCACATGGGCTCGGAATGGTTTCGCGGCGCCAGCCCAAAGCTGGGGCCGTGCCTGGCCGAGCGCCCGCTGCTGGAAAAGTTCGATCCGCTTGAACCGTAACGCCTAGGGCGCCTTGGCGAACCAGATGACGTGGCGCGCGCCTTTGCCGCCGCCGCGTGCGCGCACCGTTGCTTCTTCGACGTCGAAGCCGGCGTGCTTCAAACGACGCGTGAACGCCGCGTCGGGTGCGGCAGACCATATCGCCAAAACGCCACCGCGTTTCAGCGCTGCTTTCGCCGTGGCGAGGCCGCGCGTCGAATAAAGCTGGTCGTTCTCGGCGCGCACGAGCCCGTCAGGCCCGTTGTCGACGTCGAGCAGGATGGCGTCGTAGGCGTTGACCGCTTGCGCAATGGAGGCGCCGACGTCGCCAGCAACAATGCGCACACGTGGATCATCGAGGCAGTCGCGCGTTAGCGCCGCCATAGGCCCGCGCGCCCATGCGATGATCTCCGGCACGAGTTCGGCGACCGTGGCACGCGCACTTGGTCCAAGCGCCGCGAGCGCGGCGCGCAAGGTAAAGCCCATGCCGTAGCCGCCGATAAGGAGATGCGCGCTTGCGACGTTTCTCAACCGCTCGCAGGTCATTACCGCGAGCGCTTCTTCCGAACCGCGCACCCTGCTGCTCATCAACTCATTGCCGCCCAGCGTGATCATGAAATCATTGTCGCGGCGAATGAGCTGCAGCGTGTCGCCGCCTGGTATGGCGGCCGTGGCGATGAGTTCGCGGGGCTTCACGCCGCCCGCCAGCCCAGGAGCGCGAGCGTGTGGCCTTCAGGGTCCTTGAAGGCGCGGAGTACGAGTTCGCGCCCTGGCGCTTGTTGCAGCACTTGGGCGGGGCTCATGAAGGCAATGCCGGCCTGTTCGAGCTTGGCTTCAGCTGCGCTCCAATCGCGCGGTTCGAAATAGATCACGGCGTCCCCGCCGATTGCCTGGCCTGGCTGGGCGTGGCCGATCATCAAGCGCGTTGCGCCGGACTGGAAGAACGTCATGCCGCTTGCTTCGAACAAAACGGGCAGACCCAGCATGTCGCGATAGAACGCAACCAGCGCGATCGGATCGGCGCTGGCAAGCGCGATCTGGGCGATGCCGGAAAGTAGCGGCGTGGGTTCGTTCATCGTCGATCTCCCTTTCGGCATATAGTTAGTTTGACTAACTAATAACGTCAATCCAGAATCGGCGCCATGTCCCGTACGCTCGACACCGCCATGCATTTGCACTCCGCCGCGATCAGGTTGTTGCGGGCGGTGCGCGTGGCCGATGCCGAGACTGGCGTTTCCGCGCCAAAGCTTTCGGCGCTCTCGGTGCTCACCTTCGGCGGGCCGATGAGTTTGGGCGCGTTGGCGAAGGTCGAGCAAGTGCGCGCGCCGACGATGTCGAAGCTTGTCGCCGATTTGGAAGCCGATGGGCTCGTCGCCAAGCGCGCGGATAAGGCCGACAAACGCGGCGTGCGCATCGAGGTGACGGCAAAGGGGCGCGCGCTCATGGAAGAGGGGCGCAAGCGCAGGCTCGCGTTGTTGACCAAGCGGCTCGCGCGCTTGAGTGCGACGGAACGCGCGCACCTCAACAGCACCGCGGACTTGATGCTGCGTCTCGCCGCTGACGACGAACGCCAGCAATGAAAGCGCCGCCCGGCGAGACCGGACGGCGCTTCAAACTTTAAGCTCTCGCGGCGTTCTTAACGCGGCTTCGCTGGCGGACGCGGCAGCAGGCCTTCCCGCTGGGCGCGCTTGCGCGCCAGCTTACGGGCGCGGCGCACGGCTTCCGCACGCTCGCGCGCACGCTTTTCGGACGGCTTTTCGAAGTGATTGCGACGCTTCATTTCGCGGAAAGTGCCTTCCCGCTGCATCTTCTTCTTGAGCGCCTTCAACGCCTGATCGACGTTGTTATCGCGTACGAAAATCTGTACCAGGACCGTCTCCCGCGAGCTTTCAAAACCAATACGAAACCAGCCGCCAGGGCGGATGCGCCGGGGGGCTGTGTTAAAGTGAAGGCGGGCTGATAGCAAAAGGTCGCGGCTCTGTCCATGCCGGAACGGGTCGACGGCGCCAGCCGCCGGGCTTACCTTTCGACCATGCCCGAGACCCCGTCCGCCCGGTTCCGCACCCGTATTTTAGAGGTTTTCCCGGCTCATGCCGCTGAATTGGGGTGGACGGACGCCGCCTTCGGCGTCGCCGTCGCCGAGGCCGGGCTGACCGAGGGGGAGGCGGCGCTGGCGTGCCCCCGTGGCGCGGCGGATCTCTTCGACGCCTTCGCCGCCCGGGCCGACCAGGCCATGCTGGACAGACTGGACGAACTCGATCTCGACGCCATGAAAATTCGTCAGAAGGTTCGGGCGGCGGTGCAGGTCCGCCTGGAGGCGCAGGCGCCCTACAAGAAGGCCGCGCGGGCGATGACGCGAGCGCTTTCCCGCCCTGATCGGGCGCCGGAGGCGAGCCGTCTGCTGTGGCGCACGGCGGACCACATCTGGCGCGCCCTGGGTGACAAATCGACCGACGGGAATTTCTATTCCAAGCGGGCGATTCTTTCGGGCGTGCTCGCCAGCACGTACGCGCGCTGGTTCGCTGACGAGAGCGAAGATCACGAGGCGACGTGGGCGTTTCTCGACGCGCGCATTGAGAACGTGATGCAGTTCGAGAAATTCAAAGCCAGCTTGAAGCCGGTTGGCGAAGCCGCGCAGACAGCGTTGGGCATCGCCGCGCGCCTGCGCTACGGCGGGCGCTGACGTAGCAGGCATTTCACTTAAATCGCGGCAACGCGAACGGCGCGCGCGCGACGTATCTTATATTGGCCTTCTCACGGTCCCGTGATGGAGGCGCTTTCATGCGTGCAGCTCCGCTACGGTTCCTCAACGCGGCGTTTTGGCCGCTGACCATCTGGTCAAGCTTGACGCATCTCGAGGAACATGCCGCCGACGATTACGTCGAGCGCACCTCTCCCATTGTCGCGAGCGCGATTGCGTTCTGGGTTTGCCTGATTGCCTTGCTGGTGTTGGCCAATCCGGTGGCGACAAGCATTGGCGCCGTGCTTGAGGACGGCAGCGAGGCGATCGCCGTCGTGCGCCGCTCCGCCGGTTCCATTGTCGGCGTGCTGCAGGTGTTTACGCCGGTGATCTACGCGTTCGGCTTATGGCTGTTCACAGCGCGCGATGAGGCCTATCCGCGCTAACGTAGCTTGAGTTTCGTGACGTGGCCCATCTTGCGGCCGGTGCGTGCGTCGCGCTTGCCGTAAAGATGCAGGCGCGCGCTCGGATCGGCGGCGATGGCTTCCCATTGCAGCGCTTGCTCGCCGATGAGATTGAACATCTCGCAATCGGCGACGCGCTTGGCTGATCCGAGCGGCCAGCCGGCGATCGCGCGGATATGCTGCTCGAATTGCGAGGTCAGCGCGCCTTCGATGGTCCAGTGGCCGGAATTGTGAACGCGCGGGGCCATCTCGTTGGCGACGAGCGAGCCATCGCCAATGACGAAAAACTCGATTGTCAGCACGCCGACATAGTCGAACGCATCGAGCACGCGCTTGGCGGCCTCGCGCGCGTTGACCTCGACCAATTCGCTGACGTGCGCGGGCATTTGCGTGCGTGAAAGAATGCCGCTGGCATGCTCGTTTTCGCACAGGTCGAAATATTCGATCGAACCATCGACGCCGCGCGCGGCGATGATCGAGACCTCGCACTCAAAGGCGCAGAAGCCCTCCAGGATGCCGGGCGCGCCGAGTTTATCGTAGGCGCCGGCGACATCCTCGGCTTTCGTAAGCCGAATTTGCCCGCGCCCATCATAGCCAAGCCGGCGCGTTTTCAGGATGGCGGGCAAGCCGATCTCGGCGACCGCCGCTTCAAGCTCTGCTTGCGACGACACAGCCGCGAAGGGCGGCGTATCGATGCCGGCGCTTTGGAAATAACTCTTCTCGTCGAAGCGATCTTGCGCGACGGCGAGCGCGTTGGGGCTTGGCGCCACGCGCGCGCCAGCCGCGATTAAGGCTTCAGCCGTCTCGGCGGGAACATTCTCAAACTCGGTCGTCACCACATCGACGCGGCGCGCGAAATCGGCGAGCGCGGATGCGTCCTGATAGGCGCCGATGAAAGTCCTCGCGGCGACGCGCGTCGCTGGGCCATCCGGCTCGTCAGTGTAGATGGCGACGTCAAAGCCCAGTTGTTGCGCGGCGTGCGCAAGCATGCGGCCAAGCTGCCCCCCGCCAAGGATGCCGATCGTGCTTCCGGGCGGGAGCGGTTTCATACCGGGCTTTCGCCCACGGCTTCGGTTTGCGCGGCGCGGAACGCATCGAGGCGCGCGGCCAGAGTTGCGTCATTGAGCGCGAGGATCGCGGTGGCCAAAAGCGCCGCGTTCACTGCGCCTGCTTCGCCGATCGCGAGCGTGCCGACCGGCACGCCCTTCGGCATCTGAACGATCGAGAGCAGGCTATCGAGGCCCTTCAAATCCTTGCTCTTCACCGGCACGCCCAGCACCGGCAGCGGCGTTATGGCGGCGGTCATGCCGGGAAGGTGGGCCGCACCCCCGGCGCCGGCGATGATCACCTTCAGGCCCCGTTCCTTGGCGCTCTCGGCGTAATCGTAGAGCCGCTTAGGCGTACGGTGCGCGGAGACCACCTTGGCCTCGTAGGCGACGCCCAGAGCGTCGAGCGTTTCGGCGGCGCCTTTCAGTGTGTCCCAATCGGACTTCGAGCCCATGATCAGGCCGACGAGCGGGGCGGAAGCCATGTTTCGGCTGCTCCTAAAAAACGGCCTGCTAACGGAAGCCGGCGCCCGCGTCCAGCCCGCACGCCCCAAAGCGAGGCGAGTTAAGCCGTCCTTTACCAGCCTGCGCCATCCCTGTGGGTAAAGGCGCCTCGCAAATGCACCTCGGTCTGAAATCAGTCGCTGCCGGAACGATCCAGCTGTTGCAACAGCTGGGGCTGTCGCGTCGCGACGTTTCACCGGCCGGTTTGGCCGCTCTGGAGCGACTCGCCGCCGAGCGCGATGCGCTGGCCGAACGGCTCAAAACCGCCGAAGCCTTGGCGGATCGCGACACGCTGGCCCCGGTGTTCAATCGCCGCGCCTTCCTGCGCGAACTGCACCGCACGATGTCCGAGGTCGAGCGCTACAAAACGCCGGCGGCGGTGATTTTTATCGATCTCGATGGCTTCAAGGCGCTGAATGACGGCTACGGCCACGCCGCGGGCGACGCCGTGCTCACGCATGTCGGCCGCATGTTGCTCGATAGCGTGCGCGAGAGCGACGTCGTCGGCCGCTTGGGCGGTGACGAGTTCGGCGTGATCCTCAATCGCGCAAGCGCCGAAGAGGCGCATGCGAAATCCGAAGCGCTTGAACAAAAATTGCTCAATACCGCGATCATTCACGCCGGCACGCCACACCGCGTGCGCGCGTCTTTCGGCGTGCACGCGATTGCGATCAGCGAAGATCCAGAAACCGCGATCGCGCGCGCCGACGAGGCGATGTACGCCGAAAAGTACGCGCGCCGCGAACAAGCGCAGGCGTTTTCCAGCTTCTAAACGTCAGAGCCGCCAGCTTAACGCCAGCGCGCCGAAATCCTGGCGGCTGGGCTGCGTTTCGAACTCTTCCGTGCGCCACACATAAGTGTAGGCGAGGCGCCAATCGCCGGCGCTCACGCTGAAGCCGGTTTGGAAATCGGCGACATATGGATTGCGATCGACGGACGGGCTGTCCTCGAACGTGTTGCCATCGAGGAAGAGATTGCGCGCCACCGCGCGGCCTTGCACGCCTGCGAAAAGCGACCATGAGAGTGGCCCGCCGCTGAAATGCTCGACGCCCGACAACGACGGACGCACGCGCGGCGGCCCGTAATCGCTGTCGATGCGTTGGCCGATGCGGGCGGTCACGCCCACACGCGCTTCCGTACGCAGCGTGCCGAGCGTTACGCCCGCGGCGGGCGTTATGTCCGCTTCAATGCCGCCGGGCACGACATCACTGAATACGCGCAACGCGCGCCAGCGACGATCGAACGACGCGGCGAATGCGAACTCGTCATTGAGCTGGCTGTCCCAGCCTTGCGGATCGGGCGCGCCAAGAAATTCGTGGATGCCGCGCTGGGCTTCCTCGCCAAGCGCGGATGGCCCGACAATGCCCAGTTCAAGTTCGTATGTATCGAGATAGCGCGGCGCGCGGCCGTCGCGCCGATCTTCCTCGGCGCCGACCATGATCTGCATGTAGAGCCAGCCCGCGTAAGGATGCTGATCCGCGGGCGCGGGGATCGCGTTGATGTCTTCCGGCGTGAAGATCGACTGGCCGATGGCTATGCCCCAGAAATCAGGATCGGAGCCGGAGAGCGCGCGGGTGAAGCCGCCGGTGCTGCGCAGCCAGTCGGGCACGCCTTCGGAGGGTGACACGTAAGCGAGCTTGATGCCCGAGGTGTAATTGCGATCCGCGCCTGACGAGAGGCTATCGTTCTCAACGGCGAGCGAAAGCACGCCTTTTTCTTCCGTTGGACGATCTTCCGCGAACGCGGCGCCGGGGAGGGCGACCAACAGGGCCGCGCCGGTAAGCCATTGCTTCATGCGATGATGTCGGGCGTTAGTCTGTCCTCGATCCATTGGATTTGGTCCTTCAGCACCAGTTTGCGCTTCTTCAGGCGCGCCAACTGGAGCGCGTCCCCGCCGCCGCCTGTTTGCAAAGCGAAAATGGCGCTGTCTAGGGCGCGATGCTCTTCGCGAAGCTCGCCGAGCCGCGCCTTAAGCGCGCGCTCTTCCGGCGTCGCGTTGATGTCGAAGCCCTCACCGTCCTCGGTGTCCATACGCTCGTTTCACCTTGCGCGGCCAGCGGCCCCCACGACCGCGAAAACCGAGCTAAGCCATGCTCCGCGAAATGTGTAAAGCCGCGCCGATTCTGGGGCGGAGCGCTCACCGGCTGAGCGCTCCCTGCAAAGATTAATTTTCTAATACGATGTAAGGAGACAACACCCTTGTTTGGCGCCATGCTCTCCAAGCCAGAAACCAAAGGAGGCGCCTTCGATGGCTATCGAGCAGCGTTTACGCGAACTCGACGCCCGGCATCGGGATTTGGATTTAATCATTGAGAATGAGGCCAAAAGGCCGTCCGCGGACATGACGCGGCTCTCGGCGATGAAGCGCCAGAAGCTCAAAATCAAAGAAGAAATCGAAGACATCCGACAGCGTTTGTCGGTTCCTCACCACTAGCGATACTCCC
This sequence comes from Caulobacterales bacterium, assembly GCA_017303355.1. Taxonomy (GTDB): domain Bacteria; phylum Pseudomonadota; class Alphaproteobacteria; order Caulobacterales; family Aquidulcibacteraceae; genus Vitreimonas. Next base: position 124,481 of record JAFLCU010000008.1, on the reverse strand, counting down.
CGCGCGAAGCGTGGACCGGTCCTCGCTTCGGCGGCCCGGTTGAGTTCCCGCTTGGCGTTTCCAGAGGCTCACGGAACCGCACTCAGTGCTGCATCGTGCGCGAGTTCACGCCGATGCGTGATGTCGCTTCAATTGGCGCCGTCAACAAGCGGCAGGTAACGGCCATAACCTTCGGCTTCCATGCGCGCGCGTGGGATGAAGCGGATCGCGCAACTATTGATGCAAAAGCGCTGTCCGCCGCTTGCGCGCGGGCCGTCGTCAAAGACGTGCCCGAGATGCGCGCCGCCGTGTGCGGAGCGCACCTCGATGCGGCGCATGCCGAACGCGTTGTCTTCGTGCAGCGTCACCGCGTTCGGATCGACCGGCTGCGTGAAGCTCGGCCAACCTGAGCCGCTATCGAACTTTGCGGTGGATACGAACAGCGCTTCGCCAGTGCGGGCCTCTACGTAGAGGCCTGTTTCGTGGTGATCCCAATATTGGTTGGCGAAGGCGCGTTCCGTGCCGCCCTGGTCCATCACCCAATTGCGCAAACGTTCGAAGGCGTTTGGATCGCGCTGGACGCGTTCGGCGGCGTTTGAGCGCGTCTGCGCGAAGGCGTAAACGCTGACGCCGGTGAGCGCCAAGGCGGCAGCGAGGGCAAGAGTGATGGGCTTCATGCGGCGGCTCCGAGGGTTCGAAAGCTTGTACGTGCGAAGCGCGGCGCCGGTTGCGCGAAACCGGAGGCTTGTATGGTGCGTATGAGAGGCATGATCCGCGCTTTTCTCACCAGCTTGCTGTTCCTGGTCGCGTGCGCGCCAGCCAGCGCACCCGCGCAAACGCCACCGTCGCCGCCGCCATCCGGCGTGCAGGAGGCGGTGTTCGCGGGCGGGTGCTTCTGGTGCATGGAGCACGACATGGGCGCTATCCCGGGCGTGGTCGAAGTGATGAGCGGCTATACGGGCGGGCGCAACGCGAATCCGACCTATGAGAACCATCCGGGGCACTACGAAGCCGTGCGGGTGCGCTTCGATCCCAGCGTGATCACGTACGCGCAATTGCTGGAGCGCTATTGGCCGCTAGTCGATCCCACCGATGATGGCGGCCAATTCTGCGATCGCGGCTCAAGCTATCGCACGGCGATTTTCGTGACGCCGGAACAGCGCGCGGCGGCGGAGGCCAGCAAAGCCGCGATCATCGCCAGCGGCCGCGTGAACGGCGGCGTGGTCACGCCGATCTTAAATCTCGGTGCATTCACCGAGGCGGAGGAATACCATCGCGACTATGCGCGTCGAAATCCCGCGCGCTACGCCATGTATCGCCAAGGCTGCGGTCGCGACCGCGTGCTGCGGCAGGTTTGGCGGCGTTGAGGATATGAAGCGCGGGTTTGAAGACCCGCGCTCCGATTACTTACGCGTCTTCGTTGGTTTCTTCCGTGCGCTCGTAAATCTCGTTCGGCACGGTTTCTTGCGCGGACTTGAGCGTCTTGGCTTCGGCCTTGGCGGCGCGCGCGTCGGCGCGGGCCTTGGCGGCGGCGGATTCAGCGACGACAGCGTCGAGTTCGATCTGGCTGCAGAGGCCGATCGTGACGGGATCGACCGGCTTGATCTGCGAGCTGTTCCAGTGCGTGCGGTTACGCACTTGCTCGATCGTGGCCTTGGTGGTGCCGATCAGCTTTACGACCTTGGCGTCCGGCACTTCCGGGTGGTTCTTGATGAACCAGGCGATCGCGTCCGGGCGGTCCTGTCGGCGGGCGATCGGCGTGTAGCGGGCGCCGCGCTTCTTGGTTTGCGGCAGGTCGATGCGCTTTTGCTCAAGCGGCTTCAGCACGTAGGTTTCTTCCGCTTCGCCCTTGGCGATCTCCTCGCGCGACAGGAAGCCGCCGGCGATCGGATCAACGCCGCGGATGCCTTTGGCCACGTCTTCGTTGGCGATGCCTTGCACCTCAAGCGGATGCAGGCCGGTGAAATCGGCGATCTGCTTGAAGGCGAGCGAGGTGTTTTCGATCAGCCACACGGCGGTGGCCTTTGGCATTAGGACGTTCGAGCTCATGGGCGGGGCTCCAGATATGCAAAAGCGCCCGGCGTCGTCGCCAGGCGCTAGCCATCTGGTGCAACGGGCTGACGCATCCGGGCGCGGACGAGGTCAGTTGAGGCGGCATATAGCGCTGGCGCGGGCCGAAGGGAAGGCGGAAATGCCGACTGGTGGTTGTGTTTTGGGAACCGAGCGCAGCGCCGCCCGTTCACGCTGCATGCCTCCGCCACAGCAACCTCCCGCCGCCAAAGGCGCAAAGTCGGGCTTGAAGCCGGGCGCTGGCGCGACGCCGCCGCAAAAGGATGGCGGCAAGCGGCCCGTTCGTGAAGAAGACGTGTTTGGCGGCGCTGAGCGCACGCGCAAGAACGAAGGCGTGAAATCGAAGAAGGCTAAGCCTTAGTATGGACCGCCGGCGCCTCGCGGCGGCCGCCACCTTTAGAGCATAGGTATTCCGGCGAAACGCCAGCGCTCCACGATCACTCAGCCACCAAAATCACCTTGCCCGCATGCGCGCCGCTTTGCAGGCGTTCGTGGGCTTGTTCGGCTTGGTCGAGCGGGAAGGTGCTGTCGATAATCGGCTTCACCTTGCCGGCTTCGATCCAGGGCCATACGCAATTGTGCACGTTCGCGGCAATGCGGGCTTTTTCCTCGTTGCTGCGTGAGCGCAGCGTCGAGCCGGTCAGCGTGATGCGCTTCATCATCAGGCGCATCAGATTCACCTCCGCCGTTGGGCCTTTCAGGAAGGCGATCATGACGATGCGGCCGCCATCCTTCATGATGTTGATGTTCTTCTGCACGTACGGGCCGCCGACCATGTCGAGCACGACATCGGCGCCGCCGGCTTCGCGCAGAATCTCCTCGTAATCCTCCGTGCGATAATTGATGGCGCGCTCGGCGCCGAGCTCTTGGCAGAGGGCGACCTTCTCATTGTCGCCAGCGGTGGCGAACACGCGTGCGCCGAAGGCTTTCGCCATTTGAATGGCGGTGGTGCCGATGCCGGAAGCGCCGCCGTGAACGAGAAATGTCTCGCCCGGCTTTAGCGCGCCGCTTTCGAATACATTGGCCCATACGGTGAAGACGGTCTCGGGCAGGCCCGCCGCATCGATCAGCGAGACGCCCTTGGGGGCCGGGAGGACGGAGCCCTCGTGGGCGATGGTGTAGGTGGCGTAACCGCCGCCCGGCAGCAGGGCTACGACATGATCGCCCTCGCGCCAGCGGCTGACATGCGAGCCCACGGTTTCGATCGTGCCGGAAACTTCAAGTCCCAGCGTCTCTGGCGCGCCCGGGGGCGGGGGATAGAGGCCGGCGCGCTGGACCAGGTCGGGCCGGTTCACGCCAGCACCCGCGACGCGGATCAGCACCTCATGCGGCCCCGGCTCAGGTCGCGCCACGACGGCGATGTGAAGCGGCTGATCCGAACCGTGGACGATCTTGCGCATGAACTTGCTCCGCTGCCGGGGACGGCATGCTTAAACCTCCCAGCAATATAGGGTAAGTACGAGGCGAGGAGGTTTTGGCCATGCTCGACGACGATCCCTTCGCCCCCGCGCCCAAGAAGGCGCTCTCGCTGGAAGCCCAGCTTGAGAACGCCTCGATCGGCGAACTCGAGGCGCGCATCGAGAAGCTGAAGCAGGAGATCGTGGCGTGTGAGCAGGCCATGAAGAGCAAGCGCGCGCAGCGCGAAGCCGCGGATTCCGTGTTCGGTGGGCGCCCGTCGTGATTAACGGCCAGCCTGCGGCCCGCGCCTTGCGAAATCAGCAGGGCCATGACTGAAACGAACCAGCCTTCCCCTCAGAAGGGACAATTCGACGCCCAGCGGGCGATCGATTTCGCCCGATCCGAACTTTTCGAGCGCACCTTCAAGGAAGGCATGGCGCTTGTTGAGGAAACCGCCGCCTATCTCGATGGCCCGGGGCGCGCCGCGTCCAAGCGGCTCTCGCGCGCGGCCGCCTTGGCCTACGCTGGCGAGAGCATGCGTTTAACCACGCGCTTGATGCAGGTAGCCTCGTGGCTGCTGGTTCAGCGCGCGGTGCGTGATGGCGAGATCAAGCTCGCCGAAGCCGCAAGCGAGAAATATCGGCTGATCTCGCGTGAGGCTCAGCCAGCCACGCCGTTTGCCGGCAGTGATGAATTGCCGGAAGCGCTGAAGACGCTGATCGTGCGCGGCGGCGCCATCTATGAGCGCGTACGTCGCCTGGATGAGACGATGTACGAAGGCGAGGCGGGCGAAGCGTCAAACCCAGTGTCGGATCAGATGGCCAAACTGCAGCAGGCGTTTGGGCGGTAAATCCTCCCCCGCTCGCGGGGGAGGTGCTGAGTGCAGCGAAGCGGAGGCGGAAAGTCCCTCGGCCGTTGCGCCTCGTCAGTCGCTTCGCGATTGCTCCCCCGATGAACGGGGGGCAGTTAGATCAGAAATACAAAAGGGCGTCGGATTGCTCCGACGCCCTTTCAATTCCGCGATAAGCGCGGGGCTTATTTCTTCTTGATGAAGCCGCCGAACTTGTCGTTGAAGCGCGAGACGCGGCCGCCGCGATCCAGCATGGTTTGGTTGCCGCCGGTCCAGGCCGGGTGCGACTTCGGGTCGATGTCGAGCGCCAGCGTCGCGCCTGCTTCACCGTAGGTCGAACGGGTCTGGAAGGTGCTGCCGTCGGTCAGCTGGACCGTGATAAAGTGGTACTTCGGGTGACCTTCGGCTTTCATGGCCCGGATTCCTGGTTCGCGATGCGCGGAAAAAATGGAAGCGGGGCTGATAGCCGAAAGCTACCCAGGGTGCAAGGAGGGGTTATGCCAACCGGGTATTCGGGGACGCCGCTGGCGAAAAAGCTGGGTTTCGCCGAGGGCGCGCCGGTTTGGGCCAAGGACATGCCCGAAAGCGTCCAGGCCGAGATCGAGGCCACCGCCTGCCCGCGCTATCTGGCCCGGCCGGGCAAGGCGCTCCCCGCCGCGCATCTCTTCCATACCAGCGCAGCTAAGCTTGAGGCGGATCTGACCAAGCTGCGCCCGCTTCTGATGGCGGAGGGGATGGTCTGGGTGTCTTGGCCCAAGAAGACGGCGAAGGTTGAGACCGACATCACCGAAGATGTGATCCGCAAACTGGCGCTGCCCATGGGGTATGTGGATGTGAAAGTCTGCGCCGTGGATGAGACATGGTCAGGGCTAAAGCTCGTGATCCGCAAGGGGCTCCGCTAGGCGATGCTCTCGCCCGGCGCTGGCTGGGGCTTCGCTACGGGCGCCTCCGGAGTCAGGCGCAGCAGGAACGGGTTGACCGCGATCGAGATCAGAGCCGCGGCGAGGATGAGATTGTAGGTCTCGCGCGACATCACATCGAGTTGCAGCCCAAGGCCCGCCAGCACGAAGGAGAACTCGCCGATCTGCGCAAGGCCAAGCGCGAGCACGACGCTGGCGTGCGGGGGCTGCTTCATCGCGCGCATGAGCAGGTAGGCGAGGCCGGCTTTGCCAAAAATCACCACCAATACGATGGTGGCCACCATCCAGGGCTGGCGCAGCAGCACGCCAGGATCGAACAGCATGCCGACCGCGACGAAGAACAGCACCGCGAACGTGTCGCGCAGCGGCAGTGAATCCTCCGCTACCTTATGGCTGAACTTGGTGCCATTGAGCGCAAGCCCGCCGAGGAAAGCGCCCAGCGCAAAGCTGGCGTCGAACCAGAAATAGGCGGCCCAGGCCACGCCCAAGGCGAGCGCCAACGTGCCGAGCGAAAGCAGCTCACGCGATTTGGTGTGCGCGATCTGGATGATGAGCCACGGGAAGAAGCGCGCGCCTACCACCATGATCAGGGCCACGAAGCCGACGATCTTGGCCAGCGTGACGCCCAAAGCGCCGGCGATGCGCAACGGTGAGATGTTGGCGTCCTCCGCCGAGAGGCTCCAGACCAAGGCCGGCAGCACGACGATCGCCAGCACGATCAGCAAATCTTCGATCAGCAGCCACGAAACGCCGATGCGCCCGGCCTCGGTTTTCAAGAGTTTACGATCCTCAAGCGCGCGCAAGAACACGATCGTGCTCGCGATCGAGACGGAGATGCCGAGGATGACGCTCTCCATCAGCGGCAGATCGAGCGTGATGCCGACCAGCGCCCCAAGCACCGCGGAAAGCAGCGTGTGTACGATCGAGCCCGGCACCGCCACCCAGCGGACCGACCAGATGTCGTCCACCGAAATCTTAAGCCCCACGCCGAACATCAGCAGGATGACGCCGATTTCGGAGAGTTGCAGGGCAAGCTCCACATCGGCGGTGAAACCCGGCGAATAGGGGCCGACCAGGAAGCCGGCGACCAGGTAGCCGACGATCGGTGAGAGCCTGAGGCGCTGGGCGATGAAGCCGAACACGAAAGCAAGCACGATCGCGCCCACCAGGGTCGTGATCAGTGCGTATTTGTCTTCCATCGTTCCTCCCGCGCGCTCCTCATTACGCACGCCGGGTGGCGCGTCCGCAAGGCGAGGGCCTGATTTTCGCCGCGCCCGGAACAAATTTCCGAACGCGCCGTTCTATGCGCCGGGCGATGGATCGAAAGCGGTTGGTTCTCATGGCGTACGAAAGTTCAGCTTCAGTCGCGCCGACGCGCGAACATTTCCTCCGCTCCGAGCGCATTGTGCTGCTCATCGGCGCCGTCGCCTTTGGCGCCATCGCCGGCTTCGCCATGGCGGTCGCCACGGGCCGTAGCGACCTCGGCGCGATCATTCTATCCGCCGCGCCGCCATTGGCGCTGGCGCTCTATCTCACGGGCGAAACGCTGGTGGATGCATTGCGCCGCGATGCGCGCGGCTGCGCCACGGCCGCGGCGATGCATTGTGCGGCTCTGCTTGCCTGGCCAATGACAAGCCTGCTCGTGCCGCTGAGCGAGGCGACCTATTGGATTGCGCCAGCGGCCGCCGTGCTCAGCCTAGTGCTGTTCGCCTCATGCTGGGGCGGCGGCTCCCGCGCGGTCTATCGGATGACCCTGCAAGGCGCGCTTGTCGCGGCGCTCGCTGGGCATCAAGGGGCGCTGCTTATCTTGGCTCACTAAGCGCGTCGGCCAAGCCAACGGCGCGAACCGCCTCGGCTTGGCGTTTCGCCAAAGATTCAGTGGTGAAGTCTTCGACGCTCGCAGCGAACATCGCGCCGAAATTGAGCTCCGCCCGCAGATGCAGAAATGCGGCGCCCAGCCCGATCGCCGCGCGATCCATGAACACGAATTCGCGTGGGATCAGCACAGGGCCAAGCGTCTTCAGGCGCTTGCGCACAGCCATGGCTTCGCGGCGGCCATACTCGGCGGGCGGTACGTCGTCGGCGATCGTGCGCACGCGGTCGTCCAGCAGCGGGCCATAGATGAAGCGCGCCCACATGGTCAGCGCATCGATCAATTCCGCATTGAGGTTCTTGAAGCCCCAAATCTCATAGGCATGCGCCACCTGATCCATATCGCCTGCGCGCAAGCCGCGATAAAGCCCTACGACGCCGTCAAGGAAGCGCGGCGGGAAAATGCGAACGCAGCCGAAATCGAGCAAATGCAAACGCTCGGCATTCTCCGTGAGCGCGTAATTGCCGAGATGCGGATCGCCATGGATGATCCCGTAATGCGTCATCGGTCCCCACCATGCCTGGAAGAGCAACTCGGCGATGCGGTTGCGCGTTTCCTGGCCTTCGTCGAGCCAGTGCATCAGCCCGCGCCCCTCCAGCCACGTCATGGTGAGGAGGCGCTTGGTGGAAAGCTCTTCGATCGGCTCGGGCGTCTTGATGCGCGGATCATCGGCGAATAGCGAGGCGAACAGGCGCATATGCTTCAGCTCGCGCGCGTAATCCAATTCCTCGCGAAGGCGCTCGCCAACCTCAAGGATCGCCTCGGATGAATCTATCGAGCCATCCATGCTCTTGAAGAGGCCAAGCAGTGTTTTGAGTTGGCCGAGGTCGGCTTCAACGGCGCTCGCCATGTCCGGGTATTGCAGCTTGCACGCAAGCGCGCGTCCATCGTGGGATGTGGCGCGGTGCACTTGGCCGAGTGACGCGGCAGCGGCTGCCTCACGCTCGAACGCGGCGAACTTGGTTAGCCAATCGTCACCGAGTTCGGCGCGCATGCGCCGCTGCACGAACGGCCAGCCCATGGCCGGCGCGTGCGCTTGTAGTTTGCGAAACTCTTCCGCGTACGCTTGTGGCAAAAGATCAGGGATTGTGGAAAGCAGTTGCGCCACTTTCATCAGCGGCCCCTTGGAGCGGCCCAAGGCTTGGCGCACCGCGCGCGCCAATGCGGCTTGATCGGCGCCCATCATCCGCGCGCCAACGGCGCTGGAGATATTGGCGCCGACAGTCGCGACACGGCCAATGCGCGCCGTAATGCGGTTGCGCTCGGGGTCGGGCTTGTCGCTCATGCGGGGGAGATCGTGGTGAACACGGCGTTTATGTAGTGCCTAAGAAGGCTTAGGAAAATCGCATTTCAGTGTGCCATTTTAACGCGACCTGAACTTCCCTTGGTTATGGTCCCGCCAACGATCAGCGTTTCCACAAGAGAAACGCGTCGAAAAGAACATGGTGGGTTACATGGGCAAGACGATCCTGATCGTCGATGACGATCCGGCGCAGCGCCGTCTGTTGCAGGCGGCTGTCGAACGCAATGGCTTCCTGACACGCGCCGCCGAGAATGGCGCGCAAGCGGTTGAGGCTGTCGATAAACACGCTGATATCGATATCGTGCTGCTTGACCTCGTCATGCCGGGCATGTCGGGCCAGGAAGCGCTCAAGGAAATCCGCATGCGCCGCGCCGATCTGCCGTGCGTCGTGCTCACGGCGTCTGGCGGCATCGATACTGTCGTTCAAGCCATGCAAGCCGGCGCGAGCGATTTCTTCGTGAAGCCCGCGTCGCCGGAACGGATCATGGTGTCGATCCGTAACGCGCTCGAAATGTCGAACCTGAAAACCGAAGTCGTGCGGCTGAAGAAGCGCGCGCACGGACATATGGGCTTTGACGATATGGTCGCCAACGCGCCGGTCATGGCGCCGGTGGTGCGCATGGGCAAGCGCGCGGCGGCGTCGAATATTCCGGTGTTGATCACCGGCGAAAGCGGCGTCGGCAAGGAATTGCTGGCGCGCGCGATCCAAGGCGCCTCCGAGCGCGCGGGCCGTCCGTTCGTGACGGTGAATTGCGGCGCGATCCCGGAAAATCTGGTTGAGAGCATCTTGTTTGGCCACGTGAAGGGCAGCTTCACGGGCGCGACCGACAATCACTCAGGCAAATTCGTTGAAGCGCACGGCGGCACGCTCTTCCTCGATGAGGTCGGTGAATTGCCGATCGACATGCAGGTGAAGCTGCTGCGCGTGCTGCAGGAAGGCGAAGTCGATCCGGTGGGTGGCAAGCGTCCGGTGAAGGTCGATGTGCGCATCATCAGCGCCACGAACAAGGATCTCGCCAAGCTGGTCGCCGACGGCGCCTTCCGCGAAGATCTGTTCTATCGCTTGAACGTGTTCCCCATCGAAGCGCCGCCGCTGCGTGAGCGCAAGGAAGATTTGCCGACTTTGGTACAGCGCTTCATCGCGCGCTTCAACGCCGAGGAAGGCCGCAATGTGCGCGGCGCGTCGCCGACGACGATGCAGATGCTGATGGATTTCGATTGGCCGGGCAACGTACGCCAACTTGAGAACTCGGTGTTCCGCGCCGTGATCCTCTGCGAGGGCGACTTGCTGCAGCCGGAAGATTTTCCGCAAATCTCGGGCATGAAGCCGCTGGTCGCGGCCAATGACGCGATGCCGGCGAACGTGCCGGCGCCGGCCAACGATCATCATGTCATGGTCGCGCAAGCGGCATTGACGGCCGCGTTCGCGCAGGCTGATGAAGCGGCGACCGCGCCTTTCGCCGTGTTCGATGGCGAAGGCCATCTGCGCCAGCTTGAGCAAATCGAACGCGACCTGATCGAACTCGCGATTGATCATTACGCTGGCCACATGTCGGAGGTGGCCCGCCGCCTCGGCATCGGCCGCTCCACGCTCTATCGCAAGCTCCGCGAGTATGGCCTGGAAGAAAAGGCGGCCGCTGAGGGCTAAGCTCACGTCCGGCGCTTGCCGGGGGGCGGCGAGCATGCCAATTTCCCTCCAGAATTGACGGGGAATTTGGCATGTTCAAGCACATTTTGGCGGTGGCCGGGCTGGCGGCTGGTCTGCTTTGCGCGGGCCAAGCCCTCGCGCAGACGGACCAGGAATACTTGGATGATCGCTTTACCGAAGCCTTACTCTCGGTGCGCCACGATTCGTTGGTGAGCGGGCCGGTCGCACTGCAGAATTCGGGCGCGCCCTTCATCATTGAGAACCCAGGCAACGCGGTAGCTTTTGTGTTGGCATGCGAAAGCCGCTGCAGCGGCGTGGGCGCGCGTTTGAGCGTGGCGGGAATGCCTCAACTGCGCGCACGCAATATGGATGATGACACCCACAAAGTCGTGCTTGAGATTCCGCAAGCATACACACGCTCGCTGTCCAACTTTGAAATCAGCGTTGACCTTGGTTGCCGTGTTGAGCGCGGTTGCCTGCATCGCTGGGGATTGTTGACAAGGGGTTCGGCGTTGCCGCTCTCGCAACGAGGGGTGCGTTCGATGCCGACGCCGGCCGAATTGGCTCAGGCCGCGCGCGCGACAAGCGTGCAATGGGTGCAGCAGCCGAATGGCGAAGACCTGCGCTTTTACTATCCGGCGCGCGCTTGGGGCAGCAACATTTCCGGCTCGGCGCGGCTCGATTGCTTGATCGCTTCAGGCGGCGCTCTGCGTTGTCGCGCCGCAAACGAACAACCAACCTACCAAGGCTTTGGCGACGCGGCGCTCAAGCTTGCAACGATGCTACGCGTGGCCGAGCGCAACGAGGCCGGTGAATCGTTGGTGGGCCAGCGCGTGAGCGTACCGATCCAGTTTCAGCCGGGCGCCTAGCCTTGGCGCCGGCGATCCTGCTTGCATTCGTCGGCGTCAACGTCTTCGCGTTTCTGCTGTTTGGCTGGGATAAATCCTGCGCGGAACGCGGCGCTCGTCGCGTGCCGGAGGCGGAATTGTTGTTGGTGGCGCTTTTCGGCGGCGCCGCGGGCGCGATCGCTGGGCAGCGGATATTTCGCCACAAGACGCACAAGGAGCCGTTTCGGAGCCAGCTCTATTTGATGGCCGGGATAAACATCATCGCGGCTGTCGCGTTGACAATCCCCGATGTGCGCGGCGCGCTTTGGTGAATGGCCGTGCGTATCGGCGTTGTGTTCTAGTCTTCGTCGCGCGAGCGGGGTGGGGGGCGGTTTTTCCAGCCCAGCGGCTTCTTGGTCGTTAGCCCCTTGCGCTTCTTGCCGCGCGCCTTCGCGGCGATCTCCTTGAGCTTGACGGTCTGCAGTGTGGAGAGGGCCTCGTCCTTGCGGCCTTTGCCGAGATCGTTGAAGGCGGAGCCGTATTTTTCGAGCCGCTTATCGACCTCGGTGAGAAACTCGCTTTCCCATTCTGAATAGTCGACCGCGCCTTCGCCGGGCTTTACCTCGCCGGTTTCGGGATCGACCGTCTCCGGCGCGCTGCCTTTGGCGGCCAGCTTGCGGATGATCCGCAACGCCTTGCGCGTTTGCTTGGGATCGACGTCTCTTGGCACGGGATGGGTGATCGGGATTGGGGATTGGCGGTACGTCGAGCTTTATGATCGACGTTTCCACGGCAATGTCATCCCCAATCCCCCAATCCCTAAATCTCCCCCAGCGCGTGGAGATAGAGATCGCGCACCATTTCCTGTTCTTCGCGCTCCTGGCGATCCTGCTTGCGGAAGCGAATGACTTGGCGAAGCACCTTGGTGTCGAAACCCATGGCCTTGGCTTCGGCGTAGGTCTCTTTCACGTCGTCGGCGATCGACTTCTTCTCTTCCTCAAGCTTCTCTATGCGCGCGACGAGCTGGCGCAGTTTTTCTTGCGTCGCCTGCGTCAGCGATTGCGGCGCAGCGACCGTTTCCGTTCCACCAAAATCGGCCATGTGCCTCACCCATATCGTTTCGAGAATCGAATCGTTGAGAAAGGTTAGCTTTGGGCGCTGGACGCCGCCATCTCGTTGACACGGCGAATCGCGGCGACAACCAGGTCTGTCCTCAGACGATGCGGCATATGCCCGGTGTCGGGCGCGATCACGAGTTCCGCAGCTGGCAATTGCGACGCCAGCGCGCGGGCGTGCCGCTTGGGCGAGACGATGCGATCCTTCTCCGCCGTGATGATGATCGCGGGTGTGAGTAAGTCGCCGTAGCGCGGCTGCTGCGCGGCGAATTCGCGATTGGTGGCGCAGACATCGAGCGCGCTCGCACGAAACGCGCGCGGCCGGAAGATGAGCGGCACGCCCGCTTCCCTAAGGTAATTCACAGGCGTTGGCGCCGGCCAAAAATTGTTCGCGACGCTCGCGGGGCTCAGCGGCGGGGCGAGCCACGGGATCAGCAATCCACAGAAGATATCGCCGATGAGCGGCGTCGCGGAGAGGCGCGCCCACCAAGCCGGCTTGCCTGGATACGGGCAGGCGGCGGGCGCGATCAGCACGAGGCTGCTGACGAGATGCGGATGATCCAGCGCCAGCCGCAGCGCAACGGCTGAGCCAAGCGAGTGCGCGACCACGATGGCTTTGCCTTCGCCGCTTTGCTCCAGCACGCGCGCGGCGCATTTTGCCTGAACCTTGAGCGTGTGCGCATCGCGTCTCATGCGCGTGGAATGGCCCATGCCGGGGCGGTCGTAAGCGATCACGCGATGTAGCGGCGAAAACTCCTCCGCCAGCGGGCCCCAGAGTTCGAGCAGATTCGAACTGGCGCCATGGATCAGCAGAATTGCCGCTGCTCTTGGATCGCCGGCGTCCTCACCGGAATACGGCGCTTCAACCTGCGAATCCGGCGGTGACGGAAACGAAATCGCCGGCGGCGACGCCGGCCGCCCCGGAAACGGCGCTGCTTCACGTACGTGCAGACGCGCGCCTTCCGCGTCGATGAAGCGCCCTGTTGGTGGAAACTGTGCTTCGACTTCACGCGTGTACGCGCGCGCATGCACCGCCAGGGCGAGCGCGGCCAGCATAAACGCGACCCCGATGGCCGCGAGCCACAGGATCATGCGTCGCGGCCGTCCACGCGCGGCTCAAGCCGGCGAACGCCTTGAAGCGCGGGCTCGTAGTTTGGGTGTATGACCAAAGCCGCGCGAAAAGCCTCCAGCGCCGCACGCTGCTGGCCCAGCTCTTCGTAGATCAGGCCCAAACCGGCCATGGCCGCGAAATGACGCGGTTCGCGCTTCAGCGTTTCCTGAATGGCGGCGATCGCGGCCGGGTAGTCTTCGGACTGGTAGGCCAAGTTCGCCCGCCGGTTCCACGGCTCGGCGTAATTGGGGGCCAAATCGCTAGCCTGGTCGAGAAAACGGCCCGCCAGTTCGTTATCGCCGTCGCTTTCGGCGGCGGCGGCGCGCTCGAGCAGCACGTTGACCGTAGGGGAGCCGGATTCGGACCAATGATTCCAGATCGCCTGCTCGACCGGAGCGGCGGTCGTCGCGTCCTCGGCCTGTTCCAACTGCGCAAACAGCGCGTCCAGCTCTGGATCGGTGCGCATGGGCGCAGGTTCGCCAGCACCGCACGCGGCGACCGAAAGAGCTGCAATCAGAGAGAGGAACAGGCGGCGCATTGAATCGCGCGCACTTTACTCGAAGTTCACCACGCCCGCGAGGGCCTGTGGCGCCAATAGTCTTGGAAACGGGCCTAAATTAGCCCTGTTTCGCCTTATAGCGCGGGTCAACTTTGTTGATGACGTAAACCCGGCCCTTGCGGCGCACGACCCGGCAAGCCCGGTGGCGGGCTTTGAGCGACTTGAGCGACGACTTGACTTTCATGGCCGAGAATTCCGGGGCGAAAATGGAAGCGGGGTCAATAAGGGGCCGGCCCGTGGAAGTCAATGCAGGGACGTTGATGGCGATGCCGACGCAATCTATGGCCGTCGGGGGCTGGCATTTAAGGGGATACCGGATGGCGCGTGCTTTTGTTCTGGCTGTGGCGGTTTCACTGGCGATTGCCTGCGGGCCGTCCGCCGTGGTGGCCCAGCCCGCGCCCCAGCCGCCGACCTTCGCCACCTCAGGCGACCAGGCCTTCGACGAATGGCGCGACGATTTCACCCGCCGCGCCGTGGCCCGTGGGCGGGACCCAGCCGTGCTTGGCCGGCTGCTCAGCGGCATCCGCGTCGATGATCGGGTGATCGAGCTGGATCAGCGCCAGCCCGAATTCGTCTCCCCGGTGTGGGACTACGTCACCAACCGCGTCACCGAAAATCGCATCGCCGGCGGTCGCGCGCTGAAGAACGAAATCGGCGGCACGTTGCGCGACGTCGAGCAGCGCTACGGCGTGCCGAGCGGCATCATTCTCGGCATCTGGGGCCTGGAGAGCAATTACGGCGAAGCCGCACTGAATTGGGATGCGCAAACCGCGCTCGCGACATTGGCCTTCGAAGGCCGTCGTCGCGCGCAGTTCGAAACCTATCTGATGGCGCTTGCCGAAATGGTCGAGCGCGGCTTGGCCGATCAAGCGCAATTGCGCTCGTCCTGGGCCGGCGCGCTTGGCCAGCCGCAATTCATGCCGGACGTTTATCTCTCTACCGCAGTCGATTGGGACAATGACGGCCATCGCGATATTTGGACCAATCGCGGCGATGTCGCCGCGTCCATCGGCAATTATCTGCAAGATCGCGGCTGGCGCGCGGGTGAGCCGGTGTTTGACGAGGTGCGTTTGCCGAACGGCTTCGACTATGCGCTCGCCGACGGCACGATGCGTAGCGTTTCCGATTGGCAGCAGCGCGGCGTGACGCGCGTTGAGGGTGGCGTGTGGCCGGCCGATCAGCGCGATTTGCAGGCGCAATTGTTCTTGCCCGCGGGCGCGCAGGGGCCGGCGCTTCTGCTGCACCACAATTTCGCGGTGATCCGGCGCTACAATAATTCCGATCGCTACGCGCTCGTGGTGGCGTTGCTGGCGCGCGCGATGGATGGGCGCGGCGGCCTGGTGCAAAGCTGGCCACGTCAGATCGGCGCGCTTAACCGCGATCAAACCGTCGAATTGCAGACGCTGTTGAACGGCCTGGGCTATGATGCGGGCGCCGTCGATGGCCTGTTCGGCTCCGGCACGCGGCGGGCCGTGCGTGCTTTCCAGGCCGATACGCAATTGCCTGCCGATGGCTTCCCCACGCTCGCATTGTTGGATCAGGTTCGGGCGCGCTCCGGCGTGGCCGTGGAGCCGCCGCGCGCGCCGCGTGGGCTCGATCGTCGCGGCGTGCGCGAGCTACAGCGCTTGCTCAATCGCTTGGGTTACGGCGCAGGCACGGCGGACGGCGTGATCGGTTCGCGCACGCGCGACGCGATCCGCGCCTTCGAGCGTGCGCAAGGCATGGAGGTGCGCGGCCGCGCCACCGATGTTGTGCTGGAACGTGCGCGCGCTTCGGCCGGTTGATCAGCTTGGAGTCGTTGGCTCGCTGGGTGGCTGGTCGATCACGCTGGCGTTGCGCAAGCGGCGGCTGCGCAGCGTGAAGGTGAGCATGCCGATCAGCAGCGCGACGGTGATCATTAGCGGCACGTTCATGCCGAGCGTCTCGTAGGCGACCCCGCCGACGATCGGCGAAAAGATGAAGCCGGCGCCGTTGACAGAAACGACAAGGCCCGCCGCGGACCCTTGCTCGCTCGGCCGCACCGCCACGGACGCGCCGCCGCTGAAGCCGGAGCGCGCCAACCCCGCGCCCAAGCCTTGAATGGCTTGCGACACGAGCAACGCGCCGAGGCTCGGCGCGATGATTTGAATGGCGACTCCGCACGCGCAAAGGCCGGCGCCCCACGCCATCAAGCCGCGCGGCGTGAGCTTGATGCGCGGCAGCAGCGCCATCTGTGTCGCGAGCAGCGCCAATGCATTGACCATGAAGCCGGCGGCGGTGAGTTCGGCGCCGTGCTCGCCGGACACGCCCAAGCGGTCCATCGTAAACAATCCGAACACTTGCACGGTCACGCCCGCGACGACCGATAGGCCGAAACCGTAGATCAGATAGCCAGATAGGCGTGGGTCGCGTGCAAGCGCCATTTGCTCGCGGAAATCGCCGCCACGCGGACGTTCGCTTTGGGGCGGCGTGTGCTCTGGAAGGTAGCGCCAGATCGAAAACGCAGCGGCGGCGGCGAGGGCGGCGACAAGCCAGATCGGAAACACAAGCCCAACCCAAGCGGCGAGCGCTGCGCAAATCGCGGGGCCAAACGCTTGACCCATCGCGAAAGCGGCGGTGAGGCCGGCGAGTTGTTCGGTGCGCTCCAAGCGGGTGGTGCGGTCGGCGATGTAGGCTTGCGCAGGCGGCGAGGAAGCCGAGCCGAACGCGCCGAAGATCGCGCGCGCCAACATCAGTGAGATGAAAAGCCCAAGGCCGCTGATGACGTTGTTCAAGCCGAGCATCACGACGACGCCAAACGACGCCATCGAGGCGCAATAGGCGGCAAGGCCGAGCGCGATGATCGGCTTGCGCCCGGTGCGGTCGGATACGCGGCCCCAGTAAGGACTCGTAAACACCCAGAGCAACGCCGAGAGCGAGAAGATCCAGCCTACGCTTGAATCCGGGAGCCCGAGTTGGCGCACCAATGGCGGGGCGACCGCCAGCAACATGGAATTGCCCGCGCCAATCACGAGCAAGCACATGAAGAGCAGAAGGAATTGGCGACGGCGCGGCGGGGGCGACGTTAGGGAAGCTTCGGTCATCGGCGGTCGAACAGCGATAGACCCGCTCGTTTTCGCTTTCAATCCATCAACCGAAACGGCGCGTTAAGCGCGGGCGTGCATAAGGCGGTGTTGGCGGAATGCCTTTGGTAAAGACGCGTTAGCAATGTTTCCAATTATCGGCCTCGCAGTGGTGTTCGGCATGGTGTTCGGCGGCTTCATGCTCGCCGGCGGCCATTTCGAGGTCATCATCGAAGCCGCGCCGATGGAATTCATGATGATCTTTGGCGCGGCCGTTGGCGCGACGATCATCTCCAACGACATGCATGGCCTCAAAGGTGTCGTGGGCGGCTTCGCCAAGGTGATGTCGGGCCCCAAATGGGGCAAGAAGGATTACGGCGACCTGCTTGCGCTGCTGTTCCAGCTTACGAAGCTGATGAAGACCAAGGGCGTCGTCGCGCTCGAAGCGCACATCGAAAAGCCCGAAGAGAGCCCGATCTTTCAGAAATATCCGAAGCTTTGCAAAGACCACTTCGTGGTCGATTTCATCTGCGACACGCTGCGCATGATGACCATGAACCTCGACGACCCGCACCAGGTCGAAGACGCCATGGAAAAGCAGATCGAGAAACACCATCACGAAGCGCTGCATCCCGCGCATGCGCTGCAGGGTATGGCCGACGGCCTGCCGGCGCTGGGCATCGTCGCGGCCGTGTTGGGCATCGTGAAGACCATGGGCGCCATCAACGAGCCCCCGGAAGTGCTGGGCCTCATGATCGGTAAGGCGCTGGTCGGGACGTTCCTGGGCGTGTTCCTCGCCTATGGCATCGTCGGCCCGATGGCGTCGCGCTTGAACGCGGTGATCGAGCAGGACGCGCAATTTTACAAAATTATTCGCGATGTGCTCGTGGCGCACTTGCACGGCAACGCGGCGCAGGTTTCGGTGGAAATCGGTCGTGGCTCCGTGCCGTCGATGATGCAGCCGTCCTTCGCGCAGCTCGAAGAGGCGTTGGCGGCGGCGACCGAGGCATAACCTTGATTGCCCGCGCTATGCGGATATGCATACCCATGTCTAAAGGCGCCGCTTGCCAATAGGGTTAATCCTTGGCATGGAATCGGTTCCTGCGTTGGGGGTCGACCTCGGCGCTGAGACGAGGGGTAGAACCTATGACGAAGTTCAAGTTGGGCATGGCGGCTGCTGCCGCTGCCGTTCTCGCCTTCGGCGTCGCGGCCTGTGGCCAAACGACGGCGACGACGGAAGAACCGGCCGCAGTTGAAGAAGCTGCTCCGGCTGAAGCTCCTGCTGAAGCACCGGCCGATCCGGCTGCTGCTCCGGCTGATCCGGCGGCCGCTCCGGCTGATCCGGCTGCCGCTCCGGCCACGACTCCGTAATCTATTCTACGGATGTAGTTCTGCGACGAGCCGCCCGAGAGGGCGGCTCGTTTTCGTTTGAGGCATAGTCATCACCCGTCATGATCCGCCTGCCGCCCTCGCCCGATATTACTTGGACCCCCGAAGGCGCACCGCGCGCGGCGGCGCATGATGATGTCTATTTCTCCAAAGCTGGAGGTCTGGCCGAGGCGGAGGCAGTGTTTCTGGCGGGAACCGGATTGCCGAAAGCGTGGGAAAACAGGGATCGTTTCTCCCTCTGCGAACTCGGTTTCGGCACGGGTTTGAACATTTTGGCGGCATGGCGTGCCTGGAAAAAGACACGATCTCCTCATGCGGTTTTGCATATCTCGAGTATCGAAGCGTGCCCGCTCGAGCGGGATGACGCAGCCCGCGCATTGGCGGCTTTTCCAGAAATTTCGGACCTTACCGAGAAGCTTCTCGCGCGTTGGCCGGCGCGCGCTTTCGGCCCGCAGCGTCTTTGGTTTCCCGAGGACGGATTTGCGCTGACGCTGTGGACGGGCGACGCCGAGGCCGTGCTGAGCGCGATGAACGGCGCGTTCGACGCTTGGTTCTGGGACGGCTTCGCCCCGGCGCGCAATGAGAGCATGTGGGGCGAGGGCATCGTTCGGGAGATCGCCAGGCTTTCGGCGCCGGGCGCACGGCTGGCGAGCTTCACCGTGGCGGGCCACGTCCGCCGTGCGCTTGAAGGCGCGGGCTTCGCGGTGGCGAAGCGCCCAGGATTTGGGGCCAAGCGGGAGCGGCTCGAGGCGGTGTTCGAGGACGCGCCGGCGTCATCCGCCTCGATCTATCCGTACGCCGCTCATCATCCGCGACGCGTCGCTATCGTCGGCGCGGGCATTGCCGGGGCTGCCTGCGCCCAAGCCTTGGCGCGGCGCGGCGTCGAGACGGTGGTGCTGGACGCGGCCGCCGCGCTAGGCGCCGGCGCAAGCGGCAACCCGGTTGGCCTCGTGATGCCCCGTCTCGATCGCGGCGAGGGGCCGCTCAGCGAGCTTTTCCTGGCCTCCTACCTGGCCGCCGTCGCGGCGTACGAGGAATTGAGCGTGTTCAATGCGCGCGGGGTTGAACAGCGCGCTGGCGCAAAGGACGGCGTGGCGCTTGAGGATTTGCTGAACGATCCGCCGCTGCCGGAGGACTGGTTCTCGCGCACGGCGCACGGTGCGCTGCATGCGCGCGCGGGCGTGGTGTCGCCGCAGGCGGCGGTCGCGAAGATGCTGCAAGGCGCGCGGCTCATGCTCGAAGCGCCAGTGCACGCGATTGAGCAAGCTGAAGACGGCGCTTGGGTGCTGCGGGCGCCCGACGACCGGGCTATGCTGAAAGCGGATGCGATCGTGCTCGCATGTGGCGCGGCGCTCACGGCGTTCGCGCCAGCGCGGTTTCTGCCCATCGCCTTGTCGCGCGGGCAGATCGAATGGGGCGAGGGCGCAAGCCCAGCACACGCCATCACCAGTGGCTCCTACGTCGCGCCCTTTGGTGGCGGCGTCTTGTTTGGGGCGACCTTCGACAAGGTTGATGCAGCCGAGGGTGGCGAGGCCTCCGCTGTATCTCGTGCCCAGAATATCGCGGCCCTTGCAGCGCTCGCGCCGGATATCGCGGCGAGCCTTAAGCCTGAGACGTTGCGTTCACGCGCGTCCTATCGCGCCACCACGCCCGATCGCGCGCCCGTCGCTGGGCTTCTGCCCGATGCGGAGGCATGGCTCGCGCAATACTCCGACATCGCACACGGGCGTGCGCCCGACACGCAAGCGCAGCCGCCGGCGCATCGCGGCATTTACGTTATCGGTGGGCTCGGCGCGCGTGGTTTAACTTTTGCTCCGTTGCTGGGCGAACGCATTGCGTCGGAAATGTTTGGTGAGCCGCAACTACTCTCGACGCGCGCGCTGGAGGCGATTCATCCGGCCCGCTTTCTGCATAGGTCGCTCAAACGGCGTTAATTTCGCGTTTGGGATAACAAAAGATGGCCTTCGACGGCACAGCCCCGCGGCGTCGCGGCGCGGAATTTCTCGGTCTTGAGTTCAGTCAGCTCGATCTCGATGCGGCGACCGATGCGGTGACGGCGCGCGCAAGCTTGGATTTGCCGTTCGTGTACGTGGCCACGCCCAATGTCGATCACATGGTCGGCCTCTCGGAAGAGCCGGCGCGCCGGCCGCTCTATGAGCGCGCATGGTTATTGCTGAACGATAGCCGCATCCTCGGTCGATTGGCCCGTCATGTCGGCATGTACCTGCCCGTGGCGACGGGGGCTGACTTGGCCGAGCGCCTGTTCGACAGTGTGATTGATCCGCGCGAGCCGATCACCATCATTGGCGGCGACGCCGAAGTCATTGCTTCGCTGAAGCGCCGCTACGGCCTCACCAATGTGCGTTGGCACAATCCGCCAATGGGGCTGAAGCAAAATCCGCAAGCGATCGTCGAAGCGGCCGCGTTCGCGGCGACGCAGCCATCGCGCTTCACCCTCCTTTGTGTCGGCGCGCCGCAGCAAGAGATGATCGCCTATGCCATCGCTCAACGCGGCGACGCGGGCGGCGTTGGCCTCTGCGTTGGCGCGGCCGCCGACTATCTCTCGGGCAAAACCACCCGGGCGCCAGTGTGGATGCGCCGCGCGGGCTTGGAATGGTTCTACCGCCTGATCAGTGAGCCGCGCCGCTTAGGCAAACGCTACCTCGTTGACGGGCTGCGCATCTTTTCGCTGTTCGCGGCGTGGCGTCAGTCCGCCAGCGCGCCGGACGCGGGGCCTGGCTTTTCCTCCACCGCTTCATTCGCGGCGTGACGCGCGGCGATGGCCGCGTGGAGTTCGGCCTGAGCTTTTTCGTCGAGCGGGTATTTGTGCAGTGAGAGCGCGGCCAGCGCGTACAGCACGACCGGCACGGCGATGAAGAGGATGCCTAGCGTCATGAGCGCTTGCTCTGAATTCGCCGCGCCGAGCCCCGGCACGAAGCCTACGGCGCCCAGAATGGCGTAGGTGATGGGGCCAGCCGCGACTCCCAGCTTTGATGTCGTCAGCAACACGCCAAAGAAGAGGCCCGAGCGGCGCGCGCCTGTGCGCAATTCATCCTCATCCACGACGTCGGCCATAAGCGCGCGTGTCAGCAAAACGCCGCCGCCATTGGTAAGGCCTGCCGCCAGCATCGCAGGAGCCGCGAACCAGAATTCGTGCGCAGGCAAGATCACGATGCCTGCTGTGGTCAGCGAGCCGAATACTAGCGCGATCTGCAACGCTACGTGCTTGCCGCGCGCACGCGCGAGCCACCACCAGATCGGCACGCCGAGCAGGCCGGCCATGAAATAGATGGCGAGCAGCGTTTGCGCCTCGTTCTCGAAGCCAAGCACGAACTGGAAATAGAAGAGAAAGAGGCCGCCTGAAACGCCTTGGGCGATGCCGAGCAGCAGGTCGGGTGTCAGGACGCGCAATGCGAGTTTGTTGCCCGCCAGCGTCTTCACCGTCTCGCGAAAACTCAAGTGCGGCTGAGGCGGCGTCTGTGGCTCCTTGACGAAGGTGAGGGCGAGCAGCGTCGTCAGCGGGATCAGCGCGAAGATAGTCCAGCCCATCGCGGATACGGCGTCCGCGTTCGTGCCGTGAAACGCTTGCACGACAATGCCCGCGATGATGAGCATCAAAGCCTGGCCGATCGCGCTCGCCAGCTGCACGGCCCCGAGCACTTGTGTGCGACCGTGATAGGTCGGCTGCAATTCGCCGGCCCATCCCAGATGCGCGATCATCATGCTGGCGTAGGCGAGATACATCGCGAACACCGCAAAGCCCGCGAGCCACGGATCAATGCCGGGCGGCAGCCCAAGGAAGACGATCCAAAGCAGAATCATCAGCACCGGCGCACTGGCGGCGAGCCAAACCTTTCGGCGGCCTAACGGGTGGATAGTCCGGTCCTGCAGGCCCCCGATCGCGGGATCGATGAGCAGATCGAACACGCGCGCGCCTAGAAAGATGGCGCTCACCGCCCACAGCGGCAGGCCCAAATGCTCGGCGAAATGCGGCGGCAGGAAGATGATGACGGGAAGCGAAAGCGCCAGAAGCGGCGCCGCGGGCGCCGCGAACGCGATGAGTTCGGTGGCTGAGATTTTGCCTGTCGGTCGAGTCACGCGCGCTTATCCTCCCGCTCTACCCGGAAGGATGAGCTGTTCTTAAGCGGCAGTGTTCACGAGAGATCGCGCGCGATCAACCACGCAGCGCCTGTTGGAGATGCGGCAACAAGCGCTCGCTCGAGGCGACAATGGCGCCCGTCTTCATGAAATCGTCGCCATCTATCTCGGTGACAATGCCGCCCGCCTCACGCACGAGCACGGCGCCGGCGGCGACATCCCACGCGCCCAGGCCGCGCTCCCAGAAGCCATCGAAGCGGCCGGCCGCGACGTAAGCCAGATCGAGCGAAGCCGAGCCGAAGCGGCGGATGCCGGCGCTGCGCGCGATTACGCGCTCAATTTCGCCCAGGGATTTTTGATGGCCCGGTTTGCCGTGGAAGGGCGTGCCGGTGGCGAAGACGGCTTCGCGCATGTCGGTGCGCGCCGCGACTCTTAGACGTCTGTCATTCAGATAGGCGCCGGCGCCCTTCTCGGCCCAGAAAAGTTCGTCGCGGATGACGTTATAGACGACGCCGGCGACGAGCACGCCTTCGCGCTCCAGGCCGATCGAGATGGCGAAATGCGGCAGGCCGTGCAAGAAGTTGGTGGTGCCGTCGAGCGGATCGACGATCCAGCGGTGCGACTTGTCGGTGCCTTCGACTTCGCCGCGTTCTTCCATCAGGAAGCTATAGCCCGGGCGCGCCTTGGAGAGCTCCTCGAAGATTGTCTTCTCAGCCTTGAGGTCGGCGGCGGAGACGAAATCGCTCGGTCCCTTGCGCGAGACCTGCAAATTCTCGACCTCGCCGAAATCGCGCGCCAATGCGCGCGCGGCCTTGCGGGCGGCGGCGAGCATCACATTCATTGTGGCGGAGGTCTGCGGCATCGCTGTCCTATTGGCGAGGCGCGGTAGCTAGCAGCGGGGGCCAGGAGCGGCAAGTGCGAGCGCTGTCTTGGGGTAAGTCAGCGCCCGCCTTTTCCTGGTTAATTGACCTTGCAGAACATCATTTTGGCCTGGTGGCGGCGCACCGTGGCGACGACGGTCGATCCAGAGCTTTTAGTTCGCCGACGTCTCAATGATAAAGCTGAGCGCGCGGGCGACATTGGTGGCGATCTTGTCTGAAGAGGCGACCAAGTCGCGCTCCGTGGCGGGGCAGGTGAGTTCGCCGATTTCCAGAAGGCCCGTCAGCGTCGGCGCCTCGACGCGGCGGAACATATAATAGTTCGCCGAATTCACCGTGAAATTGTCGCGGCGGAAATCGGCGTACTCGTAGCCTAGCGCGGTAGATAAAGCGAAGCCGATGGCGTGCATGGCCAGGGTCGAGTTGTCGCCGTGATAGGCAAGGCTTGGGCCTGTCGCGCAGGGTTGAACGCTTCCGTCGGCGTGTATCGAAAGGAAAACCCGCGCCCTCAGGCCGTCGAATGCGGGCGTACTCTGGTCGTCGCGCAGGTAGCTGTCGGCGGAGACGACCAAGACGTTGAGCCCCCGGCCGCGCAAATCAGCTGCGATGCGGCCAACGATATGGCCCATGAGCGCGCGTTCGGAAACGAGTGCGCCCGACGTGCCGACGGCGCCCGTGGTGCGCTGATAGTGACCTGGCTGCAGAATGACGTCGTACACGACGCCACGCTCGCCGCGCGTGACGCCGGAAATCGGCGTTTCTTGTCCGATCACGGTCGCAAGCGCGCTGAGTTGCGCGGTCGAGAGGGAGCCAAGCTCTGGCGTAGCCAGTCCCTGGTCGAAGCCACGCGCCGCTAGCTGGGCGAGCGCGTCGTCAGCGCTTTGCGTGAAAGCGTCCGAGTTTTGCGCAATGACGGGTTCTTCGCGTTCTTGCGCCGCGGCGGGGCTCGCAAGCAAAGCGATGCTCACGGCGCTAAAGGCGATCAAATTGCGCATTATTCGGCGTGGGCGAGCGCACTCCAGCCGAGAGTGCACGCAACGCCGTCGCGCTAACGCCTTGTGAAAACTCGTGAAGCGCCGCTTACATTGATGCGCGCAAGATCGCGCGCGCCGCATGAACGCCCGTGGCGAAGCTCGCTTGCAGCAGATAGCCGCCGGTCGGCGCCTCCCAATCCAGCATCTCGCCAGCGATGTAAGTCTTGGGAATGGTGCGGAGTTGGAGGCTTTCGTCCACCGCGCCCCAGGCAACGCCGCCAGCGCTGGAGATCGCGCGATCCAGGCCGCGCGGTGCGAGCAATTTGATCGGTATGGCTTTGATGCGCGCCGCGAGTGCTTGCGGTTCACGCGGCGGCGCGCGGTTTTCGTGGAGGAGTGCGATAGCGAGCGGTGTCAGGCCGAGCGTCTTGCGCAATGTGGAAGAGAGCGTGTCGCCGCGTTTGGCGCGGGACAGCTTGTCTGTGATGTCGGCTTGGCTCAGCGCCGGGCGGAGATCGATGTGGATCGTCGTGGGCGTCGCGGCGCGGAGCTCAGCGGAGAGCGCATAGATCGCGCCGCCTTCGATGCCATAGTCCGTGATCATCGCTTCGCCGCGTATTTCGCTGTCCTTGTGACGAAGCGCGATCGTCTTTAACGGCTCGCCCGCGAAGCGCTCACGAATGCGCGAACTCCAACCGACGTCGAAACCGACATTGCTGGCGCGGAATGGTGCGAGTGCGACGCCGCGTTGGGCGAGCAGATCAGTCCACGAACCGTCTGAGCCGAGTTTGGGCCAGGAAGCGCCGCCGAGGGCGAGTATGGTTGCGGCCGGCGCTTCGTGTTGGCTGGAAGCCGGCAGTGCGAAGGTCAGAGCGCTATGCGTATTCCAGCCGGTCCAACGCGCGCGCGTTCGTATCTCCACGCCCTGCGCCGCGAGCCGCTGCAACAGCGCCCGCAGCAGCGGCGAGGCTTTCATCGCTTTGGGAAACACGCGGCCGCTGGAGCCGATGAAAGTCTCTTGGCCCAGGCCGTTGACCCACGCGATCAGGTCGCTTGGCGTAAAAGCCTCAAGGATCGGGGTGAGGTGCGCCTGCGCTTCGCCATAGCGCATCACGAATTGCGCGAACGGTTCGGAATGCGTGAGGTTCAAGCCGCCGCGGCCAGCCATGAGAAATTTGCGCGCCACGCTGGGCATACGTTCGTACACGATGACGCGTTTGCCGGCGGCGCTCAAAATATCCGCCGCGATCAATCCTGCTGGTCCCGCGCCGATGACGGCGATCGGCGCGTCGTCACTCATGCGCGTGGCTGACGGCTTCGATCTTGTTGCCGTCCGGATCGCGAACGAAGGCGGCGTAATAATCCGGGTGATACTCGGTGCGCAGCCCCGGCTTGCCGTCGTCGATGCCGCCTTGTTCGAGAGCAGCCAGATAAAACGCGTCGACGCCGGCACGCGACTCCGCGCGGAAGGCGATGTGCACGCCATTGCCCATCGAGGCTTCCTGACCGTTGATCGGCAACTGAATCCAGAAGCTTGGCTTGCCTTCGACGCCATAGCCAACGCCGACGAGTTGGCCGTTGATCTCGACGGGATAAATCGGCGCCATGCCGAGTGGCGCGAGCGTCGCGTCATAAAACGCCTTCGCGCGCCGCACATTGGTGACGCCAACCGAGACGTGATCAATCGCCATAGCCAAATCTCCTCACGGCCAGCGCGCGAACCAATCGATCGTGCGCGCAAGCGCCAGATCGCGCGCGGCGGCGTCGAAATCGGACGAGCCCTTGCGGCAAAAGCCGTGGCCTGCCTCGTAGAGATAGAGAGGCGCATCGGGCGCTGCCAGGCGTACCTTCTCGTAATTTTCCGGCGGTATCGAAGCATCGCGCGCGCCATAGTGCAGCATGGTCGGGATCGCGGGCTTGGCTTCGAGCAGGTCGGCAATGAGGCGGCCGTAAAAGCACGAGGCGGCGTTCAAGCCTTTGCATTTGGCGGCGGCCATCCAGGTCGCCGCGCCGCCATAGCAGAAGCCCGTGACGTAAACCGGCCTCGGCAACGCATCGATCGCGGCTTGGACGTCGGAGATCACTTGCTTCCAGGGCGACGCCTTCACCGCGCCAACGCCTTTCTGAATGCCTTCCGGATCATGACCGGCGTGAAAGCCGCGCTCGATGCGGTCGAACAGGCCCGGCGCGATCGCCGTGTAACCCGCATCCGCGAAGAACTCGTTGATCTCGCCGATATGCTCGGTCAGTCCGAAGATTTCCTGGATGACGACAACGCCGCCCTTGCTTGCCGCTTTCGGCTGCGCGGACAGTGCGCTGAGAGTGAAGCCATCGACGGCGCTCATGAGTTCGATCGTATCGGTCATGCGCTCTCCGTCGCATGTAAGCGGCGTTTCGTCGAGAGTGATCCAAGCTCGCGGGAAGTTGAGCGCCGCACCGCTGGCGCGCGTGCGCTGTGCGGATCATGCTCGATCGTGCGGTGAGACTCGTTCGTCATCTTGTGGCGCTGCTCATCGGCGCCGTTTGGAGCGCGTGGGCTTCGCCTGCGCGCGCTGAGTGCATCGATGCGCCGGATCTCGCCGCCTACCAAACCGCGTTGCCGCAGGACTTTGCCTATGGCGCGACACGTTCCGATCGGCTTGGCCGCGTGGTGGCGCCCGTAAGCGTGAACGGGCAGGGGCCGTTCCGTTTCATCGTCGATACCGGCGCCAATCGGTCCGTCGTCTCGCAAGCGCTGGCGGAGCAATTGGGTCTGCCGTTCAACGGTTCCGGCGAGGTGCATTCCGTGCACGGCGTGACGGTTGCGCCACTCGTCGAGGTCGGCTCGCTGCAATATGGGCAGCTCTCGCTCGGCACGGCGGCGATGCCGATGCTGCAGGGCGCGGTGCTCGCGGGCGAGCATGGTTTACTTGGCGTCGACGGCATGCGCGGCCGGCGCCTGCGCATGGATTTCGAGCGCCATTGCATCGAGATCATACCCTCGCGTGAGGCGCGCCGCTTGCGCGGCTGGGCGCGCTTGAACGGCGAGATGCGGTTTGGTCATCTTGTCGTCGTGCGCGGCAGCATCAATGGCATACGCACGCATCTGCTCGTGGATACGGGTTCGGATACGTCGCTGGCGAACGAGGCGTTGCGCGACGCTGTAAATCTACGCGTCCGCCGCAATCGCGCACGGGTGCATTTCGCGTCCACCAGCGAGCCGATCGTGCTGGATCGCTCGATCTTCCTGCCGCGCATGCGGATGGGCGAGTTGGAGGTGCGCAACGTCACCGCCTATGTCGGCGATTTTCACATCTTCCGCATTTGGGATTTGACCGACGAGCCGACCCTGCTCATTGGCATGGACGTGCTCTCGCAATCGCGCGGCCTCGCTATCGACTACGAGCGTGGCGCTGTCTATCTGCACATCCGCGATCCGCTCGAATTTGGCACGCGGCTGCGCGATTAGCGATCCGTCTCCCGGAACAGACGCCCTCGCTCGGTCCAGAACGCGGAGGTGATCACGCCGAGGCTGGCGAGGAAAAGCCCGATCAGAAACGGCGCGACTGTGCCGTCAAAGCCACGGCCAATCAACGCGCCAAGGATGGCGCCGCCCGTACCTGTCACCGCGCCGAACAGCGCCGACGCCGAGCCCGCCACGTGCGCGACGGGCGTCATTGCCAGCGTGTTGAAATTGCTGGAGATGAGGCCAAACACGCAGAGTGTGAGCGCAAGTAGCGAAAGAAAAAGCCACAGCGGTGGCGCAAAAAGCAGGGCGATCAGCGCATGCAGGCCCGCGAACGCGGCGAGCCAAAGCATCATCGCGTGCGAGATGCGGCGCATGCCGTAGCGCATGACGATGCGCGAATTGACGAAAGTCCCGGCGGAAACCGCGATAGCGATGGCCGCGAACGCAATCGGGAAGGCGGCGCCCAGCTCATACACATCGACATAGAGCTGTTCGGAGCTGGTGATGTAGCCAAACAGGCAAGCCGTCAGGAAGGTGCTCGCCGCCATGTATCCCATGGTTTGACGCTGCTTCACGACTTCGAGATAGCCGCGTGCAATCATGGCCGGTTGCAGCGGGCGGCGATGTTCAGGCTTCAGCGTTTCGGGCAAGCGCAATAACGCCCATGCCAGGATGATGAGCGAATAGATCAGCAGCGCGCCGAAGATCCAGCGCCACGGCGCAAAGAACAACACAGCCTGGCCAAGCGCCGGCGCGACGATGGGAACGATCATGAAGACGGTCATGGCCATGGACATGACCTGCGCCATGCGTCGCCCTTCGGTGAGATCTCGCACCACGGCGATCGATACGACGCGGGTGGCCGCCGCGCCCACGCCCTGCAACGCACGTGCGGCCAGGAATAGTTCGTAGTTCGGTGCGATCACGCAAAGCACGGAGCCCGCGATGAAAATCGCGAGCGACCAGATGAGAATGCCGCGCCGGCCGAACGAATCCGAAAGCGGCCCGTAGGCCAGCTGCGACACGCCGAACAGCGCTACATAAACGACGATAACGAGTTGGCGATCGTTATCGTTCGCCAGCCCAAAGCTGCGGCCGATGTCCGGCAGCGCCGGCAGCATGATATCGATCGCCAGCGCATTCAGCGCCGAAAGCGCCGCCACCATCGCCACAAGTTCGAACGTTGAGAGCGTGTGAGCGGGCGTCTCACGCATTGAAGCGGAAATGCATCACGTCGCCTTCCTTGACGACATAATCCTTGCCTTCAAGCCGCATCTTGCCGGCTTCCTTGGCGCCGACTTCGCCATTGAACTTGACGAAATCCTCGAAACCGATGGTCTCGGCGCGGATGAAGCCTTTTTCAAAATCGCCGTGAATGACGCCAGCGGCTTGCGGCGCGGTCCAACCCTTCTGGATCGTCCAGGCGCGCGCTTCCTTGGGGCCCACGGTGAAATAGGTTTGCAAGCCTAGCAGATCGTAGCCGGCGTGAATGAGGCGCGCGAGGCCGGGTTCTTCGAGGCCGACCGTGGCGAGGAATTCGGTTTGCTCGTCATCGGAGAGGGCGGCGATTTCGGCTTCGAGCTGCGCGCAGATGATCAGGCACGCCGCATGCTCGGCTTTGGCGCGTTCTTCGACACGCGCGGTGTGCGCGTTGCCTTTGGCGGCGTCCTCTTCGTTGACGTTGCACACATAGAGCACAGGCAGCGCCGTCAGCAGCTGCAGCATCTGGAAGGCTTTTTCTTCTTCCGCCGCGCGCTTGGTGAGGCGCGCGGGTTTCCCATCTTCCAGCAACGCCTTCGCGCGCAGCACGAGTTCGAGCGTGAGCTTGGCTTCCTTGTCGCCGCCCTTGGCCTTCTTCTCAAGATTGGCGACGCGCTTATCCAGGCTTTCGAGATCGGCGAGCATCAATTCGGTCTCGACCGTTTCAAGGTCGGCGATCGGATCGATCTTGCCTTCGACGTGGGTGATGTCGTCGTTCTCGAAGCAACGCAGCACGTAGGCAATGGCGTCGCATTCGCGGATGTTGGCGAGGAATTGGTTGCCCAGGCCTTCGCCCTTCGAGGCGCCGCGCACGAGGCCGGCGATATCGACAAAATTCATGCGTGTCGGGATAATCTCTTTCGAGCCCGCGATTTTCGCCAGTGCGTTCAGGCGCGGCTCCGGCATCGCCACCTCGCCGACATTCGGCTCAATGGTGCAGAACGGATAATTCGCCGCTTGCGCCGCGGCCGTCTTGGTCAGCGCATTGAAGAGCGTGGACTTGCCGACATTCGGCAAACCCACGATGCCGCATTTGAAACCCATAATATTTCCTCGTTCGATTTATTTGCACGCCAATGCGTTGGCGGCCATGTCGCGCCATATGCGCGCTTCTGGGCGTAGGGGAGGCGCGATTTTTTGCAGTCGACGCTCAAGTTCGACCAAGCCGATTTCGGCGTCTTCGCGGCGGCCTGTCTTGGCCATGAACGCGACATAGCGGCCGCCAGCCTCCAGGCCAGGAACGCGATCGGCAGCGAAGCGAAATGCGTCATCCGCCTCCTGGTTGCGGCCGAGGCCCTCATAAGCGCGGGCGAACGCCAGCGCCACTTGCGGCGTCTCGCCTTCGCGGCCTTGCTTGCGCAAGTGTTCGAGCCGCGTCAGCGCTTCGTCCCAACGGCCCAGTTCAAGCAACGCGTCGGCGTGGCCGCGCAACACCGCCGGATCATCCGCCCAGTGGCCGTCCGCGGCGAGCGCCCATTGTGCTTCGGAATCGCTCCAGCGTCCGAGTGCGGCGGCGGCTTGCGCCACCTTCATGCGATTGCCCACGGTCGGCGTATCGTCGAGCGCGCGCAGCGCGTTGCGATAGTCGCGCTCAGGATCAAGCGCTTGCCGCGCCGCCTTGCCGACGCCGCGCGCGGTGCGCCCACCCATCATTTCCGGCAGCAGAACAGCGAAGAAATAGAATGCGGGCGCAATCACCGGCCCGATGATGAAGAGCCAGAGCCAAAACATCTCGCGCCCAGTGCGCACGACATGCATGCCGCAGAGCAAAGAGGGCAGATAGGTGAGGATCAGCATGAACATGCGTCACGTCTCTCCGGTTTGCTGGCGCGGATTGGCTTTCTCCGCCGGCGCGAGACGCATGACCTCGCCCTGATATTTTTCGTCCTCGCCCTTTGCGAGGAAAGACGCCGCGCGCGCGCAGGCGTCGAGCAGCTTTTGAACCCACTCGGTCTCGGTTTTGTAAAAGTCGCTGAGCACATAATGGTGCACCAGTTCCTTCTGGCCGGGATGGCCTACGCCCATACGCGCGCGGCGAAAGCCTTCGCCGACCGATGATGCGATGATCGAGCGGATGCCGTTGTGACCGGCGGCGCCGCCGCCTGTTTTCATGCGAAAGCGGCCAGGCGCCAAATCGATCTCATCGTAGAAAACGACCACCTGATGCGGGCCGAGCTTGTGGAAGTTCGCCGCTTCGCCCACGGCGCGCCCGCTCTCATTCATGAAGGTTTGCGGCTTCAGCAACAGCGTGCGCACGCCATCGATGTGGCCTTCGCTGAGTTCGCCTTGGAACTTCTTCTTCCACGGCCCGAAGCCATGCGCGCGCGCGATCGCATCCACGGCCATGAAGCCGATGTTATGTCGATTGCCTGCGTATTTCGGGCCAGGATTGCCGAGGCCGACAAGGAGCAGCATGAACGCCTTCTAGTCTTTCCTTTGTCAGGAAAGGAAGGCGTATCTGCCTTCCTTACTTCTTGTCTTTTTCAGCCGGAGCGGCAGCGGCCGCAGGGGCGGCTTCAGCCGCTGGGGTCTCTTCCTTCTCAGCCTTGCGGCCGGTGATCGTCGCGATCGTGAAATCGCGGTCGGCGATTACCGGGCGCGCGCCAGCCGGCAGCGTGATCGACGAGATGTGGATCGAGTCGCCGATGTCCTTACCGGTGAGGTCGACAACGATCTCTTCGGGGATCGCGTTGGCCTTCACCTTCAGCTTGATGGTGTGGCGCACGATGTTGAGTGCGCCGCCGCGCTTCAGACCGGGCGAAGCTTCGTGGTTCTTGAAGCGCACGACGACGTCGATCGTGATCACGGAGTTTTCTTCGACGCGATAGAGGTCGACATGGATCGGCTGATCCGAAACCGGATGCAGCTGGATCGCGCGCGGGATCACCGGCTGACGCTCGCCTTTGTGGTCGAGCTCGACCATGTGCGAGATGAATTTGCCCGAACGGAGCGCCATTTCGACGTCCTTGGCGTTGATTTCGATCGGCACAGCGCCGCGCGGGCCGCCATAGAGCACGCCGGGGATGAGGCCGGCCTTGCGGGTGGCGCGCGCGCCGCCCGTGCCGATGCGCTCGCGCTGTTCAACGTTCAATACAATGCCGGCCATGGGCCCGTGCCCCTTCGAAATCCGCTATCGTCGGAAAAATGGAAGCGGGGCTTCTAGCGGATGGCGGCGCTCACCGCAAGCTAGGCGCAACGGCCTAAAACCGGCTTCCCACGCCAATTTGGCGGTATCTAGATGCCGCCGGCCAAGTCCCGGTTTGATTTGGATCAATGCGGAGGCGGTTGGGCGGCGCTCCTTTAAAGTTGACGCATGCGTCATTTTAATAGGGAGAAAACAACAATGCGCGTCACCATCGTCGACAAGCCCCCGCAAGAGGTGCGCACGTTCGAACAGGACGACTTGGCCGACAAGCTGACGATGGAGGACGTGGAGACCATCCGCGAAATCTTCCACACGCCGCTGACCGGTTCCTTCAACTGGGATTACGACAGCGCCAACGCGAAAATCCGCCGGCTCTACGAACTTGGCAAGAAGTTCAACTGGAACCCGACCGACGACATCATCTGGGATGCGCCCTGCGACATGGACGACTACCCGTCCGAAGCCTCGCTAAACGCGCTAAACGGCTATCCTGAATACGATGCGCTGAGCGAGAAGGAGAAGATCGAGTTCTCGTGGAAGGCGCATGCGCAGACCATGAGCCAATTCCTGCACGGCGAGCAGGGCGCGCTTTTGGTCGCGTCGCAACTCGTGTCGTGCGCGCCGACCGCGGACGCGAAACTCTACGCCGCGTCGCAGACCTTCGACGAAGCGCGCCACGTCGAAGTGTTCAATCACTACCTGCGCCAACGCTGTGGCCGCATCTATCCGATCAACGACAATCTGAAGGCGCTGATCGACAAGGTGCTCGCCGACGAGCGCTGGGACCTGAAATTCATCGGCATGCAGCTGATCATTGAAGGCTTGGCGCTTGCCGCGTTCGGCACCACCGTGCGCACGACGAAGGACCCCGTGCTGAAGCAGGTCGTCGAACTGGTGATGCGCGATGAAGGGCGTCACGTGGCGTTCGGCGTCAATTATCTCGAGGATTGGATCAAGGCGCTGCCTGAGCAGGAGATCGAGGATCGCGCCGAGTTCGCCTATCAAGCCTGCGCGATCATGCGCGATCGCTTGTTTGGCATGGACGTGATGCGTGAGTACGGCTTCGATCTGGAAGCCGCCAAGAAGCACATCATGGATTCCATGGTGATCGGCCTGTTCCGCGAATTGCTCTTCGAACGGATCATGCCGAACTTGAAGCGCGTCGGCCTGCTCACCGAAAAGGTGCGGCCAAAATACGAGGTTCTCGGCGCACTCAAGTACGAAGACCTCGCCGGCGACGTGCTGATCGATTGGGGGCAACTCGAAAAGCCGCTCCCCACCAAGGAAAATCTCGCCGCCGCGAAAGTCGCGGCCGAATAGCTCTCCCCTAGGCTCAAGATTCGAGCAACGGCGGTGCGGAAGCGCGCCGCCGTATTTTTTTGACCCGCCCGAGCGGGGATATCGCGTGCGGCCTGGCCCCCTCATGCTAGAGGTGGCGCGGGTATGGGATGAGCCAGGCTGACCTCTCAAGGCGTGCGCTTGACGTGTTCGAGGCGGCGTTGGCGCGCCCCGAGACGGAACGCGCCGCATGGATCGAGGCTGCTTGCGCCGCCGACGCGGGCTTGCGCGTCGCCGTGGAACGGCTGGTGCGGGCCGATCTGGACGCGACAGGGCTCATGCCGACAGGCGGCGCCGTCGAGGCAGGTTTGGGCGCGCCGCCGCCAGACCATGTCGGGCGTTATAAAATCATTCGCACGCTGGGTGCGGGGGGAATGGGCGAGACCTTTCTCGCCGCCCGTGACGATGGCTTGTTCGAGCACGAGGTCGCTATCAAGCTGATGCGGCCATCCGCGATGCCGAGCGCCGCGCGCGCGTTGTTCGATCGCGAACGGCGGACCTTGGCCAAGCTCAGCCACACGAACATCGCGCAATTATATGATGGCGGCGTCACCGAGGCGGGCTTGCCGTTCCTGATCATGGAGCTGGTGCGCGGCGCGCCGATCGACTCATTCGCGCAAGCACACGCGCTGGATGTCCGTGGTGTTGCGCGCTTGCTGATCGAGGTGTGCGACGCCGTGCAATACGCGCACCAAAATCTCATTGTGCACGCCGATCTGAAGCCGGAAAACATTCTCGTCACCGATGCTGGCGTGGTGAAAGTGATCGATTTCGGCGTTGCGCGCGTGCTGCACGACGTAGAGGAAGAGGGCGCGGTCTATCCCTTCACGCCGGCCTACGCGAGCACGCAGCGCCGCGCGGGCGCCGCCCCCACGCCGGCGGACGATGTCTATGCGCTCGGCGCGTTGCTGCGGCGTTTGATCGGCGCGCGCCAGGCGCCGCAAGATATTAGCCAAATTATCGCGCGCGCCTGCGCGGATGAGGTGGCCGAGCGTTACCCTTCCGCGGCGGCGCTGCGTGATGACTTGCACGCATGGCTATCGCTTCGCCCGATCGCGGCGCGCGCGCATGATCGCTTTTATGTCGCGCGAAAGTTCGTGCGGCGCAGACGCTGGGGCGTTCTCGCCGGCGTGATCGCACTGATGGCGACGTTCGGCGCGCTGGGCGTGATGACATCGCTCTATCTGCAGGCCGATCATGCGCGCCGCCTCGCGGAGGAGCGCTTCGCCGACGTACGCGGTTTGGCGCGCTATCTTCTGTTCGACGTATATGAGCGCCTCGAGCGTACGCCTGGCACGCTCGCCATGCGCCGGGATGTGGCGCGCGAGGCGCAAGCCTATCTCGACGAGCTTTCGCGAGCGCCCAATGCGCCGCTCGATGTGCGCGTTGAAACCATCGAAGGTTTGCTCCGTATCTCCGACCTGCAGGGCGCGCGTGAGGGCGCCAATCTCGGCGATTTTGTCGGCGCCCGCGCAAATCTGGCGCGCGCCGATGAATTGGCGCGCGCGCTGCCGCGAGATGCGCGCGGGGCCGCGATGCGTGCGCGCGTGGCGCTGGCGCGCGCATCCCTGGCGATGAATCTCGATCAAGATTTCTCTGCCGCGTCCGGTTTCATGGCGGAGGCGACAGGTGCGGTCGATGTGGCGCGGAGTGCTGAGCTTGGGGCAAAATTGCTCGTCGAGCAGGCCGTCTTGGCGAACTGGGAGGGGCGTTACGACGATGCCGAGCGCTACGCCATCGGGGCGATCGGCGCCGTTGACGAAGCGGGTGCGACGCGCGCGGGCGTGATCATGCTTGCGCGCGCCCGCGACGCGCTGGCCGAGGCGCACTATTATCGCGAGCGTCTGACGGAATCCGAGGCCGAATATGCGCGCGTTGTTGCACTGCTGGCGACCTACGCCGCGCGTCATCCCGACGACATGCTCGTTCTGCGCGGCGTGATCCGGGCTCGTTGGGCGCTGGCGACGGCGATGCTGCAGCAAAACCGCCCCGACGACGCGCTTCGCGAATTGGATATCGCCGCGGCGGAAATCCCGCGCCTTCTGAGTTTTGAGCCCGCGGACGAAGCCGCGCAGCGCAGCGAGCGCATTGTTCTCACTGCGCAGGCCCAGGCGCTGGCGATGAGCGGGCGCTTCGAAGCGGGCGTCGCCGTCATCCGGCGCCAAGTCGAAGCACGCGCGCGTCTCTATCAAGAAAATCCCCAGGTGTCCGACAATGCGCGCGGCTACGCGATCACCTTGGCGATGCTGGCCGATCTCTATGCCGACCATGCGCGTGAAGCGGAGGCATGCCCGCTCTATACACAATCGCGCGCGCTCATGGACGCCTTGGCGCAAGGCGGGCGGCTGTCCGAGCAGGACCGCAACAATGCGCTGCGCATGGTCATGGAGCGTCAGC
Source organism: Caulobacterales bacterium (assembly GCA_017303355.1). Lineage (GTDB taxonomy): Bacteria > Pseudomonadota > Alphaproteobacteria > Caulobacterales > Aquidulcibacteraceae > Vitreimonas. Next base: position 88,860 of record JAFLCU010000008.1, on the reverse strand, counting down.
AACGCCACTGCACGGTGCGCTAGAGCCGTTTTGAAAGCACGATAAATACGAGATCGCGTGTTTTCGGCAAGCCAAAGCGCGGATCGTCCAGCGGGAACGGTTTCTCGCGGCCCGTATCGGCGTAGCCGCGGCGGACGTACCAATCGATCAACTCCGTGCGGCTTTTGATGACTGTCATCTCCATGATTGAAGCGCCGAGGCCGAGCGCGTGCGTTTCGGCGGCGGCGATCAGGCTGCGCCCGAGCCCACGTGCTTGCAGCGCCGGATTGACGGTGAGCATGCCCAGATACGCGATGCGTCGCCCATCGCGTTCGCCATCATCTGCGATCAACACGCATCCGGTGAGCGCGCCACTCTCCTCGGCGAGCAGAATGGTCTGCTGCGGATCGGCGATGATTTCCGCGAGTGCGGCCGCGTCCGTGCGCTGGCCGCCGAGCAAATCGGCTTCATGCGTCCAGCCCTGCTTGGCGCTTTCACCGCGATAGCCGGCCTCCACCAAGGCGTGGAGCGCGGGGATATCTTCGGAGGTGGCGCGTCGGAAATCCATCAGCGCGACGCTAGCCGCTTCTATTCAAACAGCGAGCTGACGCTCTGCTCGTTGGCGATCCGCGAGATGGCGTCGCCCATCAGCGCCGCCACGGAAACCACGCGCAGCTTCTTGCATTGCATGGCGCGCGTGTTCGGATCGATCGAATTGGTGACGACCAATTCCTTCAGCTTGGACTCATCCACGCGCTTGGAGGCGCCGTTCGAGAGCACGCCGTGTGTGATATAGGCCGAAACCGAAAGCGCGCCCTCCTTGAGCAGCGCTTCGCCAGCGTTGCAGAGCGTGCCGCCGCTATCGACGATATCGTCGATCAGGATACAATCACGGCCCACGACGTCGCCGATAATGTGCATCACCTCACTGACGCCAGCTTTCTCGCGGCGCTTGTCGACAATGGCGAGATCGGCGCCCAGGCGATTGGCGAGAGCGCGTGCGCGCACCACGCCGCCGACGTCCGGCGAGACGATCATCAGCTTGTTCACGTCCTTGCAATTTTCGCGAATGTCGCGCTCCAGCACGGGCGTGGAGAAGAGATTGTCGGTGGGAATATCGAAGAAGCCTTGGATCTGGCCCGCGTGCAGCTCAAGCGTCAGCACGCGATCGGCGCCGGCTGTGGTGATCAGATTGGCGACCAGCTTGGCCGAGATCGGCGTGCGGCCGCCGACTTTGCGATCCTGCCGGCCGTAGCCGTAGTAGGGGACGACTGCGGTGATGCGGCGCGCGGAGGCGCGGCGCAGCGCGTCGATGCCGATCAGCAATTCCATAAGATGGTCGTTGGCTGGGTAGGAGGTCGATTGGATGATGAAAACATCCTCGCCGCGCACGTTCTCCTGAATCTCAACGAATATCTCGTTGTCCTTGAAGCGTTTGAATTCCGACTTCGCCAGCGGCGTATCCAGATGCTCGGCGATCGCCTTCGCGAGCGTATTGTTGGAATTGCCAGAAATGAGCTTCATGGGATGCGGGCCCCGCGCGATCCAAGGTGCGCCCCTTTAACCCGCGACTCGGGCGCTGGAAAAGGATTTGCTGCACTTCGATGACGGCCAAGCGACGCCAGCCTGTGACGTTGCGCCGGCGCCACTCTTTTTGAACCGAAACGTTTCTAGGCGCCTAAGCTTTCGGCATAGTCCGCGCCGGCATAGAGGGCGGCGGGCGCGCCGGTCAGCATCGCCCACATCTGGTCGCCATGGCTGAAATGCCACCACTCGGTCGGGTTGGCCACGAAGCCAGCTTCGCGCATCAGCCAGTGGAGCAGGCGCCGATTGGCGCGCGCTTCCTCATCGGAAAAGCTGAACGCGCCGATTGTCGTTTCGAAGCGCGCCGGATGCGCCAAAGGCGACGCGTCATCGAACAACGAGCCCATCCAGAGCTGTTCGCCGCCGCGCCACCGGATGGTCAGATCGACGGCGCCGCCTGTTGAATGCGGCGAAGGCGAGCCGCGGTCCGTCGTCGGCGCGGCCCAATAGGTCTCGACCTCGGCGAGCAGATCAGCATCGCTGACGCCCGGCTTGCGCCGCCGCAACTCAGCCGGCAGCCACACGTCGTGAAAGTAAGCCTGCACCGCGTGCGGCCGCCAGCCATCGAACAGAAAGAGTTCAAGATCAGCGATGTTGAGTTTCTCGTTCACGCGCGCCAATCGTTCGGCCACGCCCTGGCGTACGATCAGCGCATCGATCGCGCCTGGGATCGCGCCGTAATAGGGCGGGTTGCGTGTCGCGGCGTAGTAATTCTCGCCTGCGATGCCGAACGCGTCGGCGCGCACCAATGGTTCCGCATTGCGCGGGTTATCGAAATCGATCGGCAGTCCGCGATAGCCGCGCGCGCTGCCAAGATCGGGGATCGGCTTGTCGCGGAATGCGGAGAGTGCGGCGAAGGGCATGTCAAAGTGAGATGGCCGCGCAATTGCGACCATAGTCGGGCGCGCCTTCGCGCACCGAGCGGCGATGACTGAACCAAGCCGTATCGCTGAACGTGTCGATATCGATGCGGTCCACCGCGCCGACGCCCAGGCTTTCAAGCGTGTAAGCGCAGAAGCCCGGCAGATCGAAATGCGGCTTCGGCCCGAACGCATCGCTGAAGAAGCGCGCGAACGCCGCGTCGCGCGCGAGAAAATTCTGGCGGAAATCTTCGCCGACTTCGTAATTGCGCTGCTGAATGCAGGGGCCGAGCGCCACGTGAATACGCCCAGGCTCCGCGCCATGCTGCTGCATCAGCGCAATGGTGGCCTGCAGCACGCCGCCAAAGGCGCCGCGCCAGCCCGCATGCGCCGCCGCGATCACGCCGGCTTCTGCGTCCGCTAGCAGCACTGGCCCGCAATCGGCGGTAAGCACCGAAAGCACAAGGCCTGGCTTGGTCGTCACCAATGCATCGGCGTGCGGGCGCGCGCCCGGCCACGGCGCATCGATATAAACCGCATCAGCCGAATGCACTTGGTGCACGCCCACCAACATCGGCGCATCGGCGCCGAAGCTTGCAGCGATGCGGCGGCGATTTTCGCGCACGGCTTCAGGATCGTCCTTCGAGCCGGCGCCCGCATTGAGGCTCGCATAAATGCCGGTCGAGACGCCGCCTTCGCGGCCGAAGAAGCCGTGCTTCACCGCGCCAAGCGCGGCCGCGGTGCGCGCGGGCGGCGTCAAAACCCCGCCGGCGGCGGAAGGTTTGGGCTCGATAGGCATATCACTTTGAAAAGCACGCCCATCTGATCGCGATGCGTAAGCCGGTTCAGCTCACGCGCGATGCGCTCCGCGTGCGATGGATTTGCGCTTGAGAGCGTATCCGCGCGCATTTCGATGCCGAGCGCACGCAGAAAATCGCCCTGCGTCACCGGGCCATGCACTTGCAGATCGGCGGCTTGCGCCAATTGCGCGATACGCGCGAAATCCACGTGCGCGGTGAGATCGGTCTGGCCAGGCGTCTCGATCGGATCGACCTTCTTGTGCGCCTTCAGCGCTTGCAGCGTGTCGGCGCCTTCCGCGCGCAGATAGCCGTAATCGATGATCAGCACGCGCCCCGGCGCTTCGTGCAGGCGGCGCTCGATCTCGTAGATCAAGCTCTCCATGCCCGGCGCGATCTCGCGCACCATGCCGGCTTCGTCTTCGCTTTCGGGCGCGGGAATGGCGGCGGAAAGTCCGAACACCAGTTTCTCGGCTTCGTTCAGCCCGACGAGCTTTTCATGCCAGCCATCCTCGCCGCGCAGGAATTGGCGGATCGGCAGACAATCGAAGAATTCGTTGGCGACGATAATGGAAGGGCCGGGCGGCGCGTCTTCCAGACGCGGCGCCCAATCGGCGCTCGGCACGCGCGCTTCCTGTTCGTCGCGCAAGGGCGGGCTCATTTCGACAAACGTCACGCTGGCTGCGTCGTGGAAGCCTTCCAGCTTTTGCGTAGCGCGCAATGCATCCTGCATCAGCACGCCGCGACCGGGGCCGAGCTCAATCAGATTGAACGCGGGCTTGCCGATGGCCTCCCATTCGTGCGCGCACCAAAGCCCGATCAATTCGCCGAACATCTGGCTGGCTTCCGGCGCGGTTAGGAAATCCGCATTGGCGCCGCCGATGGCGGGGCGCGTCGCGTAATAGCCGTCATTCGGATCGTAGAGACACGCCCCCATATAATCCGCGACCGTCATCGGGCCGTTGTCGCGGATATACTCAATAAGTTTCTCTTCGAGGCTCATTGTTTGCGCCTCGGTGGGAGCTTGCGATTGGCGCGCGTACGACGCTCGGGCCCCCCCCTCCCCGCGAGGGGAGGGGGCTGGGGGGCGGGGCGAACCTCCGCCCTTGGACCAGACGCATCGTCATGAGCGCTAATTTTCAACGCGTCGGGATTCACCCCGCCCCCTGCCCCCTCCCCTCGCGGGGAGGGGGTGGCGGCAGCGCGAACGGACGCGAGAAACGCCAATTCGTCATCAAGGTGCTTGGGGACGAAACGTAGCACGCGCCATCCCAAGGCCGCGAAAGCCCGGTCACGATCCTGATCCAAGAGCCGATGCTCCGGCGCTTCATGCAGCGGTCCGTCGATCTCGATCGCCACGCGCGCGCGCATGATTGCGAAATCCGCAACGTATCGTCCGATCGGATGCTGTCGCCGCACGGCGACGCCCTCATCGCGCATGGTACGAAGCAATGACCAGGCACGCTGTTCGAGCGTGGTTGTGTTCTTTCTCAGCGCGCGTGCCTGTTCGCGACTCATGCGGCGGCCAATTTAGGCTGTTTCAGCGCGCGGTTGATCAGCCACGCGCCGGCAAGGATCATCGGGATCGAGAGCAGCATGCCCATCGTCACCACGCCGCGCAGCGCTTCGGGCATGTGCGCATCCGGCTCACGCACCGTTTCCAGCAACGCGCGGAAGAGGCCGTAGCACACAAGGAAGATGCCGACATTCATGCCCGGACGACGTAAGCTATCGAACTTCAGCGTCGCGATATTGATGATCGCGAAAAGCGCCATGCCCTCAAGCGCTGCTTCGTAAAGCTGGCTCGCGTGGCGTGGCTCAACGCCGGCGGGGCAATAGCCGCCATTCTGCGCCATCAGCCGCTCGTTGCAGAAGATCACGCCGAGCGGGCTGTCGGTGACGCGGCCCCAAAGCTCGCCATTGATGAAATTCGCGATGCGGCCAAAGAAGAGTCCGATCGGCGCCGCGGCGGCTGCGATGTCGCCCAGGCGCAAGAGATCGATCTTGTCGGTCTTGGATTTTTCACGCGCGGCGTCGGCCTCGCTCTTCTTCAGCCAGCCGACATCGGGCACGCGCACGTAATCGTTGCGCGCAGCCGCTGGCGGTTCGGCGACGACGTGCTTCTTGGCGAGCGCTGTGAAATGCTCGTCATTCACATGCCGCTGTCTCGTGAACCACACGGCCGCGAGCGCAACCCCGATCAAGCCGCCATGGAAGCTCATGCCGCCCTGCCAGATTTGCAGGATTTCGGTTGGCGCCTTCCAGATCATGTCCGGCTTATAGAAAAGCACGTAACCGATGCGGCCGCCGAGGATCACGCCCAGCGTCGCCCAGAAGAGAAAGTCATCTGCTTGGGGTACCGAGAGCGCCGGCTTACCCGGCGTCCACAGCCGATCGCGCCGGATCAGCCACACCATCCAGCGCCAGCCCAGCACCAGGCCGACAATGTAAGCCAGCGCATACCAGCGCAGCGGGAAGGGGCCGAGTTGGGCGCCGAACAGCTCGAATCCGGGCAAAGTCAGCGCCGCAGGGTCGATATTGGGGAATTGGATAGCCTCTAGGATCACGCTCTGGCGCCCTCTGTTCAGCTGATTGGCCGCATTGCCCGGCTCACGCGGGGCTTCTAGTTAGGCCAAAAGGATCGGTCCACATGCAAACGACTAGTTCGGTGTTCGATGATCTGGCCCGTTTGATGACGGGCGCCATGGGTGTCGCCCAGGGTGCGAGCCTGGAAGCCAAGAGCTTCATGCGCGCGCAAGCCGATCGCTTCGTCGCCGAAATGGACCTTGTGGGCCGCGACGAGTTCGAAGCCGTCAAGCAAATGGCCGCCGACGCCCGCGCCGAGGCCGACGAATTGCGCGCGCGCGTCGCCGCGCTTGAGGCGCTGCTCAAAGACCGGGCTTCATAAACACTTCACGGCGCTAACCCGTGAATAAACGGGCTCGGTAATATCCAGGTAAGGATCAAAGCGCTTACCTAGTCGTACGGGGCTCGATTCGACGCGTCCGCTTAAGGCGCGCGGCCAAGGCGAAGAGATCATTTGCGCAGCCGTGCGAACGGCTCTTGAGCTCGAAGGGGACGCTCATGGATCTCTATCTCGATGATGAAATCGAAACCTCCGGCGATCCGCTGGAGACGGTCGAGGCGATTATCGGCGCTGACGATCGTTTCTCCTGCGAACGCGCCGAGGATGGAGATGTGCACTTCTCCTTCAAATGCTCTTCGGGAGAGACCGTCGGCTATTTCTCCTATCGCGGCGAGCTGCCGGCGCTCTTGTTCACGCTCGGGTTCGACATCCAGGCGCCGCAATCGCGCCGCCACGAGGCGATCCGGCTGGCCAGTCTGGTCAACGAAAACCTCTGGCTCGGCCATTTCGATGTCTGGTCCGATGACGGCACCATCATCTTCCGCCACGCCATGCCGATGATTGGCCGTGACTCCATTTCGGTCGGCGAGGTGCAAGCCATGCTGGCCGCCGCACTCGATGCGGCCGAGCGCTTCCAGCCGGCGTTCCACTTCCTTATTCTTGGCGGCATGTCGGCCGAGGATGCCTCGGCGGCCGCGTTGTTTGAAACCTGCGGAGAAGCGTGAGCGCGCTTGATGCACCTACGGTCGCCCTTGTCGGCGCGGGTTCGATGGGCGGCGCGCTGGTGCGTGGCTGGATCGAGGCCGTGCGCAAGGGTGGCGGGCTGACGCTCACCGTCGTCGAGCCGAATTTCGACCCAGCCCTGGAGCAAGCGCTCGAAACCGTCGGCGCCGTGATCAACCCGCCGGATGCGGGCCCGGTCGATGTGCTCGTTATCGCGGTCAAACCCCAAACCTTCAGCGCCGCCACCGAGGCCGCGCGCCGCTTTGTCGGCGAGCAGACTTGCGTGCTCTCGATCATGGCCGGCGTGCCGATCGACGCCATCGCACGCGATCTTGGCGCGCAGCGCGTTGTGCGTGCGATGCCCAATCTGCCCGCCAAGATTGGGCGCGGCGTCACCGCTTACGTCGCCTCGTCCGCATGCACGGCGGAGGATCGCCAGCTCGTCGAACAATTGCTGGAGCCCCTGGGCAGCGTCGAACCGATCGCGGCCGAACGCCTGATGGACGTTGTCACCGCCGTTTCCGGCTCCGGCCCGGCCTATGTGTTCTTGTTGGCGGAGGTGCTGGCGGCCGCGGCCGAGCAGGAGGGGCTCGACCGCGAGACCGCGGCGCGGCTGGCGAGCGCCACCGTCGCCGGCGCCGGCGCCTTGATGCTGGAAACCATGGAACCCGCGGGCGCGCTGCGTAAGCAGGTCACCTCGCCCGGCGGCACCACCGAAGCCGCCTTAGACGTGCTCGCCTCCAGCGACGGGCTCGGCCCATTGCTGCGTCGCGCCGTGAGCGCGGCGGCGCAGAGATCGCGCGATTTGGGCAAGCGCTAGCGCGCCGCCTTGACGCCGCCATCCTTGCCCGCCTTTGATCGGAACGGTTTCCACGATCGAAAGCGCATATGGCCCACCTCGACTCTTCCATCCGCCGGGACTTGGCGCGGGCGGCGTTGCTGATCGCCGGCGGTGCGCCATGGCGCGAGGTGACGCTGATCCGTCTGGCCGACGCCGCCGCGCGGCCGGCGTCGGATTTCTACGGCGCGAGCCTCTGGGAGGCGGTCGATTGCGTCGAAGAGGCGTTCGACCGCGCGATCGCCGATAATCTGGACGAAATGGACCCCAAGCAAAGCGTCCGCGACCGTCTGTTCGAGCTGATCATGCGCCGCTTCGAGGCCATGGAGCCGCATCGCGCGGCAGTGCTCTCGATGGAGCAGAGGCTGGATCGCGATCCGACTTTGATGGCCTCGGCTCACCAGCGTCACGTGCGTTGCGCGCGCTGGGTTCTGGCGCTCGCCGGGCTCGAAGCCGACGGTATGACCGGCCAGGCCCGCGCCCAAGGTTTAGGCGTCATCATCGGCCAAGCGCGTGCCGCATGGCGCGGCGATGACGCGGGCGATTTCGCCAAGACCATGGCCTCGCTCGATAAGAACCTGCGGCGGGCCGAGGAAATGTTCGGCCGCTGGGCGGGCTTCGAAGCCAAGAAGCCGGACGCTTCCACGAGCAGCGCGTGAGCCTGCGCGCGCTCACCGGCGGCGCCGTTGAAACCAATCCGATCGCAGCGGATCGGGTTGTTGAAGGCGCGCCGGTCGAAACAACCAAGCTCGAATACGAGCGCGACGGCAAAATCTTCGTCGGCGAATGGAGCGCCACGATCGGCGCGTGGCGTGTGCGCTACGACGAGTGGGAATTCTGCCATATGCTCGAAGGCGTATGCGAACTCGTTCCCGATGACGGCGGCGACGCGAAGCGTTTCGGCGCGGGCGACTCTTTTGTGATCGAGCCCGGCTTTGTCGGCGTGTGGCGTGTGATCGCGCCGATGAAGAAGCGCTTTGTCATTCGCTTCGATTGAACTGCTTTTCATCTGCGGTTCCTGCTCGCGTAAACCTTTTGGCAAACGCTTATTTACTGTTGGGGCGCCATGATTGACGCACGTTAAGCACGCGAGCGCGACCCATGTTTGCTTTTCTGTTCGATGCCACCGAGTTGAAGCAGGGCCTTCGGCTTTCGTTTGATAGGCAGTTCCGCCGCTGGGCGGGCGTTGCCTTCATGGCGCTGGCGATGATGTCGATCCAATACGACGAAGTGATCGCTCCGGAGGTCAATCGTCTCTCCGACAATTGGTCCACGGTCGCGACCGACTTCTCGAAGCGGCTCTCCAGCTTCACGCTCTAGCATCTATCCTCCCCCGCATGCGGGGAAGGTGCTGAGCGCAGCGATGCGGAGGGGGAAACTCCGCCAACCGCGCGCTTCTCTACCCCTCGGTCGCTTCGCGACAAGCTCCCCTGCGAACGGGGGAGCCATATCCCGTAACGGCGCCTTGGCGGAGCGTAGCCTCCGTGCCTAAGTTTCGCCCCATGGCCAATTTGTTCGAACCGCTCACCCTGCAATCCGGCGCCACGCTGAAGAACCGCTTCATGCTGGCGCCGCTGACCAATCTCCAAAGCGGCGCGGACGGCGTCCTCAGCGAGGACGAATACAAATGGCTGACCAAACGCGCCGAAGGCGGCTTTGGTCTCACCATGACGTGCGCGGCCTCCGTGTTGCCGAGTGGCCTCGGTTTTCCCGGTCAACTCGGCTTCCACGATGACAAGCACCTCGACGGCCTAAAGCGGCTCGCCGCCGGCTTGAAGCAGCACAACACGCACGCCGTGGGCCAGTTGCATCATTCCGGCATGCGCTCGCCCGCGAACATCATCGGCCATGCGCCGCTCTGCCCTTCGGACAATGAAGAATTCAAAGCTCGGGCGATGACGCACGACGAGGTGCACGAGGCGCGCGATGCTTTCATCGCCGCCCCGCAACGCGCCGAGCGGGCGGGTTTCGACGGCGTGGAGCTTCACGGCGCGCACGGCTACCTGATCTGCCAGTTCTTGAGCGCCGGCATCAACAAGCGCACCGACCAATACGGCGGCTCCGCCGATAATCGCGCGCGCTTTCTCGATGAAATCATCGACGGCGTGCGCGCGGCGACGAAACCCGGCTTCTCGCTCGGCGTCCGGCTCTCGCCCGAGCGTTTTGATATGGACATCGTCGAAATCCGCGATTTGGCGCAGAGGCTGATGCGCGAAAGCAAGATCGATTATCTGGATATGTCTCTTTGGGATGTCTTCAAGGAACCGCTCGACGAGCGTCTCAAAGGGCAGACGTTGCTGCAGGTCTTCACGGCGCTTGATCGCGGCAAGGTGCGCCTGGGCGCGGCCGGAAAGATCATGACGGGTGAACAAGTCGCGCGCTGCATGGCCGAGGGCTTGGATTTTGTCGTGATCGGCCGCGGCGCCATCCTGCACCACGATTTCCCAAAGCGTGTCGAAGCCGATCCCGGGTTCACGCCGATCACCACGCCCGTCACGGCCGATTATCTCCGCGGTGAAGCGCTGGGCGAGGTTTTCGTGAACTACATGCGCACCTGGAAGGGCTTCGTCGCCGAGGACGCGGCCTAGCGCGCCGGCATCATTTCCACGAGCGCGCCGCCGACTGACATCGAGATTTGCGGGAAGACGTCGCGCAGGCCCACGTCCACGCTATTGTAGAGCGGGTTGGCTGGCGACAAAGGCCCGGCGCGCAGCGTGATATTATGCTGACGCACTTGGCCCGCGCTGCGGACGAGATCGCCCATGAACGGCAGGTTCGAGCCGCCGCCCGCGAGCACGACATCCACCACATTGGCGCCGACGGCCTCGGCCCGCTGCAGCACGATGTTCAGGCTCGCCGCCATCGTGTTGCGCAGCGCCGTTAGATAGGTGCGGAAGCTCTGGTCTTCCATCAGCTCGTTGATGCGGATCGTCGTCGCCATCAAGCCGCCAGTCTTCAACGAGGTCTTGCCGGTGGTGAAGAGCTCTTTCTTCATCTCGCGCGCCGAGAGGCGGGCGGTGCGCAACAGGCGCAGCTCATCCTCGCGTGATTTCTCGCCGCCGCGCTTGCGGATGTAGAGTTCGATCAGGATGCGGTCGATTTCGTCGCCCGCCAGCGCGCTGCACTGGCGCGCTTCCTTGATTTCGGTGAGCGCGGGCGGATCGGTGCTTTCGTCGAACTCGAACGCCGCGAAATCGACAGTGCCGGCGCCCATGTCGAACACCAGCACGAAGCGCGTCGGCATGCTGGTGAAGGCAAGCGCCGTGGCCGCCGCGGCGTGCGGTTCGAAAATGCCGGTTTCCAGCAAACCATTGCCCGGCTGGGCCGCGGCTTTATCCAATGCGTCTTTGCACTGCGCGATCGAGATGCCTTCCTGCGCATGGAACAGCTTGCCGAGACGCTGCGATACCGCGGCGGCCTCGTTGAAGATCGCCTCGAACACCTTGTCATCGCCGCTGCCGGGTTTCCAAACTGGGCTCGTATAGCGGCGGCGTGCATTCGCCACTTCGTTCGGGATGTTCGGCGCCAGTTCGATCGCTTCGCGGATCAATTGGTCGAGGTACGCCAGGTACATCACCAGCGCGTCGCGATTGATGAAGGTGCCGGTGGGGTCCATCGAGGGGCGCAGCTTCGCGGCGAGTGCGGCTTGCACATTGCTCGCGCCAAGCACGGTCTTGAACGACAGCAGCGGATCGCGCTGCGCATCGATGCCCCGCCGCGCGTGATCGAGCGCCATCGGCCCGAAATACAATCGCCCGCCATCCACGTAGAGCACGGAAGGCGTCAGCAGCGGGTGCTCGCCGCGCGCGATGGCGCCGATCGGCAGCGGCTTCACGCCCATTTCGAGCGGCAGCAGCGGATCAAGGCACAGCGACGCCTTGGACAAGGCGGTGCCGAAATCGATGCAAATGCGGGCGCGGTCGTACCGCTCGCCTTGATCCATGGGTCTAAAGCTCGTTGGGGCTGTGCGGGAACGCCCCGGCCAGCGGGCGCGACTTTATAAATTCCCGCGCAGTTTGGAAGCGCCGAGGCGCAGAGCTGGCGCCGCAGGGCCGGAAGCGTTGAATACTCACAGCTTATTCACAGCCTCATGCCGGACGAGGTAGCCGAAGGGTCGCCTTCAGGCCCCCAAGGTCGCTGCGACTCAAGCTGATGTCGCCGCCGTGCGAGCGGGCCACGTCGCGCGCGATGGCGAGCCCCAGGCCGACACCTTTTTGGTTGCGCGAGCGGGTTTCATCCAGCCGTGAGAACGGGCGGAAGGCTTCCTCGTAAAGCTCTTCGGGGATGCCCGGGCCGTTGTCCTCCACGACAACCAGGATCGTGCTTTCTTGACCCTTGACGCTGACGCGCACCTTGTCGCCGTGCGCGGCGGCGTTGTCGATTAAATTGGCGAGGCAGCGCTTCAAGCCGCGCGCGCGGCCGGCGGCGGCCGCGTCGCCTTCGGTTTCGATCGTCACGTCCGCGCCAGTACGCCGCGTATCGGCGACAACCTCCTCGGCGAGCTTGGCGAGATCGACCTGCTCGGGCGCCTCATCCGTCAGCCCCTTCGCGAAGGCCAGATATTCGTCGAGCGTTTGCTCCATCTCGGCGAGATCGCGCTTGGCGTCTTCGATCTCGGGCGAGGGCGGCATGAGCGCGAATTGCAGCTTCAGCCGCGTCAGCGGCGTGCGCAGATCGTGGCTGACGCCGGCCAGCAATTGCGAGCGCTGCTCGATGTGGCGGCGGATGCGCTGACGCATGTCGAAGAAAGCGTGCGTCGCCCCCCGCACCTCGCGCGCGCCGCGTACGCGGAAATGACCTGCATCTTCGCCGCGTCCGAATTGCTCCATCGCCAGCGCCAGTTGTTCGATGGGGCGTACCTGATTGCGGATGAAGATCACCGACACCACGATCAAGAAGATCGTCGCGCCCGAAATCCAGGCCACGAACAGCGGCCCTGAGCGCGCCTGCACGCGATCGCGGAACGCACGCAATTGCAGCACGCCATTGTCCGTCGGCACACGGATCAGCACTTGCGTGCCGGGGCAGGTGGAATCGTACCAAATATCGCGTCCGATCTGGTTTTCCAGATCGCGCGTCAAATAGCGATCAAGCACCGATCCATTGGCGCGGCAGCGCGGGATGTCGAGTGGCGCGTTGGGTTGGAGCTCGATATCGAGACGCAAGGGCCGGCGCGCCATGCGCTGCAATTCGGCAAAGCTTTCCGCGCTCGGATCGCGCTCATAGAGCTGAATGATCAGCGCCACGTCAGCCGCCACGCCCTGACTCATGCGCTTGGACGTGGCTTGCCAGTGATCGTCGAGAAAAACGAGCGTGATGATGAGCTGCAGCAGCGCCGCCGGCGCCACAATGATCAGCAGCGTGCGCCAGTACAAACCCTTCGGCAGGATATCGCGCAATCTGAAGGTCGGCTGGCTCATCAGTCGGCCGCGAGCCTGTAGCCAATGCCGCGCACCGTCTGCAGATAGACTGGGGCGCGCGGGTCTAGCTCCATCTTGCGCCGCAGCCGGGTGACCTGCACATCGACCGAGCGCTCAAGCCCAGCGCCAGTTTTCTTCGCCAAGTCCTCGCGGCTGATCACTTCGCCTGGCCGCGCCGCCAGCACGCGCAGCATCGCCACTTCAGCTTCCGTCAGCCGCACCGGCGCGCCCTCGCGCTGCAATTCGCCCCGCGCGCTATTGAATGAGAAGGGGCCGAAGGTGAGCAATTCCGGCGCCTCGCCGCGACTGGCGACGGTGCGGCGCAGGATGGCGTTCACGCGCAGCGCCAATTCCGCCGGCTCGAACGGTTTGGCCACATAATCATCAGCGCCAATGGAAAGGCCGCGAATGCGATCCTCGGCCAGGCCGCGCGCAGTCAGCAGCACGATCGGCACCTTGGAATTCTTGCGCACGCTCTCGGCCAGCGAAAACCCATCCTCCACCGGCATCATCACGTCGAGGATGAGAAGGTCGAAATCCATGGCGCCCAAAAGCTTGCGGGCGCTGGCTGCGTCAGCGGCGGCGGAGACGCGCGCGCCAGCTTGCGCTAGATAGCGCTTGAGCAGCTCGCGGATGCGGTCGTCGTCGTCCACCAGCAGGAGATGCGGGGGGCGATCCAGCGCGTCGAAGGCGGGGGCGGTGTTCATGCCGGTTCAGTTGCTCGCATAATCGGCTGTTTTAGGGCAAGGATTTGCAAGTTTATTGGGGTGTTGTTGACAGGTATAGCGCCCATCGCCCAATATTCATAAAAATCAACCCAAATCATTCAGGGCTCGCGTCGAGCCATCATAGCAAGAGGAAGAGATCATGGCCGCAGCGCCTTTCCACGACCGCGACGGTTGGGTGTGGATGGACGGGGAATTCGTGCCCCAGCGCGAGGCTAAGGTCCACGTACTCACGCACGCCATGCACTACGCCTCCTGCGTGTTCGAGGGTGAGCGCGCCTATGACGGCACGATCTTCAAGAGCCGCGATCATAGCGAGCGTCTGCACAAGTCGGCGAAAATTCTTGGCTTCAGCATCCCGTACGCGGCCGAGGAAATCGATCGCGCCAAGACTGAGCTGATCAACAAGATGGGCTTCGGCGACGCCTATGTGCGCGCGCTGGCCTGGCGCGGTTCAGAGCAATTGGGCGTGTCGGCCAAGACCAACACGATCCACACCGCGATCGCGACTTGGCAATGGGGCGATTATTTCGCCGACAAGATGGCCGGCATTCGCCTGATGATCGCGCCATGGCGCAGGCCAGCGCCCGATACGGCGCCGTGCAATTCGAAGGCGGCGGGTCTCTACATGATCTGCACGCTCTCCAAGCATGCCGCCGAGGATTGCGGCTTCAATGACGCGCTGATGTTCGATTGGCGCGGCCAGATCGCCGAAGCCACCGGCGCCAACATTTTCTTCGTGCGCGACGGCGTGATCCACACGCCGACGCCGGATTGCTTTCTCAACGGCTTCACGCGTCAAACCGTGATCAAGCTGGCGCGTGAGAAGGGCTATGAGGTGGTCGAGCGCGCTATCTTCCCGAACGAATTGGCGACATTCTCCGAAGCCTTCCTCACTGGCTCGGCGGCGGAAGTGACGCCGATCAAGGAAATCGCCGGCATCCAATACAAGCCGGCCGCCGTGTGCGAAGCGCTGGTGCATGGCTATTCAGCCCTGGTGCGACGCAAGAATACGTAGCTCCCGGCGGCGCGCGGGAACCAAAGCTCGCGGCGTTACGTTACCGCTCCAGTCGCATTTCGACCGGAGGGACGCGATGGTCGCCTACAGATTTGATCCCGATTACACGATCGCGGGGCGCCATTACGCGCATCCGCTCATTCAATGGTCCACGATTATCGCCGGCGCGGTGGCGGCGATCGCGATTGGCTTTCTGCTGAACGTGCTTGGCCTCGCCATCGGCGCGTCCGCGTTCAATCCCTACGAGATCAACGCGCAGGACGAGACGATCTCGATCGGCGGCGGCTTGTACGTGATGTTCGCGCAGCTGGTGGCGTTTCAAGTCGGCGCCTATGTCGCCGCGCGCGGCTCGCGCTACCCGGATCATTTCGGCGGCTTGCTTACAGGCTTCATGGTCTGGGCGTTCGCCGTCGCTGTCGCGGTCTCGTTGGCGACATTCGCCGCCGGCCAGGCCGTGAGCGGCGATGCGTTGCCGTCAGGCGTGGCCGAGACGATCGGCGAATTAAGCGATGCGACTGATGGCCAAGGCGCCAACCCGAGCGATCTCGCCACCGCCGAGGATACGGCCGATGCGCTCGCGGCGCTTTCGTGGTGGACGGTCGGTGCGTTGAGCTTGGGCCTTGCCGGCGCGATCGCTGGCGGTTGGCTCGGCTCGCATCATCCGAAATGGGAAACGCGCCCGCGTCTCGACGACAGCGTCGCTTATCAAACCGCGCCGAAGATTTGAGGAGAGGCCGTCATGGAAGAACTCGGCAAAGGCTGTCTCCTCTGGGTCATCGGCATTCCGCTGCCGATCATCATTCTGCTCTTCTTGTTCGGTGTGCTGAACTGAGTGAGCAGTGTTAGAGCCAATGAAACGCGCGCGTCAGAAAGGCGCGCGCGTTTTGCGTCACCGGCGCGCCGTGCGCCATCAGGATTTTTTCAACCGGCCAGTTCTCGATACGTCGCAAGCTCGCGCGCGCGGCTTTGCGGTCCGTGAAGGCGAGGCGGAATTTTTGCGGGACTTGCGGCGCGGGGCCGATCATGCCGTCCATGCGCGCGACAAGTCCGCGCCAGCCTTTGAACCAATCCGGCGGAAAATTCTGCAAAAGGTCAGCGAACAGCGCCGTGCCGCTTTGGCGATGGAAGAACACCGCCTCCGTCGCGATGGCGTTGCCGCGCATGAGGGCTTGATCAATTCGCCCAGCCCATTCCGGCGGCGCGTCGTCGGATAGGTCCGCGTCAAAGGCGATGTGTTTCGCCCGTGTGCGCGAGCCAGGCGCGGCATAGAGCACAGCGTTCGGATACGCCGCGCGCCAATCGGGCAGTGCGACGTAGTGCATGCATGTGGGTGTCACGATGAAGCGCACCGCGCCGAGCGCTTCGATGGCGGTGCGTAGCTCCGGGGTCAGCGCAATGGGCGACCAAAGGAAGAGCTTGCCACTATCCAGGCGTATGGCCGCCATGCGCGTCGGATAGGCAAAACCCGCGCTTTCGACGATCGGGCCGTCCGCGATCCAGATATTGTCGCCGAAAGCCTGCAGCGGAAGCGCCATCAATCTGCTTTCGCGAAATGCGCCATTTGATCGGCGAGAGCTTTCTGAAAACACGGGCGCGCGATGGCGCGCGCGACATACGCGCCGCACGCCGGAAAGGCCGCCAAGCCGTCGAACCGATCGATCAGCCGCAACACATCCGACATGAGAATATCAGCTACGGAGAAGCGGTTCGTGAGCCATTCGCGCTCCGCCAAGATCGGCTCAAGGTGCGCGAGCCGATGCACTTTGACGAAATCGTCGAACAGCTGGAACGCTTGTGAGCTGGTGTCGCCGGAGAACTGCAGCAGCGCCCAGGGCAGGCTCGCCATCTCCACCGAATTGAGCGCGGCGAACACCCATTCCGTCACCTCGCCGCGGCCGCGCGCATCCTTCGGCATCAAGGCTTCACTCTTTGCGCCGAGATGCAGCATGATCGCGCCGGTCTCGAAAATCGAAACGTCGTCATCCTTAAGCCAGGGCACTTGCCCGAAGGGCTGGTGCGCGAAATGCTCGGGCTCGCGATCGCGGAACGGCGTGCTTTCGACGCGATAGGGCAGGCCTGCTTCCTCAAGCGCCCAGCGTATGCGCAGATCGCGCACGAAGCCGCGTGGCGGCGGCGGCGCCCAATCATACGTGACGACGACAAGCTCGCTCATATCGCGTCCCCTTTATACGCTCGGCTCATCCGCTTCCGGCGTCATGAAATGCCCATGCAGGCTGGCGATGGGCTGGCTGCGTTCGTTTTGCCAGGCTTCGGCTTGCACGTTTGCGATGCGGCGGCCGATCTTGACGACACGCGCCCGCGCGTACGTGTCGAGGGGGCGTCCGGAGCGCAGATATTCGATGTTCACATCGATGGTTTTCGGAAACTTCTCCGCCTTCGAGGCGATGGCGAGCTGCGTCAGCGCCGTCACTTCCATCAGCGCGCCGACAACGCCGCCATGCAGCGCCGGCAGCACCGGGTTTCCAATCAGATGCGGCGCGAACGGCATGACGAGCGTCAGTTCATCGCCCTTAAGCTCGGCGCGCAGACCAAGAAACCTCGCATACGGAATCCGCGCGATCGCCTCCGCGACCCGAATTTGCGGCGTGCTCATGATTTCGGCTTCCGCAGGTTCGCGCCCATTTTGCGCCCGTTGTTCGAATTGACCATGAAGGCCGCGACCGCGTGCGCCACCGGATTGTCGGGCGTGTCGTCGTAAGCCACCGCGCGCACAAAGGCGACGCTTTTGCCAAGCTTGTAGCAATGCGCCTCGGCGTGGATGTCCTGGCCTGGCGTGGCTGGGCGCATGTAGTCGATGCGCAGATCGATGGTGGCGACCGGCACAGGAATCTTCATGCCCGAAACGGCGGCCGTGCCGCAGAGATGATCGAGCAGTGTCGTGATCACGCCGCCCGCGATCACGCCTGTTTCAGGATCTCCGACCAGCTCCTCACGGTGCGGAACCTTACCCCAAACGCGGCCCCGCTCGAAGCGCGTGATTTCGATCCCGAGCGCTTGCGCGAGCGGGGTGAACCTGGTCATGGCCTGAACACGCTCCAGCGCGCTCTCGCCGGACTGATATTCCTGAGGTGGCTTTTCGTCGGACATGGAAGCCGTGCTAGCAGTGGTGCGGGTTGAGCGCTATTGACAGAAATTGACGGCACGTCATTTTTGTGGCGCTATCAAACGAGGGCGAACGCCCCGCTGGGAGCTTTCATGAGCGATACGGCCGAGCTGGAGCCGATCGGCAAGCGCGAGAAAACCAAAGCGGCGAACCGTGCGGCGATCCTCGTCGCGGCGCGTCGGGTGTTCGCGCAATTGGGCTACGAAGCCGCGACCGTGCGTGACATCATTCGCGGCACCGAACTCGCGTCGGGCACGTTCTACAATTACTTCCGCTCGAAAGAAGAGGTGTTCGAAGCGCTGGCCGATGATAGCGCGCGCCGCTTTCGCCCCATCCTTCGTTTGGCGCGCGCGCATGCGCGCGGCTTTGAGGATTATCTGCACAGCGCCTTCATCGCCTATTTCCGCTTCATCGCCGAAGAGAACGAAGACGAAGGCCGGCCGATCGACGAACGTCGCCCGCATGTGCGCTCCGATACGCCGGAGATGATCACGGTGTATCAGGAGGTCCGCCAAAGCCTTGAAGACGCCATAGCGCACGGGGATGCTCCGGACGTGGACGCCGATTATCTCGCGCACGCCTGTATCGGCATCGCCCAAGAGCTTGGCCCCGCCATGCTGCGGCGCTCGCCGCCTGATATTGACAATGCCGCCGCGTTCGCGACGGGCCTGATCCTGAAGGGCCTCGAAGGCGCGCCGCGTAAGAAATAAGAATTAGGGGAGAGCAGCATTTGTCTTGGCTGCGCAAAGCGCTTGTCCATCTTGCCTTGTCGCGTTCGGACGCGGCGCTGGTGAAGGCGTCCGGCGGCGCCCCGCGCCAGGTGCGCGGGCAGACGCTCGATCCGCGTCTTCAATTTCTCGAATACCAAGCGCGTCAGCAGCCGGTGGATTGGAACACCATCACCGTCGCTCAATTTCGCGCGCAGACCGAAGCAGGCGCCGAATTGTTCGGCGGCCCGAAAGTCGGCGGCGTGCGCATCGAGAAGGTCTATATAACGGGCCGCTCGCACTCGGTGCCGGCGCGGCTCTATCTGCCGACGGTGCGCGACAATTCCGCCGCGATGCTGGTGTATTTCCACTTTGGCGGCGGCGTCATCGGTTCGCTCGAAAGCTGCCACCGCCTGTGCGGCCTGATCGCCAAGGAAGCTGGCGCGCCGGTGCTTTCGGTCGATTACCGCCTGGCCCCGGAATTCAAATTCCCCACCGGTCTCGAAGACTGCATCGCCGCCTACAATTGGGCTGTCGACAACGCCGCGCGCTACGGCGCGCCTGTCGGCAAGGCCGCGATCGGCGGCGACAGCATGGGCGGGCATTTCTCCGCCATCATCGCGCAAGAATATCGCAAGACCCGTTCGCCGGTGTTGCAGCTCCTGATCTATCCGGCCGTCGACTTTCTGAGCGATACGCCCTCGATGCATGAATTCGCCGATGCGTGGCCGCTCACGGCCGCGACCGTCGATTTCTTCATGAAGCAATATCTGCCGGAGAACGTGGATCCGAGCGATACGCGCATCTCGCCCATTCGCGCTCAAGATGTGCGCGGCGTGGCGCCGGCTTTGATCTACACGGCGGGCTTCGACATGCTGCAGGATCAAGGCGCGCAATATGCGGAGCGTCTGCGCGATGCGGGCGTGAAGACCACGTACGAGTGCTTCGAGACGCTGCCGCACGGCTTTGTCGCGTTTCCATCCGCGGCGCCGGCGGCCGAGGCCGCCATCCGCAAGATCGCCAAAGAAACAGCCGCGGCCCTCAAAGGGAATCGCTGAGCTTGGCTGCTCCCCAGCTTGATCGTGGCGCGTGGTCGTGGGCGCTCTACGAATGGGCGCGCAACCCGTACGTCTTGCTCTGCTCGATTTATGTGCTCGCGCCCTATATCGCGACCGCCGTAATTGGCGACCCCGTGCAGGGCCAGGCGATCATGTCCGGCTGGCACAAGACGGCGGGCATGATCGTGGCCGTCACCGCGCCTTTCATTGGCGCGGCCACCGATCGCATGGGCCGGCGCAAACCTTTCCTGGCCGTCGTGACCGCCTTGATGGCCATAGCGTTCTACGCCTTGTGGTGGGCGAAGCCGGGCGGCGAGGGCGTGCCGCTCTGGGCGATCGGCGTCGCCATCACGGCGGCCGGCGTGACCTTCTCATGGTCCGAGGTGTTCCATAATTCCATGATCACCACGGCGGCGAAGCCCGAGGCGTTGGGCCATGCCTCGGGCCTCGCGCTCGCGCTTGGCAACGCGTCGTCCGTATTGCTGCTGGTGTTCGTGCTGTGGGCGTTCGCGCTGCCGGGTGTGCTGCATCTGCCCTTCATTCCGGAAACGCCGCTCTTCGGTCTCGATCCGGCGGCTTACGAACCCAACCGCATCGTCGGCCCGTTGTGCGCGGTGTGGCTTGCCGTGTTTGCGTTGCCGATTTTCTTCTTCACGCGCGACCTCGACACCACGGGCGAGAAATTCGGCGACGCGATGCGCCACGGCGTCGGCAAGGTTGTCGGCACGATCCGCAAGCTGCGCGATCATCGCAACGTCGCGCTCTTTCTTGTCGCGCGTATGTTTTACGCGGATGGCAAAACCGCGATCCTCATCTTCAGCGGCGTCTATGCGGCCGGCGTGATGGGCTGGGGCCTGCTGGAGATGCTGACGCTTGGCATCGTGACGACGGCGTTCGCGGTGATCGGCGGGCTTTCGGGCGGCTGGCTGGATTCCTGGCTTGGGCCGAAGCGCGCCGTGGCGCTTGAGATCGGCGTGTGTCGATGACGCCCAATTCCATGTTCTTCGTGGTGGATGTCGCCGAAAGCGCACGCGTGTGGGATGGACCAATCCTGCGGCGTCCGCCGGAGATCGCCTACCTCTTGACGACGTGCGTGATCGCGATCTCGATTTCGGCTGCTTACGCCTCAAGCCGCACATTGATGGCGCGGCTTTCGCCTCCCGGCATGGAGGGCGAATTGTTCGGCCTCTATGCGCTTTCGGGCGCGGCGACGGTGTGGCTGGGGCCGATGATCGTGGAATATTTCACGGAGACGTATCAAAGCCAGCGCGTCGGCTTTGGCGCCATCGCCATCCTGCTGGCTGTCGGTTTCGTGCTGCTGTTCTTCGTGAAAGCGCCCGAGCGCCGCGTCTAGATCGCGTGCCCGGCCTGGCGCAATTTCTTGTCGACCATGCGCTTTAGGCTGAGCGCCACGCGTTGACGTTCTTCACCCAGCGTACGCGGCAAATGCGCCAGCTGGTGCAGCGCCGCGACGTGGGTGCGCACCACGTCCGGATCGAGCCGATCGGTTGCGCCCTGCGCTTGCAGGTAGCGGGCCATTTCCCGGGCGCCGAGATCGAGCGCCGCATCGTCGTACTGTTGGGCCACTTCGATCAATTGCTGCAACGCGCGAAACACCTCGCGCGCCGCGACAGCGTCGCCGATCTGCAGATCGCGCCCGCGCGCTTCGAGTGCGGCGACACGGGCGCGCGCGATGTCGGCCTGCACATCCAACTCGCCGGAATCATCCACTGCGACCTCTATCGGCAGCTTGTCATCCAAGCGCCGCCAGGGCCCTGCATAAGCGGCATCGGCTTTGCGTCGTCGGCAGGGGCCGATATAGGCGGCCGTCAACACGAATGGCTGCGGATGCGAGATCACGCGCTTGACGCGCTTGCGCAGCGCAAGACCCGAGATCGGCTTGCGCATATATCCATCGACGCCGGCCTTGCGTGCGGCCTCGACGTCATTCTGCCGCCCGCGCGAGGTCAGCATGAAGATGTTGACTGCGCGATTGGGGCTGTCTTCGCTCTGGCGGATGCGGCGCACGAAATCGAGCCCATCGGTGACGCCCTGGATCCATTCCACCAGCACGACATCGGGATTGGTTTTGACCAGCAGGTCCCAGGCTTCCATCGTATTGGTCGCGCCAACCGCACGGCGGAACCCCATGGCGCGCAATTGATCCAGGGATATTCCGCGTTCGAAATGATTTTCATCCACGACCAGCGCGGTGAGATCGGACGGATCAAAATCATCGGCGCCGATAGACACTACGCCCCCCAGACGATCCATCAGACTAGTTTCAAGTGCTTCATGAATCGTTGCGGCATCGCCGGTTTCAGCGGTGTTAACGTGGGTCTTATGGCGGCGATCTGGTTCACTCGCTTCCGGCGCCGCGCTCCTCCAGCACGCCGATCAGCGTGATCTTCTGCCAGATCTTGCGGCCGAGGCCCGTGGTCAGATTTTCCATGTCGTTGACCGCCTCGATCACGACCCCGTCGCGCATGCGCTCGCCATAGAGCGCGGCCAGCTTGCCGATCAGCGCCAGCATCTCCGAGCAATAATCGAGATACCGCGTCAGCTCGAAATGGCTCATCGTCCGATCGGGCGAGACGGACGTCTTTTGCGCGTCGAGCACAATGGTGGGGTCCTTGGTGAGCTGGTGCATGTCGATGACGTGCGCGAGCGAGCGTAATCGATGCAGCGCGTCGAGCACGCGCTGGCGCTTGACGCGCTCCTCCAGCGTCAGCACGAACCAGACGGCCGAGCCGAACAGGATGAGCAGGCTGACGGCCGCTTCGAGGCCCTGGAGCAATTCTGGTGCTGAACCCTCGATGCGTTCAAGGTGCAGGAAGCGGAAGGCGGCGATTTGGGCGATGAGGCCGGCGAGCGCGAGCGCGGCGGCTGCGCCGCGCCAGAGATAATTGGGGCGGGCCAGTTCCGCGGCTTCAGCGGCGGAAGCACACGCGGTTTCAATCAGCTCGGCGCAGACTCGACCGAGGCCGGATTCCGGGAAACGGGCGAGGATGCGCGCGTGGAGCTTCTCCAGCGTCGCGATGATGTGATCGGCGCTGAGTTGTTGGTAATTGCCGCTCATGGCGTCAGGACGCTGACGAGGTTGCGCCATTTGGTGCCTTCGGTCGCCGCTTGGAGTCGTTGGTCCGCGGTTATGAGTGGTGTGCGATCGGCGTCGGCCATCGCGAGATACAAGCAATCGTACACGGGATGATCGAGTGCGCGCGCAATGTCGAAAGCGGCGTCAATGAGGGTTTCCGCCGGACGCAGCGGTCCGAAAAGCGACGGCGCGGTTGCAAGCAGTGCGCGCGCCGTGGCCTCGTCCATGCGCTGACGCCGGACTGCGGACCATAATCCATTGGCGATTTCGACGAGAACGAGATCCGGCGCTGTGGGCGAAGGCCCTTGGCTGAACGCCGCCGCAGCATCTGACGCGCCCGGCTCATTCAGAAACCAGCGAAGCGCGACGCTCGCATCAATGATCATTTGGTTGGGAGGCCGCGGCTTTGCCGCATGTCGCGCACAATTTGTTCGGCGCGGGGTTCATTTGGTTCGGGCGCTTTGACCGTTTTTCGAAGCGCTTCGATCTTGGCGACGGCATCCGCGCGGGACGGCGCATCTTCGCTTAGAAGCTGACGGAGAAACGCCTCAAGGGAAAGGCCCGCGCGCTCGGCTTTGCTCTTAAGCCGCGCAACGGTTTCATCATCAAGGTTGCGGATCAGAACCTGAGCCATACATTATGCTATCATGATGATAGCATTGCGGCAAGGCATATGAAGCAAGGCGCGCTCTTGCCGTCGCCGTTCGCGGATTGGTTCGCCGCGCGCGGGTGGAGCCCGCGTCCGCATCAACTGGAGCTGGTGCGGCGGGCGAAGGCTGGGCTTTCGACGCTGCTGATTGCGCCAACGGGTGCGGGCAAGACGCTGGCGGGGTTTCTGCCGAGTTTGATCGAGTTGGCGCCGCGCGCGGACGATGGCTTGCGGCGGCCGCATCGCTTGCACACGCTTTATGTGTCGCCGTTGAAGGCGCTGACGACGGACGTGGCGCGCAATCTCGATACGCCGGTGCGCGAGATGAAACTCGATCTGCGGATTGAGTCACGCACCGGCGATACGCCGCCGCACAAGCGCCAACGCCAGCGCGCGCATCCGCCGGATATTTTGCTGACGACGCCGGAGCAATTGTCGCTGCTGATCGCGTCGGAACACGCGCGCGTGTTCTTCGAGGATTTGCAGGCGGTGGTGGTGGATGAAATTCACGCACTGGCGCCAACAAAGCGCGGTGATCTGCTGGCGCTGGCGCTGGCGCGCCTGCAACGCTGGGCGCCGGGCCATCGGCGCGTGGGCCTGAGCGCGACGGTGGCGGATGAAGAGGGGCTGGCGCGGTATTTGTTGGGACACGCTCCCCCTCCTCTTGAGGGGAGGGGGCTGGGGGGCGGGGTGAAGCTCGACGTTTCAGATATGAGCGCTGCGGTGGCGCGTCGTCGGAAAGAGCGGCGCTTCACCCCCTCCCCTCAAGGGGAGGGGGTGATTGTGAAAGCTCCGCCCGGCGCGCAGCCGATGGTGGATGTGCTCGATTCCGATGCGCGCATCCCATGGGCTGGTCACACCGCGCGGCACGCGATGCCGGAGGTGTATGCGGCGATCAAAGCGGCAAAGCTCGCGCTCGTGTTCGTCAATACGCGCGCGCAGGCGGAGCTTACGTTTCAGGAACTCTGGCGCATCAATGACGACGCGCTGCCGATCGCGCTGCACCACGGCTCGCTCGATGTCACGCAGCGGCGCAAGGTGGAAGCGGCGATGGCGCGCGGCGATCTGCGCGCCGTGGTGTGCACCTCGACGCTCGATCTCGGCATCGATTGGGGCGATGTCGATCTGGTGATCCAGATGGGGGCGCCGAAGGGCGCGGCGCGTCTGGTGCAGCGCATTGGCCGCGCCAATCATAGATTGGATGAGCCGTCCCGCGCGCTGCTGGCGCCCAGCAATCGGTTCGAGGTGCTGGAATGCCGCGCCGCACAAGAAGCAGTCGCGGAAGGCGCGATGGATGGGGCCGAGCGGCGCATCGGTGGGCTCGATTGTCTAGCGCAGCACATTATGGGCTGTGCGTGCGGCGAGCCGTTCGACGCGGACGAATTGTACGCCGAGGTGATTTCGACGGAGCCGTATGCGGCGCTGCCGCGCGCGCAATTCGATCGCGTGATCGATCTGGTGGCGACGGGAGGTTACGCGCTGCGCTCATATGACCGCTACAAGCGGATCGTACAGGATTTGAACACAGGCCGCTGGCGCGCACGCAATCCGACGATCGCGCAGCAACACCGGATGAATGTCGGCGCCATTGTTGAGTCCGAGATGCTGGACGTGCGCTTGGTGTATCGAGCGCAGAGCTCCCGGCCGGGTACGCCGAAGAGCGACGGGCCGCGACCGTTAGTGCCAGGGCGACGCTTAGGTCAGATCGAGGAATATTTTATCGAAGGCCTGACGCCGGGCGACACGTTCTTGTTCGCGGGCGAGGTGCTGCGCTTTCTAAGCGTGCGCGACACGGATGCGCTGGTGGTGCGCGCGCCGGGGGCGGAGAATCCGAGCATTCCGTCCTACGCAGGCGGCAAGTTTCCACTCTCGACGTTTCTGGCTGATCGCGTGCGTCACATGCTGCACGAGCCGAAGCGGCAAAAGCTTTTGCCGCAACAGGTGCGTGATTGGATCAGGATGCAGAAGAAGCGCTCGGTCGTGCCGGCGCCGGATGAAATGCTGATCGAGACTTTTCCGCGCGCGGCGAAGCATTATCTGGTCTGCTACCCTTTCGAAGGCCGGCTCGCGCATCAGACGCTTGGCATGCTGATCACGCGGCGGCTTGAGCGCGCGGGGCGCAAGCCCATGGGCTTTCTCGCCAGCGAATACGCCATGGCGGTGTGGGCGCTGGAGCCGATGGATGATCTCGATCTCGACGCTTTGTTCGATGAGGACATGCTGGGCGACGATCTCGAAGCCTGGCTGGCGGAATCGACCTTGATGAAAGCGACGTTCTCCAAGTGCGCGGTGATCGCCGGCATGATCGAACGCAAGCTGCCGGGCGCGGTGCGCAAGACGGGGCGGCAAGTCTCGTTCTCGTCGGACCTGATCTATGACGTGCTCAAGCAATACGAGCCGGATCATATTTTGCTGCAGGCCGCGTTCGCGGACGCCGGCGAGGGTTATCTGGACATCAAACGCGTCGGCGCGCTGCTGCGGCGCGTGAAGGGGCGGCTGGTGCATCGGGCGTTACCGCATGTGTCGCCGTTTGCAGCGCCGGTGATGCTGGAAGTTGGCCGCGTCGGCGTGCAGGGCGGGGCTGATGAGGCCGTGTTGGAGGATGCGGCCTCGCTGATTGCCGAGGCGATGAGCTGAATTTCGCTGCGTCATTTGCGAGCGCGCGTTGGCGGGTCCATAGTCGCGCAAAATTCCATAGGGGGAAACGATGCGGGTGATGGCGGCTCTGATGCTGAGCTTGGCGCTAGGCGGCGCGGCGCATGCGGAGGTGACGGAAACCACGCGCGCGGCGAACGCGGCAATGGCGGAGACTTTGCCCTGGGTCGACCGGGAAGATGAGGATTTCGCGACGCGCGGCTTCATCTCCGCGTGGGATCAGCCGCAAATCCGCGCCGATGACGGCCGTGTCGTGTGGGATTTCAGCGTCTATAATTTTCTCGGCGGGCAAACCCCGGAGACGGTGAACCCGAGCTTGTGGCGTCACGCGCAATTGCTGGCGCGCGCGGGGCTCTTCCAGGTGCGCGAGCGCGTCTATCAGGTGCGCGGCTTCGATGTGTCGAACATGACGATCATCGTCGGCGACACAGGGCTCATCCTCATCGATCCGCTGACCAGCCGCGAGGTCGCGAGCGCGGCGCTCACGTTGGCGCGGCGCACGATCGGCGATCTGCCGGTGCGCGCGGTGATTTACACGCACAGCCACGCCGACCATTTCGGCGGCGTGCGCGGCGTCGTCGATCCCGCGGACGTGGCGGCGGGGCGCGTGGAGATCATCGCGCCCGACGGCTTCATGGAGCACGCGGTGACGGAGAACGTCATCGCCGGCAACGCGATGGGCCGGCGCGCGACCTATCAATTTGGCTCGGGGCTTACCCCTGGCCCGGAAGGGCAGATGAGTTCCGGCATTGGCCTCGCGGTCTCGACCGGCACATTCACGCTCATCCCGCCGACGCGCACGATCGCGCGCACGGGCGAGACGCTGACCGTGGATGGCGTGCGCATCGAGTTTCAGATCACGCCGGAAACCGAAGCGCCGGCGGAGATGAATTTTTTCTTCCCCGATTTGGGCGTGCTCTGCTTGGCGGAGAACGCCAACGCCTCGATGCACAATGTGCTGACGCCGCGCGGCGCCTTGGTGCGCGATGCAAAAGCGTGGGCGGATTATCTCACCGAGGCGCTGCGCCTCTATGGTCCACGCACGGAAATCATGGTCACGAGCCACGCCTGGCCGCGCTTTGGCGGCGCGCGCGTGCGCGACTTCATCGCCAGCCATCGCGATGCGTATAAATATCTGCACGATCAAAGCGTGCGGCTGATGAATGCGGGCTACACCGATCGCGAGATCGCCGAGCAAGTGCGCTTGCCGGCATCGCTTTCGAGCCGCTGGTTCAATCGCGGCTATTACGGCACCATGATGCACAATTCGCGCGCCGTGTATCAGCGTTACATGGGCTGGTACGACGCCAACCCAGCGAACCTCAATCCGCTGCCGCCTGTCGAGGAAGCGACGCGTTATGTGCGCGCGATGGGCGGTCCTCAGGCGGTGCTGGCCGAAGGGCAGCGCGCGTTCGATGAGGGCGATTATCGCTGGGCGGCGCGCGTGCTGAACCACCTCGTGTTCGCGGAGCCGGCCAACCAAGCCGCGCGCACGTTGTTGGCGCGCACGCATCGGCAGATGGCCTGGCAGGCCGAGAGCGCGATCTGGCGCAACATGTATCTCGTCGCGGCCGAAGAGTTGGAGCATGGGGTGACGCCGCGCGTGTCGGGCGTGCAGAGCGCCGACCTCGTAGCGGCGACGCCGACGAGCTACATCCTCGATCTCTTAGCGGTGCGGCTCAATCCGGAGCGTCTGGGCGCGCGGCGCTATGCCTTTAATCTGGTTTTCCCTGAGCGCAATGAGCGCTTCGCGGTGAGCATCGCCAATGGCGTGCTGGTGCATGAACGCGACATCACTATCGCGGACGCGCCGACCATCAGCTCGCCACGCGGCGTGTTCCTCCAGGCGATGGCGACGCAGAGCATGGCGCGCGCCGTATTGCGCCGTGAAATCCGCATCGAGGGCAATCGGCGCTCGCTGGAGGGGCTGGGCGAGGTGTTCGACAACCCCGATCTGAACTTCCCCATCGTCACGCCGTGACGAGTCTGCTTTAGATCGGGCGATGCCGCTGCTTTCCCGTCCCGCGCCCAGGCCGTCCCGTCCGCGTCGGCGGGCGGTACAAGCGTTGCCGCCCTTGGCGATCGTGGGGTCGCATGTCGAGACGCGGCTTGGCGATACGCTGGTGACGGCGCTGCCCGACGGGGCGCTGTGGATTGCTGAAGCGAAGACGCTGATCGTCTCCGATCTGCACTTGGAGAAGGGCTCGGCGTTCGCGCTGCGCGGGCAGATGCTGCCGCCCTACGATACGCATGCGGCGTTGGTGAAGCTCGGCAAACTGATCGACGCGATGGCGCCGGATATCGTCGTGTCGCTGGGCGATAGTTTTCACGATGGCGGCGGTGTTGCGCGCATGGCGTCGAGCGATCGCGATCTGCTGCAAGGCATGATCGCGCGCTGCGATTGGATTTGGGTCGAAGGCAATCACGACGGGCGTGCGCCAGAAACATTGGGCGGCGTCGTGCGTGACGTGTTGCACATCGGCGCGCTGGTGCTGCGCCACGAGCCGACAGAGGGCGCAGCGCCCGGCGAGATCGCGGGCCATCTGCATCCATGCGCAAAAGTGAGCGGACGCGGCCGTTCGGTGCGGCGGCGTTGCTTTGCGACCGATGGTGCGCGTCTGGTGATGCCGGCGTTCGGCGCGTTCACCGGCGGGCTCAATGTGTGCGACGACGCGTATGCGGAGATTTTTCCCGATGGCGTGACGGCCTTGGTGCTCGGCAAGGATCGCGTGCTGCCCGCGCCGATGGAGCGGCTGCTCAGCGATTGATGGAGCGCGCGTGTTCAGACGCGCGAGGCCACAAGCGCCGGTGTTAACGCGGGTCTGAAGACCCGCGCTCCAATCAGAGATGCCGCATCAGCGTCGCGAACGGGATCAGCAGGCACACAAGCATCGCGCCGCCCGTCAGCACTTGGCGCAACAGCGGATACCAGGCAGGCGCGGCGGCGTCGCGCGCGCTGCGATAATCCCAGGCGCCTTGTGCCGCGAAAAGGCCGGCGAAGGCGGCGGAAGCGCCCAGCGCGGGGGTTACGAACACGACGAACACCGCAAGCCCCCAGCCAGCAAGGCCAGGCAGCGCGCTGAACAGCAAGCGCGGCGCATTCGGCGCGTTCGGCGCGCGCATGATCTCGATGCCGCAGCGCACGCCGCCGAGGAACGAGAGTAACACGGCCGCGTAGAGCGAGAAGGCGATCGCGCCCAGTCGCGCCGTACTCAGGTGCGGTGAAAGCGTTATGAGCGCGCTGATGGCGAGCGGCGCAAGCCCCAGAAAGCCAAGACGCAACGCCGCGCGGGGCAGGGAAGGTGGCGGCTCGATACTCACGTGCGCCGGAAGATGAGTGCGGCGACCCAGCCCGCCGCCAGCGCCAGCAGCACCGTCAGCAGGCCGTAGATGAAGGAGTGTTGCGTCGCGAGATCGTGGATGCGCCGCTCGAAGCCCACGCGCGAGATCGTGATCGGTACGCGCTGCGATGAAACCAGCCGGCCATCGCGAAAAAGATACGTGTCGGCGTGATATTGCGCGATCGGCGCA
Organism: Caulobacterales bacterium; assembly: GCA_017303355.1. Lineage (GTDB taxonomy): Bacteria > Pseudomonadota > Alphaproteobacteria > Caulobacterales > Aquidulcibacteraceae > Vitreimonas. Next base: position 59,229 of record JAFLCU010000008.1, on the reverse strand, counting down.
TTCGCGGGCAAGCGCACCACCGCGCGGAAGAGCCCGCCCTGATATAGGGTGAGCCCGCCGCGCCGTTCGGGCAGCGCACGGCCGGAATATTCCTGGTAGAGCCCTTGCTCGCGCCGCAGACGCACGAGCGCCGCGCGATATGCTGAAGGATCGGCGCCCGCGGGCACCGCGCTCGAAAGCTGCGCGGAAGCCGCTGGATCAAGCTGGTAGCGCCAGATCGATTCCGCGCTGGCGATTTGGCGCAAGGGCCTATTGCTCAGCACCGCGAAGAAGGAAGGCGCTTCGCGGAAGCGCACGGCGTCGCCATTCATGTAAAGGCCGAACACCTGCCGCTTGCGCATCACGCGCGCCGGTTGCGTCGGCCCGCGCACGACGACGACGATGTCGCCGCGCCCGCGTCGATCGGGATTGACGCCGAACACCGTCACGAACGAGCCGCGATAATCGGAGCTCACCGTGATCTGCTCTTCCGCGACCGCCGCTGGCAGATCATTAGCCACATCGCCCGGTTGCTGTTGCGCCGCCGCCGGCGTTGCGCACAGCAGCGCGAGAGCCATGAGCCAGCGCTTCACAGCAGCCCCCCGCCAAGCACGTATGGTTCAACCGGCCGGATCACCAGATCGAACAGGAACTTGGCGCTCGCCGCTAGGAGCAGCGCGCCCAACAGCGCGCGCAGATGTTCGCTCTTAAGGCCCGCGCCTAAGCGTACGCCCAATTGCGCGCCGATCACGCCGCCCAGCATCAACAGCGCGGCCAGCACGAGGTCCACCGTCTGCGTCGCCGTCGATTGCATGACCACGATCAGCGAGGCGATCACCAGCACCTGAAACAGCGACGTGCCGATGACGACGTTGGTCGGCATGCGCAGCAGATAGATCATCGCCGGAATCAGGATGAAGCCGCCGCCAATACCCATGATCGCGGCCAGCGCGCCGATGATGAAACCTAGGCCAAGCGGCGGGATCACGCTGATGTAAAGCCCCGAGCGCGGAAAGCGCATGCGGAAGGGCAAGGTGTGCGCGATCGTGCGCGCGGGCCGGCGCAGGATGCTGACGCCCGGCGTGCTTCGCCCGCGCATCACGGCCACGCCTTCGGCCAGCATCAGCCCGCCCACGCATGCAAGCAGCAGCAGATAAAGCAGCGAGATGATGAGATCGAGTTGGCCGATGCGCAGCAGGCGCTCAAATAGCCACACGCCCGATGCGCTGCCCAGCATGCCGCCGATCGACAGCAAAATGCCCATGCGCCAATCGACGGCCTTGCGCCGCGTTTGTGAAAGCACGCCCGAAAACGAGGTCGCCGCGATCTGGCTCGCCCCCGTGGCCACCGCGACTGGCGCGGGGATGCCGAGGAAGATCAGCGATGGCGTCATGATGAAGCCGCCGCCGACTCCGACGAGCCCCGACATGAATCCGACCGCCCCGCTCACCAAAAGGACGAGCAGCACGTTCACCGGCATTTCGGCGATCGGCAAATAGATCAAGATCGGTGCTCTGAACTCAGCGCGTGCGCGCCCCTGCCCACGTCCTTATGGGCGCCGTCGCAGCATGAAGCAACGCCGTTTCGACGTGAAATCACCGTGAAATTCCGCACCCCGAAAGGGGGAAGGGATCATGCGCCCCGCGTCGCCCAGGCGCGCGGCCCGAACTCGCCATTGGCCACCGCACTCGCCGCGCGCGGACGGAACGCCTGCGCACGCGCGCGCGCCTGCTCCACCTGCTGCGCCGCCAGCTGCGTCTCAAGCGCGGTGGCGCGCGCGCCAGCGTCTTGATCGCCTTGACGGGCCGCGACCATGAACCAGAACAGCGCTTCGGAAGCGCTCGCGTTCACGCCACGGCCTTGCTGGTAGAGGACGCCCAGATTGTACTGGCTATCGGCTACGCCCAGTTCAGCTGCCTGGCGGAACCAGCGGAACGCCGCCGCTTCGTCCAATGGCGCGCCTTCGCCGCGTGCGAAATAGACGCCCAGATCGTGCATGGCGCGGCGATTGCCGGCCGCCGCGGCGCGTTCCGTCCATTGCCGCGCGACCGCGAGATCCGCCTGCACGCCTTCGCCGCGCTCATAAAGCTTGGCCAGGCGATATTGCGCCATCGCGAAGCCGCGATCCGCCGCGCGGCGCAGCAGGGTGACGCCTTCTTGCGTGCGCCCGCCGCTGATGCGTTGCAGACCCAATTCGTATTGCGCGGTGAGATCGCCCGATTGCGCGGCTTGCTCAAGCGACACGCTGCGTGGCGCGAGCGGGCCGGCGACGACCGTGTTGCTCGCCGGCTGCGGCGTAGCAACGGCAGCAACAGGCGCGCCATTCTCCGCGACCGGCGCGCCTTCGGCCGGCGCTTCGCCCGGCGCCGCGGCGAACGGATCTTCGGCCGGCGCTTCAAACGTCGCGTTCGGATCGACAGCCGGCGCGGCCTGTGTCGGCTGCGTGGTCTCGGGCTCCGGCGCCGGCGTGCTTTCCGCATTCTGGCGATCCGAGAGATATTTGGCGCCGCCAACCAGCGCCAGCGCGGCAAGACCCGCCGCGCCCCACACGACGATACGGCTCGGGCCGCGCAAGCCCATTTTCGGCGCGCCTTCAGCCGCCTTCTCTTGCTTGGCGGGTTTGCCGCCTTGCTGGGCCTGCGCCAGCGCGGCTTTGCGCGCATTGGCGAGATAATCGTTTTTGCCGGGCGGCGGCGTTTCAACCGCTGGCGCTTCCTCTTGCGGAGGCGGCTGCGTCAGATCGAACGCCGGCTCATACGTTTCCGCATTCGCCAGCGGCTCGGCGGCTTCGTGCTCTTCCGGCGCCCAGAACGGATCATCATCCTGCGGCGGCGGCGCGACAGCCTCCACGTCATCCAGGATCGGATCATCAATCAGCAGATCGTCATCCGGCGAAACTTCGATCGCCTTGTATTCGGGCGTGAACGGTTCGTCTTCCGGCGCGTTCGGATCGCCGGTGAGCAGGTCGTCGACATCCTCGGCAAAATAGATGTCGTCTTCGCTTGCTTGCTCTTCACGCGGCAGGGGCGGCAGCGGGCCGGCGCGCATGGGCTGGGCCGCATCCATAGGCGACACGTACGGCTTCGGCGCCAGATCGCCGAACGCGCCGAAATCGTCTTGCCGACGCGTAGGCGTCGGGAAGCGATCGACCAAATCCTGCGTATCGTGCGCGCTTTCGTATTGCTCAAGCTTCGAGGCGACGCTCGACACGGCCTTCTGCACCGGCGCGATCGCTTCGGCCGATTGCGCCTCCACCTCGGAGAGGCGCTGCATGATCGAGCTGATCGCTTCGGCGACGCGCTGGCCGGCGCGTTCTTCGCTGTCGAGCATGCGCTCGCCCAGTTCGCGCGACAGCACTTCGTGGCGCTGATTAAAGCGCTCGGCCATGCGCGCGACTTGCTCGCCCACATGCTCGATCGCCTGTGCGCTGCGCGTTTCCACCGCGCCGACGCGCTCTTCCAGACGCTCCGAGAGACGGCCGACTTCGAGGCCCATGCGATCGAACGCGGCCGCTTCACGGCGCTCGATATCGTCAAAACGCTGCTCCAGCGTCGAGGTCATGCGCACCAATTCTTCGCGCACCGCCGCGCCCGCGGCGTCGTCGTTGCGCGATTCAACAGCGCGCAGGCGCTTATCGACTGTCTCCGACATGCGCCGGATTTCGAGCGAGATCGCCTCGATCGTTTGCGCTTGGCGGCGTTCGGCGGCGGCGAGGCGGCGATTCACGTCGGCCAGCGCGCCTTCGAGCCCTTCGCCAGCGACGCCTTCCAGCGCGGCTTGCAATTGGTCGGCCAATTCGCTGCGCGCTTCGCCAACCATCTGATTGACGGATTGCGCCATCGTATCGAGGCGCTGCTCCAGCATCGCACGCACGGCCTCGGTCTCATTGACCGCGCCGCCTTGCTCGACGCGCGCGCCGAGCGCGGAAACCGTGTTCTCCAGCGTGCGGATGGCTGAATTGGCGGTTGATTCCGTTTCCGCGATGCGCTCGGCCAAACGCTGCAGCGATTGGTCCAGCGTCTTCACCGCGCCATCGACTTCTTCAAGCTTGGCGTTGCTCGCGCCGCCATTCTCGATGCCGGCCAGCCGTGCTTCGAATGCCGCGAGCGCTTCCGTCACCGGGCTCGATGCGGTTTTGCTTTCGAGCGAGGAGAGGCGTTCGGCGATATCCTGTTGCGCATGGCGCAGATCGGAAACATCGACCGCGCCCGACGAGCCGGCGACATCCTCAACCTGCTTCACGCGCGCGGCGAGCGTGAGCTGCGCGTTGCGCAAATCGGCGATCGCCGCACCCGCCGCCTGGCGCAGGCCCGCCGTGGATTCACGCGCACCAGCTTCCGCGCGCTCGATACGTGAGATCAGCGCCGCGTGCTCGGAGCGCAATTCATCCACCGCGCCGACGCGCTTGGAGATTTCGCTTTCAAGCCGCACCACTTCTTCCAGCAGCGCTTCACGCGTGCCGCGCGATTCCGTGGCGCTTTCGCTGCGCACCTCCTCGATCGCGGTGGCGACCGCGCGCCGCGTCGACGTTTCCGTCTCCGCCAGCCGCTCGCTCATTTCTTCTTGCAGACGGCGCAATTCAGCGACCGCGTCAGCCGAAGCTTCGGACGCTTGGCGCGCGGCTTCCTCGGCCACGGCGCGCGCTTCGTTTAGCGTTTGCGCGATCGCGGCTTCGCGGTTGCCCATCTCCGACGTCAGATAGGACGCCGCTGCTTCCGCGCGGCGCGCCACTTCCTCTGCGATAGAGACTTGCTGCTCCAAGCGTTCACGCACGCCAGTGATTTCGCCTTTCGCGCCCTCAAGCGCGCGGCGGCTTTCGTTCGTCTCGTATTCAGCGCGTTCGAGCTTGCCGGAGAGCGTCTCGCCAGCGATGCGGAATTGTTCCAGCGCATCGGCGACGCGGTCCGCCGCTTCGCCGGATACAGCTTCGGCGTCTTCAATGCGCGCGGCGAGGCCGAGCACCGAGCGGTCGATCGTGGAGACCGCACGATCAAGACCGGTGACCGCCAGTTGCGTGCGGCGTTCGATCGATTCAATGCGCTGGGCGAGGCGGGTCGGATCGGATGTGCGCGGGCTCGCGGCGCCGATGCTCCAATCGTCCTCGATCTCATCGTCATGCTGCAGGCCAATGCGCGGCCGTGGGCGCGGCGCTTGCTGCCCCGCTTGCGGCGGCGGAACCGCGCCCGGCGGCTGGCCTGCGAGCGCTTGGTTCAAATACTCGCCCAGGCTCATCCCTTGGCGCGCCGCGGCTTCACGCGCCGCTTCTCGCACCTTTGGGTCAATGCCCTTCACGCTCCAGCTTTGCGCGCCGCTCATATTTGCCCTCGCCGCGTAGGAGGCGCGCAACCGCGCGCCTCACGCTCAACCCCTCTGGCGAAACCCGAAGATTCGAGAATCGCTCACGACTTTGCAGTGTCGATGAAAGTCGTCGGCGTGTTAATGGCGAGTAAAGTGGTAAACGGGAATTAGGCATGACTAACACACAAGATCGTTTCGACTATGAAACACGCTTGTGTCTTGGGCTACGGCCAAGTGATCGAAAGATCGGGGCGTGAATATTATATCGAATACAAAATAATCTTCTGAACGTTTGGATTCGCCGGTCGGGGCGGGGCTAGTCCGTGCTTGGCGCGGATGCAAAACAATGGTGACACTCTCGTCAACTTCTGTTGACGTACGCGTAAACGGAAAGTAGCCTCGCTGAAAATAACGATCAGTGGGGAGACAAGTCCAATGACCAAAACCGAGCGCACCTACACGATTTCGCAGCTGGCCCGGGAATTCGAAGTCACGCCGCGCGCGCTTCGTTTCTACGAAGACAAGGGCCTCTTGATGCCGCGCCGCGACGGTCTCAACCGCGTCTATTCGCACCGTGACCGCGCCAAGCTGCAACTGATCCTGCGTGGCAAGCGCGTTGGCCTCTCGCTCATCGAGATCAAGGAAATTCTCGACCTCTATAAGGTCGATCAGCGCGCCCAGGCGCAGGCGGCGCTGAAAAAGTACAAGGCGCGCATCGTCGCGCTCGAAGCGCAGCGCGAAGACATCGATTCCGCCATCGAGACGCTGACCGACGCGATCGCGACCTTGGAAAAAGTGCTGTCGAAGCCGGCGGCGCCTGCGGCGATCGGTGCGGCGCGCGCGTTCGAAGCCGAAGCCAAGAAGCGGCTCGAAGAAGCACACTAAGCGGGATTGGGGATTAGGTGCTAGGGATTAGGGGCGCTTGCTTCTAAGACTGCGCCCAATCCCTAATCCCCAGTCCCCAATGCCGAGAGGCCGACGATGCCCAGCTACAAAGCGCCCCTGCGCGAATATCGCTTCCTCTTGAACGATGTGCTCGACATCGGTCGCTACTCGAACCTGCCTGGGTTCGCCGACGCGCCGATGGATCTCATCGATCAGGTGCTCGAGGAGGGCGCGAAATTTTGCGAAGGCGTGCTGGCGCCGCTGAACAAGGTTGGCGACGAGCACGGCTGCATGCGCAACGACGACGGCTCGGTGACGACGCCGCCCGGCTTCAAGGACGCCTACAAGCAATTGGTCGACGCCGGCTGGCCGGCGCTTTCGAGCGATCCGGCCTATGGCGGCCAAGGCATGCCGCACATCGTCGCCCTTGCCTGGAACGAGATGGTGTCGTCGGCGAACATGGCGTTCGGCATGTATCCGGGCCTCAGCCACGGCGCCTACGAAGCCATTCACCAGCACGGCAGCGAGGCGCAAAAGCAAACCTATCTGCCGAAGCTCGTGACTGGCGAGTGGACTGGCACGATGAATTTGACGGAGCCGCATTGCGGCACCGATCTCGGCATGCTGCGCACCAAGGCCGTCCCGCAAGCGGATGGCTCGTATCGCATCACCGGCCAGAAGATTTTCATCTCCGCCGGTGAACACGATCTGGCGTCGAACATCATTCACCTGGTGATCGCGCGCATCGAAGGCGCGCCGCAGGGCACCAAGGGCATTTCGCTCTTCATCGTGCCGAAATTCATTCTCGATGCGGATGGCAATCCGGGCAAGCGCAACGGCGTCGTCTGCGGCAAGATCGAAGAAAAGATGGGCATCCACGGCAATTCGACGTGCGTGCTGAATTACGACGATGCTGTCGGCTATCTCGTTGGTCAGGAGAACAAGGGCCTCAACGCCATGTTCGTGATGATGAACGTGGCGCGCCTGGGCGTGGGCTTGCAGGGCTTGTCGCAATCCGAGGTCGCCTATCAAAACGGCGTCGCCTACGCGAAGGATCGTCTGCAAGGCCGCTCGATCACCGGCGTGAAAAATCCTGACGGCCCGGCCGATCCGATCATCGTGCACCCTGATATCCGCCGCATGCTGATGGACGCGAAAGCCTTCAACGAAGGCGCGCGCGCGTTTGCGTTCTGGACGGCGGTGCATGGCGATCTCTTGCATGCCTCGCCCGATGAGAAAGTGCGCGAGAAGGCCGGCGATTATATGGGTCTGATGACGCCGGTGATCAAAAGCTACCTCACCGACAAGGGCTATGCGAACGCCACCAATTGCCAGCAAATCTTCGGCGGCCACGGCTATATCGAAGAGCAGGGCATGAGTCAGTTCGTGCGCGATGCCCGCATCGCCATGATCTATGAAGGCGCCAACGGCATCCAGGCGCTCGATCTGGTCGGCCGCAAGCTCGGCGCCAATGGCGGCCGCGCCATCTTCGCCTTCTTCAACGAGCTCGACGATTTCGTGCACAATCACGAAGACGACGTGGAGCTGAAGCCCTTCACCGAAGCGCTGGCCTCCACCAAGGCGCAGCTGCAAGACGGCGCCATGTGGCTGATGCAAAACGGCATGACGAATTTCGATAATGCCGGCGCTGCGTCCCACGATTTCCTCAATCTCTTCGGCATCACCGCGCTCACCTATATGTGGACGCTGCAAGCCAAGGCCGCGTTCGCGGCGAAAAAGAATGGCGGAGCGGCCGATCCGTTCTTCGATACAAAGCTTGCGACGGGCCGCTATTTCCTCGCGCGCATGGTGCCGGATGCGGCCGCGCACCTGGCCAAGATGAAAACCGGCGCAGATCCAGTGATGGCGCTGACGGAGGAGAATTTCTAACGGTGGCGCATGGCCTTTCCTTCGTCATTCCGGGGCATCGCGCAGCGATGAACCCGGAACCCAGGGGCAATCGACGTTGCGTCGGCCGCTGGGTTCCGGATCGCGCTCCGCGCGTCCGGAATGACGAGGAATTGTGCGTTGTGGTGAGCGTGTGATGGCTGCGCACATTGCGAATATCTCTTGGCAACGCGGCAAGCAGGAATTTGCCGACGGCAAATACTCGCGTGCGCATCTCATCTCTTTTGATGGCGGCGTGTCGATCGCGGGCTCTTCTTCGCCGAGCGTGGTGAAGCTGCCGCTCTCGAAGGAAGACGCGGCTGATCCCGAAGAGCTGCTGATCGCGGCGTTGTCGTCGTGCCACATGCTGACGTTCCTCGACCTCGCGCGCCGCGCCGGTTTCGTGATCGACAGCTATGACGACACCGCCGAAGGCAAGATGGGCAAGAATGCCAAGGGCGCCATCGCGGTCACGCGCGTCGTGCTGAAGCCAAAAATCGTATGGGCCGGCGAGAGAACGCCGAGCGCCGAAGAACTTCACGATCTGCATCACCGGTCACACGAGCTGTGCTTCATCGCCAATTCGTTCGCTGGCGAGGTGGTGGTGGAAGAATAAGTTTGCCGCGCTTTCGCCGGCCCGGCGGAAGCGGTCAGCGGAGTAGGCGCGAGCTTTCGCGCCACGGGACGACTCCGGTCCCATGGAGGGCCCAAACTGCTCACCCGTTTACGGGGGAGCTGTCAGCGCGCGAAGCGCGATGACAGAGGGGGTGTTTCTGGAGTTTCCCCCTCCGTCTCGCTTCGCTCGCCACCTCCGCCGCACGCGGGGGAGGAGTTAGAAGGGTAAGACAATGGCTGAGGCCTATATCTATGACGCGGTGCGTACGCCGCGCGGCAAAGGCAAGAACACCGGCTCGCTGCACGAGACGACTTCGCTGTCGCTCGCCACGCAGGCGCTGCAGGCGATCCGCGATCGCAACAATCTCGACACCTCGAAAGTCGATGACGTCTATCTCGGCTGCGTCACGCCGATCGGCGAGCAAGGCTCGGACATCGCCCGCATCGCCGTGCTCAACGCCGATTACGCCGAAACCGTCGCCGGCGCGCAGATCGACCGCTTCTGCGCCAGCGGCCTGGAGGCCGTGAACATCGCCGCCGCGAAAGTGAAGTCGGGCGAAGCAGGTCTCGCCATCGGCGGCGGCGTCGAAGCGATGAGCCGCGTGCCGATGGGCTCGAACGGCGGCGCCTGGGCGTCTGACCCGACGATCGCGATGAAGACCTATTTCGTACCGCAAGGCATCGGCGCCGACACGATCGCGACCAAGTACGGCTTCTCGCGCGATGACGTGGACGCGTACGCGATCCAATCGCAGCAGCGCGCGGCCAAGGCCTGGAAGGAAGGCCGCTTCAAGAAATCGATCGTGCCGGTGAAGGATCAGCTCGGCGTCACGCTGCTCGATCATGATGAACACATGCGCCCTGACACGACGATGCAATCGCTCGCCTCGCTTGAGCCCAGCTTCAAGATGCAAGGCGAGATGATGCCGGGCTTTGACGCCGTGATTCAGCAGCGTTATCCGGAGATGGAGCGCATCAATCACGTGCATCACGCCGGCAATTCGTCGGGCATCGTCGATGGCGCCGCGGCCGTGCTGATCGGCAGCAAGGAAATGGGTGATGCGCTCGGCCTGAAGCCGCGCGCGAAAATTCTCGGTGGCGCTTCGATCGGCTCGGAGCCGTCGATCATGCTCACGGGCCCCGAATTCGTCACCAAGAAGCTGCTCGATAAGCTCGGGATGACGACAAAGGACATCGATCTGTGGGAGCTCAACGAAGCCTTCGCCGCCGTCGTGCTGCGCTGGGTGCAGGCGCTCGACCTTGATATGGATGCGGTGAACGTCAATGGCGGCTCGATCGCCATGGGCCACCCGCTGGGCGCCACGGGCGCGATGATCCTCGGCACGATGGTCGACGAGTTGGAGCGTTCCAACAAGCAACGCGCGCTCATTACGTTGTGTGTCGGCGCCGGCATGGGCACCGCCACCGTGATCGAACGTGTGAACTAAGGTTTGCTCCCCCGTTGCGGGGGAGCTGTCAGCGCGCGAAGCGCGATGACTGAGGGGGCGGCGATGTCCCCTACGTCTCGCGCTTCGCGCGATCCACTTCCCTCGCAGGCGGGGGAAGAGAATTAGAAGAAGGGGTAGGTCCGATGGAAAATTTCAAAATTGACGTCGATGGCGACGGGATCGCGCTTGTTACGTTCGACGTGCCGGGCCGCTCCATGAACACCATCACCGGCTCGGTGATGCGTGACCTCGCCAAGATCGTCGAGACGATCAAGACCGACGACAAGATCAAGGGCGTGGTGTTCAATTCCGGCAAGGCCAGCGGCTTCTGCGCCGGCGCCGATCTCGGTGAACTCAACGAGCGCGGCGCGGGCGAAGCGTCGGCGCCTAAGAGCGAAGAAGAAAAGTTGAAAGCGCAATTCGACGGCTCGTTCACGCTGAACAAGACGTTCCGCGCGCTCGAAACCTGCGGCAAGCCGGTGGCCGTGGCGCTTGAGGGCCTGGCGCTCGGCGGCGGTTTGGAAATCGCGCTGGCCTGCCATTATCGCGTCGCCGCCGACAATCCGAAGATCAAGTTCGGCCTGCCGGAAGCGAAGGTCGGCCTGTTGCCGGGCGCTGGCGGCACGCAACGTCTGCCGCGTCTGATCGGCGTGCAGAACGCGGCGATGATGATCCTGCAAGGCGCCGATAAGTCGCCGCAGGAAGCCAAGAGCTTGGGTTTCATCAACGAGGTCGTGCCGGTCGGCAAAACCGTCGAAGCGGCCAAAGCCTGGGTGAAGGCGAACCCGAAGGCCGTCGCGCCGTGGGACGTGAAGGGCTACAAGGTCAAGGACAATCCGTATTCGCCAGGCGGCGCGATGGCCTCCGTCGGCGGCAACGCGATGGTCTCCAAGCAGACCAATTTGAATTACCCGGCGCAGCGCCACATTCTCTCGTGCATCTATGAAGGCACGCAGGTGCCGATCGACGCCGCACTCCGCATCGAGAGCCGCTATTTCGTGAAGACCGCCAACACGCCGCAAGCGAAGGGCATGATCCGCTCGCTGTTCGTGTCGATGCAGGCGCTGGCCAAGGGCGCCAACCGCCCCCAAGGCGTGCCGGAATATCCGGTGAAGAAAGTCGCCGTGATCGGCGCGGGCCTGATGGGCGCGGGCATCGCCTACGTGCAAGCCAAGGCCGGCATCGAAACCGTGCTGCTGGATGTCAGCCAAGAGAGCGCCGAGAAGGGCAAGGCCTATTCGCAGCGCATCGTCGATAAGGACGTCTCGCGCGGCAAGATCACCAAGGAAAAGGGCGATGAAATCCTCGCCCGCATCACTCCGTCGACCGATTACGGCCTGATCAAGGGCGCCGACCTCGTCGTCGAAGCCGTGTTCGAAAACCCCGCGCTGAAAGCCGAGGTCACCAAGAAGGCCGAAGCACAATTGGCCGAAACCGCCGTGTTCGGCTCGAACACATCGACGTTGCCGATCACCGGTCTCGCCGAAGCGTCCGCGCGCCCGGCCAACTTTATCGGCATCCACTTCTTCTCGCCGGTCGAGCGCATGGGTCTCGTCGAGATCATCATGGGCCACAAGACGAGCCAAGAAACGCTGGCGAAGGCGATCGATTACGTCCTGAAGATCAAGAAGACGCCGATCGTCGTGAACGATTTCCGCGGCTTCTACACCTCGCGCTGCTTCGGCACCTACACCACCGAAGGCATCGAGATGCTCTCCGAAGGCATCGCGCCCGCGATCATCGAAAATGTCGGCCGTCAGTGCGGCATGCCGATGGGCGCGCTTGAAGTCTCCGACTCCGTTGGTCTCGACACCGCGCTGAAGATCGGCCGCCAAATGGCCGAGGCGATGCAGCAGGATCATTCGAAGGATCCGCGCGGCGCGCTGCTGGCGTGGCTGGTCGAAGAGAAGGGCCGCGTCGGCCGCAAGGGCGGCAAGGGTTTCTACGAGTACGGCGAAGACGGCAAGCCGACGCGCATCTGGCCTGACCTGTCGCAAAAGATCGACGTGAAGGTGAAGGAATGCCCGCCGGCGCTGAAGGAAGAGCTGACCAAGCGCTTCCTCTTCCGCCAATGCATCGAAGTGGCGCGCTGCTTCGAGGAGGGCGTGATCACCGATCCGCGCGACGCCGATGTCGGCTCGATCCTGGCCTGGGGTTTTGCGCCCTACACGGGCGGCTGCGTCAGCTACATTGATCTGTTCTGGGGCGCGAAGAAATTCGTGGAAGAGGCCGATCGCCTCGCCGACAAGTACGGCGAGCGCTTCCGCCCCAACAAGCTCCTGCGCGACATGGCCGCCAAGGGCGAAACCTTCTACGACCGCTTCGGCGCGAAGAAGGCGGCTTAAAGCTATCCTCCCCGCTTGCGGTGGGGGCTGAGGATCGCGAAGCGGAGGGGGCAAGTCCGGCGGCCGTCGCGCTCGCCCCCTCGGTCATCGCGCATACGCGCGCTGAATGCTCCCCCGTAAACGGGGGAGCATTTTTTGTCAGCCTTGCCTCGGCCGCGCCGCCGCGCTTAGCTCGCGCCATGCGCAAGGATATGTCCAAAGTGATCGTGGAGCGGCCGCGTGTGGGCCACGCGGCGGCGGGGTTGCGATCGGGCCGCACGCGCGTCGTCGAGGATGATGACGGCGAGCCGCTGCGCGCTGGGCGTGGCGGCCGTGCGCCCAAGCGCGACAAGCCGCAAAAGACCAAGCGGCTCAATGAAAACCTCGCGCCGCTGAAGCGCTATCTGCAAAGCCAGCTCGAGCGGCCGTGGAACAAGGTCTATTCCGAGATCAGCGAAAATCTCAAAGCCACCTCGACGGTGCAGCAGCACGTGCGCGATCACATTGAGGATTTTGTCGCCATCAAAACCCGCACGCGCGACGGCGTGGTGATGGCGACGCCGCGCTGGGGCGGGGAGCGGCCGCTGGCGGAGGACCACCGCCGCTTCTACGTGCACCCGCGCACCGGGCTGCTGCGCGAGAATCCGAACTATCGTGGCTGGACCAAGCGCCATCGCGAAAAGCGCGAAGCCGAGGCCCGTGATCGCTTCGCGCGCCTGCGCGAGATCGACGGCAAAACTCAGCTCCACAAGCTGAAAGACGACATCTGGTGGGAAGTAAAGCTCGGCCGCATCGGCGATGGGCGCGAGCCCGATGTGGTGCTCGCCGCCGGGCTTTCAACGCTGCCGCCCGAAATCCTCTACGCCCGCGCGTGCGTCCGCGCGCGCGCCAAACGCATGCTGAACAAGGCCGAAAAGAAAAAATACGGCCTCTAATACGGACCGCCGGCGTCCCGAGGGCGCTGGCGGTCCATATTTAGCGCGGCAGCATCGCATCGAGCGCTTCGGCGATCGCCGTCATGCCCGCGAGCCGCAAATGATAGGCGACGCCATCAAGCGGCGTGGGATTGGTCGAGCCATTCATCCACGCATCGGCGGCGCACGCGTCGCGCCCTTCGGACAGCGCCGAAGCCTGCAGCAGATCCACACCATTGCGCGCCGCCGCCTCGGCCGTGATCACGATCAGCCGCCGCGCGATCTCGCGCGCGACATTCGCATCGGCTTCCGTCATTGGCGTCGCCGCGCACACGCCCCGCGGCGCCAGCACCTGCGGATAATCGACGAACACGATGCGCGCTTGCGGCGCGCGTTCGCGGATCGTGGCGACGACCTGATCCATGCGCGCGGCCAGATCGGCATAAGCCTGCTCGCTGGGCGCGGCGATCGCCGGGCAGGGCGGCTGTGCGCACGAGGCGCGGAACAGCCCGCTCATATAGCCCAGATCATTGCCGCCGATGGTGATTGTCACCAGCCGCGTATCGGCGCTCACCGCATCCAGCTGCGCCGGCAATTCTTCCCACGGCCCCAGCAGATAGCGCGTCGTCGCCCCGCCGCACGTGACGTCCACAAGCAGCAATTGGCGCATGCGCGAAAGCTGATGCGCGTAATTATCGTTCGAGCGGCCGCAGCGTTGCGGCGAACTCTCCGCCGCGCGCGTCACGCCTGGGCCGGAGGCAAACGAAGACCCCATCGCCACATAAAGGCTGCCCGGCGGAAACGCCTGCGTGATCGGCGGCGGCTGATCGATCGGCGGAACATCCGGCGCCGCCGCCGTCGCGCAGGCGGAAAGTCCGAGCGTGAGTGCGACAAACGCCGCGCGCGTGAAAAATCTGATCCCCATGGCCGTCCTGTAACCTTGCCGTGGGGCGAGACAAGGGCGCGCCGGCGTAAGCCGGCGAAGTCTGAAAAATATGGTTACGGCGCGCCTAGGCCGCCTGTATTATTGACTTCGCAACGCTTTTCCACGATATGCCGCCTCAGCGACCGTTCGCGGGCTATCGAGCCTGGCGCGAACGCGGTCACCCTAGGGACGCCACCATCGACGTTCGGCTTTGAGCCAAAGAGACACCAAAGAGACATTTCTCTGCTCGCCGCCCTTCTTCGCCGTCGCATCGTTCCAGTGTTTGAAGCGCCCGCGCGATGCCGCGTTGGGCCGAAAGTATCTTTGTGACTCAATTCCAAGACCTGAGCCTCGCGGCGCCCATTTTGAAGGCGCTCGCTGCGGAGGGCTACGCCACTCCCACCCCGATCCAAACCCAAGCGATCCCGATCGTGCTGAGCGGGCGCGACCTGATTGGTCTGGCCCAAACCGGCACCGGCAAGACGGCGGCGTTTGCGTTGCCGATCCTGCATCGCCTCCATGCCGACCGTCGCCATGCCGGCGAAAAGGCGTGCCGCACACTTGTGTTGGCGCCAACGCGCGAACTCGCCAGCCAAATCGGCGACAGCTTCCGCGCTTATGGCCGCTTCCTCGGCCTCTCCACCGCTGTCGTCTTCGGCGGCGCTTCGATGCACAAGCAGAAGCAAGCACTCTTTCGCGGCGTCGATATTCTTGTCGCCACGCCGGGCCGTTTGCTTGACCATATCTCGCAGCGTTCGCTGCGCCTCGACCAAGTCGAAATCCTGGTGCTCGACGAAGCCGACCACATGCTCGACATGGGCTTCATCCACGATCTGCGCCGCATCGCGACGCTCGTGCCGAAGAAGCGTCAGACCTTGTTCTTCTCCGCCACCATGCCGGAGCCGATCGCCGAACTCGCCGGCCAATTCCTGAGCGGCGACGTCGAGCGCATCGCCGTGACGCCGGTGTCGTCCACCGCCGAGCGCGTTGAGCAGGCCGTCGTTCACGTCGATCACTCGCGCAAGCAGGATCTGCTGCACGCCATGTTGGCCGACGACAACATCAGCCGCGCGCTGGTGTTCGCGCGCACCAAGCACGGCGCCGACCGCGTCATGCGCAAGCTGCAAGCCGCCGGTTTCGCTGCTGACGCGATCCACGGCAACAAGAGCCAAGGCCAGCGCGAGCGTGCGCTCGATGCGTTCAAGAAGGGCAAGGCGCGTTTGCTGGTCGCCACCGAGATCGCCGCGCGCGGCATCGACGTGGAAGAGGTCAGCCACGTGATCAATTTCGACCTACCGAACGTGCCCGAGCAATACGTCCACCGCATCGGCCGCACCGCGCGCGGCGGCAAGGCCGGCATGGCGATTTCCTTCTGCGCGCCGGAGGAGCGCGCATACTTGAAGGATATCCAGCGCCTCACCAAGCAGGACGTGCCGGTGATGAAGCATGAGCTTTCCTTGCCGACGCCAAAGGCCGACGAGCGTACGCCGAAGCCGCGCCCGCAAGGGCAAAAGCAGGGCCGTCCGCAACATCCGCGCCGTCCGGGCGCCGGGCCGAAGAAGCATCACGCCTCGGACGCCCACGGCCACGCGCACGCCAAGCAGGGGCACGGCGCCACGAAGACGCGTGACGATCAACAACCGCGCGACCGCGGCGATCGCCGCGACCGCAAAGGCAATAGCGTCTGGGCCAACGACGGCGCCCCGCCGAAATATCGCAAGCAGCGCAAGCCCACACAGCGCTAAGCCCACTGTTCCGATGGACGCTCGTCATTCCGGGGCTCGGCGATAGCCGAGAACCCGGAACCCATCACGCACACTCTTCGTCATCCCGGCGCTTCGCTTCGCTACGGCCGGGGTGACGGTGGAGTTTGCGGCCAACTTCCGCTTTTGGCCCGAACGAGACGTTAGCCAGCAGCCGGGCGCCGTAGTAGCAACCTCACATGCCGCCAGATGATCCTTTGCCTTGGGTCTTCGACCTTCCAGAAACGGACCCGCTACGCGCCGCCCATAAGCGCTCGATACGCCACCGCGCCGAGATCGAGGCGAGCACGGTGTGCGGTTGCTTCTACTGCAAGGAAACGTTCGCACCGAGCGACATTGAGGACTGGACCGACACCAGCAATCCCATTGCTGAGCAGACCGCGCTTTGTCCGCGTTGTGGGATCGACAGCGTAATTGGCGACAAGTCGGGCTTTGCAATCACGCCCGAATTTCTTGGTCAGATGAACAACGCTTGGTTCTAGACGAGTGACCGCTCCCGGCGAATAACTGACTCGTCGTCATTCCGGGGCGATGCGGAGCATTGAGCCCGGAATCCAGGGCAAACGACGAAGCGGCGGACCAAGATTCCGGACCTCGCTACGCGATCCCGGCATGAAGAACGTGGATAGAGCGGGCCACTATCCCTCCGCGTCATTTTCGTAACTCACGGAAACGTCGATGCTTTCGGCGCACACGCAGCGATTCAATCCGACCGCTTCACGGCGCGCATATACTGCGCGGCATGAAACATCACCGGCCCCACATCTCACAGCATCGCTTAGAAAGGCTCGCGACTTGGTCGCGGCTGATGCTTGTGTGGATCGTGGGCGCGTTCATCGGCACGATGAAAAATTCGCGCCGCCTGCGCCGCTTTGGCGATCTCACGCTGAACGCTCTGGCCACCCAGATCGCCGCGCTCATCTATCACCGCGCCGTCAATTTGCTCAGTCTCTACGCGCGACCACAACAAACCGTGCGTGTGTTCGGCACGCGGGGCTTCAAACAACGCACCGGCCCTAAGAGCCTCATCCGCGCCGCACACGGCTCATGGCTGCGCAAAGCGCTGCGCCACCGCGACCCTGCCGCGCGCATCTCTATGTTGCTGCATGCGCTCGCCCACATCGATCGCTACGTCGCACGCATCCTGCCGCGCTTGAAGCGCCGTCTCACGCGCATCTCCGCGCGCGTGATCGCAGCACCTCCCGCGCACGCCGTGCGCTCGCTCGCACGCGTCGAAATCTGCGCCGCGGATTCCTCATAGTCGAACCGCCGGCTTGCCTCGCCGGCATCCCCGCAGACAACAACCGTGTGGAGCCCCGCTCCACGCGGCCAAACGTGCTGGGCGCTTACACGCTTCTGCCGCAGCCGGTGAGCGTGCGGTCGTCGATAACGATCTCGACCGTGGATGGGTAGGACTCGCCGCTCATCACGTCTTCGCACGGCGCGCGGCGGATGGTGATGGTGAGCGCGCGGCCTTCGACTTGCGTCACATAGCGCGTTGCGCCTTCGACCGGATAAGTCGGCGCCGTGAGCGGGAAATCGAGCAGCGTCTCGCCGTAATCGAGCAGCAGGCGAATGCGATCGCGCTGATAGATGTCGACGATCCAGCCGGGCTCTTGGCCCACGCCGCGGAAATCGACGCCCGCCGCACGCGCACCATCCGCTGGCGGCATTTGCGCGAGCGCGTCCTGCACGGGATTGGACGCGGTCTCGGCCGCTGGCGTTTCCGCCGGCGCGGGCGCTTCCGTCGCGGGTTGCGAGCACGCGGCGAGCAGCAAGCCTAGGGTGAGGAGGGCGGCGCGCATGATGATCTCCATTTTCAAAACAAAAACGCCGCCGCGCTTTGGGCGCGACGGCGTCTTCTACTCAGTTCAGCAGAGCTTAGCCCTGGAACGCGCTGATATAGACTTCAACGCGGCGGTTGCGGGCGCGGCCCGATTCCGAACCGTTGTCGGCGATCGGGCGGCTTTCGCCGTAGCCCTGCGCGATCAGACGCTGACGGATCACGCCGCCTTGCATCAGGATCGAGCCGACATTCATCGCGCGACGCTCCGAGAGGTCTTGGTTGTAGGCATCCGTGCCGGTCGAGTCGGCGTGGCCATAGACGTCAACCGTAGTTTGATCGTACTCGCGCAGCACGTTGCCCACGTTCTGCAGCGTCGGCACGAACTGGCTCTTCACCGCGTCACGATCGACGTCGAAGGTGAGGTCGGACGGGAAATTGAGCAGGATCTGGCTCTGCGACACGCGCGTCACGCCGACGCCGGTGCCGGCCAGACGCTCACGCAGATTCTGATACGTGCGGTCCATGTAATGGCCGATGCCGGCCCCCGCGAGCGCGCCGATGCCGGCGCCGATCATGGCGTTGCGGCGGTCGTCGCCGCCGGCGGCCGTGCCGAGGGCCGCGCCCGCGATCGCGCCGATAATGGCGCCCGTGCCGGTGTTGTTACGCGTCCGTTCGCCGGTGACCGGATCGACGTTGGTGCAGCCGACCATGAAAATGGCCGCGGCCGCCATAGCCACGAATTTGCGGATCATAGAAATCCCTCCAGTTCAAAAAGGGGCGAGTGAAAATCGAGCCCTATCCCGACGCGAAAAATGACGACGCCTGTCTGAGCGCACCCTGAACAGAAACGCCTAATCGGCCGATCCAGACGCACTAAAGCGTACAAGACGCCCGAATTGTTCCGTCAAAACCATATCCACCAATGGGGCGATCTGGTCGAGCCCTAATCGGGCGCCGCCAGCCAGGCGAGAGCGCATATTGATCCTCGCGCCGGAGGCGTGTGAAGCCGGCCGGCCGGCGACCGGTTAACTAAACTACAGGGTGAAGCGATCAAACTCCCGCCCGTTTTGAACGCCGACGATGCTCTCATTTCGCCGGACACGGCGCCAGACGCGCCCAAGGGCGTGGGCTTCCGGCGCACCCGTTCGCTGGCGGCGGCTGCGCGCGCGCGGGTGGCCAATTCGTGGCTCCGGCTCGGCTCGTGCGCGATCGTCGCCGCCGTCTCGGTTTCCATTCTCGGTAATTTCTGGCCGGCCTATTGGTTCACCGGCCTGGTCGTCGT
The DNA here is from genome assembly GCA_017303355.1 of Caulobacterales bacterium. GTDB lineage: Bacteria > Pseudomonadota > Alphaproteobacteria > Caulobacterales > Aquidulcibacteraceae > Vitreimonas. Next base: position 40,123 of record JAFLCU010000008.1, on the reverse strand, counting down.
CGTGCTGATCGATCGCGCCCTCTACGCGCGCCTGGCGGCGCAATGCGCGCGCGGCGAGCCGCCGCCGCACCTGATCCCACTGACGATCTGGACCGTCGCGCAGGGCGCCTATGGCAACATCGTCGCGATCATGTTGTGGAGCGCGCCGTACGTGCATGGCGAGACGTTGGCCGTGACGTATTTCTGCGGCGGCCTCGCCAATGCGGCGGTGACCTTGCGCGCCTCTTCGATCTTGTCGGCGGCGGGTACGGCGCCGACGATTGCGTTTATGCTTGCGCTTCCTATCTTGGATTTCGTGAGCGGCGGCGCGGACAACGCGCTCGATTTGATGCCGCTGGTGGGCGGGCTGCTGCTGCTCGGTTTCGGCGTCAACATCTGGCGCGCGCTGTTGGCCTCGGACGTCGCGCAGGCCGAGGCGGAGTTCGCCGCCATTCGCGAGCGGCAAGCGGCGGCGGCAGCGGCGGCCGCCAAATCCGATGCGATTTCGCGCATGAATAGCGAGCTGCGCACGCCGATGGCTGCGCTCGCCGGCGCCGCCGAGCACTTGCATCGCGTCGCGGCTACGCCGGCCGCGCGTGCGCACATCGCAACCTTGGTGCAGGCCAGCGAGGTCTTGAAGCTCGTGCTCGACGATCTCTCCGATCTCGATAAACTCGAGAACGGTCAGGTGCGCATCGAAGCCAAAGCCGACGACCCGCGCGAAGTTCTGCGCAGCGTCACCAGCGCCTTTAAAGCGGCGGCGCAAGACAAGCAGCTTGAGCTGTTTGTCGATGTCAGCGCGGATATTCCGCCCTTGGTTGAGATGGACGCCGCGCGCGTGCGCCAAATCCTGTTCAACCTGCTGGCCAACGCGATCCGCTACACCACGCATGGCGGCGTGCGCGTGCGCTTGGCCGCGCAGCCTGCGCTGAGAGAGGGCGTTGCGCGGCTCGTGTTCACGATCGCCGACACCGGCGTGGGTCTGTCGCGATCGCAACTCGCGGCCGTCTTCGCGCGTGGCCGTGTCGCCTCCGCAGGCGAGGGGCCAGGTCTGGGGCTCGCGATCTCGCTCCGGCTGGCGCGTCTGATGAACGGACATCTCACGGCGAAGAGCGAACTGGGCGAAGGTTCGGTGTTCTCCTTCACTCTCGAAGCGCCCGTCGTTTCCGCCCGCGGCGGCGCGGCGGCCTAATTCGCCGCACGTCGATCACGCTTGACCGCCCCCCAGTAGCGTGTTTTGCTATTGCAAGGGATTTGCAATAAGGCGCGGCCATGCTGACGATCGCCTCTCTCATTCCGCCCTGCCGGCGAAAACGGCGGCGTGTTGGGGGTGCGGCATGGCGGTGATCTTGATGCTCGGTTCCGGTCCGTTAGCGGCGCTGATGGCTCTGGAGCGCAACGAATTGGGGCGGGGGCGAGCGTCCTCCCGCGAGTTTGCCGCCCCGATCCCCTCTCCCGCCCGCGGTTCGGCCCCGCCAGCGGGAGAGGGGACCCCCTATGGGCTGAGAAACCCCGAGAGCTTCGCGGAAAGCGCTTCGGCGTCGCGCGTTTCGCATTCCCAAAGCGTCAGCACCGACCAGCCGTCCGCTTCGAGCGCGGCGACCGTCGCGACGTCTCGCGTGCGATTGCGCCCGATCTTGGCGCGCCAATAGGCGGCGTTGTCCTTTGGCTTGCGCGCGCCGCGCTTGCAATCGTGGCCGTGCCAAAAGCAGCCGTGCACAAAGATCACTTTACGCAGCGCGCCGAACACGAGGTCTGGCTTGCCCGGCAAATGCGCGCCGTGCAGCCGGTAGCGCCGCGCGTAGCCAAGCGCACACACGGCCGCACGTACTTTGCGCTCGGGTGCGGTGTCCGCGCCTTTCACGGCGCGCATCACGGCTGAACGCTGTTCCGGTGTGAAAACGTCGTGCGTGCGCGCCATCAGGCGATTTTGCGCGCCGTGGCCGCGCCGGCAAGCGGACGTAGGAGATGTTGCGACAGCCAGCGCACCACCGGCACGCACACGGCGTCGCCAACGAGGTGGAGCGCCGCCGTTTGGCTTGCGGGCAGTGGATATTGATCCGGCACGCCCATGAGCCGCGCCGCCTCGCGCGGGCTTAGCAGGCGCGAGCGCGTGGTTTGCCCGCCAACGAACAAAAGTATCTGCCGGCTTGAGCCGCCGGCGGGTGTACGCAAACAGCCAGCGAGCCCATCAAATCGCGCTTCCGCGCGTTGTACGCGCTCGCCGTGTTCGACGCGAATGCGCCGGAAAACCGCGCCAACTTCGCGCTTGCCGCTCTCGCGCAGCGCATCGAGCCGGGCGCGTTGCAGCGTGCTCATTTGCGAGAGCAGTTTTTCGGTTTGTTCATCGCTGTTCCACGCGGCGCCCTCGTCATCGAGCAGATCCGCCAAGGCGGTGTTGCGCTTTGGCGGCGTGTCGAGACGCCACCACACATAGCGTTTGCGCAATCCGTCCGGCAGTCGCGCAACCACGTTGCGCAACGCCATGCTATGAAACGGCTCGCTTGGGCCTGAGGCGATGAGATGCGCGGGCGTGCTGCGCGCGGCGATGATGAACAAGCGCGGCCGCGATTGCGGCGTAAACAGCGCCGCGTCGATTTCCAGCGCGCCAACACGATAGCCCAGCCCATCCAACGCGCCGACCAGCGCTGCGAAATCGGCGCCGCCGTGCGAACTCAGCAGCCCGCTGACATTCTCAAGCGCCAACACATCCGGCGCGCGCTTTTCGTGCGCGAGCTTTTCGATCAGGCGATGGAATCCCCAGAACGCGCCCGAGCGCGGCGCCGCCAGGCCACGGCGCGCGCCAGCGAGCGAGAGGTCTTGGCAGGGGAACGAGGCCCACGCCAAAGCGGCGTGACCGGGCAGGTCCGAAACGTTCAGTTTCCAGATATCGCCCTGGCGCATGTCGCCGTCGCCGAAGGCGGCGCGGTAAGCTTGGGCCTTGGCCGGTTCGATGTCGTTGGCGAAAACACAGGTGAAATCTGGTTCCAAGCCCAGCCGGGCCAAGCCGCCGCCCGCGAAAAACTCGTAAAGTGGGGCGCCGGAATCACGCTGCATGGGTCTATAATACACCCTGCGACGGCTGTGGCCTCATTACGGGCGCCGGCCAGTGGGGGGCGCCAATGCGGAATTTCATCCGCGGGGTTTGTTTAGGATCGGTGCTGGCGTTCGGCGCGATAGGCTTGGCCGCTTGTCAGCGCGACCCGGCGCAAACCGAGGAGGGCCCGGCCACGCCGTCGAACGCCGAGCGTGAAGCGGCGATGGCGGCCGAGCAATTGGCCGCGCTGGGTGGGCCGGCCAACGCCGAACAACGCGCGCTCTATACGGGAGAGTTTCAAGCCTCCGGCGGCATCGGCGCGCTCGACACCGCTGAAGGCGCGTCCGAAGGCGCGTGGGAATTGCGGCTTCTGGAAGATTACGCGCAATTCTCGCGTCCAGGTCTGGGCGAAGATGGCGGCATTCCCAGCGAGCGCGACTATCGCGAGCGCGGCATGCGTGTCGTCGCTGGCGCCGTGACCATCACCATCATGCAGCAGCCCTGCAATGCGAGCGGCGTCGAGCTGCCGTACGTTGCGCATATTCTGTTTGAAGGCGTCGCCTACACCGGCTGCGCGCGGCGCGGCATCAATGAGGGCGAGCGTCCGACTTGGGCTTCGGTTTTGCCGGAACTCATTCCCGCGATCGATGCGTGCCTGGCGCGCGCGGAATCGCGGCCGGTGCGCATCACCTTCGCCACCACACTGGGTGAAGGCGAAGTGAGCGTGCGTCTGCGCGAGTCGAACGGCTCGCGTCACGAATGCATCGCCAACAGCGCCGGCAGCGAGATTTTTGTTTACGAGACACTCTCCGATCTTGATCGCCGCAGTGGCGAGGGCGATCCGGAATTCCAGCGTGGCGCTGCGCAGCCGCGGGCGCAGAATTGCCGCGTGGCGGAACCTGCGGTGGCGCGCACCGGCGAGCAATTGGGCTGGCTCGTCCGTAACTCGTGCTGATCGGCGCGCTCGTCGCAAAGCAATTGCGTTTCATCGCCGCGTGCCGCCGCCTCGTCTTGAGCAGACGGGGGTTCGTCATGGTGTTGGGACCACGCGCACACGCTGAGCGCACTGAATTGGCGCTTTCCGGCATACGCATCGCGCTTGCGGTGCTGATCTTCATCCACGGCGCGTTTCGCGCCAGCCACTGGGATCCCTACGTCACTGGCTTTGGCGAGTGGCTAGGCTCGATCGGCTTTCCGTACGGGCTTTATTGGGCTGCGGCCGTGACGATCTATGAATTGGTCGCGCCATTGTTTCTGCTTGCGCGCCGTTTCGTCACGCTCGCATGCCTGGGCCACATCGTCATCGTCGGCCTTGGCATGGTCCTTGTGCACTATCCCGCAGGCTGGTTTGTCGTCGGCGCGGGGCGCAACGGCATGGAATATTCTGTGCTGCTGCTCGTGGGATTGATCGCCGTTGCCTGGGCCTACGCGCCTAAAACAGCGCGCCAATCCAATCCGTGACGCGATGCAAAATCGCCAAGCTTAGAATTCCGAAATACCAGAGTGCGGCGAGCGATCCCGCGGCGAACGGGATCGTCAGCAGCATCAGCAAGCCATCGCGCTGCAACAGCGCGAGCGCGGTCAACACGACCGTGAAGCCGGGCGGCAAGTTCGCGCCCCAGATCGGCAGGATCAGGATCAGCGCCATGATCAGCGACTGAAAGCCGACATAGATCGTGAACGGAAATTCCGTCAGCGGCAGCCAACGCGGACGGATCAGATATTCGATGCGCTTCAGCGGCGGCCCGGCGACGCGCAACGTGCGCCGTAGCGCGGCACAATCGACGCGCCACTCGCGCACGCGCTTGGGCAGCCAGAGCGTGTGTGCGCCGAACATGAGCTGTATTGCCGGCGCGAGCATCAGCAAGCCGAAGATCGTCGAGATGCCTGGGATGTTGGGAATGCACATCGGCAGCGCCAACACGAGCAACAACACGCCATGCGCGCGCTCGTCCAAACGTTCCAACAATTCACCCACGCTCACGCTTTCGCCCGGGAACGCCTCGACGAGGTCGTCCAGCAGGTCCGATGCGGCGGCGCCGCTGGCGACGTCGGGGGAGGCGGTAGGGGCGGTCATGTTCGGCTGAATCAAGTCGTCACATGGGGCGCCGGCGAGATTTTGACCAGGGGCGCGCGACGTTCAGACCTCGTCAACCGGACCAGCGTAGCAGCTTCTAGGTTATGTCGCGCGCCTCCTTCGCGATGCTTGGGCTGGCCTTCGCTGCAGCGGCCTGCTCGGGATCGCGTCCGCCAGAGGAATTATCCGGCCTGTGGAGCGCCGGGCCAGCCGCCTGCGCGGCGGGCGTGGGCGTACGTTTCGGCGCCGACGCGATCGAAGTGGTCTATGAAAGCCAAGTGGAGACGCTGTTTGATCGTCCCCGCTATGAGCTTGAGGAAACCGGCGACCGGTTTCGCGTGCGCATCCTTTATGACCTGCCGCGCCAAGCGGGCGGCGCGGGTCACGCCAGCGCGCACGGCGTGATCGTGCTGGCGCGGCATGAGGACGGCACTGTCGCGCCGGAGCTGCACACGCTGGTCGATGGCCGCACGGGTGCGGCGCGCACGCGCATTGTCGATGATCCCGCCGTTACCGCGCTCACGCTGCAGCCCTGCGGCGCGCATCCCTGGAGCGGCGGTTTGCGCGGGCGCTCGCAAACATAGATCAGGCCGCCAGCTTGTGCTGACGGCCTGATCCTCAATCCAACGAAGCTTAGTTCGCGGCTTGCAGCGTGGCCGGCGTCTCGCCATTGCAGCTGGCGATCTCGTCGGCGCTCAATTCGCTGCCTTCCGGGCCGTAGGCGACGACGCGTGCGCCGGATTCGCGCACGAATTGGCGGCAGGCGCGCACGGTCGAGGCGTGCTGCGCGCGGGCGCGGCAGGTGTCGCCTTCGCAGGTCCAGATCGTGTTTTGCGTGATGTATTGCGTGCGCTCGGCGACGGGCGCCTCGAGCTTCACGGTGAAGACGCCATTGTCGCGCGCATAGGCGGCGCCGACGAAGGCGGTGCTGGCGATGGCCGCGACGAGAATCGATTTCACGACGTTCATTGAGTTTATCCCTGACTGTCGCGCTGCTTGGGGAGGAGCGCTGACCAGACACTGCCCATTTCCGTAACGGCTGACAAGAGAAAATTGAAGGAAACGAAAAATATTCAGTGAATATTCATTACGTCACCGTAAGGCGGGGCGCGAACATGGTTAAAAAAGCGCGGGCGCCGGGCGCAGACTGCGCTACAAAACGCCGGCAGGCGTGCGGGGACGGCGCCCGCGTAGTCGAGGGGTGGTCGGCCATGACGTTGTACAAATTTTCCGTGGGCGTCGTTCTGGCGGTGGCGATGGTGGCGGTGCTCGGCTTCAGCGCGCTCGTCTTCAGTTCGCGTGATTTCCAGTACGGCGTCGCGCAGATATCGCCGTCGACGAATGGCCTGATCTCGTTTGCGCAGCTTGATGAGGTCGATCGCCAGGTCGTGCAGATTGAAACCGAGTCCGCCGGCCCGCGCGGCGAGCAGCTCGACGTTGAACAGCAGATCACCGCGCTCGACACCGAAGCGCAAAATGCCGAAGCAACGGCGAACGATGCGCGCGCCGCCATGGTCGGCGCCATCGCCGAAATCGAAACGCGCGCTAACGTGGCGACAGCCGAGAGCGCTGCCGCCGACATGAGCGCGCAGGGGCTTTCGCAACGCATCAACACGCTGGCGGCGCGCCCAGGCCTTCCTCCGGCTGATCAGCAGGGCGTCGCGCAATTGCGCACGCAAGTTCAGCAACTCGCCGCGCAGGAAGAGGCGCTCGACGATCGCTCGGCCGAGCGCGCGGCGCTGGTGGCGCGTCAGCGTTTGGTGGCGGGCCAAGTGGCGGAAGCCAATCGCCGCATCTTTGCTCTGCAGCAAACGGTGGTGCCCGATTACGAGCATTACACGCGCGTGCGCGGCGAAGCGCATGCTCTGGCGTCGATGAGCCCGCTGGGCGTGAGCGCGTTCCTCGCGCAAGGCCACCCGGCGTTGCTCTCGACGGTGCTGGTGCTGCTGATGGGCGCGCTTGGCTCGTTGCTTTATCTCTTCCCGGCCTATCTCAACCGGCCCGCGCCGGTGACGATGGCCGAAATCGTCGTGCGCTTGATCTTCGGCATGTGCGCGGCGCTCGCTTTCTATGTGTTGGCGAATGCGGCGATCGCGGGCTTCTCGATCAGCTCCGGCGTGCAGCAGGCGACGACATCGGCGACGCTCAATCCCTTCACGGTCTCTCTGGTGGGCATTGTCGCGGGCGTGCTCTCGGAAGATATCGCCAAATGGATACAGGATCGCGGGCGCGGTATCTTCACCCAAGGCGGCGCGCCGGCGACGAGCACGGTCGCCGCGCCCACATCGTCCAATAGCGGCGACGATGGCCCGCCCGGCGGCGGTTTGGTCAACAATCAGGCCATCTCCTGATCTGAAAAGCGCGTCAGTCTCACGCGGCGGCGGCTCTTTCGCATACGCGAAGGCGCGTCTAGGGTGCGCGCGAATTCTGTAGGGAGACTGCCAATGGGCCGCGCTGTTATCGTTTCTTATGCTCGTACGGGCCTCGCCAAGTCCGGTCGAGGCGGCTTCAACGATACGCACGGCGCGACCATGACCGGCCACGCCATCAAGCACGCGGTGGCGCGCTCCAAGCTTGATCCGGCCGAGATCGAAGACGTTGTGATCGGCTGCGGCGCGCCGGAAGGCGCCACGGGCACGAACATCGCGCGCCTCTCGCTCATTCGCGCCGGCCTGCCTGTGACGAGCTCTGGCACGACGGTAAACCGCTTCTGTTCGTCGGGCCTGCAAGCGATCGCGCAAGCCTCGCACTACATCATGAACGAAGGCGCCAAGGCCGCCGTGGGCGGGGGCGTTGAATCGATCTCGCTGGTGCAGATGAGCGGTCACGCGAACCGCTATCGCGTCACCGAAGAAGAGCTGATGAAGACAAAGCCCGAGCTTTGGATGGCGATGATCGAGACCGCCGACATCGTCGCCAAGCGCTACAACGTGGCGCGCGATTATCAGGACGAATATTCGCTGCGCTCGCAACAGCGCATCGCCGCGGCGCAGGCTGCGGGGCTTTTCAACGATGAAATCGTGCCGATGGCGACGAAGATGAAAGTGGTCAACAAGGAGACGAAGGAAGAGAGCTTCGTCGATTACACGGTCACGAAGGACGAGTGCAATCGCGCCGATACCACGCTCGAAGGCTTGGCCTCGCTGCAGCCAGTGCGCGGCCCGGGCAATTTCGTCACCGCCGGCAATGCGAGCCAACTTTCCGATGGCGCGGCGGCTGTCGTGCTGATGGACGAAAAGGAAGCCGAAAAGCGCGGGCTTGAGCCGCTCGGTCTGTTCAAGGGCTTCGCCGTCGCGGGCTGCGAGCCGGACGAAATGGGCATCGGCCCGGTGTTCGCCGTGCCGCGTCTGCTCGAGCGCCAAGGCCTCAAGGTCGATGACATCGACCTTTGGGAGCTCAACGAAGCGTTCGCCTCGCAATGCCTCTATTCGCGCGACCGGCTCGGCATCGATCCGGAAAAGTACAACGTCAATGGCGGCTCGATCGCCATCGGCCACCCGTTCGGCATGACGGGGGCGCGGCTTGTTGGTCACGTGCTGCTCGAAGGCCGGCGCCGCAAGGCCAAGCACGCTGTCGTCACGATGTGCATCGGCGGCGGCATGGGCGCCGCGGGCTTGTTCGAAGTGTTCAACTGAACGGCGCGAGAGGGGCGGCATGAAGCGTAGCATCCTTGCTTGTTTAGCTGTGGCGGGTCTTGTGCTCGCCGCGTGCGGGCAACCGCAACAGAGCGAGCCGGCGGAGCCGACGGCGATCGCCGCCCCCATCGCCAATCTCAATATTGGGCCCAACGGCGCGGGCGGCGTAAGTGCGGCCATACCGATGAGCGTTGAAGCGCTGCGCGCGGCGGCGCCGAATTTTGCCGTGGCCTCGGTTGAAGATCAGATCGAAGGCAGTCCGTTCACGGCGATCACGCTCTCGACCGACGCGGGCGAAGTCTTCCGCGTCAATCCGACAGCGGATCGCGCTTACGTGCATTCGATTGTGACGACATCGCCGCTGGCGCGCGGCCCCACGCAAGACATTGTCGGCCAAACGCGCTTCGCCGTGGCGCCGCCGGAGCAAGTAGAATTCTGCGCGTCAGAATTCGTGGAAGGTGCGGCGGGCTTTGCGTGCTCCACCGCTGAAGATGGTAATTTCTGGCGCGTTTACAGGTTGCCTGACGGCTATGACGGCCCGTCCGATCCGTTCGACGCGATCGATCCGGACGTGCTGCACGATGCAACGCTGGCCGAAATGCGCTGGATCGCGCCGCGCACGCTTTAAGCGATTTTATGCACGCTTGAGCCGCTGGCGACGCGCGCGCCGGCTCGATCGAACGCGTCCACGACCAGGAAGGCGAGCGTGCGCGTGCGCCGTTCGGTGCGGGCGTCGACGCGGGCGACGGCTTCGGCGCTGAGGAAGTTGAGCTCAACCGAAACCAAATCCGCGCTGGGCGCTTCGCGCAGTGCGGCTTCGTTCAGCGCCGCGACCAGCTGCGCGGCTGCCGCGTCCTTGCTCACTTTGCGCGCTCCACCGCGGCCATGATGCGTTGGTGCGCAACTTCGACCGAGGCCCATTCGCCGACGCTGGCGGTTTTGCCGGGTTCAAGATCTTTGTAGTGGGTAAAGAAGTGCGCGATCTGCGCGACGAGCAGCGGCGGCAGATCCTGATAGGTTTTCACGTCGGCGTAAAACGGGTTCAGCGCGTCGACGGGGACGGCGAGAATTTTTTCGTCTTCGCCTTTTTCGTCGCTCATCAGCAGCACGCCAACGGGGCGCGCGCGGATCACGGCGCCGGCGACGACCGGCATCGGCGTGACGACCAAGATGTCGATCGGGTCGCCGTCATCGCCGAGCGTGTTCGGGATGAAGCCGTAATTGCTCGGATACAGCATGGACGTGTGCAGGAAGCGATCGACGAAAAGCGCGCCGGAGCGCTGGTCCAACTCATACTTTACAGGCAGGCCGCCTTGCGGGATTTCGATGAACGCATTCACCTCATGCGGCGGATTGCGACCCGGGGGAATAAATCGAACGTCCATAGCGCCACTCTTTCAGAACTACCGTCATCCCGGCCGACCGAAGGGAGAGCCGGGACCCAGGGCTTCAAAGCGCGGTGCGTTGGCCCCTGGGTCCCGGATCGCGCTCCGCGCGTCCGGAATGACGGGCGCTTAAAGCATAAGCGCCCTAAATCACATCTTCTTCTTCAGCGGGGCCAAGTCGGCGAACTTGGGTGTGCGTTTCTGCGCCTTGGCGGCGAAGGCTTCCATCATGTGCGGCGGGGCGAACATGCCGGCTTGCCAGGTGGCGATGTAATCAAGGCCGTCGGCGATGGAATGGTCGCGCGCGTAATTGATCATGCGCTTGGAGCCGGCGACCGCGACCGGCGCCTTGCTGGCGATTTCGGCGGCGATCTCCATGACATGCGCCAGCATGGCCTCCTGCGTGGGGAAGGTCTCGTTGACGAGGCCGATCTCCTTGGCGCGTTGCGCGGGTAGGCGCCGGCCAGCGTAAGCGAGTTCGCGCACCCAGCCTTCGGGGATGAGTTTGCACAGGCGCGGGAAGGTGCCGACATCGGCGGTCATGCCGATATTGATTTCTTGGATTTGGAAGAAGGCGTCGTCGGTGGCGTAGCGGATGTCGCAGGCGGAGACGAAATCGACGCCGCCGCCGATGCAGCCGCCTTGGATCGCGGCGATCACCGGCATGCGCGCATTGTCGAGGCAGGAGAAGCTGCCCTGCAGCGTCAGCACGAATTGGCGGAAGGCTTCGGCGCGCGAGTATTCGTCGGCGCCGCTGGCGTTCACGCCTTCGCCATCGGTGAAGACGGAAAGATCCATGCCGGCGGTGAAATGCTTGCCGGTGGAGGAGATGACGATGACGCGCGCCTTGGCGTGGTCGTCGATATCATGCACGAGCGCCGGCAATTCGTTCCAGAACGCGCGCGGCATGGAATTGAACGCCTCGGGCCGATTGAGCACGATGTGGGCGATGTTGTTTTCGATACCGAGCTTGAAGCAGGTGGTTTCCGTCATGACGTTTCGCTCCCTGGAGGCAGATTAGCACGGGTGCGCGGCGTGTCGCGGCTGACGTGGCGGCACGCCGCCCCCAACGTCTCGCGGCCGCGCCGCGATCCACTTCCCCCGCACGCGGGGGCAGATGCGCAGCGCAAAGCGCCGCTTGCGTTTCCACGCAGCGGAGAGCCGGGGACGCGGGATTGCGCGTCGCGAAGAATGCGCCGTTGGCTCGGCGCGCATGACACGGAAACCCGCGTCCCCGCAATCGTTGGAAACCGCGGCTCCGCTGCAGGCGTTCTTTCACACCCGATGAGTCGGATCGCCGCGCGCGTGCGGAGCATCGTGTTCGCGATGCGTCCGGTGCGTCTCCCCACGCGTTATGGCGCGCGCGGGCTTCAACGTGTTCGCATTACGCGCCAGCACGACCATGAGAAGCGGCTCTGCCTGCATCTCGTATCCTTGCTTGCGCGCTGCCCCCGCATATTCGGCGAACTCCGTGCGTTCGCTTGTCGAATAGCCGTCCTTAGTCCTAACGGCAGGCGGAGAAGCGTTCACGCTTCACGCTCGATTGCTTCGCCGCGACATTGAAGCGAACAGGGATCCAACTGCTCTCCGATCGCGGTGATGGGGCAAGTGTACGATGGCCCAAGCAGGGGGCGGATAAGTTTTTCGCGGAGCCTTGATTTTCAAGGCGCGGAGCGGTGTTGGCGCATGGATAGAGGGATGACAGTGGCGCACTGCGCTTTGTCAGGGCTGGCTCCCGGCTCTCCGCTTCGCTCCGGCCGGGATGACGATGGTGAAAATTAACGCTGCAGGCGTGCGTCGATGGCGGGAAGCTCCATCAGGGCGGCGGAGCCGTACCAGGGATAGGCTTCGTAGGCGAACACGCCGGCCGCGACCGCGGGATCGGTGACGACGAGCGCGGCGGCTTCCTCGATTGTGGTCACGGTGAGAATGAAGATGCCGCGATATTGGCGTTCGTTGGCGCCGAGGGGGCCGGCGACGACGAGGCGGCCTTCTTCGGCGAGGCGGCCAATATTGGCCATGTGGCCGTTGAAGAGGCGTGTGCGCTCTTCGTCGGAGAGGTTCGTGGCGGGCCCCGTTTTCAGGATGACGAGCACGTATTGGCGCATGCCGCGCTCATCGGCGCCGAGGCGTTGCGCGAGCGCCGGATCGTAGCCGCTTGGCGCGGGAGTCGCGGGCGTGGGCGCTGTGGCGCAGGCGAGAAGCGTGCAGCAGAGGGCGAGTGTCGCGGCGAGACGCATGAGTGAACTCCGTTGCGCGATGCTAACGCAGCGCGCGGAATTAGGCGAACACAACGCCCGTCAGCACCGCAGCATAGTGCACGCCGGCGGCGGCCATGACGAAGCCGTGCCAGATGGCGCGACGGAAGGGAAGCTTTTCCCAGACGTAGAAGGGAATGCCGATCGTGTAGAGCGCGCCGCCGATGGCGAGCAGGATGAGGCCGGCGAGCGGCACGCCTTCGAGCATCGGCCCAAGCGCGGCCACCACGAGCCACCCCATGGCGACGTAAAACGCGATCCAGATGCGCTTGCCGATGCCGGGCAGGAAGAGCTTGCCCGCCGCGCCGATCAGCGCCAGCGCCCAAACGATCGTCGTCATCGAGATCGCCCACGCGCCGTCGAAGCGAATTGTGGTGAAGGGCGTGTACGTGCCGGCGATCATCAGAAAGATGGCGGCGTGATCGAAGCGGCGCAGCAGTGCTTTGCGTTGCGGTTGCTCAACCATGTTGTAGGCCATCGAGCAGCCGATCATGGTCATGACGCACACGGCGTAAACCGAAACCGCCGCCGCCATGCCAAGCCCGCCCTGCCAGATGGCGAGACCGAGGGCCGCGCCCACCGCGAAGGTGAAGAGCATCAGCGCCACGCCATGCACCCAGCCATCGACTAGCTTTTCCAGGCGGGTCGGATAATGGAGCTTGGGCAGGAGGTCGGAGAGCGTCATCGGCCAAAACAATGGCGGGTTTGACGCGGTTTGTCAGGAGCGCTTGGGTCACGAATGCTGACTGAATATGTCACCGTCATCCCGGCCGACCGTAGGGAGAGCCGGGACCCAGGGCCACAGGCGCACGGGACCCTAGGTCCCGGATCGCGCTCCGCGCGTCCGGGATGACGGTGGGGTACAATGACGAATGCAGAATCATTTCGCTCGACGTGTGTTGCTTGGTTCGCTTGCGGCGATCGTGGCGTCGCCCGCGTTGGCGCAGCGGCCTTTGCTCGACAGCCTGACGCAGGCTGACGCAGGGCGCGGCATTCGCGATGCGCTGGGGCTGGCGGCGATGAACGCGACGACGCGGCTGGGCCAGCCCAACGGCTTTTGGAACGACGGCCGCGTGCGCATTCCGTTGCCGGGCGTGCTTGGCCAATCGCAGCGCACTTTGGCGGGCTTCGGCATGTCGCGGCCGCTGGACGAGTTGCAGGAGAGCTTAAACCGCGCGGCCGAGCGCACCATGCCGGAAGCGGGCGGGCTCTTCGTCAACGCCGTACGCACGATCACCATTGCCGACGCGATCGATATCGTGCGTGGGCCGCAAGATTCGGCGACGCGTTATCTGCGCGGGCGCACGGAAACGCGGCTGACAAGCTTGCTGCGCCCGCCGATGACGGAGGCGCTGACGGCGTCTGGCGCGTTTACGCTGATGCGCTCGGCGCTGCGCGAGGTGGGGCTTGCCAGCATGACGCGCGAGCTGCGCACCGAGGTGATCAATTTCTCGACCACGAAAGCGCTTGAAGGCTGCTTCTTCTTCATCGCCGAGGAAGAGCGCGCGATCCGTCGCGATCCGGGGCGGCGCACGACGGACATTCTGCGCCGTGTGTTTGGTTAATCATTCGCGCCGCGCGGTCGCGCTCTTGACGCGCACGCGGCCTTCGCCAAGGTCCCGCGCGTGACTGAGACTGAAACAGATTTTCGCCGCGTCAGCTTCGATGTGCCGGGCGGGCAGATGGCGGGGCTGGCGTTCGGCGCCGAAAAGCCCACGCCGGACATCGTGTTCATGCACGCGACCGGCTTTAACGCGCGCACCTATCGCACGCTGCTCGCACCGCTGGGCGAGAAATTCTACGTCGTGGCGCTGGATGCGCGCGGGCATGGGCGCACCACCTTGCCCGCGAGAACGTTTGGCTACACGTCGTGGCGGCGCCACCGCGATGATCTGATCGCGGTGCTGGAGCATTTCTCTTCGCCGGTGACGCTCGCTGGCCATTCGATGGGCGCGACCGTGAGCCTGCTGACGGCGGGCCAGCGCACGGATCTGGTCGCGGGGCTTGCGCTGCTGGAGCCGGTGATCTTGCCGACGGCCGCGTATGCGATGTCGAACCTGCCGCTTGGGCCGCTGATCCAACGCTACACGATGGGCATGGCGAAGGGCGCCGCGAAGCGCCGCGCGGAATTTGCCGATCGCGCCAGCGCGGTGGAGGGTTTCACCGGGCGCGGCGTCTTCAAGACATTTCCGCGTGAGGTGATCGAGGATTATGTCGCCGATGGTTTGAGCGAGGACGGCGCGGGCGGCTTCAAGCTTGCATGCCATCCTGAGTTCGAAGCGGCGACCTATTGCGCGCAACGCCACGATCCGTGGAGCGCGCTCCGCCGCGTCACCGATCCGCTGGTGCTGCTGCGCGCCGAACGGGGCTCGACCATCACCGAAGCGAACATGCACCGGATCGCGGCGATCAAGCCGGATGCGCGCGTGGCGACGGTGGAGGGCGCGGGGCATATGCTGCCGATGGAGCGGCCCGATCGCGCGCGCGCGGCGATCGAAAGCGCGCTGTTGCTGGCGCGCGCGGGGCGCAAGTATCACGATACGCTGGTGCAATAATTAGATCGCGAGCTTGACGATCCGGCGCTCCATCCTCGCACGCGCTTCAGCGCTTGGTGCGATGGCTTTGCGCGTGGCGGTGTCGAAGGTGAGCGCCGTCACTTCCATGCTCATCCAGCATGCGCCGCTCGCGGGATCGACCAGCCAGTGCACCAGATTGAGCGTCTTTTCGCCAATGCCGGTGATGCCGGAATAGATTTCGATCAGATCGCCTGGGCGCGGGAAGCGGCGATAGAGGTAGCGCGCTTCGACCACGGCGCCTGCGGGCGCCGCGCCTTGCTCGGCCGCGGCGTCGGCGCGCCATTGCGCGAGCAGGTTCGGCACCGAATCCGAAACGCGCCCCATCAATTGATCGAAGCGCACGCGGCCGAACGGGTCGCAATGTTCGGGCAGAGCCATGGCGGCGCCGGTGCGCAATGCGCCGGTCGCAATCGCTTGCGCGTGGCCGGCCTCGCAAGGAGGCTTCGTCACATCAAGCGATCGCGGCTTGGCGTGCGCGGGCTGTTCGATGGCGAGGCGCTGGGCGGCTTCGCGCGAGCGCGGCGACCAGGGAAAGGGGCGAAAGTCGCGCGTGTCGGCGTGCGCGACACAGAGCGTGAAGCAGGAGGCGGGCGCGCCATCGGCGTGGCGCATGTCGAGGCAGAGCGTGGCGTCGCTCTCGCCCATCTCGATGACGCCGCCATGCATGATGAGCGGCGCGCCGGGCAGCGCTTCCCTGTTGAAGCGCACATGTGCTTCAACAGGGGCGAGCGTGGAGGCGGCCGAAGGCGTGAACGCGCGCGGCAATTCGAGCGCATGCGCCATGTGGGCGAGGCCAACGAAGGCGCGCTCCAGATGGAAGCGGACATTCAAATGCCCGCCATCATCGCATTCCCAAGTGTTGACGCTGCCCTGATACAATGGCGCGGGCAGGGGCGCTGGGTGCGTGCTCATGCGGCTTGGCACGCCGCGCAAAGGCCGCTGGCCTCGATCATAGTGCGGCGGATGGCGAAGCCATCCTTCTTGGCGGCTTCGGCCAAATCGATCAGTGCGTGGCCGGCGTCGAGTTCTTCGGCGGCGCCACACTTTTCGCAGATCATGAAGATCGTCGAGCGTTCGCACGCGCCGACCTCGCAGGCGACGAACGCGTTCAAGCTTTCGATGCGGTGGGCAAGGCCCATGCGCACGAGAAAATCGAGCGCGCGGTAGATCGTCGGCGGCTTTGCTGTTTTGTCGCCATCGAGCAGCGGCAGGAGATCATACGCTTTCGCCGGCGCGTGTTGGGTGATCAGCAATTCGAGCACGCGGCGGCGCAGCGGCGTGAGGCTTTCGCCCGCCGCCTGGCAGACGTGCTCGGCCTCCGTGAGCTGGGCCGTGTGATCGTGCGCGCAATGAGTATGTGCCATGCCAGCCATGATCGCAGGCTCCGTCCGTGCGCGAAAGATGGGGACGCCGCGCGCGCGATGGGAGGGCGATGTGAGGGCGATTTGAAATCGCGAGCGGAATGGAACTTTACAAGAACATCTGACTCGCGTACCAATCTGGAACATAGAGCGAACGATCCATCCAGAAGGGGGCGATGCACATGAGCGAAGCGATTTTCCGTGGTTTGTCTGGCCGTCTGCATCGCTTCAGCGTTCACCGCCCGCACGAGCAATTCGCGACCGCGCCGGCGGTCTATTGCTTCGCCCGTCCAGGCCCGGGCGGTCGTGGCTGGACGCCGCTGTTTCTTTCCAGAACCGGCAATCTTTCCAAACGCTTGGCCAGCCACGAGCAATGGCCGGAAGCTAAGCTTTTGGGCGCTACGCACATCCTCATCCACCAGCACGACGAGCGCGACGCGCGCGAATATGTCGAAGCGGACCTCGCCCAAGCGCTGCGCCCGGTGATGAACGGCCCGTTCCTGGAAGCCGAGATCGAGGAAGCCGAAAGCAATCTGCGCCTGATCTGGGCGGCTTAACGCCGGTAACCCCTCCCCCTTGCGGGGAGGGGTTTTGCTGCGCTTACCTCGATTGCCGTGGTCTTGGTTCGGGCCTTGGTTGTTGGGGCAGCGGGTTCATGGCGGCGGCGGTGGAGGCGGCGCGCACAAGTTGGATGAATTCGGCGCGCCAGCCGAATTCATCGCGGCCGCGGGCGCCTTGAGCCAGCGTCGTCACGTCATCCCAATCATAGCCGCGATCGAGATAGGGATCGCCGCGCAGCAATTGGCCATAGCCGGCGACGGCGGTGGCCCAGCGCGCGGACTCGTTGGCTTGCGCGATGGACGTAACCGCGTCGGCATTGGTGATCGGCCGCTCGATCAGGCGCGAGTTGTCTTCGCCCGGCAGCTTGTAGCGAATGCGCAGGAAGGCGAGTTCGTTGGCCGCGCTGGGCGCGGCTTGCGGGTTCGGCTGATAGCGCAATTCATCGTTGAAGGTGCGCCCGCCCACCGGGACGATCTCATAGATCGCGGTGACGGCGTGGCCCGCGCCGATTTCGCCGGCGTCGACCTGGTCGTTGTTGAAATCCTCGCGGTTGAGCATGCGGGTTTCGTAGCCGATCAGGCGATATTCGGCGACGCGCGCGGGATTGAACTCGACCTGGATTTTCACGTCATTTGCGATCGAGAACATGTTGGACGCCATCTCGTCGCGCAGCACGCGGCGGGCTTCGTTCAGCGTGTCGATATAGGTCGCGACGCCGTTGCCGTTTTGGGCGAGGCGCTGCATCAGCGCGTCGTTGTAATTGCCGCCGCCGAAGCCGAACACCGAGAGATAGATGCCGGTTTCGCGCTTGCGCGAGACGAAATCCTGCAGCTGCTGGGGATCGTTGATGCCGACATTAAAGTCGCCATCGGTGGCGATGATGATGCGATTGACGGCGTTGCGGTTGAAATTTTGCTCGGCCAGCGCATAGGCGAGGCGCAGGCCTTCGCCGCCCGCGGTGGAGCCGCCGGCTTGCAGATTATCGAGCGCCGCGAGAATGCGGGCGTGTTCGTTGCCGGGCGTCGGTTCAAGCACCGCGCCGGCGGCGCCCGCATACACAACGATGGAGACGCGATCGCGCGCGTTGAGCTGATCGATCAGCAGCCGGAAGCTTTGCTGCACCAGCGGCAGCTTGTTGGGCTCGCCCATCGAGCCCGAGACATCGAGCAGCATGACGAGGTTCAGCGGCGGGCGCTCGCGCGGCACGATATTGTAGCCTTGCAGGCCGATATGCACGAGTTGGCGCCCTTCCGCCCAAGGGGAGGGTGCGACGGTGACGTTGGTGGAGAAGGGCTGGCTGCGATTTTGCGGCAGCGGATAATCGTAGCGGAAATAATTGATCATCTCCTCGATGCGCACGGCGTCGCGCGGGGGCAGGCGGCCCTGGTTCAGCATGCGGCGCGCGTTGGAATAGGAGGCGGTGTCGACATCGATGGAGAAGGTCGAGACCGGTTCGTCGGAGACGGCGTGAATCGGATTGGGGTCGACGTCTTCGTAGTTTTCGCGATCGACAGTGCCGGGCATCGGCTGCGGCGCGGTTTGCGCGTAGGGCGCGACAACGCCGCCGATCGCGGCGCGGGTACGGCCCATTTCCTGCGCCACGACGGGCGGCGGCGGGGCCATCGGCGCGGCGTTCTGGTCTTGGTCGCGCCGACTGCCGGAAACGACAATGCCGTCTTCGGCTTGTTCTGTTTGCGTGGATGGGCCGGCGCATGATGCGAGCGCGAAAGCGCACGCCATCAGCGCCGCGCGTGCGGCATGTTTCAACATGGATGGTCCCTCCCGAACCGCCCGGACTCGGCGAATGTGTGACGCGAACGAAGGAGCGCCCGGATCGCGGCGCGTTTGCGGCAAGGGCGCGTCGTTTTACGACCAACGCGCGATTTCACGCGCTTGTGTTTTCGCGGCGGCGTTTGGGGTGATCAACGGCGGCGGCGTTCGCGTTCGGCGAGGCGGCGTTGTTCGGGAATCCAGTCGGCGACGATGGTGTCGAGCACGCTCAAGGGCACTTCGCCGTGCAGCAACACGGCGTCGTGGAAGCCGCGCAGATCAAAATCGGGACCGAGTTCGTTGCGGGCTTGCTCGCGCAGGCGCGCGATTTCGCGCCGACCCAATTCATAGCCGCAGGCTTGGCCGGGCCAGACGATATAGCGATCGACCTCGGTGGCGATGACGCCTGGCGCGTCGCCGGTGGTTTGGATCAGGTAATCGATGGCTTGCTGGCGCGTCCAATTTTGCGCGTGCAGGCCGGTGTCGACCACAAGGCGCGCGGCGCGCCAGAGCTGCCAACGCAGATAGCCGATGCGGCCGACCGGATCGCCCTCGTGGAAGCCGACCTCATCGGCCAGCTCTTCGGCGTAAAGCCCCCAGCCTTCGCTATAAGCGTTGAAGCTGATGAGGCGCGTCAGCAGCGGCGCGTCGGTGAGTTCTTGCGCAAGCGCGATCTGGAAATGGTGGCCGGGCGCGGCTTCATGGAAATCCTGCGTCGGCAGGTCGATGCGCGTCATCTCCGAGAGATCGCGCAGGTTCACATAATAGATGCCCGGCGTTTGGCCATCGAGCGAGGGCGGCGAGTAGTAGGCGCCGGGCGAGCCTGCTTCGGCGAACGCCGGCACGCGGCGAACCTCGAGCGGGGCGCGCGGCAGGCGGCCGAACCATTGCGGCGCGCGCTGCATCACGCGCGCAATGCGACGTTGCACGTCGGCCATCAATTCGGCGCGGCCTTCATCGGTCTCGGCGTAGCGATAGCGCGGATCGGCGGTCATCTGCGAAAGGCGCTGACCCACTGGGCCTTCGGTGAGGCCGACGCGGCGGAGCGCGATATCGAGTTCGCGGTTCAACGCCGCGACGCGGTCGCGGCCGATGCGATGAATTTCATCGGGCGCGAGATTGGTCGTGGTCTCGATGCGTAGCGCGGCGGCGTAAAATTCGGCGCCGTTGGGCAGATGTGAAACGCCGGCATTGTCGGTGGCATTGCCGCGATCGGCGCGGATGAAGGCGGCGGCGCGCTGGTGCGCCGGGATAATAGCGTCGCGCACAATCTGTTCGGCGCGGGCGATGAATTGCAGGTTCTGGCGTTCGATCTCGGCGCGGCGTGTCGCGTCGGTTTCGGCGGCGGCGAGGTCGTCCAGCTTGCGGCGCAGGCTGGTGATGTAGGGCTGGTTGATCGGCGCGGTTTGCAGCACGCCTTGGAGCGCGTTGAAGGTCGCGTCCATGATGAAGCCCGGCGGGCGCACGCCGCGCGCGGCGTCGGCGCGGGCGCGCTCGGTTTCCTGGTCGATGGCCACGGCCGCCGCGCGTAGGCGCGCGATGTAGTTTTCCGCGTCGGCGGCGTTGGCGATGGTGTGACGCTCGTCGAGCAGCGAGGGCAGCGTGAGGAAGGCGCTGTCCATCTGATTGAGCACGTAGGGCTGCAGCCCGCCGAGCGGCGAGAACGTGCCGTACTCGAGCGCGGCGCCGTCGGCGGCGTTGGCGAATTGCGCGCTGAGCACCGCGTACGTGAGCTGATCGCGCGGGTCGTCCAGCGTATCGGCGTCGAGGGCGCGCAACTCGGCGAGGCGGCGGATCGCGGCGCTGCGGCGCGCTTCGAGCGCGGTGGGGGAGCGATCGTCCAGGCGGGCGGCGTAGGGGCCGCCGGCGGCGTCCTCTGAAACGCCAGATTGCGAGGCCAGTTCGGGGCTGTCGGCGAGAAGTTCGCGCGACCAGTCGGCAAGCCGGCCTTCGAAGGCGGAGATCGGCTCAGCCTGGCGTGGCCCGCATGCGGCTAGCGTCAAGCCCGCCGCCAGTACCGCCCAGATGATCGCCCGCATGGTTCCCCTCGCGCCATGGCGCCGGAACCCGGCGCGCTTCATGCCCCAATAGCATGCGTCGGCCCGGGGAAAAGCGGCGACGACGCAGCTCATTTGCGCTCCGCTGTTGCGGTCTGGCCGCATTCGTGGTTGGAGAACGCCCCTGTGGTAGGGAACTCGCGGAGACACCCATGACGACCGCCCAAGGCGGCCAGCAGACGCTGGGCAAAATCCTGTTTTATCGCCAGCTTGAGCCGCTCTCGATCGAGAAGCACCGCTCACTGGGCGTGAGCCAAGTGTCGAACCCGTTTTCGTTCTTGGCGGATACGCACTTGGTGCCGTTGACCGTCGATGAATTTGGTTTGGCCGCGGTTTGCTATCCGATCATTTTCGATACCCAATCGAAGACGCCGCTCGCTGTCATGGGCCTGCGCCCGGGCATGAACGTGTTCTTGGGCGCTGACGGTTCGCTCGATCCGGAAGTGTATCTGCCGGCGTTCGCGCGCCGCTATCCGTTCCTACCGATCCTTGCGGGCAACCCGCAACAGCAGCAGCCGGAAGGCGCTGGCGACAACGCCAACGTGCTCGTCTGCATCGATCGCGCCGCGAAGATGCTGTCGTCGACGCCGGAATTGCCGTTCTTCGAAGGCGACAAGCCGTCGCGCTATACGCAAGAGGCGATCCAGTTCTGCCGCGAGTTCGACATGCTCGGCCGCCGCACCTCTGAGTTCGTGAAGCTCATGGAGCAGCACAATCTGTTCGAGCTGACCCCGCTTGCGCTGCCGCGCGCCAAGCCGGACGGCACGCCGGACGAGCCGTCGAAGATTGGCGAGTATCTGCGCATCGACGAAAAGAAGCTCAACGCGCTGCCGAAGGAAGTTTACCTCGAGCTGCGCGATCGTGGCGTCACGGCCGTGATGCATGCGCACCTGCTCTCGCTTGGCCTCTGGCCGAAGATCCTGAGCCGAGCCGCCCGCATCCAGGCTTCCACGCCGCTCAGCAACTAAGAGCGCCGTTCGGTCGTATAATAAAGCGCCCCTCCTTGGCGGGAGGGGCGTTTTTCTTTGGGCGCTGGCTTATCGCATTGGAGCGAAGGTTCGCACGTGCTGCTGTTCAAGAACTCATCCCATTCGTCATTCCGGGGCTTCGCGCGGCGAAGAACCCGGAACCCAGGGGCGACCAGCGCGTCATTGGCCCCTGGGTTCCGGATCGCGCTTCCGCCTTCGCTCTTCGAGCTTCGGCGGACAAGTCGCGCGTCCGGAATGACGAAGGAGAGGGGCAGGTTAATTGCAGCGCGCGCTAGTGAGCTTATGTCGCCAAGCATGCTGCGATTTATTGCTGGACTGATCCTGTGCGCTTTCCTGGTTGCGCCTGCGTTCGCGCAACCGCTGACGGCGGAGCGTCAAGTGCAAGCGACGCTGCATTCGGCGCGCGCGGCGGTGGCGCCCGGCGAGCGCTTCACTATCGTGCTGCGGCAGAGCATTCGCGAGCATTGGCACACCTATTGGATCAATCCAGGCGATAGCGGCGAGCCGACGGAGCTAACATGGCGCGCGCCGGCGGGGTGGAGTGTCGGGCCAATACAATGGCCGACGCCGGAAGCGATCCCGTTCGCGATGCTGGTAAATTACGGTTATTCGAATGAGGTGCTGTTTCCGATCGAGGTGACGGCGCCGGCGAATGCGCGTGTTGGCGAAACGGTGACGCTGACGGCGGATGCGTATTGGCTCGTCTGCTCGGATATTTGCATTCCCGAGGAAGCGGTTGTGACGCTCGATGTGCCGGTGGCGGCGCAGGGGCGTGATGATCCGCAATGGGCGCCGCGTATCACTGACGCCGTGGCGGCGCTGCCAGGCAATGCGCAAACGGTGGATGCACGGATCAGCGCGGGCGATCCCGCGCGGCTGAGTGTGGCGCTGGCCGATGCCGGCGCTATCCGCAACGCGCGCTTCTTCCCTTTCAATCGCGATGCGATGCGCAACGCCGAGCCGCAAGCGCCGCGCTTTGGCGCGGGCGGCGCGAGCTTTAGTTTGCTGCCGGGTGTCGCGAACAATTTGGGGCAGGCGCCGCTGGCGGGCGTCGTCGCGTACGAGGCGCAAGAGGGCGGCGCCTGGGCGCGGCGCGGCGTCGAGATCGAGGCGCAGCCGGGCGAACCGATTGCGGAGAGCGATGGCGCGGCGATCGCGCTTTCGAGTGACTACGCGCTGGCCGAACTGGAGGGCGCCGCCACATCGGCGCCGGTTGTCGAGCCGCTTTCTCCCGTCGCTTTGATCGCGGCTTTAGGCTTGGCGTTTCTGGGCGGCTTGATCCTCAATATCATGCCGTGCGTGTTGCCTGTGCTTTCGGTGAAGGCGCTCTCGTTTGCCGGCGGCGCGCACAATGGCGCCGCGCGCAAGCATGGATTGCTCTATTTCGCGGGCGTGATGGCGACGTTCATGGCGCTTGCTGGTTTGCTGATCGTGCTGCGTGGAGCCGGCGAAGCTGTGGGCTGGGGCTTTCAACTGCAAGCGCCTTGGGTGACGAGCGCGTTGGCGCTGTTGTTCTTCGTGATTGGCCTCAATCTTTTGGGCGTGTTCGAGCTTGGCGGAGCCTTGCAGAACGCGGGTTCTGGGCTGACGGCGCGCGGTGGCGATGCGGGCGCGTTCTTCACCGGCGCGCTCGCGGTGATCGCGGCGACGCCGTGCACGGCGCCGTTCATGGCCGGCGCGATCGGCGCGGCGCTCACGCAATCGGCGGGCGTAATGCTGCTGATCTTTGCGGCGCTGGGCTTGGGTTTCGCGCTGCCGCTGACGCTGCTGCATTTCCTGCCAGGGCTACAGCGTTTGATCCCGAAGCCTGGCGCGTGGATGAAGCGCGCGAAGAACGTGTTGGCGTTTCCGATGTTCGCTGCGGGCATTTGGCTGGCGTGGGTGTTAGCGGAGCAAGCGGGCTCGGCTGGCGTGATGGCGTTGCTGAGCGTCGCGGCGGCGTTGGCGTTCGCGTTGTTCGTGGCGCGCTGGGGGCGTGTTTGGCTCGCTGTTGGCGTTGTCGTGCTGGCGATCACGGGCGGGTTGATGTGGCGCCCGCTCGTGGGGATAGAGACGCAAGCGGTGCTGGTGAGCGAGCCGTGGAGCCCGGCGCGGGTTGAGGAATTGCGCGCCGAGGGGCGCGGTGTGTTCGTGAACTTTACGGCGGCGTGGTGCGTGACGTGTAAGGTCAATGAAGCGGCGGCCTTGGCGCGGCCGCGCGTGGCGCAGGCGTTGGCGGAAGCGAATGTCGCCTATCTCGTGGGCGATTGGACCAATCGCGACGAGACGATCGCGTCCGCGCTCGCCGAGTATGGACGCGCCGGCGTGCCGCTCTATCTCTACTACCCGGCCGATGGCGGCGCCGCGCGGGTGCTGCCGCAAATACTGAGCGAAGAATTGGTTTTGGACACGATCGCGGGAGACGCTCCATGAACAACTTGACCAAGCGCGGGCTTCTATTGGGCGGCGGCGCGCTGGCGGCATTTGGCGCGGCAGGCGTCGTCACGACGATGCTGGGCGGCGATGCGCAGGCGGCGGTGGCGACAGGCGCTGCGGCGCCGAGCTTCTCGGTGCAGGATGCGAGCGGCGCGACGCGCACGCTGGCGGAATTCCGTGGCCGCACTGTCGTGCTTGAATGGACCAATCACGGCTGCCCGTACGTGCGTAAGCACTATGACTCGCGCAACATGCAGACCTTGCAGCAGGAAGCGACGGCCGATGGCGTCGTCTGGCTGCAGATCATCTCATCGGCGCCGGGCGAGCGGGGCTATCTCGATGCGACGGGCGCACGCGCGCGGGTGCAAACCGATGGCGCCGCGCCGACGACGACATTGCTTGATCCAACGGGCGTGGTTGGCCGCGCTTATGGCGCGATGACGACGCCGCACATGTTCGTCATCAATGGCGAGGGCGTGCTTTTGTATCAGGGCGCGATCGATGATCGCCCTTCGGCGCGGGCGTCGTCGCTTGAGGGCGCCAACAATTACGTGCGCGCAGCACTTTCGGATATCGCCGCGGGCCGGGCGGTGCGTACGGCGGAAACCACGCCGTACGGCTGCTCGGTGAAATACGCTTAGCGCGAAGCGACCGCGTGTTCGGCCGCTTCGTCGGCGGCCGCACTTGCCGCCATCGGTGCGATCAGGATGGCGTCGTCCAGAAGCACGCGCAGATTGGTGAACGCGGCGGTGCGTTCGCTGGCCGTGTCGGCTTCGCGGAATTCGACGATGCGCTCGCGGGCGTCCTCGGCGATGCCGTGGAAGATGCAGGGCAGATCCTGCTCGACGCCGGCCTGGCGCAGCGCGATCGAGAGGCGCTCGGAATCGCCGGAGAAATCGCTGATCTGTTCGAGGAAAGCGGGGGTGATCTCGGTCTGCGCGGTTAATTCGCGCGCGCCGGCCTCAACCTCGACCGCCAGGGCCGAGAGATCGCCGAAGCTGGCGGCGCCGAGGAATGTCAAAGCGACACAGGTGAGCATGGGCGGGCTCCTTCGCCAAATAGGTGTAAGGCGGTAGTGCAAACCCGGCGCCGGGCCGTCCCTTGCCCAAGCCGGCCCCAATCCCTAATCCCCATTTTCTATTGCTTCCCAGAGAACCACGATGTCAGACGCCGCCGCCAATCGCCCGAAACCCCGCCGCGCGCGCGGGCTGATGGATCGGCGCGGGCCGGGGCTGGCGCTGGAGCGCGGGCTGATCGCGCGCATCGCCAAGGTTTACGAGACCTGGGGCTTCGAGCCGCTGGAGACGCCGGCGTTCGAATACGCGGACGCGCTGGGTAAATTCCTGCCCGACCAGGATCGGCCGAATGAGGGCGTGTTCGCGCTGCAGGACGACGACGAGCAATGGCTGGCGCTGCGCTACGATTTGACCGCGCCGCTGGCGCGCTTCGTGGCGGAGAATTTCGATGCGCTGCCAAAGCCCTATCGCCGCTGGGCGGCGGGGCCAGTGTGGCGCAACGAAAAGCCCGGGCCGGGGCGCTTCCGCGAATTCTGGCAGTGCGACGCCGATACGGTGGGTGCTGCATCTCCGGCGGCGGACGCGGAGATGATCGCGGTCGCGTGCGCGGGGCTGGAAGCGGCCGGCGTGCCGCGCGGCGGGTATCAGGTGAAGTTCTCGACGCGGAAGTTGCTCGACGCGGTGTTGGAAAATATCGGCGTGGCGTCCGATGCGTACGCGACGCGTCTGGTGGTGCTGCGCGCGATCGACAAGTTCGATCGCCTGGGCCGGCAGGGCGTGGAGCTGTTGCTGGGCGATGGCCGCAAGGATGAATCCGGCGACTTCACCAAGGGCGCGGGGCTTGATGCAAAGCAACGTGGCGCGGTGATCGACCTTGTCAGCGCAGGCGCTGGATCGCGCGGCGAGGTGCTTGAGCGCCTGGCGAAGATCGCGGGCGAAGCGGCGATCGCGGAATTGCGCGAGATCGATGCGGCGCTTTCGGCGCTCGGCGTCGATGACGCGGGTGCTGCGATCGATCCGACGATCGTGCGCGGGCTTGAGTATTACACGGGCGCTGTGTTTGAGGCGCAGCTGATTGGCGCGGGCGGGGCGAGCTTTGGATCGGTCGGCGGCGGCGGGCGCTATGACGATCTCGTCTCGCGCTTCCGCGGCGAACGCATTCCAGCGACCGGTTTCTCGATTGGCGTGTCGCGGCTGGCGGCGGCGCTGCAGGCGCAACAGGCGGCGGAAGCCGACGGGCCGGTGGTTGTGCTGGTGATGGATCAAGCGCGTGTGGCGGATGCGCTGGGCATGGCGGCGGAGTTGCGGGCTGCGGGCGTGCGCGCCGAGGCTTATCTCGGCGGCGGCGGCATGAAAGCTCAGCTCAAATACGCCGATAAACGCGCCGCACCCGTGGCCGTGATCCAGGGCGGTGATGAACTCGCCAAGGGCGTGGTTACGCTTAAGGACTTGAAGCTCGGCGCACGGATCGCCTCTGAACTGGGCGAGGACAGGGAAGCCTATGCCAAGGCGCGCGAGAAGGTGCAGCAGGAAGCGCCGCGCGCGAGGCTGGTCGCGGCCGTAAAGGCGATGCTGGGTTAATGCGCGCCGGTCGCGAAATGGCTGACAATCTCCAGTTGGTTACTGAAAAGAGTGCGTCAAAACGCCCTTGACCGACGCAGGGTATATCGTCACGTTGTCGCTCGATCGCCGCAAAAGTGTCGTCTGGCGGTCGCGTTTCGGGGAGGAGACGCCCTCTAATAAGCGACGCTCGCGGCCCGCGCCTCAAAGCGCGGGCCGTAGTCGTTTTAGGGCTTGGGCGTTTAGGGCTTGGGCGGCGCGTCGATGTCTTCGAGCACGCCGCGCGCTTCCGCCAGTTCTTCCTCGGGCGTGAGCGTTGCGTGATGGCGCGATTGGCCGCGCGTGAAATACCACAGCACCAGCAGACCAAGCACGGCTGACGCGAGCGAGCCGCCAAGCACGCCGAAGCGTACGGGCGTGGCGAGATCGCCCATGCCGAACGCGAGATTGCCCACGAACAGGCTCATGGTGAAGCCGATGCCGGCGAGCATCGCCATGCCGAGCATCTGCGCGAAGCGCGCTGGCGTGCGCTGCTTGAGCAGCGTCGCGGCGAGATACGTCGCCAGCGTGATGCCGAGCGGCTTGCCAAGCACGAGGCCGAGCGCGATGCCGGCGGCGATGGGGTGCAGCAACGTGTCGAACCCCGCGCCGTTCAGCACCACGCCCGCGTTCACCAGCGCGAAAATCGGCATGATGGCGAGTTGCACCCACGGCTTCAGCGTGTGCTCGGCGCTGATCAGCGGCGACTTGCCAGCGGCGTCACGCATCGGCACGGCGAGCGCTGTGAGCACGCCGGCAATGGTCGCATGCACGCCGGAGAGCAGCATGAAGCCCCAAAGCACGAGGCCGAGCAGCCAATACCAGAGCAGATTGGTCACCCCGCCCCGGTTCATCATCAGCATGACGAGGAACGTGACTGCCGCGCCGCCGAGCGCCCAACCGAGCAGATGCGTCGAGTAGAAGAGCGCGATCACCAGGATGGCGCCCAGATCGTCGATGATGGCGAGCGCGAGCAGGAAGAGGCGCAAGCCCCCAGGCACGCGCGGACCGAGTAGCGAGAGCACGCCGAGGGCGAAGGCGATGTCGGTGGCGGCGGGGATCGCCCAGCCGCGCAGGAAGGCGGGCTCGTGCGCGGTAAGCGCCACATAGATCAGCGCGGGCGCGGCCATGCCGCCCAGCGCGCCGGCCATGGGCAGCGCCGCTTCGCGTGGGTTCTTGAATGGCCCTTCGACGGTCTCGCGCTTCAGCTCCAGCCCGACGAACAGGAAGAAGATCACCATCAGCCCGTCATTGATGACCAGATGGAGATTGAGCGGGTGGGCGCCTTCTCCGATTCCGACCGTGCCGAAGGGGTGCTCGAGTACCTCATGGAGGGCGTGGCCGAACGGCGCATTCAGCAGCAGGAACGATATGATCGTCGCCGTGAGCAGAATGTAGCCAGGTGTGGTGTCTCGGTCCCACCAGGGGGAGCCGGCGCTTTGTGTGGTCGCCATGGTGTCGCCTTTTATCGCCGTGGCGGACCGTAAGGATTTGATCTTGCGGTGCAATAAGAACCGGATGGCGTTGCGCGCCGGTTGTGGAAAACAGCGACGTTTTTGCGAGATTTTCGCGTAAGCGAGATGCTTTGTGCGGCGCCGTGCTAACTCGTGTGGCGGGAATGCGGCGCCGCCACAAAATCTTCATCCAGGTGTAGCCGAAGCGTTAAAATCCGCCTTTACGTGCCGCCGTGCTCAGGCGGGGGCGGCTAGGCGTTCCCGTTCGTACGGGGGTGTCTCTAATGATTTCCAAAAAGCTGTTGTCGGGCGCCGCGTTGACCGCGCTCTCGCTGTCCATGGGCGCGGGCGTCGCGCACGCGCAGTCGACCGCTTCACAGATCCAAGATGAAGAAACGATCGTCGTCTCCGGCGTTCGCCGCGACGCTGACGGCGTGCTCGCCGAGCAGGCGCCGAAGGCCCGCACCACGATCACGGACGAATACATCCAGACGCAAGCCGCTGGTCAGACCATTCTGAACACGATCAACCTGGTGCCGGGCGTCAACTTCACGAACAATGACGGCTACGGCAACTCAGGCGGCAACCTGCGTATGCGCGGCTTTGACGGCAACCGCATCTCGCTGACCTTCGACGGCGCGCCGCTGAACGACACCGGCAACTACGCAGTTTATTCGAACCAGCAGCTCGATTCAGAACTGATTTCGCGCGCCAGCGTGAACATGGGTACGACCGACGTAGATAGCCCGACTGCTTCGGCCACGGGCGGCACGGTGAACTACACCACGCGCCTGCCGTCGGAAGAATCCGGCATCGTGCTGCAGCCGTCGGTCGGCACGGACAATTTCTATCGTCTGTTCTCGATGGTCGACTCGGGCGAGTTCGGCCCATGGGGCACGCGCGCGTTCGGCTCGCTCTCGTACACGAATTACGATCAATTCGTCGGCCCGGGCGAACTGGAAAAGCTGCAAGCCAACGCGCGCGTTTATCAGCCGCTGAACGGCAGCGATTTCGTGAGCCTCGCGGTGCACTACAACCGCAACCGCAACAATTTCTACAGCCAAGGCACGCTCGCCGATTGGGCGGCGAATGACGAATACGCGAACCTCGATACGTGCGTACGCGACGCGCCGACGGCCGGCGTGGCCGATCTCGACGGTTCGGGTTCTTCCTCGAACCCGCTCGATCCGGCGAGCTGCACCAATTACTACAATCTGCGTATCAACCCGTCGAACACGGCCAATATCCGCGGCCAGTCGCGTTTCGCGCTGGGTGAGAACTTCACGCTCACGGTCGACCCGACCGTGCAATACACGCTGGCCAATGGCGGCGGCACGTCGGTTATCTCTGAGACCGACAACCGTCTGCGCGCGGGCGTCACGGGCGTCACCAACAGCGCCTCGATCAATGCGAGCTGCGTTGTCTTTAACGGCACGCAAGCTGGCGTCGATTTGAATGGCGATTGCGACACGCGTGATAGTGTCCGTCTCTATTCGCCGAGCATCACCAACACGCTGCGCTACTCGCTGACCACCTCGCTGATCTGGGATGTCAACGAAACCAACCGTGTGATCTTTGGCTACACGTACGACACGGGCCGTCACCGCCAAACCGGTGAGTACGGGCTGCTGGACGCGCAAGGCGATCCGCAAAGCGTGTGGGGCGGCAAGGACGGCGATGGCGACGATCCGATCCTGACGCTCGCCGGCGATGTGTTCCAGAAGCGTGATCGTCTCTCGATTGCGAGCCTGAGCCAGCCGAGCGTGCGCTACATCGGCGACTTCATGAACGACACGCTGACGGTGGATATCGGCGTCCGCGCGCCGTTCTTCACGCGTGAGCTCGATCAGCGCTGCTGGTCGACCTCGGGCGGCACGGGCGACCCGGTTTGCCCGAGCGGCACTTTTGTGCCGACCGGCGTTGCGCCGTTCCAAGCCGAGATCGAATACGAAGACGTTCTGCCGAGCGTCGGCGTGACGTTCCGCCCAGCGGAAGGCCACCAAGTGTATGTCAGCTACGCCGAAGGCCTCTCGGCTCCGCGCACAGATGACCTCTACAACGGTCTGTCGGCCGCCCAATTGGACATCGTGCAGCCGGAAACCACGCAATCGTATGATGCTGGCTATCGCTACAACGGCGATAACGTCATGTTCTCGGCTGGCGTTTGGTACAGCCAGTTCCAGAACCGCATCGTGCGCGTGTTCGATCAGGACCAAGGCATCAACATCGCGCGCAACATCGGCGACGTTGAAATGCAGGGCGCTGAAATCCAACTCGGCTACCAGGCCACGGAGGCGCTCAGTGCGTTCTTCTCGCTCGCGTACACCGATAGCGAAGTGCAGGATGATCTTCCGGCCATCTTCACCACGCCGAACCCGGATGAGCCTTACCTCGTCGCCACGGGCGGCAAGCAATTGGTCGATACGCCGGATTGGACCAGCGCGCTGCGCGTTGAGTATGACGCGGGCCCGTTCGTGTTCGGCGCGCAAGCCCGCTATACGGGCGAGCGCTGGGTCACCGACGTGAACGATCTGTCGACGGACGCCTTCACGACGCTCGATCTCGATGCGCGCTGGAACATCCGCGACAACGTCTCGCTGCAGCTGAACGTGCTGAACGTCCTCGACGAGGAATATTTCGGCTCGATCAGCACGCAGGTCTGCTCGGTCAACCCGGCCGGCACGCCGCAAGACAGCGACGGCCTCGATTATGACTGCGAAAGCGGCACGATCGGCACGGCGCGCTACAATCGTGGCGCTCCGCGTACGTTCATGATGACGCTGCGCACCGAGTTCTAAGAGCTTGGATCCAGTTTGGACGAACATGGAAGGAGCGGCTCTTGCGGGCCGCTCCTTTTTTGCTTTGCTGCGCTGCGTGGTGCGGGTGTAGCGGGTGTGATTAGCGCGGCCAATCTCGTGGCGGCCGACAATCGCCGCACGCGACACGGCCTCGCGCCGCAGCGCGTGGTTCGATTGAGGCATGTTCATCGAGTTTTGAGCGCGGCCGCTATCGGCGGATCGTAATCCGAGCGCCCTCGATCAGTGCGCGGTGCGGCTTGCGCTGGCGGTGCGGCTTTGCGCGAAATCGGGGAAGGTCTCGGCGAGCGTGTCGCGGTCGGGCAAGATGTAGAACACGCCGCCACGCGCGAAGATCGGCTGGATGATGCGCGTGTAGAATTCGGGCGAGACGTTGATGCAGCCGTGGGTGATGCGGTTGTCATCGGGAGTCGGCGAGGCGAGACGCTCGGCGCGCCGCTCTTCCGGAACCATAGCGATCGGATGGATCGACACGGCGGAGTCGTAATCCACCCACAGCACGCGCCCGGCGTCGATCGACGGGCCATAGCCACCAACAAAACGACCGGCAGGCGTTGTGCGGTCGCGGCCTGGAATCTCGCGCAGCGCAAGGCCCGCGACGCCAGGCGCCGTATGATCTCCGATGGCGGAGCCAAACAATCCAGGCGCCGCGCCGCGCAAACGACCGTCCGCGCCGAACACCAGGATTTGCGCGCGCTCTTTGTCGATGATGGCGAACGGATAGCCGTGGGCGTCGCGCGTGGCGACGACCCAGCCCGCGAGTTCAATCGCGGTGTCGGATACGTCCTGTTCGGGCGGCAGCTGATCCGCCGCGGC
Source organism: Caulobacterales bacterium (assembly GCA_017303355.1). Lineage (GTDB taxonomy): Bacteria > Pseudomonadota > Alphaproteobacteria > Caulobacterales > Aquidulcibacteraceae > Vitreimonas. The sequence continues at coordinate 8,322 of JAFLCU010000008.1, read as the reverse complement.
AAGCGGCTGCGCGCCGGCATCCTCGGCCTGAGCTGTGCCCAAGGTCGCGAATGCCAGCGTCAGTGAGCCGACAAGTGCTCTCATGGTTTGCGTCCACATCTTCATGAGGCGGTTCCTACGAAGCGAAAATCCTGGCCCAAACCGTCGTCACGAAATGTGTGCGCAATTAGCCGCGTGGGCGGCGGGCCGGCTGCGATTCCAGCGCCTGGACGCGGCCTTCGATGGCATCGAGCCGCTGGTTGGCGCGCTGCGAATTTTGGTTGGCGGCTTGAGCGTTCTGGGCCGCGCTCTGCACCTGTGCGTCGATTGAATCAAGGCGAGAATTGATCGCTTCGATGTCGCCTCGGGTCGCGCAAGCGCCGAGGCTCAAGGCCGCGACCATGGCGGCGCCCGTGAGATACTTGGTTATACGCATGCTAATATCCCTCATTCTGCGGAATGCAGTTCTAGACCCACCCCGACGGGACCAAACACTTTTGGTCGCGGATGGTTCCCTGACGTCGTCGGGAGTGATGGCGCTTTTGGGGCGACAAACAAAAAGGGGGGAGCTTGCGCACCGGCGTTGATGCTTTGGATTGATTTGGCCCGGATTGTTCGCCCCTCGCGCGAATTTCGGCGGAGGCGAGGGCTCGCTTAATCGAACAGGGTCGGCCCGCCCGCCTTCTTGCGGCCCACGCTTTTGCGCTCCGACGCGGAATGGTTCGCGTACGTCTTCCAAGTCGGTTCGTATTCTTCGGCTTGGTTGCCCCACGCGGTCCAGCCCTTGCGCGTGCCGCGTGCGAACAGTTCGAGGTAGGGGCCGATGCTGCAGGCTTCGATGATGTCGTACGTCTCGTCAGGCTTGCGCGAGTGCTCGCGCTTGCGTGAAGGGATGATGTTGACTTGGCTACGGCCAGCTTCACGCGTGCGCGCGTTTTTGCCTCTGACGCCGAAGAGCAGAATCTCGGTGACGTTCCGGAAGTAGAAGCCGACGCCGCGACCGTCTGGCCCGCCATCCTTGCGCGTCTTGTACCAAACGATGTTGGATTTGTAGTTGTAGCCCCAAGCTTGCATTACGCGCAGGCCATCAGGCAGGAGCGCGTTCGGCACCCAGAGATAAAGGTGGCTCGTATCCGCGCCGTAATCGCCGATGGGCAGCGCGCAGATTTCGTCTGTCGTCATCGTCGAGTAGCGCGCGAGCCGCTTGTGCTCCGGCGCCATCTTGCCGGTGCGGTTGGTAAACTGCCACGGCGGATCGGCGAGGATGGTGCCGAAGCGCTTGCCGCGTAAGCGCCTAGCTATGTCCAGCGTGGCCGTAAGCACACCATCATCAGCGCTGTCCTTTTTTTTAGTCGGCATCGCCTTCTTCTTCATTGCTAGGCACTGCTCCGCCAACTGCCGCAACTGGTGCTGCGCTATCGTCAACGTACAGCTTGTTTGTGATTCCGAACACGAGAACGGGACAGCCGCCGCCACCGCCACCATTCAGTCTTGGCAGAAGCTTGCTGAGATGAGTTGTAGAGTTCCCGAAGCTAGGGCCGCGCCCCAGATCGTTGAATATCAATTGGAGGTGATCCGCCCTCGTAATGATCACGCCGACATCAATGACGCGTAGATCGAAGAGCAGTCGGAAGTTGTTCAAATCCCGATCGAAGAACGGATCTTTGTTGTTCCACTCAACTTCGAGTGCGACACGATTCTTGAAACAATCGACCTTGTGTGTTGGCGAAGGCGTCGACGTGCCATCAATTTCAATAGCTGTCCGGAATTGCTTCTCGATCCAACTCGCTGCGGTTAGTGGTTGCTCAAGCCGCTGAACAATCCGTGATCTGCTGCCGCCGCCGACTGTGATCTCACTACGATAGAGACGAAATGCTCGTAGTGCGTCCAGTATCTCCGACCACTCGTCAGGAGCTGAGGTTGTCAGCACGCCAGTGGCATTGCGCCATTCGTGGACCTCGTAGAGATCCTGGACGTCGGGAGGAACAAGATGGGTCGTTACCATCTGACCAGCCCTAAAGCGCGTCGATGCAATCTGTCGATAGTAGAAACAAAAAGGGAACGAATGTCAACATGGCTGTAAACGAAAACGAGGGAGCTTGCGTCAGAGTGCGAGCTGGAAGCGGAGAGCGTCTTCGAGCGCGCTGAGTTCGGCGCCGCTGGCGGCGCCAGCGAGCGATGCCAGGCGGGTTTTGGAAACGGTGCGGATTTGGTCCGCCAGCGCTTTCGAGGCTGCGCCGTTGAGTGTGATGCGCGCTTCCCACGGATAGATGCGGGTGGGCTGCGCCGTCGTCATCGGCGCGACTTGCACACGCGACTGGGCGCGATTGGAGGCGTCGTTAGAGACGATCACGCACGGGCGTCGCTTCCTGATCTCACTGCCGATGGTGGGGTCCAGATTGACCCACCAGATTTCGCCGCGCTTCACGTTGCTTCGTCCAGGGCTTCGTGGGCTGGGAGGTCGTCCCAGTCCGCCAGCGTTTCGAGGCGATCGGGATCGTTCGCGGCTTCGCGATAGAGCGCTTCGGCTGCGGCGTCGTCTATGTAAGGCCGGGCCAGGCGGTCGATGAATCCCGAGATGCGCCGCGCGCCGATGCGACGGTGCAAGCCTTCATAGACCTCGTCGGATACGGTGACGGTGAGTTTCTTCATATACGTATTATAATACGTATTGATGTGGCTCGCAAACAAAAACGGCGGAGCTTGCGCTCCGCCGTTGATGCTTCTGCTTGGTTGGCGTGGATCAGAAATCCATGCCGCCCATGCCGCCGCCAGGCATGCCGCCGCCGGCGGCTTCCTTTTTCGGGGCTTCGGCAATGGCCGCTTCCGTGGTGATCACGAGGCCGGCGACCGAGGCCGCGTCTTGCAGCGCCGTGCGCACGACCTTCACCGGATCGATGATGCCGGTCTTGACCATGTCGACATATTCTTCGGTCTGCGCGTTGAAGCCGAAATTGTCGTCCTTGTTCTCACGCAGTTTGCCGACCACGATCGAGCCCTCGACGCCGGCATTTTCCACGATCTGACGGATCGGGGATTCCAGCGCCTTCTTCACGATGGCGATGCCGACATTTTGGTCTTCGTTGTCGCCCTTGATGTTGAGCTTGAACGCCGCGCGCAGCAGAGCCACGCCGCCGCCCGGGACGATGCCTTCTTCCACTGCGGCGCGGGTGGCGTTCAGCGCGTCATCAACGCGGTCCTTGCGTTCCTTCACTTCGACTTCCGTCGCGCCGCCGACCTTGATCACGGCCACGCCGCCCGCGAGCTTGGCGAGACGCTCTTGCAGCTTCTCACGGTCATAGTCGGACGTGGTGTCTTCGATCTGCTTGCGGATTTGGCCGACGCGCGCCTCGATATCCTTCTTGGCGCCCGTGCCGTCGACGATGGTGGTGTCGTCCTTCTTCACCACGACCTTCTTGGCCTTGCCGAGCATGTCGAGCGAGACGTTTTCCAGCTTGATGCCGAGGTCTTCGCTGATGACCTGGCCGCCCGTGAGGATGGCGATGTCTTCCAGCATGGCCTTGCGGCGATCGCCGAAGCCCGGCGCCTTCACCGCCGCGACCTTGAGGCCGCCGCGCAGCTTGTTGACAACGAGCGTGGCGAGGGCCTCGCCTTCGACGTCTTCAGCGATGATCAGCAGCGGGCGCTGGCTTTGCACAACGGCTTCGAGAACCGGGAGCATCGGCTGCAGCGACGACAGCTTCTTTTCGAACAGCAGGATCATCGGATCGTCGAGAACCGCGTCCATCTTGTCGGCGTTGGTGATGAAATACGGCGAGAGATAGCCGCGGTCGAACTGCATGCCTTCGACGACGTCGAGTTCGGTTTCGAGCGACTTGGCTTCTTCAACCGTGATGACGCCTTCGTTGCCGACCTTGGCCATCGCGTCGGCGAGGAACTTGCCGATGTCGGTGTCGCCGTTGGCCGAGATGGTGCCGACTTGGGCGATCTCTTCGGAGCCGCCAACCTTCTTGGCGCGCTTCTTCAGATCTTCGACGATGGCCACGACGGCCTTATCGATGCCGCGGCGCAGGTCCATGGGGTTGCGGCCCGAGGCGACGGCCTTCATGCCTTCGCGCACGATCGCTTGAGCGAGAACCGTGGCGGTGGTGGTGCCGTCGCCGGCTTCGTCGTTGGTCTTCGAAGCGACCTCACGAATGAGCTGGGCGCCCATGTTCATGAACTTATCTTCGAGTTCGATTTCCTTGGCGACCGAGACGCCGTCCTTGGTGGTGCGCGGGGCGCCGAAGGACTTTTCGATCACGACGTTGCGGCCCTTGGGGCCAAGCGTGACTTTCACGGCGTTGGCGAGAATGTCGACGCCGGCGAGCATACGCTCGCGCGCATCAGCGCCGAAATTGACGATTTTAGCAGCCATTTGAATTGCTTCCTTTGAATGTTGAAAAGCGAATAGCGAATGGCGAGTAGCGAATAGAGGGCGATCAAGGCGCGGGCGCGCTATTCGCTACTCACTATTCGCTATTCGCCGCGCAGCGTTACGCCGCGTCCTTCTTCGCCTTCTTCGTTTCGATGACGCCCAGGATGTCGGACTCCTTCATGATGAGGAGTTCTTCGCCGTCCACCTTCACTTCCGTGCCCGACCATTTGCCAAACAGGATGCGGTCGCCGGCTTTCACGTCGAGCTTGATGTACTCGCCGTCTTCATCGCGCGTGCCCGGGCCGACGGCGACGACTTCGCCTTCTTGCGGCTTCTCTTGAGCCGTCTCGGGGATGATGATCCCGCCCTTGGTCTTTTCTTCTTCCTTCACGCGCTTCACGAGCACGCGATCGTGCAGGGGACGAAAGCTAGCCACGTCCTGTTCTCCCTTGGGTTGCATAGAGCCTATTTAGCTCCTGGGCGGCGTGTTAGCACTCGCCGCGCCCGGTTGCTAACGGCGGGTAGGTAGGGGGGCGGGACCGGAGGGTCAACACCCCACGCCCATGGGGGTGCATGATTTTCGGCGCCTTTTGACGAGGTGCAGCGTTTGGCGTGGCATGAGCCGTCCCACAGAACCCGAGCCGGATAGTCCCGAGCCGCCAATCCAGCCGCCGATTGAAATCCCTGAGCCCCCGATTGGCGAGCTGCCAGCTTCGCCGTGCCCGCCGCCCCCGGTGACGGCGCTGCCGCGGCGGCGCGTGTGGATTGCCGAGCCGCCGCGCGCGCATCGTCACTGAGAACGAAAGAGCCGCCTCGCTTGTGGGCGAGGCGGCTCCGTTCGCGTCCCTCTGTTCGCGCGTCAGTAATACATCAGCGCGTCGAGGATGAGGCCGTCTTCCATGGAGATCAGCAGAATATCGCGATCGACCATGACATAGCGGCAGCCATAGGGTGCGGGCGGCAATCTGTAGAACAGATCGTACGGCACCGGCTCCCACCAGATATTCTCCGGCAGATAATAGCCGACGCGCCACGGGCGATACGGTCGGCGCCAACCATCATAGCCCCACCAATTGTAGTTCCATCCGAAGAAGCTGTTGACGATGACCACATAGCCGCGGTCGAAATAGTGGCCGTGGCGGACATGACGCCAATCGCTGTAGCGCGGGCGATCGAAGTCGCGGTGCGTATGCCGCCAACGATCGTAATTGTGCGAGTTGAAGCGGCGATCGCGGCTCCAATCATGGTACGCGTAGTCGCGGTGGCGACCGTTGTCGCGATTCCAATCATTGCGATTGTCGCGATCGCGGCCGTTCCAATCGCCGCGTCCGTTGCGGTCATCGCGGCCCCAATCGCCACGACCGTCACGGCCGTTGCGATCGCGCTCTCGTTGCCAGTCGCCGCGCCGTCCGTCGCGGTCGTCGTTCCAATCGCCGGGGCGGTTGCCGCCGTCCGGACGGCCATCGCCGTCGCGCCATTGACCACCGCCGCCATTGCCGCCGCGTGGGCCGCGGCTATCGGTGTTGGTGTTGGTTGGCGGACGACGGCCTTCATTGCCGCCGACATTCGGCGGGTTGCGGCCGTCGCGATCGCCGTTCCACTCGCCGCGCGGGCGGCGATCATTGTTTGCGATCACCGGCGGATTCTGACCGCCATCTGGTCGGCGGCCATTCCAATCGCTGCGTCCGCGCGGGCCGTCATCGCCGCCGCGCGGCGGGCGCGCCTCGGCGGTGCGATCACGTCCACGCTGGTCGCCGCCGCCGAGCAAGCCGGAATTATCGTTCTGGGGCGGACGCTGCTGCGGTGGGCGCGCCTGTGGCGGAGCTTGATCTCCACCGCCGCGACGGCCGTTCCACTCGCCGCGATCACGCTGGCCATCATCGCCGCGATTGCCTTGATCGCCGCGGCCGCCACGGTCGCCATTATCTTGTCGTTCGTGACGACCGCCTCGGTCGTCGTTGCGCTGAGCATAGGCGGGTGCGGCCGCCCAAGCTGTCGCGCTCAAGGCGGCGACGGCCGCGATGAGGGCTTTCTTCATTTGAGGCTCCCATGTGCGCCGTCTCCGGCACACCCTCGCAGTTACAGGCTGCGCCCCAGCGCCTGAACCGAACCTGAATCGTGTCTGAGGCGAGTGTGGCGCCGCGGTTCAGCTGCGAACTTAGTTAGGCCGCATGGCGCGGAGCATGAAGTCCACCGCCGCACTCACATGCGCTTTGCGGTCGTCGACGCTCACCACGTAGGAATCATCCGCGAGCGCGCGGTAGTGGTGGCGGCTGCGCAGCAATTCGAAGAAATAGGAAGCCGCCCGATCATACTCGGCGAAATCAGGCGCGGCCTGGTGAATGTAGGTGGCCACGACATCGCGCACGCGATCCGCCGCCGAGGATTGGTAACGCTGCAGCAATTGTGGGAATTTGCGGCCTTCCCCGATTGTGATGCGAAAGAAGGCGAGATTGTCGCGATCGAGGATGGCGTTCAGAAATTGCTCGCCGATCGTCTGCAGGCCTTGCGCGAGCGGCAAGTGATCCACGCACTCGGGCATGATGGCGCGCACGAAGCGATCGTGCTGGTCTTGAGTGACCGCGAGGAACAGGCCTTCCTTGTTGCCAAACTGTGCGTAGAGCGTGGCCAGCGAGCCGCCGGCGACCCGCACTACATCGTTCACGCTGGCGGCTTCGTAGCCCTGATCGAGAAAGACTTGGCGCGCGGCGTCCAGAAAGGCGTGCTTGCGTGCCACGCCGCGATCCACGGTTTTGGCCGTTGTAACTTTTGCGTCGATTGGCGACACCCTGACGCTCCCAGTTCCCTGGACCGCGACGATAGAACGCTTAGCCTACTGCGCAAGCGGGTCTTGTGATAGAGTAGCGTCGGCTACATAATTGATGTTGCGAGTAATTCGCAAAGGTACGCCCCTTATGCCAGATGACGCCGGGTCACGGCTGGACGCTGCGAAATCGCAGGTCCAAGCACGTTCTGTGTTGCAGAAGATTGGCCGCCGTCATCTTGCGATGATCGGCGCGGGCATGGCGCTCGCGCTGCTGGCGCTGTGGCTGGGCAATTGGTTCATGTTCGGCCGCCACCAGGTCTCCACCGATAACGCCTATGTGCGCGCCGACATCTCGCTGATCTCCGCCAAGATCGAAGGCTATGTGCGCGCGGTGCCGGCCGCGGAAAACGCGGCGGTGCATGCCGGCGACGTATTGGTCGAGATCGATCCGACCGATTACGAAGCGCGCGTGGCCGCGGCGCGCGAGGCGCTGGCGCAAGCCGAAGGCGCGCAGGTGCATGCCAGCCCGGCTGCGCTGGCGCGGCACTGCGATCTGCTGATCGTGGCGGTCGTCGACGAGGCGCAGACCCGAGAGGTGCTGTTTGGCGCGGACGGCGTGGTGCACGGCCTGGCATGGGGCAAGGCGGTGATGCTCTGCCCGACGATCTCGCCCCAGGCCGTGGAAAGCTGCGCCGCGGCGCTGGCCGAACATGGCTTGGCTTGCATCGACGCCCCGATGTCCGGTGGCCCGCTGCGGGCCCGGGCCGGCACCATGAGCCTGATGGTGGCCTGTGCCGAGCCGACCCGGCAGCGCTGGCTTCACGTGCTGCAGGATTTGTCGAGCCGGCTTTTCCACATCGGCGAGCGGCCAGGCGATGGCGCCCGTACCAAGCTGGTCAACAACCTGCTGGCGGCCATCAACCTGGCCGGCGCCGCCGAGGCGCTGGCGCTGGCGCAGACGCTGGGCCTGGACCCGGCGGCCACGCTGGCGGTGATCGAGCAATCCAGCGGGCAGAGCTGGATCGGCAGCGACCGCTTGCAGCGCGCGTTGCGTGGGGATCCCGAAGTCCACGCCGCGATGCGGCTGCTGGCCAAGGACTCGGCGCTGGCCCTGGCCATGGCCGGTGCCGCCGGCGTGCAGCCGGCGCTGGGCGCGGCGGCTGCAGGCGAGTTTGCCGCGGCCTGCGATGCCGGCCTG
>JAFLCU010000007.1 GCA_017303355.1 Caulobacterales bacterium | reverse complement strand
ACTGCGCGCGGTGCGGATCGGCGGCGGCACGCCCGGCCCAGGCGCCGCCGGCGCGCCCGTAGCGCCAGCACCCGGCCGGTTGATCGAGCGCTTCTCGCGCACCTCGACGGCCACTTGCTTGGTGCGGCCGTGGCTAAAGCTTTGCCGAACTGTCCCCGTGCTCGTGGTGCGGGTCAGCGTCAGCGGCTTGCGGCCGGAGGGAGCGTCTTTCTGTTCGTTGCCGTCAGACATGCAGTCGAGTTGCCAATCCTAAATTCGTCGTCACGCGTGGTGTTCAAACGTCGTCATCGCCGGCCGCGGCCTGGCTGTTTCCAGCGTCCGCGCCGCCCAGTTTCCACGACACAGAGCGCCAGGAATCGGGCCAAGAGTCTGGGACGATGGTGCGAAAGCCGGCCAAGCGGCGGATTTCCGCAGCCCAGCCCACCGCCAAGCGCTCTTGAAGCAGGCAAGCGTGTATCACACGTTCCCGCCCCAGCGCCACGCCCAAATCCGTGGAGTTAAAGCAGCCGACAGCGGCAGGCGGCCGGCCCCAGAGCCCTATATGGAGGCTCATCAGCTTTTCGCGACCCTCTTCGGCGCCATCCGCCGCTTCAATCAGCAAAAATGCTGGTTTGGCGCGGATCGCGGCATCGACTTGCGTCGCGCCCATGGCGATTGCGCCGGCGCGCCGGGCCAAGCCCAATTGATCCAGACAGCGCCGCGCCAGCAGCGTTTCGACCAATCCCGCAAGCCCGTCCGGAACTTTTACCGGTTCCTTGAAGCCCCGCGCGAAGCCGCCCCTGCGCGAAGCCGTTTCGAGACTGGCGCGATCAGCGCGCACCCATACCCCACGGCCCGGCAGCTTGGCGGCGACGTCAGGCGTCACCACGCCGTCCGGCGCGAGCGCGAACCGGATCAGCGCGGCTTCGGGAAGCGTCTCGCCGGTGGCGACGCAGCGGCGCTCTCGGCCGCGGCGCTCACCCTCATGTGCGGAAGACGTTGGAGAGTTCATCCGTCTCTCCTTCTTCAGCGGCCTCTTCTTCCGGTTCCGGGGGCGCTTCAATCCAGCCTGCGGCGATGCGCGCGTTCAGCACGAGCGCGTCGGCTTGCTCCTGCGTGAGCTGATAGGTTTCCAGCACGCCTGGTTCGCGCACGCGCTCACCGTTCTTGGTTTCGAAATAGCCCCGAATGTCATCGCCTACGAGACCCGCGAAATCTTCCAGCGTCTTGACGCCGGCTTCACCCAGCGTGACCAGCATCGGCGCGGTGAGGCCAGGCACGCCCTTCAGGTCGTCGGCCACGCCAAGCTCGATGCGCTTATTCTCGAGTTCAGCGGCGAGCTTCTCCAGGTACTCGGTCGCGCGCGCTTGCAATTCCTCGGCGATTTCATCGTTGAGGCCTTCGATCGCGGCAAGCTCGATCGGCTCGACATAGGCGATTTCCTCGACCGTCTCGAAGCCCTCCGAGGCGAGCAATTGGGCGAACATTTCGTCCACTTCCAGCGCCTTGATGAAAAGATCGGTGCGCGCCGCGAATTCCTTCTGACGACGCTCAGATTCTTCCGCTTCCGTCAGAATATCGATCGACCAGCCCGTGAGCTGCGAGGCCAGACGCACGTTCTGGCCGCGCCGGCCGATGGCGAGCGAAAGCTGTGCTTCGCCGACCACGACCTCGACACGCGCGTCCTCCGGATCGAGCACCACCTTGGACACTTCCGCCGGCTGCAGCGCGTTGACGATGAACGTCGCCGGATCGGGCGACCACGGGATGATATCAATCTTTTCGCCCTGCAACTCGCCGACCACCGCTTGGACGCGGGCGCCGCGCATGCCGACGCAAGCGCCGACCGGGTCGATCGATGAATCGTGGCTCAAAACCGCGATTTTCGCGCGCGACCCGGGGTCACGAGCGGCGGCCTTGATCTCGATCACACCCTCATAAACTTCCGGCACTTCCTGCGCGAACAGGCGCGCCATGAATTCCGGCTTGGCGCGCGACAGGAAGATTTGCGGCCCCTTGGTCTCGCGGCGCACATCATAAATGTAGGCGCGCGTGCGATCGCCGACGCGGAGGTTTTCGCGCGGGATCGACTCGCTCTTGCGGATCACGCCCTCGGCGCGGCCGAGATCGACGATCACGTTGTAGAACTCGACGCGCTTCACCACGCCATTGATGATCTCGCCGACGCGATCCTTGTACTCGCCGTACTGGCGCTCACGCTCCGCTTCGCGGACTTCGTGATTGATCACTTGCTTGGCGGTTTGCGCGGCGACACGGCCGAATTCGATCGGCGGCAGCAGCTCGACATATTCCTTGCCGACGACAGCGGCTGGATCGGTCTTCAGCGCGACATTCAGCATCAGGTCGGTCGAAGGATTGAACGGGCGCGTCTCGGGATCGAGCATGCTTTCATCCACCACCGTCATCACGCGCTTCAACTCCATCTCGCCCGTTTTCGGGTCGATGGTGGCGCGGATGTCGTGCTCCGAACCGTAGCGCGAGCGGGCGGCCTTTTGCAGCGCGTGCTCCATCGCCTGGATGACGATCTCCTTCTCGATCGACTTTTCCCGCGCGACCGCGTCAGCGATCTGCAGAATTTCCATGCGGTTGGCGGAAATGCCGGTGCTCATTGGTGCTTTCCTTCTTCGTTCCTTGATGCTCCCCCGCATGCGGGGGAGCTGTCAGGCGTCAGCCTGACTGAGGGGGCGCGGCGCCACGCTCAGCCGGACTTTCCCCCTCCGCTCGTTTCACTCGCACCTCCCCCACTCGTAGGGGAGGATGTCCCTTCGTCATCGCCGGCCGCTTCGGCCGCCTTCGCGCGTTTCAAATCTTCCGCGATCAGTTCGTCGGTGAGCACGAGGCGCGCATCCGACAGCGACGAGAATTTCAGCTTGGCTTCGCCATGTTCGGTGGCGAGCGTGATTTCGTCGCCGTTCACCGCCGCGATCACGCCCTTATAGCGGCGCTGGCCGTTGATCATCTGCGCGGTTTCGATCTTGGCCAGATAGCCCTTGAAGCGCTCGAAATCCTCGATCCGCATCAACGGGCGATCGATGCCGGGCGAGCTGATCTCCAAATCGTATTCGCCCTGGATCGGATCCTCGAGATCGAACACGGGCGAAAGCGCGCGCGAAAGCCTTCCGCAATCGGCGATGCCCATATGGCCGTCACTCACGCGCTCGGCCATGATTTGCAGGCGTTTACGACGATTGCCGGAAACCCGTACGCGCACGATCCGGTAGCCAAGGCCAGAAGCCGTCGGCTCGATCAGCGCGATCACGCGCTCTTCGACAGGGTTGGTGGCGCGCAGCGGCGGCTCCCAAGGTAATAAAAAAGCGGCGGAGCCCGGAGCCCCGCCGCTGAACCTTCATCGAAGGCATCAGCGATGTAGGATGTGGATATAGCGGGTTAGACCACCCGCGCCAAGCCCTGTTCTGGCGATTTACGGCTGCGCACCAGCAATGCGTGGCGCACGAAACCGAGAATGCAGCCGGTCACGAGACCGATCGTCGCGAAAACCTGGCCAGCCTCCGGTGTGAACATGCTAGCGGGCACACCCCGGCTAACACCAAGCATCGCGCATATCAGCCCCATCACGCCGCCACCGATGACATCCATCGCCGGACGCGGCAGGTCGAGCATGCGGATGAGCCAAAGCGTGGGCGGCATAGTCAGCGCCGCCCAGAACAAAGTGCCCAGGCAGTAAGCCGCACCTGCCGCCGCCCCCATCGCGACCGCAACGAAGCCGCCGAATATCATCGCTCCAGCGTCGACCGCCGCCAGCGAATCCGGCGTTTGCGTATAGAGGGCAACCACCGCGCCGAGCGTCACGCTCGAAACGGTGGCGACACAAATCATCAGCGCGGTAGCGCCGACATTGATCAGGTGATTGAGGCAGCTTATCGTGCAACCGCTAAAAACTTTGACGACGAGATTGGTTGGCGCGCGTTAGGGGAACAGCGCACGAGAACGACGATGCCGGCGATGATGGCGAGAAGCGCCGCAAGCCAACGCCGCTTTGTCATTTCCTCACGAACCTCAACCAAACCGGCGCGCAATCGCCGAGTTTCTTTTCTTCGTAGCGGGTGGTGACGTGCCCGGGCCAGGGCTTGCGCCAATCTTCGGCGCGTTTGGCCAGCCAATTGAAGTGCTGGTCGCGGCTGAAATGTTCGAGCGTCCAGGCGGCGTAATTGGCCCAATCGGTGGCGAAGCGCACTTCAGCGCCGGGTTTCACGACGCGCGCCAGGTCGGTCAGAAATTCAGGTTGGATCAGGCGGCGCTTGTGGTGGCGCGTCTTCGGCCAGGGATCGGGGAACAGGATATAAACGAGATCGAGTGAGGCATCCGGCAGACGCGCGATCACGTCGCGCGCGTCGCCCTGGTGGAGGCGGATGTTTTGCGCATTGGCTTCCTCGATATGGCGCAGGCATGAGGCGACGCCATTCAGGAACGGCTCGACGCCGATAAAGCGGCGCTCGGGATGCGCAGCGGCTTGCGCCACGAGATGCTCGCCGCCACCGAAGCCGATTTCGAGCACCGCTCCCCCTCCTCTTGAGAGGAGGGGGTTGGGGGGTGGGGTGAGGCTCGCCGCCAGAGAATTTCGCGAGGCGGCGACAACATCTGAACCATCGCGCATCACCCCACCCCCTTCCCCCTCCCATCGTGGGGAGGGGGAGAAGATCGCGCCGATATCCAACGCTCCCTCCTCCGGCACGGCCAAATGCGGCAGCAGCGTCTCTACTAGGCCGGCTTGGCGCGGCTTCAGGGTGCGGGCCTTGATGCGGCCGTAGGTGCGGAGGGGGCGGTGTTCGTCCATGTGCGCGGCCTGATAGCCCAACATTGCCGCCGCGCGAACTCGCCGCGCCTCCCTATATCTGCTAGTTCAGGCGAAACCCCCGAGGAGACCCCACCATGCGCGAGAAACTCAATTTCTATATCGACGGCAAATGGGTCGCGCCGACGAAGCCGCGCACACATGATGTGATCAATCCGGCCAATGAGGAGCCGGTCGGCCGCATTTCGCTCGGCACGGCGGACGACGTGAACAAGGCCGTCGCCGCCGCCAAGAAGGCGTTCGAGACCTTCTCGCAAACCAGCGTCGATGAGCGCAAGGCGCTGCTCGACAAGATCATCGCCATCTATCAGCGTCGCCTGCCGGAAATGGCTGAGACCATCTCGATGGAGATGGGCGCGCCAATGCCGCTGGCGAACGCCGCGCAAGCGCCGGCTGGCCTTGGCTATCTGATGGACGCGCGCAAGCAACTCGACGATTTCAAGTTCGAGTATGATTACGGCAGGGGCCGCCGCATCCTGAAGGAGCCGATTGGCGTCGTCGGCATGATCACGCCGTGGAATTGGCCACAGAACCAGATCGCCGCGAAGGTCGGCCCCGCCCTCGCCGCGGGCTGCACCATGGTGCTGAAGCCGTCCGAACTCGCGCCGCTGAACGCGATGTTGTTCGCGGAAATTCTGGAAGAAGCCGGCGTGCCGGCGGGCGTGTTCAACCTCGTCAATGGCGACGGCCCAGGCGTGGGCGCCGCGCTCTCCGCGCATCCAGATATCGATATGATGAGCTTCACAGGCTCGACGCGCGCCGGCACCGCCGTGATGGAAGCGTGCGCCAAGAGCATCAAGAAGGTCGCGCTCGAACTGGGCGGCAAGAGCCCGAACATCATTCTCGACGACGCGGACCTACAAAAGTCGGTCTATGGCGGCATGCTGCACATGGCGCAGAATACCGGCCAAAGCTGCAACGCGCCGTCGCGCATGCTGGCGCCGAAGGCGAAGTACGAAGAAGTTGTCGCCATCGCCGCCGCCGCCGCGAAATCGGTGAAGGTGCAGGCGCCGGATTCCGCAGAGCAAGGCGCGATCGGCCCGCTGGCGAACGCCAACCAATTCCAAAAAGTCCAAGGCCTCATCCAGAAGGGCATCGACGAAGGCGCGCGCGTCGCCGCCGGCGGCGTGGGCCGTCCGGACGGCTTCAACCGCGGCTATTACGTGAAGCCCACCGTGTTCGCCGACGTGAACAACAACATGACCATCGCGCGCGAAGAAATCTTCGGCCCGGTGCTCGTGATCATTCCGTACGAAAACGAAGAAGAAGCGATCAAAATCGCCAACGATACGCCGTATGGTCTGGCCGCCTACGTTGCGGGCCCCGAAGAGCGCGCACGCAAAGTCGCGCGCAAGCTGCGCGCCGGCAACATCCACATCAATGGCGCCTGGGGCGGCATGGGCACGCCGTTCGGCGGCTACAAACAATCAGGCTTGGGCCGCGAAGGCGGGCATTTCGGCCTGGAGGAATTCCTTGAAGTCAAAGCCGCCGCCGGTTGGGGCGAACAACCGGCGTAAGTCTAAACAAGACGAAAACGCCGCTTTCACGCGGTGTTAGCCACGAACGGGCAGAGTGCGCGGAACATGATTCCGCCACTCGACCCCTCCGCGCTGCCTGAGCCTGGTTTTCACCTGATCGATGACGCCCAAGGGCGTTTCGTCGTCGATCAGCAATGGGGCATCGTCTCGCTCGCGAGTGACGACATTCTCGCGCGCGAGGCCGGCAGCGTGCATGGCGTACGCTTGCGCGTGATCGAAAGCTCGGGCGCGAGCTACGAGCTTTCGATGCAGCTGCGCATTACCGGACGCGTGCCGCAAATGGTCGGCGCCGAGGAATTTGGCCCGCTGGCCGCGCTCACCGATAATCTGATGCCCGACCTGCAAGGTGCGCTGGGCGGCCAGGCTCCCGCGCGGAAGCCCCAGGCGCCAAGCATCGCCTGGAACCACTTTTCCGCGGCGCTCGCGAGCGCGGGCAAGGCGCCGCTGCCGCAAGCGCGTCGCACCTTCATCGCCGCCGAACTGCCGACGATTGCGCCAACGAACGCCGCGCTCTGCTTTGCCGACGCATCGCCGTCGATCATGCCCGCGGACGTCGCCTGGTCGCTGTAAAGCTGGCAAAATCTTGCGCGTCATCGCGCAGCCATTGAAATTCCCGCCACGTCAGCAGAGAAGGAGCGCAACAGCTTTTTCTCTGGGAGATACTTGTGGCCGAAAAGAAATGGCGCAAGCGCACGCTCAATAATCGTCCGCTCAAGCCCGAAACTCTGATGATGGGCTATGGCTATGATCCGATGTTGTCGGAAGGCTCGCTGAAGCCCCCGCAATTCCAAACCTCGACGTTCGTGTTCAAGTCGGCGCAGGACGGCAAGGATTTCTTCGCCACCATCCAAGGCCGGCGCAAGCTTGGACCTGACGAAGAGGCCGGCCTCATCTATTCGCGCTTCAACAATCCCAACCTGGAGGTGGTCGAGGATCGCTTGGCGCTTTGGGATGAGGCGGAAACCTCGCTGCTCTTCGCCTCGGGCATGGCCGCGATCTCCACCGCGCTGCTTGCTTATCTGCGCCCGGGCGACATCGTGCTGCAGAGCCGGCCGATCTACGGCGGCACGGAAACGCTGATCCACTCGATCCTGCCCGAGTTCGGCATCAAGGCGGTGGCGTTCGAAGCAGAGCAAGGCGCGGCCGAAATGGCGCGCGTGGCGGAAGACGCGAAGAAGAAAGGCCGCGTCGGCGCCATCTTCATCGAAACGCCGGCCAATCCTACCAACGCGCTCGTCGACATTCGCGCCGCGCGCAAAGTGTCCGAAGCGCTCACGGTCGATGGCAAGCGCCCGCCGGTGATCGTCGATAACACCATGCTCGGCCCGGTCTATTCGACGCCGCTGCTGCACGGCGCCGACATCGTTGTCATGTCGCTGACCAAATATGTCGGCGGCCATTCCGATCTCATCGCCGGCGGCGCGTCCGGCTCCAAGGCGATGCTCGCGCCCGTGCGCCGCATGCGTTCCACGCTCGGCACCATGGCCGACACGCACACGGCCTGGCTGCTGATGCGTTCGCTCGAAACGTTGAAGCTGCGCATGGAAGCGGGCGCTGTTGGTGCGCGCAAAGTGGCCGAGTTCCTGCGCGACCATCCGAAGATCGACAACGTCTGGTACCTCGATTTCCTGCCGAAGGATCATCCCGACCGCGAGGTGCATGAGCGGCAGAACAACAGCGCCGGCTCCACCTTCTCGTTCGAAGTGAAGGGCGGCGAAGCCCCGGCCTTCCGCGTGCTCGATGCACTGCAAGTGATCAAGCTCGCGGTCAGCCTCGGCGGCACCGAAACGCTCGCCTCGCACCCCGCGGCAATGACGCATTCGGGCATGCCGGCCGAAGAGCTCGCGAAATACTCGATCACGCCTGGGCTGATCCGCATTTCGATCGGCATCGAAGATCCCGACGATCTGATCGCGGATTTGAGCCAGGCGCTGGAGCAAGCCTAGGAATGCGAGGGCTCCAGGGGCGCTTGCCTCGGCGCCCTTGCGCTCGCGCGCGCCGCCCTTCACGCTTGTGACGGGAGGACACCACATGCCAAGCCGCCAAAGCAGCGCTCTCGATTTTGACGCACTGCGACCGCCCTCGCCGTTCATGGGCGAAACGCATCAGGCTTGGCGCGACAGCTTGCGCAGATTCATCGAGCGCGAACTCATGCCGTTCGTGACGGAATGGGACGAGGCCGGGCAGTTGCCGCGCGAGGTGTTCAAGAAAGCCGGGGCCTTTGGGCTCTTGGGCGCTGGCTATCCCGAACGCTATGGCGGATGGAGCGAAGGCTTCGACCGCTTCCACGGCATCGTCACCAGCGAAGAGTTGGCGCGCATGGGCGCGGGCGGCGTGTCGACAGCCCTAATGGTGCACGGCATCGGCCTGCCGCCGATCCTGGCGATCGGCGCGGATGAAATGAAAGAGCGCATCGCCCCGTCCGTGTTGCGCGGCGAGATGCAGATCAGTCTGGCGATCACCGAGCCGGACGCCGGCTCTGACGTGGCCAACATCACGACGCGCGCCGAGCGGCGCGGCGATCATTACATCGTCAACGGCTCGAAGATGTACATCACCGGCGGCATAACCTCGCATTGGGCGACTACGGCGGTGCGTACCGGCGGCGATGGCGCCGGCGGGATCTCGCTGTTGCTGATCGATCTCACGGCCAAGGGCGTGACGCGCACGCCGCTGAAGAAGCAAGGCTGGTGGGCGTCGGACACGGCGGCGCTCTATTTCGAGGATGTCGAAGTGCCGGCGGATCATCTGATCGGCGCCGAGGGCCAAGGCTTTGCCGGCATCATGCGCAATTTCAACAGCGAACGGCTCGGCATGGCCTCGGGCGCTACGGCGAGCGCGCGCGTGTGTATCGAGGACGCGGCGCAATGGGCGCAGCAGCGGCGCACGTTCGGCAAGCGGCTCGCGGACCATCAAGTCATTCGCCACAAGATCGCGGAGATGGTGCAGCGCGTGAATGCGACGACCGCCTATCTCGAACAATGTGCCTGGCGAGTGGAGCGCGGCGAAACGCCAGTGATGGATTTATGCTTGCTCAAAGTGCAAGCGACACAGACGCTGGAGTTCTGCGCGCGCGAGGCGACGCAGATCATGGGCGGCGCGGGCTATATGCGCGGCAGCCGCGTGGAACGCATCTACCGTGAGGTGCGCGTCAACGCGATTGGCGGCGGCAGTGAAGAGATCATGCGCGACCTCGCGGCGCGTCAGCTTGGGCTTTAGGCCAACGCTTCGAGCGCGCGCGTTTTGACCGCCTTGTAATCGAGCTTGCCGTTGGGCGCACGGCGCAGAGAGTCGACGATCACGAGCGCGCGTGGCGTTTTGTAATCGGCCAAATGCTCCCGCACGTGCGCGGCGAGATCGGAGAGCGAGGGTTCGCGCGCATCGGGCTCGAGTTCAACAACAGCGCAAACGCGCTCGCCGAAACGCGGATCGGGCGCGCCGATCACGGCGGCGTCGCGCACGGCGGGGTGACGTTTCAGCGCTTCCTCGACCTCCTCGGGGAATACTTTTTCGCCGCCGGTATTAATGCATTGGCTGCCGCGCCCCAGCAGACGCAACGAGCCGTCCGCCTCCACGGTCGCCCAATCGCCGGGGATCGACCAGCGTTTGCCTTCAATCACCGGAAACGTGCGCTTGGTCTTTTCCTCGTCGCCATAATAGCCGAGCGGCAGAAAACCGCCCACGGCGACAAGGCCGCGCTCGCCTGAGCCTAGCTGTACGCGGCGGTGATCCTCGGTGAACACCGCGCATTCGGGGCCGGCGATGAAAGCCGCCGTCTGGCTTTCGCCCGCGGCGGTCGAAACGGAAAGCCCCATGCCGACGGCTTCACTCGATGAAAACGCGTCCGTCAACATCGCTTGCGGCATGAAATGCAGCAGCGCGTGCTTGTTTTCCTGGCTCCACATCGCCCCGGACGAGCCGATGCTACTAACACAAGACAAATCCCAGCGGCCCAGATTGCGTTCGAGCGCTTCGAGCAGCGGTTGCGCAAACGGCAAGCCGACAATGGCGATAGAGGTGACGCGATGGCGCGCGACCTCGTCCCACATTTGCTCGGCATCGAAATGCCGGCCAGGCAACAGAGCGACAGTTCCGCCAGCCAGCAAGGTCATCAACGCACTGAACAGACCGGTGCCATGCATCAAGGGGCACGCGACCAAGCCGATGCGGCGTGGAAATTGCGCGATGCGTTCCGCCGCCTCTTCCGGCCGCGCGAGCGGCGGCACGCCGAGCAGAGGCGAGCCGCCGAAACCGGTGACGCCAATCTGATCTTCCTGGCGCCACATCACGCCTTTCGGCAAACCAGTGGTGCCGCCGGTATAAAGGATCAGAAGATCGTCGTTCGAACGGCCCCACGGCGCCAAGGTCGGCCGTTGCGTCGGCATGTTGGCGGCGATGCCCGCATAGCTCTCGGCCCAAGCCGGTACGCCGAAGCCTGGCTCTTCCACCGCGATCCAGCATTTCACCTGCGGCAGGCGTGCGCGAATTTCGTCGACGCGGTCGGCGAAGCCGGCGTGAAAAATGACCGCTTCCGCATCGGCGTTGTCGAACAGATAGAGCAGCTCGTCGGCCGTGTAGCGATAATTGACGTTGAAAGGCGCTAAGCCCGCTTTGAACGCGGCGTAGTTTGCCGTGAGATATTCCGCGCAATTGTGCAGATAGACGCCAACCTTCGAATTATGGCGCAGACCGGCGCTAATCATGTGCGCCGCCAACGCATCCGCGTGGGCGTCGAATACGCCCCAGGACAAGCATCGCTCGCCTTGCAGCACCGCCGGTTCATGCGGCTGCATCCGCGCGATCGGCTCCCAGGCATTGGCGTAGGACCAGACGATGGCGTTCTCGATCATGGGGCGCGAGCCTAACCAAGCGCTGGCGCGCCGTCATCTTCGGACTTTACGTGCAAGCTTAGCGTTACGGCGCGCAACACGTTCGGCCGCTGCTCGCAACTGCGAGAGCGGTTGAAGACGCGCGGCCCATGATGGACTCAGCTTGTATCTGGCAGTTGCGCCAGCGGATGCAGCAGGTTGCGCGCCGCGTTGTAGGAACCGTGCGCGGCCTTGGCGCAGAGCTCGGCCGGCACGTGTGGCGAATCCCAGGGGCGGCCGAGCGCGAGCTTCACGGCGAGACGCGGGAAGCGCTTGAGTTTGCGCGCCAGGCGCAGAATGGCGCGGCGCGGCTGTTTCAACAGATGCTGCAGCGCCAGGATGCGGCGCGCGTAGCGTTTGTGCGGCGGCGTCGGTTCGCGCCGGCTTTTCAAGCGGGCAATCAGTGACGAGCGATAGTGTGCGCGGCGGATTTCGGCGACGCTGGTGGGCGCGCCGAGCAAAGTGATGCGGGCTGGGTGTTGCTTGGGCTTGGGCCAGAGCTTGAAGGGATAGGTGCGTTTGCGCTGCTTGGGTTCGGCTGGCGCCGGCGGCTCTTTCTTCTTCGCGAACGGATCGCGCTTTTTCGGCGGCATCAAGGTGAGGCGATCGACTTCCATCACCAGCACTTTGCGCACGAAGCTTTCGAGCGCTGCGATCCAGTGTTGCAGACGCGGGATCTGACTCTTGCAAAGCCCGAGTGCGGCGATGTCGGCGGCCGTGCCCATGACGAAGCACATGCGCACGAACATGGCGCGCGCGGCGCGCCAAAGCTCGGCGGTGGGGTCGGTGCAAGCAGCGGGGGTGAAAATCATGCGCGCATTGTACGCGCGTTTTGGCGGGGGGCGGATAAGTTTGACTCTATCCCCGCGCGCGCGGCGCGGAACGCCTTGATGCGCTTCAGGTTTCGCGGCGCGGGGGGCCAATCTATGCGGAGGATAGTTCCTATTCCCCGCGCGTCTGCTGGACGCTGCGAAGGTAGGCGAGCAAGGCGTCGGCGCCTTGCGGGTTGAATTGGAAATCGGGCATCTGGTGATTCACCTCGATGCCTTCGATCAATTCCTGCTCCAGCACGTCGGCCCGGTAGCGCGTCAGCAAGGTGCGAAAGATTGGCGCCTCGGGCACGGGGCTTTCACCGTATTCGCCTATGGCGTGGCAGCCGGCGCATTGCGCCTCGGCAATGGCGCGCCCGTCACTCGCCAAGGTCTCGAGCTCGGCGCTTGGCCCCGGCTCGGCTGGTTCGCCTTGGACGGCGCACGCAGCCAAGACAAGCGACGCCAGAGCGACGCAAATATTGCGGACCATGCGAACCTCCCGATCAAGATGCCAAAGCTTAGCGCGACGGCGCGGCGCGTCCTATATTGTAGATCAATGATTCCCGCGCAGAAGCCTGATCTCGCCGTAACGGAAGCGTACGCCGCCTTGGACGACCGCACGCCCGTCGTGCTGGTCACAGGGCGGGCCGGCACCGGCAAAAGTCATTTCATCCGCTCGCTGGTCGACGCCGACCCGACGTTCCCACAAGCCGTGCTGGCGCCGACGGGGCTGGCGGCGATGAATATCGGCGGCCAGACGATCCATTCATTCTTCGGCTTTCCGCCTCGGCCGATGATCGGCAATGCCGAGAAGCCGAACTGGTTTTTCTCGCGTACCGCGCGCGCGATCCGCCGGCTGATCGTCGACGAGGTCTCGATGCTGCGCGCCGACGTGCTCGACGCGATGAACACGCATTTGCAGATTGCGCGCAAGTCCTCGCGTCCGTTCGGCGGCGTGCAGATGCTGCTGGTGGGCGATTTCTATCAGCTGCCGCCCGTGGTGCGCGGCGATGAGGGCCAGCTGCTGGAGGACGCGGGCTATGCCACGCCCTACGCATTCTCCGCGCATGTGCTGCGCGATGCGCCGCTGGCGTCGGTGCAATTGACGGAAGTGTATCGCCAGACCAATCAGGATTTCATCTCGATCCTTTCCTCGATCCGCGAGCGGCGCGGCATTGAAGAAGCAGTCACGATCCTCAACACCGTGTGCCACGATCGATCGCTGCCGAAGCGGCCGGTGCTGCTGTGCGCCACCAATGCGGTCGCGGACAATTACAACGCGCGCGGCCTCGCCAACCTCGAGGGCGCCGCGGCGCGCTATTCGGGCGGCTTCGAGGGCGAGACGCCGAAAGCCCAGGGCGATCGGTTCCCCGCGCCAATGGAATTGGTGCTGAAGCGCGGCGCGCGCGTGATCTTCACGCAAAATGATGCGGCGGGGCGCTGGGTGAACGGTTCGCTCGGCACCGTGAACGAACTGGACGACACGATTATTGGCGTGACGCTCGATAGCGGCGACGATGTCGAGGTCGAGCGCGCGACCTGGCCGCAAGCGAAGTGGAGCTGGAACGCCAGCGAAAACCGCATGGAGGTCAAGGAAGAGTACAAATACGTACAATTCCCATTGGCGCCGGCTTGGGCGCTGACCATCCACAAAGCGCAAGGCATGACGCTCGATAGTGTCGAGATCGATCTCGGACGCGGCGCGTTTGCGCCTGGACAAACCTATGTGGCGCTCTCTCGTGCGCGCAGCATGGAGACGCTGCGGCTGACGCGCCCGCTTTCACCGCGCGATGTGCAAGTTGATCCCTCGATCGCGGAAGGCTTGGCAAGGTTGGGGGCTTAGCTGAACATTCGTCGCGGCGAAGCCACGTGCTCGGCGTGCACCGTGCCGCTATCGTCCTGCTCAAGCAGCTTCACATCGTAGCCCCAGAGATCGGCGACGTGTTGCAGCACCTTCTCGGCATCGCTCTCGGCCAGCGTGATGCCATCCAGCACGCGGTGCTGCAGGATCAGTTTCCGATCGCCGGTCAGGTCGACATCGACGATCTGAATGTCCGGATCGCGATGCGCGACGTCGTAGTGCTTTGAGAGCGCCCGCTTGATGTTGCGATAACCGCGCTCATCGTGGATGGCGGTCACCTCCATCTCGTCTTCCGCTTCGTCGTCAACGATGCGGAACAAGCCGAACTCGCGGATCACGCGCGGCGACAGGAATTGCGAGATGAAACTCTCGTCGCGATAGTTCGCCCACACGTCGCGCAGCGTGCCGTAGGGGTCGCCATTGCCGGCAATGTCGCCCATCCATTCGCGGTCTTCGTCCGTCGGATTGGTGCAGACGCGCTCGATATCGCAGCACATGGCGAAACCCAGCGCATACGGATTGATGCCGCTATAGCGGCGATCATCGAAGCCGGGCTGCATCACGACGCTGGTGTGCGAGTGGATGAATTCCAGGAACGCGCCGTCATCGATCTGCCCCTTCTCGTGGAGCCGGTTCATGATGCGATGATGCACGAACGTGGCGCAGCCTTCGTTCATCACCTTGGTCTGCCGCTGCGGATAGAAATACTGATTGATCAGCCGCACAATGCGTAAAATCTCACGCTGCCAGCCACGCAGACGCGGCGCTGTCTTTTCCAGGAAATAGAGGAGATTTTCCTCCGGCAAGCCGAGCAGCGCCTTGCGCTTCTCATCCTCATCCTTGCCGGGCTTGCGCTTGCCGACAGGCACCGTGCGCCACAGATCGTTGAACAGCTGCTCGCCATGGCGGCGCCGCTCTTCCTCGCGCTTTTGCTCGGAGCGCAGATCGGGCATGCGCTTGCGCGGGAAGCGATGGATGCCGTGGCTCTGCAGCGCGTGCGCCGCATCGATCACGCGCTCCACCTCCTCCTGACCATAACGCTCTTCGCATTTGGCGATGAAGCTGCGCGCGAACTCGAGGTAGTCGAGAATGCCATCGGCGTCGGTCCATTGCTTGAAGACGTAATTGTTCTTGAAGAAATGGCTGTGCCCGTAGCCCGCATGCGCCAGCACCAAAGTCTGCATCGTCGCGGAGTTTTCCTCCATGATATAGACGAGGCACGGATTGGAATTGATCACGATCTCGTAGGCGAGGCCCTGATAGCCCTTGCGATAGAGCGCCTCGTTGCGCGCGAATTCCTTGCCGAAGCTCCAGTGCCGATAAAAGAGCGGCATGCCGGTTGAGGCGTACGCGTCGAGCATTTGCTCAGTGGTGATCACCTCGATCTGGTTCGGATATGGATCGAGCCCCATTTCATTGATGCCGATCTCGCCGCACGCTTCGTGTACGCGCTTGATCAGATCGAAATCCCAATCGGGGCCGCTATAGAGCAGCTTGGAATCGGCAAGCATCGTCATCAGGCGCCCTCCGCGCTCACGCCTTCTGGGCGGCGCGCGAACAATTCGCGGAACACGGGATAGATGTCGCGCCGATGCTTGACCTTGCGCATCGCGAACGGCTCGCCGTCGCCAATACGGCGATAGGCGCGCCAGAGATTGGTGCTCGGTTCGCCCGCGCCCGGGTGATCCTCTTCATCGTCCATGCCGACTTCGACATAGGCGTAATATTGGCAGATCGGCAGGATCACGTCCCTCAGCTGCGCCAGCACGACCGAATTGTCGCTTGAGGTGTTATCTCCATCCGACGCTTGCGCGGCGTAGATGTTCCACTGATCGACCGGATACCGGTCGCGCACGATCTCCTGCATCTTGAACAGCGCCGTCGAAACAACGGTGCCGCCTGTCTCACGCGAATAGAAAAACGTCTGCTCATCCACCTCGGACGCCTCGTGTGTATGGCGGATGAAAACGACATCCACGTGCTCGTAGCGGCGATTGAGGAAAAGATAGAGCAGCGAATAAAAGCGCTTCGCCAAATCCTTCATGTGCTCGTTCATCGAGCCGGAGACATCCATCAGGCAGAACATCACCGCCTTGGCGATCGGCTTCGGCGTCGATTCAAGCCGGCGATAGCGAACATCGACGGGGTCGATGTATGGAATGCGCTTGGTGCGCGCGAGCTGCTCTTCGAGTCGCGCGCGCAGCGTGACGAGCTCGTCGAAATGGCCGCCCTCGCGCTCCAGGCGTTCGATCTCCTCGCGCATCGCGACGATCTCATCGGCTTTCGGCCGCTTCAGCGCGATGCGGCGCGACATCGAGTGGCGCAACGTGCGCGGCACCGAGATGCGCGACGGCGGGCCCGAGGTGGAATAGCCGGCTTGGCGCCATTGCACCGAGGTTGCGCCCGCGATCTGGCGCTTGGCCAAATCCGGCAGCTCGAGATCTTCGAGATAGAGATCAAGATATTCCTCGTCTGTCAGCGCAAAGCGAAACTCATCCTCGCCCTCGCCGCTATCGGTGGCCCTGTTGCCACTGCCCGCGCCGCCCTCGGGGCGCGCGATCGTGTCGCCCTCGATGTACTTCTTGTTGCCCGGCAGCACGTAATCGCGCGTGCCGCCTTGCGACGAACGCCGCAGCGTTGGCTCATGCACGCCGCCCGCAGGGATGGAGACCTCGCCGCCCTTGCCGGCATCCTTGATCGAGCGCTGGCTTGAGCTTTCGCGCACGGCGCGGCGCACCTGCGCGCGCGCGCGCCGCAAAAATCGTTGGCGATTTGCGAAGCTCTTTCCGCCCGGATTAAGCCGCCGATCGATGATGTGCATGCGCGCTAGCCAGCCTGCTTCACACGCATGTACCATTCCACAAGGCGGCGTACTTGTCGCTCGGTATAGCCGCGCTCGGTCATGCGCAGCACGAATTCCTCGTGCTTCTTTTCGCTGTCGCTGTCCTTCTTCGAGCCGAACGAGATCACCGGCAGCAAATCTTCGACCTGGCTGAACATGCGCCGCTCGATCACCTCGCGGATTTTTTCGTACGACGTCCAGGACGGGTTTTTGCCGCCATGGCTCGCGCGCGCGCGCAGCGTGAATTTCACCACCTCGTTGCGGAAATCCTTGGGGTTGGCGATGCCGGCCGGCTTCTCGATCTTTGAGAGCTCTTGGTTGAGCAGCTCGCGATTGAGCAATTGGCCGGTGTCGTGATCCTTGAAGTCGATATCCTCGATCCACGCGTCGGCGTAATCGACATAGCGATCGAACAGATTCTGCCCGTAATCGTGGTAGCTCTCGAGGTAGGCTTTCTGGATTTCGTTGCCGATGAATTCCGCATAGCGCGGCGCCAGATCGGCCTTGATGAATTCCAGCAGCTTGCCTTCCTGCTCTTGCGGGAATTGCTCGCGGCGGATCGCCTGCTCCAATGTGTACATCAAATGTACCGGATCGGCGGCCACCTCCTGCGTGTCATGATTGTAGGTCGCGGCCAGCACCTTGAACGCAAAGCGCGTCGACATGCCGTCCATGCCTTCATCAACACCGGCCGCATCCTTGTATTCCTGCAGCGTGCGCGCTTTCGGATCGACCTCCTTCAGGCTCTCGCCATTATAGACGCGCATTTTCGCGAACGCGTTGGAGTTTTCATGCTCCTTCAAGCGCGACAACACCGAGAAGCGCGCGAGCATTTCCAGCGTGCCCGGCGCGCACGGCGCCTCGGCCAACTCGGAACCGCGGATCAGCTTCTCGTAGATTTTTTGCTCTTCGTTGACGCGCAGGCAATACGGCACCTTGATCACGTAGATGCGGTCGATGAAGGCCTCGTTGTTCTTGTTGTTCTTGAACGACTGCCATTCGGCTTCGTTCGAGTGCGCCATGATGATGCCGGTGTACGGAATGGCGCCGATATTCTCGGTGCCGACAT
The DNA here is from genome assembly GCA_017303355.1 of Caulobacterales bacterium. Lineage (GTDB taxonomy): Bacteria > Pseudomonadota > Alphaproteobacteria > Caulobacterales > Aquidulcibacteraceae > Vitreimonas. Next base: position 179,166 of record JAFLCU010000007.1, on the reverse strand, counting down.
AATTGCCCTCCTGCGTGGCTGTCAGCAACGGATGCAACATCTTGATCGGCGCTTTGAACATCTCGACGAATTCGAGCATGCCCTGGTTGGCGCGATTGAGGCCGCCTGAATAGGAGTACGCGTCCGGATCGTTCTGCGCGTGCATTTCGAGCTTGCGGATGTCGACCTTGCCCACCAGCGAAGAGACGTCCTGATTGTTGTCGTCGCCCGGCTCGGTTTTCGCGACCGCGATCTGGCGCAGCCGCGAGGGGTTCATCTTGGCGACGCGGAATTTGGTGATGTCGCCGCCAAATTCGTCGAGCCGCTTGATGCACCACGGGCTCATCAGCCCAGTCAGGCGGCGCGTCGGGATGCCGTATTCGCTTTCGAGCTTCTCGCCCCAGACCTCTGGATCAAACAGCCCCAGCGGATGCTCGAACACCGGCGAAAGCTGATCACCGGCCTTGAGCACATAGATCGGCTGATCTTCCATCAGCGCCTTGAGGCGCTCGGCCAGCGAGGATTTGCCGCCGCCGACTGGGCCGAGCAGATAGATGATCTGCTTGCGCTCTTCGAGGCCTTGAGCGGCGTGACGAAAGAAGGCGACGATCCGCTCGATCGTTTCTTCCATCCCGTAGAATTCGGCGAAGGCCGGATAGAACCGCATCGTCCGGTTCATGAAGACGCGCCCGAGCCGCGCATCCTTCGAGGTATCGACCATTTTCGGCTCGCCGATCGCGGCGAGCAGACGCTCATGCGCGGTCGCGTAGGCCATCGGATCGGAGCGGCAGAGCGTTAGGAAATCCTGCAGCGACATTTCCGCTTCCCGCCGCTGTTCAAACGAGCGGGCATAGCTGCGAAAGATATCTTCGGACATCGTGCCTCCGTCGCGTCTCAGGCCTTCACTCTACATTTACGCTCCGGCCTTCCGACGCTTAACAAAAAGCCATCATGAATCTGGCGCTGATAAGGTGTTCGTGCGCGCAAATCTCGCCTGCCCGCCTCATTCGCGCGCAGAGCATGACATGATTTGCGCGTGGCGGGACGCCTGCGGCCGCCATTTTCGCATGGAGAAGCGGCCTACGCATTGTTTCATCTCGTTAATTTTTTACACGGCGCGGGTCTTCATCAACCTGCGCGCTAAAAATCCCTATTTTACGCGGCCTTAAACACGTTTGCGGCATCCAAGAGCGCAGAACGCGCGCAACGCGCGGCGAAGGCTGAGTCATGAGCGAGCAGAATTGGGTTCTGAAGGGCGTCGACCCCGAAACCCGCCAGCACGCGGTCGAAGAGGCCGAGCGCCGGGGCATGAGCCTCGCCGATTACCTCTCCGACGTCGTGCTGCAGGCCGCCGTGCTTGAACAATTGGCGCAAACACCAGCGGCGGCGCCTGGCGCCAACACGCTTGGCGCGCCTGAAAACTTCGCCGTCCGTCACCGCCTCGAAGCGCTGGAGCGGCGCTTGGGCATTTCCGTCGGCGGCCTGGACGCCGCGCTGCACGCCGTCGACTCCACCGTGTTCGGTCTCGCCGCGCGCATGGACGAGACCGAGATGGTCGCCGCCGATACCGCCGATGGCCTGGCGCGCGCGCTGCAAGAGATCGGCGGCACACTGGCCGCCATGCGCAAGCGCGTCGGCGACGCCGAGGATGGCCTGGGCGCCCTCAGCGACAATCACGAACTCGCGCGCGCCGATGCCCACCAAATGGGCGGCCGCGTCGATCACCTGGAAATCACCGCGCACGACACCAATTCGGCCCTGAGGGCGCTGGGCCAGGCCCAAGAGGCCCTCAAATACGCCGTCGCCGACGATTTCCGCGACTTTACGCGCGACACCATCGCCCAGCTCAATTCCGGCCTAGACGAGGCGCGCGCCGCCGCCGATGCCGCCACCGAGCAAGCGGACGCCGCAGCCGCGCATCTGCTCAACGAGATGCGCGGTCTGCGCGACGCGTTGGAAGAACGGCTCGCCGACAGCCTCGATGACACGCGCGAACGCGTGCAAGCCGCGTTCGGCGCGACCGCCGATCGGCTCTCCTCGCTGGCCGAACGCGTCATCGAAAATGAGCGCCAAACGCAACGCGTCACCGATCAATTGCGCGCCCAGATCGTCGATGTCGAAGACGGCGCCTACACAGCGCTTGAGCACGCCGCCGAACAATTGCGTCAAGCCGACACCGAAACGCACGCCGCGCTGGAAACCGCGCAAGGGCGCATGCTGGGCGAAATCGCCGATCTGCGCGCTCAGCACGCCGAGGCGCTCGCGCGGCTAAAGCTTGTGGACGCCACTGCCGCGAGCACGATCAGCGACCTAGGCGATCTGCGCACGGCCCTGGAGCGGCGCCTCGAACAAGCCGAACGCAACGCCGATCAACGCTTCAGCCAGGCGCAAAGCTCCTGGACGCAACAGATTGATAGCCTGAACTCGCGGTTGACCGCGCAAGCGGACCGCGCCGAGGAAGCCGAGCATCGTCTGCGCGCCGATACCGAGCGGGTCGAGGCCTGCACGATTGCGGCCCTGGAAAAGATCGTCGGTGATATCAGCTCCGTCGACGCCGCGCTGACCCAGCGCATCGACGCCGATGTCAACGATCTGCGCGAGCACCAGGCCGGCGCGCTGGCGCGCCTGAAATTGCTCGAAGCCACGCTGGGCAGCCAGGATCGCAATGCGGAGGCGTTGGCCGCGCGCGTCGTGGCGCTGGAAGCCGGCGACGCCGAACGCCCGCGCGACGTTGAATTCACCGAGCGCCTCACCCGCCTGGAGGCGGCCGCTCTCAACACGACGACGCAAGACGCAGTCGACAGCTTGCGCCAAGACGTGACTGGTTTGCTCAGTGCGCAGCCGCATCTGGACGACATGCGCGCACGTATCGCGGCAGCCGAAACGGGTGCAGTCGAGACCGCGGACCGCGTTCAGGGTCTTGCGCGCATGATTGGCCGCGTCAGCGCGCAGAGCGCCGACGCCGCAGCTCAGGCGCAAGAAGGCCAGCACAAGCTGGAATTGATGCTGGCCGACATGCGCCTTGAGCATCTCTCCAAGCAAAACGAACCCAGCGCGCACGCCGCCGAGGACATGATCGCGGCGCTGAACCAGCGCGTCATGCGCATCGAGGATCGCCAGGCGGCGGCGCTTGAGGCGCTCCGCGCCGACATCGCGCTCTTCGTTGAGCAGAACGACGCCCGCCTCGCCGCGCTGGAGCGACAGCCTGCCGCCACCATCGACTATGACGTCGCTGGCGAGTTCGAGCAGCTGCGCCAGCGGATCGAAGATCGCATCATGGGCGTCGAGCACCGCAGCGTGCGCGCGCTGGAGCAAGTGGCCGAGACCGTGGCCGTCATCGAAAAGCGTCTCAGCGGCGAGAACCGCGAAGTGCGCTCGGCGTAGGATTAGCATCGCCGCCTTTTTCCGAAGATCGCTGGCGTTTACCGCGTGCGTTTACGTTTGAGTAACAGACGCAAGGCTTCCTTTCGCGCATGCGAAAGTCTTGGGTCTTGCGCGCTGGCGCGTTCGGTTTTCTTTTCGCGCTCGGTTTTAGCGGCATGATGCTGCTCGCTCCCGTACTGAGCGCGAGCGGCGACACAGGCGCTGTGCGCCCGAGCCAAATCCGCGTCATCGACGGCGATACCATCGAATTCACGCCGACCGATACGACCTATCGTCTCGTGAACATCGACACGCCCGAGACGGGCTCGCGCGCGAGTTGCTTGGCGGAGCGCGATCTTGGCGACGCCGCGACCGATGCGGTGCGCGAACTGGTCGCTCGAGCTCAACAAATCGAACTCCGCCCCACTGGGCGCCTCGATCGATACGGCCGCACCATCGCTTTCGTGCTGATTGACGGCCAAGACCTCGGCGAAACACTCATCGCACAGGAGCTCGCCCGCCCGTGGCGCGGCCGGCGCCTGCCCTGGTGCGATCCTTATGGCGGCCTGCTTCACTAACGAACGCCCTGAGACGCGATTTCAGCGCTAAAGCTTGTGCAGACGCGAGCGCTGCCATATCGAGGCGGCTCCTCCCCAGATAGTCTGAGCTTGCCGCATGTCCGCCATGGACGAACTAGTCTCTGTTCTCACCCTCGAACCCATCGAGGTGAACCTGTTTCGCGGCCGCTCGCCGCCGGAAGAGCGCTTCCGTATCTTCGGCGGCCAGGTCGTCGCCCAGGCGCTGACAGCCGCCTACAAGACCGTCGACGGCCGCGTTTGCCATTCGCTGCAGAGTTATTTCATTCGCCCGGGCGATCCGGCCGAGCCCGTGCTCTATCAAGTGGAGCGCTCGCGCGACGGCAAAAGCTTCGCCACGCGGCGCGTCATCGCCATTCAAAAGGGCGAACAGATCTTCAACATGGCCTGCTCCTTCCAAACACCAGAAGCGGGCTACGATCACCAAAACCCGATGCCCGATGCGCCGCGTCCGGAAGACGTGCCGAACGAAAACGAGCGCTGGCGCGAAATGTTCAGCGACAACCCCGAGCAATTGAAGCGCTGGGTGCGCGACCGGCCGATCGAATTACGGCCTGTGTCGCCGGTGAATCTGTTGAAGCCGGAGCCGGTGACGGCGAAGCATCAAGTCTGGTTTCGCGCCGTGCGCGATCTCGGCGATGACGTCGCGCTCAATCAAACGCTGCTGGCCTACGCTTCGGACTATTCCCTGCTCGGCACGGCGATGCGCCCGCATGGCGCATCGTGGATGTCTGGCATGCAAACGGCGAGCTTGGATCACATCTTGTGGTTCCATCGGCCGACAAATTTCTCGCGTTGGCACCTGTACGTGCAAGACAGCCCTTCCGCATCGGACGCACGCGGCTTCAATCTTGGTGCGATTTATCGCGAGGATGGCGTTCTGGTTGCCTCCGCCGCGCAAGAAGGCCTGATCCGAAAGCGCGATTAGCTCGTGACTTAAGCGCAAGCGCGATCGCAGGCGAAACGCCCTTATTAATCGGCCGTATAGCCAAAACGCGCGGCCCAAGCGTTGAGGATCGGCAAGGCGGGCGCCAAGTCTTGCGCGTAGCGGCGCCAACGCTGGATCGAGCGCTTATAAAGCGGCTCGATGACCTGCCTTGCGCTTGGCGTGTTGATGTCGCGCTTCAGCGCCGTGCTGCGAAAATCCAGCATCGATGGCTCGAACGCCACGCCCAGGAATTGCGTCAGCGCACGCGCCGCGCCCTCCACGTCGGCGACGACATCCTCGTAGCGAATGCGATGACGATCGAGCGCCAATCTTTCTTCACAGAGCTGCATCAGACGCATGATCGCGTCATAATACGCGGCAGCCGAGTTCAGTTCCAGAAATTGCGCCATCGCCGCGTTCATGCCGAAACGCTGCTGGTAGCAAGAGAGGATGACGTCACGCGGATCGCGCAACGCGAAGATGATCTTGGCCTCGGGGAAGACGCGCTTGATCAGCGGCAACACGACGATGTTCAGCGGCAACTTGTCGATCACGAGCTTACCCGCGCGATCGACGCCATCCTCATCGACACGCCGCCAGAATTCCGCCCGCGCGCGCTCAATTTCCGCATCGCTCAGGTCGGCAAAGTGCGCAAGCTTTTCCTGATCGGAAATCACGCTCGCCAGCGCATTGGCGAAGTGCTCGCGCTCTTCGATGCACACAATGCTCGAGTGCGACGAAAGAATTTGATCCAGCAATGTCGTGCCGGAGCGCGGAAAGCCGACAAGAAAGACCGGGGCCGGCGTTGCCGACGGCCCGGCAACGCGCCACGCCGCAACATCGGTTTGCGCCACCAGCGCCTGCATCCGCGCCACACCTTCGGGATGATAGAGAAGATGACTTGCGCTGAGCAGCGCCGCGTTCTGCTCAAGCAGAATGGCGTTCGACTGCGTGAACGCGGCGAACGCGCCGCGCGCATCATCGCCGCGATCGCGCGCTTCGCCAATGAGGCCCCAGGCCAGCGCCCTATTCGTTTGCAAGGCGCGCGGATTTGCCGTGATCGGCGTCGCCGCGGCCTCGGCGCCGGCGAAATCGCGCTCGCGGATCAACACTTGCGCCAACGCCAAACGCGCGGTCTCGTTGCCCGGATCACCACGCAGCGCGGTCTCGGCGTGCAATTTGGCGCCAGCCAGATCGTGGCGCAGCTCGGCGGCGCGCGCCAGGGCGGCGTGCGAAGCGGGATCGTTTGCGGCGATGCGCACGGCCTTTCGGTAGGCGGCGACGCTTGCATCCGTGTTGCGCTCAATCTCTTCGAGATTGCCAAGATTGCGCCAGCCATCGATCAGACCAAGTTCGCCCGCGCGCCGAAACCGATCCCGCGCGCCGGCGATGTCGCCGCAACGGCGCAACGCAACGCCAAGCGTGTTCAGAATTTGCGGCTGATTGGGCGCCGAGGCGTCCGCGCGCAGCAGGTGCGCGCGCGCGACATTTGGATCGCCCGCCTCTAGCGCCACGATACCCAAAATCTGGTTCGCATTCGGCTCCAGCGGCGCCCGCGCCAGCACAGCGCGCGCAAAATTCGCCGCGGCCGCGCGATCGCCCTGGCTGAACGCCTGCGCCGTCGCCTGCACCAAGCGCCGCGTTTCGTGATCGGGCCCCGTCATGCGCCGCTTGTGCGAAAACCGACCGCGCGTGGCAAGCGCCTACATCAGGCGCGCTCAAACACCGCCGCCAAGCCCTGGCCGCCGCCGATACACATCGTCTCCAAACCATAGCGGCCGTCGCGACGACGCAGCTCGCGCAACAAATTGGCGAGGATGCGGCCGCCCGTTGCGCCAATCGGGTGCCCAAGCGAAATGCCGGAGCCATTGACGTTCAGCTTATCGCGATCGTCCCAATTCCAGCCTTTCAACACCGCCAGCACCTGCGGCGCGAAGGCTTCGTTGAGTTCGACGAGATCAATATCCTTCCAACCAAGCCCCGTGCGCTTGAACAAGCGCTCGACCGCCGGCACGGGGCCAATGCCCATGCGCGACGGCTCGCAACCGGCGGCCGCCCATGAATGCAGCCACGCCATCGGCTCAAGTTTCAATTCGTCGAGCTTGTCCTCGGCGACGACGAGGCACGCCGCGGCCGCATCGTTCTGCTGACTGGCGTTGCCCGCCGTGACGATCCCGCCCTTCTCGATCGGCTTGAGCGCGCCAAGCGTCTCCATCGACGCATCCGGACGGAAGCCTTCGTCCTTGGCGAACAACACAGGCTCACCGCGCTTTTGCGGCACTGGCACTGGCGCAAGCTCGTCGGCGAACTTGTTCTCGGCCCACGCTTTCGTCGCGCGCTGGTGACTCATCACCGCGTACGCATCCGCCTGCTCGCGCGAGATATTGTAATCCTTGGCGAGATTCTCAGCGGTCTCGATCATGCCGGTGATCACGCCGAAGCGCGCGATCGGCTGGCTCATGACCCGCCCACGCGACAAGCGATCGTACATCACGCTCTCGCCCGCGCGCGCGCCCTTACGCATATCGACCGAATAATATTCCGCGTTGCTCATGCTCTCGACACCGCCGGCGATGACGACGTCCGCCGCGCCCGTCTGCACCATCATGGCCGCGTCGATCACCGCCTGCAGGCCGCTGCCGCAGCGCCGATCGAGCTGATAGCCCGGCACGCTGATCGGAAAATCCGCCGCCAGCAAGGACCAGCGCGCCACGCACGGCGCTTCGCCATTCGCGTAGCCCTGTGCGAAGATCACATCATCCACACGCTCGGGATCGAGCTTCGTGCGTTCGATCAGCGCTCGCAGCGCCACGGCGCCAATCTCGCCCGCCGGCATCGACGAAAGCGCGCCCTGAAACTTGCCCACCGGGGTGCGGATTGGGCTGACAATGGCTGCTCTACGCATGGCGCTCCCCTTTAGTTCTGAAGCGGTGATACAATGGCGCGAGACTGTACGCCAAGGCGCTGCCTCTACGGCAGCGTCACAGCGTATAAAAGACGTTGGCGTCGCCGTGTTCGCGCGTGAAGCGCTCGCGCCATACGCTTGTCTCGTCGTCGCGCTGGATACGCAGATCGATGCGTGCGGCGTTCACGCTGATTGGCTCATTGAGCTGCAACTGAGCCGCAAGCGCCTGCGCGGCCGCCGCCGGGTCAGATACGACGGTCTCATATTCCAGCCGCAAAGGATTTGCGCTTAGGCGTGCAAAATAGATGTCCCACGCGGCCTCGAAGCGCGCGATCTCCACGATACGCTGAATAATGAGCCGAGCGTCATATGTAGCGGCGCCTTTGACGGTTTGGGTGGAACGGTACTGCTCGGTCTGCAGCGCGCGCGACCACGAAATGGCTTGGCCAAGGATGTCGCGCCGGCGCAGCCGTACGAAGCTTAGGTTTGGCAAACGCTCCACCACGCGCACACGCGCGCTCGCCTGCCGAAACTGATCGGGGAAAAGCTTGAGCGCATAAACGCCGTTCGCCGTCGCGCCATCCGTGAGCACGCGCTCGATTTGCGCCTCGACGTCATCGGGATAGGCGAGATCGTCCAACACGCGGCGCGCTGGCCCGTTAAAATACTCGCGTGGCCGGCCGAGCACGCCCGTGCTCTCGAAAATCTGGCCCAGATAATTGCTGCCGCTGCGCGGCGTGGTGCAGATCATGTAGCCCTTCACGAGGCGCCTTTCTCTTGGCGGTTGGCATGCGGGAATGGCTGATCAGGCACGGGCATTTCGAGAAATTCGCAGAGTTTTTTCCAGCCATCGCCCGCCGCCAAATCCATCACCAGCAGATTGGTGCGGCCCGCGAAATACGCCTTGATACGATCGCTATGCGCAAGGTAGGCGTCGATGAATTTGTTTTTGTCGAGCGCATCGACCTTCAGATGATCGAGGTAACGGGCAAGTCTTCCGCGATCGCCGCGATGTGTGGCGCCAAGCCATTGCTCGACGGAGCGCCACCACGATTCAGGCTCGCGCTCGGTCAGAATGAAGCGGCTGTCCGGATAGAGCTGATCGAGCTTCTGATACACGTCGCCGACATTCCAGGGCCTATCCTGGAAGGCGCGAAAATAGCGCGCGGCGTCCAGTACAGGCGCAACGTCGCTGCGCTTCAAAACATCATCGCTGAGGGCCAGATAATTGACGTGCGGCGAGCGCGGCTCGGCGACTGGGCCAATTCCCAGTGCTTCAAAGCAGCGTCCCAACGTGGTCGTGCCGGTTTTGTTGAAGCCCACGCACACGAAACGAGGCCCTTCCAGCGGCGTAAGCGTCCGCGCATAAGCGTGCGGCGCAACGCTCCGCGCCAGCCTGGGCGGACGCGGCGCAAGCAAGGAATCTTCGAGAAACGGGCGTAATTGCCTCGTCATCAACAGAGGATAGAGCGCGTTATGTCCAACGGGCTTGCCCGGGATGAACACCTCCGCCTGATTGACCGGAATGACTTGCGCGAGCCGTGCGGCCGCGTCCTTATCGACGGTCGCCTCCGCGCCATAGACTAAAGTGACGGGCAGTGGCGGCGCCTGATCATCGGTCGGCCTCAAAAGCCGCTCCAGCGAAAACCCGAGCGCCTCGATCCAACGCGGATCCTCTGCATAGCCAGCACCAAATCCCGCCGCGGCGTCGAAGCCAAGCCGCTGCGCCGCCGCGATCGCCGGCAAGGCGCCGCCGCTGACGCCGATCGCGACAACGCGCTCGTATCCGGCGAGCGGGAGCAAGGCGCCCAACGCATCGAGGAAATTCTCGAAGCCTTCCGCCACGCCCTGAAGGCCGTATCGAAACCCCAGCCCTTTCGGGTAATTGATAACGACGACATCCTCGGTCACAGCCGAAAAATGCTGCAGGAACACCGGCAGCGGCGACATCATCCGCTGCGCTTGTCCCGTGAAGCACACAACCAAAGTGCGCGCTGCTGGCGTCAATTGCGCACCAAACCACTTGATGTGACGCGCCAGGCGTCGCGCCCTGTAGGGCTCCGCCTCCGCCTTGCCCGCCTTCGCGAACATGGCGCCCATGGTTTGCAGCCAGCGCGCCTGCCCCTCGCGCACCGCCTCTATCACGCTCGACGCTGGATTGATCGCGGCCGCAAGCGCGCTCCACTCTAACGGCGTGATGCGGTTTTCCAGCGCGATGTGCACCCGGTTCAGCTGATTGACCGTCGCGCAATCACGCGTCAGGCGCCGGTAGAACGCGATCACGCGCGTTGCTCGATCATACGCAAGAGCTGATGAAGCGAGTCAATTTCCTCAAGCTGCTCGGGCGCAATCGATATCTTCGTGTTCAATTCAAGGCTGATGCAAAACTCCATGCGCGCCAAGCTATCCATGTCCATCGCATCGAAACGAACATCCGTACCGCCTTCCGCGAAAGCTTGATACGCCGCCGGCGCCACTTGTGCGTCGCGCAAAGCCTGCAAGATCAGATCGCGCGCACTCATGAACGATCGAACGCCAAGCGCACATCGCGCCTCAAAATCTTACCCTGTTCGTTGCGCGGCAGCGCCTTCACGACGATGATTTTACGCGGCGCCTTGATCGCAAGCCGCTCGCGCGCAAACGCAAGCAATGCGGCGGGCGTAATTTCCGCGCCCCTTGCAAGCTCAACGGCCGCCACGGGAATCTCGCCATGCACCGGCGAAGCCAGCGCCGTCGCCGCGGCCCCCGCCACGCTTGGATGCTCTTCAAGCACGCGTTCGATCTCGCTCGGTAGAATCTTGACGCCGTTCAGATTGATCACATCATCAATCCGGCCCTGCAAGACCACGCTTCCATCATTCCGCAGATATCCAAGATCGCCCGGATAGAACCAACCATCACGAAACCGCGCGCGAGACGCTTCGGCATTGGCGAGATACCCTTCGGCCATGCCGGGCGCGCGAATGCGCAACTGCCCAGACACGCCGATCGGCGCTACGCGGCGCGCATCGTCCACGATCTGCACCTCGACGCCGTCGACTGGCCGTCCGCAGCTCGCATCGTCATCATGATCGGAGGGGCCCGCCATGGCGACGGCGCCACACTCCGTCGCCGCGTAGCGCACATAGAGATTTGCCGACACCCGTTCGCGCAAAAGCCGGCGCATATGCGCCGAGACCGGCGCGCCGCCAGGGCGAAGCTTCACATCAACCGGCAGCGCGCGACCTAACGCGAGCAGCTCGCTCAGATGCATGTACGAGACATCAAGACAGGTGACGTGATGTCGCTCGATGAAAGCGACAACCGAGGCGAGCGAGCCGGGCGGACGAAACACGTTCACGCCGCCTTGCCAGAAACAATAGAGCCGATGTCGCTTTGACGTGTTGAACTCGATCGGCGCCAAACGCAGCAAGCGCTCATCGGCATAATTGGCGTGGCGCTCAGCTTGTTGCGCGATCTGTTGCTGCGAGAACACAATCGTGTTGGCGTCCCCGGTCGTGCCCGTCGCCGTGATGTAGAGTGCGCCGGCGCCACGCGCGAGAGAGGCGGCCGTTGCAGTCACGCCCGCCTCGTTCATAGGCCAGCGCAGCAGCGGCAGTTCTGTTGCGGCGTGCGCGGGATCGTCCGCGAGAATGTGCGTCACACCCACTTTCTCGGCGAGAGCGCCGCGCGCGGCCGCGATTATGGACGTAGGCAGCGTGACCTGGGTCAAGCCGGCGACGAACAACGCCAATGACGCGATGTAGTGCTCATGCTCATCACGCAGCGAAATGCCGAGGATCGCATCCGGGCCAGGCGCCAATACGTGCAACCGGTCCGCGCACCGCGTCACCGCTGCCGCCAGATCGCGATAGCTCAACTCTCCGCGCGGTGAAATCAGCGCAAGCTGATCGCCCCGCGCCCGGGCATGCTCGCGAAGTCTTTCGGCGAATAGCATGACATGCCTTTGCAGCGAACGCTTGCTACGCGCCCAAGGCCGCCTCGATCGCGGCGCGAATTTCCGCTGATGTCGGCGTCACGTCAGAGGGAAAAGCCGCGATGATGCGGCCGTCGCGGCCGATCAGCAGCTTATGGAAATTCCATTGCGGCACGGCGGCATCGCCAAATTCCGTCCGCGCCCAGCGATAGAACGGATGCGCATCATCGCCCACGACATCCGCCTTCGCCGCCATCGGGAAGGTGACGCCGAAATTCAGCGCGCAGAAATCCTGGATCTCTTGCGCAGTGCCCGGCTCTTGGCCCGCGAAATTGTTCGCCGGCACGCCCAGCACCTCGAAGCCGCGGCGGTGATACTCGGTGTAGATTTCCTGCAGGCCCGCATATTGCGGTGTAAACCCGCACCGCGACGCCGTGTTCACGACAAGCACCACTTCGCCCTGAAACGCCGTCATCGGCACGCGCTCGGCGACGAGGCCATCGAACACGAATTGATAGGCGGTGTTGTCGCTGGTTGGCGCGGGTGCTGCGGCAAAGCGTGCGCGCTGCTCTTCGACCGCGGCGTTCACGGCGGCGGTGCGCTCGGCGGCGACTTCAGCCGTGGGCGGCTCGGGCGCGCGATTGCACGCGGCCAAGGCCAAGCCCGCCGCCAAGATGATCAGAATCCCGCGCATAAAAAATCCTCCCTCGCCTTGATACGCGCGAGGGAGGATTTTGGATACCTCGGGCTTGGCTCAGACCAGGCTGCGCACGGCGTCCTGCTCGTCCATCAGCTCCTTCAGCGTCAGCGCGAAGCGCTCCTTGCTGAAATCGTCGAGCGGCAGGTCCTTCACGATCGTGTAGCGGCCGCCTTCGCAGATCACCGGGTAACCGAACATGGTGGTTTCCGGCACGCCGTACTCGCCCTTGCTCGGCACCCCCATCGTGACCCAGCCGCCATTCGTGCCCAGCGCCCAATCATGCATGTGATCGATCGCCGCGTTGGCGGCGCTGGCGGCGCTCGAGGCGCCACGCGCATCGATGATCGCCGCGCCCCGCTTGCCGACGGTCGAGAGGAACACGTTGCGGTTCCAATCCTCGTCATTGATCACGTCCTTGATGGCGCGGCCGCCGATCGTGGCGAAGCGATAGTCCGCATACATGGACGGCGAGTGATTGCCCCACACGACCATCTTCTCAATGTCGCCCACGGCGCCCTTGGCCTTCAGCGCCAATTGCGCGACGGCGCGATTGTGATCGAGGCGCAGCATCGCCGTGAAGTTTTCCGGCTTGAGGCTCGGCGCGCTCTTCATCGCGATCCAGGCATTGGTGTTGGCCGGGTTGCCGACGACCAGCGTTTTGATATTGCGGCTGGCGACCTTATCCATCGCCTTGCCCTGCGCGGTGAAGATTTGCGCGTTGGCGGCAAGCAAATCCGAACGCTCCATGCCCGGGCCTCGCGGGCGGGCGCCCACGAGCAGCGCGTAGTCGGCGTCCTTGAACGCGACCTCCGCGTCGCCCGTGCCGACCATGCCGGCGAGCAGCGGAAACGCGCAATCTTCCAATTCCATCATGACGCCGGCCAGCGCCTTCTGAGCCTGCTCGGTCGGCAGCTCCAGCATTTGCAGGATGACCGGCTGGTCGCCGCCCAGCATCTGGCCGCTGGCGATGCGGAACAGCAGCGCATAACCGATCTGCCCAGCGGCTCCCGTTACAGCAACTCGCACCGGCGTCTTCGTCATGAACCTGCTCCACATCTGTCGGCTGCCGCGCGCCAGAACCGGCCGCGCTTTAGGTGCGCCGAGTTAGAACCGGCGCCACCGACAATCAAGCGCGGCGCATGGAAGCGCGTGGCCGATTCCGAAATGGGATGAAAAACTGGAGCCGTTCCGTGCTAACCCCCGCGAAAGCCCGGAAAAAATTAATTTAAATCAGCCGCTTGACGAAAAACACAGCCAACACGGACCCACAAACCCCCTACCCCCAAATCCCGCCGGACAATGTGCGCGAAGGATGCATTCCCGGCCAATTCGCAGCGCCGAGCCTAGCGTCCGCGTGAAGGACGACGGCGATGGAAATAGCAGCGAGCATAATGGCACAAGCGTGGGCTCTGGTTCAGATGCCGCCGCTACTCGCGTGGATATGCGTCGGTCTGCTGCTCGCGCCGTGGATGGTGCGCCAACTGAGTGAATTCGTGCGCGCGAGCAGGGTTCTCGTTATCGACGTTGCCGCCTTCGGCAGCACTGTGCAACGGCAACGCCGAGCGAAACGTAAGCATCGGAAAACATGGAGCGGGCGATGAGATTCGAACTCACGACCCCAACCTTGGCAACCAGCTCAAGCCAACCTTTCGCAACATGGCGCGGCTTGTCGCGCGTGAGATTACGCATTGAAATTGCAGGCGTTATGATGCGATCTCGATAGTCGCTGGTCGTCGCGGCTGAGCGGGAATTTCTCTCCGCGTGGTGACCATGTGGTGACCAAAATCAGGACTGCGGGTACGCATGCGAGCACCTCAACGCCTCACAAAACGCGTCATCGACGCCGCCGAACCGAGTGCGGACGAAGCATATTGCATCTGGGACAGCGACGTAAAAGGTTTCCGCCTTCGAGTTCGTCCGAGCGGACGTAAGACGTTCGAGCTCAAGTATCGAGCCGGCCGGCGCCAGCGCCTATTGGTGATCGGCGACTACGGCCCCTTCACCGCCGAGAAGGCCCGCAAGGCCGCCGAGGACGCCAAGCACTGTGCCAGCCGCGGCGGCGACCCCCAGCACGAAAAAGTGGTCCACCGCAACGCCGCCACAGTGGCCGAACTGATCCAGCTCTATTTGACGGAAGGTAGGATCGACAAGCCGAACAAGCGCGAGAGCTCGTGGAAGGCCGATGAGCGCGACCTCCTGCTGCATGTCCACCCCATCCTCGGCGCGACCCCGATCAACGCGCTCACGACCCCCGACATCTCCCGCTGGCAACGCGACGTTGCTGCCTTCAAGACGGCGCGCGTTAAGAAGCTCGGGTTCCGCAAAGTATCGTGTACCCGCGGCGGGCCCAAAGTGGTGGGACGCGCCACGCGCACTCTATCGGCGATGCTGAACTGGGCGATCAAGCGCGAGCTGATCAAGGACAACCCGGCCTCGCGCGTCTCCAAGCCTGCGGACGTGATGCGGGAGCGCTTTCTTTCGGATGAAGAGGCTGTTCACTTCTTCGCGACGCTCGACGACATGGAAGCTGCCGCCGTAGTCCGGCCCGACCACGCCGACCTCTTCCGTATCATCGCCTTGACCGGATCGCGGCTGGCGGAGATGCGCGATCTCGCTTGGTCAGAGGTCGACTTCTCGCGTCCGGCGGTCGTGCTGCAGCCTGAGCGCCACAAGTCTGGGCAGGCCGGCCGTCGCAAAGTCATCAATTTGAACGCGGCGGCGGTCGAGATTCTGAAGCGCCGAGCCAACAAGACGGACTGGGTGTTTCCAAAGCCAGCGCCGTATCACGGCCCGATGGAGACGCCACGCCATGCCTGGCGCGCGGTCTTGAAACGCGCGAAGTTCGACAATCTGCGCATCCATGATCTTCGCCACACCTTCGCGTCGCTGCTGATCAAAGACGGGCACAGCCTCGCCTTCGTGCAAAAGGCGCTAGGCCACTCGCGACCGGAGGTGACCGCGCGCTACGCCCACCTCAAGGACGAAGCTACGCGCGCGGCCTTCGATCATGTCGGCACAGTTTACACCGGTCGGGCTAAGGCAACCTCCCAACAAGTAACACCGTCAACTGAAGGTCCGCCACCGTCGGCTCGGTAGCGACGGCCGCTGCGCCCCCAGCGCCCGCGACCATTCCATTGCCCCTTGCACGACGCGCCGCAGGCCGTCGTGCTTTTCAGACGCCCCTCGCCGCGACACCTTCGATCGGACACCGCGCGCAAGCAGCGTCAAGGATCGCGCGCAGCGCGACCCGAGGGGCCTGTCCTTGACGCTGCGGAGCACGGTGTCAGGCTCCGACTGTCGCCACGCTGCGCTTCACGCTCGAAGATTCGAGTCGACTCGATTCTTTTGGCAACGAGCGGCGCCAAATCCAAATGATCAAGGGCGCGGCTCACGCGGCGGATCGGATCGATTTGAGAAACTCCACCTCCTCGGGATGGCGATCGAGGAGCTCGATCAAGGCCACCGCCGCATCGCTCGGCGGCATGGCGCCGCTCTCATACTTCTGGAACGCGCGCCGGCCGCCACCGATCAGTCGGCCGGCTTCTTCCTGGGTCAACTTGAGCCGCTTACGGACTTTGCGCACATGGACCGCGTAAGCGGCCTTCAGTTCCTGAAACACGCGGTCAGACTCGGCCAGATCAGCGCCGGAATGGATGGAATCGCTGTGGTCATCGGGATACCAGCCCGGCACGTTGACCACCCGCGCCATCGAGCCGAACTTCACCGTCTGCTGGCGCATGCCGCGCCGCAGGGTCTTGCCGGTCTCGGGATGCACGCGCGTCTTAGTCATTGCCGACCTCTTTGAATGACGTGAGCGCGACGTCGATCAGCGTCTCGCCCGCGAATTTCAGATACAGTCGCCGACCGTCCCACGGCATGTTGTAGGTGTCGTGCCATACCTTCGAGTTGGGCGGGCTGTGCGCCGTCTCCGACTTGATGAAGTCGCCGGGCTCCAGCTCCCCCACCGCCTCAACAATGTCTTCAAGCGAATAACCTAGGGCGCGCGCGCCCTCGACAGCGGTGCGCGTGATTTCCAGGGTCTCCACCCGCGCGAACTTCGCTTGGACCGCCGCCAGATCGTGATGCGG
This sequence comes from Caulobacterales bacterium, assembly GCA_017303355.1. GTDB lineage: Bacteria > Pseudomonadota > Alphaproteobacteria > Caulobacterales > Aquidulcibacteraceae > Vitreimonas. Next base: position 162,691 of record JAFLCU010000007.1, on the reverse strand, counting down.
CTTTCGCTTGATCGCCATGGGTAAATACACCTTGAAGGTTTATTTTTCAAGTAGGTTTCTCGGCGGAATCATCACGCCCGCTGGCGCGTCTAAAGGAGCCGAGCGGCACGGAATCGAAACGTCCGTGCATTCGCCGAACACCATGAAGGCAGGCGACTGCCTACGCCGATTCCCGGCCGTATTCGCTCGTCGAGCCATGCAGCCTCTGCTGGGCCCAGTCGTCGAGCACGTGATCGACGTAACGCACCAGGCGCGGCCCGTACTTCACGAAAGGCGGGCCCTCGCCGGTGACGCGCCAGCGGTTCAGCGTGTGCTTCGAGATCTTCAAGCGGGCGGCGGCTTCTTCCACCGTAAGCAGAGTCTGTGCGGACATGGGAGCGCACTCCTTTCGAGCGATCTGCGAGACGTTGAGCAACGCCTCGATCTCGCTGAGGAGAGCGCTGACAGCTCATGCGCACCACCGGTTTCTGCCCTCGTTTGAAAACGCGTTTCGGATTGGAATCGAGCAGATGTTTCCTGACGTTTCCGCGCGTGGATCAAGCCGTCTCAGCAGAACCCAGAACATCCGTCACTGGCCCCAGGTGTCCCGCAATGGCCCAATGCCGCAATTCGCGCGCTGTGCGAAAACTGATTGCAGCGGAACCGCCCGATTCTCACCGGTTTTCGCTGCTTTCATCCAGGAAGCGTTCAAGATCGGCAGGCCGATAGCCGATCAAGCGCGCGCCGCGCATGGTCCAGCGCGGACCGATTTTCTTGGCGCGCCAGGACTTCAGCGTCGATACCGACACGCCCAGATATTGCGCCGCCGCACGCGCATCGAGCACCACGGGTCGCGTTGCAGGAGTGGAAGTCGGCGCCCGTGTGCCAACGCGCCGCGCCGGCTTGGCCTGCGCCGCCGGCTGAGCGGCGGCGCGCGCGGGCGCCGGCTCATTCGCATCGAACAGCCCTAACTGGCTGGGATCGCTCCGTCCCTTCTTACGGGAATTCTTTCGCGCTCGCCGCGCCATGGTCGCCACCCTTCACGCTCACATGGGCATTGGTCCAGCAAACCGCAGGCCTCATGCCTGGCGCGCGTCCGCGCCCGACCCGCTTCGCCGGCGAACCTATTTCTTCAACCGCACGCCAGCGCCGCCATCTTTGTTCGCCTTCGGCTCGAGGAAGATCACGCCCGCCGCTTCCAGTGCGCGGCGTACGGCTTCCACGTTGGCCTCGGTGCTGCCCGCCGGTCCGCGTGATCCCTCCATCCGGCGTATCGTCAGCACTGAGAGCTTTGTCTTTTCGGCGAGCTTCGCCTGGCTCCAATCCAACAGCGCGCGCGCCGCGCGAAGCTGACCAGCGGTGAGTTCCATTTTCGTACTCTTGTTCTATTTGAGTTGACGACGCGCGGCGCGCTTGTTAGCTTTTCGATCATTATAGATGAAAACGGTTAGAAATGTTCCGACGACCGCCTCCGGCGGCGAACGCGAGCGCTCGCCCGGATGACCCCACCCGCCGCGTGGTGCTGGGCGCGGCGGCGACCCCTCTGGTTGCTGGTCCCACGCTGGCCGCCGACCCCGCCGCCGAGGCGTGCGAGACTTGGCTCGCGCGCCATGCCGAGTACGAGCGCCTGGGCGCGCGATGGCAGCAGATCGAGAGCCGGCTCTTCAAGGATCACAACTGGTCGAAACTCACGCGCGCGCAGCGCAAGCGCTTCCCAGAAAAGCACGAGATGGACGATCTCTACGATCGCATGGACGTTCTGCACGCCGAGAACGTCGCGCTGCTGGCGGCGCTTCCGGCGCTGGTCGCCACCTCGCCCTCGGGCATTCGCGGCAAGCTCGCCGTCGCAACCCTGGAGATCTGTCCGGAGGAGAATGAGGAAGCGCATCACCTGATCGCGAGCATCCTCCGGGACTATCGCGCGCTCCACGGCGGCGGCTGAGCGATGGCGCGCCTTTCCCGCCGCAAGCTCGTCGCCGCGCTGAGTTCGACGCCTTTGCTGGCGCAGGGCGACTTCGCCAAGGCGGCGCTGGCTGATCCCGTCCTCGTTCTGTGCGCCCACTATAGTGATCTGCTGCGCCGCCGCGACGCGCTGATGCGCGCCTGGGGCGATCACGAAGCCTGGCTCGCCGACAATCGCAATTGGTTCACGCTCAGCAAGGCGGAGCAGCGCGCTCTCCCCGAGGGGCAAATGCTCGACGCGCTCGACGAGGAGTTCAATCGCTGTGTGGGCGAAGGCGCGCGCGTGATGCGCCGGTTGCGCTCGGTGCCGGCGCACACCATCGCAGGCACCGCCGCCAAGCTCAGCGTCGTCGCCGAGTTCATCGAGCCGGACGATTATCCGGCCGCGCACCGCGTGCTGCTGAGCGCGATCGCTGACCTCTGGGCCATGAACAAGGCTTAGCGGCTTATGCTGCACTGGCGCGCCAGAGGCCAGATCGTCGTCATCAGAAGATCCGCATGTGGTCTGCACATTGTTCTCGCATGCCCGTTTGTTGACCTCTGCGGACGCCGCCGCCGTGACCTCAATTGGGCGATTGCGCTCTGCACCGATCCGAGGCTGGCGGATTGCTTGGAGCGCACGCTGCGGGAGGACGACCACGCAGCGCTCGGCGGGCGTATCGAGCGCTGCACGCGCCAGCTTCATCCGATCGTGGCGCACAACTGGGATATGATCGTTACCCGCTGGTTCGTGCTGGGCCGAGGCGGGCGCGTGGCGCATGCCCTGCAGCGGCTGACGCGCAGGCGTCCCGCGTGACTTGAAGCCTTAGAGCTCGAGCCCCAGCCCGCGGCCGAGCAGCTTCGTCATTTCGAGCTGCGGCGCCTTGCTCATTTGGTCGGCGACATTGAGCGAAACGCTGTCGCCGGGCCCGATCCCCATGCCGGGCTGCATCGGCGCCAGCGCCACGTCGCGGCCACGCTCCAGGATCGCGGTCTTGCCGGCGAATAATTCCTTGGTCTCGCGTACCCGCCACGGTTCTTCGCCGCCGAACCTCGTGGGTCCGCCCCAGTCATGCTCATGGCCTGCGCCTGGCGTCAAATCGCGGAAAAGCCCGTGCCGCTCTTTGGCTGCATCGCGCCCCTCGCGCGACAGTTCTGCTTGCTTCAGTTCGTCGAACGCGCCATCGCGGAAATGGAAGCGCCCGTCTTTGGTGCGGAAGCCCAGCCCATTGCTTTCCAGAACGCGGGTGCGTTCGTCGAGCGCGGCGCGCACTTCGGGCGCGTCCGGCAGTCGTGGCGCCTGCCCACGGGAAATCCGCTCCAACTCGCGGTCCAGTTCGGTCTGCGCGCGCGCATGCACCTGGTCCTCCGGCGCATGAAAGGAGAGCCGCTCAATGCTCCCGCGCCTACCTTCCGGCGTCAGCGCCACCAGCGACCCGCGCTGCAAATCGGCGATCGCCTCCATAGAGGTGTTGAGCACCAGGCGCCCCTTGTCGGGCGTCTCCACCACCAGGACGCCGCGATCGGGCGTCTCGCCGCGCGGGCCCAGCTCGCGCACCACGCCGGCGAGCCGGCCCATGCGCTTTTCATAGAGCCGCGCCCACGCCAACTCGCGCCGAACGTCGATCGCGCGCATGGCCTGGAGCCGCTCAGTCCAATCCCGCTCGAACCGGATGACGTTGCGCCGGGTCTCCTCAGCCAAGCCGATCCGCGCCAATTCCCGCGCACGGGCCTTCATCGCGTCGGCAAAGGCGGGATCGCGTCCCTTGCCCAGGCGCTGCACCAAGATCTCCGAGCGTTTGCCGAGTTCGTGTTCGATCGCCTGGTCGAGCCGGTTGTAGCCCCGCCCATGCGCCTCGCGGTCAAGCCGGAGCCGCTCGTCCTCGCGCCCGCGCGCGCCGATCCGGTCGGTCGCCACGTCGCGGGCGGCTTCCCTGAGGCCGTGGCTCACATAGTCGCGCGGCAGGATGAGCTCCGCCCCATCGCGGCGAACGCCGCGGACGATCACATGGGTATGCGGGTTGTCGGTGTTGTGGTGGTCGATGGCGAGCCAATCGAACTTCACGCCGAGGTCGCGCTCTATCCGCGCCATCGTCTCGCGCGTGAACTCTTTCAGCTGCCCGTCCTCGGCCACTAGGCGCGCGCCGCTCTCCGGCGCCAGCGTGATGCGGAAATGGCGCTTGTCGTGCTCGGCCCACTCCTGCAGGCGATCCTGCGCGTCACGCACCTCGTCCTCTCTCGCGTCATAGAAGCGGCCTTTCTCGCCCTCGCGCTCCGCCCCGTCGCGTTGCAAGTAAGACGCGTGCGCGGCCAGATTGCCGCCGCCAGCGCTGCCGCCGCGCGCGAAATGCGAGCGGAAACTTACCTTCGCCACCACGCGCTGGCGTCCATCAACGGCGAACGGCCGTGAGCCGCGTCCCGCGCCGCCGAGCCGCCCCACCTTCTTTCCGGCTAACACCGCGCCGAGCTGCTTGCCGAACGAGAGGCGCGCGGTGCCTCCGCCGCCGCCTTTCCTCGCGCGCAGAATCCGCCCGCGCAGCAAGTCCTCTGTCGGCTCGCGGAGCACGCTCTTCGCATTGAACGGCGTCTTCTCGAACATCGGCTTTGTGCCTGGCTTCGCGGGTCTCGGGGGGGCCCGGCGGCAAAGTTGATTGGCCGCGCCTCAACTTGCCAAAGCTCTAGCAAAACCAAGCGCTCAAATCAAATAAAACTCTCTCTTTATCTTGCTTTAAGCTTCCAGTTCTGCGAACATTGTAATATAAACAAGTATAGATGAAGCAATGCAACACATGACGACTTATGACCATGAGGCGGGTGGGCGAGGCGCTCGCATGGCCGGGGGCCAACGCGCTGGGCGTGGGACATTGCGGGCCAGCCGATGATCTCGTGGGGCCGAACCCTGCTGACGACAACGTTGGCGCTTCTGCTGATGCTGGCCGTCGCAACGCAGCTCGTCGCGTGGGTGTTCGACCAGCATGCGGCGCTGGGCGAAGCGGTCGCGGTCGTGGCCGGCGTGAAACTCTACGCGCCGTGGCAGGTGCTGATCTGGGCGCTGCAGTGGTTTGCCCATGACGCATGGATGGCGTTGCTGCATGTCGGCCTGATCGGCATGACGCTGTTGGCCGCGTTTGGCTTGGCCGGACTGCTCGGCGCGATCGAACCGCCATCGTTTGCGTTGCACCTGCGGCTCTGGCGTCCCGGCTTCGAGCGCTGGGGCAGATTGGGTCAACGCGGGCTATTGCGGGGCGACGGCTTGGCGCTTGGCGCCGTGCGTCGTCACGCCTTGGCGCCCGCGCAGATTCTCCGTGTTGAGGCGGGACACGCGCTGCTGCTTGGCGCGCCGGTTCACACCGACGATGGGCTGATCGCCGCGATCGCGAGCTGGCGCGGCGCACTGGTGCTGATCGAAGCGCGCGATCTGTCCTCGCGTCTGCCGCGTCAGGACGCGCTGCGCTTCGCGCCGGGGCGCGCCAACGCCATCGCCATCAATCCGCTCCTCGCCGTGCGCGGCGGCGCCCATGCGTGGAGCGATGCGTTAAGCTTGGCGCGGAGCTTCCTGCGCACGGAAGACGGCATGCTGGTCGCGAGCCTGGCCGCGCTGGTGCTGGACGCGCTGGCCCATGCGCCGCCGGCGGCGCGCTCGTTCTCCGGCATGCGCCAGGCGCTCGCGGATCCGCAGCGCCGCCTGGCGGAGTTCTGCGCGCGCTGGGCCGATGGCGCGCGCTTCGATCTCGGGCCTGCGACGGGCGAGTTGGCGCGCATCGCGCGCTACTGGCGGCGCGACGGCGAAGCCGCGCTCCGCGCTATGCGCGACATCGACATCCGCTTGCGGCTCTTCGCCGACGGCGATCATGCGCTCGCCACGGAAAGTCATAAGCTTCGCTTCGCCGACCTGGTGTCGGGAGATGGACCATCCTCCCTCGTCATTCAGATGCCGCCCGGGCGGGAAAGATCGACGGCGCCGCTGGTTTCGGCGCTGTTGGCGCAGCTTGTTTCGGCTTGCGCAGCGGCGACTGACCTCGACCATCTCGGCCGCCGTAAGCAACGTGAGCTGTTGGTCGTCATTGAAGCCAATGCGCTCGCGGCGCTCGTGGCCGATCCGGGTCCAACGGAGTTGGCGAACGCGGCGGGACGAAAAGCGGCGCCGCCGCTATTCGATGGGCCAATGTGCGGCGCTTGCGAGCGCGGCGTTCGCGTCCTGCTGCAAGCCGCCTGCGCGAGCGACGCTGGCGCGCTGATTGGCGCCGATGCCGAGCTCCTCGTGGCGGACTTGCGGGACGCTTTCGGCGCCATCGCTGCGATCGGTCCTCAGACGGAGTTGAGCGCTGAGATGGCGAGCACCCTTGCTGGACAGGTGTGTGTCTGGCGCCGTTGGAGGCGCCAAGCTGGCCCAGTCTCGCGCTGGCTTCTGCCGCATTGGGAGCGCACCGACGCCTGGGTGGTCGCGCCCGAAGCGTTGCAGCGTGCTGAGGCGGGAGAAGCACTGTTGTTGCTCGCGGGCTTGAAGCCGATACGCGGCAGATCACTGGTGAGCGATCGGACGATAGCGGCCTTCGTCGACGCCGCGTCCATCGCCCGCGCGCCGCATGACTGGGAGGCGCCGCCCTTGCCGTCGGCGGCGGCCAGCGCCTCCGCCACGCTGTCGCCGCCCGACAAAGAGAATGCCGAGAGTAATCCGCAAGCGCCCATCACCGGCTCGAAGCTGCGCCGCGCCCTGGCGCGCCGCGCGGCGCCGGCGCTGAAGCCCGATCGTGGGGAAAGACTGTTATGACCTCCAAACGCCAGCTCACCTTGCATCTGGATGCCGATGTCGCCGAGGCGATCGAAGCCGAAGGCAAGCGGCGCGGGCTTACGCTCTCGCGCGCCGCCAATGACGCGATGCGGCGCGTATTGCTGGATGAGACCGGCGAAACGCTCGCCGCGTCGATCCGCGCGCGTCTCGACCGGCTCGACAAGCGCGATCACGCCCACGCCCGTGAACTGGCGCTGATCAAGGAGACGCTGCTTCTGTTCGTCAGGGTGTGGTTCGAATATGCCGGTCCGCTCGACGACAGCGATCCAGACGCCGGTGCGGATGCGGAAGTGCGATTTCAGGGGTTCCTGGAAATGTTGGCTGAGCACGTGCAGTGAGTGCTTAGCTCAGCCTGCAGCGTCGTCCACACGACCAACACGCGCGGCAGTTGGAAAGGCGACCCGCAGAAGGGGATCACGGAAGCGAGGTCGGCTGCCTTCCTCCAGCGACCAGACGCCCCGACTTTCCCGAGCATAGAGCTAGCGACCCTGAACCGCTCCGGTGTTTGCCGGAGGCATGCGGGTACTCATGGCCGCCTCCTCCGGAATGTCAGAGGCTGACATCGCGCGAGTCGATAAGCGGGCGCGCGCGGCGCTGCTTGGCGATTTGATCAACTTCCCTGTACTGCAGCTGCCCAATGCGTATGGACCGCCCGATCTTGGCGACGACTTTCGCGAGCCGCCCCACAGTCGTCGCCCGACGCCGGTGCTCTCCGAAACGCTCATCGGGCGGACGTTTCCTGAGAATCATCTCGCCGCAGTGCGCGGCTTGCGTAATGTTACACTGATCACGGTGGAGAATGGTAGCCACAACCTATTCGAGGCCGACCCCGCATACAGCAGATCTTACTCGCCTTTTATGCGTGGCGAGCCCGTCGCGACGCAAACTGTGACGTTGGCGCCGCCTCGATTTCGCTGAGCATTCGCTTGACATGCCGCGGCCTCGTCGGGAGCCCGCCAGACCACGAGCCATCTTGCGTCGCCGATACCGATGGTGCAGTGAACTGCCAACCGGCGGTGCCCTCTTCGAATGTGCAATCCATTGCGTGCGGTCCAGCGCCTCCTGCTCGATGGGCGCCCGTTCGTTCTGTTTGACGACGCACGCTCGACGAGAGGCGCAGCGAGGCTTTTCTCCGCCCCGGTTGAGACCTTCGTCGCTCACTCAATGCGCGAGGTGGCGCCCGCTCTGGAGGGCATTCGTGGCGGACCGAGACGAGGACTGCACGCTGCGGGCTGGCTCGGCTACGAGGCCGGGTTGGCGCTCGAACCGCGCCTGATGCGAACGTGCAGGAGCGCCGCACGCATTCAAGACGCGCCGCTGCTGTGGTTCGCTCTGTTCGAACAGATCGTCGACTTAAGCGGAGAGGAATTGACCGCGGCGCTGCCCGATCCCGAAGCCGCCTGGCTGTCGCCGCCGCGCCCGCGAATCACCCGAAGCCAATACGCCGATGCGTTCAGACGCATCAAGGAATACATCGAGGCGGGCGACGTCTATCAGGTCAATCTGAGTTATCGGTCAGACCTCACGCTCGTGGGCCACCCGCTTTCGGCCTATGCGCAGATGCGGCGCGGTGGAGGAGGTGAGTGGAGCGCTCTGGTCCATGACGGCGAGAGATATCTGCTTTCGACCTCACCCGAACTCTTCTTCCGGCTGTCGGACAGCGTAATCGAAACAAAGCCGATGAAAGGGACGACTAAGCGTCGCGAGAACCCGACCGAAGATGCTCTCGCTATGGAGAGCTTGCGCTGCGACCCAAAGGAGCGCGCTGAAAACGTGATGATTGTTGACCTCTTGCGCAACGACATATCCCGCATCGCCAAGCGCGGCTCGGTACACGTCCCGGCGTTGTTCGAGGTCGAAACCTACCCGACATTGCACGCCCTCACATCAACGGTGCGCGCAGAGGTCAGCGAAGACTGTGACGCTGTCGATGTCCTACGCACCCTCTTCCCTTGCGGGTCGGTCACGGGCGCGCCGAAGATCCGCGCGATGGAGATCATCGATGAGCTGGAGGCGGATGAGCGAGGCGCTTATTGCGGCGCTATCGGATGGATCTCGCCGGACGGCGCGGCAGCGTTCAACGTCGCCATCAGAACGATGGCCATTTTGGACGGGGCCGCTGAATTAGGCCTGGGCTCTGGGGTGGTGTTTGATTCCACATTGGACGGCGAATGGCGGGAGTGCGCCCTGAAAGGAGCGTTCGTCACCGCCGCTGCGCCTGTGTTCCGGATCTTCGAGACCATGCGTTACGAGCCTGAGGAAGGGCTGCGCCATCTCGACCTGCATCTCGCGCGGATGCGCCTGTCAGCGTGCACCTTCGCATTCGAATTTAACGAACTGGCCGTGCGCGACCGCCTGGCGAACGCCGTGGAGGGGGCGGGAGCCCCTTTGGTTGTGCGCCTGTTGCTTGATGCCACCGGCGAAATCTCGATTGAAATGAGACCGCCGCCAAGTCCATCGCGCAACGAACTTTCTGTCGCTATCGCCGCCTTACCAGTGTCCAGTGACGATTTCCGATTGCGCCACAAGACGACGCTGCGCAGTTTCCTCGACATGGCCCGCCACGCCTCCGGCGCGGACGAAGTTGTTTTTGTCGATGCGGCCGGCTTCATCACCGAAGGTAGCTTCACCAACGTGTTCATCGAACGAGACGGCCAGCTGCTGACGCCGCCAGCAAGTCGCGGCTTGCTGCCAGGGGTGCTGCGCGCCTCGCTGCTGAGGGCCGGTCGCGCGCGCGAAGCAGAGCTGCGTGTCGAGGATCTCGGCGGCCCCTTTCATCTCGGCAACGCGGTACGAGGCCTCCTGCCAGCGCAATTGACAGATCACGCCCGCCAGCATCCAGCAAGCGCGGGCCGTTTGTCTTCAGTATAGAGAGCGAAGAACGCTTCATTTGCGCCACGGATCGAGGCGCACGACTACGCCGTAGGAAACAGGCCCCTTGAGCCAGAGCCGCAGTCCCTGAGTCCACCCGTGGACGGCTTGGAGTCGCGCCAGGCACTTTGCGGCGATGAGCTGAAGATGACGGAATGCGCCCTTGAAGTCGAGCATGCGCGCAGGTTTTCAATGATGAACGCGATTGTAGCACTGGCGCGACTATCAAAGCGGATCCTTGTCGGTTCAATTCACCATCCGATCCTTGCCGCTCCAGTATTCCTGTCGCAGGCTCGCCTTGAGCACCTTGCCCAGCGAGTTTTTCGGCAGCGCATCGACGAAGTCGACCGACTTGGGCGCTTTGTACGCCGCGATTTGCGCCTTCGCGTGAGCGATGATTTCCTCAGCTGAGGCTGCGCATCCAGGCTTCAGCACAACGATGGCCTTCACCGCCTCTCCCCAGGTTTCGTCCGGCACGCCGATCACCGCTGCGTCCGCGATCGCGGGATGGCTCGCCAGCGCATTCTCGACTTCGACCGAATAGACGTTCTCGCCGCCGCTGACGATCATGTCCTTGAGGCGATCCTGAATGTAGACGTACCCGTCCCGGTCCATGAAGCCCGCATCGCCCGTGTGCATCCAGCCGCCGCGCAGCGCCGCGCGCGTCTCCGCCTCGCGCCGCCAATAGCCGAGCATGTTCGATGGCGACTTGATGCAAATCTCGCCGGGTTGGCCCGGCGGCTGCGCCCTGCCCTGCGCATCGACGATGCGCACGCGCACGCCGGGCAATGCCTTGCCGGCCGAGCGAAGCCGCTCGCCGCCGCTGCGATGATCGGCCGGCGGCAGGAAGGTCGCCTGGGCGCCTGTCTCGGTCATGCCGTAGGTCTGCAGAAAGCTGCAGCCGAACGTCGCCATGGCGTCCGCAAGCAGGGGCGCCGGCATCGGCGAGGCGCCGTACCAGACGATTTTCAGCGAGGAGAGATCGACCGGCTTACGCTTGGCGGCCTCCAGAACGAGCCGGATTGCAGCCGGCGCAAGGAACAACCTGGTGACGCGGCGCCTGGCGATCTCATCCAACACGCTGTCCGGCGAAAATTCGGGCATGACCACCGTGTGCGCGCCGGGCAGCAGACTCATGACGCCCCAGCGCAGACCGGCGATGTGAAAGCACGGCATGGTCAGCAGGCTGACATCGTCCTCGCTCCAATCGTTCCAGGCCATCTCACCGTCGCGCTGCTTGCCTGTCGTCAGCAGTGCGCCGGCGGACAACACAACGCCCTTTGGCTGACCGGTAGCGCCGCTGGTGTAGATCTGAATCGCCGGTCCGTTGGGCGCGCTCGCTCGCCTGGGATCGTCGCCGGCATGGCGATCGCGCCAGTCGGCATAGCCTTCCCAGCCGGCCCGCGCGCCGTCGACGGCGATGACTTTGCGCAGCCGCGACGCAGCAATTGCACTTGCAGCGTCGAAAAAACGCTGTCCAACGAATAGGAGTTCGGCGTCGGCATCGGCGATCACCTGCTGCATCTCCGCTGGCGACAGCCGCCAATTGACCGGGCAGAACACCGCCTTCGCCTTGGCGCAAGCGAACAGCATTTCATGCGTGCGCTCCGAATTGAGGTCCAGCCAAGCTATTCGCGCACCGGGTTTCACCTTCTCCGCCAGCAGAGCGCGCGCCGACGCCGAACTCTGTCGATCCAGTTGGGAATAGGTCACGTTCTGTTCGCCGCACGTCAGGGCGATGGCGTCAGGGCGCACGCGCGCGTGAAAACGCGGGATGTCCGCCAACGCTTTGAGCCCCCGCCAATCTCCCATGACCGCGCCTTCCGCTTGCAGTGCGGGCTAACCTGCAATCGCCCGCGTGTAGGTCGCCATGTCGAAATAGTCGCGCCACACCGCGATTTTACCGTCGCGCATTTCGTACACGCCGCAACAAGGCAGATCGACCGGTTTGCCGGCGACCACGGTGCGGTCGAGACGCTCGGCGATGACGACATCGCCGCGCCCAATCAGGTTGAGGATTTCCCAGTCGGTGCGCTCCCAACCGGAAAGGAAGGCGGCGATGAATCGGCGCAGCTTTTCGCGCCCGGCGACCGGCTGTGCCGGCATGTTGTGGTAGACGCCGTCCTCGGTGAAATACTCTACCAGCTTGTCGGCATCGAGGCTCGACCAATCGGCGATGAACTGGCGCACGATGCTTTCATTGTCGTCCATATCGGCCTCCTCCTAACGCCACGGCTCCACCACCAGGCGTACGACCCCAGCGTCCTTGCGTGCGAGCCGCGTCAACGCTTCGTTGATTTCGCCAAGCGCGTAGGTCTGCGTGATCGAGCGCGACAGATCGAGGCGACCGCGTGCGATCAGCGCCAGCAGGTCCTCGATGTCGCGTTTATCCATCCCGAACGATCCCATCACAGCGGCTTCACGACCGACGAAGCTCACCAGCGCCGGCAACTGAACGCGCTCTGCGCCGACGCCCACGATCACCGCTCTACCGCCGATATCGAGCGAGCGTATCGCCATCTCAACCGACACCGCGCGTCCGACAAACTCAAGCGCAAGGTCGACCCCGCGCCCGTAGCTGGTGCGTATTGCTTTGCCGGCATCTGAGGCGGCGGGGTCGATCGCCAAGTCGGCGCCGAGTTCGAGGGCGCGCGCGCGCGCTTCGGGCTGCAGGTCGATTGCTACGATGAACCCGGCGCCCATCAACCGCGCGAGCAGAACGGCATGCGCACCCAAGCCGCCGCAACCGATCACCGCGACAGCCTCGCCGGCCTTCATTGCCCCGCGGCTGCGCAAGGCGTGGAACGGGGTCGCCACGCCGTCGGTGACGATCGCCGCTTGCTGTAGGGACACGCCGTCGGGAATGGCGATCAGCCCGAAAGCCGGCGCGACAACGAACTGCGCCAGCGCACCGTCGCGGCTCATGCCGTACACTTTCGAGTTCTCGCAGAGCGACTCGCGCCCCGCGCGGCAGAAGCGGCAGCGCCCGCAGATGGCGGCGGGAAAGAGCGCCACACGTTGGCCCACCGCGAACCCCTCGACGGCGTCGCCCAATGCGGCGATCGCGCCCGCCGCTTCGTGACCGAGCGTAATCGGCGTGCGCGAAACGGGAATGTCGCCATCGACAGCCAAGTGAATGTCTGTGCCGCAGAGCCCACATGCCGACACTTCCACCAGCACTTCGTCCGCACCGGGGACCGGTATCAAGACGTCCTCCAGAACGAGCGGCTCGCCAGCCTTACAGAGGCGCGCGGCTTTCATGTGCGGGGCAGTCACCGCGATCCTCTCCTTAGAAGGCCGGCTTTGAGCGTTTCGAATACCTTCGCACGGCTTGGCCGCCCCTGGCTCGCTTCGGTGTGTCCAAGGTTCTTTCGTGCTGCGTTCATAATAGTGAGGCCCAAGAACGCCGCCCATATCGCATCCGCCATAACCCGGCCTGATGCGGCGTCCGCATCGCGCGCCAACAACTTAGACAGCCGCTGGAAGTTCTGTCCTGACAAGCGCGCAATTTCCTCCTTCACGTCTTTCGAGACATTCTCGAGCACATGAGGCTGCGCGAGGTACGTCGAAATAACGTAATAGTCAGGATGCTCCCTATAGACCCGCTCGTGGAACCGCCAGATTTCATCGAGCATCTGCTCGCGGGAGTGGCTCTGCTCGGACAGCGCATCGAGACCCTTCGCCCAGAAATCAATGCTCTCGAATATCAACGAAAGCAGGATCTCGTCCTTGTTCTTGAAATAGAAGAACAGCGTCGCTTCCGATAGCTCACACCGTTCAGCGATCTCCTTCGTTGTCGTTCCGCGCACGCCCTTTTCGAGCAAGACGGCGCGCGCCGCCTGAAGCAACGTCTCTTTGCGCGCCTGCCGTTCGCGTTCGCGCCTCTCTGCGACGCCCATCGTCATTTCCCTATGAATCGAAAAATCGTTTCCCGCTGGATTTCGCTGGTTCCTTCGCCAAGCTCAAGGACCTTGCAGTCGCGATAGAAACGCTGCGCCGCGCTCTCACGCATGTAGCCTTGCGCGCCGCAGAGATGCAGCGCGCGCTCGCAGACATATGTGCAAGTTTCGGTCGCGAACAACTTGGCCATCGACGCCTCACAATCGTGTGCGAGTCCTTCATCGGCGACACGCGCCGCATGAAGCGTCAATCGCCACGCGGCGTCTAGCTTGGTCGCCATATCCGCGAGCGTGAAACGCACAAACTGGTGCTGAGAAATGGGCTTTCCCCCCTGCATGCGCACATTTGCGTATCTGACCGCTTCCTCCAGCGCGGCGCGCCCAAGGCCAACGCCGAAGGCGGCGCTCGCAATTCGTCCGAGCGTCAGCACCTTCAGCGCTTGCAGGAAGCCGAGATGCTCTGCTCCCAGCAGATTTCGCACCGGCACACGGGCGTCATCAAAGACGATCTCCGCCATTTCCGAAGCGCCCATGCCGAGCTTCTTGAAGGGAGCGCTGATGCTGACGCCCTTGGTTTCGCGATCGACGATGAAGAGCGACATGCCCTTTAGGCCCCGGTCCGGCGCCGTCGAAGCGACGATCACCATGAAGTCCGCGAAAGGTGAGTTGGTGATATAGAGCTTCGCCCCGTTCAGGACGTATTCGTCGCCGTCCCGGACCGCGCGCGTCGCTACGCATGAAATGTCCGCGCCAGCGCCGGCCTCAGCATAACCCCAGCAGCCGAGCTGCTTTCCCGCCAGCGCGTGCGGCAGATAATGGGATTTCTGCGCCTCATCGCCCAGATGATAGATTGCGGCGCTCGCAAGCGCAGTATGCACGTAGACACCGAGCGCTATGGCCGCCGACGCATGCGCGAGTTCGGCGCACAGGAGCGCATAGAGCGCCGATCCTCCTCCGCTGCCGCCATAGGCCGTAGGAAAGGACGCGCCCAGCCAGCCAAGTTCGCCGAGCCTCTGGAACAGCTCGCGCGGATAGCGCTCCTCCAAGTCCCACCGTGCTGCATTCGGCGCTATTTCTTTTTCAGCGAACGCTCGCACGGCATCACGAAACTGGGTTTCTTCGCTGGACAAGGAAGGATCGTTCATCGCGCCTGCTCCCCTCCACCGGAATAGATGTGAAAGATTCCTGAAAAGCGTGCGCATGGCGAGCCGCCGCCGTCCGAGATCTCCGTCTCCAGGAAGGCGACCGCCCTTCCTCGCCGTACGACTCGGGATTTCGCCGTGATTAGTCCCGGTTTGCCTGCGCTGATGAAGTTCGCTGTGATGGAAATGCTGCCGAGACGGGGCTCGCCTGGGAGCGCTGCGGCGAGCGCCATACCCATGCCGACGTCGGCCATGGCGAAGAGCAGCGCGCCGTGAACGACGCCGTATATATTGCTTTCGTCTTCGCTGCTTCGATGAGTAGTGATGCAGACGCCATCTTCATGGATTTCGTTATGAATCCCGAGCCGCTCCGTAAACGGATCGCGTCTTATCTTTCCGGATCGCACGTCACGAGACATCATGCCCACCTAGATTTGCTTACTGTCTCGTTACCCTTTGAAGACAGGTTTCCGGTTTTCGCGAAACGCAGCAACGCCTTCACGGTGATCGTCACTCTGCAGGCATTGCACCTGCGCGAAAACCTCATAGTCAAACTCAGCCTCCATATCCCGGTCGATCGACTTGCGGATCGCGCTCTTTGTGAACGCCGTTGTCCTTGGCGCAAAGCCAGCGAGACGCTCGGCGAATTCATCGATCACGCCATCGAGACGGTCCTCGGATACAATCTGCGAAACCAGACCGATCCGCAGCGCTTCGTCGGCTTCAACGATACGTGCGGTCATCATCATGTCGGTCGCGCGGCCGAGCCCAACAAGACGCGGAAGAAAATAACCCGCCGACATGTCGCAACCGGCGAGCGCCAGTTTCACGAACGGCGTACAGAACCGCGCATTGTCAGCGGCAATGCGAAAGTCACATGCCATCGCCAGTCCGAGGCCGCCGCCAAAGACATTGCCGTGGCAGCGTGCAATGACCGGCTTGCCCATCCGCGAAATGACGCGGATCGGATCGAGATAGTGATCGACAATGCGCTCCCACTCAGCGGGCGTGCGATCGATCATCTGGCCGATATCGGCCCCAGCGCAGAACGACCGGCCTGCGCCAGCCAGTACGATCGCTCGCACCTCCCGGTCTTCTTCCGCCGCCGCCAGCGTCAAGGTCAACGCGTCCAGCAGCGGCAGATCGATCGCATTGAGCTTATCGGGCCGATTGAGCGTCAGATGCAGAACGCTGCCTCGGCGCTGTTCAAGTAAGGTTTTGGTCATGAGGCCCTCGGTCGCAAAGCATAGTGAAAGGCGCCCTCGAACACCGGGTGTTTCTCGCCATCGCAAATTTCTACGGCGACGGAAAGATCGGCCCGGCCATCGTCAGCAAAGCGTTTGGCCGTCGCGCGGCGCGCCGGCTCGTCGGCCAGGGCGGTGGCGACAAGTTCGCCCAAAGCGCGACGCGTATATTTCACCTCCGCGCCACGAAGCAAAATGAAGGCGCCGAGCGGACGCGCGAGGCTGTCAGCGACGACGCCGGCCGCCGTTTCGGCAAGCGTAAAGATCGCGCCAGCGTGCGTCGCTCCGACATAATTCAGCATAGTGTCGCGCGGCGGCAGCGCGAGCTTCACAGAGACCGCGCTTTGTTCAATCGCCTTGCAGCCATGCCAAGCGATATACGCGATCGAGTCGAGAAGGTCTTGCGTGGCGGGGGTCAAAGGTCCAACCTCAGCGCGCGCACGACGTTGTCGCGAACCAGTTTCCTGTAGATTTCTTCGCTGACCCCGAGCGCCTCAAGCTCGCTCAGGGTCCGGTCAAAGCCGAGCAGCGGATAATCGGTCGCCCAGATGACCTTGTCCTGCCCCCAACCCTTGGCGTAATCGACCAGAGACTGCGGCCACTGACGTGGTCCGCGCGCTGAAGTTTCGAGATAGACGTTGGGGTGTTTCCACGCCAGCGTCATCATTTCCTCATGCCAGGGCTGACCGACATGACATCCGAGAATGACGAGATCCGGAAAGGCGAGCGCGACTTCGTCAAGGTAGATCGGGCGACCGCACTCTGAAGGAAGCAGCGGCCCGGTGTGGCCAACCTGGATTGCGACCGCCACGCCAAGCTCGGAGCATTTCATGTAGACCGGCCAGTAATGCTTGTCGTTCGGCGGCAGGCCGGTCATGCCGTCTCCATACATGTACGGCTCAAGCCGGATGCAGCGCAGACCAAGATCCTTGACGAGACGTTCGACCTCGCGCGCGACATCCATCGGCTTTTGCATGACGCTGACCGTGCCGGCGCCGATGAAACGGTCGGGATATTGGCGGACGAGATCGGCGACCTCCTCGTTCGTCAGCACCCACTGACCCTTGTAGTAAAAAGCCGACAGTATGACGCGATCGACGCCGGCCTCGTCCATTTCCTGCAGCATCGCCTGAACAGTCTGGCCTTCCGTCATCGACTTTGGCGAACGATACTTGCGGAAGATATGAAGAAACTCCGGCGGCCATCTCTTCGCGCCCTCCGGCGAAACATAAGTCGCCCAAGCGTCGATCGCGATTCGTTTACGTCCCATTCCTGGCGCTCCTTGGGTCTGTCTAATTCCCGGAAAACCTTGGCGCGCGCCTTTCGATGAATGCACGCACGCCCTCTTGCGCGTCTTTGCTTTGCCGAAGCGGCTCTGCGTAGAACTGCTCAAGGCGCAGCGCCTGATCGAGCGGCAGGTCAGCGCCCTGGTAGACGGCGTCGCGCGCCGCGCGGACCGCAAGCGGACCGTTGGCCGCAATTCTGCTCGCGATATCGAGAGCGCAATCCATCAACGCGGCGGCTGGCATAAGCCTGCTGACAAGTCCCCACCGGAGCGCGGATGCAGCGTCAATCGGCGCGCCTGAGAGGATCATCTCCAGCGCCACGCCAAGCGGCAACGCGCGCGGCAGTCGCTGAGTGCCGCCGGCGCCGGGCAGGATGCCGCGGCGAACCTCGGGCAAACCAAATGTCGCGTGATCGGCCGCGACACGGATGTCGCAGGCCAGCGCCAGTTCCAGCCCGCCTGCAAGGCAGGCGCCGTTGATGGCGGCGACGATAGGTTTGCGCGGGTCGAAATTACGCGTAAGCCCGCCAAGGCCCGGCTCGCGTTCGCCATGCTCACGCCGCTCGATCGGCGTCATCGATCGATAATGATCGCCGATCTCCTTGAGGTCCGCACCAGCGCAGAACGCCGACTCGCCAGCCCCGGTCAGGACGGCTACGCGCAGCGCGTGGTCGTCGCGAAAGCGCCTCCAGGCTTCGATCAGGCTTTCGCGCATCTCGGCGTTGAGAGCGTTCCTCGACGCGGGCCGATCGAGCGTCACGATCAGAATGGCGCCCTCAACCTGGCTCCGGATCGTCATGCCGCGCCCGCCGTCAGGTTATTGGCGCGAGCTATGATGCCGCGCATCATCTCGCTCGTGCCGGCGCCGATCGTCAGCGCCAGCGCGTCGCGATGGAGCCGCGCCATCAAGCATTCTTCCATGTAGCCGAGACCGCCCTGGAATTGCGCACATTCGCGCGCCACATCAAGGGCCGTCTCCGTCGCGAACAGCTTCGCCATCGAGATTTCCGACTGGGCGGGGCGTCCATTCACATAGAGGTCTATGCCGCGATAGGTCAGCGCCTCGGCCGCCTCGATGCGAGTCAGCAAATCGGCGAGACGATGTTGCCAGACCTGAAAGCCGAGCAATTGTTGACCGAACGCCTTGCGCTGATGGCCCCACTTGCGCGCCTCATCGAACATGGCGCGCGCATGCGCGCAGGCGATCACGGCGAGCACCAGCCGCTCGCCCTCGAAGCCGGACATCACAAGACGGAAACCGTCATTCTCGGTTCCCACGAGATTGTCAGCCGGCACGCGACAATCTTCGAAGAACAGCTCCGCGGTGTCGGACGCATGCGTGCCGAGTTTTTGGATGCGGCGGCGCTTCAGACCTTTGCTGTCGCCCGGCACCACAATGACGGAAATGCCGCGATGGCCCGGGCCGCCAGTACGCACGGCGGTGGTGATGTAATCGGCGATGGTCCCGTTTGTAATGTAGAGTTTGGAGCCGTTGATGATGTAATCGTCGCCGTCGCGTACCGCGCGCGTGCGTAGCGAAGCGACATCGCTGCCAGCATCTGGCTCCGATACGCCGAGCGCGCCTAGCATCCGCCCCGCCGCGGCCGGACGGACATACTTCTCCCTGAGCGCCGGCGAACCCCACCGGTCGATCAGCATGGTGGCGAACTCGGCATGCGCCATGATCGTCACCGGCACTCCGATCGATCCGCATCGCATCAATTCCTGTAGGAGAACGGTCGTAAACCAGAAATCCTGGCCGCCGCCGCCATACTCCGGCGAAAGCCGCATGCCGAGCATGCCGAGTTCGCCTAGCTTGCGGAAAACCTGCCGCGGAACCTCGCCCGCACTTTCCCAATCAAGCACATGCGGGGTGATTTCCCGCTCAACGAACTCGTTGACGGAGCGGCGCAGCAATTCGTGTTCTTCGCTCCATTCTCGTTGCATTGTCTGGACCAATCCTTCCGCCGGAGGCTTGCGAGGCCGCCAGTTATTGAGTATTCCTCAATAACTGTGTATACGTCAACACCTTTCGATGCGGTTAGGCCCCGCGCCGTGCGCAAGGAGAGATGAGTGTGGCCGTCCATCGCGCTGTGATCGCCGGAATCGGACATACCGCCTTTGGGCGGTTTGTCGGCCGGACGGCGCTCGATCTCGAAGCTGAGGCGGTTCTTCAGGCAATTAGCGATGCAGGGCTCGCCAAGCACGACGTCGATGGCCTCATCACCGATCCTGGCCCAACGCAAGGCGTCATCAACGGAATTACGCCGCATTTCCTAACTCTTGGCCAACACCTCGGCCTCAGCCCGGATTTTGTCGGTTCTGAAGTTCTGGGCGGCGCCTCAAGCGCTGCCAGCATCCAGCGTGCAGTGATGGCGATCGAAGCCGGGCTGTGCTCGGTCTGCGTCTGCGTTTACGGAGATGCCGCCCTCTCGTCGCCAGGTTCGTTTGCTTATGGTCGCGGCGAAGAGTCCGTGTTCGGTTTCTTTGGCGCAACCGGCCTGCACGCGCTGGCCGCACAGCGCCACATGGCGCATTACGGAACGCGCCCTGAACACTTTGCGGAAGTGGCCATCGCCGCGAGAGCGCATGCCGCGCGCACGCCACATGCGCAGCTTCGCGAGCCGCTCGACCTCGACGGCTATCTCGCGTCGCGTCTGGTCGCCGAACCGCTGCGACGCGCCGATTGTTGCTTGATTTCGGATGGCGCCGCGGCGGTTGTCGTCTGCGCCGCCGATCGCGCCCGAGACATGCGGCGCGCGCCCGTCTCTATTCTCGGATTCGGCCAAGCGCATAGCCTCTGCACCTGGTCTTCGCCGGGGCATTTCGATGCGCTGCCGGCGGCGCGCTGTGGCCCAGCAACGTTAGAGCGCGCTGGGCTCGCCATAAACGATATCGACGTCGTGCTGCTCTATGACTGCTTCACCATCGCCGTGCTCATGCAGCTCGAAGACTATGGGTTCTGCAAGAAGGGCGAAGCAGGACCATTTGTCGAAGGCGGACGCATAGGCCCAGGCGGCAGCTTGCCGGTGAACACGAGCGGCGGACTGATGGCCGAAGGATACGGTGGGGGAATGATGCACGTCATCGAGGCGGTTCGGCAGCTGCGCGGCGAAGCCGGCGACCGGCAGATCAAGGGCGCGCAAACGGCCCTCATCTCTGGCCATGGCCTCGGCATGAACACGCACGCAACTTTGATCCTGGGACAATGACTTCCGATTTCCATCCGTCTCCCCTCGCCTTCGAGCCGAGCAAATTCACGCGCCCGTTCTGGGACGCATGCCGGCGTCATGTCCTCCAGGCGGCTTCATGCAACGCGTGCAGTCACCTGTTTCTGCCGGCGGGGCCGGTCTGCCCGCAATGCTGGTCGGCTGATCTTGGCGCAGAAGCGCTGTCCGGCCGCGGAGAGATCGCCGCGTTCACGATCTACAGACAAGCTTATCATCCAGATTATCCGGTCCCTTATGTCATCGCCCTGATCGCCCTCAAGGAAGGACCGAGGTTGATTTCCAATATCGTCGGCTGCGCGCCTGAATCGGTTGCGAGCGGCATGAGCGTAACAGTCCGGTTCGCATCGCGCGGCGAGTTCGTTTTGCCGCTTTTCGTTCCGGCGATGGCGGAGGACTCGAACGATGCCTGATCCAAAGACGCGTAGGAGCATCGGCCAGTATGTCGCCTCGGGGGATTGGAGCGATTATTGGACGACGCGGATCAGCCGTGCGCAAGAGGGGCGCATCCACGTGCGCGGATACCCGGTCGAGGAGATCCTCGAAAGACTCTCGTACGCCGAATCTGCGTTTCTCTTGCTCAAGGGCGAACTGCCTGACGCTCGTGAAGCGGCACTCTTCGATCTCGTCATGCGCAGTGGCATGGACCAGCAATTCATTAGCTCCGCCGTCGGGGCGGCGCGCTTTACAGCCTCCGCATTCCCGGACTCTCCTGTGCCCGCCCTGGCGAGCGGCATGCTCGCAAGCGGATCGGTCACCGGCTCGCCGCAAGAGCCCGCCGAAATGCTGATCGAAGCGCTCGGCTGGGGGCTTCCCGAACCGGAGAGCTGCGCACGCGTGCTGGAAGTATGGACCGAACGGCGCGGGCGCATCCCCGGTCTCGGCCATCCCATGCACAAGGAAGCCGAACCGCGCGCCGTGGCCGTTCGCCGCCTCGCGATAGAACGCGATGGCTGGCGCGAACACGGCCGCATGCTCGATGCGATCGAGGCTCACCTCAAGCAGACTAAAGGGCGCACCATTCCGATCAACCTCGCAGGCGCGCTCGGCGCTGTTCTAGCCGATCTCAGATTCGATCCTCTCATCATCGGCGGTCTCGGCGCGCTGAGTTATGGCATGGCGCTGCTCGCGCATATCACGGAGGAGATCCGAGAAGGCGTTCCCTTGCGGATCATTCCCGACGCCCTTGGAGCACATTATGCGGGGCCGGAAGAGCGCCACATACCCGAGCGAAAGACGTCGCCATGATCCATCCATATTCGCATTATCCGGCGCGCGCTGCCCGGCATTGGCCAGACACGGCGGCGCTGATCGACGGCGATAGGACGCTGACCTATTCGGAATTGGACAAGCGCGCGAGCGCCTTCGCGAACGCGCTGATCGCCCGCGGTTTTAGCCCCGGAGAACGCGTCGCTCTCATTCAGCACAATTGTCTCGAATATGTCGTGGCCGTCATCGGCATCGCTCGCGCTGGCGGCGCTCTGACGCCGATGCTCGGCGCGCTGACCGAGAAGGAGCATGCCTTCATCGTTGCCGATGTGGATGCACGCTTCGTCGTTGCGCTGACGCCGGCGCATTATGCGCGCGCTCGCGCGATTATCCGTACGCCGGAGGACGCGCTTGGCTTTGGCGGTTTCGCTGGCGAATCCGATTTGTCGGCGCCTCCGGCGATCGAAACGGCGCCCCCTCCCATTGACCGCCCCCCTACCGAACTGGCGCAGATCCTCTATACTTCCGGGACCACCGGTCGTCCCAAAGGCGTCACCCACTCCTATGCGAGCGTCTCGGCCGCCATGAATTTCTGGGCGGCGGCTTTCAGACATACGCCCGAAGACCGCCTGCTCGGGCAATTGCCGCTCAGCCATTTCTGCGGCCGCGCCATGGACAGCGCCTGGGTCGGCGGCGCGGCTTTGGTCATCCTGCCGTCGGCCGAGCCCCGGACGATCCTAAACGCCATTGGCGCACATGGCGTCACCTTCATGCTGACAGTGCCGACAGCGTTGCGCATGCTGCTCGATGATCCTGCGATCGAGACAGCTGACCTTGGCAGCCTCCGCACTGTTGTCTACGCCGCAGCCCCGGCGGCGCCATCGCTGGTCGAAAGGGCGATGAAGCGCTTGGGCGCGGTTCTTTATACCGGTTACGGCCAGACGGAAGCTTACGGCCTCAACACTCTGATGACGCCGGCAGGGCATGCCGAGGCGGTCCATCTCGGCGGCGCCCGCTTGGCGTCGGTCGGACGCGAATGCGCGAACGCGCAGATCAAGCTTGTCGATACACATGGCGAACCGTGCGCGGCGGGCGAAGTTGGAGAAATCTGCATCTGCGCGCCCTGGAACACGCCAGGCTTCTGGCGCCGGTCCGATATTGACGCAGAGCGCCTTCGCAACGGTTGGCTGCACACCGGCGACTTCGCGCGCATGGACGAGGACGGATACATCTACCTGGCCGATCGCAAGGAGGACATGATCATTTCCGGTGGATATAATGTATACCCGGCGGAAGTCGAAAATGCGATCCTGGCGCACGAGGCCGTCGCCGAATGCGGCGTGTTCGCCGTCCCGGATGCAAAGTGGGGTGAAGCGGTCTATGCCGCGGTCGTCCTGCGCCCGGGCGCCGACGCGTCGGAGGGCGAGCTGATTGCTTTCGCCAAAGCCAACCTTGCAAAGTTCAAGGTTCCCAAGGCGATAAAGTTCATGGACGCGCTGCCGAAGACCCCCGTCGGCAAGACGCTGCGGCGCATCCTGCGCGAGCCCTACTGGCGCGGAAAGCGCGATCACATTTCCGGATCCGAATAGTTCGAGGGTTCGGCAGAAATCAGGAGAAGCGCCATGACCACGCCGGCGACGGAGGCTTTCCGCGAGGAGTTTCGCAGAAACAACCTGTCTCCCTCCTATAGCGGTCCGCTGCATCTTTCTTTGACCGTGGGCGTAACGCTTGCGGCCATGCTGGCGTCAATCGCCATGCTTGGTCGCGTCCAGCCGCTCGAGTGGCTGACCATTCCGGTTACATTCCTCTATGGAAATCTCGCCGAGTATCTCGGCCACCGCGGCCCCATGCACCACAAGACCCGCCTGCTCGCGCTCATCTATCAGCGTCACGCGGTCGAACATCACAATTTTTTCACCGAGGAGGACACCACCTTCGATAGCTCGCGCGACTATTACGCCGTGCTGTTTCCGCCGATCATGCTCCTCTTCTTTTTCGGTTGCTTCGCTCTGCCGGTGGGGGTCGCTCTCTATTTGCTTCTGACGCCGAATGTCGCTTTCCTCTTTATACTGACGTCCGCGGCCTATTTCCTCAATTATGAGCTGCTGCATTTTGCCTATCATATGGACGAGAAGAGCTGGGTCAGTCGTCTACCGTTCATCCGCGTGCTGCGCCGGCACCATACGGTTCATCACGATCGCAGGCTAATGAGCCGCTACAACTTCAACATCACCTATCCGATCTTCGACGTGATCTTCGGAACCGTCTACCGACCGGGCGCGAGCGCGACGTCAACGCCGGCCCAACACCGAGAGCCACATGACCACGCGCGATTTTGACCTCGTTGTCTATGGCGCGAGCGGCTACACCGGACGCCTCGTCACCGAGTATCTTGCCCGGCGAAGCGCTCTTGATGCTGACCTCAGGTGGGCGATCGCGGGGCGCAGCCGCGAGAGGCTTGAGGCTACGCGAGCGGAAATCGGCGTCCCCCTTGCTACGCCCCTTGTCGTCCCAAGCGAGCCACAGGCGCTTAGCGAGATGGCGGCACGCGCGAGCGTCGTGCTGTCGACAGCGGGCCCTTATCAGCAAGTCGGATCGAACCTCGTCGCCTCATGCGTTGAATCCGGGACCGACTATGTCGACCTCTGCGGCGAGCCGAACTGGATACGCGAGATGATCGACGCCCACGAGCAGAAGGCGGCAGGCTCGGGCGCTCGCATCGTCTTCTCCTGTGGTTTCGACTCAGTTCCCTTCGACCTCGGCGTGCTTGCGCTTCAAGACGAGGCGCAACGGCGTTTTAGCGGCCCGTGCATCGAGATCAAGGCGCGCGTGCGGAAGATGAAAGGATCATTGTCTGGCGGAACGGTCGCGAGCCTGCGCGCGACGCGCGCCGCCTGTAATGACGCGGCCATCGCAGAGCTGATGGCCGACCCATTCGCGCTGACGCCAGGCTTTGCCGGTCCCAAGCAGCCTTCCGACTCGACGCCGCAATTCGAGGATTGCATGAACGTCTGGGCGGCGCCGTTCATCATGGCGCCCATCAATACGAAGACGGTTCATCGCTCGAACATGCTGCTCGGGCACCTCTATGGCGCAGATTTCCTCTACAGTGAAATGCTTGTCACCGGACCCGGCGAACGCGGAGAACAGCTTGCGACCGCGATTGCGTCGGGCCGCGCGCTCATGCGCGAGGATGCGCCGAAACCGGGTGAAGGTCCGACCGCGGAGGAACGCGCAAACGGGCATTACGACATTGTGTTCTTGGGCCGGACGCCGGATGGGCGCGCGATCTGCGCGAGCGTTGCCGGCGACGCCGATCCGGGATACGGTTCGACTTCGAAGATGGTCGCTGAAAGCGCGCTTTGCCTGCTTCGCGATCGCCCCGACACGCCGGGCGGAATCTGGACGCCGGCGTCCGCCCTGGGGTTGACGCTGGCAGCGCGGCTCGAGCGACATGCGGGACTGACTTTTCAGATTGAATGAGGCCGCCCTGTCCTCCTGCTCTTGCGCTCCGCATACCGAGGTTGCTGAAGAGCCTGCGGCCGCGAGGAACCGCCTGCTGCTAACCGTGTCAGCCTTCTCCAAGGTGCTCGCCAGGGCCTCATTCGTGATCGCACTTTGCCACTTCGGCATCACGTGAACGATCGGGGCGGCGTTCCCGGGCATTCAAATTGGCCATGCGCCAACGCGCGCTCTCTTCGCGTTGGCTCCCGCGCATCTCCAATCTTAGCAAGACGCGGCTGCAACCGTCCGCCGAAGGGAAAACAGTCATGGCCCACCTTGAACGCGTGCGTCCTGCTGGTCACCGGCAGCGGCGCTAACTTGCGCAGGACGCGAGCTAAGCTGTTAGTCAATAACGCGCTCTGAGCGTGACGCCGTAGGTCGCCGGATCGCCGAGGAAGGCGCCAAACGTTCCGGTTTGAAGGGGTATGTCAAACATGATCTGCGCGTATTCTTCGTCGAACACGTTGCGCCCCCAAACCTCGAGGCTCCATCTCTCGTCCAGCGCGGAAATCCCAAGCCGCGCATTCACCACTGTGTAGGCTGGCTGCTCCTTGGTTGGATTGAGGTCGGAGCCCGTGTTCTGATCGCTGACATAGCGGGCGTCGATATAAGCAAGTCCTATGAGCGATCCGCCGAACAAGGGCCGCTCATACGTGAGAGCACTGGTCGCCGTCCATTCCGGTGCATTGCTGAGGTGATTCCCTGGAAGCCGGAAATTGGTGAGCGCACCCGTGATTGGATTTGCCGATGCTGTAACCCATGCGGTGTCGTCACCGTAGCGTGCATCAGTGTAGACGACGCCGCCCTGAAGGGAGAGACCCTCAATAGGCGTGCGCCAGAGCACGTCGAGTTCGGCGCCCTCAGACGTTGCCTCGGGCACTGACGTCACCTGGAAGCTGACGCCATTGAAGGTATTGAGCTGGAAGTTCTGGTACTCGCTGGAAAACAATGCGAGGTTCACAATCAGACCCCGGTCGAACCAAGTCGTCTTCAGGCCGACCTCGTAGGCTTCGACAAGTTCCGCCGGGAATTCGGTGTTGAAGGCGGCCCCGCTGAAATTACGGTCCAAGTTGAAACCGCCGGCCTTGTAGCCGCGCGAATACGAGGCGTAGGCGTTCACGAAATCGGCGAACTCATGACGCAGCGCGGCAACGCCGGACCATTCCTCCTCCTCCCGGCTCTGCAAGTGCGTCCCATCGCGGCTGCCGCGCAATATCGGGTTGCAGAAAGCAGACCGCATGGTGGCGATTGCCACACGATATAGCGGCGCAGGCTGCAGAGTGGGGTCGCAGTTCGCGAAGGGCGTGAGCGTGCCCGCCGGCAACGGCCCAAAATATGGCGCACCGGCTGGCGTCGCGGACTCAAGCGCCGCGACGCGAGCGAGGAAGATGCCCCCGGCGTCAAAGCTCGTGTCAAAGGTGGCGCGGAGATCCTTCTCTTCCGTCGTGTAACGCACGCCGATTGTGAAGTCCGTGTTCGGCCCAAGCGAAATGATGTTGTGGGTGAAGAAAGCCAGCGAGTTGCTTTCCTGGCGATAATGATCGTCCACCCCCGCTCCGCCGGGGACCGCCCCAAGCGTAAGGAAGGGATTGAACACGATGGGTACAGGATTGCCCGAACTCGTGTTGAACGTGGGCGCCGCCAGCGCGCCGAGCGTTGCGAAGTACGTTCCGAACTGGGCGCCTGCCGCCAGATTGTCGTCGCGCGTCAGCGTTTCATCCGAGTAGTAGAGGCCAACGAGCCAGTCGAGCCGTCCCCACTCGCCCGCGAGACGCAGCTCCTGCGTGAGGATGTCGAACGCAAATCCGTTGTCGCCGTCATTGACGCGGCCCCACAAGTCGGCCGCTGAAAAATCCGTATCCTGTCCTTGCTCATATATCCAATTCCGCTGTGCGGTGATCGACGTCAACGTAACGCCGCCGCCGAGCTCCCAATCAACTTCCGCGGAAACGCCATAGTCGAGGAGATCCTGATCGAACGGTATGTTGGCAAA
The DNA here is from genome assembly GCA_017303355.1 of Caulobacterales bacterium. Classification (GTDB taxonomy): domain Bacteria; phylum Pseudomonadota; class Alphaproteobacteria; order Caulobacterales; family Aquidulcibacteraceae; genus Vitreimonas. The sequence goes on along the minus strand of JAFLCU010000007.1, from coordinate 135,605 downwards.
GGCGCGCCGCGCGCTGATGTCGCCACTGGCGAGGCGCTCCTGGAGCGCGGCCGCCCCACCTGCGGTCGGCGGCAGGCCATTGGTTGGCGGTCCATAACCACCAAGAGCGCCTAAAATGTATTGTTGTGCTGAGCCGCCAAAAAGCGGGGCCACGCCTGTTGTATTGGGGAATTGCACCGTACCTGTTGTCGTCGGCGACGTGGCGAACGTCGTCACTCCGTTCAACGCCGTGGGGTTGTAGATGGACGCCGCGCAGCAGGTCTCGTTGCGTTCGGTGAGATCGCCAATCAGACGGAACTCGATGTTGTCAGTAATATCCCAAAGAAGTTGTCCGCGCACGGTCCACATATCGCGGTCATTGGCGTCGGTGACGCTTCCGGCAGCATTCATCACATCCATGAAACCGTCACGGTTCGCAACGGCTCCGAACAGGCGGAAACCGACCTCGTCTTCGACCATCGGCACATCTACGCTCACGGCGAATCGTTGCTCGCCGTAGGCGCCGTAGGTCAGTTCTCCGGTGGCATTGAACTCCTGCAGGTTGGGCGCCGCTGTACGCACTGTGATCAATCCAGCGGAGGTATTGCGACCGAACAGCGTGCCTTGAGGGCCGCGCAACACCTCGATTTGGCGCACCTCACCCAGGTCGCTTAGCGCCACACCGTTGCGCGCGCGGTAGACGCCATCGATGAAAATGCCAACAGCGGATTCGAGACCCGGGTTAGAACCTTGCGTTCCAATCCCCCGCAGCCGCGCCGTTGCTGACGTCTCGTTCTCCGAGACGTTGAACTGCAGTGAAGGCGCAACGGAAGTCAGATCTTGAAGGTCGCGAATTCCAGCGTTCTCGACCATTTCGGAGCTAACCGCGGTAACCGCCACCGGTACATCCTGGAGCGCAGTCGAGCGCTGTGTGGCAGTTACGACGATCTCTTCTTCTTCCTCCTGAGCCAACGTCGGCGTCGCCACCATCGCGCTTGCGACGCCCAGCGCCAGTGTCAACGTCGTCCGCGCTCCCTCGCGCAGAAGGCCCCGCTTCTTCGACATGAAGACTCCCCTTTGTCCGGCCATTCACCTGCCCCGGGAGGTATTGCCTAGTGTATAGCGCCCCCCTGAAGAGACGCGTTGAGTCTTACTCAGTAATTGTGTTGTCGTCAATCTCGAAACGAGATTGACGCGCGGGACGCGTCGCACAGGCAAAGTGCATTGAGGGGAAAACCCGCCGTCGCGCCTTACGCCAGTGTCCGCGTGACATTTGTCAAATGCATTTGTCCGCAGTTCCAGCTGCGCCGTCGCCGACGGCAAGCTGATATGGTGAAATCGAATGCTGGCCATCACCATTTGTCGCCTCAACCGACAATGGGAACGACGCCTTGCGTTTCAAACCAGCGCGCCACCTCGTCGATGCGATCAGGCGGACAATTGGCGAGGCGGTGCGCCAGCGAAACGAACGCTTCTTTCAAACGCTGGCGACGCTCGCGCACCGCTTCTCTGACCTGGTCGTCGCCGCCACTATAGCCGTACTCGTTGCGCAGCGCTCCCTGATGCGCGTGGCGCTGCTTCAGGGGTGCATTCGCATCGGCAGCGACCATGGCGTCCAGCACGCCCCAAAACAGGTGAGCTTGGGCTTTGGCCGTGGGCTCGACAGCCGAGCACGGCGGCGCGGAGAACGCCGAACACGTGTCCACCGTCTCACGCAAAAGCCGACAACACGCGCCGCTTCGCGTCGGCTGTCGCCCTCGATCATCTCGAACCGGCGTACGCCCTCGTAAGCGTCCATACTCTTCATCCTGCTGCCGATCCCGGATCTCGGAACATCAGCGAACCGATGATCGGCGCGCGCCTCCCGCCATGCTTCATGCTTCTAGAAGCCGAACAGCATAAGCAGTGGAACCCACCAAGTCGCCGACGCCCCCAGATGAGCGTCACCCCGTCTATGAAGGCGCATGGATTCCAGAAAGGCGATCCGGTGTCGGTCAGGACAGGCACCGATCCAGCATTGGTGCTGATCGCCGCCGCGCCCATCACCAAACGAGCGAGCTCGCATCGTCCGGCCCGACATCAAAGAAAAAGATGCCGTGGTCGAACAAGGTTTCGAATATGCTGGAGAGAGACGGCCGACGCCCCAGAGCATGTGACCTGAAACTTTCGCACGAGCGGCGAACAGACTCGATTCACCGAGTTCGTCGGCGCACCGCTCCGAAAAGGTCATGCGAACCGTCACGCTGCGCCCTCCCTGGCGTCTTCCCCGGGTTCTTCTGGGCCGCATCGTCAACGCCTAGCCTAGTTCGGCGTCCCCTGGCCGCGCTGCATCGCAGAGGCGTCTTAGCGCACTTTCGAGGTGGGGACGATGCAAGAACTCGACGGCTCCGGTGAAACCCGCGCCGCTGAGCTTCGCGACGAGCTCGTCGAAAGAGTATTTGCCTGAGCGTGCGAGCTTTCCAGCCGCGTCAATCAGCGCCGCTTCCACTTGTCGCTGATTGGTGTGATCAGATTGTGTCACGACGCATCCACCTTTGCCGCGCGTATGCCGCGCCAGCTCTCATCCAATCGCCCTTCCGCGGGTCTCTTCGAAAGAGTCGCATTCGGCGGCTTGTCCTCGTTCTCGATGTGACCGGCGCTCTCTCGAGATGGGTGACAACATAGCCGCGCATCAGGTGTGCTCGAAGCAAACGAGATTGGCGTCGGCATCGGCCAACGGCTCGTCGAGAAGCGTGCAATGGTGCGGCTTGCCTGCCTTGGCGCCGCGCCCACCCGGCCTGAAGTGGCGGCAAGTCCGGCAAACGCCGAAAGCGCGCCCGCCACCACGCACCAGCGCCTGATGCAAGGCAGACTCCAATCCTCGCGCCAGGCCGTCAGCCTCCCCCGACGCGTCAATGTCGCGCGCGAGGTCTTTAAGCGCCTCGTGCTCCAACAACGCAACGCCGCTGGACGTGAGAGTGAGTTCAACCGATCGGCGGTCGCGTGAACTTTCGCTCTTGCGGACAAGTCCCTTGCCCACAAGGGCGATGAGCGTCTGCGAAACCGTCCCACGCGTGGCGCCAAGGTAATCCGCCAGCGCCGCGGGCGTGCGCGAGAAGCGGTTCGCACGCGCAAGATAGCGAAGCGCCTCCCACTGCGCGGGTGCAAGTCCGCCCGCATGATCGCCGGCGCGCACAAGCCGCGCCAGCCGCTCCAAGAGGAATGCTGCGCGCAGGGCCAGGCCAGATGGTAGCGACTCGCTCTTTTTCATTGACCACACTTTCCCAGCTATAGTATTGACTCGATGCTAAATCGCAAGGGGCTGTCAGGAGACCAGCTGATGACATCTATTCCAGGCTATCGGCTCAATGATCCAACGCTGGCTGCGTCGCCCGTTTCCGGTCAGGAATTCGCGGATCTCAAAGTCTCGCTTCTGTTCGACGACGATGACATCGCGGCGCTAAGGCAAGCAGGGACAATTGTCGGAGATCAGATCGAGGCGATCCTCGATGTCTGGTACGGCTTCGTCGGCGGGACGCCACACCTGTTGCGCTATTTCTCCGACGCCCGCACTGGAGAGCCGATCGGCCTGTATCTAGCGGCGGTGCGCAAGCGCTTCGGGCAATGGATTCTTGATACGTGCCGCGCCGAGTTCGACGGCGCGTGGCTTGCCTGGCAGGAAGAAATCGGCCGCCGCCATCATCGAAGCGGCAAGAACAGGACGGACGGCGTCAACGCGACGGCCCATATTCCAATGCGCCACCTCTTGGCTCTGGTCATACCCATCTCTGTCACCATGCGGCCGTTCCTCGCCAAGAAAGGCGCGAGCCCGGCGGAAGTCGACAAGATGCATGCCGCCTGGACCAAGGCAGTGTTGCTACAGGCTATCCTGTGGTCACGGCCCTACGCGAAGGAGGGTGACTTTTGACTCCTGCCGACGCGCCTGCGCAGGAGTGGCAGGTCTCGCAATGGTTCAATACGCCCGCGCCGTTGTCGCTTGGCGCCCTGCGCGGCAGGGTGGTGATGGCCGTGGCGTTCCAGATGCTTTGTCCCGGTTGCGTCTCTCAGGCTTTGCCACAGGCGCAGCGCGTGCGTGAGGCGTTTCGCGAGGAGGATGTCGCGGTTATCGGCCTCCACACCGTGTTCGAGCATCACGACGCGATGGCGCCAACGTCGCTTAAGGCATTCCTCCACGAATACAGAATCGGCCTTCCGGTCGGCGTTGATGAACCGGATGCAACATGCGCCATCCCTCACACAATGGCCGCCTATCAAATGCGCGGGACGCCTACCCTCCTCCTCTACGATCGACAGGGGCGTCTTCGGCGCCACATGTTCGGCCATGTGAGCGACATGCAGCTAGGCGCCGATGTGATGGCGCTCGTCGGCTCACAAGGCGACTCGCGCTTCAGGGCAGAGACAGCCGGAGCCTGCACGGCTGAAGGATGTGCGTGAGAAGAATGCCGCGCCGCCACGTCGTGGCCCATCGGAGCAGCGTCACGTCATTTGTCAAACAGACTACACGCTGCCCCACGGTGGCTGCGCGACGCCGCACGTGGGTCTCAGGCAACCTTTCGCTGCGCCACGATGAAATGGGTCAGCATGTTGGCGAACATCAGCATGTGTTCGTGGCCTTGGTCGTAAGAACGGATGTCGGTCACCCAATCACCCTGCAGGCGGGCGACGACTTCTCCGGTTGTCAAATCGAGGTGAGTCTGCAGCATGGGTTCCAACTCAGCGCGGCGCCAGTTCGGGTTGGCGCCGCTGAGGAACGCGGCGATGTCGCCACCGTTTGCGCTCCATTGCGCTTGCGCCGCGGCGAGCGCAGCCTGATCGCCGGTCTTGGCCGCGCCGATCACGCCGGCGGCCTGCACAATGTCCGCGGATTCATTGCGTCAGCTTCGCCGTTGTGAAAGGCGCCCGCGCTTCCTGGTCAGAAAAGGCGCTGGGTTCAAATCGGAAACGCGCCTAGTTGTAAGCTGGAACACCTAGGCACTCGCTTGCTGCCCAGGTGCTGCCCAGCGTTCGCGAGGTCGTCTGGGATTTGCTCTAACCGCTTGATTTTATGGTGGGCGCGACAGGGATCGAACCTGTGACCCCTACGATGTCAAAGTAGAGCTCGCCGCAAACAGTTCCCCGACGCAGCCACCGCGGGATGGTCTCATTCCAACCGCCGCGATGGTGGTTGCAGCCAGCGCCACGCGCTCCCTCGTCTCAGCCCTTAGCTCATCGCTCCGACATCCTGACTGGAGGGCTGTCGCCGGTGCGCAGGCAATTTATCCCCAGCTTCTTTTGCCGCGCGTCGGTTCGGCTTGCCAACAATTTGGTGACCAAGTGGTGACCAAGACCTTAGAGACCCCCGTAGCGGGTCGTTTTTCTTGGTCTAAGCGCTTGATTTCGTTGGAGCGGGCGATGAGATTCGAACTCACGACCCCAACCTTGGCAAGGTTGTGCTCTACCCCTGAGCTACGCCCGCGTCCTGGGTAACGGGGGCCGGAGGCCGCCCGCTGAGGGGCGGTCATATCGCAGAGGCGCGGCCCGAACGCAAGGGGCGGCGCACGCCTAAACCACGTTGTGTTCAGCGCCCGGCTTTATTGCCCCAGACGCCCTTGTCGTAGCCTGCCCAGGCGCCGACGAGCAACGCGGACGGAATGAAGGCGTCCAATTGTTCAGTGATATCGACCAGCTCGCCCAAATGGGCGATGCCGCGCCAGCCGAACATCAGGCTATAGAACAGCGCCGCCGGAACCTCCTCGCCGGGCACCAGGAACATGGCGCGTCCAACCGTGAAGTCGAAAACGTCCGACAGGCCGCACATCACCATCCGCACGGCGTAGCCGCCGGGGCTCATGTTCTGACCAAACAGCATGAACGCCTCCCCACTGGCCAATCCAGCAACAAGGCGCCATGCACGTCAAGCGCGAGCCGCCAGATTCCGAGGACCCGATAGCTTCGCTGCGCGCAATGCGCCGACCAGAGCGGATGCGCAGCTCAAATCGCGCGCGCCGCGCCCCAATAATTGAAGCCGGCCCAGCGGGGCGAGCGCGGCAGATACATCGTCTCCAAGCCGTCGATCGCGAAACCGGCGGATTGCACGATCGCTGGGATGTCGCGCGTGAGATGGCAGCCGCCAGCGATGGGCTTCCAGACCGGCTCGATCCGCCGTTGCCAACGCCGCACGCTTTCGTCCGGCGCAACGCCATGCTCGCAGAACAGCAATTGTCCGCCCGGCTTCAGCGCACGGCGCGCACCTTCGAGTGCGGCGACCGGGTCGGGAATTGTGCAAAGCGAATAGGTGACGAGCACGGTGTCGACGCTCGCGGCCGGCAGCGACAAAGTCTCAGCCGTCTCCGCCAGCACCTCGATCGGAAACGGCGCAAGCGCCGCCTTCTTGCGCGCAGCCGCCAGCATGCCTTCGCTTGGTTCGAGTGCGTAGAGTTTGCGCACCTTGCTCGCGTCATAATGCGGAATGTTGAGCCCCGAGCCGAAGCCGAGCTCCAACACCACGCCCTCCGCACGCGGCACGATCTTGGCCCGCTGCCGGCGAATGGGCCTGCATCCGCACGCGGCGCCTATCATCAAGGGAAGCACATGACGTTCGTAAAAGCTCACGGCGCGCTCCTTTGAATCACGCTTACTCCCCAGGCTCGGCCTTGCGCGGCGGCTTCAGGCGGCGGCGATTGACGTGACTATCCGGCGCCAGATGGCCTTCCGGCGTGCGGCCGCGGAAATAATCGCGCTGCCAGCCGTGTTTCAACGCCTCTTCATCACGGTCGCCGAGCTTGTTCAGGAAATTCGTCCGGCTCTCGCCCCACGCGTCGTACTGACGCTTCAGCTCCGGATCGTCGTGGATCGATTTAATGATCGGCTGTATCTCGTCCATCTGCTCGTGCGGGATCGGCATGATGAAGCAGAACGGCTCGCCCTTCTTGAACGAGACCATGCCAGGCCGCGTGAAGCGCCAATTCATGGTGAAGGGAAACGGCAACCAGAATGTCTCGACCACGCCCGTGAGCGGCTGAATGCCGTCCTTCACATGATTGGGCGGGCCGCCCACCCAAATGTCCCAGCCCGGATCGGTGCGGAAGAGATAGCCGGTGTGAAACGTCAGTACGCCGCCGGAGAAGTGCGACACCGCCCAACGATCGAGCAGACCCTTCGGCGTGTCGCCATCGGGATCGAGGCGAATATCTTCCGTGCGCGGCCCGCCCGTCCATGTCGCGGTGAAGCTGACCGGCGAAAGCAACGCCCAGCCGGTCGTGTTGGCGACAACGAGCGGCAAGCACCGATACGGGTGGCGATCGGAGAAGCGATCCATCCAATCGCGGTCCGGAGAGCCCGGCACAAGCTCCGCCGGTTGCGGATCAACTTGATAACAAGTGAGTTTCATCGCCTCCCTCCTAGACGCTCGCGCCCCCTTGCGCCAAGGGGAAGGCGATGAACCCGGCCACCGAAGACGATTTGTTCGCCCGTTTCGCCGCCTTGGGCATTGCGCACACGACCACGCGGCATCGCCCGGTGTTCACGGTGGAGGAAGGCGCTGACCTCAAGGCCCAAATGCCCGGCGGGCATTCCAAGAACCTCTTCCTCAAGGACAAGAAAGGCGCGCTTTTCCTGCTTTGCGCGCTCGGCGACACGCCGATCGATCTAAACGCGGTGTCCAAGGTGCTGGGCGCGGGGCGCTTCAGCTTTGGTTCGGCGGAGCGGCTCAAGGAAAATCTGGGCGTCGAGCCCGGCTCCGTGACCCTCTTTGCCCTCATCAATGATCCAGAGCGAAAGGTGACCCTGGTGCTGGACGAGGGCCTGTTCGCGCACGATCCGGTCAATTTTCACCCGCTCAGAAATGACGCCACGACAGCCATCAGCCCGGCCGACATGCTCAAATTCATCCGCGCGCTCGGGCGCGAGCCGATCCGCCTCGCTTTTGACGCAGCCGGCATGCCCACGCCCGTCGCCGGGTAGAATTGAACCAGCCGCCCATTCGGCCCATGTATGGGCCTGACATTTCAGAGGTTCGAATGACATTTTTCATGGATGGCGCCGCGCCGCCGCAGACTGATCTCGTGAAGGACGGCTCCGACCAGGGCTTCATGGCCGACGTCGTCGAAGCCTCGCGCGACGTGCCGGTGATCGTCGATTTCTGGGCGCCCTGGTGCGGACCGTGCAAAACGCTTGGGCCGCCGCTTGAGAAAGCGGTGCGCGAAGCGGGCGGCAAAGTGAAGCTCGTGAAAATCAATATCGACGAGAACCCTGGCGTCGCCGGCCAGCTTGGCGTGCGCTCCATTCCGGCGGTCTATGCCTTCGATCAAGGCCGCCCAGTCGACGGCTTCATGGGCGCGATCCCGGAAAGCCAAATCCGCCTGTTCGTCGATCGCCTCGCCGGCGCCGACATGACGGCCGAGATCGAACCGCTACTGGAGCAAGCAGCGGAATCGCTCAAGCTGGGCGATATCGGCGGCGCGGCGCAAGGCTACACCGCCGTGCTGCAGCTTGACCCCCAAAACGTCAGAGCCATCGCCGGCATGGCGCGCATCGCGCTGTCGCAAGACGACACGGCGCAAGCCGAGGAAATCCTCGCGCACGCGCCGCCCGAAAAAGCCAACGACCCGGAGGTGCTCGGCGTGCGGGCCTTGCTCGAACTCGCGGCGAACGCAGGCAATGCCGGCGACAGCGGCGAACTCACCAGCGCCGTCGCCGCCAATCCGGACGATCTGCAAGCGCGTTTCGATTTGGCTGAAGCGCTCTCCGCGCGCGGCGATCTTGAAGGCGCAAGCGATCACTTGCTCGCCATCATCGCCAAGAACCGCGAATGGAATGAAGACGCCGCGCGCAAGCAGCTGCTGAAAATCTTCGAAGCCGCCGGGCCGATGTCCGACGTCACCAAACAGGGACGCCGCAAGCTGTCGGCGATTTTGTTCTCGTGAGCACGTTCGGTTTCCGCAAGCCGGAGGATTTGCCGCAAGCGCTGGCGCTGTTTCCGCTCGACGGCGTCATTCTGTTTCCGCGCAGCGTCGTCTCGCTCAACGTGTTCGAGCCGCGCTATCTCAACATGGTCGATGACGCGTTAGGCGGCGAACGCCTGATCGGCATCATCCAACCCGCAACCGGCGAGGACGGCGAGCCCGTGCCGCAGCTTGCCGATGTCGGCACCGTGGGCCGCATCACCGCTTTCAGCGAAACCGAGGACGGCCGCTATCTCATCACGCTGACAGGCGTGTGCCGCTTCGACTACGAGCAAGAGCTCGAAGCCGGCACGCCCTATCGCCAGGCGCTGGTGAACTACGAGCCGTTCACTGGCGATTTTCGCCAAGCCAACGATGCGGGCATCGATCGCATGGCGCTGATCGCGTCGCTGAAGCGCTACGCCTCGCTGCACGGCTTCAATGTGGATTGGAATTCGGTCGAGCAGGCGCCGACCGAGACCGTGATCAATGTCGCCGCCCAGCTGTGCCCGTTCGACGCCGCCGCCAAGCAAGCGCTGCTCGAGGCCGTCTCGCTCGAAGAGCGCGCGCAAGCCTTGGTGGCGCTGGTCGAGTGGGACAACGCCGCCGACGATCAGAACAATCGCCCACTACAATGAGCGAGGCCGATCCCAAACTCCTGGAAGTTCTCGTCTGCCCGCAGACGCGTACGCCGTTGCGTTACGACCGCGAACGCCAGGAGCTGATCAGCGACAGCGCGCGCCTCGCCTATCCCGTGCGCAACGGCGTGCCGATCATGTGGATCGACGAAGCGCGCGAATTAGGGCCTGAAGAATGAGCGCGCCCTGGCCCACCGATCTGACGTTCGACCGCGCCGCCAAGGCGCTACGCATCGCCTTTGACGATGGCGCGCATTTCGACATTCCGTTCGAATTGCTGCGCGTCGAAAGTCCAAGCGCGGAAAACAAGGGGCACGGCCCCAATCCGCCGCCACCACCCATCGGCAAGGCGAACGTCAGTGTCGTCCGCGCCGACGCGGTCGGCCGCTACGCCGTGCGCATCAGCTTCGACGACGGCCACGACACCGGGCTCTATTCCTGGGATCTGCTCTACAATCTCGGCCGCGACAAAGACGAGCGACTGCGCGTTTATCGTGAAACATTGCGCCTTCGCGCGCTGCGCGACGAGGCGTGACTCCCGTCACATCACTAGGCCCAAGCGCCTGGTACCTTGGCTTCATCGGAACACGGGGTTCCGGGGAGCAAAGCAAATGACCAAGTTTTACAGCCTGATCGCAGCCGCCGCGGTTTTCATGCCCTTCGCGTTCGCGACCGTCACCCAAGCCGCGCAAATCGTCGCCTAAGCCGCACCATGCAAAACTCAGAAAGCTAAAAGGCCCGGAGCGATCCGGGCCTTTTGATTTTTCGGGATCGGCGCTAGCGTCGCGCACGGGGAGATTGCGATGCTGAAGCTTTGGGGCGTGGTTTTTGTCGCGGTGATCGCGATTGGGCTCGCGGCAGGGCAAGCCTTCGCCATACGCTCCGGCGGCTACCCGGCCGAGGCGATCGCCGGCATGCAGCAATCCTGCGCACGGAGTTTTTCCGAAGCAGAGTGTCGTTGCGCGCTCGACCGCGCGCAGGTTGAGATCACGTATGACAACTTCCTCGCCATGGACCAGGCGATGCGCGAACAGCGCATCCATCCCGCCTCGGTCCGCTGGGCGACGATCGTCGGCGAATGCCAAACCGTCGGCGAAGGCCTGCGCGCGCTGCCCGAGAGCGGCTATTCCGACGGCTACGTGCAGAACTTCATGAATTCATGTTCGCAAGGCACGCCCGCCGGCTATTGCGAATGTTCGATCGAGGGCATGCAGCGCGAAATCCCTGTCGCCGACGCGCTCGAGTACGACCTGCTCGCCTCTTGGGATCGCGCGAACGAGCACCCGCGCTACAACCAGATCATCGGCATCTATCAAGGCTGCCTGACGCAAACCCGCCCGCAATCACACAAAGAAGGCTAAGCCGCCAAGCTCTCGCCCCGCAAAAGCTTCGGCAGATCGCCCGCGCCGCCGCCGGCGTATTTCATGAAGAACCTGCGCGCGGGCCCCACCGCGTTCACCGCAGCCAAGCCCAAGCCGCGCGCCGCGCGCAGCGGCGGGATGTCGTTGCTGAAGAGCTTATCGAAGAATTCCATGCCGAGCGCCATCGTCACATTGTCGAAGCGGCGCCAGCGTTGGTAGCGCTCCAGGATCGAGACGTCGCCCGCGTCCAGCCCCAAGCCCACGCCATCGGCGACGCATTCGGCCAAGGCCGCGCAATCCTTCAAGCCCAAATTCAAACCTTGGCCCGCGAGCGGGTGAATGCCGTGCGCGCTGTCGCCGGCGAGCGCCACGCGTTGATCGATCATGCGCTCGGCCAATTGCAGCGACAGCGGATAGCCGAAGCGCGGCCCTTCAAGTTTCAACGCGCCGAGGAAATCGCCGAAGCGTAAACGCAATTCAGCGAGGAAATCTTCCTCCGGCATTTTCAGCAACACATCGGCGGCCGCGCGCGGTTCGGCCCAGACGATGTTCGCGCGCGCGCCCTTCAGCGGCAAAATCGCGAACGGCCCATTCGGCAAGAAGAATTCATGCGCCACCGCGTCGTGCGGCTTTTCATGTTGGATCGTCGCGACGATCGCCGTCACCGGATAATCCCAACCGATGGTGCGAATCCCCATCGCCGGGCGCACGAACGAACGCCGTCCATCCGCGCCGACCAACAAAGGCGCGCGATATTGTTTGCCGTCCGCAAGCGTTGCGGTGACGCCGGCTGGATCGCGTTCGATCGCGCTCACCGACATCGGCTGGATCATCTTGATCGAAGGCCGCGCCTTCACGCCGCTATCGAGCGCCACGCGCACGTGCCGCGCCTCCAGCATCAGCCCAAGCGGCTCGTCATGATCGTGCAATTCCGAGCGATCAAAATGCAGATGCAGCAGCGAGGCCCCGCCTTTGCGCGTGCGCGCGCCCACGCGACCGTCCGTCACCATGATCTGCTCGATCGGCTGCGCCACTTGATCGAGCTGATCGCCCAAGCCCAGCGCGCGCCACATCCGATACGAGGCGAAAGCGATGGCGAACGCGCGCCCGTCGAAAGCTGGGGCCAAGGTGTCGGAGGGCTTGGAGGCGTCGATCACCAGAACCGAAAGGCCAGCCTGATCCAGCGCCAGCGCCAGGGTTTGCCCCACCAAACCGCCGCCCGCGATCAGCACGTCAGCGTCGAAACCACGTCCATTGCTCATGGCCAACGATAGGCACGCTGACATTTTTCTGTCGATGCGGCCCTGGCGCGCAAGGGCCGCGCAGGGCGCCTCTTTTTTGTGCGCGCACGCCGCACCGAACTATGGCGACCCCTTCATATCTTGCTCACCACCGCACACCCCCCGCCAATCGCACCGGTCCAGATCATCCAGTGGGAGCGGGGTAATGACTGCAAAAGAGAATAGGCTGCGGGCGCTTTGGCGTTCGCTTCAGATAGGAGCGGTTTCACTCGCCGCCGCGTTCGCGCTGACGGCGATCGCGCCCGACATGGCGCTCGCGCAAGAAGCGCCGGCCGCCGTCGAAGCGGTCGCCGCGCCGCAAGCGGCGCCCGAAGCCGTTGCCGTGGAACAAATTGTCGAAGAGGCCGCGGTCGAACCGACGATGGATAAGGGCGACGTCTCGTGGATGATGATTTCGACCGTGTTGGTCGTGTTCATGATCATCCCGGGTCTTGGCCTGTTCTATGGCGGCCTTTCCCGTTCGAAGAACATGCTTTCCGTGCTGATGCAGGTGAGCACGGTCGCGCTCATCGGCATGGTGTGCTGGGCGCTTTGGGGCTATTCGCTCGCCTTTACGGACACCGAGCTGTTCGGCAACCAATTCATCGGCAGCCTCGATCGACTGTTCTTGAACGGCATCACCGCGGATTCCACCGCCGCCACCTTCTCCGACGGCGTCGTCATCCCGGAATTCGTGTTCGTATCCTTCCAGATGACGTTCGCGGCCATTACGGCGGCGCTCGTGGTCGGCGGCTTCGCCGAGCGCATGCGCTTCAGCGCCGTTGTCGTGTTCGCCGTGCTCTGGCCGCTGCTGTCATACTACCCGATCGCGCATATGGTCTGGTGGGCTGGCGGCTTCCTGTTCGAAATGGGCGCGCTTGATTTCGCTGGCGGTACGGTCGTGCATATCAACGCCGGTGTCGCAGGCCTCGTCGGCGCGATCTTCGTGGGTCACCGTCTGGGCTACAAGTCCGAGCCGCTGCCGCCGCACTCGCTGGTCATGACCTTCATCGGCGCCGGCATGCTGTGGGTGGGTTGGTTCGGCTTCAATGCGGGTTCCAATCTGGAAGCCACCGCTGGCGCTGGCGTCGCCATCATCACGACGCTGCTGGCCACGGCCGCCGCGGGTCTTTCCTGGATCCTCACGGAATGGGTGACGCGCGGCAAGCCGAGCATGCTCGGCCTCGCTTCGGGCATCGTCGCCGGTCTGGTCGTCATCACGCCGGCCGCCGGTCTGGTGGGCCCGATGGGCGCCATCATTCTCGGCCTGATCGCCTCGCCGATCGCGGTCTTCTTCTGCGCCGTGGTCAAGAAAATGCTCAATTACGACGACGCCTATGACGTGTTCGGCATCCACGCCGTGTGCGGCGTCATCGGCGCCATTGGCACGGGAATCTTCTATGCACCGTCGCTCGGCGGCATGGGCGGCGAAGATTTCAACATGATCAGCCAAGTGACGACGCAAGCCGTCGCGGTGGGCGTGTCGATCGCTTGGTGCGTAATCGCAACGACGATCGTCTTCCTGATCCTCAAGATCATCGGCCTGCGCGTGAAGAAGGAAGTCGAGCAAGAGGGCCTCGACATCAACGAGCATGGCGAGGCCGCTTACCATCCCTAAGACGAACTAGGGTTTCTCCTCCTCGAAACTCGGGCGCGGTTCTCCGGAGCCGCGCCTTTTTGTTTTTACCTTTGTAAACAGCGCTTTTTCGCAACCAATATGAACGCGTCGGTAACTCTGTTCGCCAGCGAATCTTCATCCCTCGTTTACCCGAAAGGACAACAGTCCCGAACCGGCACAGGCCACCGAAAGGCGCCCTTCTTCCATGACTGACGACGCTTACCACCAAGGGGGGAGAATCCCCTCCGTCGCTTCATCGACCGCGGGTCGCATCGCCTTGAAGCGTGCGGCGGCGTCCGTCGGCGCGGCGATCTTCGGCGCGTATGGCCTGGGTGCTGTGCTGACCTATTCGCCGGAAGATCCGAGCCTCAACGTCGCCTCCAACGAGCCGACGCATAATTTGTTCGGCGGCGCGGGCGCGCTGCTGGCCGATATCTCGATTCAAACACTGGGCGCGGCGGCGCCATTGGCGTTTGGCGCGCTGTTCGCAGCAGGCGCGCTGCGCATCGCGCGTCAGCAATTGGTGATGACGATCGATCGCAAGCGCGTGTTCGCAGCGCTCGCCGGCATTCTGTTGCTCTCTTCCGCCGCAGCGACCATCCCGACGCCGGACGGCTGGCCGCTCTCCGTCGGCTTTGGCGGCATGATCGGCGACGGCGTCGCCAATTTCGTCGCCGGCCTTGCTTCGATGCCTGGCCTGCCGTTCCCGCGCGTGCTGACGGGCCTGCTCTCCGCCATTGGCGGCCTGCTCGCGATCGGCTGGTCCTTCCAAGTGCGCACGGAAGACGTGCGCAACGCCGCAAACGCCGCGCGTCGCGTAGCGGATGGCGCCAATCAACGCGCGCAACGCGCGATCTCCTACGTCGCCGACAAAACACGCCGCGAAGAGGAAGCCGCCGAGCCGCGCATGCACGAACGCGCCGCGAGCGTCACGCGCGAAGATCGGGCGCCGGCGCCCGAGCAGCAGCAGCGCGCGCCGCGACCTGCGCCGCAACGCCCCGCGCCGCGCGCTGAAGCCCCGCAACGCGCCGCCGCACCCGCGCGCGAAGCGCCTAAAGCGCCCAAGCGCCAGCAGCGCGAGCAATCCACGTTCAGCTTCGGCCGTCCGTTCGAATTGCCCGACACCGATCTGCTGGCCGAACCGAAGCAGCGCATCACGCAAACCGACGCACAGACGCTGCACGCGATGAGCCGTCAGCTCGAAGGCGTGCTCGCCGATTTCGGCGTGCAAGGCGAAGTGCTCTCCGCCCGCCCCGGCCCGGTCGTGACGTTGTTCGAGTTCGAACCCGCCGCCGGCGTGAAATCATCACGCGTCATCGGCCTCAGCGACGACATCGCCCGCTCCATGAGCGCGACCGCCGCGCGCGTCGCCGTCATTCCCGGCCGCAACGCCATCGGCATCGAATTGCCGAACGCCAAGCGCGAGACGGTGTATCTCAACTCGCTGCTCAACAGCACCTCGTTCGTCGGCACGCAAGGCGATCTGCCGCTGGCGCTTGGCGAAACCATCGAAGGCGATCCCTTCGCCGCCGATCTCACGAAGATGCCGCACTTGCTCATCGCCGGCACCACCGGCTCGGGCAAATCGGTCGGCATCAACGCGATGATCCTGTCGCTCTTGTACAAGCACACGCCGGACGAGTGCCGCTTCATCATGATCGACCCGAAGATGCTGGAGCTCAGCGTCTATGAAGGCATCCCGCACCTGCTGCACCCGGTCGTGACCGATCCGAAGAAAGCCGTCGTCGCGCTGAAATGGGTCGTGCGCGAGATGGAGGATCGCTATCGCCGCATGTCGAAGCTCGGCGTGCGCAACATCTCCGGCTACAACGAGCGCGTTTCCGATGCGCTGGAGCGCGGCGAGCGCCTGGAGCGCACCGTGCACGCGGGCTTCGATCCCACCAGCGGCGAGCCGATCTACGAAACCCGCGAGCTGCCGCTCGAGCCGATGCCGTACATCGTCGTCGTCATCGACGAAATGGCCGACCTCATGATCACGGCCGGCAAGGAAATCGAAGCCGCCGTGCAGCGTCTGGCGCAAATGGCGCGCGCCGCCGGCATCCACGTCATCATGGCGACGCAACGCCCCTCGGTCGACGTCATCACCGGCACGATCAAAGCCAATTTCCCGACGCGCATCTCCTACCAGGTCACGTCGAAGATCGACTCGCGCACCATCCTTGGCGAACAAGGCGCCGAACAATTGCTCGGCCAGGGCGACTTGCTGTTCATGGCCGGCGGCGGCCGCATCCGCCGTCTGCACGGCCCGTACGTCACCGACGCCGAAGTCGAACGCGTGGTCGACATGCTGAAGGCGCAAGGCGCGCCGCAATATCGCACCGACGTCACCGCCGAGCCGAACGAGAACGCAGGCAGCGACGAGCCCGAATTGTTCGCCGATGGCGAAGGCGGCGGCGACGAATTGCTCGAACGCGCCATCGAGATCGTGCAACGCGACCGCAAAGCCAGCACAAGCTACCTGCAGCGCCGCCTCTCAATCGGCTACAACCGCGCCGCCACCCTCATCGAGCGCATGGAAAAAGCCGGCATCATCTCAACCGCCAACGCCGCCGGTAAGCGCGATATCCTGATCGATGAGCTGGAGGATGAGGATTAGGGTGTAACCCAAGGCGCGCACACCCAAAGATTGTTATGCTACCCCTAGCCAAGTGACTCTCGGTTGGTTAAACATGGCTAACATACGGCTAACGCGGGTTGTATTGTGGGATGACTTCCTCAATTGTACTCTCCGGCGCGGGGCAGATGCTCCATCGCTTGCGCGAGCGCGTGCTAAAAAAGTTGCGACGGGGTGTTTCCCGCCGTAATTGGAACGCTTTGGCAAGCAAGATGTTCTACTCTGGGTTAGTGTATCGAGGAGGTAAATCTCATGGCTAAGGAAGGAGCGCGGCTCACGCCCGGCGCACCCTTGCCGGATGATGCCGAAATTCTCGACGTTAAGTACCTGGTTAACCATGAGTTTAAGGGTACACCCGAGGAGCTGGTGCAATCCGCAGCTAGCTTCTCTATGGCGACCCGTAAAGCTAAGCCGCAGAGCGCAAGCAGGTTTGACTGCAAGCCTACGCTACCTATGCGGAAACCGTAAGCCCTCTCCCACCTAAGGTAGAGGGTTGACAAGATTCTACGGTGTCGTAACCCTAATTGAAGAATAAGATGCCGATCGGGCGAGTCTATCAGGCTCGCCCGTTTTCTTTGGGTCAAATACCGATGCACGGGCCCTATACAAAAATCTTCAACCTCCTGCAGCTGATGATGGCGCAGAAGAAGCCCTTTCCATTCGTGCTGGAAGACCTCCAGGAAACAATTGTTGGCTGGACTTTTGTTTCTGAAATCCAGTTCTACGAAGTCCCCGCGAAAAACGAGAATCTCGGCGAAGATATCGACAGTAACCTTCGCCTTGTGTCATATCCACCGCCCCTGGCCAATGGAACGGCAGGACTGCCCAGGATTGTTGCTGACATTTACATCGGCGACCACCTTTGCCCAATAGAGATGCGCTGGGCATCGTTCAAAGAATGTTGCCAAATTATTTGGGCGGACCTCCCAGATACTTACTCGGTCTCAGATCCAGACCTTCAAGTTCTCCTTCACGGCCTTCTGTTCGAACGCTCAACCGGCGGAGCACCGACCTCGCCACCGCTGCTCTCTGAGCAGTTCGCGCGGCTTTGTGCGCTTGAGCTCTTATTCCCTTTCGGCGAAAGGCTGCGTTGGTACGACGCCTTCAAGAACAACCAAGTAACAGCCCAAGAACTTAGTGGGATGTTCGCGGTTCCTGAGCGCATCGTTCGTCACCTCATGGACCTCCACGACGTTTATGTGCGAATTTGGGGGCCGCTTTACCGCCTGAAGCCCTAAGCCATCCTCAGATATGGGTCCGAAGCATCTATAATTGCGCGTACTGCAGACTCGATTTCGGGCGCCACTTGATCGGTGAAGGAAGCTTCAATTGTCTCAACCAGTTGCCGCATTTCAGCTGGGTCTGATGGTGGGGCGGGTCCCGCCAAGATAGCTGCGGCCCCCCGGACTTTCCCAAAGAGCGACAAAAGCCGATCAGCCGCTCCCGCGACCCCAGGTGAGAGGCAAACGAACGCCAAGTGCTGAGCCGCTTTGAGTTGCGAAACAACATCCGACCGTCGATCCAATTGGTCCAAAACGCGTGTCGCAGCCTCTGCATGGGTGGCGGCAACATCTGAAGGCAGCAAACACTTCTGCCGTATAACCTCCAGAGCGTTCCGCGCAGCAAGCGCCGCGACCAAAAGGCCTTCAGCCACGTCACGTTGCCGCGCAGCGCGGACCTGATGGCGCCAAACCCTAAAGCCCCAAATCACACCAACCAGTGCAACCATGGCCGCAATTAGCGACCCCGTCGCATCTATGCCCTGCCATACCTCGGAAGCAAACAGGAAGGTGGTCTCAGTCGGAGCGTGTGGGCGCGCCGGTGTTGGCGCCTTCAGGATTGCTGGCAACTGAACTGCGATCCACCACATCACCGTGACCATACCTTAGTGCAGAGCAAATGCACCGGTTGCGCAGCAACATATTTGAACGCGCTCCCCCACCCCTAAATCTATCCTCCCCCTCCCAACTCGCGCTTACACTGCGCCCATCCCTCCGCATGGGAGGATTTCGAAGAGCTCCGAAACTTTGAAATGCGTGGGGATTGGTCGGCGCGGACTTTTCTGTCTCCGGGGAGTCGCTTGCGTTTCAGGACGAAACGCGAGCGCATAAACGCGCGCCATCGCCCGAAACCCGAACCCCCGATCCCGCGCCAAAGGCGCGGCATTAGCGCGCGTATGCATTGGCGCATGTCGATGCGCGCGGCTATGCACCGCGACAAACGCGCTGTTTGCACACGAATGACGCGCATTCGCACCCCAAGCGCGCGAACAAAGCCAATGCTTTCAAACGCGGCGCATGCCTGGCCTGCGCGCTCTGCAATTCCGCATAACGCGTTGATGCGTATGCATTGCTCAAAAATGGAACTCAGCTCCGCGCTGCCGCATTCGTCGGCGCGTACGCCTATGGACTAGGCTGTAAAGGCGCATTACTGCGCTTGGCCGCGTGTCGCTCTCGAAATTTGGCCCGGCGCGACAGTTAATGCCGGCGGGGGTTCATTTGCCTTACGACAATTTCGCGACTCCGCGCTTCCTGCCGCAGCAGGCGCCGCTGGCGATGCCGACGCAGCGCGCGTCGCAGCCGGCATGGCCGAGCCGCGGCCGCATCAACCCCAATATGCGCTGGCGCCGCGTCGCACTGCTCGCCTGCACGCTCATCCTCACCGCCGCCGCATGGTTTGCACCGTTCGATCTGTTCGCCGGCGACGGCCTGAACGCGGTCGAGATCGCGGGCCTCATTTTGTTTGGCCCGCTCTTCGTCGGCATCGCCTGCTGGTTCTGCAGCGCGCTCGCGGGCTTTTTGCTGCTCGTCTTCCGCAAGCGTGAATTCTTGCAGCTGGAAAATATCCCGACGCCGCTCAACCCGCCGCGGACCGCGATGCTGGCGACGATCCGCAACGAAGACGTCGCCGCCGTCTATGCGCGTCTGCGCCTGATGGACCAGGCGCTCGCGCGTAAGGGCGTCAGCCGCAATTTCGATTTCTTCGTGCTGAGCGATACGAACAACGATCTGATCGCGCGTCACGAAGTGGAAGAAGCATCGCGCGCGCACGCCAGCGGCTCGAGCGGTTTCTTCTATCGCCGCCGTCTGGACAATGCCGGCCGCAAGTCCGGCAACGTCGCCGATTGGGTGCGGAATTTCGGCGCCGATTACGAGTACATGATCATCCTCGACGCCGACAGCTTGATGAGCGCCGATCTGCTCACGGGCCTGGCCTCGGCGATGGAGGCGCGCCCGGATCTTGGCGTGCTGCAAACCACGCCGATGGGCGTTGGCGGCGAAACCCTGTTCGCGCGCAATCTGCAATTCGGCATCCGTCTCTATGGCCGCGTCGCCACCGCCGGCATCGCCTGGTGGAGCGGCGATGAAAGCCTTTATTGGGGCCACAACGCCATCGTCCGCACCCGCGCCTTCGCCCAAGCCGCCGGTCTGCCGCGCCTGGAAGGCCCCGCGCCGTTCGGCGGCGACATCCTGAGCCACGACGTCGTCGAAGGCTGGTTCATGCGCCGCGCCGGCTGGGGTGTGGCCATGGCGCCGATGTTGGACGGCTCATACGAGGAATGCCCGCCAACCTTGATCGATGAAGCGATCCGCGATCGCCGCTGGTGCCAGGGCAACCTCCAGCACTTGGGGCTCTTGCGCGCCACCGGCCTCCACTGGCTCAGCAAAGTGCAGATGATCATGGCCGCCATGGTCTATGCCGCCGGCCCGCTCTGGCTCGCGTTTATCGCCGTCGGCGTATCGCTGCGCGTGGCCCAAGGCGCGCCCGACGCTGGCGAGCCCTGGTTCCAGGGCTCGGCCGAACAAATCCTCAAGCTGCACTGGAGCATCGTACTGACGGTGATCATGCTGTTCGGGCCGAAGGTGATGGGCGCGTTCCTGATCCTCGCCGATCGGCGCGAGCGCCGCGCCTTTGGCGGCGCGCTGGCGATTGGCGCTGGCCTGGCCGCGGAGTTCGTGATGTCGGCGGTGCTGGCGCCGCTGCGCATGCTGTTTGCTTGCCGCGCCGTGTTCGAGACGCTCGCCGGCGTCGACACCGGCTGGAACGCACAGCGCCGACGCGCCGACGGCGCCACCTGGGGCGAGACCTGGAAGGCGTATCGCTGGCAAACCGCGATCGGCGTCGCCACGCTGCTGATCGCGGCGCCCTATTCCGATCTCGTGATCTGGATGGCGCCGATCCTGTTCGGCCTGCTCTTCAGCGCGCCGCTGGCGATGGTGACGTCGAGCGTGACGGCGGGCGATATCACCCGCCGGCTGGGCATCTTCCTCACGCCGGAAGAAAACACGCCGCCCTTCGCGCTCGGCCGTCAAACCCAAGCGCAGCAAACCGACGCCGAGGAATTGGCGGCGGCGCTGCGCGCAAGCTAAAAGCTACTCGATTTCCCAATCGATTTCGCCGCGTACGTCCGCCGGGACGCGCTCGCAAAAGGCTTTGTGCAAGCTTTCCTGCGTGGAATTGCGCGGCGCACGGAACACATAGTCGATCCGCTTCTTGGAGAACGATTTGTCCTCCTTGATGAGCTTGCAGCCCAATTCGGCGAGCACGGCGCGATAAGCCTCCGCGGCCTGGCGCACGCGTCCCTCTGGAATTTCGTGCACCTCAAGCTCGCAAACCGGATGTCCGTCGAAAACATAGATCAACACCCAGGCGACGACCGCTGCGATCACCGCGAAATGCGGCATGTTGAGGCCCGCGATCAAACCCAGCAGCGTGACGATGATAAGCCGGCCCGTGTCACGCGTGGACGCCGTGTCGGTGCGAAAGCGCATCAGCCCGCCAAGACCGAAGATCACAAAACCGACGACCATGCCGTAGGCCAGCACGATCTCGCCCACGATCGCACCGACCAGCGCATACATGATGTAAACCTTCGGCAGCTCCGCTTCTTCGCGCGTATCGATCGTGCGCGCCGTCGTCGGATGGAAAGCGATGGCCGCGCCGAGCGCGATCGCCAGCATGAGTGCAGCGAGGAACTCGACGATTTGGGGGCCATCCAGGAAGCCAGCCCAGCCGATCGACGGCAATTGCTGTGCAGTGTCCGCAAACATTCTCCGCCCCCGCGAATCGTTTTCCTCGGCCGATCAAGCGCTTCCGCGCCGGCCTCGCCAAGCCCGCTCTCCGCCTGGATGAACGCGCCCTGAACCGAAAAGGCCATTTCTAGGCAAGCAGAACCCTTTTTTTCGCCACGCGTTTCCGCCACATGACCCCCATGAACAGACGCGCCGTCCTGCTAGGCCTGACCGCCCTTGCTTTGACCCCCTCCGCTTTCGCGCAGGAGCTGCGCCCCCGGCTGGCCACGCCCGCCGACCCCCTGGTGACGCTAGAAGGCGCCGACCGCACCACCGCCATGGCCGCCATCAACGGCGCGCTCAACGGTGTGCAGCGCATGCAGGGCCGCTTCGTGCAGACGTCGCCCGGCGGGGCGCGCGCGCAGGGCTCGTTCTATCTGCAGCGCCCCGGCAAGCTGCGGTTTGAGTACGATCCGCCAGCGACGCTGCTGATCGTGTCGGATGGCAGCGTTGTCGCCATGCGCGATACGGCGCTGCGCACGACGGATCGCACACCGCTGCGCTCAACGCCGCTGCATTTGATTTTAGGCGATCGCATCGATCTCGAACGCCAAGCGCGCGTGTTGCGCGTCTCGCGCGCGGGCGAGTGGACTGTAGTCACCGCGCGCGATCGCACTGGCGAGATGGATGGCGCGCTCACGCTGCATTTCGACAGCGACACACAATTGCGCTCTTGGGACGTGACCGACGCGACGGGCGCACGCACGCGCATCACGCTTTCGGACATCACGCGCCCTGCAAGCCTGGATCGCGCGTTGTTCCGTCTGGAGGACATGCTGCCCACGCGCCGTCGGCCCTAATTTCGCCGCCAGCCAATTTTGGCGCGATTTGGCAAGAGCTTTCTCCAGCGTGGACCTTGAAATTTTGGCCCCTGTGGCGTAAGTACAACTGACACGGTCGCCGCAACATCCCCCTGGATGGCGTCGTCCCCCCGCTGACGGATCCAGCGCGGCGGCCGCGAAGCCGGACATCCCCTGCCGGCGAATAAGCGCCAACCCCTCAAGGCGCATGGCGGCCCGGTCGCGGACAGCGACCGGGCCGCCTCGCATTTGGGCCGCCTCGCTTTTTGCGGCGACACGCGTCAGACAGAGCTCATGCTGAAAATCGCCACCTGGAACATCAACTCCGTGCGGCTACGGATCGGCACGGTTTGCCGCTTCCTCGACGAAGCAAAGCCCGACGTGCTGTGTCTGCAGGAGATCAAATGCCGGAACGGCGAGTTTCCGGAGAAGGCGTTCAAGGACGCAGGCTACAAGCACATCCACGTCGTCGGCCAGAAAGGCTGGCATGGCGTGGCGATCGTCTCGAAGCGCAAGCTCGAGCCCATCGCGGCGCCGCGCATTTGCCCGAAGGAAGAAGCGCGCATCGCCTCGGCGCTCGTTGAAGGCGTAGAGATCCACAACCTCTATGTGCCCGCTGGCGCGGATGTGCCCGATCCGATCGGCAATCCGAAATTCAAGCATAAGCTCGACGTGCTCGACGCCATGAAGCGCGAGTTCAAGAAGCGCCGCGGCAAGGCGCCGGCCGTGCTTGTCGGCGACCTCAACGTGGCGCCTGGCGAGTTCGACGTCTGGAGCCACAAGCAATTGCTCGACGTCGTCAGCCACACGCCGGCCGAGACCACGCGGCTCAACGCGGTGCTCGATGCCGGCGGCTATGTCGACCTGGCGCGCCTGCACAAGCCCGATCCCGAAAAGCTCTTCACCTGGTGGAGCTATCGCAGCCCCGATTGGACCAAGAACAATCGCGGCCGCCGTTTGGATCACATCTGGGCCACGACGAATCTCGCGCCCGCTTCAAAGGCCGAGGCGTTCCATATTCACGTGCCTTGCCGCTCCTGGGAGCGGCCGAGCGACCATGTTCCCGTGGTGGCGGGCCTCAAACTCTGACGTTTCGTCGCAAGCGGCATTGAGAGCCAGCTTGGCGCGCCGCTAGATTTGGCCATCAATTTTGGGGGCGAGCATGCAGATTTCACGACGCGTATTTCTTGGCGCCGGCGCGGCGGGCGCGGCGCTGCTTTCAGGTTGCGCCAGCACCACTGAAACGCCGGCGGCCGTGGTCACGCCCAGCGCCAGCGAGCAACTCACGGCCACGCTCGACCGCACCGTGGCCGCCATCTTACGCGAGTCACCGGAGCGCTGCACCGCGCTGGGCCTTACCGAGGCGCGCGCCGGCTACCGCTTCATCGACAAGCTGGGCGATTCATCGAAGCAAGGCGCGCGCCGATATCGCGGCATCATCCAGAACGCGTTGGGCGAGCTGCGCGCGATCGATCGCGCCGCCTTGCCTGAGAACGAGCAAGTCACGCTCGACGTGGTGGTCGCCTCCTACGAAAACAGCGTCGCCAATTCGGCATTCGAGGTCGGCGGCGGCGCGGGCGCGCCCTACGCGGTGACGCAGCTCACGGGGACGTACACCGACTTCCCGGACTTTATGGATTCCACGCACCCGCTGCGTACGCGTGACGAGGCGGACGCCTATCTCGCGCGCTTGGGCGAATATGTTCGCGTGCTGGATCAAGAAACCGCGACCGTGGCCGAAGACGCCCGCGCGGGAGTGATCCCGCCGGACTTCGCGATTGATCGCGCACTTGAGCAGCTCAATGCGTTCGCTGGCGCGGCCCCCGCGCAAACCGTGCTGGTGCAATCGCTGGTGCGTCGCCTGCCATCAATCGCGGAAATCCCGGACAGCGACCGCGCATCCTACGTCTCGCGCGCGGAATCCGCGGTGCGTGATTCGATCCTGCCAGCTTATCAGCGCCAGATCGCGACCCTGCGGGAAGTGCGCCGCTCCGCCACGCATGACGCTGGAATCTGGCGCTTGCCGCAGGGTGCGGAAATGTACGCAGCCTCGCTGCGCAGCCGCACGACGACAAACATGTCGCCGGACGAAATCCACGACATGGGCTTAGAGCTGATTGCGCAATTCCATGGCGAAATGGATGCGATCCTGCGCGCCCAGGGCATGACGCGCGGCAGCGTGGCTGCCCGCGTGCAGCAGCTCTCGCGCCGCCCAGACCAACTCTATCCGAATACGGACGCAGGCCGCGCACAGATCTTGGCGGACCTCAACGCACAAACGCGCGCCATCGAAGCGATGATGCCGCGCGCGTTCAACACGCTGGCGCGGGCGCAACTCGAAATCCGCCGCGTGCCGGTGACGACCGAGGCGGGCGCGCCCGGCGGTTATTATCAACGCGCCGCGCTCGATGGCTCGCGCCCCGGCGCCTACTACATCAATCTGCGCAACACGCACGAATGGCCAAAATTCACGCTGCCGACGCTGAATTATCACGAAGGCGTGCCCGGCCATCATTGGCAGATTTCCATCCAACAAGAATCTGGTTCGATCCCGTTCATTCGCAGCGCGATGTTGGGCTTCAGCGCGTTCAGCGAAGGCTGGGGCCTTTACGCTGAACAACTCGCCGACGAACTCGGCGCCTACGCCAGCGATCCACTCGGCCGCTTGGGCTATCTGCAATCGGCGACGTTCCGCGCCTCGCGCCTCGTCTGCGACACCGGCATCCACCACAAGCGCTGGACGCGTGAGCAGGCCATCGCCTCGATGGTTGAGGCCACCGGCGATCAGGAAAGCTCCGTCACCACCGAGATCGAGCGCTACTGTGTTTGGCCGGGCCAAGCCTGCAGCTACATGGTCGGCCGCCAAGCCATTAACCGCATGCGCGACGCGTCACGCGCAGCCCTTGGCGATCGTTTCGATCTGAAGGGCTTCCACGACACGATGCTCGCCAACGGCGCCGTGCCCCTCTCGGTTTTGGATCGCATCATGACCGCGTGGACCGCCGCCCAGAGCTAAGCCCCGACCGACCGCCTTGGCGTGGCGCCGGCGGAGCCCCCCATCGGCGCAACGCTGCCCTGACTTCACAATTGCCACCGGTAGCAATTGGCATTGCGGCAGCTCGCCACATCGGCCCCGCAGAACGTGTTTGACATGGGCTGTCCCAAGCACGCTTTTTGCACCCAATTGAGCACGCGCCGCCACGATGCGGCGTCTGGAGGGATTCCGTGACCGCAAGCATTCCAGGGCTTCACCCGGCGCCGACCAAGCACAAGAAACTGGTCGCCTGGGTCGAGAGCATCGCCGCGCTAACCAAGCCGGACCGCGTTTATTGGTGCGATGGCTCGGAAGAAGAATGGCAGCGCCTGACCAGCGAATTGGTCGCCGCCGGCACGCTGAAGAAGCTCGACGAGAAGAAGCGCCCGAACAGCTTTTATGCCGCGTCCGACCCCAAGGACGTCGCGCGCGTCGAAAGCCGCACTTTCATCTGCAGCCAAGACAAGGAAGACGCCGGCCCGACCAACAATTGGATCGCGCCCGCGGAAATGCGCACGAAGCTCGACGGCCTGTTCGACGGCTGCATGCGCGGTCGCACGATGTATGTCGTGCCGTTCTGCATGGGCCCGCTCGGCTCGAAGATTTCGCAGCTCGGTGTCGAGATCACCGATTCCGGTTATGTCGCGGCCTCGATGCGCATCATGACGCGCATGGGCAAAGGCGCGCTCGATGAGATGGGAGAAGACGGCTTCTTCGTTCCCGCCGTGCACACGCTGGGCGCGCCGCTCGCGGTTGGCCAAAAGGACGTGCCGTGGCCGTGCAACGAAGAGAAATGGATCGTCCATTTCCCGGAAACGCGCGAAATCTGGAGCTATGGCTCGGGCTATGGCGGCAACGCGCTGCTGGGCAAGAAGTGTTTTGCATTGCGGATCGCGTCCGTGATGGCGCGCGATGAAGGTTGGCTCGCCGAGCACATGCTCATCCTCAAGCTCACCAATCCAGAGGGTCAGCACAAATACGTCGCCGCCGCCTTCCCGTCGGCCTGCGGCAAGACCAATCTGGCCATGCTGCAGCCGACCATTCCGGGCTGGAAAGCCGAGACGATTGGCGACGACATTTGCTGGATGCGTTTCGGCGACGATGGCCGTCTCTACGCGATCAATCCGGAAGCCGGCTTCTTTGGCGTCGCCCCAGGCACCGGCGCGAAGACCAACAAGAGTGCGCTCGAAACGCTGTACGCCAACACGGTGTTCACAAACGTCGCCCTCACCGCCGACAATGATGTCTGGTGGGAAGGCTTGACGAAAGAACCGCCCGCCGGCCTCACAGATTGGCAGGGCAATCCGTGGCTCCCGGATTCCAAATTCCCCGCCGCGCACCCGAACTCACGTTTCGCGGTGCCCGCCGGCCAATGCCCGGTGATCGCGCCTGAATGGGAAGACCCCAAGGGCGTGCCGATCGACGCCATCCTGTTCGGCGGCCGCCGCGCGAGCGCGGTGCCGCTTGTGACGGAAGCATTCGATTGGGCGCACGGCGTGTTCCTAGCTTCCAACGTTGCCTCTGAAGGCACCGCCGCGGCTGAAAACAAGGTCGGCGAACTGCGCCGCGATCCATTCGCGATGCTGCCATTCTGCGGCTATCACATGGGCGACTATTTCGCGCATTGGCTCAAAGTCGGTGAACAAAAAGGCGCGCGGCTGCCGAAGATTTTCTTCGTCAATTGGTTCCGCAAGGATCGCGACGGCAAGTTCATCTGGCCGGGCTTTGGCGACAACGCGCGCGTGCTCAAGTGGATCAGCGAGCGTCTCGATGGCGTCGCCGAAGCGCGCGACACGGCGATCGGCCGCGTGCCGAGCAAGGCCGCGCTCGACACCAGCGGTCTCTCGCTTTCGGATGAAGCGCTTGAGACACTCCTCGGCGTCGATCTCGACGTTTGGGACGAAGAAGCCTCGCTCGTGACGCCCCACTACGAAAAATTCGGCGCCCGTTTGCCGCAACGTTTGTGGGACGAACACGAGGCGTTGCTGGCGCGCTTGAAGGATGCACGCGGCGGCAAGGTGAAAATCGCCGCCGAACGCGGCCCCGCCGCACCGCGCGTCGCGGCGAACTAAACGTCGCATATTCCTGTGCGTGAAACGCCTCGGCGAAAGCCGGGGCGCTTTCGTTTGTCGCCGAACTTTCCACGACGGATCATTCTAGAGTGGATGATCGTCTTTGGACTGGCGCACCGCCGTTTCTTGCTCTCCGCGCCGAACCAATCCGATCGCGACGCAGAGCACGAGCGGCAGAAAGGAAAAGAACGCGCCGAATAGAAATACCGCCGAGAATTGCGGCGATGCGTTCAGCAAGCTCCGCAAGTCGCCCGCGTCGACGACGAGCAGCGTCAGCGAAAACAATAGTCCCGCGCACGCGCCACAGGCGCATTGCTCCAGAATTTCGCGGGGCGCCGTCGAGCGTTGCATGCAAGGCAACGCACCGCCACCGCCGACGTTCCTAAACCTGCAAGCGGTAGCCGCCCGTCTCCGTGATCAGCAGCTTGGGGCTTTGTGCGTCCGGCTCGATCTTCTGGCGCAGGCGATAGATATGCGTTTCCAGCGTGTGCGTGGTGACGTTGGCGTTATAGCCCCATACCTCACGAAGCAGTTCGTCGCGGCCGACGGGCTTTTCTCCGGAGCGATAGAGATAACGCAGGATCGCCGCTTCCTTATCGGTGAGGCGGACCTTCTTCTGCGTCGGGTCGATCAGCAGCCGCATCGCCGGGCGGAACTCGTACGGACCAATGCGATAGACGGCGTCTTCGCTGGCTTCATGGCTGCGCAGATGGGCGCGAATGCGCGCCAGCAACACCGAGAACTTGAAAGGCTTCAGCACATAATCGTTGGCGCCAGCGTCCAGGCCCTCGACCTGGTGTTGCTCTTCCTGCGCCGCGCCCGTCAGCAGGATGATCGGCGCCTTCACGCCCTGCTCGCGCAATTGCCGGCAGGCTTCGATGCCATCCATGTCCGGCAGCGATACGTCGAGTACGATCGCGGCGGGCTTTTCGCTGGCGGCGGCGGCGAAGCCCTCGGCCGCGTTTGCCGCGCCGACCCCGCCAAACCCATCCTCGAGATCGAATTGCTCGACCAACGCCTGACGGAGGTCGGCGTCGTCGTCGATAATGAGGATGGTCGTTTCGCGTGACATCGGCCGCCCAGATCTAGGCTTAGAGCCTAACTCAGCGACTATGACCATGTCCTTTCACGCTTTTGCAACCGGGCTCACCGGCGAGGCCCTGTCGCCAAACAGCGCTGACCCCACCCGGACCTGGGTGGCGCCAAAGCGGATCGCGGTCTCGAAATCGTGGCTCATGCCCATGCTGAGTTCCGACAGACCGTTTCGGGCGGCGATCTTGGCCAGCAGCGCGAAATGCATCGCCGGCTCTTCGTCAGCCGGGGGAATGCACATCAGCCCGCGTATGGGCAGGCCAAAGGTCTCGCGCGAGACCTTGATGAAGGCGTCGGCGTCGGCCGGCGGCACGCCGGCCTTCTGAGGCTCTTCGCCTGTGTTCACTTGGATCAGCAATTCTGGGCTGCGGCCAAGCTTCTGCGCCGCCTCGGCCAACGCCGCCGCAAGCTTGGGGCGATCGAGACTATCGATCGCATCGAACAGGGCGACCGCGTCCTCGGCCTTGTTGGTCTGCAGCGGGCCGATCAGGCGCAGCTGCAAACCGCTCACCGCGCGCCGCGCGCTCCAACGCGCTTGCGCTTCCTGGACGCGGTTCTCGCCGAACAGGCGTTGCCCGGTCGCCAGCATGGCGGCGATGCGCGCATCTGGCTGCTGCTTCGACACCGCAACCAGCTGTATGCTGGCCGGCGAACGCCCCGCGGCTTCGGCGGCGGCGGCGATGCGCGCGAGGATATCGGCGCGCGTTTGCGCAAGTTCGGTGGCGAGGGTCATGGCGTCCATACACGCACTAGCGGCGCAGGCGGCGCGGCTCAACCGCGATGCGGGCGCACCCGCGATTCCGGCGCTGTACTTTTTCACCGATCCGGTACGCACACCCGATCCGGCCGCGATCGCCAAGCGCTTGCCGCGCGGCGCGGCCATCGTTTTTCGTCACTTTGGCGCGGAAAACCGCTACGCCGTCGCGCGCGATCTCGCCGCCATTGCACGCGGTCGTGGGCTCAGCCTGCTGATCGCGGCCGATCCCGTACTGGCGGCGCGCGTGGGCGCGGACGGGGTGCATTGGCCGGAACGGCAATTCCCGAAACGCCGCGATCATGCCGCGCCGCTGGTTACGGCCACGGCGCATGGCGCTGAAGGGATCGTGGCGGCGCGTGCGTTTGGCGCGGATGCATGTGTGCTGGCGCCTGTGTTCGAAACACGCAGCACCTCCGGCAATCCGCCGCTTGGGCTCTTCCACGCCAGCCAGATGGCGCGCGGCGCGAACATGCCCGTCATCGCGCTCGGCGGCGTGCATGGCCGAAACGCGCGCAAGCTCGCGGGCCGCGGTTTCGCCGGCCTCGCGGCAATCGATGCATTTCTTGAAACTTAGAAGCGGAACGCCGACTCAACGCGGACGCCCGCGCGCGGCTCTTCCTCGTCGCTGCGTGTGACAGCGTTTGGCGCTGGCGTGGTTTCCAGGCTGAACTCACCGCCGACCCGCATGTTCGGCGTGAACTGGTAGAAGGCGCCGACCGAGGTCTGGTCGCCACGGCCTTCCGGCAGCCGCTCAATGCGCTGGGCTTCGCGCACGTCCACGGTGACGCCCCAGCGTTGATTCAGCGTCCAAGCCGGGGCCAGGATACGGTCATTCTCGGTGTCGCCCGTGATATTTTCGGTGACGCCGCTGGAGGTGGTGAAGCGCTGGTACCACGGCACTTCCGAGCGGGCCGGGGCGACCACGGCCGAGGCCGCAGGGGCGTCCTGCGCATGCGCGACACCGGCTGTCGCCAAAACGGCGGCCCCAGCGAGCATCAATGCAGACGCCTTAAACACCTTAATCCCCTCAGCTCGGTGAGCCTTAGCTGACGAATATAGCCGAATCGATACTGATCCGCAGTGAACTTTAGGACACAGGTCCTGCGAATATTTCGTCAAAAACTGGGCAGCCAAGCCAAAGTTCCCTTGCGGCAACCAGACCTTCGCCGGCCAGGCGAGGCCCCGCCACAACATCGCCGGGTTCGCAGTGGACCCCTGGCCCTCGGGCGGGCGCATGTTATATGGGCGCTCGCGCCGCTTCAGGGGATGAAGCGGCCTCTACGAACGCGGAGGGAATGCTGATGTCGCAGGCTGGGCGCATGCTCGTGAAGGGCGCACTTTTAACGGTCGCCGTGCTCGGGCTCTCCGCCTGCTCCATGTTCGGCGGCGGCAACGACCGTGGGTCGTCGTCGGCCGGTTCGAATGTTGAGGAAGGCATCGGCGTCAACTCGTTCCTGTGGCGCGCTTCGCTCGACACGCTGAACTTCATGCCGCTCGCTTCGGCCGATCCGTTTGGCGGCATCATCATCACCGACTGGCACTCCGACCCCGCCGCGCCGAACGAGCGCTTCAAGGCGACCGTTTATATTCTCGACACGCGCCTGCGCGCCGACGCGCTGAACGTCTCGATCTTCCGCCAGCAACAAGTGAACGGCGTCTGGACCGACGCGACGGTTGATCCCGACACCGAAATCCAGATCGAGAACGCGATCCTTACGCGCGCGCGCCAGCTGCGCCTGAGCCAGCTTCGCGACTAATCGGACACGGACAGAGGGCGCCATTGCCGGAAATCATGCGCTCCTCTAAGGGGCGTAGGCATGTCGACCCGTTACAATCATCGTGAAGTAGAGCCGAAATGGCGCGCGCGGTGGGCCGCGTCCGCGATTGATCGCGCGCTCGCCCCTGAAGAAGCCAAAGGCAAGAAGAAAGCCTACGTGCTTGAGATGTTTCCCTATCCGTCGGGACGCATCCATGTGGGCCATTCGCGCAATTACACGATGGGCGATGTGATCGCGCGCTTCCGCCGCTCAAACGGCTATAACGTGCTGCACCCGATGGGCTGGGACGCGTTCGGCTTGCCGGCGGAAAACGCGGCGATGGAGCGCGGCATCCATCCGAAGGGCTGGACCTACGACAATATCGCGGCGATGCGCGAGCAGCTGAAATTGCTGGGCCTCGCCATCGATTGGTCGCGCGAACTCGCGACCTGCGATGCGACTTACTACAAGCACCAGCAAGCGATGTTCGTGGCCTTTTGGAAAAAAGGCCTCGTCTATCGCAAGAAGCAGAAAGTGAATTGGGACCCCGTCGACAACACCGTGCTCGCGAACGAGCAAGTGGTGGACGGCAAGGGCTGGCGCTCGGGCGCGCCGGTGGAAACGCGCGAACTCGAGCAATGGATGTTCAAGGTCACGGCCTACGCCGAGGATTTGCTCGCCGCAATCGAGAAGCTGACGAAGTGGCCGGACAAAGTTCGCCTGATGCAGTCGAACTGGATCGGTAAAAGCCAAGGCGCGAAGATCTGGTGGGACATCGAAAGCGCGCCAGCTTTCCTGCCCGCATCGCCAGCGGGCGAGCCGAACCACGCGCGCGATCCAATCGAAGTTTACACCACCCGCCCCGACACGTTGTTCGGCGCGAGTTTCCTGGCGCTGGCGCCGGATCATCCGCTGACCAAAGCGATCGCCGCGCACAATCCCGAGGTCGCGAAATTCATCGAGCAATGCGCGCATCTCGGCACATCCGAAGCTGACATCGAGAAAGCGCCGAAATTCGGCGTCGATCTGGGCGTGCGCGTGCGCCACCCGTTCGATCCGAATTGGATTTTGCCCGTGTGGGGCGCGAATTTCGTGCTCTCGACCTACGGCACGGGCGCGATCTTCGGCTCGCCCGCGGGCGATCAGCGTGACCTCGATTTCGCCAACAAATACAATCTGCCGTTCAAACCCGTCGTGTTGCCGCCGGGCGCCGATGCGGCCACGTACGCCGTGACGGACGAAGCCTTCGCCGACGACGGCGTGATCTACAATTCCAAATTCCTCGACGGCCTTGGCACGCGCGACGCGATCACGCGCGCGATCGATGAATTGGTGAAGCTCGAAAAGGGCGAAGCGACGACGCAATGGCGCCTGCGCGATTGGGGTGTTTCACGCCAGCGCTATTGGGGCTGCCCGATCCCGGCGATCCATTGCGCCACGTGCGGCGTCGTGCCGGTGCCGGAAAAGGACCTGCCGGTCGCGCTGCCGGAGGATGTGACGTTCGACAAGGATAAGCCCGGCAACCCGCTCGATCGCCACCCGACGTGGAAGCACGTGAAGTGCCCAAGCTGCGCCGGCGACGCGCAGCGCGAAACCGACACGCTCGACACCTTCGTGGATTCGAGCTGGTATTTCGCGCGCTTCACCGATCCGAACAATCCGGACGCGCCGTTCGACAAAAAGCTCGCGGGCTATTGGCTGCCGGTCGATCAATATGTCGGCGGCGTCGAGCACGCCGTGCTCCACCTGCTCTATGCCCGCTTCTTTACCCGCGCGATGCGTGATTGCGGCTTTCTCGATGGCGTCGCCGATGGCGAGCCCTTCGCCAGCCTCTTCACGCAAGGCATGGTGGTGCATGAGACCTATAAGTCCGCCGCCGGCGCCTGGCTGTTGCCGGAAGACACCGACATCAAGGATGGCAAGCGCATCGAACTGAACACCGGTGCGCCTGTTGATGTCGGCGCGATCGAGAAGATGTCGAAATCGAAAAAGAACGTCGTCGACCTCGACGCGTTCGTGAACGATTTCGGCGCGGACGTCGCGCGCTGGTTCGTGCTCTCCGATTCACCGCCCGAGCGCGACGTGGAGTGGACCGCCTCCGGCGTCAAAGGCGCATGGAATTTCGTGCAGCGCGTTTGGTCGCTCACCGACGCGCACGGCCACCCCGCACCGAAGCCCGGCGAGCCCGCGCCGGCGATGGAACCGGAAGCGCACGCGCTGCGCCAACTCGCGCACCGCGCCATCCAGAGCGTCACCGACGATATCGAGAACTTCCGCTTCAATGTCGCGGTCGCGCGTTGCTACGAACTCGTCAACGCCATCGCCAAGCTGAAAAGCGAAGATGGCGGCAGCCTGTTCGCGCGCGGCGAAGCGTTGCGCATCCTGGCGCAGCTCATCTCGCCGTTCATGCCGCACTTGGCCGAGGAATGCTGGGAGAAGCTCGGCTTCCTGGGCTTTGTCGCGACCGCACCCTGGCCCGAGGCCGATCCGGCCTTGGCCGCGCGCACCAGCGTCACATTGCCGATCCAGGTGAACGGAAAGAAACGCGCCGAGATCGAAGCGCCAAAGGGCGCGGCGCAAGCCGATGTCGAGAAAATGGCGCTGGAGCACCCGCTGGTGGCGCAATTCCTCGAAGGCCAGACGGTCCGTAAGGTGATTGTCGTCACCGATAGGATCGTCAATATCGTCGCGAACTGATGTAGGATCGTGGGCGGAGAAACCCCTGATGCGCGTATTGATCGCCAGCCTCACCCTCTTGCTCGCCGCCTGCGGCTTTCAGCCGATGTACGCGCCCGCCGGCGGAGGCGCTGCCATCGGCCCGGTGCATGTTGTCGAAATCGAGGGCAAGGCCGGCCACGTGCTGAAGACCGAACTCGATCGCATGCTCGCGGCCGAGAACAATGGCGCGACGCCGATGCAGCTTGAGATCACTTTGGCCGAGGAAGTGATCCCGCTTGGCATCCGCCGCGACGAATCCGCGACGCGCGCGGAACTGCGCCTCGTCGCCAATTACGTGCTGACGCCAGCGACGCCCGGCCAGCAAGTGATGCGCGGCTCGGTTACATCGGTCGTCACATACGACATCCCGACCGCCGCGTTCGGCGAAATCGCCGCACAGGATGATGCGCGCGAACGCGCGGCCGAAACCATGGCCCAGCGCATGCGCGCCGAATTGGCGCTGCGCATGGCGCAGGCGCGCTCGGAGCACACGGGCGGCTGATGAAAATCGCCGGCGCCTCCATCCGGCGCTTTCTGGACAAGCCGGACAAAGCGGTCCGCGCTGTGCTGCTTTATGGGCCGAACGAGAGTTTCGCGCACGAAGCGGCGCAAACACTTGCGGCCTGGGCGGTCGGCAAATCCGATGACCCCTACGCCGTCACCAAGCTCGGCGAAGACGAGATCAGGAAGGATAGCGCCCGGCTCGCCGACGCGCTGGCCGCGCAATCGCTGCTCGGCGGCCCAACGATCGTCTGGGCGCGTGTCTCCGGCAAAAGCGCCGACGATGCGATCAGCGACGCGCTAAAGGATATCGAAGCCGGCGCGCCATGCGGCTACCTAATCGTCGAGGCAGGCGATCTCGGTTCAACCGCCGCGCTGGTGAAGGCGTTCGCCAACGCCAAGCATGCCGGCGTCATCGCCTTCTACGAAGAGACCGAGGCGGAGCGCGCGCAATACGCCAAGGCATTGGCGAAGGAATTGAAGATCGAATTCGATCGCGACGCGGAGGAAACGTTTCTTTCGCTATTGCCGTCCGACCGCGGCCTCGCCGCGCGCGAGATCGAGAAGCTGGCGCTTTATGCGCACGAGCTTGGCAGGCGCGTCAGCACCGAGGATCTTGAGGCGCTGATGGCGAGCGAGGCTGAGAGCGCGCTGGACGCTGCTTCGCTGGCGGCGGCGCAGGGCAAGGCGGCTCAAGCCGTCGAAGCGCTGGCGCGCATCGACGCCCTCTCCGGCATCTCGGCCTTGCGCGCGCTATTGCGCCGGCTGCACCAATTGCGCGACGCGCGCGCACTCATCGACAGTGGCATGAACCCGACGGACGCAATCGGCAAGCTGCGCCCGCCTGTGTTCTGGAAGGAGCGCGACGCCGTCGCCGCGCAGGCGCGGCTGTGGACCGCGAAGAAACTCAATGCAGCATACGACGTGCTCTGGAGCGCCGAGCTCCGCAGCAAAACAGCCGGTGCGCCGCAAGAATTGATCGCCGCCGACGCCTATCGGGGTGTGGCGAAATTGGTGGGAAATTAATCCACGAAATTGCCTGCGTACGCGGTGTTTCACACGCGACGACACCGGCGCCACCGGCCACTCTTTCCGCGCCAAACGACCTAGGCCATAAGCACAACTGCTGTGACCAAGGGCACGGCGACAAGGCGAGCACGCCGGTAGGCTCTCTTCATCGAAGCGATGATGCTTCGAAACGAGGAGCAACCGAGATGACCAAGTTTTATGCCCTGATCGCCGCCTGCGCCGTGTTCGCACCGATGGCTTTCGCCACGCTGAACCAAGCCGCCCAAATCGTCGCCTGATCGGCCCAACCTGAATCTGAGAGCCACTCACATGACCAGGTTTTATGCCCTGATCGCTGCCTGCGCCGTATTCGCACCGATGGCTATGGCCACGTTGAGCCAAGCGGCGCAGATCGTCGCCTAAACCCCCGGCGCACCTGACAGCCGCCAAGAAGGCCGCGGAGGATGCTCCCCCTCCGCGGCCTTCTTCATGCCGGCGCAGCGTGAACGCTTGCGCGGGCGTGCTAAAGCCGACACCTAGGGGACATGACCGAAACGCCACCAGAGCAGCCCAAGCTGCAGATCCGCATCATTCCGGTGACACCGCTGCAGCAGAATTGCTCGTTGATCTGGAACGACGAAACCAAGAACGCGGCGCTTGTCGATCCCGGCGGCGATATTGAGAAGCTCGTCGGCGCGCTCAATCATTTCGGGCTGACGCTCACGCGAATCTGGCTGACGCATGGCCATTTCGATCATGCCGGCGCCGCCGCCGAATTGCGAGCGCGGTTCGGCGTCGCCGTGGAAGGCCCGCATCGCGACGACCAATTCTGGCTCGACCTGATCGAGCAAGGCGGCCAGCGCTATGGCGTGCAGGGGCTGCAAAACGTGACGCCTGATCGCTATTTCGAAGACGGCGAAGTGCTCGAATTCGAAGGCGTTCGCTTCGGTGTTTCACACACGCCCGGCCACACGCCGGGACACGTGGTGATTCACAATAAGGACGCGCGCATCGCCTTCGTCGGCGACGTGCTGTTCGCGGGCTCGATCGGCCGCACGGATTTCCCGCAAGGCAATCATCAGGATCTGATCGATTCCATTACGACCAAGCTCTGGCCGCTTGGCGAGGACATCGCATTCGTGCCCGGCCATGGGCCAACATCTACGTTTGGACGCGAGCGCCAGAACAACCCGTTCGTCGCCGATCGCATCACCGGCTATGCCGGCGCCGAGCAGGTCGCTGCAGATATCAGCGAGCAGCGAACCTCGAAGCGCTATTCCTAGACGAAGATCGCTACCGCCTGCCGGCCTACCGCGAGCGGGCGGCCTGCATTATCCCATAGCGTCATCGCTTGCATGGAATAACCGTGCGCGGCGTGTTCGCTCGACGCCCAAAGCAAATGCCACGCGTCAAGCTTCGCCGGCGGCGCCGTCACATCGACGGTCCAGGTCATCGTACTGATCGGGCCAGGCTGAGGGAAATGCACCATCGCCGCGGGTGGCAAGCAATCGGCGAGCGCCAAGAGCGCCGTGATCGGATCAGCCGCGCCCGCATCGAGAAACCGCGTCCAGACGCCAAACTCCGGACGCGGCGCGCTCTGCTCCATGATGCGGCCCCCGGCGGCGAGGCGCGTCTCAAAATTGTTCCAGAACCCGCGCGAAGCCGCCGCGCCCTCCTTGCGGAACGAGTGGCACGCCTCTGGCGCTTCGGCTTTCGGCATCGGCAAATAATCGTGTGCGATTTTGCTTTCGCGCGCACCGCCACACACGAACACCGCGCGGGCAACGACGCCATCGTCATTCACGCATTCACTGGCGAAGATCGCCGACGAGCGGCCACGTCGCAGCAAAGGCGACGTAAAGCGCAGTCGGCCAGAAGCGGGGCCGACAAAGGTGAATTGCGCCGAACGCAAAGGCGGCAAATCGCCGTGCGCGCGTTTCACGGCTTCATAGCCGAGCGCGGCGGTCATGCCGCCATAGAGCGTGCGTCCTTGCGACCAATCCTCTGGCGCATCGATGGCGAAGCACTCCCCTTCCGGGACAAGCGCGGAAACGACGTCTGCGAAACTCATGGCTTTCTAGCTCTCCGCGCCGAGCTGCTTGGCGTAGCCGTTGGCGATGAGATTGGCCATCAAGTCGAAGAGCTGGTCCGGATTGCTTCGGCGCAACGCCGCACCTGCCGCTTCCATGCCTTCGGCCAGGATCAGTTCGCGTTCGCCCGCTTCGAGCGATGCCACAATTCTCGCGGCGGCGACATCGGCGGGCATGCCATTGTCGATCGCCGTGTCGCTGAAACCGCGCGTCTGGGCTTTGCCGTCGAGCGCATTTTTCGACACGTTCGTTTGCACCGAGCCCGGCGCCACCACCAGCACCTTCATGCCTTGGTGCGTGGTCTCGGCGCGTATGCTGTCGTGATAACCGATGACGCCGGCTTTGGCCGCACTGTAGGCCGCACGCAGCGGCGCGCCGACGATGCCGGCCACGCTCGAGATCGCCACGAGGTGACCGCCGCCAGCGCCGACCATGCGCGGCAGCACTTCCTGCGCCAGCCGGATCGGGGCCATCAGATCAACGCCAATGATGCGCTCATAGACCTCGAACGCGGTATCGACCGCGAGCGAGCGCTGCGAGATGCCGGCATTGTTGGCCAAGCCATCGACACGACCGCGCCAGGCCCACGCCTGCTCGACGATGCTTGGCACGCGCGCGAAATCCGTCGCCTCGAACGGCAGGACCAAACTCTCCGTCGGCAAGGCCGCCGCCACCTCACGTAGCGCCGCCTCGTTACGGCCGGAGAGAATGAGCCGCGCACCCTTGGCGGAAAGCGCCGCGGCCAACGCCGCGCCAATGCCCGAGGACGCGCCTGTGATCCACCAAGTCTTCGCTTCGAACATGATCCCTCGCCTATTGCGGCCGCGCCTGCTCTTCAGCGTAGAGCGCTTGCGCTTCGTTCGCCACATAGGCGCGGATCGCCTCGGCGTCGCTGGCCGTGACCCATTGCGTAAAGTCCGGCATGCCGTTCGCGGCGCGCGCGCCGTGCACGGTGTCCCGCCAGACGTTTGCGTCCTGCAAGGATGGCGCGCGGCGCAAATCCGGCAGCACGCCGCCGGAGACAGCGCCCGTGCCATGGCATACGCTGCAGAACGCCGTGTAGCCTGCGGCGCCTTGCGCCAATGTCGCCTGCGAAGCGCGCAGCGTCGGCGGGCGCTCCATCGGCAGGCGGACCAGATTGCGCGGCGGCAAGCTCGCCGTGCCGCCGATGCGGAACACGTTGACGCGCGCGTTCACTGGCTCACGCGGCGGATCGGCGACGCCGAAGCCAGCCGGCAAGAACCAGAGTGTGCCGTAGCTCGCGAGCGACGCCACATATTGGTCGCCACCCACGGAATAGGTGATCGGCCCGCCCATCGTGGCGGCTTGGTTGTCGTATTCCCAAAGCTGCTCGCCCGTGCGCGCATTGTAAGCGCGGAAGCGGCCATCGAGCGTGCCCTGGAAAACCAGATCGCCGGCCGTGGCCAGCGTCCCGCCGTTCCACGGCGCGCCAAGCTCGACGCGCCAAGCTTCGCGTTGCGCAACCGGATCCCAGGCAAGCAGATAGCCGTGCATCGTGTTACGGATGGCCGCGCGGGTCGCGCGATCGCTCGGCAGCGGCGCGTGCACCGTGCCAGTGTTCCAACGCCCCGGGCGATACACGAAGGCAGGGTCGGCCGTGTAGTCCTGCGCCAATTCCTGGACTGGAATATAAACCAGCCCAGTGCGGCGCGACATCGACATCGGGTGCCAATTGTGCGCGCCAAACGGCGAGGGCAGCACGATCGCGGTGCCGGCGGCGTAGCGCGCGTCGGCGTTTTCAATCGGCCGGCCTGTCGCCATGTCGACGCCGCTCGCCCAGGTTTGGGTCGCGATCGAACCGGCGGAAATGAGCCCGCAATTCTCGCGGTCGATCACATAGAAGAAGCCGTTCTTCGGCGCATGCATGAGAACGCGTCGCTCGCGCCCTTCGATCTGCAGCGTGCTCAGCATGATCGGCTGCGTCGCTGTGTAGTCCCACGTCTCCCCTGGCGTCTCCTGATAATGGCATTTGTACGCGCCCGTGTCGGGATCAACGCCGACGACGGAGGAGAGATAGAGGTTGTCGTTGTTGCGGCCTTCGACATTCGGCGAGCGGATGTCGCGGTTCCACGGCGAGCCATTGCCGACGCCGATCCAGAGCGTGTCCGTCTCGTTGTCGTAAACGATCGCATCCCACGCCGTGCCGCCGCCGCCGCTTTCAAGCCAGGCTCCGGTTGTCGGATTCCAGGTCGCGAGCGCGGCGTCACGCACTGAATCCGAAGCCGCGTTATCTGGTTCGCGCGGATTTGGCGTGGTGTAGAAGCGCCAGCGCAATTCGCCGCTTTCGGCGTCATACGCACTCACATAGCCGCGTACGCCAAATTCGGCGCCGCCATTGCCGATATAGATGAGGCCGCGCGCCGCGCGCGGCGCGCCGGTGATGGTGTAGGGGCGCGACTGATCGACGGTGATCGTCTCCCAAACCTTAGCGCCATCGCGCGCGTTCAGCGCGATCAGGCGACCATCGAGCGTGCCGACATAGACTTTGCCATTCCACACCGCGACACCGCGATTGCCGACATCGCAGCAGGCCGACGCGCCCCGCTCACGCGGCACGTCCGGATCGAAGACCCAGAGCTCCTCCCCCGTCGTCGCGTCGAGCGCATAGACGATGCTCCAGGCGGAGGTGACGTACATGACGCCATCGACCACAATCGGCGTCGCCTCCGCGCCGCGCGGCACGCGCATCTCATAGCTCCACGCCAAGCCAAGCTGGCCGACGTTCTCGGTGTTGATCTCGTCCAGCTGCGAATAGCGCTCTTCGGAATAGGTACGACCGTGGCTCATCCAATTGCCGGGCTCGTTGTCGGCTGACGCCAATCGCGCCTCGGTGACCGCCGCCGGCCCCATCGGTCCGCACGCGCTCAACGCCAAAAGAGCCAAGCCGGCCCAGGCCGCCGCTATCCGCATCTCCGTCCCCTATCGTTCTTGTTGGAACAATAGAGCGCCGCCGATCCGCGCCTGTCCAGCATGCCGCAAAGCAAACGGGCCTAGCGTTTCCGCCAGGCCCGTCGCTTCCCCTACGTTCGCTCGCGTTTAGCGGAACGTGATCGTCACCGCGGTACGGCGGTTCAGCGGCTCGCGCACGCCGTCGCGCGTGGCGCGCGCCAAATCGGTTTCGCCGCGCGCCTGGGTGGTGATCGCGCCAGCGCCCAAGCCACGCGCGACCAGAGCGTCACGAACTACCGCGGCGCGGCGCTCCGACAGGCCTTGGTTGTACGCGGTCGAGCCCGACGTATCGGTGTGGCCGACAAGTACGATGCTGGCGATGTTGCACTCGCGTGCGCGCTGCACCGCCGCGTCGATCGTCTCAAGCGCGGCCTGGTTCAGGTTCGAGCGATCCCACTCGAAATACACGACAAACTCAGAGGTCGGGCACATGGCCGGCTGCGGTTGCGGCTCAGGTTGTGGCGTCGGATCTGGCTGCACCACGACCGGCGCAGGCGCCGCATACGAGTAGCGAAGGCCAACCGTGATCGCCTGATGTTCGTAGTCGCCGTCGAAGCTGAAGGGCTCTTCGCCTTCCAGATCGATCACGCCGCTCAGGCCCACATCCGAGGCGACGAAATAGCGATAACCGACATCGATATCGAGGCGGTCAGTGACGTCGAACGCGACGCCGACGATGCCTTGGTAGGCGATGACCGTATCGTCATCGTCGAACGAGATCGGGCCGACGCCGCCTTCGGCTTCGACCTTCGCGGCGCCAACGCCCACCCCGACATACGGGCGGACGCGCTGATCACGGCGGAAATCATAGAAGAGGTTGGCCATCAGCGACGTCGAAGTCGCTTCGCCGTCCAGGTCTTCAAAGTCGTTGGTGCGATAGCCAAGCTCGCCCTCAAGGCGGAAGCCGTTTCCAAACGCGTAGCCCGCGCCAAGGTGGCCCGACCAATTGTTCTCGAAGTCGAGATCCTCGCCCTCGACCTCAAGCGCACCGTCAACCGAATAGCCGACATCGGCGCGGCTGTACCAGCCCTCGGCGTGGGCAACGCTCGCCGCACTCGAGAGCAATGCCGCGATCATCGCGGCCCGCACGAACTTCCTGATCATCGCAACGCCCCTCACAAAGTGATGGAAGCCATTAACCTACGCTGCGGCGCCACTGACGCCGCGCGGTTTCACGCGGCGGGAGAATCCTTCTTCTTGATCCCCTGCCCCATGGCCGCTAGCCACGGAGGCGAAGGACCCAAGGGGAACCCATGAACGCGACGACGAAGAAGGGCGGCCTGCCGCTCCACGTGCTGCTGCTGCTTGGTTTCGTTTTGGGGCTCGGCGGCGGTCTATGGGTGAACCTGAATATCGGCGGGGACGCTGAATGGGTTCAGTGGATCACCTCCAACATCACCGGCCCACTTGGCCAGATTTTCCTCCGCCTGCTGTTCATGCTGGTGCTGCCGCTGCTCTTCAGCGCGCTGGTGGTCGGCGTCGCCGAGATGGGGGATCTGAACGCGCTGGGCCGCGTCGGCTGGAAGACGCTGGCGATGACGGTCGTGATCTCCGCCATCGCAGTGCTGATCGGCCTCGGCATGGTCAATGCGCTGCGCCCCGGAGATGGCGTTGACCCCGCGCTCGCGCAGCAGCTGCTGGCGCAAGGCGCGGAGAACGCCGCCGGCATCGTGGAGAACGCGCCGGAAAGCGTGAACCTCGGCCAATTCTTCCTTGACCTCATCCCTCAGAACGTTTTCGCCGCCGCGAGCGCGAACCTCGTTCTGCCGGTGATGGTGTTCGCCATGCTCTTCGGCATCGGCCTCGTGCTGGTGCGCACGCCGGCGACCGATCAGCTTCAGCTCACGATCGCAGGCCTTTTCGAAGTGATGATGAAGCTGATCAGCATCGTCATCCAGCTCGCGCCGATCGCCATCGCTTGCCTGATGTTCAATCTGGCGGCGTTGTTTGGATGGGATTTGCTGGTGCGATTGGCGGCGTTCGTCGGCGTCGCCGTGGGCGCCATGGCGATCCATATGTTCATCGTCTATCCGATTTGCGTTTGGCTGCTGGGCGGGCGCAATCCGATCGCCTTCTTCGGCCAGGTGCGTGAACCGATCATGGTGGCGTTCTCGACCGCCTCATCGAACGCCACCCTGCCCGTCTCATTGCGCGCGGCGGAAACTGAACTCAATCTTCCGCGCAAGATCGCCCGCTTCGTGCTCACCGTCGGCGCCACCGCCAACCAGAACGGCACCGCACTCTTCGAGGGCGTCACGGTTCTCTTCCTCGCGCAATTTTTCGGTATTGAGCTGAATCTCAGCCAGCAAGTCATCGTGATGCTGGTTTGCATCCTCGGCGGCATCGGCACGGCGGGCGTGCCGGCAGGATCGCTGCCTGTGATCGCGATGATCTTGGTGATGGTCGGCATTCCGCCCGAAGGCATCGGCCTCATCCTCGGCGTCGACCGCTTCCTTGACATGTGCCGCACCACGCTCAACGTGACTGGCGATCTCGTGGTCGCCACCG
Organism: Caulobacterales bacterium; assembly: GCA_017303355.1. GTDB lineage: Bacteria > Pseudomonadota > Alphaproteobacteria > Caulobacterales > Aquidulcibacteraceae > Vitreimonas. Next base: position 92,794 of record JAFLCU010000007.1, on the reverse strand, counting down.
TTGTTTCACGCGGCGAGAAGGACCCCGAACCGACGGCCTAGGCCGAAGGTGGTTTGCTGTGACGCGAGTCACGGCAAGGGCGGCAAACGACACGTAAGGTCTTGCTCATGGAAGCGACGGGCTTCCGGGAGCAAGACCAATGACCGCCAAGTTCTACAGCCTGATCATCGCCGCTCTGACGTTCGCGCCGTTCGCCTACGCGACGCTGAACCAAGCCGCCCAGATCGTCGCGTAAGCCCAGAACACCGGGGAAACACATGCATCCGCACGCCGCCCACGCCGTGAGCGCCAGCTTCCAAACCATCGCTCAACCCGCCATCACCAAGTTTTACGCACTGGTTTTCGCGTTCATGGCCGCCGCCCCGCTCGCAATGGGCGCGCTGAGCCAAATCGCCTAGGTCGTCGCAAAGCTCCCTGCGACGAACTTGGCGAGGTCCAAGAAGAAGGGCGCGGTGGCCAACACCGCGCCCTTCAACGTTTCACGATTTGCATCCGCCCTGCCTCGCATGGGGCGGGCTTCCTCCCGAAGCTTAGAAGCCGCCGCGCAGACGACGCATCACGTCGTCGAGCTGTTCGAGCGTCTTGTAGCTAATCTTCAGCTCTCCAGCGCCGTTCTTGTCGGTGATCGTCACCTCAAGGCCAAGCGCGTTCGACAAGCTTTGCTCAAGCGCGCGCGTATCAGCGCTCTTTTCAGCGATCGCGGGCGACGCCGCTGAAGCGCGCGGGCCGTGCTTTTCGTCCTTGGCCTGCTGCGCCAGGCGCTCGATCTCGCGCACGTTCAGCCCTTCGCTGATCGCGCGCTGCGCCAAGCCGCGCGGGTCGGGCGCGGTGAGGATGGCGCGCGCGTGGCCCGAACTCAGGCGGCCGTCGCGCACCATCTCTTGCAGATCGTCCGGCAGCGCCAACAGGCGCAGCATGTTGGCGATGTGCGGGCGCGACTTGCCGACAGCGTCAGCGATCTCTTGCTGCGTGCGGCCAAAGCGATCGATCAACGCCTGGAAGCCCTGCGCTTCTTCGATCGGGTTAAGATCCGTCCGCTGGACGTTCTCAACGATCGCGATCTCGACGACTTCAACTTCGTTGAGCTCGCGCACCACCGCTGGGATCGTGTGCAGGCCTGCACGCTGCGCCGCGCGCCAGCGGCGCTCGCCGGCGACGATCTCATACCGGCCATCGGCGATCGGGCGCACCAGGATCGGCTGCAGCACGCCGTGCGTTTTGATCGAGTTCGACAGTTCGCTCAGATCAGCCTCGTCGAAATGCTTACGCGGCTGTTGCGGATTGCGTTGAACCAGATCGATCGAGATCGAGCGCGGGCCGCCCTCGCCTGCCGCTGCTTGGGTCGGGGCGGCTTGCGTGACGACGGGTGCGGCTGGCGTCGGGGTCGGCGGTTCGGGCGCGGCGAAGATCGACGGAGCCGGCGCAGGCTGCGGCGCCGGATTGGAGTTGGCGATCGGCAGTTCAAACACGTTGCGCGGCGGTTCGACAGGCGCACGCGGCGGCTCGGCTTGCGGCTGCGCCCAGGCATTCGCTGGCGTCGGTTGAGCGGCCGGCGGCTCGGTGCGGACAGGCTCGCCCAGCAATGCTGAAAGCCCGCGCCCCAGCCCCCGTGGTCTTAAATCGCTCATGCCCTGCTCCTACCCGACCCGAATCGGTATGCTTAAAGTTTCGCTAGGCAGGTCTTACCTACGGGTAAAAATTTCCCACCGAAACCTACGCGGCTTCCCTTCCGCGCTCCCGTTCAATCAGTTCTTTGGCAAGCTGGATGTACGCTTTGCTACCCGAAGCGTTCTGATCGTAGATGATCGCCGGCAGCCCGTGGCTCGGCGCCTCGCTGATCCGCACGTTCCGTGGGATCACGGTTTCATAGACTTTGTCCGGGAAGTGCGTGCGCACTTCGTTGGCCACCTGCTCGCTCAGCGTGGTGCGCTTGTCGTACATCGTCAGCACCACGCCTTGGATTTCGAGCGTGGTGTTGAGATTGGCCTTCACCGCATTGATGGTCGCCACCAATTGCGCGAGCCCTTCAAGCGCGAAGTATTCGGCTTGCAACGGCACCAGCACGGCATCAGCCGCCGTAAGCGCGTTCACCGTCAGCACGTTCAGCGACGGCGGGCAATCGATCAGCATGTAATCGATGTTGAGCTGCGATTCCGCGCGGAATTGCGCGACCGCATCGCGCAAACGAAATTGCGCGCGGCCGCCCGCCATCAATTCGGTTTCGACACCCGAGAGGTTCGCATCGCCTGGCGCGATGTAGAGGTTCGGCACCTTCGTCGGCATGATCGCCTTCGACAAAGTGTGATTGCCGACGAGCACGTCGTAGCTCGTGATCTTGCGGTCTTGCGGATGGATATCGATGCCGGTCGAGGCGTTGCCCTGCGGGTCGGTGTCGAAGATCAACACGCTCTTGCCCGCGGCCGCCAAGGCGGTGCCGAGATTGATGGCGGTGGTCGTCTTGCCCACCCCGCCCTTCTGGTTGGCGATCGCCAAAGCGCGCATGTCCCACCACTCCTTCTCGGAGCCCTAGGAACGCGCGGCGGCCTTCGTGACACGAACAATGCGGCCGCGCGGATCGCTAAGGCTTTCCAGCACATCTGCCTGGTACGCCCCACCACTTAGAGCGTCGTTCGCGGCGGCCATCTCGGCGTCTAGGTCAGCGCCTTTATGGAAGAGACCTTGCGCGCCGCGATCGAGAATCGGCTTCGCATAGGGGATGAGTCGGTTCAAGGGCGCGAGGGCGCGGGCGGTCACCACATCATACCGCTCCGGCCCAGCGCCAAAATCCTCAATCCGCACGTTGAACACCTGCGCCGACAAACCCGCAGCCTGGATTACCTCATTCAGAAACCGGGCCTTCTTGCCGACGGACTCCACCATATGAACGCTGGAGCCCCCCCGCTCGGCCAGGAAGCAGGCCAGCACCAGCGCCGGGAAGCCAGCGCCTGAGCCAAGGTCCACCCAACGTTTGGCCCCGGGCGGGGCGATACGGAGCAGCTGGGCGCTATCCAGCGCGTGGCGCGACCAGAAAAGATCGAGTTCTTTCGGCCCGACCAGATTCGTGTGCTCATTCCACTCGGCCAACAGCCGACGAAAGGTTTCCAATCGTTCGGCTGTTTCTTGTGAAACAGGCGGGCCTAAGTCCCGCGTGAATTCCACCAAGCCGTAGCTCACGGATGCGGCCCCGCTCCGCCATACGCAGCGGCGAGATAGCGGGTGATGGGCTTGGGCTCATCGAGGAAATAGCGGCCCTCGAATGCCTTGGCGCCCGCGGGCGGCGTTACGCCATCGGCCAGCACAAGCACGGGCATGGATTGGTTCTCTTCACCGATGAGCACGATCATCTCGTGGCGCGGCCGCGGGTACGGCATGCGCTTCACATCGATGCGCGCCGCCCAATGCGGGTTGGCGAGCAGCGCGCCTTCCATCGTCGCGCACGACGTACAGAACCACATCCCCTCCAGCGCCGCATCCTCGAACGGCGCGCGCAGGATGAACAATGTATCGCGCTTCAAGCTCATGCCCGCTTCCTCTGTTCGCGCTTCACATGCGCCAGCAACGCCGTCAGCGCGCCGGGCGTGACGCCTTCGATGCGCGACGCTTGGCCGAGCGTGACGGGCTTCGCACGCATCAGCTTCTCGCGTACCTCGTTCGACAGCCCGCCGACGCTTGCATAATCGAGCGTAGGATCGAGGCGCAAATCTTCGTCGCGCTTAAACGCTTCGACATCGAGCGCCTGGCGTTCGAGATAGCCCGAATACATCGCATCGATCTCAAGCTGCTCACGCGCTTGGTCGCTAAGCGACGCAAGCTCGGGCCAGATCGCGGCGAGCTGCTCGTAGCTGATCGTGGGGTAAGCCAAGAGCTGCAGCACGTCGCGGCGTTGGCCATCTTGGTTCACCTTCAGCTCACGCGCCTGCGCTTGCACCGGTGTCATCTGCAACGATTTCGCCAAGGCGCGCGCAGCTTCGATTTCCCGCATTTTACCGGTGAATTTGCGCGACCGCTCCGCACCCACGCAGCCGAGCTCAATGCCCTTCGGCGTGAGCCGTTGGTCGGCGTTGTCGGCGCGCAGTGAGAGACGATACTCGGCGCGCGAAGTGAACATGCGATATGGCTCGGTGACGCCGCGCGTAACGAGATCGTCGATCATCACGCCGATATAGCCCTCGGCGCGCGTCACTTCGAACGGCGCTCCCCCGCCGGCCGCACGCGCCGCGTTGAGGCCCGCGATCAAACCCTGCGCCGCAGCTTCCTCATAGCCGGTCGTGCCGTTGATCTGCCCCGCGAGATAGAGGCCGGCGATGCGCTTCGTCTCCAGCGTCGGCATCAGCTCGCGCGGATCGACGTAATCGTACTCGATCGCATAGGCGTGGCGCTTGATGACGACGTTCTCGAGCCCCGGGATGGTGCGGATGAATTGCTCCTGCACGTCTTCAGGCAGCGAGGTGCTGATGCCGTTCGGATAGACCGTGTCGTCATCGAGCCCTTCGGGTTCGAGGAAAATCTGGTGGGCGTTCTTGTCGGCGAAGCGGACAACCTTGTCTTCGATCGACGGGCAATAGCGTGGCCCCCGCCCGCTGATCGCGCCCGAATAGACCGCGCTCTTGGACAGCGATTGCTCGATGATCTTGTGGGTCTCGGCGGTCGTGTAAGTGACGCCACACGCGACCTGCGGGTTGGTGATCTTGTCCGTCAGGAACGAGAACGGCGACGGCTCGTCGTCCGCGTATTGCTTCTCCAGCGACGCCCAATCGATCGAGCTAGATTGCAGCCGCGCCGGCGTGCCGGTCTTAAGCCGGCCCATCGCAAAGCCCGCCCCATAGAGCCGATCCGACAAACCAATCGCCGGCGCCTCGCCATGACGGCCCGCCGGAATGCGCTTGTCGCCGATATGGATCACGCCCTTCAGGAAGGTGCCGGTGGTGAGCACAATCCTCTCAGCCCTGTACTCACGGCCGTCCTGCGTAACGACCCCCACCACCGTCATCCCGGAGCCGCGTAGCGGCATCCGGGACCCAAGGGCCGCCGATCCGTCATTACCCCCTGGGTCCCGGGTCTCGCTCCGCTCGCCCGGGATGACGGTGGTGATGAGGTCCTCGACCGCCGCCGCGACGATGGTGAGGTTCGGCTGCGCCGCCAGCGCCGCCTGCATGGCCTGGCGATAGAGCTTCCGATCAGACTGGGCGCGCGGGCCACGGACGGCGGGGCCTTTGGAGCGGTTGAGCAGCCGGAACTGGATGCCTGCAAGGTCAGCCACCCGGCCCATCACCCCATCCAAGGCGTCGATCTCGCGGACCAGATGCCCCTTGCCCAGGCCGCCAATGGCCGGGTTGCAGCTCATCTCCCCGATGGTTTCGAGCTTATGCGTCAACAGCAGCGCGCGCGCGCCCAGGCGTGCTGCGGCCGCGGCGGCCTCACAGCCGGCGTGGCCGCCGCCGATGACGATGACGTCGAAGCTGGAGTTTCCGAAGGTCATGGAAGGCGCGTCTCTTAGCGCAAATGGGGGCCGGGCGCGAGGCTCCATTCCTGGATCGTTTCACATGGAACGACCTAATCGCCCGGAAACCTGTTTTGCGTGGAACCCGGCTCCGGCCTATTTGCCGATGCAGAAGCTCGAGAAGATCTCGCCGAGCACATCCTCAACATCGATCCGCCCCGTGAGCCGCCCCACGGCATGGGCGGCGGCCCGGACATCCTCGGCCGCTAGCTCTGGCCCGACATCCAGCGCCGGAACCGCACGGCGCAGGGCGGCCTGCGCCTCCTCCACCAACCGCCGATGCCGCGCGCGGGTCAGGGCCGGCGCCTCGTCCCGGCCAAGAGCATCCGCCACCTTTGCGGCCACGGCTGCTTCTAGCGCCGCCATACCCTGGCCCGTCACCACGGACAGGGCGAACTCACCCGCGACCTCCGGCGTGACAGGCCGGCGCTCTGACTTGGAGCGGATCAGCAGGTCCCCAGAGCGTAAGGCATCAGCCACAGAGCTTGGCACAGGCTCGCCCGCCTCCACCACTCCAAGCCGCAGATCAGCCTCGTCGGCGCGCGCCAGCGCCCGGCGGACGCCTTCGGCCTCGATGGCGTCCGCCGCCTCGCGCAGCCCCGCCGTGTCCGCGATCCAGACCGGGTAGCCCGCCAACACCAGGCGAACCTCGACCACATCCCGCGTCGTGCCGGGAATGTCGCTCACGATCACCGCCTCGCGTTGGGCCAGCGCGTTCAGCAGGCTCGACTTGCCGGCGTTGGGCGGGCCGATGATGGCGATGCGGAAACCGTCACGGACCCGCTCGCCGCGATGGCCGTCATCGAGGTGCCGGCCCATGTCGACCGCTAGGGCCTCCAGCAGCGGCGCGGCCCGCTGCGCCAGCGCGCCGGGCAGGTCTTCATCCGGGAAATCGATCTCGGCTTCGATCAAAGCCGCCGCTTCGATCAGCCGCGTGCGCCAGCCCTCATAGACCGCGCTCAAAGCGCCGCGCACTTGGCGCAGAGCTTGGCGACGTTGGCCCTCGGTTTCGGCGTCGACGAGATCGGCCAAGCCCTCCGCTTCGGCCAAATCGAGCTTGCCGTTTTCGAACGCGCGGCGCGTGAATTCGCCGGGCTCGGCGATGCGGATTCCAGTTTGTACAAGACACGCTTCGATGATCGCGGCGATCACAGCAAGCCCACCATGCACGTGCAGTTCGATAACATCTTCACCCGTGAAGCTCGCTGGTCCTTCAAAAAAAACCGCGAGACCATCGTCGATCGAAACATGCGTATTTGGCGCGAAAAATGCGCGTTTCGCGGCGACGCGAGGCGATGGAATTTCGCGCGTTGTTATCGCGCTCAACACGTCGCGCGCGTGCGGACCAGAAATGCGCACGATCGCGACACCCGCGCGTCCAGCGCCCGTCGCGAGCGCTACGATTGTGTCGCGTTTCATGTGAAAATATCTAAGATCGAATTAGGGCTTTTCACGTGAAGCAGAGGCGCCGCCGACGCCGCTCGTCATCAGCTTCACGAACGCGTCCTGCGCTTGCGTGCCGACGCTCATCCACGAATTCATCATCGCTTCGCCGCTCATCATCTGGAGGTTTTTCTCCATGCGCTTGCCCATCTCTTCGACGAGCTTTTCGTTGATCGGCGTGACGTCCGGCAGGCCCATGAAGCGGCGTGCTTCCTCCGGCGAGCATTCGACATTGACGGTGAACTTCATGGCCCCAATTCCTCTCGCGCGTTTGTCGTTGTGAGCGTCTATAACGCCTGGCGAAGCCCCAAGACAGGATGGAGATCGAGGCATGGGTGAATGGGTACAGATCGCCGGACCGGACGGCGTGTTCCGCGCGTACGTGGCCAAGCCCGCCGGCACGCCCAAAGCCGCTGTCGTGGCGATCCAGGAGATCTTCGGCGTCAATGCCGTGATGCGCGGCAAAGCCGACTGGCTGGCCTCCGAGGGCTTCCTGGCGATCGCGCCTGATCTCTTCTGGCGGCTCGAGAAGGACGTCGACATTACCGACCAATCCGAGGCCGAATGGGCCAAGGCGATGGATCTGATGAAGCGCTTCGATATCGAGACCGGCATCAAAGACATCCAAGCCACAATCGATCATGCGCGCGCGCTGTTGGACGGCGGCAAGGTCGGCGCTGTCGGCTATTGCCTGGGCGGGCTGCTGGCGTACCTGACGGCCACACGCACGGACGCTGATGCGAGCGTCGGCTATTACGGCGTCAACATCCCGAACTTCCTCAGCGAGGCGGACTGCATCCGCCAGCCGCTGATGCTGCACATCGCCGGCAAGGACGGCTTCGTGCCGCCGCCCGCGCAAAAGCAGATGAAGGATGGCCTGAGCGCCAACAGCCACGTCACGCTGCACGATTACCCGGAGCGCGATCACGCGTTCACGCGCGAGGGCGGCAAGAATTACGACGTGGCCGACGCGGAGACCGCCGACGATCGCACCATCGCGTTCTTCAAGGCGAACCTCGTATGAAGCGGCTTCTGTTGATCGGCGCATTGGCGCTGGGCGCGTGCGATGCGCCGACGGACATTGCGAACGAGGCGGCGCCCACGGCGATTGAAGCCTTGGCCCCCGCCGACATCGGCGCCTTCTTCGATTGCTTGCGCGAGAACAGTCGCACGATCGTCGCGGCGCATCGCGGCGGACCAGCGCCCGGCTTTGCCGAGAACGCAGTCCCGACGTTCCAGAACATTGTACGCCAAGCGCCCGCGATGCTTGAGATCGACATCGCGCGCACGCGCGACAACGTGTTGGTGCTCATGCATGACGATGAGCTTGATCGCACGACGACGGGCACGGGTCTCGTGCGTGATCACACGCTCGCGGAAATTCAGGCGCTGCGGCTCGAAGACGAAAACGGCCGAGCGCTGGATGCGCACGTGCCGACATTCCGGGAGGCTTTGGATTGGGCCAACGATCGTGCGCTCCTTGAACTCGACGTAAAGCGGGACGTTTCGTACGAGGACGTGATCGCCGAGGTGCGTGCGGCCGGCGCCGAGGATCGCGTAGTGTTCATCACCTATAGCGATGACGCCGCCGTGCGCGTGCACAACCTCGCACCTGAATTGATGCTCTCAGTCTCGATCGACGAGGCAAGCGATCTCGACACGCTGGAGCGGCGTGGCATTGATCTCACCAAGGTGCTCGCCTGGACTGGTACGGACGAGCCGGATTCGGCTCTCAACATCGCGCTGGCGCAGCGCGGCGTTGAGGCGATGTTCGGCACGCTCGGCAATCCGGAGCATTCGTGGGACGGCCGCTTCGCGCGCGATGGTCGCGAACAATACGCAGCCTTCGCGGAGACGGGATTGCAGCTCATCGCAACCGACAGGCCGCTTCAGGCGTCGCGCGATCTGGACGCGAACGATGGCGTTGATGGGATCGCGGCGATGCAGTGCGCCGTAGGCGGTTGATACCCATATCGACGCGATGAGTGGAGAGCGATCGATGAAAGCAATTCGCGTTGCGGAGAGTGGCGGGCCGGATGTGATGCGGCTCGTTGATGTTGGAATGCCGACGCTGAAGCCGAATGAGATACGCGTGCGCACTCACGCGATCGGCGTGAACTTCATCGATACGTATCATCGCAGCGGGTTGTACAAATTGCCATTGCCAACGGGCATCGGCCAAGAATTCGCCGGCGTCGTTGAGGCGATCGGTGAGAGCGTAACGCGGTTTAAAATCGGTGATCACGTTGCGAGCGGCACCGCGCCTGTGGGCGCTTATGCTGAAACGCATACGCTTGCCGAAACGCGCGCAGTGCATGTGCCGCAAGCGATTTCGTTCGATGTTGCAGCATCAGCGATGTTAAAGGGCATGACTGCGCGTTATCTTTTGCGCAAGACGTTTCGCGTGAAACGCGGCGATGTTGTCGTGATCCACGCAGCGGCTGGCGGCGTTGGTCAGATCGCTGTGCAATGGGCCAAGCATCTTGGCGCGATCGTGATTGCCGTTGTCGGCAGCGATGCGAAAGCAGAGATCGCGACAGCGCTCGGCGCCGATCATGTGATCGTGCAGGCGCGCGACGACATCGCAAAGCGCGTGCGTGAAATCACAAACGGCGAGGGCGCGCATGTCGTCTATGACGGCGTCGGCAAAGACACGTTCATGGCGTCGCTCGATAGTCTGCGTCCGCTCGGCATGATGGTGAGCTATGGCAATGCGTCTGGGCCCGCGCCCGAGTTCAGCCCTTTGCTGCTCGCGCAAAAAGGCTCGCTCTTCCTCACGCGCCCGACGCTCAATCACTACACGGCGAAGCTCGAAGACCTCCATGAAACGGCGGCCGATCTGTTCGAGGTGATCGCCTCCGGCGCCGTGAAGATCGCGCCGCCGACGCGCTACGCGTTGGCGGACGCCGTGCAAGCGCACCGCGATCTGGAAGCACGCAAGACGACGGGCAGTTTGGTGCTCGTTCCATAACGATGGGAGCGCGCGGCTCCGTTGCGCATGCGGCGCGGCGCGCCGCGCTCCACTACTTCACCGCAGCCGCGCGCTGGAAAGCAGGGCGCTGTGCGAGGTTCTCGTAATAGGTCTGCATCGCTGCCGGCACGATTTCTTCGATGCCCGCGAACTGAGCGACACTAATCACGTAGGCGACCGAGATATCCGCCGCTGTGAAGCGATTGGCGGCGACATAGGGCTTGCCGCCCAGACGCTCAGCCGTGAAAGCGAGGCGCTTGGCGAGCGCGCCCTTGAGATAATCGACGGTCCAGTTTTGCTTCTGGTCGTCGGGCGCCATGTAGCGCGTGGCGACGAGGGGATTGCCATACGCCGCCATGCCGGCTTCGCCGAACATCAGATACTGCAGATAGTCGGGATAGCCCTCTTCGTGCGGCTTCACGTCGAGATCGGTCGGGCCGTGCTTGGCCATGATGTAGATCATCATCGCCACGGACTCGATCATGCGCACATCGCCGTCGGTCATCGCCGGCACGGTGCGCAGCGGATTGACGGCCGTAAACTCGTCGCTCGGCTTGAAGAACGAGGCTTCCGCCGTCTCGTACGGCACACCCATCTCCTCGCACAGCCACAGCACACGCAACGAACGCGCGCCTTGCGAATGGTAGATCTTGAGCATGGCCGTCTCCCTCGTTTGCGAGAGACCTAGCACCCGACAACACCACCGTCATCCCGGACACGCGGAGCGTGATCCGGGACCCAGCGCAAACGACGGAGAGGTGGCCCTGGGTCCCGGCTCTCCCTGCGGTCGGCCGGGATGACGGTGGAGCACAAAACAAAAAGGGCGCAGGTTCCGCCGCGCCCTTCGTGCTCACTCGTGCGTGGGATATTACGTATTCATCGACTGGAAGAAGTCGTCGTTGTTCTTCGAGCCCTTGAGCTTGTCGAGCAGGAACTCAATCGCGTCCTGCGTGCCCATGGGCGAGAGGATGCGGCGGAGCACGTACATCTTTTGCAGGTGCTCCTTCGGCGTGATGAGTTCGTCCTTGCGCGTGCCCGACTTAAGCACGTCGATGGCCGGGAAGATGCGGCGGTCCGCGACCTTGCGGTCGAGCTGGAGTTCGCTGTTACCCGTACCCTTGAATTCTTCGAAGATAACTTCGTCCATGCGCGAGCCGGTATCAATCAGCGCTGTCGCGATGATCGTGAGCGAGCCGCCTTCTTCAAGGTTGCGCGCCGCGCCGAAGAAGCGCTTCGGGCGCTGCAACGCGTTGGCGTCGACACCGCCCGTCAGCACCTTGCCCGAGGAGGGTACGACGGTGTTGTAGGCGCGGCCCAAACGCGTGATGGAATCGAGCAGGATCACGACGTCCTTGCCGTGTTCGGCCAAGCGCTTGGCTTTTTCGATAACCATTTCGGCCACCGCGACGTGGCGCGTCGCCGGCTCGTCGAAGGTCGAGGAAACCACCTCGCCCTTCACGCTGCGCTGCATGTCGGTGACTTCTTCCGGGCGTTCGTCGATCAGCAGAACGATGAGGAAGACTTCCGGGTGGTTTGCTTCGATCGCCTTGGCGATATTCTGCATGATGACGGTTTTACCCGTCCGCGGTTGCGCGACGATCAGCGAGCGCTGGCCTTTGCCGATCGGCGCGACGATGTCGATGATGCGGCCGGTTTTGTCTTTGATGGTCGGATCGTCCAATTCCATCTTCAGGCGCTCGGTCGGGTAGAGCGGCGTCAGATTGTCGAAATGGACTTTGTGGCGGACGCGATCGGGGTCTTCGAAATTAACGGAGTTGACCTTGGTGAGCGCGAAATAGCGTTCGCCATCTTTCGGCGCCTTGATCTGGCCTTCGACCGTGTCGCCAGTGCGTAGGCCAAACTTCCGGATCTGTTGCGGCGACACGTAGATGTCGTCCGGGCCAGGCAGATAATTCGATTGCGGCGAGCGCAGGAAGCCGAAGCCGTCCGACAAAATTTCGATCACGCCGGCGCCGCCGATCTCCACGCCGCGGTCGGCGACGTGCTTCAGGATCGCGGCCTGCATGTCCTGGATGCGCAGCGTGTTGGCGCCCTCGATTTCGAGGGATTCCGCCAGGGCCAGCAATTCAGCGGCCGGCTTGCGCTTGAGCTCCTGCAACGTGAGCGAGGTGAGCCCTTCGAGTGCTTGTTCTTCAGTCATTCATTCGTCTCGGGGGACGGACCTCGCGCGTATGGTCGCGCGGGCAGGGCCGTCGATGGGAAAAGAGGTTCCGGCGGTAAAGGAGAATTGCGGCGCCGCCGTCGCACGCGCGCTTTGGGAAAGCACGCTTCGTCCGCATGGACACCATATAGCGCTTAAAGCGTCAAGCCGAGGTTAGCGGCCGTCAGCAGGTTCAGGGCTCAAGTGTCGCCAGCAGCACAGCGGCGATGGCCACCAGGAACGGGACCTCGCTCATGAGCCGCCAGAACTTCTCGGTATGCCGCCGCTGGCCCTGGGCGATGCGCCGGCCCTCAGCAGATAGGAAGCCGTGATAGCCGCTCAAGCCCAGCACCAAAATAAGCTTGCCCCAAAACCAATGTGGCACCGTGGCGATCACCTCGGGGACTGGGCGGGTCCAATCGCCCGAAATGTAGGTGATGAACAGGAACAGGCCGAAGGACCAGGCCAGGATCAGGCTCGGCGTCAGGATGATCATCCGCAAATTGCGGGCAGCCTTGAGCATGGTCGTTTCGAGTTCGCCGCCTGGCTGGGACGCGCTGATATAGGCGTAGAAGCGCGGCAACATGAGCAGGCCGGCGATCCAGGCGATCACGGCGATGATGTGCAGGCCCCGGGCGAGGTCGTAGCCAATCACGTGATCCATCATCAGTGCGAGGCCCCCTGGGGGCACATGCCCCAACTCGCCGCGCACAGGCGGCCGCCGTTTTCCGATTGCACCTTACCCGGGCTTGCCAACGCGCGCTCGGCCAAATCGGTCAGCGCGTCGATGAAACGCGGAGCCGCTCCCGGCGCGGGGGCCCGGAGGTAGAATGGCAGGTTCAGGGTCTTGGCGACTTGCGCGTACTCAATGTCCAGCTCGACCAGTGTTTCCACATGCTCGGATACAAACGCGATCGGGGAGAGGATGATTCCGACGCCGTCCCTGCCAGCGGTGTGGACTTCCTCCTCGGTCGAGGGGCCAATCCATTTCAGCGGGCCGACGCGCGATTGATAGCAGATGCGGATATCCCAATCGGCGGGCAGCAATTTACGCACGGCCGCGACGCTTTGCTCGACCTGCCACTGATACGGATCGCCCGCATCGATGACGCGCTGAGGCAGGCCGTGCGCCGAGAAGAGGAGTCTTGGCTGCGCCGGCGATCCCGCGTCGCGCCAGATTTTCATGATCGCGTCGGCGTGCGTCTCGGCGAACGCCGCGCCCGCCGGATAGCAGCAGATGGTGGAGCAGGGCAGGCGTGAGTGGCGGCGCCATTCCTTCAGGGACGACGCCGTCGTCGTGGAAGAGAATTGCGGATAGAGCGGCAACAGGATCGCATCCGTCGCCCCCCATGCTTCGGCCGCCCTGGCGGCATCCTTCACGAACGGCTTCCAATAACGCATCGCCGGGAAGCATTTGAACGTCACGTTGCTCACGCGCTTGCTGATCTCTGCTTCAAGCGCGCCGGCTTGTTTGATCGTCTCTGGAAGAATGGGCGAGCCGCCGCCCATCAGCGCATAATTCGCCTTCGCCAATTTCTCGCGCGTGCGCGAAATCAATTGCGCAAGGAAAAAACGAAATGGCTGCGGCAAGCCGATAATGGCTTTGTCGTTGAACAGATTGAACAGGAACGGCCGCACTGCGGCTTGGCCGTCAGGCCCGCCGAGATTGAACAAAATGATCGCCACGCGGCGCGACGTCATCAAGCGAATGCCTGGGCCATCGTCCGGCGCTGGTTCGTTCTCAAGCGGAATAGCGCTCATACGCCTTTCACCAGCCGAACCAGGTGCGCCACGTTTTCTGGCGACGCATCAGGCGTGATGCCATGCCCTAAATTGAAGATGTGCGGCGCGCTCTTGAACGCAAGCAACACATCACGCGCGGCGCGTTCCAACGCTTCACCGCCGACGACGAGTGTTTGCGGATCAAGATTGCCTTGCAACGCCATGCCGGCCGGCGTGACCTTGAATGCAAAATCTGCCGGCGTTTGTGTATCGACGCCAAGCGCGGTCACGCCTGTCTCGTTCGCATAAGCTTCGATCATAGCGCCCGCTCCGCGCGGGAAGCCAATAACAGGCACAGTGACGCCAAGATCGCGAAGCCGTCTCACCAAATTGCGTGTTGGCGTGATGATTAGACGCTGGAAGAGGGCGGGCGGCAATCCTTCCGACCAGCTCTCGAAAATCTGCACACAATCGGCGCCGGCCTGAACCTGTTTAGCCAAGTGCTGCGCGCTCATCTCAACAAGCACATCCAGCAGCCTATCGACATCCTCCGGGCGTTCGTACACAGCCCGGCGCGAACGATCCTTATCGCCGCCCTTGCCCTGGAGCATGTAGGTCGCGACCGTCCACGGCCCGCCGCAGAAACCGATCAGCGCAACATCCTTCGGAATCGCCCGTTTGATGCGTTCCACGGTTTCATAGACCGCCGAGAGGCGCTGCAGCGCGCGCTCCGGTTCGTCAAAGCGCCATTCCTCTTCCTCAACCAACGGCCGCAGCCGCGGGCCCTCGCCCTCGACGAACGAGACCGCCCGGCCAAGCGCATCCGGGATCACCAGGATGTCCGAGAACAAAATGGCTGCATCAAGCGGGAAACGCCGCAAAGGCTGCATCACTGCTTCCGTCGCCAGGGCAGGGGAATAGCAGAAATCCAGAAAGCTCTTCGCCCGCGTGCGCAGCTCTCGGTACTCAGGCAGGTAACGCCCAGCCTGACGCATGATCCAGATCGGAGGCTTCTCAAGCCTCTCGCCCGCGAGAACACGCAAGAGAGAGGGAAGGCTTTCCCGATCGGCCATTGCTTCCTTCCAAACCTAAAAGAATCTGAATCGTGATTAATGAGGACTCGTTGTTGTGGCGATACGCAAACTGGGAGAACTTCGTTCTCCACACGCTATCCCCAAACTTGTCCGCCCTGGCGCCGTACGGAAAGTGGTTAACTCGGAATGACTTGGATGGTGAAGCGCGGGGTGTCGATTCCTTTTGTCCCACGATGTCGCATTGTGGAGAGCGCGGGGAGGAATCGCGCATGAGGAGAAGTGAATCCGGGGCAGGGTGGCCTTTTCGTTCCCTGCCAGCCTTTGTTCAGGGGCGCCGCTCACAACTTGTCCACATGGCTCGGGCGCCTGATATGAGAACCGCTCATGCGTGAAAACCTCGCCATCTATTTCAATGTCCATCTCGTCTCGGATTCCACGGGCGAGACCTTGGCGGGGGTCATGCGCGCCACCTGTGCGCAGTTCGACAACATCATGCCGGTGGAACACTCCTATTTCCTGGTCCGCTCGGTGCGGCAGCTGGAACGGGTGATCAAGGAAATCGCCGACGCGCCCGGCGTTGTCATGTTCACACTATCGAATTTGGAGCACCGCGCCGTCCTTGAGCAAGCCTGCAAGGAAATGGAGATGCCGTGCGTCGCGGTGCTCGACCCAGTGCTTGATGTCACCTCCCGCTACCTCGGGCTGGAGCTGAACCACCGGGTAGGCGCGGCGCGCAAGCTCAACGCGGAATATTTCAAGCGTATCGATGCGCTTGATTTCGCGATGTACCACGACGATGGCCAGCAAGCCGTTGAGCTGATGAGCGCCGATGTCATCCTCGTCGGCGTCAGCCGCACCTCCAAAACACCGACAAGTGTCTATCTCGCGCATCGCGGCGTGAAAGCGGCGAACGTGCCCATGGTGCCGGGCGTGCCGCTGCCGGAGGAATTGTTTCGGACGGATCGGCCGCTTGTCGTGGGCCTGCTGATCTCCGCTGATCGTCTCATCCACATTCGGCGCAATCGCTTGGCGGCAATGAAAGAGACGCGTTCCGGCTCTTACACCGACGAAGGCGATGTGCGCCGCGAGGTGATGGAAGCGCAGAAATTGTTCGAGCGGGAAGGGTGGCCGACGATCGACGTCTCGCGTCGCTCGATCGAGGAGACCGCGGCCGCTGTGCTCAATCTCTTGGCGGAGCATCGCGGCCTATGAGTCTGGTTCTTGCCTCCGGAAGCGCCGCGCGCCGCCAGATTCTCGAAGCCGCGGGCCTCTCGTTCGAGGTCGAGGTCGCGCATGTGGACGAAGAGGCGGCAAAGGCCAGTTTACGCGCCGAAGGCGTGAAACCACGCGATCAGGCCGACGCTCTCGCCGAATTGAAAGCGCTGGCCGTTTCACGCAAACGCCCAGGCTTCATCATAGGCGCCGATCAGATGCTCGCTGTTGATGGCGAGACGCTCGACAAGCCGAAAGATATGGCCGAAGCGCGCTCGCATCTAATGCGCCTGCGTGGCCGCACGCACGCGCTGCTGACCGCCGCCGTTGTCGCCCGCGAAGGCGCCATCATCTGGCGCCACATCGATACGCCCAAGCTGCGCATGCGCGATTTCTCGGACACATTCGCGGATGAGTATCTCGCGCGGGTAGGGGATGCGGCGTTGAAATCCGTTGGCGCCTATCAGCTCGAAGGCCTCGGCGCGCAATTGTTCGAGCGCGTCGAGGGCGACTATTTCTCCGTGCTTGGCTTGCCGTTGCTGCCGCTCATGGCGTTCTTGCGTGAACATGGCGTGGTGGCGAAATGAACATAACCGCCGCCACCAAGCTGCTGGCTGTCATCGGCGATCCGGTGCGTCATTCACTTTCGCCGGTGATGCACAATGGTTGGATCGCCGATCATGGGCTCGATGCTGTGTATGTCGCGCTGCCGCTGAAAAGCGACGATCCGGTCGCGGCGATCCGCACGCTGAAAGGGCTTGGTTTCACCGGCCTGAACGTAACGGTGCCGCATAAGGAAGCGGCCGCGCTCGCCGCCGATCGCACCGAGCAAGCCGTCGCCAACGTGCTGCGCTGGGAAAATGACGGCGCGCTTTCCGCCTTCAATACAGATGGCGCGGGCTTCATCGATGCGCTTGCCGAAACCGCGCCGGACTGGCGCGCGCGCGTGAAACGCGTGCTGGTGCTGGGCGCGGGCGGCGCTGGGCTGGGCATTGGCCAGGCGCTCGCGCCGCATGTCGACACCGTGCACTTCGCCAATCGCACGATCTCGCGCGCCGAAGCGGCGGCGGCGACCTTGCCCAACGGTCGCGTGTTGCGCTGGGACGAACTCGAACGCGGCTTTGGCGCCGCCGATCTGATCGTGCAGGCGACGACGCTCGGCATGAGCGGCCAGGCCACGCAGGATTGGCCGATCGCCAATGTGCGCGGCTCAGCGATCCTAGCTGACATCGTCTATCGGCCGCTCGAAACCGAGTTCTTGCGCGCCGGCCGCGCGCGCGGGCTCGTCACCATGGATGGGCTCGGCATGCTCATCCATCAGGGCGCGCGTGCGTTCGAACTTTGGTTCGGCGTGAAACCGGATGCGAAGAA
Organism: Caulobacterales bacterium; assembly: GCA_017303355.1. Lineage (GTDB taxonomy): Bacteria > Pseudomonadota > Alphaproteobacteria > Caulobacterales > Aquidulcibacteraceae > Vitreimonas. The sequence continues at coordinate 75,380 of JAFLCU010000007.1, read as the reverse complement.
AGCTCGGGCGCGATTGCTTGCGGCGCTTGGCGCATGATCATCGTCGGCCTCACTGGCTCCATCGGCATGGGCAAATCGACCGTGACCAAGATGTTCGCGGAGGAGGGTGCGCCGGGTTTCGATTCAGATGCGGCAGTGCACGCGCTTTACGCGCCAGGCGGCGCGGCCGTGGCGCCGGTTGAAGCGGCGTTTCCGGGTGTCGCCCGAGACGGCGCGATCGATCGCGACGCGCTGTCGAAGCGCGTTGTCGGCAACGAGGCGGCGATCAAGCAGCTCGAACAGATCGTGCACCCCCTGGTGCGCCAGGCGCAGGCGGAATTCCTTCAGGCCAATCGCGACGCGGGCGTGCCGGTCGTCATTCTCGACATTCCGCTTCTGTTTGAAGGCGCTGGCGCCAAGTTCGTGGATAAGATTGTGGTCGTGTCCGCGCCAGCGGAATTGCAGCGCGCGCGCGTTCTGGCGCGGCCCGGCATGACAGCGGAAAAATTCGAAGCGATCCTCGCGCGGCAAATGCCGGACGCCGAAAAGCGCGCGCGGGCGGATTTTGTCATAGACACCGGCGTCTCCTTTGAGGCGACGCACGCCCAAGTCCGCGCCGTACTGGACGCGCTGCGCGAACAGATTTAGCCCAAATTCATGCGTGAAATTCTGTTTGATACGGAAACAACCGGCGTCTTCCCCGACCACGTCGAGGAGAAACAGCGCGATCGCATCGTCGAGATCGGCTGTGTCGAGGTGATCAATCTCGAGCGCACTGGCCGCGAGTTTCACGCCTATCTGAATCCAGATCGCGATGTGCCCGAGGAGGTCGTACGCGTACACGGGCTGCGCGGCGATTTTCTCAAAACGCAACGCCGCTTTGCCGAGGTCGTAGAATCACTTCTCGAATTCATCGGCGACGCGCCGCTCGTGGCGCACAACGCTTCGTTCGACCAAGGCTTCCTGAACGCGGAGCTTCGCCGGCTCAACATCGTGGAATTGGGTAGCGAGCGCTTCGTCGATACGCTGGCGATCGCGCGCAAGCGCTTTCCGGGCGCGTCGTGCTCGCTCGATGCGCTCGCGCGTCGTTTCCAATTGGACCGCTACGGCTTCGATCTTTCAGCGCGCAAAGGCCCAGGCGGCCACGGCGCCATCGTCGACTCGCGCATCCTCGCGGAGGTCTATCTCCACCTCAAAGGCGGCCGCGAACAGCGGCTGGTCTTCGACGCAGGGGAGGCGGCCGCGCAAGACGCGGCGCAGTCGCGGACCGTCGAATTCGTGCGGCGTCAGCCGCGGCCAACCGCGCTTGCGCCGCGCGGCACGGCCGAGGAGGCCGAGGCGCACGCAACCTTTATCGGCACGCTTGGGCCCGAGGCGCTTTGGCTTAAGGTTGGGAGCTAATCAGAACGCGGCGTGCGCCGGTTCGCCGCGCGCCTGACGATCGCGCAATTCCTGCCAATAGAGCGGGGTGAAATCGATCGGGTTGATCAGCAGCGGCGGATAGCCGCCTTCGCGCGTGATCTCGGCCAGGATCTGGCGGCTGAACGGAAACAGCAGGCGCGGGCACTCTATCCAGATCAGCGGCTCCACGTCGTCGGAGCGCACATTCATGAATTGAAACAGCCCCGAATAGACGAGATCGACGGAAAACATCACGGAATCCTGGCGCTTAGCCTGGACGTTGATGCAGAGATCGACCTCGACCGCCTCCCGGTTTTCCCCCATGGGCCGCGACTTAACCTCGACGCCCATGTCGATCGTGGGCTGGACGTCGTAGGCCTGCGACGCTGCGGCAGCCATCAGATTGCGAAATGAAAGTTCCTTCACATATTGGGCAAGCACCCGCAGATGCGGTGAATCGGCAGGCGGCAGGGCGCTGTCGGCTGCGGAATGCGTGTTCATGCGCCAATTCTCGCTACGAAATGGTGGGAAAGGGCGGCTAACATGCGTCCGCGCAGACGGCAACGCAACCAAGCTGGAACAAGCCAGTTGTTGGCATTATCTTAATTCGGCACCCAGAATGGCGGCCCCCAGTTGGAGCACGGAGTTGGACCAGAGCACCCTCGAAATCCTCATTCTCGCGTTCGTCGCGGGATTCGTGCTGTTTCGCCTGTATTCGACCTTGGGCAAGCGCACCGGCGCCGAGCGCCCGGCCGATCCTCAGCCGCAGCCAGCGCAAGGTGAAATGCCGCGCGAAGCCGCGACGCCCGCGCAGCGCACCATGCCTGCCGGCATTGGGTCGGCAGGCGAGGGGCTGATGGCGATCTTGCGCGCCGATCCGCATTTTGAGGTGGATCACTTTGTAAGCGGTTCGCGCGCGGCGTACGAGATGATCATCAACGCCTTCGCCAAAGGCGATAAGGATTCGCTACGCGGTTTGCTGACGCCGCGCGTCTTCGACAGCTACGCCGCAGCGATTAACAACCGCCCCGCTGGCGAGCCGGGCCCCGAACTCGTGCGCTTGAAGAGCGCCGAGATCGTCGATGCCGAACTCGAAGGCGACATCGCGCGCGTAACTGTGAAGTTCGAGGCCGAGCTTGCCGAAGGCGCGCATGGCGTGCGCGACGCGCGCGAGCGCTGGAGTTTCGAGCGCGATATTCGTTCGCCGGATCCGAACTGGCTCCTGGCGCGCGTTAAGGCGGCGTGAGCAAATCTAAACGCGAACTTTCTGGCGAAGAGAAAAAGCTGTGGCGCCGCGTCGCCGCGGGCGTGAGAACGCGCGCGCCGCTCGCGCCTTTCGTCGAAGACGACGAGCCCGATCCGCCCGCGCCCAAGCGCGCGGTCGCCAAGGCCGGGCCGCCAGCGTCTGAGTTAAAGCCGAAACTTGCGTCGCAAGCGCCGCCTGCAAACCGTGGCGGCGAAAAGCGCGTACGGCGCGGCAAGCTTGAAATTGGCGGCACAATCGATTTGCACGGGCACACCCAGGCGAGCGGCCGCGCCGCGTTATTGCGTTTTCTGCGCGCGTCGCAAGCGCGCGGCGATCGCACCGTGATCGTCGTGACGGGCATTGGCCGCAGCGGGGAAGGGGTGCTGAAGCGCCGGCTGCCGGAATGGCTGGCCGAGCGCGACATCCGCCAACTCATCTCGGGCTTTGCGCCGGCGCATCGCACACATGGCGGCGCTGGCGCCTTCTATGTGTTCATCAAGCGTGTCGTGGAAACCTAAGCTTCATCATCGTCAACGCGCGTTCATAAAAAATCCCACGTAATTTCAGCGCATACTAACCAATCCAGGCAAGGCTCCTCCCGCGTGCGCGCGTTGGCACGTGTGGGATGTCCATGCTCGCAGCGTTGAAAAACCTGGTTCGGACCATGCAGCCGCGCAGTCTTGCGGGGCGCGCGGTGCTGTTCACGGCCGTGCTGATGACCGTGACCGCGCTGTTGTCCGCGTCGATCGTGCTCGCTGGCGCCGACCACGAAGCAGAACGCCAGGAGCTTGCAATCACGCATGATCTCACCGAGCACTTGGCCAGCCGCGTCGGGGAGGCGATGGCGCGCGACGCCACGCAATATCTGCCGTATTCGATCGCGAGTGCTGCGACGCGTGACGAAGTGCGCTCAATTTCCATCATCGACGCCGACGGCCGCATCCTCGCGCAATCCGACGGCGCGGATGTCGATAGCCCGCTGATCCATCGCTTGACGCAGGAAGCGATGAGCGCGGGGCGCACCGTCTATTCGCGTGAGCGCGACGGCGCGCTTGCCGTGGCCGCGCCGGTCATTCGCGAAGGCCACGCGCTCGCCGCCGTCGTGCGTATTTGGGAACAGGGCGCTTATCGCTTTGATCTGGTGCCGTCGCTTGCGCCTTTCCTGATGCTGCTGGCCTGCTTGGCGCTCGCCGCGATTCCGCTCTCCGCGCACTTGGTGCGCCGGGCTGTCGCGCCGCTGGGCGAACTCGCGCGCCACGCCGAGCGCATCGGCGAGCAAGGTCAGTCCACGCCGCTGGCGCTGCAAACGGGCGATGAATTCGAAACTCTCGCCAAAGCCTTCAACAATATGACGGCGCGGCTCGATGCTTCGATGCGCCAGGTGCAGGAGATCGCGTTTGTCGATCCCGCGACGCGCATGCCGAACCAGGATCGCTTCGCGCGCGAGATAGATTTCTTCATTCTGCGGAACAATGCCAGCTCCGGCGCTGTCGTCGTGTTCGAGATGCAGCGTCTCTCGAAGCTGATGCAAACACTCGATCCAGACGCCGCGCGCGACTTTCTGCGCGTTGTCGCGGAACGTTTCTCGAGCGCGGTGCGCACCGTCGATCGCATCGTGCGTCGCGGGCAGGGCGCGCGCGGCCCGGTCGCGGCCCGCTTGGGCGCGACGGAGTTTGGCGTGTTTTCGCCGGAATTGTCGCAATCGGACGCCGCTCGCTTTGCGCAACATCTAAATGCGGCGCTGAACCAGCCCTTCGATTGGCGTGGCCACAAGCTCACGCTCGGCGCCTGCTGCGGCGTCGCCATGACGCCGCGCGACGGCGGGGATGCCGACACAGTCATTCGCCACGCCCGTATGGCGCTGAGTGCGGCGCATAGCGCGCCAGCGCGCGTGAAGTTCTACACCCAATCGCTGGATCGCGAAGCGGTCGCGCGGATCAATCTTGAGCGCGAAATGCGCGGCGCCATCGAACGCAACGAATTCCGCGCCTATTTCCAGCCAAAAGTGAATCTGGTCACCGGCCGCATCGAAGCCTGCGAAGCGCTGGCGCGTTGGGTGCGCCCGGACCGCACCATCATCAGCCCAGGCCGCTTCATACCCGTGGCGGAGGAGAGTGGTTTGATCGGGCCGTTGTCGGACGCGATTTTGCGCGAGGCGTGCTGGAAGGCGGCGGCCTGGGCGCGCGCAGGGCATCCGGCGAAGGTGGCGGTCAACGTGTCGGCGCTTCAGTTCCGCAGCGACCGTTTCGCCGAGAACGTGCTGCGCGTCGTGCAACATGCCGGCCTGGCGCCGGATCATCTGGAACTCGAGATCACCGAGTCGATGATGATGGAAGATCCCGATCGCGCGCTGCGCGTGATCCAGCCGCTGCGCGAAGCCGGCATACGTTTGGCGATCGATGACTTCGGCTGCGGCCATTCAAGTCTCGGCGCGCTCTCCAAGCTGCCGTTTGACGTGATCAAGATCGACCAGCAATTTGTGCGCGCGCTTGAGCGCGGCGACGCTCACGCGGCGGGGATCATCGACATGATCCTCGCGCTCTCGCGCACGCTCGACATGGAGGTGGTGGCCGAGGGCGTGGAGCGCAAGCAGGAAATGGAATTCATGGCCGTGCGCGGCTGCCACTGGGTGCAAGGCTTCCTCTACGGCGCGGCGGTCTCGGCGCCGGAATTCGCGGAATTGCTGCGCCGCCAGTCTGGCGAGGACATCGAGGCCGGAGACGCGGCTTGATTGCCGGGCGCCGCTCCGCCACATCAGGCGCATGAGCGAACCACAACAATGGCACGGCACGACTATTCTTTGTGTCCGGAAGGGCGACAAGGTCGTGCTCGCCGGCGACGGCCAGGTTTCGGCCGGCGCAACCATTCTCAAGGGAAATGCGCGCAAAGTGCGCAAATTGGCGGGCGGCGGCGTGATCGTCGGCTTCGCTGGCGCCACCGCTGACGCCTTCGCGCTGTTCGAGCGCCTGGAACAAAAGCTGGAGCGCTTCCCCAACCAGCTCGGCCGCGCCTGTGTTGAGCTGGCCAAGGATTGGCGTACGGATCGCGCGCTGCGTCGTCTCGATGCGATGCTGATCGTGGCTGACAGCAAGGAGACGTTTCTCGTCACCGGCGCCGGGGATGTGCTGGACCCCGAATATCCGGTCGTCGCGGTTGGCTCCGGCGGCAATTTCGCCCTGGCGGCGGCACGTGCGCTCTACAGCCATGTCGAGGATGCCGAGGCGATTGCGCGCGAAGCCATGGGCATAGCGGCGCAAATTTGCGTCTATACCAACGGCAATCTGACGGTCGAAAAGCTGCCAGACTGATGTGCGGATGTTAGCGTACTGGTAAATCGCTGGCATCCAGCGCGCGCGTCAATGACGCAGTCATGCTCGACTGAGCATGCGCGCTCTTTTCGAAACGCCATACGGCGCTTAAGTCATGGGCGCCATGACCAATTTCTCGCCTCGCGAAATCGTCTCCGAACTCGATCGCTATATCGTCGGTCAGGCCGATGCAAAGCGTGCTGTCGCCATTGCGCTGCGCAATCGCTGGCGGCGCAAGCAATTGTCCGAAGAGCTGCGTGAGGAGGTCACGCCGAAAAATATTCTGATGATCGGGCCGACCGGCGTTGGCAAAACCGAAATCGCGCGGCGCTTGGCCAAGCTTGCGGGCGCGCCGTTTCTAAAGGTGGAAGCGACCAAGTTCACCGAGGTCGGCTATGTCGGACGCGATGTGGAACAGATCGTGCGCGATCTGGTGGAGGTCGCGCTCAACATGGTGCGCGAACGCCGCCGCCGCGAGGTCCGTGCGCGCGCCGAAGCAACAGCTGAAGAGCGCGTGCTCGACGCCCTCGTAGGGCAGGGCGCCAGCGCCGCGACACGCGAGTCGTTTCGCAAAAAGCTTCGCAACAACGAGCTTGGCGGCTCGGCTGTCGAGATCGAGGTGGAAGACAACGCCTCTCCGCTCGGCAATCTCGATATCCCAGGCCAATCCGGCGTTGGCGTCGTGAATATCGGCGACATTTTCGGCAAAGCGTTCGGCAAGCGCACCAAACGTGTCCGCATGACGGTGGATGAGGCGTACGAACCGCTCGTGCGTGAGGAAAGCGATAAGCTGCTCGACGCGGATGCGGTGCTTAAGGAAGCGTTGGCGCTTACGGCGGAGGACGGCATCGTTTTCCTCGATGAGATCGACAAGATCGCCTCGCGCTCGGAGCGTGTTGGCGGCGGCGATGTAAGCCGCGAGGGCGTGCAACGCGATTTGCTGCCTTTGATCGAAGGCACGATCGTCAATACCAAGCACGGTCCGGTGAAGACCGATCATATTCTGTTCATTGCGTCAGGCGCGTTTCATGTCGCCAAGCCTTCCGATCTGCTCCCGGAGCTGCAGGGGCGCTTGCCTATCCGTGTCGAGCTCAAGGCGCTCACGCGCGAGGATTTTCGCCGTATCTTGACCGAGCCGGAGGCGAGCCTCGTTACACAATACAAAGCGCTGCTGCAGACCGAGGGCGTCACGCTCGACATCAGCGACGACGCCGTCGAGGCCATCGCCGAGATCGCGGCCGATGTGAACTCGACAGTCGAGAATATCGGCGCCCGCCGCCTGCAGACGGTGATGGAGCGCTTGCTCGATGAGGTCAGCTATTCAGCGCCGGATCGCAATGGCGAAACCGTGCGCGTGGATGCCGCCTATGTGCGCAAAAACGTCGGCGATCTTGCGAAAAATGCCGATCTATCTCGCTTTATCCTCTAGACGCGGAAGCCGCTCTTGAGCGCCAGTCCACGGAGGCTCTCTTCCGGGCGCGGGCCCACGTGCGAGATCACCTCGGCGGCCGCGAGCGAGGCGAGGGCGCCGCATTCGGCGAGCGGGCGCTGCTTGGCGTAGCCGAACAGGAAGCCTGCCGCGTATTGATCGCCGGCGCCTGTGGTGTCGACGACGTTGGCGACGGGATAGGCCTTCACCTCAACCGTCTCGGTGGAGGTCGCGATCAACGAGCCGGTGGAAGAGCGCGTGACGATCACGATGGGGCATGCCTTGCGCGCGGCTTCGATCGCCGCGCCGAGATCGTCGCTTTCATAGAGCGAGAGGATTTCGGCCTCGTTCGAGAACAGGATATCGACGTGGCCGGAGACGAGGTGGCGGAAGCTATCGCGGTGCCGGTCGACGCAGAATTTGTCCGACAGTGTGAGCGCGACTTGCCGCTGGGCGCTGCGCGCGATTTCGGCGGCGCGCACGAAGGCGGCTTTGGCTTCGTCGCGATCGAACAAATAGCCTTCGAGGAACAAAGTGGCGCCAGCACTGATGAGGCCAGCGTCAATATCTTCCGCCGAGAGCAGGGTGGAGGCGCCGAGATAAGTGTTCATCGAGCGATGCCCGTCGGGCGTCACGGCGATGAGCGAGCGCGCCGTGCCCGGATGGCCGTCGCGCGGCGGCGTGTCGAACGAAACGCCGCCGGCGCGGAATTCTTGCGTGAACCGCGCGCCCAGATCGTCCTTGGCGACCTTGCCGATATAGCCTGCCTTGCCGCCAAAGCTCGCCACGCCCGTCATTGTATTGGCGGCGGAGCCGCCGGCGGCGACCTTGGCGTTGGTGAAGCGCGCGGTGAGATGATCGGCGCGCGCCTCATCGATCAGCGTCATCGCGTCCTTGGCGATGTTTTCCTCGGCCAGGAACGCGTCCGGCACGGCGGCGATGATGTCGATGATCGCGTTGCCGACGGCCACGACGTCATAGGTCGATGAAGGCATTACGGATTTCCTGTGAAGTTTGAGGGGTTAAAGCCTGTGTGGCGGGCGCTGGCAAGCATTGCCCGGAAAGTGCGGACGCGGCATTGTCGCGCCCATGAGATTCATTGCTTCGTTAACGGCGCTGGCGTTTCTGGCGGCTTGCGCCACCGCTCCCGCGAGCGCGCCCGCCCAGCCTGGCGCGCCGAGCGTCGCGCCATCGTCAAGCGCCCATGCGCGCTTGACGCAGATGCTGAGCGCCGCCGGGCGCCAGGATGCGCCGACGCAAGCCGAGATCACGCGCGCGTTTGGCGCGCCGGACATCGCCCGCCAGGATGGCGCGGGCGCGGCGCTGACGTACCGCTTCGAGAATTGCGCGCTGCTGCTTCTGTTCGCGGCGGATGCGCGCAACGCCATGCGGCTGACGGAATCGCATGCGAGCGCCCGGCGCAACGGCGCGGCCGCGCCGAGCCCTGACCAGTGCGCCGCGGAAGCGGCGGCGCGGCGCTCGTAGTGGCGAAGGTCGCGTATCTCAACGGGCGCTCCTATCGTGGCGCGCCCTTGGCCGCCGGGCAATTGCCGGAGGCCGAGATCGTCAGCCACGCGCTGATTGTCGCCGAGGGTAAAAAGCGCGGCGTCGAATTTGTCATCGAATATTGGGACGATCCTGACCTTTCTCAACGTGGCTATGACGCGGCGATCATCCGTACGTGTTGGGACTACACTGGTCGTGCGGATGAATTCATGGCGGCGATTGAAGCGCATGAGCGCGCTGGTCTGCGTGTCTTCAATTCGCCGGCCGTTGTGCGCTGGAATGCGCGGAAAACTTACCTCCGTGAACTTGGCGCCGCCGCGATCGAAACGGTGTGGCTTGATCATGTCGATGCGCGCGGCGTGGCGCAGGCGTTTGATACGTTGGACGCTGCCGAGATCGTGATCAAACCGCAGATCGGCGCGGGCTCGGTGCGGACCATTCGCTTGAAGCGCAACGCATGGAGCGAAGCCGATCTGATCGACGGGCCGCAAGCGGAAGCGATGGTGCAGCCCTATCTGCAATCGATCGAGACAGAAGGGGAGCGTTCGCTCTTCTGGTTCGGCGGCGTGTTCTCGCATGCGATCCGCAAGGTGCCGCACGCGGGCGATTGGCTGGCGAATATTCCCGGCAAGACCGCCTTTCTCGCCGAAGCAGCACCTACGGGCGCGATGGAAGCGGCGGAATCGGCCCGGGCGCATGCGCCCAAAGAACTCCTTTATGTACGCATCGACCTCGTGCTGGGCGATGACGGCAAGTGGCGCGTGATCGAGATCGAGGCGATCGAGCCTTATCTCTTCTTGGATTTCGCACCCGAAGGCGCAGGCTTCTTCGTCGACGCGATCGCGCGGGTCTTGTCCTTATAAAGACAGATGTCGGCGATGACGCAGCGCGGGCATTCAGGCTTGCGGGCGATGCAGGTGTAGCGGCCGTGCAGTATAAGCCAGTGATGCGCCCCGTGGATAAACTTTTGTGGCGTGATGCGCATCAATTGCGCTTCGACCTCGTTCGGCGTTTTGCCGTCGGCTAGTCCCGTGCGGTTGGCGACGCGGAAGACGTGCGTATCGACGGCGATCGTGCCTTCGCCGAAAATCTCCATCAGCACGACGTTCGCCGTCTTGCGGCCGACGCCGGGCAATGCTTCTAGCGCCGCGCGATCATGCGGCGCCTCGCCATTGTGCTGATCGATCAACGCTTGCGAGAGCGCGATGACGTTCTTGGCCTTGTTGCGCCAAAGGCCGATGGTCTTGATGTAATTGGCGACGCCATCTTCGCCGAGCTTCAGCATTTTCGCCGGCGTATCCGCGATTTTGAACATCGGCGCGGTGGCGCGGTTGACGCCCTTATCCGTCGCTTGCGCGGAGAGCACGACGGCCACCAGCAGGGTGTACGGGTTGGTGTATTCCAATTCCGTACGCGGATCGGGACGCACCTTGGCCAGGCGCGCGTAGAGCTCTTCGGCTTTGGCCTTGGTGAGGCGCTTTGCCATTACATGCCGCCGCGTCGCGCGCGATGCAACGCCGCGTCGAGTGCTGTGGCGAAGCTTTCGCACTCTTTCGGCGAGAGGAAAGCGCCGAGCCGCATTTGGCCTTCGCTGTCGCGGATGAGGACGCCAGGCCCATCGCGCGTGACCTTCGCCCACACTGGATTGAGCTGCCAATGCGTGGCGGCGCCATTCTTATCGACAGCGGCGACATGCACGCGGCCCGGGCCGATGCGCACATATTCGGCGGCTTGCGCGGCGCGATAATTCCAGCGGAACGCCAGATAAAGCGCCAAAACATCGAGACCCAGGAAGCCCGCGACCGGGAAGGCGCCGTTGGCGATGAAGATGATCGCACCGATCAGATTCACGATGATCACCGCGATCAACATCGCGCGAAACGCCTTGGCGCTGAGGCTGCGGTGCGGGCGCAGCACGGCGTCCATGTAAAGTGGGCCGTCGAAGAACGGCGCGTCCGGCGTGCGTTCCCAGCGTGGCTGCATCTTTCAGAGCCCGAGCACGTCGCGCATTGAATAGAGCCCCGGCGGCTTATCCGCGACCCAAAGTGTGGCGGCGAGGGCGCCATCGGCGAACACGGCGCGATCCATGGCGTGATGCGAGAGCGTGACGATTTCGCGCTCAGCGATGAAGCGCACGTCATGCTCGCCGACAATGCCGCCACCGCGAATGACGGAGAAGCCGATCCGACCCTCCGGGCGTTCGCCGGTGACGCCGTCATAGGGCGCGAGGCGAAGCTCGCTCAAAGGCGCGTTGCGGCCCTTCGCGGCGGCTTCGCCGAGGAGGAGGGCGGTGCCTGAGGGCGCATCCACCTTGCGGCGGTGGTGCGCCTCCGTGATCTCGATGTCCCAACCGGGGCCGAGTTTTTGCGCGGCTTGCTCGACAAGGGCGGCGAGCAAGTTCACGCCCAAGCTGAAATTGCCGGAGCGCACGATGGCGATGCGCTTGGCATGCTCGGCAAGCTGCGCCTCTTCGGCGGCGGTGAAGCCGGTGGTGCCGACGATGGCGGCGCGCGTCGATGTGTTCTTCAAGGCGGCGAGCGCGTCGAGCGTGGCGGCCGGCGTGGTGAAATCGATCCAGACTTGCGCGTTCTCGGCGGCGTGGTCCGCCACCTCCGTCGTCATCATGAAGAGTGGCGATATGCCGGCCAGCGCGCCGAGATCGGCGCCCAGGAATTGGCCTTCGCTGCGTTCGGTGCCGCCAGCGACGGAAAAGCGCGCGTCGGCGCAAGCGGCGCGGATCAAGGCGCGGCCCATGCGGCCCGCGGCGCCCGCGATAGCGATAGAAAGCGTCATGTCTCCCTCATGGACCGCCGCTTCCTAACCGGCAAGACCAGCCAATAGGCGTGCGCCATCCTTGTTGGCGCGAACGCCGGATGGAGAGCCGGGGACGCGGGATTGCGCGTCGCGAAGAATGCGCCGTTGGCTCGGCGCGCATGACACGGAAACCCGCGTCCCCGCAATCGTTGGAAACCGCGGCTCCGCTGCAGGCGTTCTTTCACACCCGATGAGTCGGATCGCCGCGCGCGTGCGGAGCATCGTGTTCGCGATGCGTCCGGTGCGTCTCCCCACGCGTTGTGGCGCGCGCGGGCTTCAACGTGTTCGCAGTACGCGCCAGCATGATCATGAGAAGCGGCTTTGCCTGCATCTCGTATCCATGCTCGCGCGCTATCCCCGCATATCCGGCGAACTCCGTGCGTTCGCTTGGTCCGAATAGCCGCCCATAGTTCTTGCGGCAGGCGGAGAAGCGTTCACGCTTCACGCTCGATTGCTTCACCGCGACATTGAAGCGAACAGGGATCCAACTGCTCTCCGATCGCGGCGATGGCGGCAGTGTACGCCAGCTCAGGCAGGGGGCGGATAAGTTTTTCACCGCGCCTTTGTTTTCAAGGCGCGGAGCGGTGTTGGCTGTGGGATAGATGGCTGCGAAGTGCTGGCCTATTCACCAGACAAAACGTACCGACTTGCTCGGCCGATGAGGAAGGCCGCTGTGGCGGCGAGAAGAGCTTGGTGGCCCATGCTACGAAGGCGACCTGCCCACCAACGCGCCGTCTCGCAGGCGTCTGCAGGCGAAAGGCACTCACCGGCGGTGTGACCCTGGCTAAGCATCAGCGTTCCTAAGACCGCCGCCAAAATTGCGAATGCAGTCAGACTCCAGTGGACCACTCGTCCAAGCCGCGCGATGAGCGTTGGCTCCGGCTTCCTTGTTGTCGGCCACAAAAAGCTAAACATTGCTGCCTCGAGCGAGCGCCTAACGCACCAGCGGGTCGTTGCCGTTGTCGAAGAACTTTTTCACGGTGTCGAAAAAGCCTTGGGTTTGCGGGTGGGCTTCCTCGCCGCAATCCTTGGCGAATTCCTCGAGCAGCTTGCGCTGCTTGGCGGTCAAATTCACCGGCGTTTCCACAAGCAATTCGACATGCAGATCGCCACGCTCCTTCGAGCGTAGGTGCGTCATGCCTTTGCCTTTGATGCGGAAGCGGCGCCCGGTTTGCGCGCCGGCGGGGATCGTCACCTTGGTGCGATCGCCGTCGATGGTGGGGATTTCCATCTCGCCGCCGAGCGCTGCCTTGCACATGGGCGCCGGGGCGCGGCAATAGAGATCGGGGCCGTCGCGCTCGAACAGGGCGTGCGGCTTCACCGAGAGAAAGAGATAGAGATCGCCAGCAGGCCCGCCGCGCTGGCCCATATCGCCTTCGCCGGCGAGACGGATGCGCGTGCCATCCTCGACGCCGGCGGGGATTTTTACCGAGAGCGTGCGCTCTTTTTGCGTGAGGCCTCGCCCGCCGCAGGATTTGCACGGCGTCTTGATGGCTTGGCCGCGGCCGTGGCAGGCAGGGCAGGTGCGCACGATGCGGAACATGCCTTGGCTTGCGCGCACTTGGCCGGCGCCGTTGCAGGTGCGGCAGGTTTCCAAGGGCGCCTTGCCTTCGGAGCCGGTGCCGCCGCAAGGCTCGCACGCATGCGCGCGCGGCACGACGATTTCGCGCTCCATGCCGCGGAAAGCTTGTTCGAGCGTGATCTCGACATCGTAGCGCAGATCGGCGCCTCGTTCGGGGCCGTTGCGAGGCCCGCGCCCGCCGCCGCGCGCGAACATGTCCTCGAAGCCGCCGCCGAAAATCTCGTTGAAGATATCGGAAAAGTCGTTGAAGCCCGCGGCCCCTGGGCCGAAGCCCGGACCGCCGCCGCCGTCAAAGGTTTTGCCGAAGCGGTCATATTGCGCGCGCTTCTCGGGATCCGAGAGCACGGAATAAGCTTCGCCGATTTCCTTGAACTTCTCTTCCGAGACTTTGCACCCGGGGTTTTGATCCGGGTGCAGTTTCATGGCGAGCTTGCGGAAGGCGGACTTGATGGCCGCCTGGTCCGCGTCGCGCGGCACGCCAAGTATCTCGTAATAATCGCGGCTAGCGGTCATGCGAGGTCATCCACGCGCGAAGGGCGTTTAGGCGCTTTTCTTGCCGTCGACTTCCTCGAAGTCGGCGTCGACGACGCCTTCTTCGTTCTGGCTGGCGCCGCCGCCATCGGTGTCGCCGCCGGGGCCGGCGCCGCCGTAGAGCGCTTCGCCGATCTTCATCGACGCTTGCACGAGCGCTTGAGTCTTGGCGGCGATGTCGCCTGTATTGTCGCCTTCAAGCGCTGTGCGGAGGGCGGCGATCGCGGCTTCGATGCCTTGCTTGTCGCTGGCCGGAACTTTGTCGCCGTTATCGGCGAGCTGCTTTTCGGTAGCGTGGATCAAGGCCTCGCCTTGGTTCTTGGCTTCCACCAGTTCGCGCTTGGCTTTGTCTTCGCCGGCGTGCTCTTCGGCTTCCTTGACCATGCGCTGGATATCGCTGTCGGACAGGCCGCCCGACGGCTGGATGCGCATGTTCTGCTCTTTGTTGGTCGCCTTATCCTTGGCGCCGACCGAGACGATGCCGTTCGCGTCGATGTCGAAGGTGACCTCGATTTGCGGCATGCCGCGCGGGGCGGAGGGGATGCCGACCAGGTCGAACTGGCCGAGCGGACGGTTGTCCGCCGCCATTTCGCGCTCACCTTGGAACACGCGAATGGTCACGGCCTGCTGATTGTCCTCGGCGGTCGAGAAGATTTGGCTCTTCTTGGTCGGGATCGTGGTGTTGCGTTCGATCAGGCGCGTGAACACGCCGCCAAGTGTTTCGATGCCAAGCGAGAGCGGGGTGACGTCGAGCAGCACGACGTTCTTCACGTCGCCTTGCAGCACGCCGGCCTGGATCGCGGCGCCGACGGCCACGACCTCATCCGGGTTGACGCCCTTGTGCGGTTCGCGGCCGAAGAATTCCTTCACGACCTGCTGGATCTTCGGCATGCGCGTCATGCCGCCGACGAGCACGACTTCCTTGATGTCGCTGGCGGAGAGGCCGGCGTCCTTCAGCGCCGACTTGCAAGGTGCGAGCGTGCGCTGAACCAGGTCCTCGACCAGGCTTTCATATTTCGCGCGCGTCAGCTTCATGTTGAGGTGCAGCGGGCCCGAGGCGTTGGCGCTGATGAACGGCACCGACACATCGAATTCCGAACGCGAGGAGAGTTCCTTCTTCGCTTGCTCGGACACTTCCTTCAAGCGCTGCAGCGCGAGCTTGTCCTGGCGCAGATCGACGCCGTTCTGCTTTTTGAATTCGTCGGCGAGGTAATTGAGGATGCGGATGTCGAAATCCTCGCCGCCCAGGAACGTATCGCCATTGGTGGAGCGGACTTCGAACACGCCGTCGCCGATTTCCAGGATCGAAACGTCGAACGTGCCGCCGCCGAGGTCATAGACGGCGATGGTCTTGCTTTGCGCGCCCTTGTCGAGCCCGTAGGCGAGGGCCGCGGCTGTCGGTTCGTTGATGATGCGCAGCACTTCAAGGCCGGCGATCTTGCCGGCGTCCTTGGTGGCTTGGCGCTGTGCGTCGTTGAAATACGCCGGCACGGTGATGACGGCCTGCGTCACCGTCTCGCCGAGATAATCCTCGGCCGTCTGCTTCATCTTCTGCAGCACGAAGGCGGAAATTTCGGACGGCGCGTATTGCTTGTCGCGGCCTTGGATCCACGCGTCGCCGTTCGGGCCGCGCACGATCTTGTAGGGGACGAGCTCGGCGTCCTTCTTGGCGATCGGATCGTCGGAGGAGCGGCCGATCAGGCGCTTCACCGCGTAATAGGTGTGCTCAGGATTGGTGATGGCTTGGCGCACGGCTTGAACGCCCAACAGGCGCTCGCCCTTGTCGGTGAACGCCACCACCGACGGGGTGGTGTTGGAGCCTTCGGCATTGACGATCACCTTAGGCGTGGCGCCCTCCATGACGGCGACGCACGAATTCGTCGTACCAAGGTCGATCCCGATGACTTTTCCCATCTCTTAGTCCTCATTCCTTTCCAGCAGCGCGGCCCCGTTTCACGGACCCAAATAGGCGTCCTTGAAGCGCGCGTCCTGTTGCTTCTTCGGTTCCGATTGACCGACCCGTCGCCCCCTCAAAGCTCCAGGTCGTTCGTTTCCCGGTTCATGTGGTGTATCGCCCACGTCGCGCAAGGCTTTCGGAGCGTGCTATCCGCATTCGTCGCAGGGAAATAGCCCCGCGGCCGCTGGGTCTTGATCCGGCTCAAGCCCGAACGGGAACAAAAAAGAAACCGAATGCCTGGAGGCATGCCATCATGACCCGCCCGGCCTCCGACCTCGACGGCTTCCGGCTCTGGCCTGGCCTGCTGGATCGCGTGGCGCAGGAGGCGCTGCGCGACGCGGTGTTTCAGCGCTTCCGGGCCGCGCCGTTCTACATTCCGCGCATGCCGAAATCGGGGCTGCCGATGCGGGTGCGGATGACGAATTTCGGCGCGCTCGGTTGGGTGACCGACAAAGAGCAGGGCTATCGCTATCAGGACACGCACCCCGAGACGGGCAAGCCGTGGCCGGACATGCCCGAACAAGTGCTCGACCTCTGGACGAAGCTTTCCGGCTACGATGCGCCGCCTGAAGCATGCCTGGTGAATTACTACGAAGGCGATGCACGCATGGGGCTGCACGTCGATAGCGACGAGGACGCGTGGGACGCGCCCGTGCTGTCGATCTCGCTCGGCGACACCGCGCTCTTTCGTATTGGCGGCTCGCTGCGTTCCGACCCGACGAGCAGTGTGCGCTTGGCCTCAGGCGATGTGTGCATGCTCGGCGGCGCCGCGCGACGTGCGTATCACGGCGTCGACCGCATCATGACCGGCACGTCGCGGCTCTTGCCGAAAGGCGGACGGATCAATCTGACGGTGCGGCGGGTGACGGTTCCGCAGCCGGCGGAGCGCTAGCCGCTTCGCGGGCGACGACGAAATCGGGGCGCCAGCCTTCGGGTGGGCCGCCGGGCGAGGGGGGCAAGCGGCCGGCTTGGATTTCGTGCGCTTTCCACACCATCGAATTGTGCACGCGATTCCAGCCCGACGGGTGATCGTAGAAGAACCATTCCTCGAGCGCGGACGGCTCCATCTTGCGATATTCGGAAAGCAGCACGGCCGCTTCGGCGAAGCCGTCGGGCTCGCGCGCGGCGTTGAGGCCGAACATGTCGGCTTGCTGTTCGTGGAAATAGATGATGTTGCGCTGGATCGGCGCGGTGAAGAGCCCGACCACGGCGATGATCACCATGATCAGCGGCAAGCCCGCGGGATCGGCGATGTCGCGAATGCCCCAGCGCTCGTTCTTCGCCAGCGCGCGGAAGCCGAAATGCACGATGGCGAACATGATGACGATCATGCCCGTCATCATCACCATGATCGAATAGGTGTGGCCCAAGACGTAATGGCCGATTTCGTGGCCCATCACGGCGCGCGTCGCTTCGGGGCTTGCGCGTTCAAGCAAGGTGTCGGCGAGCGAGATGCGCGTGGTGCCAAACATGCCGGAGACATTGGCGCTGATCGAATTGGTCTGGCGCGAGCGGTCATAGACATAGACGTTGTCGGCCGGCACGCCGTTGGCCTGCGCCATGGCGAGGATGCTGTCGCGTAGCTCGCCTTGCTCCATCGGCGTGTAGGTGTTGAACAGCGGCGAGATGAACACCGGCGCCACCATGCTGAACACCGCGACGAACGCGATCGTCACGAGCGAGCCCCAAATCCACCAGGTGTTTTTCGCGGCGCGGATGATCACGTAGAGGATCGCCAGGAAGATCGAACCGACGACGAGGCCGATGCCCGCGCCCATGGCTTGCTCGCCAAACCATTCGGCGAAGGTTTGCGTCGAGAGATCGTAGCGATGCTCGCGCACGAAGCCGACATAATAGGTGAAAGGGAAGGTGATGATGGTCGAAAGCAAATTCACCACGAACGCCACGCCGAGCGCGACGAGCGGGAACCATTTCACGGTCTTTTCGAGCCAAGTGCGCACGCCGCGCGCCCAACCCAGCACGAGGATGAGTCCGGCGACCAGGATCGAGAGCGCCGTGCCCGCGAAGTCGATCAGATAGCCGCCCTCGAAATAGGCGTTCGAGCGCGCAGTGGCTTCCTCACCCATGGTGGCGAGCCAGGCGTGGGTGGCGAGTTCGGGATTGAAGGGCAGAGGCGTGGCGGCCATCGCCGCTCCCGCACATGCGAACGCCGCCGCGAACGCAGCAAAGCCAACCAAGCGCATAATTTTGTCCCCCGACAAATTTGACTGGCTCAGAGCCTGAACCCGAACCATGTATCCGGCAAGGGGATGCGCGACGGGCGCGACCGAGGGAGAGACGTATGCGCTTGCTCACGCCAGAGGGAAATCCGCCGCCGACACGCCGCTCGATCGCGGCCTCGCTGTTTTTCACGGGATACGCAACCGCCGCTGTCTCTTCGTGCGCATCGCCCGTCACGACGCCGAGCGATGAGCTGATCATCGAAGATATGCATATCGAAGGCGCGGCCGGATACGGCTTGCCGGCCTACGTGGCGCGGCCGAGTGCGAGCGGGCGCCATCCGTGCGTGATCGTCGTGAATGAGATTTTCGGCATCCACGACTACATCAAGGATGTGTGCCGGCGTTTCGCGCGCGAGGGCTATGTCGCGATCGCGCCGGATTATTTCGACCGCGCTGGCGATCCCGCGCCGATGACGGATTTCCAGGCCATTCTCGCCATTGTCGGCACGGCCAACCACGAACAGGTAATGCTCGATACGCAAGGCGCGATCAATTGGCTGAAAGGCCAACGCTTCGCGCAAGGCGACGCGATCGGAATCACCGGTTTTTGCTGGGGCGGCACGGTGGTGTGGATGGCCGCGGCGCGCTTTCCGGAGATCAAAGCCGGCGTGGCTTGGTACGGCCGCGTTGTGAAACCGGCGCAGGGGCGCTGGGGCGCGGACGAAGATCGCCCGTGGCCGTACGATATTGGCGGCGCGCTGCACACGCCGGTGCTTGGGCTCTATGCGGAGAATGACAACGGCATTCCGTTGGAGAGCGTCGAGCAGATGCGCGCGTCGCTGCAAGCGGCGGACAATCCGTCGAACTCGCGGATCATCGTCTATCCGGGCGTGCAGCACGGCTTTCACGCCGATTATCGCGAGAGCTACAATGCCGAAGCGGCCGCCGATGGCTGGGCGCGTTGCCTGGCGTGGTTCCGCGCGAACGGCGTGGGTTAGGTCGTTGGCGCGCTTGACGGATTGGGCGCGCGCCAATTGCCAAAAACGCGCTTGCGTGTTAGACAAGGAAATCGCGCCGCGTCTCCGGCGCGATTTTTTCGACCTCTGTATCGCTTATCAAAGGCTGACGCCCGCGCGCGCCGCGCGCGCCGCCGTGAACACGCGATCTCTGGCCATGTCTTGATTGTCACAAACCAATGGGCCGCTCGGCCCCGGGAGAATGCGCATGCGCTATCGCAAACTCGGCCGCACCGGCCTTGCCGTGTCTGAAATCTGCCTCGGCACGATGACGTTTGGCGGCGACGGCTTCTGGAAAGTCATCGGCGCGCTCGAGCAGGAAACCTGCACGAAGCTCACCAAGGCCGCGTTCGACAGCGGCGTGACCTTCATCGACACGGCCGACATTTATTCCAATGGCTTGTCCGAGCAGGTGCTGGGTGTGGCGATCAAGGATTTGCCGCGCGACGAATTGGTGATCGCCACCAAAGTGTTTGGCCGCATGGGCGCCTATGGCGGGCCGGATACGCCGGAGGCGCAGCGGCGCGCGGCCAACACCAATCTCTGGGGCCTTTCGCGCAAGCACATGTTCGATGCGATCGACGCAAGCCTTGAACGGCTGCAGCTCGATTATGTCGATCTCTATCAGGTGCACGCGTTCGATCCGGTGACGCCACTGGAAGAAACGCTGGAAGGGCTCGATGAGATCGTGCGGTCGGGGAGGGCGCGCTATATCGGGCTTTGCAATTTCGCGGCGTGGCAGATCGCCAAGGCGCTGGGCGCATCCGCGCGTAATGGCTTGGCGCGGTTTGAATCGCTGCAGATGTATTATTCGATCGCGGGCCGCGATCTCGAACGCGAGATCGTGCCGCTGGCGAAGGATGAGCAGCTGGCGATCCTGCCGTGGAGCCCGCTCGCGGGCGGTTTTCTCTCCGGCAAGTTCACGCGCCATGGCGGGCCGAACGACGCGCGCCGCGCCGCGTTCGATTTCCCGCCCGTCGATAAGGACAAGACCCACGACATCATCGATGTGATGAAGGAGATCGGCGATGCGCGCGGCGTCTCGGTGGCGCGGATCGCGCTCTCATGGCTGCTGCACCAAAAGCACGTCACCAGCGTCATCATCGGCGCGAAGAACGAGCAGCAGCTCGCCGACAATCTCGCCGCGACCAGCGTCGAGCTCTCAAGCGACGATCTCGCCAAGCTGGACCAGGTGTCGAAGCTGAAGCCGGAATATCCAGGCTGGATGCTGGAGCGCCAGGGCGGCGAGCGCTGGGGCAATTTGAGCTGAGCACAAATGGAAAAGCGGCGGCGCTCTTGCCAGCGCCGCCGCCTATCGCATGCGTCCCCCGGCCGTTGGCCTTACTGACGCGCGATCACAATCTGATACCCGCCGGTCGCGCCGCCAAGGCCGCTCGCCTGCAGGAAGAACGAGCCGCTTTCACGCGGCGTGAACCGCAGGCGCGAGTCGTTGCCGTTGCCGCTGTCGTCGTCAGCGGCGACGCGTTCGCCATCCATGCCGAGCACCGCCAGGTATGGGTCCGCGAGCGGGTTTTCACCGTGCCCGCGCAGATCGATTGTATAGCGCACGCCAACTTCAAGCTCGACGCGGTAACTGTCCAAATCCCCGGAAATCTCGATGGCGCCCAAACGCTCATCGCCAGCGGCGTCCAGATACTCATCCGTCATGTACGGGGTTCCCGGCACGTCGGTGTCAACGACGCGGATGTAATAGCGGCCCGTGCCGCCGCCGTACGACGACACCGCCGCGTAATGCGCGCCGCCGGCTGGGGACAGGAAGCTCAGATATGAATTGAGGCCCGCGCCGCCGTCATCATCGACCGCTACTTGCTGACCTTCCTGGTTGTAAAGCGTCAGCACCGGATCAGCCAGAGCGCCTGGCTCGGTCGCATCAACATAGAAGCGATAGGGGCGGCCTTCGACGAGTTCGACCGCGTACCAATCGACGTCATCGCCCGTACCGATCGTGCTGGCGCGGCTTTCGCTGTTTGCGGCTATGTACTCGGCGGTCTCTGGAGTGGCGCCGATCTCGCCCGCGATAAGATTGAGGTAGTAGCGGCCGGCGGCGTCTTCGCTGAAGCCACGCACCTCGACGAAATGCGCGCCCGGTGTGGCGGCCACGAATTCCAGCCACGAATTGAGACCCTCGCCGCCATCGTCGTCGCTGACGATCTCGGCGCCATCCGGGCCGTGGATCACGAGGTAGGGATCGGCGAGTGCGTCGCCCGATTCCGCGGAGGTGAGGCTGATGCGCACGCCTTGGCCTTCGGCGAGGTCGAGACGATACCAATCGCGGTCACCGGCGGGGGAGAGCAGGCCTTCGCGGAAATCGCCATCCGCGCTAAGGCTCACATCCGTCGTCGTGTCTGCGGGCGTGTCGCCGGCTTGCGCGGTGAGCGCGTAGTCGCCAGTTGCGTCATCGCTGAAGCCGCGCGCCTCGACGAAATAATTGCCGGTCGTCGGCGCGGTGAACTCGAGATACGAATTCAGATTGCCGCCGCCGTCATCGTCCATCGCCAGCTCAGCGCCATCGGCGCCGTAAATCTTGATCAACGGATCGCCCAGCGCGTTGTCGCCGTCGCGGGCAAGGCGAAAGCGATAAGATTGGCCTTCTTCCAGGCGGATTCGGTACCAATCGTGATCGGTGGGGAAATCCAGTGAGGCGTTGATGGTTTGCCCGGCGCTGAGGCGGCCGCGCGTGTTGCGGTCGGCGCTCGTTGCGTCGCGCGGCAAGCGCTCGGCGGTGACGTTGAGGGTGTAGGCGCCTTCGTAGGCATTGGCGTAGGCGCTGGCTTCGATGAACACGTCGCCATTGCTTCGCGGCACGAAATCGATTGCCGAGTTCAGGCTGTCCGCAGTGTCGTCATTGCCGGCAAGCTCTTCGCCGTCGGCGCCGATGATGCGGAGATAAGGATCGGTCAGCGAGCCGTTTGCGCCTTCGGCCGCGGAAAGCGCGATGCGATAACGCTGGTCGGTGCGCGTGCTGAGGCGATACCAATCGACATCGCCTTCGTATTCGATAGCGCCGTTGATTGTGCGGCCGGCGGTGATGCGCGCGCGTGTGTTTGAATCATTGCCGGCGTCGTCCGCCGGCAGCGGCGTGGCGTTCGCGGTGAGGCGATAGGCGCCGGTCGCGGCTTCGCTGAACGCGCGCGCCTCGACGATCGCTTCGCCGCTGGCGGTGGCGATGTAGGTCATTTGCGCGTTCAGCGTGCCGTTGGCGTCGTCGTTGAACGCGACTTGCTCGCCATTGATATAGAGCGACAGCATCGGATCGACGGCCTGGCCCGGTTCGCCGACGCCATCGAGCGTGATGGTGTAGCGCTGGCCTTGCTCAAGCCGCAGGCGATACCAATCCACATCGGCGGCGGGATCGATCGCGCCGTCGATCGTGGCGCCCAGGCTGAGCGTCGCGGTGGTGCTGTTGTCGCCGGGCTGATCCTGCGCGGCGGCGGGGAGGGCCATCAAAAGTGCGGCCGTCGCCGCGCTGAACCAAAGCTTGCCGCGCATGGAATTCTCTCCCCTCAAATCACTGACCGGCATGGTTAACAATCGGTCATGCGTGACGTAAAGGCGAAAGTGGACGGAACCGCGACAAACCAGACGCAACCGCGCATGGCGCGGTGAATAAATTGGATGGCTGCTAAACTTTGATGTCGACGTTCACGGATGCGCTCGGGCCGCCGGCGCTGGCGGGGCCGGCCGAGATCATCACCATCGCCGCGCGCAAGGTGCGGTCGCCCAGCACGTAGCCGGCCTGCATCACCTCGGCGATGACGCCCGCCGGGAAATCCGACGGCGCTTGTGCGACGGCCTGGTGCAGGTTCGGGTCGAACGCCTCGCCGCGCGCGCCGACGCGCCTCAGACCATGCTTTGCGAACGCCTCGATCAGCGCGCGCTCCGTTAGTTCGACGCCGGTGATAAGATTGCGCAGCGCGTCGTCGCTGGCTTCGCTGGGCGCGGCCTGCAGTGCGCGCGACAATGTATCGGCGATCGGCAGCAGGTCGCCGGCGAAGCGGTCGATGGCGTAGGCGCGCGCTTCGGTGACTTGGCGCTCGG
Organism: Caulobacterales bacterium; assembly: GCA_017303355.1. GTDB lineage: Bacteria > Pseudomonadota > Alphaproteobacteria > Caulobacterales > Aquidulcibacteraceae > Vitreimonas. Next base: position 52,369 of record JAFLCU010000007.1, on the reverse strand, counting down.
CGCGGCGGCGGGTGTTCTCGGCGTCGGCCAGCGCGCGCAGCATGTCGTCGCGCGCTTTCGCGAGCTCGGCTTGCAGCGCAGCTACATCGACATCTTGCTCCGGCCTGTTCGTTTCCTGGCCGGCGTTGCTTTCGTCCGTCATTCCATTCCTCGTTCAGCGTTCCGATCCGCGCGCGTCGAGCAATCTGCCGACGACGCGGGCGGTGTAGTCCACCACGGGGATCACCCGGGCGTAATTCAATCGGGTCGGGCCGATGACGCCCAGGGCGCCGACGACCCGCCGTTCTGCGTTCATATAGGGCGCGACGATCAAACTCGACCCCGACAGTGAAAACAGCGGGTTTTCCGAGCCGATAAAGACACGCACGGCCTCGCCAGCCTTGGCCAGATCGAGCACTTGGATCAGTTCGCGGGTCTTTTCCAGGTCATCGAACAGCCGGCGTGCGCGTTCGAGGTCGGCGATGGCCTGCTGGTCCTGAAGCAGATTGCCGCGCCCGCGCACGATCAGCGAGCGGCCCAAAGTGGGGTCCTCGCCCGACCACTCGACCAGACCTTTTTCAACCAGCTTGGCCGCGGCTTGATCCAAGGCGGCGCGATCGCGCGTCAACGCCTCTGAAGCTTCGGCGCGGGCTTCGCCCAGGGTTTTGCCTTTGAAGCGCGCGTTTAAATAGTTCGCGGCTTCGACCAGCGCGCCGGAGGGGAGGTCAGGCGGCGTGCTGATGATCCGGTTCTCGACCTGGTTGTCCTCGAACACGAGCACGAGCAGTGCTTGGCCCGGACCAATGCCGACGATCTCGGCATGACGCACCGGCGCGTCGCGCTCCGGCGTGACCACGAGGCCCGCGCCGCCAGCGAGGCCGGACAGCAATTCGGAGGCGGCGCCGAGCACGTCCTGCGGATTGGCGCCGGCCTGGCCGATGCGGCCGTCAATCTCGCGCTTCTCGTCCGGCGGCAGATCGCCGAGTTGCAGCAAGCTATCGACGAAGAAGCGCAGGCCGGCCTGGGTCGGCCGGCGGCCGGCCATGGCGTGCGGCGCATCGAGCAGGCCGAGGCCGGCGAGGTCGGCCATGGTGTTGCGGATCGAGGCCGCTGAGAGGCCGACGCTGCCCAGCTTGGAGAGCGTGCGCGAGCCCACGGGCTCGCCGGTCGTCAGGTAGGACTCGACGATCTCTCTAAAAATCTCCCGCGCCCGGGCGTCGAGCGAGGTGAGGTCGGGGGCCTGCGGCTGCGCCATCGCGCTCTAGGTAGCGAAGGCGTGCGTGGGCGCAAGCGGGCGAGGGCGCGACTTGAAATCGCCGTGTTCCGCCGGGAGGAACGCAGCCCATGCGCCTGGGACTTTTGGGCTTTGTCGCCGCTTTAAGCTTCGCCGCGCCAGCCATGGCGCAGACCGCCTTCACGCTTGACGCCCGCCATGGGCCGCCCGTGGTGGAAGCGCGGATCAATGATCGCGATGTGCGGCTTGAGGTCGATACCCGCATGCCGGACATGCTGGCGGTATCGACGCCAGGCGCGGAGCGGATTGGCTTGCGGCGGCTGCCGTTCGCGGCGGTGGCGGTGGGCATTGAAGGCGGCAGCACGATACGCGGCCGCATCGCGCGGCCGCGTATTTCGTTCGGCGCGCGCGTGTCGCGCGCCTTCGCGGGCATATTTCCCGCGCCAGCGAGCCATGTGGCCGAGGGGCTGATCGGGCCCGGCGCGATGCCGTACGATGTGATCACGATCACACTTGGCGCCGAGCCGGCGCGAATGCGCGAGATCCGGTTCGCGCTGGAAGACGCGGATGTGTGGCGCGTCAGCACGCAAGCCGGCGGCGAGACGTTGTTGGTGATGTTTGACGTGACCAACCCGGCGAGCGTGTTCAATCGCCCGGCCGCGCGTCTGTTTGATCGCGCGGGCGCGATCCCGGCGGCGGGCGAGTTGGCGCGGATGCCGATGGCGCTGGGGCTCACCACGATGATGCAGCCGGTGACGACGGAACTCGCAATCGAGGGGTTGACGCTGGCGCCGGCGTTTGCGCGCACCAATGCGCCTTTGCTGGGCGCTCTGGAAGAAGACGCGATCATCGCCGCAGGGGAGACGGATGCGCCGCCGCCGTCGCTTGTGGTTGGCCGAGCCGCGTTGGAGCGCGCGGGGTGCGCCTCGATCAGCGTCAATCGACGCACGCGGCAGCTGACATTGCGCTGCGCTGTTGTGCAGTGATTGCATCTGGACCGCCGGCGCCCCCGCCGGCACGGCGCGGCAGCTACCGACAGACGCTGGCGCTTGTTCGATCGGACGGAATGCCGGCGAGGGCGCCGGCGATCCAGGCTAGGCTTTTTTCTTCGCTTTCGGCGGTGTGATCGGAGCCATGGCGCGGCGCATATATTCGTCGAACTTGGGCACGGTGAAACCGATCAGGCCGCGTTCGGGCGAATAGGCCATGCCCTTCTTGATCAGCTCATCGCGGATTGGCGCCGCTTGGCTGAGGCTTAGGCCCATGACGTCGGCGATTTCAGATGAATGCACGGGATCGGCGCCGAACTCCGCCATGGCGCGGGCATAGGTTTTCTGACGATCTGTGAGGCGTGCGAGACGGACTTTGAAAATGCCTTCATCGAGGGCCGCGACCGCGAGATCGGTGGCGCGTTTCGCGTCCGCCAAGGTGATCGGCGATTTCGCCGCCACCTCCCAGCAATGCGCGCCCCAGACTTGCAGGAAAAACGGATAGCCGCCGGTTTGCTTGACGACGAAATCGAGCGCGTCGGCGGAATATTTCACGCCTTCGCGGTCGGCGGGGGCGGTAAGGGCCAGGCGCGCGCCGGCATCGTCGAGCGGGCCGATCGGGGGATAGTCGAACAGACGCTCGGCGTAGGATTTCGCATCGCCCGCAAGCTTGGCCAGTTGCGGCAGGCCGCCGCCGAACAGCAAGAGCGGCAATTGGCGTTGCGAGATTTTGTGCAGCGCCATGATGAGCGCGCCGAGATCGCTCTTCTGCAGATATTGGATTTCATCGATCAGCAGAATGATGGCGGTCTCGCGCTTCTTGGCCGCTTCGGCGATGGCGACGAAAAGATCGGTCAGATCGATGGTGAGATCGCCGGTGGCTTGGCCGGCGGCGAAACTGAAATCGACATCGCCGACAGTCGCCTTGAACATCGAGGCGAAGGCTTTCAGCGAACCAAACGCCTTTTGCAGATCGGCGCCGGCCTTCTTGATGCGGTCGAGACGGAAGAGGATTTGCTGAAGCTGCGGCGCGAGTTGCTGCGCCAGCGGCATGGTCGGCTCGATTTCGAGCAGCGCGGTCTGGCAGCCTTGCTCCTCGGCGATGGCTTCGAAGGCGTTGAGCAGCACGGTTTTGCCGACGCCGCGCAGCCCCAACATGATTGCGCTTTTCGCCGGCCGCCCGGCCTTGGCGCGGACGATGGCGACGCGCGCCATCTCAATCAGCGCATCGCGGCCGGCGAGGTCCGGGGGAGGGACCCCGGCGCCGGGATTATAGGGATTGTGGGTGGCCTTCATATGATTGTTTGGTCTAGTTAGGTTGGTGTGGCCTAACAATCCTATAGATTGCTATTGAGTTAAGGAGTTAGGGCGAGTCGGCCAAACTTGTCCAAACTGACCTATCGAGGCGCTTCAAATCTCGGGGGTCGACTTGGCGACGCTTTTCGGCCAATGGGCGGGCCATCAAGTTCATAGCACTCTATAGGAAAGTTAGGCCGATATAGCCTAACTTGACCAAACAATCCGATAGAGGCCTATTCTGGAGAAGGTTCCCATGCGCCCGTCCGGCCGCGCCAGCGACCAATTGCGTGAAATCAGCTTGGAAACGGCGGTGTCCCGTTACGCCGAGGGTTCGTGCCTGGCCAAGTTCGGGCAGACGCACGTGCTCTGCACGGCGAGCGTCGAACAGGGCGTCCCCGGCTGGCTGAAGGGCCAGGGGCGCGGCTGGGTGACGGGCGAATACGGCATGCTGCCGCGCGCCACGCACACGCGGGGCCGCCGCGAAGCCGCGCAGGGCAAGCAGAGCGGGCGCACGCAGGAAATCCAGCGCCTGATCGGCCGCTCGCTGCGTTCGGTGGTCGATCTCAAAGTGCTGGGCGACCGCACCATCACGCTCGATTGCGACGTGATCCAAGCCGATGGCGGCACGCGCACGGCGGCGATCACCGGCGCTTGGGTGGCGCTGGCGCGCGCGTGCAAATATCTGGTCGAAGAGAAGGTGATCAAGGAGAACCCGATCACCGGCCAGGTCGCGGCGATTTCGTGCGGCGTGTTCGAGACGGCCGCCGTGCTCGACATCGATTACGCGGAAGATTCCAACGCCGAGGTCGACTGCAATTTCGTCATGGCCGGCGACGGCCGCTTGATCGAGGTGCAAGCCACCGGCGAGAAGCGTCCGTTCACGGATGACGAATTCGCGGAGCTGATCCGCCTGGCGAAGCTCGGCTGCGGCAAGCTGTTCGAACTGCAACGCGCAGCGATTGCGTGAGCATCGAGGCGCTCATCGCGGCAGGCCCGATTGCACGGATTTCGCGCGTCGGGCATGCGCCGTTCGACATCGACGATCCGATCGAGATCGCGTTCGCGAGCGGCGCGATCCTGCACATCGATATTGGCTTTGAAGGCGCGACCGACATCATCATTCGCGAAGGCACGTTGCTGGATTACGCCTATGGCCATCTCGAAACCGAGGAGCCGGACACGTACGCGGCGATCGTGCGCGATTGGGAGCATGAGGAGATCGATCTGCCTTGGCTGATCGGCGCCTCACTCGCCAATCCGCGCCGGCTGACGATGACCAGTCCCTATAGCGTCGATGTCGGTTACATATTCAGCGCCAATGGCCGCGAATTCGCGCTGTTTGGCGAAGCCGATCTGATTCACGCCACGGCCTTGGACGACCCGGAGATCGAGAGCTTCAAGCTAGTGGTGGGCGCGCCTTATTCGGCGGCTTGATCCGCCGTTTCCTCGAGCGCGTCATCGTCGCTGGGCTCGAAGCTGAGCAGTTCGCCGGGCTGGCACTCCAGCACGCGGCAGAGCGCATTAAGCGTGGAAAAGCGGATCGCCTTGGCCTTGCCGGTTTTCAGGATCGAGAGGTTGGCGAGCGTGACGCCGACCTTGTCGCTGAGGTCGGTCAGCGACATGCGGCGCTCAAGCAGGATGCGGTCGAGGGTGACGCGGATCGCCATCAGATCGTCAGCTCCTGCTCTTCCTTGAGGCGCGCGCCTTCGCGGAAGACTTCAGCCAGAACGATCAGGATGAGGATGGAGCCCCATGTAGAGGGGTCGACGCTTAGAGAAACCTCTCTGACACCGACGCCTTGCGCCTCGCCAAACGCCACCACCAGTCCAGTAATGGAGGCAGTCAAAAAATATCGTGCAAGCTCCACCGCGACCATCGTGATCCAGATGACGCGCAGGTGTGCTGCGTTCTCGCGCCGAAAGGGCTCGCCGGAAGAGAAGCTATCAAACAGCCTGCGTAAGCGCCAAACGATGATAAGCGCGCCGGCGATCATGACAGCGACGGTCAGAAGCGACGGGATGGCGATCGGCCAAGTCGCGGCGCCCGGCTGGTCAAAATTGATGTGGAACGCGCCGATCTGAAAGCCGTCGCTGTTTTGAAGCTCCGCAGCGTCGATCGCGCCATTCGCGACCATGGCCAGCACCACGCTGTAAGCAACAGCGGCGAGACCAACGAACGCGGCGCACGCCCAAAGGGCCCACCAAGCGATCATCAGCCCGATCCGGACTAGGGATGCGACAGAGCCTTTGCCGAGGGCCTTCATGGACGCTTCGAAACCTTCCTCCGGCTGAGCCTAAGCCGGGTTTATTGATAAACGATATAGACCGGGAGCCCGCCCGTCAAACAAGTGTCGCTTATGCCCCGTCTTTCCGGTCGTCTCGTCGTCGCCAGCCACAATGCGGGGAAGGTCCGCGAGATCGGGGCGTTGCTCGCGCCGCTCGGCGTGGAGGCGATTTCCGCCGGCGAGCTGGGTCTGCCCGAGCCGGAAGAAACCGAAACCACCTTCGTGGGCAACGCCGCGCTCAAGGCGCGGGCGGCGGCCGAAGCCTCGGGGCTGCCGGCGCTTTCCGACGATTCCGGGCTCGAGGTGTTCGCGCTGGGCGGCGATCCGGGCGTCTATTCGGCGCGCTGGGCGGGGCCGAACAGGGATTTCGCGGCGGCGATGCGGCGTGTTTGGGATGAGTTGCAGCGTGGCGGCGGCGATCTTTCGGCGCGGTTCGTATGCGTGCTGGCGCTGGCGCAGCCGGGCGGAAGCGTGGAGACGTTCGAAGGCGAAGCGCGTGGGCAAATCGTATGGCCGCCGCGCGGCGACAAGGGCTTCGGCTACGACCCGATCTTTCGCGCCGACGGCCAGACGCTCACTTTCGGCGAAATGAGCCATGACGAAAAGCTGCCGCTGACGCATCGCGCGCGCGCGTTCGAGAAATTGCTCGCGGCGCTGAAATGAGCACGCCCGCGCTCGGCATCTATGTGCATTGGCCGTATTGCGCGACGATCTGCCCGTATTGTGATTTCAACGTCTATCGCGCGCGCGGCGCCGACAACGCGCCGCTGCTGGATGCGATCATCGCCGACATTGAGGCGCATGCGCGCCGCTTCGGCAAACGCGAAGCGGTGAGCTTGTTTCTGGGCGGCGGCACGCCGTCTCTGTTGCGCGGCGTCGAGGTGGCGCGCCTGATCGACGCCGCTGATCGCGCGTTTGGCTTGGCGGCGAATTGTGAAATCACGATTGAGGCCAATCCGGAAGACGCCGCGCTTTATGCCGAGCAGGCCGCGGCGGGCGTCAATCGGTTTTCCGTTGGCGCGCAGGCGTTCAATGATGCCGCGCTGAAAGCACTAGGGCGCAGACATGATGCGGCGTCCGCATTGCGCGCGGTTGAGGCGGCGGCGGCGACGGGCAAGCGCGTGTCGCTCGACCTGATCTACGCGCGCGAAGGCCAGAGCGTGGCCGATTGGCGCGCGGAGCTGCAGCAGGCGCTCGCGCTGCCAGTGGAGCACGTGTCGCTCTATCAGCTGACGATCGAGCCCCGCACCGCGTTCGCGCGGCGCGTCGATCGTGGGCAGCTTGTGCCGCCCGACGGCGAAGAGGGCGCGGCGCTCTATGAAGCGACGCAGGATGTTTGCGATGCGGCCGGCTTTCCCGCGTACGAAATTTCAAACCATGCGCGGGGCGCCGCGGCGCGTTCGCAACACAATCTGCTCTATTGGCGCAGCGCCGATTGGGTGGGCGTCGGGCCCGGCGCGCATGGGCGCATGACGCACGAAGGCGCGCGCTATGCATTCGAGGCGCAACAGCGGCCGGCGGATTATATCGACGCGGTGCGCGAAAGCGGCTTTGGCTGGATTACCGAAGCCGTGCTCACGCGCGAGGAAATCGCCGACGAAACGCTGTTGATGGGCCTGCGCACGGACGAAGGCGTCGACGCGGCGCAGGTCGAAGTTGTGCGCGGTCGCCCACTGAATGCGGACGCGCGCGCGTGGCTTCAGGAGCAGGGCTTCATCACCGAGCGCGAAGGCCGCATCGTGCTCACGCCGCAAGGGCGTTTGCTCGCCAACAGGATTTCCGCCGAGTTGGCGATCTAGCTGCCTTGGCCAGGGAAACGCCGTGGCGCGGCTTCAAGCACGTTGGTTTGGTTCTGGCCGACCTCGATGATGGCTAGGCCCCGCTCGATCGCGCCATTGGCGCGGAAGCGGAAGAGGCCGTCGGAGCCGGCGAAGCCTTCGCCATTCTCGATCGCCGTCCGGCTGAAGCCGCGCGAACCTTGGTCGCGTGAGAGCAGCGCCGCCAGCGCAACCGCGTCATAGCCGAGGCTGGAGAGGCGGGTTGGCGCTTGGCCGTAAGTGGTTTGATAGCGGCTCTCGAAATCGGTGCGCGCGGTTGGATCGGGCGAGACGTACCAACCGCCCGCGAGCGAGGGCTCGCGTTGCGCTTCGCCAGCCCAGACGCTGGTGCCCATGAAGCGCACTTGGCGCTGATCGACGCCGCCGCGCACGAGTGCTGTGCTGATCGAGCGCAGCGGCGTGCCGCTTTCGGCGATCAGGATGCCTTGCGTCGGCGTGGCGCGGATGGTGGCGGCGAGCGCCGTGGCCGCCGCCGCCGCATCGGCGTCGGTGCGGTTGTAGAGCTGCGCTGTGGTGATCGTCACGCCTCGTGCGCGCGCTTCAGCGCGTAGTGCGGTTTCAACGCGTCGGCCATATTCGTTCGACGGAGCAAGCAGCGCGATCGAACGGATATTGCGCTCGGCCGCGTAAGAGACGATGCGCGAGATTTCGTCCTCAAGCTGAAAGCTCAGCAGATAGACGCCGTTGCCGCCCACGGTGCGATCCGACGAGAAGCCGATCACCGGGATGTTTTGGCCGCGTACGGCGGTCGCCGCGCCAGCGACGCCTTCGCGCAGCACGGGGCCGATGATGATGTCGGCGCCGTCATTGACGAGCGCGCGCGCCGCGGCGTTGGCCGAGGCTTCATCCGAGCCCGCGTCGCGTGGAATGATCAGCGTGTTGGGGCCGCCATGATCGAACAGTGCAAGCTCGGCGGCGTTGTAGAGCGCCGACGCATCTTGCGGGCGCAGCGAGAACGGCAGCAGCAAGCCGACGCGGACGATGTCCTGGCCGCGCATGAAGGGCGGCGTGAGCCCTTCGCCGGTTTGCACCTCGGTACCGGCGGGCGGCGTCGGAATGTTTGGACTGGGGCCGGGGCCGACCGGCGAGGGGGCGGTGGCGCAAGCGGCCATGAGGGCGGCAAGGCTCAACGCCGCACCCATCTTCAAATGACTTGGCGCGACGCGCGGCAGCGCCGATGATTTGGCGGAGGCCATGAACAATCCTTCGTCCAACCCTGGAAGAGTCCCCGGAGAAAACGCGCGCGACCGTACGGGCGCCCGCGACTCCAGTCCACCTCCCGAAACGGGCCTTTATGTGGTGGCCACGCCGATCGGGAACCTGCGCGACATCACTTTGCGCGCGCTCGATATTTTGGCGGGGGTTAACAAAGTTTACGCCGAGGATACGCGCGTCGCCCGCAAGCTCCTGGACGCGTATGGGCTGAAGCCATGGCTGGCGGCCTATCACGAGCACAATGCCGAGGCGGCGCGCGAGGAGATACTGGCGGCGCTGGGGCGCAAAGAGAGTGTCGCGCTGATTTCGGACGCCGGCACGCCGCTGGTTTCCGATCCGGGCTTCAAGCTGGCGCGCGCGGTGATCGAGGCGGGCTATCGCGTGTTTCCGATCCCTGGCGCATCGGCGCTGTTGGCGGGGCTCGTCGTCTCGGGCTTGCCGAGCGACCGGTTCTTGTTCGCGGGCTTCTTGCCCAACAAGCACAATGCAAGGCGCGAAACGCTGGCCGAATTGGCCGAGATCGACGCGACCTTGATCCTCTACGAAACCGGGCCGCGCTTGGCGGAGTCATTGGCGGATATGCATGACGTGCTCGGCGCGCGGCCAGCGGCGGTGGCGCGCGAACTCACCAAGATGTTCGAGGAAACACGGCGCGAAAGGCTTGATGCGCTGGCCGCGCACTATGCGCAGGCGGGCGCGCCGAAGGGCGAAATCGTTGTGATCATCGCGCCGCCCTTGCCGAAGGGCGAGGTGAGCGATGAGGCGCTTGATGCGTTCCTGTCGGACCAGCTTTCGCGTGGCGTGAAAGAAGCGGCGGGGGAGGCGGCGCGCGCATTGGGCGTGCCGCGCAAACGCGCCTATCAGCGCGCGCTCGAATTGAAGGATCGCGCGTGAGCCGCCAAAAGGCCGAGCGCCGGGGGCGCGTGGCCGAATGGGCGGCGATGCTGTTTCTGATGGCCAAGGGCTATCGTATTCTCGGCCATCGCTGCCGCACGCCATATGGCGAAGTTGATCTGGCGGCTTGGAAAAGCGGCGTTCTCGTCGTGGTCGAGGTCAAGGCGCGCAAGACCTTTGAAGCGGGCATGTATGCGGTGACGCCGATGGCGCAGAACCGCATCGCGCGCGCGGCTGTCGCGCTTGCCGGGCGCTGGCGTTTATCGCACGCGCCGATCCGCTTCGACGTGATCGTCGTGGGCGCGGGGTGGCCGAAACATCAGCGCGCGGCGTGGTATCACGAGCCACACCGTTAAGAGGCGGTAAACGATCTGGGCGCACATTGGCGCTCAAATGCGCACCCCAGCTCTTACTCTTGCCGCTCTCGCCGCATGCGCTGGCGCCAGTGGCTGTATGACCGCCGCTCTCGGCACCGCGGCCAGCGTTGGCGTTTACGCCGTGCAGGATCGCACCATCGGCGAAGGCATCGATGACGCCAGCGCGTCGAACCAAGTGAAGATGCGTTTGCTCGCGGCCGATCGCGCGGCGTTTCAGGAAGTGGATGTGGAGGTCGCGGGCGGCAATCTGCTGCTCTCGGGCGTCGCGCCGACGCAAGAGCATCGCCAGGCCGCCGAGACGATCGCGCGCTCGACGCCGACGGTTCACAATGTCTATAACGAAGTGTTTGTCGGCCCGCCCTCAAGCCTCGTGCGCAACGCGCAGGACGAATTCATCACAGCGCAAATCCGTGCGCGCTTGGCCGCGAGTCCGCACGTGCGCGCGATCAACATCAATATCGAGACCTTCAACGGCAATGTGTATCTGATGGGCGTGGCCCGCAGCGAACACGAGCTGCGTCGCGCGGCCGAGATCGCCAGCGTCGTCGGCGGCGTACAGCGCGTCGTTTCCTTCATGCAGGTGAGGGCGCCGGCCACGCCTTATTACGCACAATCCAGCGCCGGCCCCGCGCCGATCGAAACGCCCACGGCCGAGCAAGATCTGGCCGGCGCGCCTTACTAAAATTGTCCTGGCTAAAATTTATCGCGCGGAACACGAATCCGCGTGGCGCCCGCCGCCGCCTGGGCGTAACGTTGCTTGCAAGGTCGCTTTCGGAGCGACAACGTTCTTTTATTGTTGCTGTTTTGTTCTAGTCATGTACGACTAGAGGCCCGGTCTGTGGATAAAGGGCGGGCACATGCAGACATGCGCTAATGCGACGACAGTCGCCTTTTCTGGTCTCGAAGCGAAGCGCGTTGAGGTGCAGGTCCAGCTGACAGGCGGGACGCACGGGATCGTCATTGTCGGGCTGGGCGACAAGGCCGTGTCCGAGGCGCGAGAGCGGGTGCGTGCGGCGTTCGCCTCGATTGGGCTGGCGATCCCGCCTGGCCGGCTCGTCGTCAATCTCGCGCCCGCCGACATGCCGAAAGAGGGCACGCATTACGATTTGCCGATTGCGCTGGCGATGATGGCCGCCATCGGCGCGCTGCCGCATGACGCGCTCGATGGCGTCTTGTGTTTTGGCGAAGTGGGGCTCGATGGTGCGCTGGCGCCCGCGCCGGGCGCCTTGCCGGCGGCGATGGCCGCGCACGGCATGGGTGCTGCGTTCATTTGCCCCGAAGTATGCGGCGCGGAAGCCGCCTGGGCTGGCGGCGAAGTGATTGCGGCGCCTTCATTGCTCGCGCTGGTCAATCATTTTCGTGGCGGCGCCGCGGTGAAAGCGGCTGTGCGTGGCGAGCTGATCGGCGGCGCAAGCGTGCCGGATTTGCGCGACGTGCGCGGCCAGGAGCAAGCCAAGCGCGCTCTCGAAATCGCCGCCGCCGGCGCGCACAACATCTTGTTCGTTGGCCCGCCCGGCGCTGGCAAATCGATGCTGGCGCAGCGTTTGCCGGGGCTTTTGCCGCCGTTGGCTTCGGAAGAATTGCTCGAAGTGTCGATGCTGCATTCGGTGGCGGGTCTGCTGCAGCGTGGCCAGCTCACGCGCACGCGCCCGTTCCGCGCGCCGCATCATTCCGCATCAATGGCGGCACTCGTGGGCGGCGGTTTGCGTGCAAAGCCCGGCGAAATCAGCTTGGCGCATCACGGCGTGCTGTTTCTCGATGAATTGCCGGAATTTTCGCAGCAAGCGCTCGATGCGCTGCGCCAACCGCTGGAGAGCGGGCAGGTGCTGATCGCGCGCGCCAATCACCACGTCACCTATCCCGCGCGTATCCTGCTGGCGGCGGCGATGAACCCGTGCCGCTGCGGTGGCGGTTCGGGTGCGGGTTTGTGCCGGCGCGGGCCGCGATGCGCGGTGGATTATCAAGCGCGGCTGTCTGGCCCGCTATTGGATCGCATCGATATCCAACTCGACGTGCCGCCCGTCACCGCCGCTGATCTGGCGCTGCCGCCGCCGATCGAAGGCACGGCCGAGGCCGCGGCGCGTGTCGCGCGGGCGCGTGAGGGGCAGGCGGGACGCGGCGCTGGCCTGAACGCCACGCTCAATCTGCAGGCGTTGGAGCGCGTGGCCGCGCCCGACGCGCCGGGTGCGGCGCTCTTGGCCAAGGCCGCGGAATCCTTGGTGCTTTCGGCGCGCGCTTATCACCGCACGTTGAAGGTAGCGCGCACGGTCGCCGACCTCGATGGCGCGGACGCGGTGCGCCGCGTCCATGTCGCCGAAGCGCTCAGTCTGCGGCGGCAATGGGCAGGCGCCGATCAGGGCGGATTCGCTAAGGTTTCTTAACCAGGCGCGGGCTTGATCGGGCCATGGCTCAACCCGCCGTCGCGCCGGCTTTTGATGCGTTCGATGCGTTGCCCGATCCGGTCGCGATCCTGGCGGCGGACGGCGCGCTGGTGCGCGCAAACCCCGCGTTTCGCGCGGCCTTCAGGCATTGGATCAGCCCGCAGCGCCCGCCTTGGGGCAGGGTGCAGCCGCCGCCGTTCAAGGACGGCCAGCGCCGCTTCGATGCGCCGGCCCCCGATGGGCGCCGTTTCGAATGGGTGGAGCGCGTGCTGTACGATGGCGCGCGCTTGGCGATCGCGCGCGACATCACCCGCCATGTCGTCGCCGCTGAAGACGCCTTGCGCGCGAAGACGACGCTGTTCGCCACGCTGACGCACGAATTGCGCACGCCGCTGAACGGCATTCTCGGCATGGCCGGCCTGCTTGAACTCGGCAAGCTTGAGCCGAACGCGAAAACCTATGTCGATGCGATCAGGCAATCGGGCGAGCATCTGCTCGATCTGATCATCGAGATATTGGACTATTCGCGGCTTGAAGCAGGCCATATCGCGCTCGAAGCGGCGCCGTTCGATCCTGAAGTGACGATGCAGGAGGTCGCCGAGCTTTTGTCGCCGAAGGCGCGCGACAAGGGTTTGGAGATCGTCGTCACCGTGCGTGGCGATGCGCCAGCGCGCGTGATCGGCGATGATGGCCGCTTGCGGCAAATCCTGTTCAACCTTGCAGGCAACGCCGTGAAATTCACGCAAGCGGGCGGCGTCACGCTTGAACTGGCGCAGCGCCCGAACGGCCGCTTGCGCTTCAATGTGCGCGACACCGGCCCCGGCGTGCCGCCGGAAAAGCAAGCTTTGATCTTCGAGGAATTCACGCAGGCGGATGCCGGCGTCGCGCGCCGTCATGGCGGCACGGGGCTTGGCCTCGCCATCGTCAAACGCTTGGCGCTGGCGATGGGCGGGGAAGTGGGGCTCGTGTCGCGGCCGGGCTTCGGCGCGAGCTTCTGGGTTGAACTGCCGTTTGAAGCGGATGAAAGCGTGCGGCCGGCGCCACTGACGATCGGCGCCGTGCGTGTGGCCGTGCTCACGCCATCGCCGACGCTGCTGCAATCGCTGCGCAGCGCCGTCGCGTCGCTTGGCGGCGTGCCTGTCGACGAGAGCGAAAGCCCCGACGTCATCCTCTATGATTGGTGCGAGGGCGTTGACGCTGAACAGGTTGACGCGCTGAAGCGCGGCGCGCGCGCTGTCATCGCATTGGCGTCGCAGGAGCGCCGCGAGGCGATCGCGCAGTGCCGTGCGGTCGGGATCGAGCACTACACGTTGAAGCCGGTGCGTCGCCGTTCATTGGCTGAACGCATCGGCGTCGCGCTTGGCGCGGCGGAACACGCGAGCGAAATTTCCGCCGAGCGCGCGGAGGAAGATGCGCCGCCTTTGAAGGGGCTGCGCGTGCTGTTGGCCGAAGACAACCCGATCAACGCGCTGCTGGCGCGGACGCTGCTGGCGCGCGAGGGCTGCATAGTGAGCGTGGTGCACGACGGCGAAGAGGCGGTCGCCGCCGCCAGCGCCGCCAGCTTCGATCTCATCCTGCTGGACATCCGCATGCCGCGTCTGGACGGTTTGGAGGCGGCGGCGCGCATCCGCGCCGGCGGCGGCCCTTCGGCGCGCGCGCCGCTGGTGGCGCTAACGGCGGATGCGGGGGAGGAGGAGCGCGTGCGCGCCTTCCAGGCCGGCATGGACGATTTTCTGACCAAGCCCATCGACGCGACCCGGCTGCTCGCCGTCGCGGAACGCTTTACCGGCCGCCCGAACCCCGCCACGTTCGCCCGCGACTAAGGCGGCGGAGACCCGCACATGAGTGATCAGAATTCCGGCGCGGCGGCGGCTAAGCCATCGACGTGGCAAGCGCTCGCGGTGTTCCTCGAACATCGCACTTTGGTGATGTTGGCGCTGGGCTTTTCGGCGGGCCTGCCGAACCTGCTGCTTTACGATACGATCTCCGCCTGGATGCGGCAGGCCGGTTTGCCGCTGGACATCATCACGCTCTTCAGCCTGGTGACGATCACTTACGCGATAAAATTCCTTTGGGCGCCGATTGTCGATCGCGTGAAGATCCCGGTGCTCTACCAGATACTTGGAAAGCGCCGGTCGTGGATGCTGGTGGCGCAGATCGGCGTGATCTTCGGCATTTGGGCGATCGCCGTGAATATGCCGGCGGTTTCGGCGGCAGTGGCAGGCGGTGTTGAAGGCGCGGTTCAACCGCCGCCAAATGTGGGTCTGATCAGTGTCGTTGCGATTTTCGCGGCGATGACGGCTGTGTTTGGCGCGACGCAGGACATCGCCATTGATGCGTGGCGCATCGAGGTCGCGACCGTTGAGCGGCAGGGCGCGATGGCGGCCGCATATCAATGGGGCTATCGCATCGCCATCGTTGTATCTGGCGCGGCGCCGCTCTTCATGGCGTCGCGCATCGGCTGGACGGCGTCCTATTCCGCGATGGCGATCGTGATGGGCGTCGGCGTGCTGGGCGTGCTGCTCGCGCCGCGCGAGAAAAGCGTGGAGCCGAAGCCGTTCCCGCCGGCGACGACGCCGATTTGGGCCGAAACCTTGGAATGGGTGGCGCGCGTTGGTTTGCTAGTGTTCGGCGCGTGCTTCATTGGCGCCGGCCTCTCCGGCAAAGCCGAACCGCTGACTTTCATGTTTCCGTGGATCGGCATGGATGGTGCGGCCGCCGGTTTCGCCGAGTGGTGGACGGGCAAGCCCTGGGGCGCGGTGTGGCAAGTGTTTGGCGTGGCGATCGGCTTGGCGGTCGTCGCGTTCGCCACCTATCCGATGTTCAAATCACGGCCAAGCGCGTATTTCGCGGGCACGCTGAAAGAGCCTCTCGAGGATTTCTTCAAGCGCTATCGCGGTACGGGCGCGCTGATCTTGGCGATGATCTGCGTTTATCGCATCGCCGACTTTGTGCTCAATTTGATGACGGCGTTTTACGTAGATGTCGGCTTCACGCTTGATGAGATCGCGGGCGCGCGCAAGTTGTTCGGCGTTGTGATGTCTATGATTGGCGTCGGGCTCGGCGGCTGGATGGTGGCGCGGTTTGGGCTGATGCGCTCTTTGATCGTGGGCGCGATCGTGCAGCCGCTGTCGAATATCGCGTTCAGCAGTCTCGTGTTCACCGGACCGTGGTTGCCGGGTCTGTATGCTTGCATCGCGATCGACAACGTTTCGGCTGGCATCGCTGGCACGGCGCTAATCGCCTACATGTCGAGCCTCACCAGCCTTGGCTTTACAGCGACGCAATACGCGCTCTTCTCCTCGCTCTACGCGCTGCCGGGCAAAATCCTCGCCGCCATTTCCGGCCGCATCGTCGAAGGCGCGACAGCTGCTGCGGCGGCGGGGGAGAGCGAGTGGTTGCGGAGCTGGTTCACCAACATATCGCCTGCCGCATTCGCGCATCTTGTCGAGGAACGCGGCGTGCCCGCAGAGGCGTTCGCCGCAGGCTACATGACGTTCTTCATCTACTCGGGCGTCATCGGCATTGCCGCGTTTGTCTTCGCCGTCGCCGTCATGCGGCGTCAGCCGCCTGCGACGGACGCGAAATCCGAAGCCGCCGCGCCCGCTTAGTCGTCGCTTTCGGCGGATTGGAACGCCGCCAAGGTCGCGAAGGTGACGATGTCGGAGACGGTCGCGCCGAGCGGGGCGATCTGGATGGGCTTGGCCAGGCCGGTGAGCACCGGGCCGATCACGGTGGCGTCGCCCGCGGTCGCGAGCAGGCTCGTCGAGATCGAGGCCGAGTGGATCGCAGGCATCACCAGCACGTTCGCCGGCTCGGAGAGGCGTGAGAACGGATAAAGCTCGCGCACATCCGGATTGAGCGCGACGTCGACATTCATCTCGCCCTCGTATTCGAAATCGGTGTCTTCGCGGCGATCGAGAATTGAAACAGCGGCGCGAATTTTTTCGGAGCGCTCCATCTTCGGATTGCCGAAGGTGGAGTGCGAAACCAGCGCCACGCGCGGCGTAACGCCGAATTGCTTGGCCATCGCCGCCGATTGCAGCACGATCTGCGCCAGCTCAGGCGCGTCGGGGAATTCGGCCACGGCCGTATCGGCGATGAAGAGCGTGCGCCCCTTCGAGAGCACGATCGACATCCCCATCGGCCGCTCGCGCGGCGCGGGGTCGATCACGCGCAGCACATCTTCAAGCGCGGTTGCGTAATTGCGCGTCGTGCCGGTGACCATGCCGTCGGCGTGACCCAGTGCGACCATGCATGCGCCAAACGCGTTGCGATCCTGGTTCACCAGGCGCTGCACGTCGCGATAGAGCAGGCCGAAGCGCTGCAGGCGCTTGTAGAGATAATCCGCGTAGGCGGCGTTGTGCTCGGAGAGGCGCGCGTTGACGATGTTGAGGCTGGCGCCTTCCGGCACGCCGACTTGCGCCATATTGGCGTGCACCAATTCCTCGCGGCCGACCAGCACGGCGCGACCCAGGCCAGATTCCTGGAACGCGTAGGCCGCGCGGATCACGGCGGGCTCTTCGCCCTCGGCGAACACGATGCATTTCGGCGCGCGGCGCACCAAGGTTTGCACGCGCTGGATCATCGCCGCCGTAGGATCGAGGCGCTGGGCGAGGCTGTGCCGGTACGCTTCCATGTCGGCGATCGGCTTGCGCGCGACGCCCGTGTCCATCGCCGCCTGCGCCACATAGGGCGGAATGACTGAAATCAGGCGCGGATCGAACGGGGTAGGGATGATGTAATCGGGGCCAAATTTCAGGCGTCGGCCGTGATAGGCGGCGGCCACCTCATCGGGCACGTCTTGCTTGGCGAGGTCGGCCAGCGCGCGCGCGGCGGCGACCTTCATCTCCTCATTGATGGTGCGCGCGCGCACATCGAGCGCGCCGCGGAAGATGTAAGGAAAGCCAAGCACGTTGTTGACTTGGTTTGGATAGTCCGAGCGCCCGGTGGCGACGATGGCGTCGCCGCGGACCTCGTGCACGTCTTCCGGCGTGATCTCGGGATCGGGATTGGCCATCGCGAAGATGATCGGCTTCTTCGCCATCGACTTGACCATGTCCTTGGTCATCGCGCCGGCGGCGGAAAGCCCCATGAATACGTCGGCGCCTTTCAGCGCATCCGCCAGCGTGCGTGCTTTCGTGTCGATCGCGTGCACGGACTTGAACTGGTCCATGCCTTTCTCGCGGCCACGATAGACGACGCCTTCGCGGTCGCAGACGATGACGTTGTCGTTCGGCACGCCGAGCTGCTTGATCAGGCCGATGCACGAAAGCCCCGCCGCGCCGGCGCCGCTGACCACGACCTTGATGTCCTGCAGCTTGCGCCCGGTGAGTTCGCACGCATTGAGCAGGCCGGCGGCGGCGATGATCGCGGTGCCGTGCTGATCGTCATGGAAGACCGGAATATCGAGTTCGTCGCGCAGGCGGCTTTCGATGATGAAGCATTCCGGGGACTTGATGTCCTCCAGATTGATGCCGCCGAAGGTCGGCCCGATATTGCGGACGGTGGTGATGAATTCCTCGACGTCCTGCGTCGTCACCTCGATGTCGATCGAATCCACGTCGGCGAAGCGTTTGAACAGAACGCTCTTGCCTTCCATCACCGGCTTGGACGCCATCGCGCCCAGATTGCCGAGACCCAAGATCGCCGTGCCGTTGGAAATGACGGCGACCAGATTGCCCTTGGACGTGTAGTCATAGGCTTTATCCACATCCTCGGCGATGGCCCGCACGGGCACGGCGACGCCGGGCGAATAGGCGAGCGAGAGGTCGCGCTGGGTCGCCATCGGCTTGGTCGGTGTGATGGAAATTTTGCCGGGCGTGGGCAGGCGGTGAAAGTCCAGCGCCTCGGCGTCGGTGAAGGTCTTTTTCGTGTCGGGCATGGGCTCTGGGATAGGGCTTTGAATGTGCCGGCACCCTAGCGGTGGGTCCTGTCGCGTCAATTGGAAGTCCCTGCGGCATGGGGCTAAACATCACCCGTGCCCGATTCTTCTTCCCCGCCGCCCGTGCGCGCGACGCCGTTCATGGCGCAATATCTCGCGGCCAAGGAGCAGTATCCGGATTCGCTGCTCTTCTTCCGCATGGGTGATTTCTACGAGCTGTTCTTTGACGACGCGGTGAAAGCGGCGGGCGCGGTTGGCATCGCGCTCACCAAGCGCGGCCAGCATGGCGGCGAGCCGATCCCGATGGCGGGCGTACCGTGGCATCAGGCGGAGAACTATCTGTCGAAGCTCGTGCGCGCCGGCTTCAAGGTAGCGCTCTGCGAACAGCTTGAGGATCCGGCGGAAGCGAAGAAGCGCGGCTCGAAATCAATCGTGCAGCGCGGCGTTGTGCGCGTGGTCACGCCGGGCACGCTGACGGAAGAGGGGCTGCTCGATGCGCGCGCCGCCAACCGCCTGGCGGCGGTGGCGTTTGCGGGCGAGGCCGGCGCGATCGCGTGGGCGGATGTTTCAACCGGCGCCTTTGAGACGCGCGCCTTGAAATCGATCGAGGTCGAGGAGGAGCTGGCCGCGCTTGCGCCGGCCGAATTGCTCGTGAGTGAAGCCGACGCCGCGCATGTGAACGAGGCCGCGCGCATTGTCGGCGCGACGTTGACGATGCGCCCTGCGGTGAAGGCCGATGCGAAATCCGCCGAGCGGCGCATCAAGGCGGCGTTCGAAGTGGCCGCGCTCGATGCGTTCGGCGAGTTCGGCGCGCCCGAATTGTCCGCCATGGGGTTGCTGCTCGATTATATCGAGCTCACGCAAGCGGGGGCCGCACCGCGCTTGACGCCGCCGCGCCGCAACGGCGAGCGCGCCTTCATGGCGATCGACGCGGCCACGCGCGCCGCGCTTGAAATCGAGCGCTCGGTGCGGGGCGGTCGCGATGGCTCATTGCTGGCCTGCGTCGATCGCACGGTGACATCGGCTGGCGGGCGTTTGTTGGCGGAGCGGGTCAGCCGGCCGCTGACCGATGTCGCGGCGATCGGCGCGCGGCTCGATGCGGTGCAGTTTTTCTTGGACGAACCACAGCGGCGCAAAGGCGTGCGCCAGGAATTGCGCGCTGCTGGCGATCTGGCGCGCGCGCTCACGCGCTTGGCGCTCGGCCGCGGCGGCCCGCGTGATTTGGCGCAGGTGCGTGATGGCTTGATGGCTGGCGATCGCGCCGCTGCGCGCTGCATGGGTTTTTCAGATGCGGCGCCCGGCGAGGTCGCGCACGCATGCGCGGCGCTTTCACTCGCGGCGCACGAGGGCGCGGCGAGCTTGGCGCAAACGTTGGAGCGCGCGCTCGCGCCGGAGATGCCGCTGCTGGCGCGTGACGGCAGTTTTATCGCGTCCGGTTATGACGCGACGCTCGATGAAACGCGCGCGCTGCGGGACGATAGCCGCAAGGTGATCGCCGCGCTGCAGGCGCGCTACGCGGAAGAAACCGGCATCGCCGGCTTGAAGCTTAAGCACAACAATGTGCTGGGCTATCATATCGACGCGACGACCAAGCAGGCGGAAGCGCTGATGGCGCCGCCACACAATGCGCGCTTCATTCATCGCCAAACCAATGCCGGCTCGATCCGCTTCACGACGACAGAACTGGCGGAGCTGGATGCGAAGATCGCCCGCGCGGGTGATGCCGCGCTGGCGCGCGAGCTGGCGCTGTTTAAGGAATTCGCCGCCCGCGCGGGCGCCAACGAGGCCGACATTCGCGGCGCGGCTGACGCGCTCGCCGCGCTCGACGTGGCGGCGGGTTTGGCCGAATGGGCCGAGGAAGCACAGGCGACGCGCCCCGAGATCGATGATTCATCGGCGCTGCTGGCGGAATCCGCGCGCCATCCCGTGGTGGAAGAGGGCGTGCGGCGCGAGGGGCAGGGTTTTACGCCCAACGATGCGCGTCTTGACGCCGAGGGCCGCAGCGGTCCGCGCCTTGTCGTTGTCACCGGCCCGAACATGGCCGGCAAGAGCACCTATCTGCGCCAGATCGCTTTGCTGGCCGTGCTGGCGCAAGCCGGATCGTACGTGCCGGCGAAGAAGCTGCGGCTTGGCATCGTCGATCGGGTGTTCGCGCGCGTGGGCGCCTCCGACGATCTTTCGCGCGGCCGCTCCACCTTCATGACCGAAATGGTCGAGACCGCCGCGATCCTGAACCAGGCTGGTTCCCGCGCGCTTGTTGTGTTGGACGAGATCGGGCGCGGCACGGCGACGTTCGATGGTCTGGCCATCGCCTGGGCTGTGGCTGAGCACCTGCACGAGGCCAATCGCTGCCGCGCCGTGTTCGCCACGCACTATCACGAGCTGACGCGGCTAGCGGACAAGCTGGAGGCCGGGGCCAACGCGCATCTTCGCGCCAAGGAATGGAAGGGCGATCTCGTATTCCTGCACGAGGTGTCGCCAGGCCCTGCGGACCGATCCTACGGTATTCAGGTCGCCAAGCTCGCGGGCTTGCCAAAAAGCGCGGTCGAGCGGGCGCGGGCGGTGTTGGCGCGCCTGGAAGCTAATGGCGGCGCCACGCGAGTCGAAATCGCCGAGGATTTGCCGCTGTTCGCGCAAGTGATGGCTGAAACAGCGCCAGCGCCGCTTGAGGCGGCGCTGGCTGAAATCAATCCCGATAATTTGTCGCCAAAAGAAGCGCTTGAGGTGCTCTACCGGCTCAAGGCCCTCAAAGCGGAAGACTAGCTTACGGTTGCTGTTGCGGCGGGCCGCCATCGCTGGGCAGCAGGGACGGACGGCGGTTGACGCTGTCTTGCGCGGCGTCGGCGGCGGCGCCGGCGATGAAGTTTTCGCGCCAAATATCGGCCGAGCCGGTCTGCACCACGAGCGTGATATAGACGCCCATCAGCGCGCCTAGGATCAGGCCGGAAAAGCCCCAAAGCGAGGCGGCGAACCAATATGCGGCGGAGCGTTCGCTGCGAATGCGCTGCGCGAACAGCTTTTGATCCATCAGAGCTTCAAGCCCAGCGCGCGCCGGGTGATCAGTCACTTGGTGATCCTCATCAACCGGATTGAGCCGAATGGTCTTTCCGCCCTTACTGCGCATGTCGGAGAGTCTCCCAGGAAGCGAACGTCGCTTATACCTTTGGCTGTGCCCGCGAAATGAGGCAAGTTTGCGTTATGCGATTTACAGAGAAGTCACGTCCGCGTGCCTGTTACGATGGCGCCTTCCGCACCTAGAACGAACGCAATAATCCAGAATGACGAAACCGCAATGACATGTCCGTCGCGCGCCTGAAACCTGCCCGCATCGAACACGTCGTCGACGGCTTGCGGCTGCGCGCGCAGCTCAGCGCCGCCTACCAGGCCGAAGGCGATAGCGCGCGCCCGCGCGTGCGTGCGCTGCTGCACGGCGCATTGTTTCGGGGGCGAATGATCGCCAAGGAGCGGCTCGAGGCTGGCGAAAATGGCTTAGCGGTCGCGCGCTTACTAGCGGCGGTCGCCGATGAGGTGGTCAGCGCGCTCTACGATTATACGACGACGCACATCTTCCGCGCACGCAATCCGACGGAGGGCGAGCGCTTCGCCGTGGTGGCGGTGGGCGGCTATGGCCGCGGCGAACTCGCGCCGTCCTCCGATCTCGATCTGCTATTCCTTAGGGCCTACAAGCAGACGCCGTTCTCCGAGAGCGTCACCGAATACATGCTCTACATGCTCTGGGACATGGGCCTTAAGGTCGGCCATGCCTCACGCAATGTTGATGAGAGCCTGAAGCTCGCGCGCGAGGATCACACCATCCGCACAGCCACTCTCGAAGCGCGGCGCTTGGCTGGCGACGCTTCGCTGTTCGAGGAACTCGCCACGCGCTTCCGCAAGGACGTGGCGGAGCGCGATCAGGCGGGCTTCATCGCCGCGAAGCTGAAAGAGCGCGACGAGCGCCACCAGCGCATCGGCGCCACCCGCTACATGGTCGAGCCCAACGTGAAGGAGGGCAAGGGCGGGCTGCGCGATCTGCACACGCTGTTCTGGCTCGCGCGCCATCGCTACGGCTTCACCCAGCCGCGCGACTATGTCGAAGCCGGCGTGTTCACGACCGAGGAGCGCAACGCTTTCCGCCGCGCGGCGGAATTCCTTTGGACCGTGCGTTGCCATCTGCATTTCATCACCGGCCGCGCCGAGGAGAAGCTGACATTCGATCTGCAGCCGGAGCTGGCGAAGCGCTTGGGTTATGGCCAGCGCGCCAATCACACGGCCGTCGAGCGCTTCATGAAGCGCTATTTCCTGGTCGTGAAAGAAGTCGGCGCGCTGACGCGGGTGCTGTGCGCCAAGCTCGAGGCGGACGACGCCAAGAATGCGCCGAAGGGCATGCAGCGCCTGCTTCCCGGCGCGAAGAAAGCGCCAACTCAGGTTGAGCCTGGGTTTCACGTCGAAGCCGGTCGGCTCAACATCAATTCCGCCAATGTGTTCGATACGCCCGCGAACCTCATTCGCTTGTTCGAGATCGCCGATAAGCGCGACCTTGATGTGCACCCCGCGGCTTTGGGGGAGGCGAGCCGTCGCGTGCGCGCGCTGGCGCCCGCGTGGCGCAAGGATAGCGATTCACGCGCCGCGTTCCTTGAGGTCGCCGCCTCAAAGCATCATCCTGGCGCGGCGTTGCGGCTGATGAACGAAGCCGGCGTGTTGGGAAAATTCCTACCGGAATTCGGCCGCATCGTCGCGCAGATGCAGTTCAATATGTATCACCACTACACCGTGGATGAGCATACGCTGCAGGCGATCGACGCGATGTCGGAGATCGAGCACGGCCATCACAACAAGCAGCATCCGCTCTCGACCGAGATTTTCTCCAAGATCATCAATCGCCGCGCGCTTTATCTTGCCATGCTCTTGCACGACACCGGCAAGGGCGAAGGCGATCAGCAGATCGAAGGCGAAAAATCGGCGCGCGCCGCGTGTGAGCGCTTGGGGCTGCCGCAGGAAGAAGTCGATCTCGTCGGCTGGCTTGTCGGCAATCACCTCGTCATGAGCGATGTGGCGCAAAAGCGCGATATTGGCGATCCGCGCACCGTGGCGCAGTTCGCCAAGCTTGTCGGCAATGTGGAGCGTCTGCGCCTGCTCTTGGTGCTTACGGTTTCGGATATTCGCGCCGTTGGCCCCAGCGTCTGGAACGATTGGAAGGGTCAGCTGCTGCGCGACCTCTATCGTCTCACTGAAGCAGCGCTACATGGCGGCCGCTCGGACGAAGAGGGCGTGCGCGAGCATCTGGCGGCGATCGCTGGCGAAGCCAAGGCGCGCCTGATGAAGGATCTGGGCGCCAGCGACGGCGTGCTCAATGGCTGGCTCGACGTGCTGGAAGATGGCTATTGGCTGAGCCACGACGCGGATGCGCTACGCTGGCACGCGCAAGAGGTGCAAAGCGCGCGGCGCGCGAAAGCGATCCCGCACGTCGCGGCGCGTTTGCGGCCCGTGCAAGGCATCACCGAGGTGCTCGTCTATGCCGGCGATAGGCCGCGTCTGTTCGCGAGTTTGGCCGCCGCGATTTCCGCGAGCGGCGCCGACATCGCCGGCGCCCGCGTGCACACCACCAAAGATGGCGCCGCGTTCGATGTATTCTCGATCCAGACCACGGATCACAAGCCGTTCGGCGAACAGGACGCGGGCGTGCTTGAAGGCCTCGTCGCGCGCCTCAATCGCGCAGCACTTGCCGATCATGCGCCGCCAGCCGCGAAAGCCCCTTCGCGCCGCAACGCCGCGTTCGCCATCGAACCCTGGGTGCGAATCGACAATGATCTGACGCCGCAGGCGACGGTGATCGAGGCGTCGGGCCGTGACCGTCTGGGCTTGCTGGCCGATCTTGCGCATGTGTGCGCGGAAGCGGGCGTCTCCATCGTCAGCGCGCATATCGATACATATGGCGAGCGCGCTGCGGACGTGTTCTATGTGCAGGAAGAAGAGGGCGGCGGGCAAATCGCCAATCCGCGCCGCATCGCATCGGTTCGTGCAAAACTTGAGGAGATTTTGCGCGCCGGTGAGCCCGCCGCGCCTGCCGACCCCGCGCGTGCGCCATTGGCGGTGGCGCGGGCCTCGACGGCGCGCTAGACACGCGCGCCGCTTCCTGGGGAATCCATGAGTCTCGCCCGCAATACTGCCGTGATCGGCGGTCTGACCCTCGTGTCGCGCTTGTTTGGTTTCGCGCGCGATTTGGTGTTGGCGGCCGCACTCGGCGCGGGGCCTGTCGCGGACGCGTTCTTCGCGGCGCTGCGTTTTCCCAATTTGTTTCGACGGCTGTTCGCGGAAGGCGCGTTCAGCCAAGCCTTCGTGCCGGTCTATTCGAAGACGCTCGCGGCGGAAGGGCAGGATGCCGCCGATCAACTCGCGGCCGAGGCGCTCTCCATTCTGTTGCTCGTCACGGGCGTGCTGAGTGCGATCGCCATTGTGGCGATGAGTTGGATCAATCGCGCGCTGTTCGCCGGCTACGCCGATAATCCCGAAGCGATGGCGCTGGCGAACCTGTTGACGCAAATCGCCATGCCGTATCTGGTCGCGATGTCGGCGGCGACGTTGTTTTCCGGGGTGCTTAATGCGCGCGGCAAGTTCTTCGCCGCCGCCGCCGCGCCGATTCTGTTCAACCTCTGTCAGTTGGTCGCGGTAGCGCTGGTGCATGACACGCCGGAACACGCGGCGCTCGCGGCGATCACCGGCGTTTCGATTTCCGGCGTGTTGCAGGCGATTTGGGTGTGGGCCGGCGCGCGACGCGCGGGCATGAAAGCGCGCTTTCCGTTGCCGCGCGTGACGCCCGGCGTGAAACGCTTGATCGCACTGGCGGTGCCGGGCGCGATCGCGGGCGGAGCGTTGCAGATCAATGTGATGATCAGCCAGGCGCTCGCGTCGTTTGAGCAAGGCGCGATCACATATCTCAATGTCGCGGATCGCTTGTATCAGCTGCCGCTTGGCCTGATCGGCATCGCGGTGGGCGTGGCCATGCTGCCGCGTTTGTCGCGCTTGGTGCAGGAGGGCGATGCGCCCGGTGCGCGCAGTGCGCTGGACGAAGCGGTGGCGCTTTCGATGGCGTTCACGCTGCCGGCGGCGGCGGCGATCCTCGCCATGCCGGGCTATCTGCTCGAAGGCCTCTACACGCGTGGCGCTTTCACCGTGGAAGACGCCAACAACGCGGCGATGGCGCTGATCCATTATGGCTGGGGCGTGCCGGCGTTCGTGCTGGCGAAAATCTATGCGCCGGCGTTCTTCGCGCGCGAAGATACGAAAGCGCCGATGCGCTACGCGATCACTTCTATGGTGCTGAACGTCGTGTTTGGCGCGGCGCTCTTCTTCGGCTTGCGCTCGATTGGCGTGGCGGGTTTCCCGGGTCTCGCGATCGCCACCTCGACGGCGGCGTGGCTCAACGTGTTGCTGATGATCCGCGCGTTGGTGAAGCAGGGCGCCTACGGGCCGACGCCGGCTGCGTTCGGCCGATTGCTGCGTATCGTGCTGGCCTCGGCGATCCTGTTTGCCGTGCTCTGGTTCGGCAATGCCAACCGTGCGTGGCTGGAGGCGCGGCTTGGCTCGAAGGAAGCATCGATCGCGCTGCTGATCCTGGCGGGCGGCACGTTCTATTTCGTGGTCGCCTTCCTGGTGCGGGCGGTAACCATCGGCGAGGTTCGCGCCGCCTTTAAGCGTGAGCGTGGGCCCAGCAACGGGGGAGGCGGCTTGCCGCCGGGCTTCGACGGCTGATAAAGAGCGGCGCATGAACACGAGATCGATGAATTGGCGATGGCGGGCCTGACCACCTGACGCTTTTCCCGCGCCTATCGGCGCGTCCGATCCCATGTTCCGGAGTTTTCCATGACCGACGCAGCACAGCCTGAATACAAGGGCCCGCAACGCGTATTCTCAGGCATGCAGCCGACCAACGGCCTGCATCTCGGCAATTATCTCGGCGCCCTGCAAAAATTCGTGCGCCTGCAGGATCAGTACGAGAGCATTTACTGCATCGTCGATCTGCACGCGATCACGACTGGCCCCGATCCGGAGAATCTCGCCAGCCGCTGCCGCGAAGTCGCCGCCGCTTACATCGCCGCCGGCGTCGATCCCAAACGCTCGACCATCTTCATTCAATCGGCCGTGCGCGAGCATACCGAGCTTGCCTGGTTGCTGAACTGCGTCGCGCGCATGGGCTGGCTGGAGCGGATGACCCAGTTCAAGGACAAAGCTGGCAAGGATGCGCAGCGTTCGTCCGTGGGCTTGTTCGATTATCCGGTGCTGCAGGCGGCGGATATTCTGCTCTACAAGGCCACGCACGTGCCGGTCGGCGAAGACCAGAAGCAGCATCTGGAGCTCTCGCGCGACATCGCGCAGAAATTCAACAACGACCACAACGCGCCGGGTTTCTTCCCGCTGCCGGAGCCTTTGATTCAAGGGCCGGGCGCGCGGATCATGAGCTTGCGCGACGGCGCGAAGAAAATGTCGAAGTCCGATCCGTCGGACATGACGCGCATCAATCTCACCGATGATGCGGATGCGATCATGTCGAAGATCAAAAAGGCGACGACCGACCCGTTGCCTGTGCCGGAAAGCAAGGAAGGGCTCGCGGGCCGCGCCGAAGTGGAAAACCTCGTCGGCATTTTCGCGGCGGTGACGGAGCGCGGCGTCGAGGATGTGCTGACCGAATATGGCGGCAAAGGCTTCGGCGTGTTCAAGCCGGCGCTGGCCGAGGTGCTGGCGGCGAAACTTTCGCCCATCGCCGCCGAGATGCGTCGTCTGACAGCGGATACCGCCGCGCTCGATGCGATCCTGAAGGACGGCGCCGAGAAAGCCCGCGCCGTGGCGCAGCCGATCATGGCCGAGGTGCGCGACGTCGTCGGCTTGTGGCGCGCATGATGCGACGCTGGTAGGCTGATCCGATGAGTGACGAGCGCTTCGCCTGCCTGGTCATCGCCGATGAGAGCGAGGAATTTCCGGACGCGCTGATCTATGCCGGGCTGCTCTGCAAGAGCACCGGCTGGCGGCTGGTCGTGCTGCGCGTGATCGAACCATCTGATCCAGCGCCTTGGGCCTCGATTACCGAGGAGATGCGGCGCCAGGCGCAATCGGCGGCGGAATCGCTCACCCAGCGCTTCGCCGCCGAGGTCTGGGCCGAGTGCGGGATCACGGCCGAGCCCGTGCTGCGCGAAGGTGATCTGAAGCCCGAGCTGCGTAAGCTGCTTGAGCAGGATAATTCGATCAAACTCGTCGTTCTGGCGGCTGCGGCTGGCCCGGGCGGGCCAGGGCCGCTGGTGGCGCAGCTGGGCAAGACGGCCGGGCTGGGCCCGCGGCCGGTGCCGGTGTTGGTGGTGCCTGGCGCGCTGTCGCGCGAGGAAATTCGTCAATTGGCGCTGCCTTTGGCGCAATCGCTGCCTGTCGCGGAGCCGCCGCAAGCTTGACCGGTCGGGCGGAAAGTCCCACTTGGGCGCTATGTTTATTCAGACGGAATCCACGCCCAACCCGCGCACACTGAAGTTCCTGCCCGGCCGCGACGTGCTGGGGCAGGGCAGCCGCGAATTCAGCGACGCCGACGCCGCTTTGGCCTCGCCGCTGGCGACGGCATTGTTTGATGTCGATGGCGTCGAGCGCGTCTATCTGGGCTCGGATTTTATCACCATCACCAAGGCCGAAGCGATCGAGTGGCCGCATCTGAAGCCGCATGTGCTGGCCGCGATCATGGATCATTTCACCTCTGGCCGCGCCGTGTTGCGCGACGCGAACGCGCCGGCGGATGAAACCGACGAAGCGGACATCGTCTATGAAGGCGAAGCCGCCGATATCGTGAAGGAGCTGAAAGAGATCATTGATGCGCGCGTGCGCCCCGCCGTGGCGCGCGATGGCGGCGACATCACGTTCCATTCGTGGGATCACGATCAGGGGATTGTGCGCCTCAATATGCGCGGCTCATGCGCCGGCTGCCCCTCATCGACGCTGACGCTGAAGCAAGGCATCGAGAACATGCTGCGCCATTACGTGCCCGAAGTGCTCTCCGTGGAGCAGGTGGTTTGAGGCGAGCCCAGCAGGTTACTTGCGTGATTTTATGTGATATTGTGCGCGTAGCGCACAAATTGAGCGCCTTGTCTTAGATCGCGAATTTCTTATGGATAGCGCATCACTTCAGGACGAGGATTTTTACCTCATGGCGAACGTGCATCCGAAACGCAGCGGATTGCCGTTCTCTGTTTACATCTCCGAGAAGCAAGGTCGGCACGACGTCAGAGTAAAGGTCGCCGCCGGTCCGAAGGCGCTTCCCTTTGTTGCTTCCGTGGCCCTTCGCCCGACGATTGAGGTTGTCGAAGGCAATCTATCGCCGGCGGATTTCGAACTCGTGCGGCGCTGGATTGAACTCAATCGTGATGTGATCATCGGCTATTGGGACCGAACCATCGAGGACACCGTCGACGCGTTGACCGCTTTGAAGCCGCTGCCGAAGGGCTGAAAAGTCTGCTGGTTCTAGCTATCGATTCCGCACTGGATGCGTGTTCCGTCGCAATCGCGCGCGATGGGCGAACGCTCGCGTATATTTCCGAGCAGATGAATCGTGGCCAGGCCGAGCGTCTGGCGCCGATGGTGCGCGAGGCGGCGGTGCAAGCTGGCGTTTCGTTCGAGCAGATCGATCGTGTCGCGGTGACGACGGGGCCGGGTTCATTCACCGGAGTCCGCGTCGGCTTATCCTTTGCGCGGGCGCTGGCGCTGTCGCTCGGCAAGCCTTGCATTGGCGTTTCGACGCTCGAAGCGCTGGCGTTGGCCGAGGGCGAAGACGGCCTTCGCGCCGCGCTCATTGAAACGCCGGGCGCTTCCTATCTGGCGCTTTACGAAGACGGCGCGCCTTTGATCGCGCCACGCGGCATTGAGCGTGGCGAGCATGAGGCGCTGCTGGCGATTGCTGCGCAGGGGCGTCCGTTCAACTTGAGCGGTCCAGGCGTCACGCCCGACGTCGCGGCGCTCGCCGCGCGCACCGGCCGGCTCGATTCCGCCCGCTATCCCTCCGATCCAACCTATTTGCGCGCGCCGCACGTCACGCTGCCGGGAGGCGGCGCATGATTGAAGCCGTCGGCGCCGATGCCTGCGAAGAACTCGCGGCGCTGCACGCACGCGCCTTCGCGAAACCATGGAGCGGAGCGGATATCGCCAAGCTCCTGGACAATAGCGCTGCGTTCGCTTTGATTTCGCGTGATACGGAGGCGCGCGGTTTCGTTATCGCCTGGGCCGCCGTCGGCGAGGCGGAAATCCTTACAATCGCTGTGGTTCCCGAAGCGCGCCGCAAAGGCGTCGGGGCTTCGCTTGTCACCGCCGCCGGCGTCGCTGCCCTGGTGCGCGGCGCGGCGTCCATGCACCTCGAAGTGGCTGAGGATAACAGCGCCGCGCGCGCGCTTTACGCCAAGCTTGGTTACGAGGAAGCGGGCCGGCGCCACGCTTATTATGCGGGCGAGGGCGGGGCGGTGGACGCCATCGTCATGCGCCGGACGCTGCCAAGGCCCGTCGTTTGAGGGTGTCTTTGGTGGACATGGGCGCGCGCAAAAGAGTATTTGTTCGCGCACACTAGAGGGTGAAATGGACCGGATCGAAAAACTCTGCGTCGAAAAGGGTATGCGCATGACCGAGCAGCGCCGCGTGATCGCGCGCATCGTCTCGACCAGCCATGACCATCCCGACGTCGAGGAATTGCATCGCCGCGCCGCCGCGGTCGATCCGGGCATTTCGATCGCCACGGTCTATCGCACTGTGCGGCTGTTCGAAGAGAGCGGCATTCTGGAGCGGCATGATTTCCGCGACGGGCGCTCGCGCTACGAAGAGGTGCCCGATCAGCACCACGATCACCTGATCGACATGAAGACGGGTCAAGTGGTCGAGTTCGTCGATCCGGAGATCGAACGGCTGCAGCACGAGATCGCGCGGCGCCTGGGTTACAAGCTGGTCGATCACCGGCTCGAACTCTACGGCGTGCCGTTGGACGACAAGAGCAAGTCCGGCAAGAAGGCCGGTTGAGAACAAAATCCTGATATGTCCGAGCAAACGCGGCCCGATCTCAAGCGTCTCTTCATCGAGACTTACGGCTGCCAGATGAACGTCTATGACAGCGAGCGCATGCGCGACGTGCTCTCGCCGCTAGGCTACGCCATCACCGAACGCCCGGACGACGCCGATCTCGTTATCCTCAACACCTGCCACATCCGCGAGAAGGCGACCGAGAAGGTCTATTCCGAAGTCGGCCGGCTGCGCGCGCATAAGGAGCGACGCGTCGCCGAGGGGAAGGGCATGACGATCGCCATCGCCGGCTGCGTCGCGCAGGCCGAGGGCGAGGAGATCATCCGGCGCGCGCCGGCGGTTGATCTGGTTGTCGGGCCGCAGGCTTATCACAAACTGCCCGAACTGATCGCGCGCGCGGCTCGCAAGACCGGCGAGCGTCTGGCGGCGGATTTCACCGCGCAGGAAAAGTTCGATGCGCTGCCCGCGCGCGCGCCCGATGGCGTGACCGCGTTCCTCTCGATCCAGGAGGGTTGCGATAAATTCTGCACATTCTGCGTCGTGCCTTACACGCGCGGCGCCGAGTTCTCACGGCCGTTGGCGGACGTGCTGAGCGAAGCGCAATCGCTCGTGGATCGTGGCGTGCGTGAGATCACGCTGCTGGGGCAGAACGTGAATGCGTATCACGGCTCGGGCGGCTCGGGCTTCGCCGATCTGTTGCGCCGGTTGGCTGGGATCGATGGTGTGGAGCGGTTGCGTTACATGACCTCGCATCCGGTCGAGATGGATGACGAACTGATCGCGCTGCACGGCGAGGAGCCGAAGCTGATGCCGTATCTCCACCTGCCGGTGCAATCTGGCTCCGATCGCATCCTGAAGGCGATGAACCGAAAGCACGATGGCGCGTTCTATCGCGATATCATCGCACGCCTGCGCAAGGTGCGCCCGGACATCGCGCTTTCAACGGATTTCATCGTGGGTTTTCCAGGCGAGACGGACAAGGAATTCGAAGCGACCATGCAAATGGTGCGCGACGTGACATTCGCTTCGGCGTTCTCCTTCAAGTATTCGCCGCGCCCCGGCACGCCAGCGGCCAGCATGATGGCGCAAGTGGCGGAAGAGGCGATGTCGGAACGCTTGCAGCGTTTGCAGGCCTTGCTGTTTGAGCAGCAACGCAGCTTCAACGAGAGCCAAATTGGCCGCGTTTTGCCGGTTCTTGTGACCGGCGATGGGCGCCGGCCCGGCCAGAAGCACGGGCGCTCGCCTTATCTGCAATCCGTGCATTTCGATGATACGCGCGCGGACAATGGCGATATTGTCGAGGTGCGCATCGATCACGCGACGCAGAATTCGATTTCGGGCGCGCGCCACGAGATGGCGACAGCATGACGACAGCGCCAAATCTCGAACGTGTTATCGTTCTAAGCGACGCAGGCGTCGCGCAAGCGGTGTTCGGGCCGCTGCATCGTCACCTCGCGCACATTCAGGAAGCGTTCCGCGATCCGAACGCGCCGCGCGGCGCGCCGGCTTATGCCGTCACGCTCGATGCACAGGGCGATCGTCTGATCATACGCGGCCGAACCGAGGCCGATCTCGCGCGCGTGCAGCGCATCATCGATGCGCTGGCTGATCTCGCGCGGCGCAAAAGCAGCATCCGTGAAGGCGATGTGTTCGCGGCGATTTCGTTTTCGGAAGGCGCGGCCCCGGATTCCGCGCCCATGAAGCTGCCGCAACTCGGCGGGCTCACTTTGCGCACGCCGCGCCAAGTGCACTACGTCGAAGCGCTGCGCGACGAGAATATCGATCTGATCTTTGGCGTCGGCCCGGCTGGCACGGGCAAGACCTTCCTTGCTGTCGCGGCTGCGGTGGAGGCGCTGAAGCAGGAACGCGTCGACAAGATCATCGTCACGCGTCCCGCCGTGGAGGCGGGGGAGAAGCTTGGCTATCTGCCCGGCGATCTGGCCGAGAAGGTCGATCCATACTTGCAGCCGATCTGGGATGCGTTCCGCAGCCAGATGAACGAGAACGATCTGAAGGCGCGGCGCGAGCGGCGCCAGATCGAGGTGGCGCCTCTGGCGTTCATGCGCGGGCGTACGTTGAGCAATGCGTTCGTGATCGTCGATGAATCGCAAAACGCCACGATCCTGCAGATGAAGATGGTGCTCACGCGCTTGGGCGAAGGCTCGCGCATGGTGGTGACGGGCGACCCATCGCAAATCGATTTGGTGCGGCCCGATCAATCCGGCTTGGCGCACGCCATCCATATTCTGAGCGGTGTCCTGGGCGTTGAGGTGATCCGCTTCGCGACGCAGGATGTCGTGCGCCACCGCTTGGTGGCGAAGATTGTCGAAGCGTATCAGCGCGACGAGGATGGCCGTGGCTGAAGAGCTGCCGTTTGAGGTCGATATTCTCGGTGGCGCGCCCGCATGGAAGGGCCGCGAAGAGGGGCTCGCGAAAGCGCTGGCCGCGGCTGCGACCGCGCAGGGCGTTGGCGGCACGGTGTCTTTGCTCTTGGGGGATGACGCCGCGATCGCCGCCCTGAACAAGGAATTTCGCGACAAGGAAGGGCCGACGAACGTTCTGTCGTTTCCGCCCGCCGAGCCAGCCGAGCCTGGATTTCTGGGCGATATCGCGCTCGCCGCTGAAACCATTGAAACCGAGGCGCAAAGTCAGGGCAAAAGCTTCGCTAACCATGCCGCGCATCTTGTGGTGCACGGTTTTCTGCATTTGCTAGGCTATGATCACATGAATGAGGCTGACGCAGAGGCGATGGAAGCGCGCGAACGCGCTATACTCGCCGAGATTGGGATAGAAGATCCCTACGCGTGAAGTCTGGTTAAGGAGTGCGACGCACCAATTATGGTTGAGATAGCTGACGATGCCGAGCCTTCCTCGCGAAGGCGCGCGGGCCTGGTTCAAAAGCTGACGCGGATTTTCGCGCGCGAGAAACTAGGGTCCGCCGCGGCCGTCGAGGAAGCGCTGCGCGAGCGCGAGGAAAACGGCGAATCCATCGAAGGCGCGCACAAGGATATGATCCTGCGCGCGGCGCGCTTTGACCGTCTCAAAGTGGCTGATGTGATGCGCGCGCGCGCGGAAATCGTCGCCGTTGAAGCCAACGCCACGCTGGGCGAGGCGGCGCGTGTGTTTTCGGATAGCCAACACTCGCGTTTGCCGATTTACGGCGAGACGCTGGATGACCCGCAGGGTTTCGCGCACGTGCGCGATGTACTGGCGCTCCTGGCGCCGGACGCGGATGGGGAGGCGCGCGCCAAATTCTCCGATCGCCTGCTCGCGCGCATCCGCCGTGAAATCCTCTACGTGCCGCAATCCATGACGCTGGCGACGCTCTTTCTGAAGATGCAGTCGAGCCGGATTCATTTGGCTTTGGTCGTCGATGAATATGGCGGCACCGATGGCCTCGTCTCGATGGAAGATTTGGTCGAGCAGATCGTCGGCGCCATCGAGGATGAGCACGATGATGACGCAGCCCTTGTCGCCGAGCGTTTGGGGGGCTTCGAGGCTGACGGCCGCGCGCCGATCGATCAGCTCGAAGCCAAGCTCGTGGCGTCACTGGCCTTGCCCGAGCATGAAGACGAGTTTGACACCGTCGCCGGCCTTGCGGTGGCGCTCGCCGGGCGTTTGCCGCAGCGCGGTGAAATCCTCCACCATCCGGCGGGATTTGATGTCGAGATCATCGACGCTGATCCGCGGCGGGTGAAGCGTGTCCGCATCAAACGCAATGCCGATGCATTGGTAAAAGCCGCGGCCGCCGCGTCAAAAGAAGGATAGCCGCGCCTCGTGGTGTTGACGCAATTGCCGCATCGCGCTCCAAGGGGCTCGTAAAAGCGCACTAACGGGGGCCGCTCTTTGAACGCGCCAGCAAACGATTCACCGCTTTCGCGCGTGCATTCTTGGCTCGCCGCGCGCACGCAATGGCAGCGCCGTGGCCTGGCTTTTTTGGCTGGTGCGCTCGCCACGTTGGCGCATGCGCCGTTTCAGCTGACGCTGTTTTACGTCATCGCCATCACCGTCTTGGTTTGGCTGCTCGATGGAGCGGCCAAGCTCGGCGCGACTTTTTGGGGCCGCGTGGGCCGCGGCTTTGCGCTGGGCTGGTGGTTTGGCTTCGGCCATCTGATCACGGGTCTCTATTGGGTGTCGTCGGCCTTCATGGTCGATAGCGGCGCGTGGGGGCCGATGTGGGGCGTACCGGCGACCATCGGGCTGGCGGCTTCGCTTGCGCTGTTTTGGGCGCTGGGTTGCGCGACGGCGATCGCGCTTTGGACAACCGATATTCGCCGAATCGCCTGGTTCACGGTTTGCGTGTTCGCGAGCGAGTGGCTGCGCGGAAATATCCTCACCGGTTTCCCCTGGTTGTTACCCGGTTACGTTTGGACCCCCGGCGAACCTTTGTCGCAGTTGGCCTCCGTGCTGGGCATATACGGGCTCTCGCTGCTCACACTTCTGGTTGCGGCGACGCCTGCGGCGCTTGGCGATGGCGGAGAGGGGGCGGGGCGGCGTTTCGCGCCCATTCTCGTCGCGGCGCTGCTTGTCGGCATGAGTTGGGGATGGGGCGCGGAGCGACTTTCGCGCGCTATCGTCGACGCGCCCGGCCTGCAGCCGATCGTGCGCGTGGCGGATTCAGGCTTGAGCCAGGCGCAAAAGTGGGAAGGACGTGTGGATCAAGAGTGGCGCGTGTTGCAGCGCTACCTCGATGTGAGCGATGCGCCGGATGAGAGTCGTGCGTCGATCGTAATCTGGCCGGAAGGCGCCATTCCGGTCGTGAATTTCTTCATGCTCGAGAATCCGGATTTCATGAGCGCGATTGGCCGCGGCATGGGCGATCGCGTTTTGGTGACGGGCGTTACGCGTCGCGAAGCACGCAGCGATGGCGTCGCTTATTTCAATTCGGCCGCTGTCATTGATGGGGTTAGCGGCGTTCCGCGCTTGAGCCAGACCTACGATAAAAATCACCTCGTACCGTTCGGCGAGTACATTCCGTTTTGGTCGCTCGTGAGCCGCCTCAACATTGCGCCGCTGCAGCGCATAGGCGCTGGCTTTGAGGCAGGGCCGCCGCCATCGCGTCTCGTTGTTCCCGATGCGCCGCCCGCAGTGGTGCTCATCTGCTACGAAGCGATCTTCCCGGGCATGGTCCCACGCGGCGAGGAGCGGCCGGGCTGGATCATCAGCCTCACCAATGACGCCTGGTTTGGGGGCGGTTCTGGGCCATATCAGCACTATGCGATGGCGCGCTATCGTGCGATTGAAGAAGGGCTGCCCTTGGCGCGCGCCGCCTCTGGCGGCGTATCGGCGATTGTCGATGCTTATGGCCGTGAAATTCGCGCAACCAGTGGGCGAGTGTTGGGCGCAGAGGCGCAACTCCCATCCGCGATACCCCCAACCGCACTAGCCCGTTGGGGAAACGCGTTGTTTGGATTGCTGCTTGTATTCATTGCCGGACTAAGATTTTTTCCGCGCACTTGGCTGTCTAGGGAACTGAAAGCATGAACGACGAGCGCGCGGCGAATGCGGTCGATAAGAAAATTGGTCAGCGCGTAAGATCTCGTCGGCTTGAGATCGGGATGAGCCAAGAGCGGCTCGCCGAACTACTTGGCGTTACCTTCCAGCAGGTCCAGAAATACGAGAAGGGCGTCAATCGAATAGCTGCGAGCCGGCTGTATGATATTGCCTCATCGCTCGAAATGCCGGCGGCGAAGTTTTTCGAGGGGTTAACCTCTGGCCGGGCGAGCGGCGTCGCTGAGAGCCGCCAGGATTATGTCGAGGACGCCCTCGCCACGCCCGAGGGCGCGCAGCTCATGGCGCTGTTTGCGTCGATCAAGAGCCAGAAAATTCGTCGCCGCGTGGTGGAATTGGTTAAGGCGCTGACCGAGGAAGAGGCTTCCAAGCGCGGCTAGCCGTCACGGGTCCAAGAATTGCACGCGGACGTGGTTCTACCTATTACCAGCCGCTTGTTTGCAGTCGGAGAAACCGCGTGGCGCGCAGCAATTATGTCTTCACCAGCGAAAGTGTGTCCGAGGGCCATCCAGATAAGGTCGCGGACCGCATCTCCGACACCGTCGTCGACGCCTTCATCGAGGCCGATCCAGAGGCGCGCGTCGCCTGCGAGACGATGGTGACGACGAACCGCATCATCCTCGCCGGCGAGGTCCGCGCTGGAAAGGCGGGCAATGACAAGGCCGCCAACAAGAAATTCACCAAGGAGATCATCGATAGCCTGCAGCCGAAGGTCCGCGCCGCGGTTAAGGATATCGGCTACGCGCAAAAGGGCTTCCACTGGGAGAAGGCGAAGTACGCTTGCTATCTGCACGGCCAGTCCGCCCATATCGCGCAAGGCGTCGACGCCAGCGCCAAGAAAGACGAAGGCGCCGGCGACCAAGGCATCATGTTCGGCTACGCCTGCAAGGAAACGCCGGAACTCATGCCGGCGACGCTGCAATACTCGCACAACATCCTGAAGCGCTTGGCGGAGCTTCGTCACTCGGGCGAGCGCCCTGAGCTTGAGCCGGACGCCAAGAGCCAAGTCACGCTGCGCTACGAGAACGGCAAGCCGGTCGAGGTCGTCGCCATCGTCGTCAGCCACCAGCATGCGAAGAAGCTGGGCGACAAGAGCTACAGCCAGTCGCGCTTTTCTGAGATCATCAAGCCGATCGCGGCTTCGGTTTTCCCTGAAGGTCTGATCACCAAGAAAACCAAATGGCACATCAATCCGACGGGCAAGTTCGAGATTGGCGGCCCCGATGGCGATAGCGGCCTGACTGGGCGCAAGATCATTGTCGACACCTATGGCGGCGCAAGCCCGCACGGCGGCGGCGCGTTCTCGGGCAAGGATCCGACGAAGGTTGACCGCTCGGCCGCCTATGCGTGCCGCTATCTGGCGAAGAACGTGGTCGCCGCCGGTCTCGCCGAGCGCTGCACCATCCAGATCAGCTACGCCATCGGCGTTGCGCGCCCGACCAGCTTCTATGTCGATCTGCACGGCGCCGACACGATCGATCCCGCCATTCTCGAAGCCAAGCTTCCGGAACTGATGGATGGCTGCACGCCCCGCGCGATCCGCACGCATTTGAAGCTCAATCGCCCGATTTACGCGCGCACGGCCGCGTACGGTCATTTCGGCCGCACGCCGGACAATGAAGGCGGCTTCACATGGGAGCGCGACGACCTGGTGGCCGAGTTGAAGCGGCTGGCCTAAATCCAAGGGATGTCTTCATCCCTCGGTCTTTCACCTGAACTGGTAAGCTATCTGGCGCGCGCCAATCCGCCGGAACCTCCGGTGTTGGCGCGTTGCCGGGAAGAAACGCAGGCTTTGCCGCAAGCGCGGATGCAGATCAGCGCCGAGCAAGGCGCGTTCATGCAAATGCTCGTGCGCGTGCTCAACGCGAAACGCGCGTTCGAGGTCGGCGTATTCACCGGCTATTCGGCGCTCGCCACCGGGCTCGTGTTGAAAGAAGCGCACGGCCCCGCCGCGCACTTGCTCGCGTGCGACATCGCCGAGGAATGGACCACGCGCGCGCGCCATTATTGGCGCGAGGCCGGCGTGGATGACGTGATTGAACTTAAACTTGCGCCCGCGATCGAGACGCTCGAGGCGCAAATCGCGGCGGGGCAAGCGGGCGCCTACGATTTTGGCTTCATCGACGCCGACAAGACGGGATGCGCGGCGTATTACGAGGCCGGCCTGACGCTCCTGCGCCCTGGCGGCATGATGCTGTTCGACAATGTGCTGTGGGGTGGCCGCGTCGTCGATCCCGCGGACACTAGCGCGGATACCTCAGCACTGCGCGCGCTGGCGGTGAAGGCCAGAGCCGACGCGCGCGTCCACGCAATCATGACCAATATCGGCGACGGCTTGCTGCTTTGCCTGAAGCGGTAGCGTACGCCGCCACGCCGCGCTACGGTGAGGTCACGGCGATTGGGAGGCGGCCGCTGTCGGGGCGACGGCGGCGCGGCAAACCGCCGTCAAGGCGGAAGCTTTCGATCAGGTGCGGCAGATTCAAAAACTCTTGGAGATGGTGGTGGCGCGTCGGCTAGAGTGATGCGCCTCAAACGCAGAGCCACGCATGACACTGGGCCCAACCCTCACCACCGAGCGCCTCATCCTACGTCCGCCAACGCACGCCGATTTCGATGGCTTTGCCTCCATGGCGGAAGAAGATGAAACAATGCGCTTCATCGGCGGGGTCGCGCCGCGCGATGCGGCTTGGCGCGGCATGGCCACGCTCGCAGGGGCTTGGGCGTTGCTCGGTTATTCCATGTTCTCCGTCTTGCGGCGCGACACTGGCGAGTGGATCGGCCGGCTTGGCCCGTGGCGGCCGGGCGGCAAGGAAGGCGGCTGGCCCGGCGACGAGGTAGGCTGGGGCTTGAAGAAAAACGCGATGGGGCAGGGCTTCGCCGCCGAGGGTGCGACGGCCGCGCTCGATTGGGCGTTCGATCATCTGGGCTGGGAGCACGTGATCCACTGCATCGACAAGCGCAACGCACCATCGATCGCGCTCGCGCTTCGCCTGGGCTCACAGCTCGAGCGCGAGGATGTCGTGCTCACGCCGCCATTTCACGATCACAAGG
The DNA here is from genome assembly GCA_017303355.1 of Caulobacterales bacterium. Taxonomy (GTDB): domain Bacteria; phylum Pseudomonadota; class Alphaproteobacteria; order Caulobacterales; family Aquidulcibacteraceae; genus Vitreimonas. The sequence goes on along the minus strand of JAFLCU010000007.1, from coordinate 13,406 downwards.
TCGACCTCTACGGCCAGAGCAAGGCCGCATGGAAAGCGCGCCCGCGCTAACGCGGGATTGGATCGTCGCGAAACCACCCAACGACTGAAAGCCGGGGGTTGGGTGCGAACTGCGACACGGGCGAAACCGAATGCACCAGCAAGCCGTCGAACACAGTCAATGTGTTGAAGCGCGGCGTGAGCGCGCGCGCGACGTCGAGATTTTCATCGATGAACATCAGCAACCCACCCCAATCGGGCTGCCAATTGCGGGAGAAGCCGAGCGTATATGCCGCGCGCCGCTCTTTCTTCAGCCCATCGTCTATGTGGCGCGTGAGAAAATGGCCGGGCTGATAATTACTCGCCTGGGCGTCGATCTTGGTGAGTCCTGGACAGGCGATCAGCGTCCTCGCGAATTCGATGAATGGCGGTGAGTTGAGAAAGTGCGTGAGCGCATGGATGGGGTGGCCGGGGTCCCAACGTTGTTGCACCGCCTCGATCATCGGATAAGTGAAGTAGGTAAAGCCGACATTGCGCGCGGCGCGCTTGCGAATGCCTGCGTCGAGCCGTTCGATGTCCGCAGCCGACAGCGCCTGCAATTGCTCCTTCGTCAGCAATAGATTTTGGCCTTCGTCATTCTGGCAAACGAGTCGCCATGGCAGGCTCAGCAAGACCCGTTCAAGCGCGGCGGCGCTTTCGGCGTCGAATAGATTCGGAATCTGCACGCATTTGGTCGCGGCGTAGGCGCGGGCGAAGGGCGCCGGGTCGATCGCGGGGTTGAGCTTTAGCATTCGGCTGGTTCTATCAGAAGGTCGCTGATGTGGGAGGGGGCGCCGGTTGTCGCAACGCCCTTGCATCTTGCGCCTGCGCCGCCACCTTGAGCGCGAGATTTGGGGGACGATATGCGGAACTTGGCTTTGGCATTGGCGGCGCTCGCGCTCGCCTCAACGGCGAGTGCTCAGCAGCAGCCGGCGACATCCGTGGCGGTCAACCCACAAGCGCCGCCCGCGGCCGCGCCGATCAGCGCCGAGCAGCAGCGCACCGTCGATCGCTTGCGCGCCGCCGCGCTTGAAAGCGATCTTGCCTGGAACATCGTGGAAGATCTGGTCACCGAGGTGGGGCCGCGTCTGGCTGGCTCGGAGGCCGAGGCGCGGGCGCGCGTGTGGGCGGAAGCTATGCTGCGCGAAAACCGCTTCACCAATATCCGCACCGAAGCGTTCACCATTCCGTACTGGGATGCGGTGCGCGAGGAAGCGTCGGTGGTGGCGCCGACACAGCAGCACATGGTGATCGCCGCGCTCGGCGGCTCGCCGTCCACCCCGGCGGGCGGGCTTGAAGCGGAGATCGTGCGTTTCCCTGACATGGCCGCGCTTGAAGCGGCGCCCGCGAGCGCGGTGCAGGGGCGCATCGTGTTCATCGACGAGCGCATGCAGCGCACGCAGGATGGCTCCGGCTATGGTGCGGCTGTCGCGAAGCGCGGCCGCTGTGCGCCGGTGGCGCAAGCCAAGGGCGCGCTGGCCTGCCTTGTCCGCTCTGTCGGCACTGATCCGCACCGCTTCGCGCACCAGGGCGGCTCATCGCGTCAGTCGCAAGGCGCGAGCTTGCCGGCTGCGGCGGTCTCTCCCGCCGACGCTGATTTGCTGGCGCGCCTGGCCGCGCGCGGGCCGACGCGTGTGCGCCTCAACATCGAAGCTGATATTCGCGAGAACGCGCCGTCCGGAAACGTGATCGCTGAAATCCGTGGCCGCGAACGTCCCCAAGAGGTGGTGTTGCTCGCCGCGCACTTGGATTCCTGGGATATGGGGCAGGGCGCCATCGATGACGGCGCGGGCGTCGCCATCGTCACAGCCGCCGCGCGTCTGATCCGCGATCTGCCGCACCGTCCGCGCCGTACGATCCGTATTCTGCTCGCCGGCGCCGAGGAGAATGGCGTGCATGGCGGCGCCGCCTACGCACGCGCGCACGCGGACGATACGCACATTGTCGCCGCCGAAAGCGATTTCGGTGCCGGCCGCATCTATCGTTTCCGCACGCGCTTTGCCGACAGCGCCGCGCCATACGGGCGTGCGATCCATCGCCAATTGGCGCCGCTTGGAATTATCCTGGGCGACAATTCCGCAAGCGGCGGCGCGGATGTTGGCGATCTGCGCACGGCTGGCGTGCCGGTTGTTGATCTGGGCCAAGATGGCCTCGATTATTTCGACTATCATCACACGGCGGACGACACGCTCGACAAGATTGATCCCGAAGCGCTTCGTCAGAATGTCGCCGCATGGGCGGTGTTCGCGTATCTCGCTGCGGATAGCGATTGGAGCTTCCGCGCTTCAGAGTGAGCCGCGATGTTCGATCTCGCCCAGGCGCCGCGTATCGAGACCGCGCGTCTCATATTGCGCGGCTGGCGCGAGGATGATTTCGAGGCCTTCGCCGCCATGATGGGCAACGCGGAGGCGGCGCGCTTTCTGACCAGCGATCAGCGCGTGCAAACACGCGCCGAAGCCTGGCGGGACATGGCGCTGTTCGTCGGCCATTGGGCGCTGCGCGGCTATGGCTTGTTCGCGGTGGAAGAAAAGGCGAGCGGGGCGTTCATTGGCCGTGTTGGCGCCTGGGAGCCGGAAGGTTGGGTCGGCTTTGAGCTCGGCTGGGGTCTGCGGCGCGACTATTGGGGACAGGGCTACGCGTTTGAAGCGGCGCGCGCGGCTGGCGATTGGGCGTTCGCGCATTTCAAGCCGCAGCGGATCGTGAGCCTGATTCACGCCTCCAACACATCATCGCAAAAACTGGCGGAGCGCCTTGGCATGCGCATAAGCGCCAGCACGCTGCACGCCGGCATGCCGCACGACATTTGGGAGATCGCGCGGAGCGATTGGCTCAAAACCAGCCAGCCTCGCGCAATGGCCTGATATTGGGACGGCTCACCGGCGCTTCGCCGCCGCCCTTCAGCGTGAGCGTCATGCGATCGCCGTCGCGACGGGCGCTTTCAACCGCGTCCTTCGCCACCCACCAGGAGCGATGGGTCTGCGCGCCTTCAACGCCTTCAAGCTCGCTGATCGCGTCGCTCAATCGCATCAGGATCAGGTCGCTGCCCTTGGAGGTGTGCAAGCGCAAATAATGATCTTCCGCCGATACCGCGTAGATCACGGCGCCTTTGAGCTTGGCGGGCAACCGTTCCATGAACCGGATCGCCGGGGCTGGGGCGTCCTCGGGCGGCGCGTGCGTGACCCGACCCGGCCAGTTCACCAGAATCATGATCGCCGTCATGGCGACGCAGATCACCAGCACGCTGCCATAGATTTGCGGGATCAAGCGCCAATCGAGGTCCATGCCGACCGTCCAGGTCGTGTAAAGCCAAACGATCAAAGTGATCGGGATGCTGAGGGCGAGCGTGAGCGCACCGCCAAACAGCCAAGGGCTTTCGGTCAGCCGAGGGGAACGGCTCATGACCGTGGTGATCAAATGCGCGACGCCGCTGCCGCCAACCATGAGCGGCACCCAATAAAGCAGGCGGGTGGCGAGCGGCAGGCGGTCCATGCCCATGGCGCCCACCAGCGCCAGGAACACGCCCGCGCCCGCGGCGATGCCGACATTGCGCAGAGTGCGATGCAAAGGCTCGGGATTTTCAGCCGCATTTGGCGAAGCGTGAGCCGCGGGCGCTGGCGTTTGGCGTAAGGGATCGGCGGGTTCGCGCATGGTCGAGTGCGTTGGCTCCAGGTTTGGGTCACGGCTCTAGCAGACCCAAACCGGAGCATCGACCCCGTGATCCAACAACAAACTCTGTTCCAGCGTCTCCGCCCGCATCTCGGCTGGCTGGTGCTACTCGTCGCCGTGGCGGCCTCGCTCTGGCCGATCAGGGCCGATCTGGCGCGCTACCTCAATCATGTCGGTTTCGAACCACATGCGCCGGATTGGGCGCTGGCGGTGGCGTTGCCGATCAAGGTCCAGGTCCACATCGTCGCGGCGCTGGCGGCGCTTGTGATCGGAACCATCATCCTACTCCAGCCGAAGGGGAGCCGGTTTCACAAAACCTTGGGCTGGGCCTGGGTCCTCGCGATGGCGGTCGCCGCCGTGTCGAGCCTTTTCATCACCGGCATCAACGGCGACACGTGGTCGTTTATCCATTTGCTGAGCGGCTGGACCATTATTAGCCTGCCGATGGCGATCTACGCTATCCGCAACAAAAAGGTGCAGGCGCACCAGCGCGCCATGACGGGCATGTTCGTTGGCGGGCTGATCGTCGCGGGTCTGCTCACGTTCATTCCGGGGCGCTTCTTCTATGCGTTTTTCTTTGGGTAGAAGCGCGGATTGACGTGTTTCGCCGCGCGGGAAACTCGCTTATGTAGCGGCGTCTTATGACGAATCTGCTGCGCAACGTCGCCGCGCTGATCGCCGCCGTTACAATCCTGCAATTGGCGGGCGGGTTGCTGGGCGTTCGCCTTCCGCTCGCTGTCGCGGAAGACGGCCACTCGCGCACCGCGCTTGGCCTGATCGCCGCGTCGTACTCGGCCGGCTTCATGATGGGTGCGATGATCGCCACGCGGATGTTGGCGCGTGTTGGCCACATCCGTGTCTATGCCGGCAGCGCCGCCGTGTTCGCGGTCTCGACGCTGGCGCTGCATTTCAGCGCCGACATCTGGGTGTGGGGCGTCACGCGCATGGCGGCGGGCGTGTCTGTCGCGCTGATGTTCGCCGTGATTGAAAGTTGGCTCGCGCATTCGATCGACACGCGTGTGCGCGGGGAGGTGATGAGCGTCTATATGGTGCTCACCAAGGCCGCGCTCGCGATCGGACCATTCTTCGCCTTCAACTATGCCGCTGACGCCGCCGAGCCATGGATGATCGCGGCCGCATTGGCGGCGCTCTCGATGCTGCCGATCTGTTTCACCGCCGCAGAACAACCCGCGCCGCCGAAGGCGCAGCCATTGGCGCTGGTTGAACAATTCGCGACAGCGCCAGCGGCCGTGATCGGCAGTTTCGGCGCGGGCCTCGTCAATGGTGGCGTGCTCGCGCTCGCGCCGCTCTATGCCGCTCAGCATTACGGCGACAACGCCGCCGCCGAATTCTATTCCGCCGCCTTTGTCGGCTCGCTGCTGCTGCAATGGCCGGCGGGGCGTTTGTCGGATCGGGTCGACCGCCGGCTCGTGATCGCGGGCCTTGCCACGATCGCCGCCCTCGCGGCGTTCGCGCTGGCGCTCTGGAGCGGGCAATTGTTGCGCTGGTCCGCGGCGCTTTTGTTTTTCGTCTGGGGTTCGGGCGCGCTGAGCTTTTACGGCATCGCCGTTGCGCACATGGCGGACCGCGCCGAGCCCGGCAAGCTCGCGCAATCCGCCGCTGGCCTGTTGTTCGTGTGGGCGGCGGGATCGGTGATCGGGCCGCTCGTGATGGGGCCGCTGGTCGATTGGTTCGATGTCGCCGGCATGTTCTGGTTCGCGGGCGCGACCGGCGTGTTCGTCTGCGCGGCCATGTTCTGGCGGCGCACAACGCGCGAGCCCTCAATCACCAAGGAAGAATTCGCGCCGCAACTCGGCACCAGCGTCGCCGCCGGCGAGATCGCCTATGGCGAAGACAAAGCGCCGCTCGATCGGGGCGCGATTGCCGGCGCCAACAAGCCTGGCTAAGCCACGCATTCGGCCCTGGCTGCCCTGAGGTCGTCCTGGCGGCGTTCGCCACGCTGGCGCTGGCCCGCCTCAAGGCCAATTTGCTGGCATTGATCGCCGCATGCGCATTGGCGGGGTTGGCGGCGGCGCAAATAGGCCTGTAAGAACGCCCCGACCATTTCGAGGGGCCCCGATGAACATCCACGAATACCAAGGCAAAGCCGTCCTGAAGAGCTTCGGCGCGCCGGTGCCGCGCGGCTTCCCGGCTTTCACGGCCGAAGAGGCGGTGGACGCCGCCGCCAAGCTCGGCGGCTCGGTGTGGGCGGTAAAGAGCCAGATCCACGCGGGCGGCCGCGGCAAGGGCAAGTTCAAGGAAGCGGCGGCAGGCGAGAAGGGCGGCGTGCGCATCGCCTTCAAGCCGGAAGACGTGGGCCTCTACGCTCAGCAAATGCTCGGCGCCACGCTGGTGACGCTGCAGACCGGCGAAGCTGGCCGCGTCGTGAAGCGCATCTACATCGAAGAAGGCATGAAGATCGCGAAGGAGTTTTATCTCTCCGCGCTGGTCGATCGGGAAACCGGCCGCGTCGCGTTTGTCGCGTCGGAAGCCGGCGGCATGAACATCGAGGAAGTCGCGCACGACACGCCGGAAAAGATCACCACCGTCGCGATCGATCCGGATGCCGGCCCCACCGCCGCCGACGCCGCCAAAGTCGCCGCCGCGCTTGGTCTCTCGGGCGATCTGGCCGCGCAATGCGCCGATCTCGTGAGCAAGCTCTACACCGCGTTTGTGAAGAGCGACATGAGCATGCTCGAAATCAACCCGCTGATCGTCACCGAAGACAACAAGCTCGTCTGCGCCGACGCGAAGGTGAGCTTCGATTCCAACGCCGCGTTCCGCCATCCGGAATGGGCCGATCTGCGCGATCTCGGCGAAGAGGACGAAAAGGAAATCGAAGCCTCCAAGTACGACCTCGCCTACATCGCGCTCGATGGCGACATTGGCTGCATGGTCAATGGCGCGGGCCTCGCGATGGCGACGATGGATATCATCAAGCTGTTCGGCTCGGAGCCGGCCAACTTCCTCGATGTCGGCGGCGGCGCGTCGAAAGAGAAGGTGACGGCGGCGTTCAAGATCATCACCGCCGATCCGAAAGTGAAGGGCATTCTCGTCAATATTTTCGGCGGCATCATGAAATGCGACGTGATCGCCGAAGGCGTGATTGCCGCGGTGAAAGAGGTCGGCCTGCAAGTGCCGCTCGTCGTGCGCCTCGAAGGCACCAACGTCGAACTCGGCAAGAAGATCATCAACGAAAGCGGCCTGAACGTGATCAGCGCCGATGATCTGGAAGACGCAGCGCGGAAGATCGTGAAGGCGGTGAAGGGCTAAGCCCGCGAGGGCAAGCCCCACATCTCGCGGCGAGTAACGCGATGTGGTGCGCTTGTCGCGCCACAATCCATCAACAATGATCGAAGTTGTGCGTCGGTTACACCGCGCAACTTTGCTTTGAAGAAGCCATAGGGTTTCCGCGCGGCGCCTGTTCGCAGCAGGTGAAGGAGCACCTTGCGCGCATGCTCTTCGTCGCGCGGTCGATGGGCGAGTAACTGCCGAAGGCCGACTAGCACGCCAATGACCGCGCCGACTGCGGTGGCGATGATAGTAATATCCCTCCAGGGCCACGTTACAATTTCGGCCCAAATAGCCGCCCAATCCATGCGACTTCCCTCCTGCGGACGCGGCGAAACTATGCTATGGTACTCGCATGACGACAATCAATCTCCCCGCTGATCTCGAAGCCTGGGCGCGCGCCGAGGTGGCCGCGGGGCGTGCGGAGAGCGTTGAGGCGCTGGTCGCTCGCGCGCTGCGCGAGCGTAAGGCCGAGATCGAATATATCGGCGCCAAGCTTGACGAAGCGCGCGCCAGCCTCGCGCGCGGGGAGGGCGTCACGCTCGAAGACGCGTTTCGCGAGATCGACGCGTGGATCGCCGAGGACGAGGCGGCCGCCGAAGCGATGACCAAAGCGGCGGAGTAACAAACCTTGCCTCGGCTGCCGGTTCACCTGTCAGCCGAGGCGTTCGCCGATCTCGCTGAAATACGCGCTTACCTGAGACGCGAAGCCGGACCGGCGGTGTCGAGCCGCGTTATCGCGCGCATACGCGGGAGTTTAAGTTCAATCGAGCGCATGCCTAGCGCTGGCGCGCCTCGCCCGGAGTTCGGTGAGGGCGTTCGCCTTTATGTGTCGGGCTCATATGCGATCTATGTGCAGGTCGCCGTTGATCGCGTAGATGTCATGCGCGTGCTGCACGCAGCACAAGATCGCGACGCCATCATGAGCGGCGCGACAGAAGAGGGAGAAACGCCATGATCGGTTATGTTACGCTTGGCACCAATGATCTCGAACGCGCGGCCAAATTTTATGACGCCATCGCCAAGGAGCTCGGCACGGCGCGTATGATGGAATGGCCCGGCGCGATCGCCTGGGGCACGCCTGGCGGCGGCGCGGGCATTGGCCTCACCAAGCCGTTCGATGGCGCCGCCGCGACCGTCGGCAACGGCGTCATGGTCGCGCTCGAGTGCAAGGACAAAGAGCAAATCCAACGCCTCTATGACATCGCTCTCGCCAATGGCGGCACATGCGAAGGCAAGCCCGGCCCGCGTGGCGACGGCGGCTTCTACGCCGCCTATTTCCGCGATCCCGACGGCAACAAGCTCAACGCCTTCCTGATGGGCTGAACGGCCGCGCCCTGGCCCCATCGCACCGGTGGGGCAGGGCGCCGCACTGACCCCCGCGTCGCGGCAGGGTTTGCAAGATTTCGCGCCTGCGTTATGTCGCTGACCGCAATCTCGATTTTCCCAGCGCCACGGGGGCCGCTTCTTCATGTCCATTCTCGTCAACGCCGCCACGCGCGTCATTTGCCAAGGTTTCACCGGCAAGAACGGCACGTTCCACTCGGAACAGGCCATCGCCTACGGCACCAAGATGACGGGCGGCGTTTCGCCGGGCAAAGCTGGCACGACGCACCTGGGCCTGCCGGTGTTCGCCACCGTGGCCGAAGCCAAGGAAAAAGCCGGCGCGGACGCGACCGTGATCTATGTGCCGCCGCCGGGTGCGGCCGCGGCCATCGAGGAAGCCATCGACGCGGAAGTCCCGCTCATCATCTGCATCACCGAGGGCATCCCGGTGCTCGATATGGTGCGAGTGAAGGCGAAGCTGGAAAAGTCCAAGTCGCGCCTGATCGGCCCGAACTGCCCCGGCGTGCTGACGCCGAACGAGTGCAAGATCGGCATCATGCCGGGCCAGATTTTCTCGAAGGGCAAGGTGGGCGTGCTCTCGCGCTCCGGCACGCTGACCTACGAGGCGGTGTTCCAGACGACGAATGAGGGCTTGGGCCAAACCACCGCCGTCGGCATCGGCGGCGACCCGGTGAAGGGCACTGAGTTCATTGATATGCTCGAGCTTTTCCTGGCCGACCCGGAAACCCAATCGATCATCATGATCGGTGAAATCGGCGGCTCGGCCGAAGAAGACGCCGCCCAATTCCTGGCTGACGAGAAGAAAAAGGGCCGCTGGAAGCCGACCGTTGGCTTCATCGCCGGCCGCACGGCGCCTCCGGGCCGCCGCATGGGCCACGCCGGCGCGATCATCTCGGGCGGCAAGGGTGACGCGGAGAGCAAGATCGCCGCGATGGAAGCCGCCGGCATCAAGGTCGCGCCGCACCCGGCAGCCTTGGGCCGCACCATGGCGGAATTGCTCAAGGGCTAAACCGACATGCCGGCGACCCGCTACTTCACCGAGCAGGTTCTCCGGAAGCGACCCTATCTTACTGAAGATATGTGCAAATCTGTCTTTGCGGCGTCCTGTTCATGAGGTGCAGCAGGATGATGGGCGCATTCGTGTGTGGGGTCGCGTGCATGCCCGCGCGACGGTTCAGAGCGCTTCCTTCGCGTGGTTGTGCTAGAAGACCGCGTAAGGCTGCATAACGCCTTCTTCGACAGGGACTTCGAGGCCCCATGAAGCTGCACTACTACCCGGAGACCGACAGTCTCTACATTGAGTTCAAGCCCACGCCCGGCGCGGAAACGCGCGAGGTGGCGGACGGCGTTGTTCTCGATTTGGACGGGGCCGGCGATCTGGTGGGCTTCGACATCGACAACGCCTCCAAGCGTTTCGACCTGACCAAGCTCGAAGCGGTCTCGCTCCCGATCGCCGCCGAGTAGCCGAGTTGCTGAAGAGCTAATCTCACTGGCGCCAAATCTATAGCCCTGCGTCAGCGCAGGCCTTCAATCCTCCAGCGACGCACTTTAGAAGGGGCGCGCCTGCGAGCGCGCGCCTATATCCCTGCTGCGTTTCGCGAAATTCCGAGAGGTCCAGCGCACTCATGGCGGACGACGCCCGTAGCTTGCCGAACACAGCCATGCTCGAGACGAGTTTCCTCGACGCGGCCAACGCCACCTTCGTGGAGCGCATGCACGAGAAATATCTGAACGACCCGAATTCGGTCGATCAGTCTTGGCGCAATTTCTTCTCGCAATTGCGCGACGATCCGACCTCGATCCGCAAGGCCGTGTCTGGCCCGGCCTGGTATCGCCCCGAATTGGCGCAGCCGCAGACGACGGAAACGACCGCGCTGCTCGACGGCAATTGGGCGGGGCTCGCCGCGAAGCTCGAACAGAAAGTCGCCGCGCGTTTGCCGGCGGGCGCCTCACAACAGGACGTGCAGCAGGCGGCGCGCGATAGCGTGCGCGCGCTGATGATGATCCGCGCCTATCGCACGCGCGGTCACCTGGCGGCGACGCTCGACCCGCTCGGCATCGAAGTGCGCCAGCCGCCGGCCGAACTCGATCCGGCCAATCACGGCTTCGGTCCGCGCGATATGGATCGGCCGATCTTCATCGACGGCGTGCTCGGTCTGCAGAGCGCCACCGTCAACGAGATGCTGGCGATCCTGAAGCGCACCTATTGTTCGACCGTCGGCGTCGAGTTCATGCACATCACGGACCCGGCCGAGAAGGCGTGGCTGCAAGAGCGCATCGAGGGACCCGACAAGCAGATCGCCTTCACCGCCGAAGGCAAGCGCGCGATCCTGAAGAAGCTGATCGAAGGCGAGAGTTTCGAGAAGTTCGTGCACAAGCGCCATCCCGGCACCAAGCGCTTCGGCCTTGACGGCGGCGAAGCGATGATCCCCGCGCTTGAGCAAATCATCAAGCGCGGCGGCGCCATGGGCGTCGAGGAAATCATTCTCGGCATGGCGCACCGCGGCCGCCTGAACGTGCTCGCCGCCGTGATGGGCAAGCCGTATCAGGCGATCTTCCACGAATTCCAAGGCGGCTCCGCGACGCCGGATGACGTGCTGGGCTCGGGCGATGTGAAATATCATCTGGGCGCTTCAAGCGATCGCGCGTTCGACGGCAACAACGTGCACTTGTCGCTCACGGCGAACCCGTCGCACCTCGAGATCGTCAATCCCGTCGTGCTCGGCAAATCGCGCGCCAAGCAAGCCAAGCGCGCGACATGGGTGGAAGACGCCGAGGCGCTGCACAAATTGCGTTCGCGCGTCATGCCATTGCTCATCCACGGCGACGCCGCGTTCGCGGGGCAGGGGGTTGTGGCCGAGTGCTTCGCGCTCTCGGGCCTGCGCGGTTACAAGACCGGCGGCACAATGCATTTCATCATCAACAACCAGATCGGCTTCACGACCGCGCCGCACTATTCGCGCTCCAGCCCGTATCCGTCCGACGTTGCGTTGATGGTGCAAGCGCCGATTTTCCACGTGAACGGCGACGATCCGGAAGCTGTGGTGTTCGCGGCGAAGGTGGCGACCGAGTATCGCCAGATCTTCGGCAAGGACGTTGTCGTCGATATGTTCTGCTATCGCCGCTTCGGCCACAACGAAGGCGACGATCCGACGATGACGCAGCCGATCATGTATCGGAAAGTGCGCGAGCAGCACACGACGCTTGAGATTTACGCCGACCGCCTCCTGAAGGAAGGCGTCGTCAGCCAGGAGGAGGTCGATAGCTGGAGCAGCGAGTTCAATTCGTTCCTCGATATCGAGTTCGACGCCGGCAAGGCGTTCAAGGTTAACAAGGCCGATTGGCTCGATGGCGATTGGTCCGGTTTCTCGACGCCGAAGGATGACGATCGCCGTGGCGCCACCGATGTGCGCATCGATCGCCTGCGCGAGCTTGGTCGCGCCATAACGAAAATTCCGCGCGATTTCGACATGCACAAGACGGTGCAGCGCGTCGTCGAAACCCGCCGCAAGGCGATCGATGACGGCCACGGCGTCGATTGGGCGCTGGCCGAACATCTTGCGTTCGCGACACTGCTCGATGAGGGCTACAATGTGCGACTGAGCGGCCAGGATTCCTGCCGCGGCACGTTCAGCCAGCGCCACTCGCATTTCATCGATCAGCGCACCGAAGAGCGCTACACGCCGCTCAACAATCTCCGCCCCGGCCAGGCGCATTACGAAGTCATCGACTCGCTGCTCTCGGAAGAAGCGGTGCTCGGTTTCGAGTACGGCTACACGCTCGCGGATCCGAAAACGCTGACGCTTTGGGAAGCGCAGTTTGGAGACTTCGTGAACGGCGCGCAGGTGGTGATCGATCAGTTCATCAGCTCGGGCGAGCGCAAATGGCTGCGTATGTCAGGCCTCGTGATGCTGCTGCCGCACGGCTATGAAGGGCAGGGCCCGGAGCACAGCTCCGCGCGCATCGAGCGCTTCCTGCAGCAATGCGCCGAAGACAACATGCAGATCGTCAATTGCACGACGCCGGCGAATTATTTCCACGCGCTGCGCCGCCAGCTGCATCGCGAGTTCCGCAAGCCGCTGATCGTGTTCACGCCGAAATCGCTGCTGCGCCACAAGAAGGCGCTCTCGTCGCTCTCGGAGATGGCGGAGGGCACCTCGTTCCACCGCGTGCTCTGGGATGACGCGCAGCTGCACAACGGCCACACCACGGTCCAGCTCAAGGGCGACAGCGAAATCCGCCGCGTGATTATGTGCTCGGGCAAGGTCTATTACGACCTGCTCGATGAGCGCGAAAAGCGCGGCCTGGATGATGTTTACATCCTGCGCCTCGAACAATTTTATCCCTGGCCGATGAAATCGGTGCTGACGGAGCTTGCACGCTTCCCGAACGCCGAACTCGTCTGGTGCCAGGAAGAGCCCAAGAATATGGGCGGCTGGACCTTCGTCGATCCTTGGCTCGAACTGACGCTGGAAAAGCTCGACGTGAAAGCCAAGCGCGCGCGCTACGCCGGCCGCCCGGCCAGCGCATCGACGGCAGCGGGTTTGATGTCCAAGCACTTGAAGGAATTGGAAGCGCTGCTCGAAGCGGCGCTGGGTTAAGTCGGGTCGGCGCGCCGCCCATCCTCGTCATTCCGGGGCGCGCGGCGCGCGAGCCCGGAATCCAGGGGGCATAAGGCGGTGCGTTTGCCCTGGGTTCCGGGTTCTCAGCTGCGCTGAGCCCCGGAATGACGAGTGAAAGGTTTGCGAACTGCGTGTAAGCGGTGCGCATAAAGCAGAGAGCAAGTGATGACCGATATCGTTGTGCCGACCTTGGGCGAGAGCGTCAGCGAGGCGACCGTCGCCAAATGGCTGAAGAAAGCCGGCGACAGCGTGAAGAAGGACGAGACGCTGGTCGAACTGGAAACCGACAAGGTCTCGGTCGAAGTCTCCGCGCCGGAAGCTGGCGTGTTGAGCGAGATCGTGGCGCAGCAAGGTGCAACCGTCAGCATCGGCGCGCTCTTGGGCCGTCTCGGTGGAGCAGCGGCGCAACCTGCGCCGGCCGCGCCAAAGGCTGAAGCGCCGAAGCCCGCGCCGCAACCGGCGG
>JAFLCU010000006.1 GCA_017303355.1 Caulobacterales bacterium | reverse complement strand
CTCGACATGCCGTGTTTGCGGCAGAGGTCGGCCGTCGCCACCCCCGCCTCGTGTTCCTTCAAGATCGCAATGATCTGCTCTTCGCTGAACCGCTTCCGCTTCATCTTCCGGCTCCAAACAGGACCGGCTTCTAGCTCCAAATGGACCAAATTGCGGGGGTCACATCACACGGTACACGGGCGATCTAGTCCATGCGTCATGAGACGTCATGGAGAGCCAGTTAGATGCAACCCGATTCCGAATTGGTGGACGAGCGCGAGGCGCGGGCCATTCTTGGCAATATCAGCCGCGCAACCTTGTGGCGGCACGTGCGGTCCGGTCGCTTGCCACAACCGCTGAAGATCACGCCGGGCCGCAACCATTGGCGCCGGAGCGAGCTTGTCGCTGTTGTCGAGGCAGCCGCTGCCGCGCGCGAGGTCGCGGCATGAGCGACGCACGCATCACACGCCAGAGGCTAACCCTGGAAGGCAAGACGCCGCGCGCACGGCGCTATGTCACCGACGACAAGAACGCGTTGTTGCCGGGACTATACTTGCGCCAACGCTGCTTCCAAGACGGTCAGTCGCCGCCTCGGCATATCGTTGTCACGATCGAGACCGATGAAGCGCGTCGGTGAGCTTCAACCTAATGAAGCTTATCCTGGAGCGGAAGGTTGGCGCGGGCGAACGCACCGGCGCGATTGTCCGCAAGGCCGTTCTGATTGCTATGGCAGACCGCGCTAGCGACGACGGCTCCGGCATCTGGGCTTCGCAGGCCACGCTCGCTGCCACCGCGGAGTGTAGCGAGCGCGCCTTGCGCAACGCGCTTGCCGACTTGGAAGAGGAGGGCCTTATCGCGCGCGAGGACGATGCGTCGCAACGAACCGTTACGTGGCGCATCAACGTCACGGCGCTGGACGCGTTACCAGTCACGCGAAACCGTGACGCGTAACGTGACGGGCAAGCGTGAGAGTCACGAGCACGTACCCGGCACCACGTGCCGCCTGCCCCGGCACCACGTGCCGGGATAGTAGGCACCACGTGCCGACCTACCCGGCACCACGTGCCGACAAATAAATCCTTGAACCAATCCAATAACAAATCCGGGAATCAATCCCCGCGCGGGGGCGTGACGGGTGACCAAGGAAAGGGCCAAAATGGTCGTGCCACAGCAAGACGCCGTCGATGTTTATCCAAACGCTGAGGGTGGGGTCGTCATCTATCAGAGCGTCTCAATGACCTACCAAAACGATCAGGAAGCTTACATCATCGTGCGCCCCGAAAACGCGGCAACGCTATGCCAAGCAATCATGGAGTGCGCTGCGGGCTTGAGAGTCCTGGTCCACCCGGCTTCGCAAGCGAAAGACACAACGAGCGCCGAGCGCCAGCGTCGGTACCGCGCCCGTCAACGAGCAGGCGGATAACTCCTCCCGCGTGGGTAAGTTTTTCCGCACTTTAGAGGAAACTTCCTCCACGATGCGGCAAACATTCCGCATGACGCGCGCGGCTTCTCCATGTCAGAAAATCCCCACAAAGGGGGTGCGTCTTGAAGCGTCTCACTCGTGCGTTTTTGGAAGCCATGGCCGAGCGCGCGGTCGACGCCGTGATTGCGGGACATCACGATCTCGCGGCGCCGCTTGCGGTCGTGATTGAAACGCTCGACGCGCGCGCGCCCGACCCTGATCTCGAGGACGGCGGCGATCTCGAAGAGCAACACGACGCCGAAGGCCGCTCATGGGGCTCAGGCGCGACGCTCGATCAGCTTCAATACACATACGATATTGCGCCTGACGGCTCGCTGCGCTCTTTCACGCTGCCGGCAGACGTGCGTGGCTTAGAGCGCGCGACATCATCGCTGGGCTGGCGCGAAATGGAACGGCAGAAGCTGCTGGCGCGCAAGCTGGAGAAGCGGCAACCGCGACGCGCTACGCTCTGAGACGTAACGCAACCGATTGCGTGTGTCGCGCTGATCTCTTGTGCACGCTATATTGGATGCATGACCCTCACGCTCATCACTGCGTCAACCGCCGAACCCGTTACGCTCGAAGAGCTTAGAGCCTTCGGCCAGGTCGATCATACCGACGACGACGCTTTGCTCGAGTGCCTGGCCGTCGCCGCGCGGGAGTTCGTGGAGTCAAGCGCCGGCGTCGCGTTGCCAGCGCAGACGTGGGAACTGGCTGTGCGCGATTGGCCGTCGCGGATTATCAAGCTGCCGAGGCCGCCCCTGCAGGCCGTGGAATCCCTCAAGCACCGCGACGCCGCCGGCAACTTGGTGACGCTCGCCGAGAACACAGACTACAGGGTCGATCTAGCCGGCGGTGCGGTTGAGCCGGTAAGCGCGTGGCCGCGCGTCGGCGACTATAGCGACGCGGTGCAGCTGCGCTTTACTGCTGGCTATGCGGGCGCCGATGATGTGCCGCAACGCGCAAAGCTCGCGATCATGTCGCTGGCGGCCTTCTGGTACGATCACCGCAACCCGGCCGAACCGAGCGATGGCGCTACGCGCCGCGTGCCCTTCCATGTGAAGGCGATGCTCGCGCAGCTACGCGGTGGCCGGCTTGAAGCGGTGGCTTAAGTGGCGGGCTTCTACACCTCCAACGGCTGGGTCACGATCCGCGCGCGTCAGCTCGCACGAGAACCGATCTGTCGCGGCTGCGAGCGCAAGCGCGCGCGCGAAGTCGATCACATCAAGCCGATCTCCGAAGGCGGCGCGGCGCGCGACCCGTCCAATCTGCAAAGCCTCTGTCGCGGGTGTCACCGCGCGAAGACGAACGTTCAACGTCGCGGCCTTGTGTGGGTGGCGGATAAGCACCGCGGTTGCGATGCGAATGGCTACCCTCTCGATCCCGCGCACCCCTGGAACGCGTCGAGCGCGTCGCTCAATGCCGCTGACGACGTGGGGCGTTCGATCACAAGCGCTTCACGGGCGGGAACGGTGCGGCCCTCAAATCGGTAGTTAGTTTCGAAAAATGGGCCTGCGCGGACCCGGATCGATGAAGCGGAAGAAGGTCGCGGCGGGCGATAAGAAGCCGCGGCGGCGTCGTGATCCGTGGAAGAAGCGCGGCTTATCGCGGCTGCAGCGCGTCGTCGCTTTCCTCGAAGACCTGCCGGTGACGAAAGGTCTTTTGGCCGGCCGCAAGGTGCGGCTGCTCCCCGATCAAACTGAGTTTTTGGAGAAGGTTTACGGAGACGGATCACGCGCGCGGATCGCGATCGATTCCAAGCCACGCGGGAACGGAAAAACCGGCCTCACTGCCGGGCTCGCGCTTTGTCACATGATCGGCCCCGAAGCCGAGCCGCGCGGCGAAGTTTATGCCGCGAGCGTCGATCGAACCATGTCAGGCAAACTCTTCGCCGAAATGGAAGCCATCATTTTCGCCCGTACGGACTTCGCCGAGCGCATCAACATCAAGCGCCATGAGAAGCGCATGGAGGTGTTGAGCGGTGACGGCGCCGGCTCAACCTTCGAAGCTCTGAGCAGCGACGCGCGCAAGGGCCACGGCCTCGCGCCTTCGCTCTGGATCTACGACGAGCTCGCGCAAGTCGATGACTTCGAACTGCTCGACAATCTCGAGACCGGCATGGGCAAGCGCGCCCGATCGCTCGGGCTCATCATCTCCACGCAGGCCGAATCCGACGAGCACCGCCTATCGATCCTGATCGATGAAGGTTTGGCCGGCATCGATCCGACGATCGTCGTGCAGCTCCTCGCAGCGCCGCCCGATGCAGATCCGTTTGGCGAAGCGACGCTACGCGCCGTTAATCCGGCGCTCGGTGTATATCTGAACGAAGACGACTTGCTCGCCGATCTGCGCAAGGCGCAATGGCTGCCTGCCTTCGAAGCGCGCTATCGCAATCGCAGGCTCAACCAGCGCGTCGACGCCAACCAAGACAATCGTATCGTGCCGGCGAGCGTATGGGATGCTTGCAGCGGCGCCGTAGATCGCGCCGCGCTTGCGGGGCGTCGTTGCTACGGCGGGCTCGATCTCTCCGGGAAGCACGATCTCACCGCGCTGGTGCTGGTGTTTCCGGATGAAGGCGGCGGCTTCGACGTGTTGCCCATGTTCTGGACGCCCGCCGGGCAGCTCGCTACGCGCAAGGCATCCGAAGCGAAGCGTTTCAAAGAGTGGATCGGCGCCGGCCATCTCATCTCTGTGCCCGGGCCCACGATTCGCAGCGGTTACGTCGCCGAAGCGCTCGCGGCGCTGGCGAGTGAGTTCGACGTTCAGGGCGTCGCTTATGACCGGTGGCGCATTGATGACTTGAAGGGCGACCTGGCCGATATCGGCGTCACGGTCGAACTGCAGCCGCGCGGCCAAGGCTTCAAAGACATGGGCCCGGATATCGAGACGCTCGCCGAGTATGCGATGACAGAGAAGCTGCGCCACGGCGGCCACCCCGTGCTGCGCGCGGCCATGTCGGGCGCCATCACTGTCAGCGATCCCGCCGGCAATCTCAAAGTCGATAAAGACCGCAGCGCTGGGCGCGCATCGGTGCGCGTCGATGGCGCGGTGGCGCTTGCAATGGCGCTTGGCTTGGCGAATCGCACGCCGCCGAAGAAGCAGTCAGTGTACGCCTCGCGCGGCGTGTTGGCGGTCGATCTCAACGCCGCGTGACGAGCGCGCTACGGAGTGAGGCGCGTTGCAACAGATTGGATATCTTACGAAGTAGCGCGGATTCAGGGACAATTAAGGCTCACGATCACGGGGCTTAATCTCAAAATGAAACTGCACGAACTGCTCGAAAAGCGTAACGCGGCCGTCACCGAAATGCGCTCGATCGCCGACAAGGCGGAAGCCGAAAAGCGCGACTACACTGATGCCGAAGAGACCCGACATGCCGCATTGAAAGCCGAGGTGGCCGATCTCGATAAGAAAATTGAGCGCGCGCGTGACGTGGAGAACGCTGAGCGTTCAGCGCCCGCGATCATCAAGGGCAACGGCAAAGACGGCGCCTACGAAGAGCGCGCCCGCGATTTCTCGATCACGAAGGCAATCGCCGCGCACATGGCGGACTCTGGCGTGGACGCGGGCTTTGAGCGCGAAATTTCCCAAAAAGTTGCGCGCCGCTCGGGCCGAAGCTTCCAAGGCATCGCCGTTCCGGACGAGGTGTTTCTTGTGGAACGACGCACGCTCACTGTTGGCTCTTCTGCAGCCGATCTCGTGCCGAACGTTCACCGCGCCGATCTCTTCATCGATCGCTTGCGCGCCTCTCTCATCACGGGCCGCTTGGGTGCAACCGTGCTCGACGGCCTTGTCGGCACTGTCGATATTCCGAAGCAGACGGGCAGCTCGACCGCGCAATGGGTGGCTGAGGACGGCTCGCTCACTGAAACCGACGCCAGCTTCTCCGACGTGAACCTCACGCCGAAGACGGTCGGCGCCATGACGAGCTTTTCGCGCCGTACTCTCATCAACGCCGCGCCGTCGGTTGAACAACTTGTGCGCGCCGACTTGGCGGCCGTGATCGCTGGCGCGATCGATGGCAAGGCCATGCTTGGCGACGGCACAAGCAACACGCCGACTGGCATTGTCGCCGCTGGCGCGACAGAATTGAGCTTCGCATCCGGCCCGACCTGGGCGCAGGTGCTCGCGTTCCAAGCTGCAATCGAAGGCGCGAACGCCGATCTTGATGCGCTCGGCTGGGCCATGAGCCCGAAGGGCGCTTCGATCTTCCGGGGCGCGCTCCGAGTATCCGGCGATGCAGGCGCGGGCTTCCTCATGGAAGGCCCGGCCGCAATGGCCGGTTACGCTGCCGCTACCACGACCGCGATCCCGACCGCGAGTGCGACGCCGGACACCTCGACCGTGATTTTCGGCGCGTAGTCGCAACTGCTGATCGGCTATTGGTCGGGTACCGACATTCTTGTGAACCCCTACGAAACGACGGCGTACGCCAAAGGCCGCGTCATGGTTCGCGCCATGCGTGATGTTGATGTGGCAGTGCGCCACGCCGCCGCCTTCGCCTTCGCTGACGATCTGCCGGTCGAGTAAGCGTGATGGAGCGCCGGGCTTCAATCGAGCTGCGCGCGAAGGGGCGTCGCTTGGAGGGCTACGCGGCCCTCTTCGACACCGCGGCGCGCATCGCGGACTTCGAAGAAATAATCAGGCCCGGCGCATTCGCGGAATCGCTGCGCGCAAACGGCGATATTCTGGCGCTCGCTGATCACGATCCGCGGAGCGTGCTCGCGCGCACGAAGAGCGGGACGCTGCGTTTGTCGGAAGATAGCCGCGGCCTCGCCTTCGATCTCGATGTGCCGGACACCACAACGGGCCGCGACATGCTCGCGCTCGCAGAACGCGGCGACATCGGCGGCGCCTCCTTTGGCTTCACCGTTCCCAAGGAGGGCGAGAGCTGGAGCGGGTCGAAGCGCGAGCTGCGCGCCGTCAACCTGATTGAGATTTCCGTCGTGAGTTCCGTTCCAGCTTACGGCGGAACCACCGTGCAGGCGCGCGCTCGAATGATTGCGTTGCCCCCGCGCCTGGCGCGCGCCCGCCGGTGGCTTGACACCCTATGAGCATTTGGACCCGCTTCTTCGGCACACGCGCTGAGCGCCGCTCCAAAGCGACGAGTTGGGACTTGCTCGCGCAACTAGGTTTGCCGACGCTCACAAGCGGGCTTGTGTCGCCGGCGCAAGTCGAAGGCAACGCCGCCGCATTCAACGCGGTGCAGCTCATTAGCGAAGCAGTCGGATCGTTACCGCTCAACGTT
This sequence comes from Caulobacterales bacterium, assembly GCA_017303355.1. Lineage (GTDB taxonomy): Bacteria > Pseudomonadota > Alphaproteobacteria > Caulobacterales > Aquidulcibacteraceae > Vitreimonas. Next base: position 204,753 of record JAFLCU010000006.1, on the reverse strand, counting down.
TACACGCGCGCACAACACGGCGCCCGTGCAGCGGCGGCGACTCATCCGGTGGCGCGGCTCTTCGCCGAAGCGCCGAATGAGCTTCAATCGCCCGCCGAGTTCGTGACGATGATGCAGGCGAACTGCCTGCATCATGGCTACGCGGTCGCCGAAATTGAACGCGACGGCCGAGGCGCGCCAGCGGCGCTATGGCCGATCCATCCTGGCCAAGTGTCGCTGGCGCGCATCCCTGGCACACGCCGGATCGTCTATCAGGTGAGTGACGAGGTAGGCTCGCGCCGACTCCTGCCGCAAGACGCGCTCGTTATCCGCGATCGATGGGACGATCCGTTTACGCCGCGCTCACGCCTCGATCGATGCCGTGAGGCATTGGCTGGCGCCATCGCCACCGAACGCTTCGCCGCGTCGCTCTGGCGCAATGGCGCGAAGCTGAGCGGCTTTGTGCAACACCCCGAAGCCATCGGCCCGGAAGCGGCGAAGACGCTGCGCGAAAGCCTGCAAGCCCTCTATGGCGGCGCAGACAATGCTGGCCGCATCGGCGTGCTCGAAGAGGGCATGACCTGGAATCAGGCGAGCGCCACGCCGCACGATGCCGAACTTTCTCAGGCTCGCGGCCTTGCCGTGCTCGAAGTCGCGCGCATCTTCAACATTCCGCCGCCGATGTTGGCGGACCTCACGAACGCGAATTACTCCAACGTCGTTGAGATGCGTCGGCAGTTTGCTGCTGGCACGATCCAGCCGTGGCTTGTGCGCTGGGAGCAAGCGATAGCGCGAGATCTCTTCTCCACCGACGGCCGCCGCGCGCACGAAGTCGAATTCGACATGGATCTTCTGGTGTGCGCCGATTATTTGCAGCGGCTGCAAGGCTATCGCATCGGCCGCGAGGTCGGACTCTATAGCGCCAACGATTTGCGCCGCTTCGAGCATTTGAACCCGCGTTCGGATGGCGAAGCTGAAACCTTCCTGTCACCGCTGAACATGCAGCGCGAACAGGCCGGCGCGCCTAAGAATGACGACGCTCAATAATCGAGGTCCTGCGGGGTTCTTCAGCACCTGGCCGGCCATGTCTCCTCGGCCGGAAGCTGAGACGCGCACGGACGAGATTCGCAAGAACATCATCGCGGTCTCGCGCCGCGCTGCATCGTTCGCAGCTTGAGTCGCTCGCCGCAATCGCGGTTGCCCTCATGGGGATGATGGGTAGCCCGTGGAATGGCGAGGGGCCGTTGCGCGCCGGCTTTCGCGCTCGGTTGTGCCTCTCGGGTTGGCAGTGGGCCGACGCCGACAGCGCGGCCGATGCGGTTGTACAGCACGCGCTGCGCCAACTGGGCTGCGCTGAGCGACCAACCTGGGAAATGGGTCAGCCCGACTTCGCGCAGCCGGCCTCCGTGGAGCGCGAGCGCTGCGTTTATTGCGCCGCCAAAATTCCCGACAACCGTACCGGCGGCACAAGGGGACGGTGGGTGGTCAAGTATTGCTCCGAGCAATGCGCACAGGCGGCTTACGCACATCGAGCGCGCGCGCACCTTGAGGTGCTCACACGCGCGGAATATTTGGCGCGCTGCGCGACACGCAGGGCCGTCACGCTCTCGTCCGAAATAGACTGCCCACAGTGCGCGCGGCCGTTTCGGGCCGGCTATAATGTCATGCGGCGGAAATTCTGCTCGAAGCGATGCGCCGATCTCGGCAAGTTGAAACGCCGAAGCACCCTGCCGGAGCGAGCGTGCGTTTCATGCGGCGAGACCTTTTCGCCCAAAAGCCGCAACGCGAAGTATTGCTCTTCGGTTTGCTACATGGACCTGCGCGCCCGCGCCGCCAACGAATGGCGCGGCGTCGATCGGCAGTGCGAGGTGTGCTCGACGATCTTCCGTGTGCACTCAGCCGCCAAACCTCAGCGGACGTGCTCGCGGCGTTGCGGCTGGATGCTTCGGAGACGCGAGGCGGGCTCAAATGCCGCAGACGATGCGGGACAGTCTGAAGACCCTGCCGAAAGGCGCTGCGCGGCGTGACCCCAATGTGACCCGGAGCGGCTCGGCCCGAGTGCTGCGTATCGCTAAGTTATTGATTTTGTGGTCGGAGCGGCGGGATTCGAACCCACGACCCCTAGTCCCCCAGCCATTTTCAGCGGACCCACGCGCGACACGTTCTTCTCACTCGTGGCGACGTAACTACCGGAATTGACAACGATAAAGCTTCAGGCGTGTTGTCAGGAATTATCTCGCTACCGATGCAAACCGATCGCATCCGACGGCAAACTGGGGCACTGGTGGGGCACGGAGAGGGCTGTTAGCGTGCGCCAAGTGTCGATCAGCGACACGCCTTGAGGCGCCGATGGCGGATGTAATTGAAGCCGATTTTCGCAAGGCTACGCCGCGCAAGAGTCGCGCTGCGCGGCGTCGCGAAGAAAGCCGCGCAGCCGGCGAACTCACACAGGATTTAGTCAACACGATCGCAGCGCCCGCGAAGGGGAAGCTGCGCATCGCGGACCATCAGGTAAAGGGGCTCTTCCTTCGTGTGACGGCGGCCGGCGCAAAATCATACGTCGTGCGATACAGCGCCGATGGGCGGCGCGGTGAGTCCGCGCTTGGTGACGCCCGCGCGATCACGCTGAAGTCGGCGCGCGCGAAGGCGCTCGACACATTGAGCGATCTGACCGTTCGGCGAATCGACCCGGTCCAAGCCAAGCGCGCGGCTATTCGCAATGAGAAGGCCAAAAAAGAAGAGAGCTTTGCGGCTTTGGCTGCGCGTTACCGCGCGGACGCAGCACGCCGGAAGCGGGAGAGCACGCTCACATTTGAGGGGCTGCTCTTGGACAATCATATCCTGCCAAAGCTTGGCGCGCGACCTTATGCGGAGCTGCGGCGAGGCGAGATCATTTCATTCATCGAGAACATTGGAGCGCGAGTAGGCGGTGTGACCGCAAATCGGGCGCACGCTGTTGTGCGCCAGGTGCTGAACTATGCACTGAAGCGCGACCTCATTGATGCGAACCCTGCTTTAGCGATCGATCGGCTCTTTCCAGAAGTTAGCCGCGATCGTGTGCTGACTGAGGCGGACATCCGTAAGTTCTGGGCTTTTCTTGAAGCTGCGCGGCGCAATGAAGGGTTAGGGCTGAAGCGAGGTGAGGAGGCTGGAGAACGTCCGATCAATCTGGTTTCGCCGGGCGCGGCGATCGCGCTGGAGCTTTGCTTGCTGACCTTGCAGCGCGCGGGCGAAGTGGCGGGCGCGCATGAGAGCGAGTTTAGCTGGAGTGATAAACTCTGGATCATTCCGGCAGAGCGCATGAAGAGTAAACGAGCGCACGCCGTGCCTCTGTCATCTCTATCGGTCGAGCGGTTCAAGGCCGCGTTCAAACTGTCCAAGTGCGAGTTTGCGTTTCCGGCGCGCGACCGAGAAAGTTCGATTGAAGCAAAGCGTTTGACGCGTGCGATGTCGCGGGTGTGCGAGGGTCTCTCAATTGCTCATGCGAGCCCACACGATCTACGGCGCACAGGTCGCACGATGCTCACGAGCGAACGCGTTGGCGTAAGCTATGAGGTCGCAGAGCGGGTGATTGCCCACCTTGTCGGATCGGCCGTCAGTCGTGTGTATGATCGCAATGAATATCTGCGCGAAAAGAGGGCAGCGCTCGATACCTGGGCGAATGAAGTGGCGAGGATCGTGGGCGAAGCGGGGAGTCGGGGGCGCCGATAACGGTGGCGGTGCGAATCTGTGAGAGATTGGGCCTGCGCCGCGATTTCAGAGCTTTACGCGAAAAACTGCCAAACCCGTGGGCGTGTCGTTTCAACGGTTTAGAACCCAACTGCCAAACGCGTCTTGTTCTGATTGAGCGCACCAAGCGCAGATTTCGACACAGCCCTGCACCTAGCAGCCGGAGCTGTTGTCGAGCTGGTTGCCATGGCTGGTGGCGCGGGCGCGCTGATCAGCGCGTCGGCGGCGGGATTTACAGTGCTACTTGCCGGGCGAACCCAGCGGGGCCTCGGGGACTTCTCCTCACCTTGGCTTACGCAGTTATCCGTCTCGCCTATCCTGAAGCGCTCTGGGCGCGCGCCATCAGCCTCGGCCATGTTGGGGCGCAGCGACGCTGATCGGCTCCGCGTCCGGCGGCATGCTCGTGCAGAGCGCATCGCGCGCCGCTCACTGGCTCGTTCCTGGTTGCGCTGGTGAGTTGCCTGTTGTTCGCTGCACGGCGTCCTGCGCATGCGTCCCGGTCCGGCGCGCACAGCACAGCGGGTGCGATAGCGCATTGCGATCCTGCCGCCAGTGATAGGGCCGAAACGCGCGACAGCGCGGCGCGACGGCGATAGCCACGAGAGCGCGGCCGCCAAACTCTGCATGATGGTGGAGCGCAACGACCGCGTCCGATCAGCACCTGAAAGCAGATGCTCTCCTCATCGACGCAGCGCCTGGCGCTAAGTATCGCGCCGCCCTCAGCGTCGCCTACGGCGAAGGCTTGCGTGCCTTCAAAGAGATCGCGCTCAAGGTTGCCGACATCGTCAGCGGCTCCCAGGCGGCGGGGGCGATTGATCGGGAGCGCGTGCTATCGAGCTGATAGGATAATGGCGGCGTGGTTCGCCGCCGATGATCTCGACGCCGAGCCCGGCGCCAGTGCAGATCCATGACGTGGTGGAGCGTATGGCGATCACATGCTCCCAATTTAGATCGCGCGCGTTCCACTCGGTGCTCAAGATATAGCGCCTGTTGGCGCCGACGCGAACAGCGACGCTATGTTCGTCGACATACTCGTAACCGTTGACCGCATCGGCATGGAAGCAATCGCGACCGGGCGGCGCTGCACGCGATTCGACGCCGGTGGGGGTGGCGCAGCCTGCAAGGGCAAGCGCGGCGCACGCGGCCAACAATCGTTTCATGCTTCTACCTCCCGTCTGGGCCGTGGAGCGCTCGGCATCCTTGCATGAGCGCCCTTGCTGCTGGAATCCCTGCTTCAGCGTTCGTCATTTCCGTCGAACTCCGCCTCGTATTCGCCAGTCTCATTCTCTGCATTAGAGCCTTGCACCGGGGCGGCCGGTTGAGTCATCAAGGCGCCCGCCACACTGGCGGCGGCCGCCAAGGCCGCCAGCAAAGAGCCCGCGCGCGCAGGCCGCGCATGCTCGCCAGCTTCGCCCTGGCGCCTTCGCTTCCAGCCCGTAATCATGGCGGGTACGAGTGCGTCCTTGGTGCGGAGCGTCCCCACCACAACTCCCAACAGATGCACGACCACCAGCGCCTGAAGCACCCGAAACAGCGCCTCGTGCAGTTCCGAGAGCTCAAGCCCCCAGGCGCCTGCAAAGGGCCCCGCATTGTGCTCGCCGCCGCTGAAGAGCCCCGTGACGACGACGGCGCTCACGGTCAAAAGCAGCAGAAAGACCGCGACGGCGCCGAGCGGATTGTGACCCAAGTGGCGGCTTGGTCTTGCCGAAAACAAGTCGCGCACGTGTGCAGCGACGGTGGTGGGACCGGCGGCGAAGTCGGAAAAGCGCGCGTGCTGGCCGCCGACGAACCCCCAAATCACGCGAAATACGATAAGGCCCGCGATCGCCTCGCCAGCGTAGCGATGGATCTCAGAGCCTGCGCCTTCTTCTTCTCCAGTGAACCAGGCGATCAGGACGAGCGCGAGCAGGCTCCAGTGGAAAAGGCGGGTCGGAAGATCCCACACCCTGACTGTTCTTTCGGAAATCTGTGTGCCGGCCATGAAGCCGCTCCTGATGGCGCCACTGTCGAACAGTCAGGGAAAACCGCCTGCGCGCGCCTTCGTCGCGCGCGCCGTGAGTATCGTTCACCAGCCGCGGTGGAAGTCCTGCATTTCGCGGAAGGTCAGCCGGCCATCGTCGTTGGCGTCGGCGTCGAGATAATTGAGTTCGCCGAAATTCATGTATTCGTTGCGCGAGACGATCCCATCGCCATTGCCGTCCATCAGACGGAAGCGCTCGGTCTTACGCAGCTGCGCACGCTCTTCGATGCGCTGGCGACGGCTGTCCGAGACGCCGCTGTGCGGACCCGGCCCAAGTCTCGTCTGCAGAAATTCCTGCAAGCTGAAGCCCCCGCTATTGTCAGCGTCCATGGTCGCGAAGCTCTGCTCGTGCCAGGCGCGAAACTCAGCCTGATCGATGCGGCCATCGCGATCGCGGTCGTGATCGCGCAGGCGATCCTGGGTGCCGAGATAGGGGCGATCGCGGTCGTGATCGCGCAGGCGATCCTGGGTGCCGAGATAGGGGCGGTCGCGGTCTTGATCGCGCAGGCGATCATAATCCTGGTCGTGCAGGCGATCCTCGTCGCGATCGGGCTGGGCGGCGCCGGGGACAGATGCGGGTGGCCCGCCCTGACCGCCGCCTTGGCCGCCGCCCCGGTTGGGCGGTCGCTGGCGCGGCGAATATGATTCCAGCGATTGCCGCGAGACATGCGGTTCTTAGCACAGCGCGCATGACATCTTCTCCATCAAATATTAGCGGATGCGAATATATGCAATACGTGAGCAAGGCGACGTTGAGCGAAATCAATTCGATGGGGACGTCGGTGACGTGCGGCCGATAGTTGCAAGTGAAACTGCGAAGCGGCGCGCAGTCACTGCGTCGCGGCGACGAGCGCTTCTTCTGCGTCGAGCCACGGCCGTTGCTCCGCTGCCCTGCGCACGCCGATGGCGAAGACGGAGGCTAAGTGCTCATGGCGGAAGTCCAGCCAATCCTCTTCGGCTGCTTCAGGCGGCATCGCCGCCAGGTGGAAGCGCATGCCTTGTCGCCCCGCGTAGGCCGAGGTGGCCGCGATCGCGGTGCGGGTCATGTGCATCATTAGCGTCGAGAAGCTGCGCGAGAGAATGGGAATGGTCGCCTGCGGCGTCGTTCTGGCCGGCGCTCGCAAGGGACCGCTGATGAGCACAAAAACGTTGGCGCCCGCCAGACCCTCGATCGCGTCGGAGTCGAAATAGGCGATCGCGGGGGCGAAAAAGAACGGGGTGGTGGCGCCGCCATCGACATGCATCTCGTCGTAGCGCGCGCCGGCGGCCGATGCCTCGATGATGACCGGCGGAAACAGGCCCGGAACGCTGGCCGAGGCCACGAGCACATCGCGGAACAGGGCTTTGGCCGCCTCACCGCCTTGCGCGGCGATCGCGCCTAGGTCCCACAAAACCGGTTCCTGGCGATCAAGGTCGGTGGTGGCGACCAGCAGGATGCGCCCACGCGCGGATTCGCGCGCAACCGCTTCGATCATTGCGTCGGTCACGATGGTATCGACAAGCTCGCGCAGCGGCTCGCCGGAATTGACCCCCGGCCAGAACAGAACGCCCAGACCACGCGAGCGCAATAAGCCTTCGCTGGCGCCGCCGAGAAACGCATCGCGCAGCTCAGGATCCCAGTCCGAACCGAGAAAGGCGAAGGGGGCGATCAGCGCGCCGGCGCTGACGCCGGTGACGACCTCGTATTGGGGCCGGGCGCCGCGCGCGCCGAGCTCCACCAGGAATCCGGCGGCGAAGGCGCCGTTCGCGCCCCCGCCCGAGAGCGCCAGAATATCGAGGCTGCCATCATCGGCCGCCGCGCGGAGACGAACAACGTTTCGCTCCGGCGCCTCGCCGGCGATGCGGCGCTCGAAGCCGAGCGATCGCACATTGGGTGAAAATCCGACAGGCGCGGCGAGTGCAAAGGCAGCAGTGGGCGCCGCCTCACCGCGCGGAACGCTCGCACAGGCCGCGGCCAACGCCACCGGCGCAATCAGCAGCGTTCGCGCCATTTTGATAATCATGGCCGCGTGCATAGCGCGCGCTTACTCCTGCAATGTGCGGCCCCGAAGGATATCATCGCCGAGCTCGCTGGGCGGACCGCCCATGGCGCGGATCAGGCGCACATTGGCGGTCAACAGGGCGGCGCGCGCCTCGGCGCGCTCGAACTCGACATCGATCAGCTCGCGGTCAGCCTCCAAGAGCGGCGAAAGGCTATCTTCGCCGCTCTCGTAGCGCACTAGCGCAAGTTGCTGCGCCCGCGCGGTGGCGTCGACGGCTTGATCCATGAGCTCAAGCCGGCGGCCTGCTTCGGTCGCGGCGCTCATCGCGGCGTCGGCGTCGGCGAGCGCGGCCATGACGGCGTGATCGAAATGGGCCCGCGCGGCTTCGGCCGCCGCCGTCTCGCCGTCCACCAGCGCCCGCAGCCGGCCGCGGCCCAGGATGGGCAGGCGCAGGCTGGGGCCGAAGACGCTGGTTCGGCTTTCGGCGGCGAACAAGTCGTCGACCGCGCGCGCTTCCGCGCCGATGGCGCCGACAAGGGTGAGCGACGGGTAGAGCCGGCCTTCGGCGACGCCAATATTGGCGACTGCGGCGGCAAAACTGCGCTCCGCCTGCAACACGTCGGGCCGGCGGGCCAGCACTTGCAGGGGTGTTGCGCCGACATGAAGCGTGCGCGCCTCCAATTGATCGGGCGTTGCCGCGAGACGGCGCGCGAGCGCTTGCGGGCTCTGGCCGGTGAGGGGCCCAAGCGCAAGGCGCAGGCGCACGATCTGGGTGCGCAAGGCAGGCACGCGCGCCTCCGCGCGCTGGCGCGCGGCAAGCGCGCGCTCGACATCGAACCGGCTCGCATCACCAGCCGCGAAGCGTTGCTCGGCCAACAAAAGCGTGCGGGCGCGAATCTCGACGGCGCGTTCGGCCAGGGTAAACTGGGTCTCCGCCGACCGGAGCGCGACATAGGTTTCCGCCACTTCGGCGGCGACGCCGAGGCCGAGCGCCGCGCGCGCCGCTTCCAGCGCTTGTGTGCGCGCACGCGCAGCTTCCACACCACGCGACAGCGCACCGGAAAGATCGAGGTTCCAGATCGCAGCGAGTTCGAGGTCAGTGACGTTGGCTTCGGTGGCGCCGCCGGGCAACGCGCCGAACGGGATAAGCCCGTTTTCGCTGTTGCGAATGTCCGACTGGGCGGCGCTGGCGTTGGCGGAGGGCCAGAGCTCGCCGCTTGCCGCGCGCCGCAGCGCGCGGGCGCGCTCGACATCGGCCGTTGCGGCGGCAAGCGAGCGGTTCTCGGCGCCGGCTTGCAAGACAAGATCTTGCAGGAGCGGATCGCCCAAGACATCCCAGCCGCTCGGAGCGACCCCAAGCGGCGCTTGCGAGAGCCAGCCCGAAGGTGCCTCGAGCTGGGGCGCGACATAGTCCGGGCCCACGGGATGGCCGAGAACGGCGCAGCCTGAGGCCGCGGCGGCCGCGAACGTGAGCGCGGCCAAGCGTGCGGAATGGCTGACAAGTCTCATTGCGTCCTCGCTCGAAACATCCAGGCAGCGGCCGGCAAGGTGACGCCCGCTATGACGACGAGCGGGGCGATGTTGCGCAGGATTTCCAGCGCTGGCATGTCCTTCAGGAATACGCCATGCACGATCACCAGGAAGTGGCGCAGCGGATTGATCATGGTGAACGCCTGCAGCCACTCCGGCATGTTTTCGACCGGCGCGCCAAACCCGGACAACATGATGGCGGGAGCGATGAAGGCGAAGGCGCCGATGATGGCCTGCTGCTGCGTCGCCGAGATGGAGGAAATGAAGAGACCCACCCCAAGCACGGCGGCCAGGAAGAACACCATCGCGAGATAGAGCAGCGGCAGCGATCCCAAGAGCGGCACGCCGAACGCGAATACCGCGAGCGCGATGAACAGGGTGCCTTGCGCGGCGCCGATGAGAAACCCCGGCGCCACTTTACCGAGCATGATCTCGCTCTGATTGAGCGGCGACACCAGCAATTGGTCGAACGTGCCAAGTTCGCGTTCGCGCGCCACCGACAACGTGGTGACAACGATGGCGGTCAACATGGTGATGATCGCGACCAGCGCCGGCACCATGAACCAGCGATAGACAAGGTTGGGGTTGAACCAGTGGCGCACGACCCCCTCGGCCAAGGCAGGCGCCGGGCGCGCCGTGGCGCCGACGCCGGCGACGATGCGGTTGACGTAGCCGAACAGGATCTGCGCGGCGTTGGCGCGCCGGCCATCAAGTACGATCTGAGCGTCGGCAGTGCGGCCCGCCTCGATGTTGCGGGAGAAATCTTGTGGGATATGGATGGCGGCGAGTGCGCGTCGGCGGTCGATCACCTCAGTGATTTCGCCGACGCTGGAGAGCATAATCACCTCGTCGAAGGTTGGGGCCGCCTCGATGCGCGCGACGAGTTCGCGTCCCCACCGGCCCTGGTCGAGATTGACGACGGCGATATCGACATTGCGCACCTCGAGCGTGGCGGCGAAGGTGAAAACAAAGAGCTGGATGAGCGGGGGCGCGATCAACACCATGCGTCCGCGTGGATCGCGCATCAGCGCCAAGAGCTCCTTAACGATCAGCGAAAGGATGCGCGCCCACATGGCTCAGGCGATCCGCTTCGGCGTCACGCGCCAGGCCAAGAACGAAAGCACGGCTCCGAGCGCGAGCATCTTGAGGATGGCTGGCGCCAAGACCTCCCAAACGTCGCCGGCCAGGAACACGGTCTGCAGGCCGGTGACGAAGTAGCGCGCCGGGATGAGGGTGGTGATGGCTCGGATCGGCGCGGGCATGGAATCGATTTCGAACATGAAGCCGGAAAGCAGCATCGCCGGAAGAAAGCCGGAGAAGAGCGCAAGTTGGGAGGCGACGAACTGGTTCTTCGCCGCCGAGGAGATGAGCAAGCCTTGTCCAAGCGCGGGCGTCAGGAACGCGGCGGTGAGCGCGAGGATGGCCAGGAACGAGCCGCGGAACGGCACGCCGAACAAGAAGATCGCCGCCAGCACGCAGGCCGCCATCGTCGCCAGCGCCAGCAGGAAGTAGGGAAAGAGCTTGGAGGCCAGCAATTCGATTGCGCTGACCGGGGTGGCGAACACGGCCTCCAGCGTGCCGCGCTCCCATTCGCGCGCCACCACCAAGGCGGTGAGCAGCGTGCCGATGATGGTCATGACGAGTGCGATCGAGCCTGGCACCAGATTGTAGCGCGTGCGCAGGTCTTCGTTGAACCAGAAGCGGGGTTCGATCGAGATGGCGGGTGCGGCGGCAAAGCCGCGATCACGGGCCAATTGCACCGACCAGACCGAGAGCACCCCTTGCGAATAATTGGCGACGATCTCGGCGGTGTTGGGTTGCGAGCCGTCAGTGACGACATGGATCTGCGCGGGCCAAGATGCGCGCGCATTGAGGCGCTCGGAAAAGTCGGGTGGTATGACGATAAACCCGCGCAGCTCATTGGCCTGAAGCGCGCGTTCGGCCTCTCTACGGCTTGAATAGAGCCGAGCATCGAAGTCCGGAGCGTTGAGATAGGCTTCGGCGAGGCCTCGCGCCTCGGGGCCGCGCTCTTCCAGCACCAGCCCCAACCGCACCGAGGCGGCGTCGAGGGAGATGCCGTAACCGAACAGGAACAAAAGAAAGAGCGGCAGGAACAGCACGATCACCGCGCTCGAGGGATCGCGGCGGATCTGCTTGGCTTCCTTGCGGGCCAAGGCGGCGATGCGCCCGAGCCATCCGAGTTGACGCGGCCCGGTCATGTCGCCGCCCGCTCGGCGTCAGAGCGTTCGATCAGCCGGATGAACGCGTCTTCCATGGTGGGATCGGGGAGTTCAGCGTCGCGGACCGCGTCTTTAAGCGCGTCAGGGCTGCCTTCGGCAGCCAGTCGCGCGCGGTAGATGAGGCTGATGCGGTCGCAATACTCGGCCTCTTCCATGAAGTGCGTGGTGACCAGCACGGCCACGTTCTTTTTGACCAGCGCATTGATGTGCGACCAGAATTCGCGCCGTGCTAAGGGATCAACGCCCGAGGTCGGCTCGTCGAGAAAAAGCGCATCGGGCTCGTGCAGCAGCGCGCAGGCGAGCGCTAGGCGCTGCTTGAACCCCAGCGGCAGCGCGGCTGCATTACGCCCGGCCATGGGACCGAGCTCGAACACGTCGATCATCGTAGCGACCCGCTCGGCGCGGCGCGCGCCGGCAAGGCCATAGACGCCGGCGAAGAACTCCAGGTTCTGGCGCACGGAGAGTTCGCCATAGAGCGAGAATTTCTGCGCCATGTAGCCCAGCCGCGCCCGCGCCTTGGGCGCGGCGCGGCGAAGATCGATGCCCGCCACATGGCCTTCACCGCTGCTCGGCCGCAACAGTCCGCACAGCATCTTGAACGTAGTGGACTTGCCCGCGCCATTGGGGCCGAGCAGACCGAAGATCTCGCCGGGCCGGACCTGAAAGGTGATGTTCTCGGCGGCGGTGAAGGCGCCGAACGTCTTGGTCAGTCCGCGCGCTTCGATGACCGGGACATCGCTTGGCGGGATCGTACGCATGGCGGCGGCGAGGGGAGAATCCTGCAGATGCGACCCGCCGAGAAGATCCACGAACGCGTCTTCGAAACGAGGCGGTGTAGGCGAAGCCGATCCAAGCGCGGCGGCGTGTTCGCGCCTGCGCGTCATAACGCGGATCGAGTCGCCCTGCAGCACCGCGTCGGCGATCTCCGGATCGCTCTCGAATCGTTGCAGCAAAGTGCGCTTGGCGCTCGCCTCGGGACGAACGCGGAAGACGCGGCCCTCGACACGGGCGGTAAGCCCTTGCGGTGTCCCGGCATAGAGCAGGCGTCCCTCGCTCAGCAGCAGGACCTCGTCGCAGCGTTCTGCTTCGTCGAGATAAGAGGTCGACCAGACCACGGCTGTTTCGGGGTCGACGAGTGCGCGCACCATTGCCCACAATTCGCGCCGCGACGCGGGATCAACCCCAACCGATGGCTCATCGAGCAGCAAGAGGCGCGGACGGCGCAGCAGCGCGCAGGCGAGCCCGAGCTTTTGTTTCATGCCGCCGGAGAGCTTTCCCGCCAGCCGCTCGCGGAAAGGGCCGAGGTCGGTGAAATCGAGCAGGCGATCGAAGGCGCTGTTGCGTTCTGCCTCCGAAAGGCCCTGTAGGTCGGCGTAAAGATCGAGATTCTCTTGTACGCTCAAATCCTCATAGAGCCCGAAGCGTTGCGGCATGTAGCCGATGCCAGCCTGGGCGGCGCCTGGGTTGTGTCGGGTGTCGGCGCCCAGAACGCTGACATCGCCGCGGTCAGGCAGAACGAGGCCCGTCATCAGGCGGATCAAGGTTGTCTTGCCGGCAGCGTCCGGACCGACAATGCCCGTAAGCCGGCCCGCCGCGATCGAGGCGGTGATGGCCGCGAGCGCCGGACGCTCCAATCCCGCAAACGACTTGCTGGCGTCGCGAAGGGTGGCGAGAGGAGCGGTCACGGACGAGCCCCAGCGCCACGCTGCGCGGGCTGAGCGGTCTGTGCGCGAATGCGTACGCTCGCCGGCATGCCCTGGCGCAGCAGTGCGTCGGGCTCGGCGACGATGATGCGGACTTGGTAGACGAGGCCGCTGCGCAAATTTTCAGTCTGGACTGTGCGCGGCGTGAATTCGGCGGTCGGCGAGACGAAGCCGACTTGTCCGCGATAGCGCCGATCGGGCGCCGCATCTGTCCAGACCTCGGCTTCGGCGCCAGGCGCGACGCGGGCCAGATCCTCGCCCTGTACGTAAGCGCGCACCCAGAGCGGACGATCGAGCGCCAGCGTAAACGCGGTTTCGCCGGGCTGCACGATGGCCCCCGCTTCGCGCACGCGCGCAAGCACGACGCCTGCGGAAGGCGCCTTCAAGGTCGCATCGGCGAGCCTCGTTTCGGCGTTGCGCAGGCGCGCCTCAGCGGCTGCAAGCGCGGCGCGGCCAGCCTCGACATCCTCGGTTCGAAAGCCTTCGCGCGCGAGGCGCAACTCGGCTTCGGCTGCGTTGAGGCGCGCTCTGGTTTCCTCGGCGCGCGCGCGTGATTCAGTCGCGGCCTGCTGCGAGACCGCGCCTTGCGCCAGCAGGGTCTCTCGCCGGCGCGCGGTTTCCTCGGCGCTGCGCTGGGAGGCGCGCGCTTCGACTACACGCGCCTCGGCGCGGCGAATCTCGGCTGGACGCATGCCGGTTTCGAGGCGCTGCACATCGGCTTGCCGCATGGCCAATTCGGACGCCGCCGCGGCTCGCTCGTTTTCCAGCGGCGCAGAATCGAGCCGCGCCAGCACCGCGCCCGCTTCGACCCGGTCGCCCTCGTCGACGAGGACTTCGGCGACGCGCCCGTTAACGCGAAAGCCAAGCTGCACTTGGCGAATGTCGACATTACCTTGCAGGATTACATACTGCTCGGCCTGGCGGCCCAGCATGGGCGCTATGGCAAGGCTCCAGAGGGCGAAGCCGAGGACGAGCGCGCCCGCACCAGCCGCCGCAAGCATGATCATGCGTTTGCGGGTCATGGCGCTGCGGCCCCGTTCGCACGATAACCCATCACGGCCTCGGTGTTTGCGCGGATGGCGCCCTCCAGAATGGCAAACTCATCGGGACCGATCTTCTCCCAGCCGAGTGTGCGCAGAACAGCCTTGCGCGCCATGCGGAAGACCAGGACTTGCCCAAGCAGGGCAAGGGCCCTGGCGCGCAACTCCGGGTCGGAGGGATCGCGTCCAAGCGCTGTTGCAGTGAGACGCGTAAACACAGTGAGCAGGCGCCCAACGCCGCTCTCAAGCAGAACCTCGAATCCGGGGCCAGGCTGCATCTGCTCGTCCAGGATAATGCGAAGCCGATGGTCGGACGCTCCAATAAGCACGGCGTGCGCGATATTGCCGAGGGCTGCGTCGACCATTTCAGCCGCGTCGCCGGCGCTGACGCCGCCGAGGCTGGTCTCGATCGGCTCGTCATGTCGTTTGCTGGTCATGGCTTGGTTTCCTCTGCCGGGCGGTAGGACAGAATTGCGTTGGTGTTGATGCGGATGGCGCGCTCGAGAACGGCGAATTCGTCCGGACCGATCTTGTCCCAACCGAGCGTCCGCAAGGCGGCGGCGCGCGCCATGCGGAAGACAAGCACTTGCCCCAGCATGGCCAGAGCGCGCGCGCGCGTTTCGGCTTCCGCCGGATCCGACTGAAGTGCGATGGCGGTCAGGCGCACCAGCAGGGCCAGCATGCGCCCCATGCCGCTCGAGAACAGAATCTCGAACTCCGGTCCGGGCTGCATCTGCTCGCGCAGGATGATGCGCGCCCAATCATCGGAGGCTTCGATGAGCAATGCCCGTGCGATATTGGCGAGCGCCAGATGCACCATCTGGCGCGCGTCCTCGGGCGTGACGGCGCCCGCGTTCAGGCGCGCTTCAATTGCGGCGGCGGCAGGATCGACAAATGCGCTCATGGAATCGGCGATGTGCTGGACAACGCCGCGGTAAAGTTCGCCCTTGCCTCCGAAATAATAGGTGATCGCCTGCAGATTGACGCCGCTCTCGGCGGCGATCATGCGCGTGCTCGCTGCGGCGAATCCCTCGCGCGCAAACACCCGTATGGCGGCATCCACGAGCTTGCTGCGGGTGTCCTGCTGCGCCTGCGTCTCTCTGGACGCGTGCGCTTGGCCGCCTCGCTCTGCCCCGCGCGTTGCGCCGCGAGACCTGCCAGCGCCCGCGCCGCGGTCTGCGTCCAGTCCTGACTTGCTCATCGCCTGCCTTTCGCTCGTCAGCCCATATAGCTGCAATTTCGGATTCAGTCAATCGATTGACTGAATATTCCTGATGTGCGATATGGGTGGCGGAGGATCAGGCATGGCACAACACGTTTCCGCCGCGGCCGCCGCTTTGTTGGCGATGTGCGCTCTTGCCCTTGACGGGTGTGGCGAGCCCCAGCGTGGCGTTGACCCGCAAGCCGCGGGCGCGGCGCGCGACGCGCGCGAGGCGATCACGCTCAGCCGCACCGAGCGCGACCTCGTGCTTGGCGAAATGCGCCTGATGCTGGAATCAACCGAAGGCGTGGTCGCCGGGCTGGCCGCGAACGACATGCAGGCGATCGAGCAAGCGGCGGCGCGCAGCTCGCCCAGCGCACCGGGAACCGTCGACCAGGCGATGCATGGCGCTTTGCCCGAGGCGTTTTTGCATTCTGGCGCGGCGGCGCACGGCGGATTTGCGGACATCGCGCGCCTGGCGCGCGATGGCGCGGGCGCTGAGGCGATAAATGCGCGACTGAGCCAGACGCTGCATCAATGCACGAGCTGCCACGCAACGTATCGCGTCGAGGTGGCCGATTAGGGTCTTTCATCGCCGGCGTTTGGCATCGCCGACGCTCGGCACAGGAGTTGGCGCATGCCAAAATTCATGAGCAGCACGATGGGATTACGCGCTTTGGCGTTCTTCGCCATCGCATTTGGCGCCTTGACGATAAAGGAAGGGGGCGGCGTGCTGTTCGGTCCTGACGCGGCGCGCGCCGCAGCGGGCGACTACGTCCCGTTCGTGCTCTGGACGAACTTCCTGCTGGGGTTTGTCTATGTGGCGGCGGGATTGGGCCTTTGGCTGCGCCAGCGTTGGGGTCTCTTGCTCGCAGCGTTGATCGTGGCGGTTACGCTGGCGACGTTTGCAGCGTTTGCGCTCCACATCGCGCTCGGCGGCGCCTTTGAGGCGCGCACGCTTGTCGCGATGAGCATCCGCGCTCTGGTCTGGGGCTTAATCTACTTCGCCGCGCGCAGGCTGCTGCGCCCTATGAACGCGCGTCCAGCGCCGCCGAGCCAGGGTTGAGACAATGCGCGTCACTTTTCTCGGCGCTGCGCGCGAAGTCACTGGTTCCTGCTACCTGGTGGAAACTGCGGATGTCCGATTTCTGGTGGATTGCGGCATGTTTCAGGGCGGGCGCGAAGAACACGAGCGCAATTTCGCGCCACTGCCCCTCGCGGCTGCGGGCATAGACTTTGTCATCCTCACCCACGCGCATATCGATCACAGCGGCTTGTTGCCGAAGCTGACGCGCGCGGGCTTCTCTGGTCCGATCCATACGATGGCGGCGACCGCCGATCTGCTGGCGATCATGCTGCCCGACAGCGGACATATTCAGGAAGACAACGCCCGCCGCCGCGCGCGAGACCGCCGGGATGGGAAGCGGCCGCGGTCAGAACCTCTCTATACGGTGGCCGACGCTGAGGCCTGCCTGAAGCAAATCTCGCGGCATGATTACCATCGCAAAGTACTGCTCGACCCGCAGGTGCGCTGCTGTTTTCGCGACGCCGGGCACATTCTTGGATCGGCCATCCTCGAACTCTGGGTCGAAGAGCACGGCGTCGCGCGAAAGCTCGTTTTCTCGGGCGATCTCGGGCAGCCCGGACGCCCTATCCTGCGCGAGCCGGAGCGCATCGATGACGCCGATTTTCTGTTCATTGAATCGACTTATGGAGACCGCAAGCACGATTGCCTCAACGATACGCTCGATCAATTGACGCAGGTGGTGGACCGCACCCTCCGGAAGAAACGCGGTTGCCTCGTCATCCCATCCTTCGCAGTCGGACGCACGCAGGAAATCATTTATTACCTGCACGACCTGACCCGCCAAGGCCGGCTCGATGGACTCCAGATCTTCGTCGATTCGCCCATGGCGACGGAGGTGACGCAACTGACCATGCGCCACCTCGAATTGTTCGACGAACAGGCCAAGCGTCTCGCTGCCTGGCGGGCTGCCGGCCACGGACTGCCAAGCATGCATTTCACGAGGAGCGTCGAGGAATCCATCGCCCTCAACCGGATTCAGTCGGGCGCCATTATCATCTCCGCGAGCGGCATGTGCGAGGCGGGGCGGATCAAGCACCACCTGCGCCATCGGCTCCCCAACAGCGCCGATACCGTGCTCATTGTGGGATACCAGGCGCGTGGGACGCTTGGGCGCCGATTGGTCGAGCGTGCCGGCGAAGTGCGCATTTTCGGCGACCCGGTTCCAGTGCGCGCCGATATTGAGGTTTTGAATGGCCTTTCCGCGCATGCTGATCGCGCCGCGTTGCTGGATTGGGCGCGGGCTTTCAAACGAGCGCCCTCGCGCACGTTCGTCGTTCACGGCGAAGAGGCCGCATCTAGTGCGCTCAAGGCAAGCCTGACCGAGGAGTTTGGCTGGGCTGTCCACGCGCCCGATCGCGGCGAGGTCATCGAACTCTGATGAGAGGTCAGTCATGACTGCCGACGCCCTCAATCGCAACAGCCCCGTGTCGGCCCCTGTGCCGGACGGCGCCAGCGCAAGCCAGAGACTGGCGTTCGAGGATTACGACTTCTTGCGGCAAGACGATCTGCGCGGTGTTCGCCTGCAATTGGAGTTCCTCAAACCCGAGCGCCGGCTGCGGCAAGAGGGGGTGGCTTCCACGATTGTCGTGTTTGGCAGCGCGCGGCTGCTTCCGGAAGAGATCGCGCGCGCGGAGTGCGCCGGCCTGGAGGAGCGCGTGCGGCAAGCGCCCGGCGATTCCTTGCTCGTCGCCGAACTCGGGCGCGCGCGCCGGCGGCTGCATTACGCGCGCTATTATGCGGAAGCGCGCCATTTCGCGGAATTGGTGTCAACGCGCTTTCAGCGTGAGGGCCGACTCGATTTCGTGGTCTGCACTGGCGGTGGGCCCGGCATTATGGAAGCGGCCAATCGCGGCGCCCACGAAACGGGCTTGCGCAGCATCGGCTTCAATATCCAGCTCCCGCATGAGCAACAGGCGAACGAATACCTTAGTGCGGATATAAGCTTCCGTTTTCACTACTTCGCGCTGCGCAAAATGCACTTCATGCTGCGCGCGCTCGCGCTGGTCGCCTTTCCCGGCGGCTATGGGACGCTCGACGAACTGTTCGAGGTGCTGACGCTGGTGCAGACCGGCAAAGCGAAACCTCTGCCCATAGTCCTTGTCGGCGCGCAATTCTGGCGCCGTGCGATCGATTTCGAGTTCCTTGAAGCGGAGGGCATGATCTCCGCCGATGACAGAAAACTGTTCGCCATCGTCGACACAGCCGATGCGGCCGTCGCCGCCGTGTGCGATTTCTACGACGGCAAGCCGCCGGAGCAGCAGCGATGACAAAGCGCCGAGCATCCGCCTTGAAAAGAACCGCGCGCACTGCGTTGAGACGAGAGCCGTCACCGTCGAAGCCTGCGGCCGGGATCGCTGAAGCCGGGCCTGCTGCGCTGGCCGATGCGTTCGATCAGCGCTTCAAAGCAAACCTGGCGCGGATGACAAGCGGCGTTTCGCCCGCCGGCATGTTCGCAGTCTATGCAAATTGGATCGCCCATCTGACGCTTGCGCCTGGAAAACGCGTGCAGCTGGCGCGGCAGGCGGCGGTTTCCGCGGCGGCGCTGTCCCACTATGCGTTGCGCGCGGCCTTCGATACGCAAATTCCGCCTTTGATCGAGCCTTCCGCCGGCGACAAGCGCTTTGCCGACGAAGCGTGGCGGCGCTGGCCGTTTAACGTGACCATGCAGTCATTCCTGTTGACGCAGGACTGGTGGGCGAATGCGTCGAGCGGCATCGACGGGCTTGCGCCTGAAGACGCGCGCGCGGTGTCGTTTTTGGTCCGCCAGGCGCTCGACCGCGCCGCGCCCTCGAACTTCCTCGCCACGAACCCGGTAATCCTGGAAGCGACGATCGAAGAGCGCGGCGCCAATCTCGCGCGCGGCGCCCAACACGTCGCCGAAGACGCCAGCCGCATGCTCGCGGGCGATCCTCCCGTTGGCGCCGAACGCTTCATCGTGGGCCGGGACGTAGCCGTTGCGCCCGGGAAAGTGGTCTACAGGAATCATCTGATCGAGCTGCTTCAATACGCACCATCAACCGCGACGGTGCACGCCGAGCCGGTTCTCATCGTCCCGGCCTGGATTATGAAATATTACGTGCTCGATCTTTCGCCGCACAACTCGCTGGTTAAGCATCTCGTCGACCAAGGCCACACCGTGTTTATGGTCTCGTGGCGCAATCCGGATGAGAAGGATCGTGATCTCGGGCTTGACGATTACAGAAGCCTCGGCATCGGCGCAGCGCTTGAGGCAGTTGGCAAGCTTGCGCCGGGGCGCAAGGTTCATGCGGCAGGCTATTGTCTCGGCGGCACGTTGTTGGCCATCGAGGCCGCCGCCATGGCGGGGCGCGGCGACGATCGGTTAGCCTCGTTATCGCTTCTGGCCGCGCAAACCGACTTCACGGAGGCGGGCGAACTCACCTTGTTCATGCGTGAAAGCGAGGTCGCCTATCTTGAGGCTCTCATGCGCGGCCAGGGCTATCTTAGCGGGCGTCAGATGGCCGGGGCGTTCCAAATGCTGCGCTCCAACGATCTCGTCTGGTCGCGGCTCGTCCATGACTACATGCTTGGCCGACGTTTCGAGATGACGGATTTCATGGCGTGGAACGCTGACGTCACGCGCATGCCCGCCCGCATGCACGCGGAGTATCTGCGCAAACTTTATCTCAACAACGACCTTGCCGCCGGCCGCTACATGGTCGATGGCTCGCCGGTCCGGCTCGCCGACATCCGCATCCCGATCTTTGCGGTCGGCACGGAGCGTGACCACGTCGCGCCCTGGCGGTCGGTGTACAAGATCACCTTCTGTGCGGCAGAGACCGACGTGACCTTTCTCCTCGCCAGCGGCGGACACAACACCGGCATTGTCGCCGCCCCTGGCGACCCGCGCGCCAGCTACAAGGTCAGGAAAACCAGCGCCGACGAGCGATATGTCGATCCTTCCGCCTGGCAGGAAGCCGCGCCTAGGGTTGAAGGATCGTGGTGGCTGCAATGGCATTCTTGGCTCGCTGCGCATTCGACCACGCGTGTCGAGGCGCACGACCGCACCAGCTTGCCGACGTCATTGGGCGATGCGCCAGGGATCTATGTGCTGCAACGATAGGAGGCGCGCATGAACGGGAAGATCAACATCGCTGCAGGGCTGTGGTTTCTCGCCGGCTTCATGGTCTATGGCTTCGTCCTCATCTACTTGCGCGACTTTGCGCCCGGCAAGGAGCAATGGATCGCCCAGTATGCAGTCGGCAAGCATTTCGAATCGCGCCTCGCCCACGTGCACGGCAACCTGTTTGCGCTTCTCAATGTATTGATCGGCTACCTGCTGCTGCGGCTGCCCGTCAAGGGGGCCAGCGGACGCTGCATATCAGCGCTCGCGCTCGCGGGCATGCTCATGCCGTTGGGCATTCTCTCTGAAGTGCTGTTCGGTTTGCCCCCGCTGCTCGTCATTGTCGGCGGCGTCAGCATGGTCGCGGCTATGGCGTGGCTGGGTCTTGCAGTTTTTGCCCATGACAGAGAAGTGAAAGAGACATGACGCGCGGCGTGCGACGCCGCTAAGTGCGGATTTCATCGGCATCGATTCCATCAAGGGCTGAGATTCTGCCGCACCTCCAATTGATATCAAAGGCACTCTACGGCGCCGGGGGCAGATTGTTGATCTCACGCGGCGCCTTGGTCGGCCAACATCTCGATGAATCCCTGAAAGCGGATCTCGGCGTTGGCGCTGGCGTCGGGATCGTCGTCTTCAAGCGGGGGGGCATATTCAAACCACACCCGCACGTAGAGGAGGACGATCTCCTTGATCAGCGCCAACTCATGCGCGCGCGCCAGGTCGCGTTTGTCGAGCCGATCGAGACGCGCCTTGACCGTTTCGGCGAGCGCCTGACCTGCTTCGTCGATCAGCGCGCGCCGCAGCGTATCGTTGGCGGCCCGGGAGAGATTGAGGCCGCGGCGCTTGCCTTCAGCTTCGATCGCGGCGGCTACATCAGCGTCGAGATGCAGCGTCAATTGCCGTTTGGCGCTCATGGGGCTGGGGCTCCCTTTGTGGCTGGTGGCGCGAATTTGCGCGTAAGGACGCGCCTCAGCTTGGCGCTGCGCGGACCCGTTGCGGCCGCAACCGGCGCGGGGTTCTCGGGGTTGTCCGGCGCGCTGGCCGCGTGATCAAGCGGCGGCTCGCTCCAATCGTGCCGCGCTGGCGCGGCGGGCGCGATGAAGCGGGTCGCGCCGCCGCCAATAAGAATCCGCATACGCACCGGCTTTTGGTCTGGCGCGACGAGAAACGCCTCGCTTGGTGACGCGGATTTCAGTGCGGCGGTAGGAAGCCTTTTCGCCTCTTGTTTAACCCAGGCGGGAAGCAACAGCCGCCGCCAACGATGGATCTCGAACGGTATGGTCCCATAGACAGGGCAACAACCCGCACGACGACTCAAGCTCTGCGCGTTCGCCTCGGTCTGGGGGCCTATGGCGACGATCGGGCTTTCGCGCGGGCCCATGTCGATCAAGCACTCTGCGTGGGCGATGTCGGTCGATTGAATGAGGACCTTGGTGCTGGGGCCGATCGGCAATGTGGCTCCGAGCCGCTCGACCAAGAGCCGCGCGGCGTCGGCTTCGACAACCAGCATCAGCGGCAGGGCATCGCAAGCGCTGGAGTGATGCGTTGCAAGCTGCGCCAACCATGCCTGAACGAGCGGCGCGGCGGATGGGCCGATGCTATCCATGGACAGTACCAGCGTCTGCGGCGATGGCGCTGAGACGAACTCAGCCCAATTGAGATGGTGTGTGCTGGTTGAACTGACGAGCCTGGCGTCGGCAAAGATGGCGAGCGCTTGATCGATGCGAGTGAAGTCCGTGAGCGCCAGATCCGGGTCCGCGCGCTGCGCCCGGGCAACGCGCACCATCTCCCAGAACGCGGGCGCGGCATCTGCTTTGGGCTCTGGACTCCAGCGGCTACAGAGATTGGCGACGAGCGCTGCCCGATCGATCAGGCGATGACGCAGGCTCGCAAGCGTACGTGCTTCAAGTGGGGCGCACTGGAGCTGATCGAGCATCAGCAGCGCAAAAGCGTCGATGGCGGTTTGGGGCACTTCGTAGGTCTTGGCGAGGAGGGCGCCGGCGAGCTGGCGTGCGTCATTCCAAGCGTTGAGGCCGGTGCGAAGGGCAAGCAGGGGATTGATCGAGGTCGCGTCGCTGCGTCCCGGCGCGAACCGCAAAACGTCTTTGCGGCCGAGCCGCTCAGCCAAGGTTCCGCGCGCATCGACGAGCACGAGCAGCCCAGCCCAAGAGCCGAGCGCAGCTAAGACAGCATCATCGGTGTGCTCTGGCTTTCCGAGGAAGACGTATGTGCGCGCGTTGCTGCATACGGGTCGGTATTTCGCCCATGCATGACGACGCACGGCGCCCAGCGCCAAGCCCTCGTCCCGCAATAGCCCGTAATGTCCCAACTCACGCCACGAGGCCAAATCGCGCCAAGGCGAGGGCTCGGCGAGTGCAATCGGGTCAAGCTTTGCGAACACAATCGCGACTGCGTAAGAGGCGAGCGCGCAGACCATGGACAGGCAGAGCGACAGGAAAAGGAGCGAAGGCGCGACAGACGCCCAGGCCAAGCTCCACTTCAGAAACGAGAACGGCGCGTAGAGGTGGACACTTCCCAAATCGGGCAGGGGCGGGCCAAGTGATGCGTCATAGCCCAAAGCGCGCGCCATCATCTGCGTGACCAATCCGCAGCAGAGTGTGAACGCGCCGACTGCGATCGCAATCGTGCGCAGATGCGTCAACCAGGTCACGGGACGCGCATCCCAAACAAGGCGTTCGCATCGCGCAACACAAGTTTCTGGCCGTGCAATCGTTCAGATCGAAAGTGTCGTAAATGATCGTACGTAAGCATGTTTTGTCGCGCCTAACATCATCTTGTACAACAAAAGCATGATCGCAAAACCAAACGATTACAGCAAGATAAAGGGCGAATTTTATTGGTTGTGATCGTTGGTTTTGCTATGCTTTCGGCACCTTGGATGGCGCGCAAAGAAGTTTGCTCGCGCCACATGCAGCGAAGAATTCGCGATGACAGACGAGCCCTTTTCATCTCTCGCACGCGCTGCCTTGCGCCTGCCGATTGAGGATGAGTTGCGCGGACGCTTCGGCTTTGCGCACACGAGCAAGACGGGACGCGGTACGAGTGGCGCATTGGGCGCGCGTCTCAGCAAAGCGCTTCATGGCAGGAAGTTCGGCGGCGCTGGTGCAGCTGGTTCAGCTCCACGCCCGCTGGCGAGCGATCCGCGTCAGCGCGCAGTGGTGAAGGTAAGTTTTCGGAAACACGCGGCGGGCGGGGGTGGCGGCGGCGGCAAGCTCATGGCGCATGCGAGCTATCTGGAACGCGATGGCGCCGCGCGTGAAGGCGAGCAGGGACGCTTCTACGATCGGAGCGAGGATGAGGTGGAGGGCGCCCGTGATCGGCTGCGGGATTGGGCGGAGAACGATAAGCGGCATTTCCGGGTGATGCTGGCGCCGGAGAGCGGGGCGCGGCTCATCGAGGAGGACGGCGATCTCAAAGGCTACACGAGAGACGTCATGGCGCGGATGGAGCGTGATCTGGGTGTGCAGCTCGATTGGGTGGCGGTCGATCACCACAATACCGACAACCCACATGCGCACGTCATCATACGCGGGGTCCGGCGGGACGGCGTCGATCTGGTGTTGCCGCGTGATTACGTGGCGCATGGGCTTAGGGAAGTGGCGCGGGATGTGGCGACCGAGCGGCTGGGTGAGCGGTCGATCGCCGATGAGCGGCTGCGGCTCGATCGCGAGGTCGAAGCGCGGGGCTTCAACCGGCTCGACCGGGCGATTGAGCAAGAGCTATCCGAGAAGCGCGAGGTGTTGCTCCAGAGGCTCGGCCGGGAGCGGTCTGCTGCGTTTGCCAACGCGATGAAGGCGCGTGCGCAGGAATTGGCGCGGCTTGGCTTGGCCAAAGAGGTTCGCCGCAACGTGCTGCGGTTCGAGCGCGATTGGAAAGAGCGGCTGGAAGCAGCGCGTCCGCTCGATGTGCGGCGCGAGCTGGCGCGGGGGCGGCTCTATGAGCCGCGCATGGGCCGTGTGGCTGGCAAGGTGATGGAGCTTGGCCCGCGTGGTGAAAACCCGGATCGCGCCGTGCTGGTGATCGAGACGCCCGATAATGGGCGCTTGTTGCTCAACACGTCGATGGAACAGATCGCCGATCTGCAGCGCGGCTCGTGGGTGGCGTTAGCGCCTGAGGGCAAGCGGGCGCAAGTGGAGCGCCTGTCGTTTCATGGGTTGGACGCACAAGTGCGCGTACGCGCGGAGACAGAGCTCGATCGCGAGCTTGATCGCCAAGCGCGCGGTGTTGCGACGCGATTGCCCGATGTGCCGGAAGTGAAAGAGGCGTTGGAGCAGCGGGCGCAGGTGCTGGAAGTCAATGGCCTTGGCGCACGAAGTCCGAGTGGGAAATTCTATTTCCGCGCCGGTGCGCGCGAGGAGCTGCGGCGTACGGAATTGGAGCGTGAGGGGGACACGCGTACGCGGGCCGATGCGCGCGATCTGATCCGCGAGGGCGAGACCTGGCGTGTGCGCGAGGTGAAGGAGCTTTTCTCAGGCAAGGCGGTGATCCTGGAGCGCGGGCGTGATGTGCTCGCGCATCCGCTGGGGCGCGGCAGCGACATCAAGGCGGGCG
Source organism: Caulobacterales bacterium (assembly GCA_017303355.1). GTDB lineage: Bacteria > Pseudomonadota > Alphaproteobacteria > Caulobacterales > Aquidulcibacteraceae > Vitreimonas. The sequence continues at coordinate 179,586 of JAFLCU010000006.1, read as the reverse complement.
ACGAGGTGGCGTTCAGGGCGATACCGGGACGAGGGGCCTCGCGGGAGCCGACCAAGCATGAGCTGGTGAAGAGTCTGGCGCGGGGGCTTGATCTTGGGCGGTGATGCCATCGTGCTCGCGTGCGGCAAGGGCGAGCGCTCACGCGCCGCGCGGGCGCGCGACCCTTGTCGCCCGCTGGCGCGCGATGGCCGATCGAAAGGCGTCGGGTCGCGGGGGCGTCCAACTGGAAATCGACGCGCGTGCCGGCGGCGTCGACCACAGGGCTAGGGATGGGGCTGGCGCCTCAAGTGGGGCACGAAGAGCCATTCGGCGCAGGTGCCAGATCAGCGCAAGCGGACATTCTGTTCGACGCTGGAGCACTAGATAAGTAATCAGGCGGGCACGGTCGGAAACAAGGGCGGACGTCCGAGAACGCCCAGTTTTAGGCAGGTCACTCCATTGGAACGGTACCGAATAGGGTGCCCAACCGCGAATTTTCGCTGATATGCTGACGGTCCAGAAGTCCTGAGGTGCGCCATGTGGCCATTTAAACGTCGCCGTTCGCAAACAGTGGTGCGGGCGGTCAGGGAGAAGACAGATGCGGCGGCGTCCATCGTCTTCATTCATGGCCTTGACGGCGATTGCGAGCGCTCGTGGGGATTTGGTCGCGACGACAATTGGGCGGACTGGATCGAAGCCGCGAGGATCGACGCGGACGTCTGGAGCGTCTGCTACGCCAACGCTGCTTGGCGCTGGCGGGGCGGCGCGTTGCCGCTCTATGATCGCGCAGGCGAAGTGCTGGCGCTTTTGTCCGCCAAAGGCGTTTTCAACAAGCCTTTCTTGCTGGTGGTCCACAGCATGGGCGGGCTCTTAGTCAAACAGATGGCGCGCCTGGCTGAAGACACCCGCCAGTATCACGCAGCGTTCGACAATTGCGCCGGCATAGTCTTCCTTGCGACGCCGCACACGGGATCGGACCTCGCGTCGCTTGCGACCTTTCTCGGCTTTTATGCAGGTGCCAACGTTTCGTTGCGCGAACTCCAGCGCGAGGCACCGGCCATGCGTGATCTCAATCTCTGGTTCCGCGGATACATCGAGCGGCGCGGACTCCCGGTCACCGTTTGCCGCGAAACCCAGAAGACCGGCCCCGTCATGGTCGTCGACCTCGCCTCGTCTGATCCTGGTCTCGTCGGCGTCGTCCCAATCTCAATCGAATGCAATCACATCGAGATCTCGCGGCCGGGTTCGAGCGAACACCCGGTCGCGCAAATCGTTCTGGGATCGCTGCGAGATTTCCTGGCGGCAGGGCCGATCCGTTTGCGCGACAAGAGCAAGGGCTTCAATGTCGTCGAGGGCGTCCGCGCGGGCGGTGACATCAACATTCAGCAGACTTTTGCGCCAGACAAAAGCGGCGGATTTTCCTAAGGGATCGCCGCGATGTTCGCGGTCACCAGGTCGCTGATCACTGCGAAACTTTCCTGCTGTGCAGCCTCCAGGGTCAGCGTGCCGCTCTCTTGTGTGTGACCCTCTTCGCTGCGCGTCTCAAGCTCGATGCCATGTTGGATGAGCTGATAATGATCCCCAGCGCCGTCCACGTACTTGATGGTTGATCGCGTCACGCCTTTCAAGAAGGCGTTTTGCGCCTCGCTCAGGCCGCGGCGCGCGATCGCCATCTCTGCTGCATTGAAGTTGCGTGACGAGGTCTCAAAGATTTCGCCGACGCTTCCCCCCAACGACTGGCAAATTCCACGCGCGCGCGCAAACTCATGCAGGACATGAACGATGAAAGGCCCGCTGCAGAGGCGACCGTCGAGCAGGGCTTTGAGCCGCTGCAACAGCCTATCGACGGCCTCAAACCGGCGCGCATTGGCGAAGGTGGCGACGAAGAGTTCGAACATATAGGCGACGTCTTCGAACGCTTCGCTCGGAGGCGCCTCGCCATAGAGCTTGTGAATGGCGACGACAGCGTTGGCGAAGCTAGCTTCGCTGTCATTGAGATCGGCTTTGTTGAACAGCGCCCGGTTTACGAAGATCGTTATGGCGTTGGCAAATGGGGCTGGGTCGAAACCCAATTGGACCGCTCGCGGCATGTGAATCTCGGCGAAGCGCGCGAAACGATCGAGGTCGCCAGTCTGCGTGGCGAGCCAAAGGTAGTCGTTGGCGATGAGTTCGAACCCATCGTCGAGTTCGGGCCTTGAAAGATAGCGCTCAAGATTGGTTTCGAACGCTGTCCAGGCCTCGCCCGATGCGCCGGACAAAAGCGCCTGGAGGCCAACTCGCTGGCGCTGCAGGGTGTCGAGCAAACCTTCATCTTTGGCGGCTTGGGCGCTTGCGGCGGCTTCTGCATTGGCGTCGAGAATCGCTGGATAGAGCGCCGATGCGTCGAATCTAAACCGGTCAGCGTTGAGGCCCAAAAACCCGCAATGGGTGACCACCCGAGCGAAGGCGCGATGGTCGTCGCTAGTCGCGTCGCGAGCGCCCGCCAGCGCCGGCACCGCCGTTGAGAGGAGAAAATCGAGTATCTCGCCCAAGATGGGTGCGACGGCGTGGGGGGCGGACTGATCGGGGGTCAGGGTCGAGAAATCGCGTAACACGGTGGCGATTGCAAGGTGAACGTTGAGCAGATTGCTCATGCGCGCATAAAAGGCCCCATCGCGCTTGCGACACATCAACGCCGCAAGCGCCAGACGATGCCCCATCGGCAGTGTGAGCAGATTTTCCAGATAGGGAAGCGCCCAAGCGCGCTCGTCCGTCAGCAGCTTTTGCTCTTCGTTTCCATCCATTCTTCCAGCATCGAGCGCCGCGGTCACGCTGGTGAAATAATCTCGCATTGGCGCAGCCATGGAAGCGGGAATGACACTGTCTTGAAAAAACTCCGTCCATTGGAATTGGACCCGTTCTGAACGCGAGATGTTGATCTCTCTTAAGACGGCCAGAACCAAACGAATGCTAGGCGCCGCATGTGCCATCAGCGCCACCAGCGCCAAGATGTCTGCGTCGTTGAGGCGTGCGAAGAAAGCGCTGCTGCGCGCAGGTTCAACAAATCGCGTATGCAAAACGAGGCTAGCGACGTTGTTGCGTTCGAAGGTGGGGCGCATGCGCTCGAGTGCTGGCGTAGGCTTCAGCGTGTTGATGACAAGACGCACTAGCACTTCGCCGAGTATGTCTGGCTGCAACGCCCATCTGCGCCGTTCAGGCGCGCCCGATTCCGCCAATGCGCTGAGATAGCGCTCTGGATCGTCAATACCGGCGCCCTGGCTCACCCACCGTAGCGTCGCTGCATTGCCTTCGCCGGCAACATCTATCCCGATGGCCTCCAAGTCGCGCCGCGTTGGAAACTCAAGCAGCCCATCGCTTCGCCGCCGGGCCATGGCCCGGCGGTTGTGCGTGATTACGACCACGTCGTCCATGCTGGTATAGGGAAGCGGCGCAGCACACGTCGCCATAAACCACACATAAATGAGACGTCGATAGTCGAGATTGAGCTTCTCGCTCTGGCGCTTCACATTCTCAAGCTCCCTGCTCAAAAAGGCCTGCACCAGATCGAGCGTTGCGAGGTCGACCTTGCCGCCGCGGGCGTCCGCATTCATCACCTCGGCAATCAGCATCAGCGACATTAACGTGTTGCCGTTGGCGGTGCGTTTTACGATCTCCCCATCGAGATCGTCGGCGCTTGGGTTTACAGTGGCGAAGAAGCGCTCCGGATCGTGCGCCAGCGCCTTCAAGACGAACGACAGAAATTGCGGCGCGCGCGCACCCAGAGCATCAACAATCATGGGTTCGCCGTGAAGGCGCTCGTTCAACAGGTTCTGCTCGCGCGCCAGCGAATTAGTTAGGTCTGACCACCAGCCGCGTTGGTTGTTATAGTCGCGCTCAATAACGAGAACGCGCACTGAAAACGGGCTGTCGGCGAAACGTCGCGCAAGCACGGCCAAGAACCGTTGCAGGTTAGCCCCATATGCGGAGGCATAGTCGACTACCCAAAGCGTATGCCGGTCCGGCACCCAAGACGCCGCGTGGCTAGGTGCCACCTTATCCTTAGGCACAAAGCCGCCAGCCCAACCTTCCGTCAAACGGCGCAACAATTCGAGTGCCAGCCGGCTCTTGCCGACCCCGCCGTGGCCTACAATGCACCACCAGCGGAAACCGGCGCCATCACCGGAGTTCACGAAATCGTCGAGACGTTTCAGTTCGTCGTCGCGGCCGAAGAAGGGCACGTTCTCCTGGTGATAGAGCAGCCACTCCGCTGAGAACGCCGCAGCACCGCTATCGTGCACATATCGCTCGGGCTCGATTCCCGTGCCTCCCGGCGCATAGATTTGTGAGATAGTGACATCGCCGCCAGCTTCGACATTGGAGACGACATTCACCTGCGTTAGCGCTGGCGCAGCGGTCTGCGCAGACGCAGGTTGTGCGGGCGCGTGCTGCGCAGACACAGTTCGCGTTTGCGGCGCTGAGGCCGGTTCGCTTGCTTTGGTTGGGACGCTCTCTGAGGGCGGCTGGCGCATGGATTGGCGCATGTTGTCTTTCTCCCTTTTTCGCCGGCCCGCGCGAAGGGAACTCGCAATGATGGTGACGACAACGAGCAGAGCTGTTCCCGCAATGGCGAGCAGCACGTCGGGCTGAAGCCTCAATAGGGTGGGTGCGTTTTCGAGCGAGGCGAGCGCTAATTCCATTGGCTCATCTGTTGCGCTCACGCCTCGCGATTGCAAGCCAGACCGCGTGTGATGCCATTCGATCGAGCCATCGTGCCAGTCCTTATTTTGCAGTCGACGGCTTCCTTGAGGCGCTCGTCGCGCACGATGCACGATACTGCGGACGCATTGGCGGGGTCAGCTTCGATCACAAGGATCGTGTGGCCGATATAGACGAGTTTGCGAAGGACGCGTCCGCAAAGCGTGAAGCGAAACATGGAAGTATCCCAGCCGGAGAGACAACGCCGGCGGCGCGCCACGAGCCGTCCCCGCGACGCTTAACCCGCAGCGCACGCGGGAAGAGGGCGGGCGCAAGGGCGCGCGCCAGCGCCCGAAGGCTGGGCCCTTGCGTGCGCCCGGCCGCGTGCGATGGGAGATCTGAGCGGGGACGGCGGATGCGCTTGACCGCAACACTCCTGTGCGTTCTGCTGGCGCCAGGCGATGGCGGATGAAGAAAAGATTGGCCGTCCTTGGGACGATGCGGAGCTCGACGCGATCGTCGAGGATTATTTCGCCATGCTGTCGGCCGAACTGGCAGGACGCGCATACGTCAAATCACATCATTCGGCGGCGCTAATGGAGCGGATCGGGCGAACCCATCGTTCGGTCGAGTTCAAGCATCAGAACATTTCCGCAGTGCTCGACGAATTGGGCCTGCCATGGATTGCAGGTTACAAGCCTAAGCGGAACTATCAGAACGCGATTTTCGACGCGATTGATCGCTATCTCTCTGCCCATCTCGAAGTGGGCGCGACGCAAGTGATTGGAACTGCGTCCAACGTCATCCATCCCGCGGAGCCAGCGTTCTTCGTGCCGCCGCCATCGCTCGATGCGAAGATGGAACGCCCGCCGCGCCTTGAAAAGCTGGTCCGCAAATTTGACCCGGTGGAGCGCGATTTTCGCAACCGCGCGCTCGGCAAAGCCGGCGAAGCCTTCGTCGTCACAACAGAGAAGGCGCGGCTTGCCGTCGCCGGGCGCGAGGATCTTGCCGACAAGGTGCGCTGGGTCGCCGATCTTGATGGCGATGGCGCAGGTTACGACGTGCGTTCATACGAGCCGAGTGGTGAAGAGCGCTTGATTGAGGTGAAAACGACCAACGGCGGCGCGCGCACGCCCTTTTTTCTCACCCGCAATGAGCACGACATGTCGCAAGCGTGCGCTGACCAATGGCGGCTCTATCGCGTACACCTCTTTGCGCAAAAACCATCGGTCTTCACGCTGACGCCGCCACTCGCGCAGGTCGTGCATCTGCGCGCCGAAACGTGGCGTGCCTCGTTTCAATAGCTTTCAGGCGTGGTGATCGCGCGGTCGAAAGATCGACCAAATCCCGCGTTTGGGCGCAGGCTCCGGCAATTCCACGTCGGCGAGGCGCGGCCTGTAGGGGTGTTTCAACAGCACCTTGTTCATGGCGACAGGCGTTGGCCCGCGAAAGCGCAATTCCGGGACGGGTTCTTCTTGGCGAACGCCCCAATTGGGGCGGGTGTTCTCGACCGGTTCGGCGACATTGCGCGCGATATCCGAGCTGATGGGGTCTGAAACCCGGTGCGGCAAATCAAGCGATTGCACTTCGTTCACCAGGCGGGTGCTGCGTTGCTGGCCGCGCTGGTTCACGAAGAGAATTGGGATGCCGTAGCCGATCGCTGCCAGTTGCACTTCCCATTGCACCCAGTGCGAACGCGACACAGCCGGCCGGCTCGGTGCAATCACCACATCGCTTGTGTAAATGCGCGCGGCGATCTCGGCTTGAATCTCCATGTGCGGAAGCTGGCCGCCCCGCGGGCCCTTCATCACTTGTTCGGCCGAGAGCGAGATGTCCTGAACCGCAAAGCCATTGCTTTCGACGGCGCGCAGCACATCATCATAAAGCGCTTTGTCGTCGCCGTGCCGATGGCTGATGAAGATACGGAGCTTGCGCTCTTCCTCGCCGCCCGGCTGCCAATATTTGAATGCGATGTTTGTCATGCCCCACCCCGAGGTTTGTCTAGCGCAACCCTTCGACGTGGCCTTGACGCAACCCCAGTTTTGCATTGCGGTCAAGTAATAACCGGTGCGTGTAAAAGATCAGGCGCCTCCTGCCCATCGCGGCGTCAAGACCAAGTCCGAGCGTGGACGATTCAGAGCAAGACGCGCGTTCGACCTTGTTGGGGCTGGCGCGCAGCATTGCCGAGGCCGCCTCGTCGGAGGTCACGGGTGGTCTCAATCGTCTCATTATCGCTGAGTCCAAACAGTTCCCTGAACTTGCACGTCACGCTGTCGAGCTGCAGGGGATTGCTGTGAGCGGCATTCGTCAGACGTTGGAGCGCCTGCACGCGCGAGGCTTGCTGTCGGGACTGAAAGATCCCCAGCGCAGCGCCCAAATATTTTTGGAGATGATTGCGTCCGTGCAAAGGCGCAATTCTATGCTTGGCCTATCGACCCCCAAAAAGGAAAGCGATCATCTAACCGAGATGGCGGTGGATCTTTTTCTTCACGGATGTGCCCACGCCCGATGAAGTTCTTAGAAGGGAGCCGTTATCCATGCTTGTAGTGTGGCGTGGCCTCCGTCTCAGGTTCAAGCCTCCCTGAACTGCAAGCATCTGAAACCGGCGGTTTCGGAAGTCCGACTTCTGCTGTGCTGCGCGAGAATGGGAAGAGCTGTTATTGGGATGAACCTACGCTGCGTGAGCAGATTGCTGCCAGCGTTCTTGTCGCTGCAGGTCTCGCTTTGTGTTTAGCGCTGAGACATGGTGCGGCCCTTCGCCGGCACCTCGTGGCGCCGCCAAAGCGCGCCGACGGCTAACGCGACGGAGGTCGCCAACATCACGCCAAAGGCAGGGTTGACGCCGCCGATCATCAATTCCGAGCCGTCCGTGTGTTGCATCGAGCCGCCGTATGTCCCGCGCACGATGAAGGCGACGAGAAAACTGCCGGTCAATGCAAGCATGATGGCGCTGGCGAGGCGCGCCTTGGCTTGCGTCCATGCGAGCCATAGACACAGCATCGAGAGCCCCGCATTCGACAGCAATTGCCACGCTTCATGCAAACGCGCGTGCGACGGCCAATGCGGATTGAGCAGGTGGGTTTCGTTGATCTCCAGCGCGGGGACCAAGAGTGCAAGGACGAGGCAAGCCGCCGTCACGGAGATCTTCGCCAGCATGCCTTGTGGATCCGAGGTTCAAACTATCCGTTGATATTGACAGTGCCAACATAGCCGTGATATTGACGATGTCAACATGGCAAGGGCCGCCCGGACGGGCTATCATCATGGCGCGCTGCGCCAAGCGTTGCTGAAGCACGCGACCAAGCTTCTCGATAAAGAGGGCGTGGAGGCGGTGACGATCCGCGCGGTTGCGCGCGCCGCCGGCGTCAGCCATGCGGCGCCGATCAACCATTTCGAAACCCGCAACGCCTTGCTCACCGCGCTGGCGACGAGCTTCTTTGACAATCTTGCAGCTGACATCGACGCACACGTGCAGTCGGCGGACGACAAGCTTGCGCGCGTGCGCGCGTTCGCGGTGGCGCTGGTCGAGTACGGGCTTCGCTATCCGCAGCGTTATCGCTTGATGTGGCGGCGCGATCTATTGCTTCCCGACGCGGCGCTGCAGCTTTCCATGGATGGCATTTATGAGCGGCTGACGGCCGAACTATCGGGTGTCCGCCGCAGGCACGGCAAGAGTACGCACACGGTCGCGACCGCCATGTGGTCGCTCGCCCACGGGTATATTTCGATGCGTATCGACCGCATGTTCGAGGCGCGCACGGACGAGGTGACGGGCCAAAGCCGTTTCGAGGCTATGCTGGACTTGCTCCTCGGCCTGGCGTCGTAGCGGCATCGTGATGCAAGCACGACGCGACAGCTTATCCGCGCGCCGCTCTCGGAGAGACGCCGGTGCGCTTTGTCAGCTGCGCGCGTGATGATTGAGGAGGCGATATCTCAATGTGGTGGAGGGTGTTGCACAGTGAGTGAGAAATTAGCGGCGGCGCCTACGCTCGAAGCGCGCTTTGCGGGTGCGGCCTATCTGTACATTGTGGTGGCGGGTATATTCGTCGAACTCTTCGTGAGATCGAGCTTGATCGTACCAAGCGACGCCGCCGCCACCGCAGCGAACATCCTGGGCGCTGAACAACTCTATCGCGGCGGATTCGTCGCTGAATTGTTCGTGCTCGTGTGCGACGTGCTTGTCGCCGCGCTTCTCTATCGGGTGCTCCGACCGGCGGGAGAGATGATCGCCTTGCTGGCGGCGGCGTTTCGCTTGGTCATGGCGGCAATGCTGGCGGCCAATGCGCTCAACCATTTCGAACCAGTGCTGCTGCTAGGTGGCGAGGCGGTTGGCGTGTCGTTGCCGACGGTGCAATTAGAGGCCCTCGCGCTTCAGGCGCTGCGCCTGCAAGCGGTCGGCTACAGCGCCGGTTTGGTGTTCTTTGGTTTTGCCTGCCTGTTCGCGGGTGTTGGGATTATCAGATCCGCCTTTCTGCCGCGACCGATCGGCTGGCTCATGACGCTTGCTGGCGTGTGTTATCTCGTCAACAGCCTGTCTGGCTTTCTCGCGCCGGATTTTGCGCGTGCGCTCTTTCCCTACATCCTGCTGCCTTGCCTCATCGCTGAACTCTCACTGAGCCTCTGGCTGCTGATTGCAGGCATCAACGGCGCGCGCTGGCTTGAACAAGCAAACAGGGGCGTGGGATGAGGTTCTGGATGGCGTGGCCAGGCGCTCTGAGTGCTGTGCTGTTTGCGGTGATAGCGTTCGTGGCGACACCCGCCCTCGGGCAAAGCTGTCCGCCGGGGATGATCGCGACGGGCGGAGGAAACGCGGGGTGGGTCGGCTGCAATCCCGCCTACGATCCCTGGGCGGGCGTCTCCGTGGATACTGATCCCACGCCCAGTTGGGCGCGCGGTCCCTCGATTGATCCTCTCGCGGGCCGGATCGAGGCGGCGACAACGCTCTTCGAAATGGAAGCGGCGCGCACCGAAGAGCTGCGGCATCGGTTGGCGACGGATCCGGACTTCGCCGCCGCCTATCATCGCTATACTGAAGGCGCCTGGGAGCACTTCGAGCGAACCGATCGTCAACAATGCGCGGCTTTGTTCACGCGCGAGCGCGATGTCGTTTTAATGTTTGAAGCCGGCGGCGGCGAGGCTGGCGCGCTCTTGGTGTTCGTCGGGCGCGACGTGCCCGCGCCGGAGGCGCCGCGTCGGTTCAGGGTTGAACTCAGTCAGAACGATGATGCGGCGTCGCAGCGCGTTCAGGCGTTCAATTATCGCTTCCCCGACACCGAATACGGCGCCGTGGCGCTGGCTGTTCCGAGCATGGACGCGCTGATCGACAACATGCTCGACACGCACCGGTTCGAACTCACGGTGCGCGGTCAACGCATATTCGCCATCGAATGGCATGGCGGGCAGGCGGCGCGCGACACGCTCGCGCGATGCGTAGGGCGTCGCGGTTAGCGGCCTCAGTCCTTTCCACCTTCATCGCATCAGACACGAGAAAGGCAACGCATGTCGAACATGCAGATTTCCAGCCGGCTGTTCGGGGCTGGCATCCTCATCGGCTTCGCTTTGGATATAACCTCGAATTTTTGGCTCCAGGACGGCATTCGCATCGGAACAGGCGCGCTTGGTCTGTTTGAAGGCGCAGTGGCGCAACCCGAGAAGATCGGGGCCATCGTGTTGATGGGCCTCGCCTCAGGGTTTGTCGCGCTCGCCATGGCGGGATGGTTGTGCAGCGTGACGGTGACGCGCCCGGCGTTCTGGTTGGCGCTCACCTATCTCGGCGCCAAGGCCGCGGCCCTTGGCATGGGCGGGCTGGAGTTTGCCGGCTTTCAAATGTTGCGCTCCGTCGGTGAGATGGTCCTGCAGGCGCAAGACAGCCAAACGCGTGACCTGGCCGAGCCGCTGCAAGCCTTGGTGCGCTCGCTGCGAAACGGCGCGCATTTTCCACACATGATGGTGGGTGGGTTCAGCGCGCTCCTTCTCTATCTGATCCTGATGAGCGCGGGCTTCATCCCGCGTGTGTTGGGCGTGTTGGGGGTGATCGCGTCCGCATCACAGATGATTGGCGTATTTACAGGCGTTCTCGGTCACGAGGTGCATGTGGCGTTCCTCGCGCCGCTCTTTTTCGTCCACCTCACGCTCGCGCTCTGGGTGCTGATCCTGGGGTTTCGAGATCGCGCGGTCGCTAGCGTGGCGGCAGGGCGGACCTAGTTTTGTGGTCTAACGTCCGTTCTGGGGCGACAGGCGGCTAATGTCAGGTTTTGGGATATCGGCGCGTAGATGCCCAAACAAAAAGGCCGACGCCATAGAGGCGTCGGCCAGCTGATCCGGGGAGGATTGAATCAGAAGTCGAAATCCAACGTAAGCCCGACTTGTCTCGGCGGGCCGTACTGAACGAAGTGTCCGCCGGCCGACGCGGTCGAATGTGATCGCGTCACCTCATCGGTCAGATTGTTGACCCACGCAGTGACCGCAACGGTTTCGTTGATCTTATATTCAAGGCTTGCATCCAGCAGCGTCCGGGGGTGGCGATATTCCAGCAGGTTGTTGGAGCTGTCGTCGAATACTTCGCTTTCGTAGTTTCCGTTGAGCGCCGCGCGCAAGCTGCCCCATTCGTAATCGTCGGTCTCGTAAGCTACGCCAAAGACGATCTTGTGCGTTGGCGTGCGGGTAAGTTGGTTGCCGCTTGAATTGTTGAGCAATGGGCTGCCGTCGGCATTGATCTGAAGCGTCTCGATGAGCGTGCCGTAAGTCGCGTCAAGATAGGTATAGCTCAGATTGAACTGCAGATTTTCGCTAGCCCACCAGCTTGAATCGACTTCGATGCCGTCGATGGTTGCATCCGAAGTGTCGGTAATGACAACGCTGCTGCCGGGCGGGCCTGAAAGATCGCTTATGACGGCGATGCGCTGCAAATTGCTATAATCCATATGGAACGCGGCAGCGTTCACGCGGAGGCGACCGTCGAACCACTCTGACTTGAGGCCGATCTCGTAATTGATCGCTTCTTCAGGATCGGTCGCCAAACGCGCTGTCGCGGCATTAGGCTGTTCTTGGAAAGCGCCTGACTTGAAGCCGGTCGAAATGGTCGCGTAAGCCATCACATCATCGCTGAAATCGTAGTCCGCGCCGATCCGGTAGGTCCAAGCGTTCTCGTCGGTTTCGCCTGGATTGGCGACGGTCGAGAAGTTGATCGTTGGCGCCGCGGGATCTCCGACATAGCGGGTGACGTCGTAGGTCTTGGTCTCTTGCGTGTAGCGCAAGCCTGCAATCAAACGCAGCGCAGGCGTCACTGCATAAGTTGCCTCGCCAAAGGCGGCCGCGTGCTCGGTCACGTTGTGGCCGACATAGAGGTTCTCGCTGGTGTCGAGAAACGCGGTCTCGGTCTCACGATCGCGGGTGGTTTCTTCGCGCAAGGCGTAAAGGCCAGCGACCCAGGAAAGCGGGCCGTCGCCTGTTGATGCGAGGCGCAATTCGCCGGAGAAGGCTTCCGCTTCTTCCGCCATCAACACTTGGAGGGCGTTGACGCCCAAGCCATTCGTGGCGTTTTGCGCGACGGTGGCTCCATCGAGGTCCTCTGAAGAGGCGAAATCGACATAACGATAGCCTACGAGCGCCGTGAGATCGGCAAACCCAAGTCCGCGTGTGTATTCTGCGCGCAGGCCGCCTGTGTCGCGGTGCACGTAGCCGGGCCGGTCGGCATAGGCATTGGTCGGCGGATGTTCAGGGTCTTCCGACCCTTGTGGCGCTATATTGAATCGCGCCCCGCCCGACGTGCGATCGCTTGTGTTGTCGGCGGAAAGGGTGAGTTCGCCGTTGGGCCCCCAATCGAATAGGAAACTCGCGCGCGCGCTAAAGCGATCATCTTCATCAAGTGGTCCGCCATCGACCCGATTGGTGCGGAAGCCGTCGTTCTTCAGGGAGCTCACCGCGAAGCGGGCGTAGACGTCGTCGGCAAGCGCACGATTGAGCACGCCAAACACGTTGCGTTGACCGAAGTCTCCGACCATGACGCGTAGGCGAGTGATGTCCGACGCTTCGGGGCGCGCGGTGATGTAGTTGATGGCGCCGCCGATGACGTTGCGGCCCCAGAGCGTGCCTTGCGGCCCCTTCAACACCTCAACGCGCTCGAGATCAAACATGTCGACGCCCAACATCGGCCCGCGCCCTAGATTGACGCCGTCGAGGAAGGCGACAGTGGATGGATCAGCGCCGGCGCCTTGATTGGATCCGCCGACGCCGCGAAACCACGCACGCGGCGCGACGCGGGGAAAGGTGTCGACGCCCACGCCGGGGGTGTTGTTCACAAGGCGCTGGATCTCGACGATACGCTGTTCGGCAAGCGTCTCGGCGCTGAAGGCGGTGACCGTTAGCGGTACGTCCTGAAGCGATTCAGCGCGGCGCGTGGCGGTCACGACGATTTCGTCGCGCTCAACGGCGCCATCATCGGTGTCGCTGTCCTGCGCATAAGCCGGCAGCGCGCCAGCGCACATCGCGGCCGACGCAAGAATGACGGACTTCAAACTTCCAATGCGCATCGCGTCCTCCCTGGGATCGCGTCCATTTATGACTGTACGAAAATCGTCAATATGGACGTCTAATGATCTCAGGGTGTGGGGTGATGGGGGTTGAGTCAATCTGGACGCAACCCGTCAATGCTTAGACGTCGGCCTTCGGCAATGCGCCGACATAATCGGCGGCGCCGCGTGCGATTTCGCCGGCTTGGTATTGTTCGATCGCATGAGCGATCCATCCGGACATGCGTCCAAGGATGTACAACACGTTTTGGCTCGGGGCCCCCAGCCGACGCGAAATCACCGCGTGCACGAAGGCGAAACTGGGATGTGATCCGTTCAATCCCTGTACGAACTGGATCGCGGAGAGCACGCGCTTAAAATCCTTCTCACCACCGTAAATGGGTCGCATCGCGTTGATCAGCGTTTCGGCGCGCGGATCCATGCCGGGATAGACGTCATGAGAATCGAAGCCCGGCACGACATCGCCCTCACGGAGGCGACGCACGATTACATCTTGGGGGGAGTCCAGCGAACTCAGTAATTCATTGAGAAAGCGCCCTGTACCTTCAAGGCGTCCAAAGCGGCTGCGCCGACCCGTAACGATTGCAAGTCCCGCGATCACCGCGCGATATGGCGACACGCCGGTGCTGGCGACCGCGCGTACCGCGGCGGTGCCTGCCGCAAAGCCATGATCGGCAGACAATACGAGCAATCGGCGCAGTAGATCGCTTTCCTTGGCGCTGCACTTAAGTGGCTTGGCAATCTGCAGATGAAGCGGTTCGGTGGAGACCTTGTCTGCTCCGGTCAGGAGGGCTGCATACCAGCGCACGATGTCGCCGCCTGTGCGGCAAAGTCCATCATGACCTAGATCGAACGCTTGAGGATTGCCGTGTTCGAGGAGGGGGAAGAGGGCGATCGCCTTGTCTGGTGTTGTGGCGGCTTCCATCAGCTCGTAGGCAATGGTTTTGAATGCGGCGATCGTGCGTGGCTTACGCTCGCCAAAGGCGAGCTTCTCATCGCATTCCCAAAGCAGCGAAGCCGTTTGTTCGAGTGTGTGTGTCTCTGCAAGCTTCAACGCGCTTACGCCGCGATAATAGTGGCCGGCAGGCGTGATCAGTGAAATCTGGGTCTGCTGCTTCACCTCAAACATCGAGCCGGCGGGCGCCGGTGCGCCGTTTCGCACGCGATCAATGTCGGGGCGCCAATATTGATGCCGACGCTCTCCAGGGATCTTACGTGATCGAATCTGCTTGCGGCTGACATAGGCGTAAAGTGTCGGCACGGAGACGCGCAATTCGGCGGCGGCCTCTTCGGCGCTAATATAGAGGTCGTCGCTCATGTTTTGCCCATATGTGTACGCGATCAGTCAAGGTTGACGATATTTTTTGCGGCCGTCAATGTCTGGACGAACCCATCCAGATCGAGGGCACATGCAAGAAATCACCTTTGTCGCCGCGACTGGCGCACTTGGCGCAGGCGTCCATGAACCGAGTCTAGAGGCCTCGCTCGCTTACAAGCCGGATTTCATCGCAAGCGACGCTGGCTCAACCGACGCGGGCCCGTTTTATCTGGGCGCCGGGCGAGCCGCGTTTGCACGTGAAGCGGTCAAACGCGACATGGATGTTGTGCTGCGTGCGGCGCGCAAAGCGCGCATCCCGGTGCTTATTGGCTCCGTCGGCACGGCCGGCTCCGACACGCATGTCGATTGGATGATGGCGATCGTGCGCGAGATCATCTCTGAGCACGATTGGTCGCTCAAAGTGGCCGTGATCAAGTCCGAGCAGAATAGCGATTACCTGGCCGATCTTCTTGCCCGCGATCGTATTCGCGCGCTTGATCCTGCGCCTGCCATCGATGAAGGGGTTCTGCGTCGCAGCCGCGTCGTTGGCATGATGGGCGTTGAGCCGCTTCAGGACGCCATCCGCGCTGGCGCTGATGTCGTCATTGCGGGCCGCTGCTCCGATCCTGCGCTTTATGCCGCGATACCAATCATGCACGGGTTTCCCGAAGGCCTGGCTTGGCACGCGGGGAAGGCGGCCGAGTGCGGCACGCTCGTTTGCGAGACCATGGGTAAAGGCGTGATCGTCGGCGTTGTCCGTCACGACGAGCTGATCCTGCGGCCGATTGGCGAAGGCTTGCGTTGCACGCCCCAGAGCGTCGCCGCGCATGGGCTCTACGAGAATGGCGACCCCTATCTGCACAAGGAATGTTCGGGAACGCTGGATTTGAGCCAATGCGTCTACGAACAACTCGATGAGACCGCAGTCCGCGTGACCGGCAGTCAATTCCATCGAGCGGAAACCTACACGGTCAAGCTGGAAGGGGCCGAACAAGTTGGCTTTCAAACCATCATGGTCGGCGGCGTACGCGATCCTTACATTTTGCGTCAGCTCGACAGCTGGCTTGGACTGATCAATGGCTACATCGCCAACAAGGTCGAGGAATTGTTGGGCGTAAAGCTCGGCGACGGCGTTCATACGCTTAAGATGCATGTTTACGGCAAGGATGCCGTGATGGGGGCGCTGGAGCGCGACACCGCCCACGTTCCGCTTGAAGTAGGCATCGTGGTGGAAGCGACAGCGCCGACGCAGGCGGTGGCGACATCAATCGCCAAATTGTGCCGCCAACCCTTGCTGCACGCGCCAATCCCGGAATGGAAGGGCGCGATCACCGGTTATGCGTGCTTGCACAATCCAGCCGAGATCGAAAGGGGGCCAGTCTATCGTTTCTCGCTCAATCATGTCGCCGCTCCGGAACGGAAGACCGAGATGTTTCGCACAGAACTCGTCACCGTGGGCGAGGGCGAGGGCAGGGAGGCGGCCTGATGGCAAAGCTCGGAGAATTGGCGCGGCTCATCCGCAGCAAGAACGCTGGTCCTTTTGTGCTGACCTTCGACATCATGTTCGAGAAGGATCAGGATTTCGAGCGGGTCCGTCGTTCGGGGGTGCTTTCCGCGGATGCGTTCGCGCGCCTTTACGGCTTGGACGCGCGCATCGTGCGCTATTTCGAGTGTCCCAACGCGCGCGCTTTCAAATTGAGCATCCCGCGCCCCGTTTTTCAGGGCGATCTGGGGGACGCGGACATGCATGGCGGTCAACAATATGCGCCGCTTATAGCGCTTGATGTGCCCTGATCGCGTCAAACGAAGCCTGCGACACGGATAAGAACAATGCAGAGCGCAAGCACGGGAGGAGAGCGTCCGAAATTAGGGCCGGTTACAACCGGGCTCTACGGTGTGGGCGCCGTATCAAGTGGGATTGAACTTCGAGCGCTCGGCTCGTTTCTGCTCATCTTCTACAATCAGGCTATCGGCATGTCGCCGATCTCGGTCTCGCTTGCGATTACGCTCGTGATGATTGTCGACGCGATTATGGATCCTCTGGTCGGCTTCTTCTCAGACCATTTCCGCTCTCGGTGGGGCAGACGCCATCCCTTCATGTACGCGTCTGCGCTGCCGCTTGCCGTTAGTTTTTTTCTGCTTTGGAATCCCCCGTTGGGTTGGAGTGAAGACGCGCTGTTTTGGTATTTGTTACTGTGCCTGATGGCGATCCGGATCTGCGACACGCTGTTTGAGCTGCCGTCCGTTGCATTGGGGCCGGATTTGGTCGCGGGCTATGATGCGCGCACGAATATTGTGAGCGCACGCATCTTCTTTCGCACTGCCGCCGCGATGGCGGTCTCTGTGGGTGGCCTACAATTCTTTCTGGCGCCCAATGCCGACGGATCAGGCGGCGTCACCAGTCGTGACGGCTATTTCTTGTTTTCGCTGGTGATGTCGGCGGTGATGTTTGTCGTGATCATCGTCTCCGCGATGGCGACACATCGCTTCATTCCTTGGCTTCGCCAGCCCGCGCCGAAAGTGTATGGATCGAGCGTGTCGCCGATGCAGTTTCTTCGCGATTTCTTGGGTGTGCTTGGCAACCGCGCCGCGCTCGCGATGATCGCGGTGGGCGTGTTCGTGTCGGTGGCAAGCGCTTCTCGCAATGGATTAGAGCTCTATCTGGGGCTCTATTTTTGGGGACTTACGCAAGCGCAATTGTCTCTGCTTGCCATGTTGACGGCGGCTGGCGCTTTGATAGGCGCAAGCTTTGTGCCTTTCGTCTCGCGATGGCTTGGAAAACGTCGCGGCGCGATCACGACTTACTCGATTGGCCTCGTGAACTCGATTGGGCCGATTGTTCTGCGTCTGCTGGGCTTGATGCCGGAGAACGGATCCGATCTCTTATTTGCGATCCTGGTCGTTGAATTCTTCTTGCAGGGCCTGTTCTACGTGATGACCGCGGTCATGATGAATTCGATGCTGGCGGATGTCGTCGAAGATGTCGCTGTAAGAACTGGTCAACGCTCTGAGGGGATCATCTTCTCCGCAGACCAATTCTTCACCAAAGCCGTGTCGGGCTTGGGCGTGCTTGTTTCGGGCGTGATGTTGAGCATCATTAATTTTCCGAGTGCGGCCACGCGCGAAAATGTGACGTCCGAGATGGTATGGTCGCTTGGCGCGCTCTATGCGCCGCTCATGGTGGCGGTGACGTGTGTGGCCATCGGATTGCTCATGCTCTACCCGATTGATCGAGCAAGGCATGAAGACAACATTCGAGCGCTGGGTCAGCAACCGGACTCGTAGTAGTTCGTCGAGGCGGAGGTGTCCTTTCAGGGCAAGAAGTCTTGCGCCGACTAGGTCCTATCTAGACGGAGAGCGGAAGCCCTCTGTCCGTTCTCGGGCGAATTCTCTTGAAGGTCCGAAAATGGGATGTCGCGTCACTGCGCGCCTCACGCGCGCATCGCTTCCAGGTCGCGGATCGTCGCCTGCAGTAATTTGAACGCGCTCGGAAATTCGTCCGGCTGCATGCCGCCTGCAGCACATTTCAACTTGCCGATGACGCCTTCAAGACTCGTCGCTCGGGTGTTTCGTAACCGGCGCATTTTTCGTGGGCGCTCCTTCCACAGGAAGTCGAGACGATCGCTGATCTCCTGAAGTTTGCGCGCTTCGGGCTGTGCGCGTTGCTGAGCTTTCGACAATTGCAGACGCTTGCAATTGTCGAAGAGCACCGACTCAACAGTGCCGTATCGGCGATGTAGGCGCTCGCTCTCGCGATGAAGCGCCAAACACTCGCGCGCCATTTCCACGACTGGGTCTAACCTCCTCGTCGCCTCGCGGACGGCTTTGGTGCTTGCACGGGGCGGCGGGTTCGCGGCAGCGAGCAACGGCGTTGCCGCGACGCCAGCAATCAAATGGCGACGGGAGAATTTGGGTGAGTTTGGCTGTTTCATCGCGCGGTAATCCCGCCGAGTGTTTGCCACCACAGCCAAGCCAAACCGCGCGTGATAAGCGCCCGGATCACCGACGCCGCGAGAATGGCTGCGGCCACGCCTAATCCTGCGTCAGCGGTCCAGCTTGTGATGTACCAGCCGGCGCCGAGCGCGCCGGCTGCGGATGGCGCCCAAATCAACGTGGCGAGCATCAAGTGCCATGCCAAATGCAGGAGCGCGCCTGCCAGCGCCAAAAGGGCGATGAAGCTGATACCAGATGCCATTAGGCGATCACCGTGGGCATGGATTTGAAGTCCCGCAGGATCGACGCAATCAGATGGTGGGCCTCGGCGTTCTCTTCCGGACAAACCTCGATCGCGGCGACGGCGAGTTTTCCGGCGAGACCGAGATCGCTCGTCGCGACCATGGTCGGCAGAAGCGCGAGGATGGTTCGCATCTCGTCGTGCAATTCCTCTAAGCGGTCGTCGATCTCCTCCAGCTCGCGCGCTTCCGGGATGAGACGCTGTTTGCGCCGGGACAGGCTTAGAAACTTGTGCGTCCGTTCGAGTTCCACCTCCAAGTCGCACCAGCGATTGGCAAGGCGTTTGTGTTCTGCGTTAAGCGCTAGCCAGTGTTCGCAGGCGGCGACGCATCGATCCGGCTCCAGCGCGTTAGCGACAGAAGGGCCGAGAAATGGCGCCACCGACAGCGTGGCGATCGTTCCGCGTCGCGAGACGCCTTTGCGGTTGTGCGAACCCATCTTCCCATGCTCCAGACATAGGTCCGCAGCCTGGCAGGCCATTCTGCCAGCGACTTTCGGTACGTTGTACGCAATACTGCGCACGTCGAACCGACAAAGTCAACACGTTGTGCCGAGTTATCGATACGGAGTGCCGATTGTTGACGCCTGTGCAGATCAAGATGGCGCGTGTGGCTGTCGGCCTCGGCGTGCGCGAACTCGCGGAAGCCGCGGAGGTTGCCCCCTCGACCATCTCACGGTTTGAGTCTGAGAAAGGTGGACTTCAAGCACGGACGCTCGACAGAATTCAGAAAGTCCTGGAGCGGCTTGGCATCGTTTTCATCGCCGCCGACAGCGGTGGCGGTCCCGGTGTTCGACTGAAAAAATGAAATGCCCGCCCGCCCGTCAGGCGCAGGGGGGATTCCATCGTGAGTTGCAATGCGTGGACGCGCCCGCGCGTATTGATTTGATTGCCGGCCCGTCTTGAGGAGCCGTGCGCATGGCCACACGAAAGCGTGGGTCGCGCACAGGCAAGCGTCGCGGCGACCCAGGTCAAATGAATTTGTTCGACGCGCCAGGAGAACCGGCGCAGATGCGGGCCAAGCCTGCAGCTCCACTACGCGCGCGGGCGAAGCGTATCAGAGCGCCCTCCATCGAAAGGTCGGTGACCTTGTCGCCCCAGGAGGCCTCAATCTATCTCGGCGTTGCGGTGAGCACGCTGAAGAGCTGGCGCGCCAAGAAGATCGGCCCGAAGTGGACGCATCGCGGGGCACGGCTCGTTTGCTACTTTCCTGAAGATCTCGAAGCGTTCTTGCGGCATGGCGCACGCGACTTCGACAAGCCCTGACAATTTGCACGCCACGTATGACGACGAATTTAGTCGCGTAACATGCGAATTGTGGCGTTGGGACACTGAGGGCGATTAGGGGCCATCGCTGACGATCGAGAGTCGCGAGAGGTAAGTCGCGGAAACACGCGGAAACCAGCTGAGACGTAGCGCTCTACACGGCGCCAATTCATGTTTTCATCGCACGGCAGAATGGAATTGTTGGTTGTGGATCAGCGCATCTTTCATTGAGCAATCGCGCGAGGTTTCAGCCGTGACGCGCGATGCCAAAGGAGAGCATCATGTCCTCAGAAGTTTTGCTAACCGTCGAAGATGCAGCCGCGCGTTTGAAGATTTCAAAGCACACGCTCAATCGTTGGCGGGGAACGGGTGAGGGGCCGCCTTACATCAAATCGGGGCCGCGCCTTGTGCGCTACAATCAAGGGGCGCTCGATGCGTGGGCGCAAGATCGAACGAGAAGCTCCACGACCGATCATGGGAAGGGTCCGCGCGCATGACCGCCCCAGATCCCAATCAGATGCTCACCACCGCTGAGGCGGCGACACTGCTGGGGCTTAAACCGGCGACGCTCTCCAATTGGCGCGAGGACGGCTCTGTTGATCTCGCATTCTCCAAGTTCGGCAGCTGCGTGCGTTATCGCTACGCTGACGTGGTGGCCTTCGCCGAACGCGCGCGCTGCACAAACACGCTGGCCGCGCGACAGCTTTTAGTCAGAGGAGGGCGAGCGTGAGAACGGAGCTTTTGCTCGGCCGCAAACTGGGGCACAGCTGGGGCACGGCCATTTTTGCCAATTTTTCGGATCACGCAACTTGTTGATTTTATTGGTCGGAGCGGCGGGATTCGAACCCACGACCCCTAGTCCCCCAGACTAGTGCGCTAACCGGACTGCGCCACGCTCCGACCTGCTCGCGGAGGCGGGCCCCGGCGAGGGACGCCCTCTTAGCCTTCTCCGCGCGCCGCCGCAATGCGGGGGCGGGGCCGTTCGGCGCCCTCATTTCGGGCCGCGTGCAGGGCGGCGACGAAATTGTCCCGCCAGGCGACGATATCGTCCTTCTCGACCCCATCCATCAGCGCACGCCAGCGCGTACGGCGCTCGGCCGGCGGCATGGCGAGCGCCTTTTTAATGGCGTCGGCGACGTCCTCCTGGCTGAACGGGTTGACGATCAGCGCATCCTTCATTTGAGCCGCGGCGCCGGCGAAGCGCGAAAGCACCAGCACGCCGGGGTCGGCCTCGTCCTGGGCCGCGACGAATTCTTTCGCGACGAGGTTCATGCCGTCGCGCAGCGGGGTCACCAAGGCGACGTCCGCGGCGCGATAGATGCCGGCGAGTTCTTCGCGCGAGTGCACGCGATGCACGTTGCGGATAGGGATCCAATCCATTTCCGCGTGTGCGCCATTGATGCGGCCAGAGAGCGCGTCGAGCTTCGCGAACATGTCTTGATACGCTTCGACCTCGCTGCGCGTCGCGGTGGAGATTTGCAGAAGAAATATCTCGCGCTTGAGCTCGTGGTTTTCCGTGAGCAAGCGATCGTAGGCGAGCAGGCGTTCATCGATACCCTTCGAGTAGTCGAGCCGGTCGACGCCGAGCAGCATTTTGCGGCCGCCCTTGCTCTCGATGATGCGCTCATAGCTCTCTTGACCGGCGGCCGAGCGCTTCAGGTTGACGAAGGCGCCGGGATCGATGCCGATCGGGAACGCCTGAGGGCGAACCATGCGGCCAAAGGCGCGCACGCGCCCGTCAGTCAGCTGCATGCCGCCCGCTTCGTACAGAACGTAGGAGTTGAACGCGTTTTTCCATTCTTCCGTATGAAACCCCACGACATCGTAATGGAAAAGCGATTCCACCAATTGCCGGTGGCGCGGGAGCGTGAGGATGAGTTCGCGCGCGGGCCAGGGGATATGGAGGAAGAAGCCGATCGCGTTCTTGACGCCGCGTGCGCGCAATTCGCGCGCGAGCGGGATCAGATGATAGTCCTGCACCCAAACCACGTCGCCTGGCTCGATGAGCGGCGCCAGAACATCGGCGAAGCGCGCGTTCACGCGTTCGTAGCCGGCGCCATAAGAGCGTTCGTATTGCGTAAGATCGATGCGATAGTGAAAAAGCGGCCACAGCGTTCGGTTGGCATAGCCGTTATAATATTCATCGATGTCCTGCTCCTCGAGATCGATGGTGGCCACGGTCACGCCGTTCACGCGGTGCATCGAGATCTGGCCAGTGTAGTGCGGCGTCGACTGGCCGCTCCAGCCGAACCACACGCCGGAATACTCGCGCAGCGCCGCCGAGATCGCCATGGCGAGGCCGCCTTGACTCGACGCGCCTTGCGCCACAGGCGGCGACACACGGTTCGAAACAACGATCAGCCGGCTCATCGCACGCTGCTCCAGGGATTGCTCAGCAGCACGGCGCAATTGATGAGGCCGGCGAGGGAATAGGTTTGCGGATAATTGCCCCAGGGGGCGCCGGTCGTGAGATCGCAATCTTCGGAGAGCAAACCCGCGCGTGTCCGCCGCGTCAGCATGCGCTCGAACATGGCGCGCGCTTCGTCGCGCCGGCCGACTAGATGGAGCGCTTCGATCAGCCAGAACGTGCAAAAATTGAACGCGGTCTCCGGACGCCCGAAATCGTCTTCATCGGCGTAACGCAAAACGTGTTCGCCGCGGCGCAGATCGTGTTCGATGGCGTCGAGAGTCGCTATAAAGCGTTCGTCGGTGGCGGCGGTGAAGCGTGTGTCGAGCATCTGGAGCAGGCTCGCATCCATCTCGCGGCCGCCGAGTGTGGCGGCGTAGCGGCCGAGATCGCTGTTCCAGGCGCGCGATTCGATCGCCGCGCGGATTTCATCGGCGCGTGCGCGCCAAAGCGCCGCGCGATCGGTGAGGTCCAGCTGCAGCGCGGCGTTCGCAAGCCGATCACATGCAGCCCAGCACATCAAAGCCGAGTAGGTGTGCACGCTGGCGCGGGTGCGAAACTCCCAAAGGCCGGCGTCAGGCTTGGCATAGACGCCGTAAGCGCGCTCTCCCACGCTTTCCAGTGCATGGAAGTCGTCAGCGGAGGCAGGGCGAAACAGGCGTGTGTCGTAGAAGGCCTGCACGCTTGAGAGTACGATCTGGCCATAGACATCATGCTGATGATGCTCGTGCGCTTGGTTGCCGGCGCGAACCGGGCCCATGCCGCGAAAGCCCGCAAGCGATGCGATGTCGGCCTCTTGAAGGATGGGCTCCATGCCGACGCCATAAACCGGCTGAATCCGGCCGCTGGGGGTGGCGTCGATGATGTTGCGCAAATAGCCGAGATAGCCTTCTAGAATATCAGCGGCGCCCAGCCGATTAAGCGCCTGCACGGTGTAGTAGGCGTCGCGAAGCCAGCAGAAGCGATAGTCCCAATTGCGGCCGCTATTGGGCGCCTCCGGTATGGAGGTTGTGAGCGCGGCGACGATCGCGCCGGTTTCTTCATAGACGCACAGCTTCAATGTGATCGCCGCGCGAATGACATCTGCTTGCCATTCCAGCGGCGTCGCCAGCATGCGGGCCCAACGGCGCCAGTAGAGGCTCGTATTGTCGCGCATGGCGCGCAACCCCTCGTGGAGATCGCCCTCGAAGGGCTCGTCGGGGCCAAGAAAGAAGACGTGCTCTTCTTCGAGGCGAAACACACGCTCGCTCAGGATGTTCGTCACGGGCGCGCTGGTTGTCAGGCGCATCGCGCCGGGAACGCCGTAGCGAATATGGTTGGAGCCCGATGTGCACTCGGCTTCGCGTGCGCCCCAATCCGCGGTCGGGCGAAGACGGATACGAATGCGCGGCGCGCCGCTGACTGGGCGGAGAATGCGTGCGAACGCATTGGGGCGATAGACGCGGTTGTGACGTTGATAGCGTGGGCAGAAATCAACGATCTCGACCGCTGCGCCGACGGAGTCGCTGAGCTTCGTGATCAGGATCGGCGTGTTGCGTTCATAACGCTGTTCAGCGCGGACCTGGTCGATGAGATCGACTGCCCAGACGCCCGTGCCTTCGGCCGGATCCCGGCCGGAAAGCAGGGCGCAGAACATTGGATCGCCATCGACACGCGGCACGCACGCCCATACATAGCGGCCCATATTGTCGAGGAGTGCGCTCACGGCACAATTGCCAATGGGCGCCAGATCAAGGTCGCCATAATTCATGCGCCGAGCCCCGTGGAGAGCCACGCATGCACCGCGCTTGGCGACGCAAGCAGGAAGCTCGCGCTGCTCGGGCGAGGCGGGCCAACGAGAACGCCGAAGCCACCGAGCCTGTGCGCCGCTGTAAACGCGTCTTCATCGGTGGTGTCGTCACCGACCATGATCGGCGTTCGTCCGAGAAAAGCCGGAGCGCGCATAAAGGCATCGAGCGCGTCGCCTTTGTCGAAGCTGCCGGCGATGAGTTCAACGACCATCTTGCCTTCCAGCACGCGCAATTGTCGCCGCGCCGCAACGCTATGGGCGATGCGGCGAACCTCGGCCTCGGCGCTGGGGTCATGGCGGTAGTGAAGCGCAAGGCTCAGCGTTTTGTCCTCGATGCGGGCGGTAAGCGCGCCTTCATGTTGTAAGGCCCGAAACTCCGCCGCG
Organism: Caulobacterales bacterium; assembly: GCA_017303355.1. Lineage (GTDB taxonomy): Bacteria > Pseudomonadota > Alphaproteobacteria > Caulobacterales > Aquidulcibacteraceae > Vitreimonas. Next base: position 155,007 of record JAFLCU010000006.1, on the reverse strand, counting down.
GCGGCGGCGACGGAAGCCGGTGAGGGTTGCGTGAGTCCGCGGCTTTCCAATTCTTGGCCATGAATGCCCGCGACATGCATTACGGCGCCGCCAAGATAACCGCGCAGGTTCGACGTGGAGCGACCTGAAAGCAGGGCGACCGCGCCCCCCATCGCATGCGTGAGCGTGGCGAGCGTTTGGCGTAGCGCCGGCGCGAGGACCACGTCTTCCGGCCGCGGCGCGATGTCAGCCAGTGTGCCGTCAAAATCGAGAAACAGCGCATGCGCGCGAGGATCAAGCGCTGGCGGCTCCATCAGCGGCGTGAAAACCGATGCGATTGATGTTTGTCCGCGCATGGCGATCCTTTGGTCGACGGAGGCGTTCACGCATCCAGGTTTCGCGGCGCATGGCCCGCAGCGTGTCGCAAACGCGTGGCCGGCGGAAATGTTCCCGCGCGAAAATTGTTGTGTCGAACTTTGTCAGACAAGCGAAATGCAACACAACGGCGCCGCTACGCCTATGCTTAGAAATACATGCTCAGAACCAGTTCAGCCGCGGCGCGTAGTCTTCAGTGCATACGAGACAGCAAGAGGCTCGTGACTGGTTAGGAGCACTGGACATGAAACGTACGAACAAAATCGCGATCGCGACACTCGCCGCGCTGATGGCTGCGGGCCCGATCGGCGCAAGCGCCGCCTCGGCACAGCAATATCGTGGCGATGGCCGTTACGAACGCAATGATCGAGACGATCGCCGCGACAATCGTCGCGATGATCGCCGTGACAACCGCCACGACGCGCGCTGGGATCAACGCCAGCACAACGGCTTCTATCTCGGCAATACGTTCTACCGTGGCCAACCGACGCGTGCGCAGGAAGCGCGCCGTGATTATCGCCCAGCCTATCAGCAATGGCGCCGTGGTGATCGGATCCCGTCGAGCTACCGCGCGCACTATCGCAACGTCGATTGGCGCCGTGAGCGTCTGCGTGAGCCGCCGCGCGGCTACCAATATGTCCGTACCGATCGCGGTGAGACGTTGCTGGTCGGCATCGCCACGGGCGTGATCCTCGGTCTCATCCTCAGCAACAACTAAGCGTGCTTGAGCGCTGAGACAGAACCGCCCTGGGCCCTCGGCTCGGGGCGGTTTGCTATTCGGCTTTGTTCATCCAACCGACGACCGGCTTCAGCGGGAAAATCCAAACGATGCCAGCGACGGCGTAATAGATAAGCTGCGCCCAAGTCGGGACAAGCGGAACGAGGGCGACGCCAAGCGACGCCGCGAGCAGGGCATAGATCGCCAAGTACGCCAAAAAAGCGAAGCAACCGACGGCTTTACGGGTTCGTACGTTCATCTTGATCCCCACGCGGCGGCGCGCCGCGTTTCCGTCGCACTCGCCGGGTTCTATGGGGAGCGACGGAGAGGATCGCAAGCATGTCCAACGATGATGTCTGGCCGCCGCGCGAGCCGTGGGTGGGTTCCTGGCTTCTGATCGTGTGCGCTTTGGTGCTGACGATGATCCTCGTCGGCGGCGCGACGCGGCTGACCGATAGCGGCCTTTCGATCACCGAATGGGATTTGTTCAAGGGGCTGACGCCGCCGCTGAACGATGCGCGCTGGGCCGAGGAATTCGCGCTCTATCAGCGCACGATGGAATACCAAGCGCAGAATAACGGTATGACCATCGATGAGTTCAAGAACATCTATTGGTGGGAATGGGGCCATCGCTTCTTGGGCAAGATGATCGGCGTCGTGTATGCATTGCCGTTTTTCTTCTTTCTATTCACCGGCCGGCTGCGCGGACGCTTTCGCCCGACAATCGTGTTGTTTGCGCTGGGCGGAGTGCAGGGCGCGATCGGCTGGTGGATGGTGACGAGCGGTCTGTTCGATCGCTTGGACGTGAGCCCATTCCGCTTGGCGATTCATTTGGCGATGGCGTTCGTGATCTTGGCTTTGGGCTTGTGGGTGGCGCTCGGCGCGTTCGCGTGGCCGAAGCACTCGTCGAAGCTTGGTCTGCCGCGTTGGACCCCGTTCGTGCTGATGGCGTTGGTGTTCGTGCAAATCATGTTTGGCGCGTTGCTCGCGGGTTCGGACGGCGGGCCGGCCTACGCGGATTGGCCGAAGATTGGCGGCGAGTGGATTCCGACCACGGCGTTCGGGCTTGAGCCGCTCTGGCATAATTTCACCGAAGACCACGCGACGCAGCATTTGCTGCACCGGACCACTGGCTACGTCGTGGGCGTGGCCGCACTGCTGATGGCGCTCGTCGGCCTGATCCGAGGGCGCGGTGCTGCGCGCTGTGCGGCCTTGGCCGTGGGCGTGGTGGCGCTTTTTCAGGTGGCGCTCGGGATTCATACAATTCTGACGGTCTCGCCGTTCTGGCCGAGTCTGCTGCACCAATTGGGCGCGGCCATTTTGTGGATGGCGGCGCTGGTGTGCGCCCGGGCTGCGTGGCGGTAATCGCGCGGCATCTTATAATACCGCAATTCTATCTATCTGTTATATAACGACAAAATCTACCCACTTGACACCAATTCGGCGCTCAAATAAACGCGCGCCTTCGTTTCGTCAGGACTTATTCCAATGCGCACTCTTTCGACGCGCTCGGCCAAGGCCTCGGAAATCACCAACGGCTGGATCGTTGTGGATGCCGAAGGCGTCGTGGTCGGCCGCCTCGCTTCGTTCATCGCGCTGCGCCTTCGCGGCAAGCATCGCGCAGATTTCACGCCGCACGTTGATACGGGCGACAACGTGATCGTCATCAATGCCGAAAAGGTCGCGCTGACCGGCAAGAAGCTGACCGATAAGGTCTATTATCGTCACACTGGCCACCCCGGCGGCATCAAGGAGCGCGTCGCGGGCAAGGTGCTCGAAGGCAAGCATCCAGAGCGCGTGCTGGAGAAGGCCGTCGAGCGCATGATGCCGAAGGAAAGCCCGCTGGCGCGCAAGCAGCTGGCGAAGCTTCACGTCTATGGCGGTTCCGAGCATCCGCATGCGGCGCAGAAGCCGGTGACGATCGATTACAAGTCCAAGAACCGCAAGAACTCGAGGATCGGCTAATCATGACCGACACGACCCAAGGCCTCGAGTCTCTCGGCCAAATCGCTGGCGTTCCGAAGGGCGCCGGCACTGAACACATCGCCATCGCGCGCGAAAAGAAGGTCGACAAGTTCGGCCGCGCTTACGCCACCGGCAAGCGCAAGAACGCTGTCGCACGCGTGTGGGTGAAGCCCGGCAAGGGCCAAATCACGATCAATGGCAAGACCAGCGATGCGTATTTCGCGCGGCCGGTTCTGCGCATGATGATCAACCAGCCGTTCAAGATCACGGAACGCGAAGGCGAGTTCGACGTGTTCGTGACCGTCGTTGGCTCGGGCCTCTCGGGCCAGGCTGGCGCGATCCGTCACGGCATTTCGAAGGCGCTCTCCGATTACGAGCCGGCTCTGCGCCCGGCCTTGAAGCACGCTGGCTTCCTCACCCGCGATAGCCGCGTGGTCGAGCGTAAGAAGTACGGCCGCAAGAAGGCCCGTAGAAGCTTCCAATTCTCGAAGCGCTAATTGCTTCAGAATGTTGGTTTCGGGACGGGCGCTTCGGGAACGAAGCGCCCGTTTTGTTTTGGGGTTCGCAGCATGACGGCAAAAGTTTTCATCGATGGCGAAGCAGGCACGACAGGCCTGCAAATCCGCGAGCGCTTGGAGAAGCGGCGCGACGTCGAACTCGTCTCGATCGCGCCTGAGAAGCGCAAGGATGCGGACGAGCGCCAGAAGTTGCTGAACAGCGCCGACGCCGTGATCCTCTGCCTGCCGGATGATGCGGCGAAGGAGGCGGTGACGCTGATCGAAAACAGCAAGACCAAAGTGATCGACGCGTCGACCGCGCATCGCGTGGCGCCCAATTGGGCTTATGGTTTCGCAGAGATGAGCAAGGATCAGCGCGGCAAGATCGCGGCGTCCAAGCGCATCTCCAATCCGGGCTGCTATCCGACCGGCTTTATCGCTTTGGTGCGGCCGCTGGTGGAGGCGGGGATCGTGCCGCGCGATTGGCCGATGAATGTGAACGCCGTCTCTGGTTATTCGGGCGGCGGCAAAAGCATGATCGCGGAGTTTGAAAACGCCGGCGCGCCGGAATACACGAACGTGCCGTTCCGCATTTACGCGATGACGCAAAAACACAAGCACGTGCCGGAGATGCGTGAGTACACCGGTCTCGCGCACGGGCCGATCTTCGCGCCGAGCGTTGGGCGTTATCTCAAAGGCATGCTGGTCGAAGTACCGCTGCCGCTGTGGGCGTTGAAGGCGAAGCTTGCGGATGTGCATGGCGCGTTGGCGCGTGCGTATGAGGGCGCGCGCTTTGTGAAAGTTGCGTCGCTCGAAGAAGCGGCGGCGACGAAGACGCTCGATCCCGAAGGTCTGAACGGCACGAACGATCTGAAGCTCTACGTCTTTGGCCACGATGACGAAGTGCGCCTGGTCGCGCTGCTGGATAATCTCGGAAAAGGCGCAAGCGGCGCTGCGGTGCAGAATATGAACATCGCGCTGGGCTTGGACGAGGGCGCGGGGCTGGCTTGAGCGCAGCACGTTTGGCCGCGTGGAGCGGGGCTCCACACGGTTGTTTTGGTGCTGGGATGTCGGCGTGACGCGCCGGCTGTCCGACTAGGACGAATCCGCGACGCACGCTTCGACGTCGGCGAGCGAGCGCACTGCGTGTGCTGGCGGTGCGGCGATGACGCGCGCGGAGATGCGCGTGAGGCGCCGCTTCAGACGCGGCAAGATACGCGCGACGTAGCGATCGACGTGCGCCAGCGCGTGCAAAAGGATGGAGATGCGCGCGGCCGGATCGCGATGGCGCAACGCTTTGCGCAGCCATGAACCGTGCGCTGCGCGGATGAGGCTTTTCGGGCCGGTGCGCTGCTTGAAGCCGCGTGTACCGAACACGCGCACGACCTGTTGAGGGCGTGCGTAGAGGCTCAGCAGATTGACCGCGCGGTGGAAGATAATCGCCGCGACTTGGGTGGCGAGGGCGTTGAGCGTCAGATCACCAAAGCGGCGAAGACGGCGCGAATTCTTCATCGCGCCAGTGAAAGCGCCGACAAACCACACAAGCATCAGCCGCGACCAAGTCGTGAGCCTTTCTAAGCGATGCTGTGAGATGTGGGGGCGGATGTGTTTCATGCCGGGCATTATCCGGCCGATACGAAGCGGTCGGATTGTTTGCGCGAAGATTCCTGCAAACGCTTGGCGTTGCAGCGCTTTTAAAGATGACGCCGTAGGATTAGCGCGCGGTCTGTCCACACACGGTGCTTGGAAATGGGAGCGCGGCGCTCCGCGCCGCCTGCGCGGCGGAGCCGCGCGCTCCAACTTTTGAACAGCGCGCCCCGTACACACCACCTCAGAAAAGCTAGGGTCTATGGACCCCGGGGATGAGTGCGGTGATATTCGTGGCGGCGTTGGCGTATGCGCCGCGGCGCGCTCGTACCTTTGAAGCCGAGGGTTCTGCGTTACTTTATTCCGATCGCACCTTCACGTATTCGCCAGGCGCGTCGCAGAGCGGTTGTAGTTCGCCGTCGCCGGGGCGGCGGGCGTCCACGTCATCGCCGCTGATGCGGGTGAGCCAGGCATCCCAGTGGGGCCACCAGGAGCCGGGGTGTTCGGTGGCGACGGCTTGCCAATCTTCCAGCGCGCCTTTGACGTTGGGATTGGTCCAATACTGATATTTGTTGGCGCTTGGATGATTGATGACGCCGGCGATGTGACCAGAACCCGCGATAATGTACTCGACCGGGCCGCCATATTTTTGCGCGCTTTGATAAACGCTCTTGGCGGGCGCGATGTGGTCTTCTTTCGAGCTTTGCAGGAAGATCGGAATTTTCACGTCCTTCAATGAAAGCTTCTCGCCGAGCAGCGTCATCTTGCCTTCGGTCAGCGCGTTGTCGCGATAGAATTGGCGCAGATAGAAGAGGTGCAGCGCCTTGGGCATGCGCGTCTGATCCGCGTTCCAATAGAGCAGATCGAAGGGCGGGGGCTGCTTGCCGATGTAGTAATTATCTACGACGTAATTCCAAACGAGATCGTTCGAGCGCAGCGAGTTGAACGTGTCGGCCATGGTCTGCGCGCTCAGCACGCCGCCATGCGCGTCCATTTTGCTTTCCAGGAATTTGATGCCTTCGTCGTCGGAGAAGACGAGCAGGTCGCCGGCATATCTGAAATCGGCTTGGCTGGCGAAGAAGGTGGCGCTTTGGATGCGCGTGTCGTTCTTCTTGGCCATGTGCGCGAGTGTGGCCGCGAGAAGCGTGCCGCCAACGCAATAGCCGACCGTGTTCATACGATCGACGCCCGCGGCTTTGGTGACGGCGTCAACGGCGGCGTAAATGCCTTCGCGCATGTAATCTTCGAAGCCGACATCAGCCATGTCCTCATCGGGATTGACCCAGGAGACGAGGAACACGGTGTGGCCCTGATCGAGGAGCCATTTGATCATCGAATTCTTTGGCTGCAGATCGAGGATGTAGAATTTGTTGATCCATGGCGGAAAGATCAGCAACGGGACCTCGTGCACCTTCTCCGTGGTCGGGCTGTATTGAATGAGTTCGAGCACCCGATTGCGGAAGACGACCTTTCCGGGCGTGGTGGCGACATTCTCGCCGACCTTGAAGGCGTCGAGATCGGTTTGCGAAATCGCCAGCATGCCTTCGCCGCGCTTTAAATCCTCGGCGAGATTTTCGACGCCCTGCAGCAGGCTTTCGCCGCCGGTTTGAAACATCGCCCGCAACGCGGCGGGGTTGGTCATCAGGAAATTCGACGGCGACGCCGCATCAACCGCCTGCTTGATGTAGAAGACGGCCTTGCGCTTGGTCGCTTCATCGACGCCCTCGGTTTTTTCAACGAGACCGGTGATGAATTGCGAGGTGGCGAGATAGCTTTCGCGCAGCATCGAGAAGGCGGGGTTCGAGCGCCATTCTGGGTCCTTGAAGCGCTTGTCGCGCACCGGGCCTTCATCCGGCGTCTGGCCGGTGAGCAGATAGGCGGTGTGCCTTTGCCAAATCTCGGCGTAGCGCTGCCAAAGCTGGGCGTGCGCGTCGCGCAATGTTTCGGGCTGTTGGGCGAGATGCGTCCAGACCTCGTTCAGCGCCACCTGCATGCCCAGCGGATCGGGGCGCCAATTCTGCGTTTCCTTCGCCTGATCGATGAAGGCGGCGGAGAGCACCTGGTTGGTGCGCGTCATCGCCTGGGTGAGGTTGGCGGAAAGCGCGGCCAAGCTATCGGCGGTTTGCGCCATCACCAATTCGTTGAGCGGCGCCGGCGTCTCGGCCGGCGGCTTGGCGGCGGGCTTGAGCGCTGGCGCCGGTTCGGGCGCCGCTACGGCCGCTGGGGCAGGCGCGGGCTTTGGCTTGCGCTTACGGGCGCGTTTGGCCGGCGGCTTGGGGGCCTCCGGTCCTGGCGCGGCGGCTGAACCTCTGCCGTCGGCTTCCGTCATCGCGTCTCTCCCTATTGCTGGGAGTTTAATGCCGCTTCGCGTGGTGGCGCAAAGCCGAACCCTGGTATAGGAGGGCTAAAGGGGGCTCAAATTCGAGCCCAAGGGAAGAATGGGTATGCGCGCAGCGATTCTCGTGGCGAGCCTTTTGACCGGCGTGGCCGGGTGCGCCAGTGCTGGCGAGACCCCGGACTGGCTGGCCGAGCGCGCCGCCGCGGCTGACGAGGCATACCCCAGCCTGCGCGATGTGCCGCGCACGCATGACGCCAATGTCGACCCCGCCCATTGGGCGGCGGTGCAGCGCGATCTGATCGCCGCAGGCCAAGCTGTGAAGAACAGCCCCCGCGCGGCGCCGGCAAGCGCTACCGAGGCCCCGGAACAGTTCCTCGAAGAGGCGCGCCGGGACCTCGAAGAAACGCGCCAGTCGCATACGCCGTAGTTTCCCTTGAGCCCGCGGACGTTCTCGTCCGCATCTTCCCCTGAGCCCATGAGCACGTCTGACTTTCACAAAATCCGCCGCCTACCGCCGTATGTCTTTGAAGAGGTCAACAAGCTGAAGGCGCGGCTGCGCAATCAGGGCGTCGACATCATCGATTTCGGCATGGGCAATCCTGATCTGCCTGTGCCGGCGCATATCGTCGACAAGCTGGTCGAGACCGCGCGCAAGCCGCGCACCAATCGCTATTCGGCCTCGCGCGGCATTCCTGGTCTGCGCAAGGCGATGGCTGGCTATTACGAGCGCCGCTTTGGCGTGAAGCTCAATCCGGATACGCAGATCGTTTCCACGCTTGGCTCGAAGGAAGGTTTCGCCAATCTGGCGCAAGCGATCACGGCGCCGGGCGATGTGATCATCGCGCCGAACCCGTCTTATCCGATCCACGCGTTCGGCTTCATCATGGCCGGCGGCGTGATCCGTTCGGTGGAAGCGCATTCGCCGGAGCAATATCTGAGCGGGCTTGGCCGCGCGGTGCGCCATTCGGTGCCGCCTCCGATCGCGCTGATCACGTGCTATCCGGCCAATCCCACCGCGCAGACGGCGGATTTGGATTTCTACAAAGAGGTCGTCGCGTTCGCGAAGAAGCACGAGATGTTCGTGCTCTCCGATATGGCCTATTCGGAGATATATTTCGAAGGCGATCCGCCGCCATCGGTGCTGCAAGTGCCGGGCGCCACGGACGTAGCCGTCGAGGTGAATACGCTCTCGAAGACCTATTCGATGGCGGGCTTCCGCGTTGGCTTCGCGCTTGGCAACGAGCGGCTGATCGCGGCCCTGGCGCGGGTGAAATCCTATCTTGATTACGGCGCCTATACGCCAGTGCAGGTGGCGGCCGCTGCTGCGCTGAACGGCCCGCAAGATTGCGTCGCCGAGATGCGCGACATCTATAAGCAGCGCCGCGACGTGTTGCTGGACTCGTTCGCCAAGGCGGGCTGGGAATTGCCTAAGCCGAGCGCGTCCATGTTCGTGTGGGCGGAGCTGCCGGCGAAGTTCAAGCATCTGGGCTCGGTCGAATTCGCCAAGCGCTTGATGGAAGGCTCCGAGATCGCGGTCGCGCCGGGCGCGGGCTTTGGCGAATATGGCGACAATTTCGTCCGCATCGCGCTCGTCGAGAACGAGCAGCGCATCCGCCAGGCGGCGCGCAATTTGAAGAAATTCCTGCAATCGAACGCGGCTCCGGCGGCGACGGAGTAAGCGTGATGAGCAACAGCAAGAAACTCCGCGTCGGCGTGGCTGGATTGGGCACGGTGGGCGCAGGCTTGCTGAAGCTGTTCGCCGACGAGAACGGCAGGCTTAACGAAAAGCTGGAACTGGTCGCCGTTTCGGCGCGCAATCGTGGCCGCCAGCGTGGCGTGAACATCGAGCGCTACCAATGGTTCGACGATCCGGTTGAACTCGCCGCCAATCCCGAGATTGACGTGCTTGTCGAACTGATCGGCGGCTCGGACGGCCCGGCGAAACGCGCGGTGGAGACAGCGCTTGAGCGCGGCGCGCATGTGGTGACGGCCAACAAGGCGCTGGTGGCGGTGCACGGAACGAAGCTAGCGGAAGTGTCCGAGCGCACGGGCGGCAAGCTGTTGTTCGAGGCCGCCGTTGGCGGCGGCGTGCCGATGGTGAAAGCGTTGAAGGAAAGCCTCGCGGGCTGCCGCGCCAGCGCCGTGGCGGGCATTCTGAACGGCACCTGCAATTACATCCTCACCGAGATGGAGCAGACGGGTCGTTCGTTCGAGGACGTGCTCGCTGACGCGCAGCGTCTCGGCTACGCGGAAGCCGATCCAACCACGGATGTTGGCGGTTTTGACGCCGCCCACAAGCTCACCATTCTTTCCGCGATCGCGTTTGGCGCGCGGCCTGATTACGATCACGTGCGGATCGAGGGGATCGATCGGGTATCGCTCACCGATATTCGCCTGGCCGGCAAGCTTGGCTATCGCATCAAGCTGATCGCCAAGGGCGCGCTCGAGGGCGGCGCGGTGTCGATGCATGTGAGTCCGGCGCTTTTGGGCTTCGATCACCCGCTTGCGAATGTTGGTGGCTCGCTCAATGCGCTGGTGGCGGATGCGGACCCGGTGGGGCAGCTCACATTTATCGGCCGCGGCGCCGGCGAGGGGCCGACGGCGTCTTCCGTGGCTTCTGATCTCATCGATCTGGCCGAAGGCCGCGGCGGGCACGCGTTTGGGCGCCCGCTCGCGCAATTGGCGGCCGCGCCACGTGCGGCGCCGGCGGAGTATGGCCGCTTCTATATGCGTCTGATGGTGCAGGATAAGCCGGGCGTGGTCGCGGCGGTCTCGGATCGCTTGGCGCACGAGAATATCTCGATCGAAAGCTTCCTGCAGATGCCGGGACACGAGGGGCCTGCCGTGCCGATCGTGTTGACGACGCAATCGTGCGCGCGCGCGTCATTGGAAGCGGCGGTCGCCGCCATCGAGCGTCTCGATGTTGTCGCGGAGCCGCCTTACGTGATGCCGATAGAAGAATCCGGCCATCGCGCGCGGACCTGGAGCAAGGGATGAACGCCATCACCGACGAACTCGCGTTCGCGGTCGCGCGTGCGCCGATCGCCGCGGCGATCGCGGCGGCGCAATTCACCGGGCGCGGCGACGAACGCGCGGCGGATCAGGCCGCCGTCGACGCCATGCGCGCGATGTTGAACGCGCTGCCGATCAAGGGCCGCGTTGTGATCGGCGAAGGCGAGCGGGACAATGCGCCGATGCTGTTCGTGGGCGAAGAGGTCGGCAAGGGCCAAGGCCCGGCGTTCGATATCGCGCTTGACCCGCTTGAGGGCACGACGCTGACGGCGAAAGCCAAGGCGAACGCGCTCTCGGTGATCGCGATCGCGCCGAAGGGCGGCTTGCTGCATGCGCCAGACACTTACATGGACAAAATCGCCATTGGCGCCGGTTTCGATGACGGCATTGTCGATCTGGATAAACCAATCGAGCAGAACGTGCGCGCCTTGGCGCGCGCCAAGGGTGTGAAGGTCGAGGAGGTCGGCGTCTGCGTTTTGGATCGCCCGCGCCATGCCAGTTTGATCGAGGGATTACGCGCTGTCGGCGCGCGCGTGCATTTGATTGGCGACGGCGATATCGCCGGCGTGATCAATTGCACCAAACCCGAGACAGGCATCGACATGTATGTCGGCTCCGGCGGCGCGCCTGAAGGCGTGTTGGCGGCGGCGGCGCTGAAATGTGTCGGCGGCCAATTTCAGGGACGCCTCGTGATCCGCAACGACCAGGAACGCGCGCGCGCCGAGGCGGCGGGCATCGAGGATTTGAAACGCAGATATACGCTCGATGAATTGGTCAGCACGGACGCGATTTTCATCGCAACGGGCGTGACGCCCGGATCTCTGCTCGATGGCGTGCGCTTTATTTCCGGGCTCGTGCATACGGATACGCTGGTGCTGAACTCGGCGACGCGGACGATGGCGGAGTTGCGTCTGCAACAACCATTGGGCTGAATCCAGCAAATGGGGGGCCACGCGTAAGGCGCGCCGCGCTCTGCTCTCTTCAGATTCGACGTGATCTGGGGATGCAAATGAAACATCTGGTGCGTGGCGGCGTCGCCATTTTATGTGCGCTCATGCTGTCGGCTTGCGCGAGCCTGATCACGGGCGGGCCGTTGATCCGGCCGGGCGAGCCGACAGGCATTATCCGCGTCAGCAACGCTAGCCCCTACATAGTCGATGTCGTGGTGATCTCGACCTGCAGCGCGTCCACCTACGGATTGAACCGTTTGCCGGACGGCATGGCGATCCCGCCGGGCCGCTCCTACGATTTCACCGTCTCGGCGGGGTGCTGGGATGTGGGCGCGGGTTCGGTCAGCGGCGGCGGCCAGCAGGCCTATCAGCGCATGAGCGTGCGCGCCGGCGGCGGCGTCAATTATACCGTTCACTGATCGGGCGGGCTTGGGACTGGCGCGGCGGCGGGCGATGCTCCGCCATGGCGCTAAGCGATTCGGCTAATTTCCCATGAGCGCGGCCCTCAAGCTTGAGAGCGGCGCGGCGTTTCTCGGCGTGGAGCGTTCGCTCACGGGCCGGCGCTGGCGCACGCGCGAGGCCGAGCTTGGCTTGGTCGAGGCGTTTCGCCGGCGCTTCTCGCTGCCGGAAATCGCGGCGCGCCTACTGGCGGCGCGCGGCATATCGCTTGAAGGCGCCGAGACATTTCTTGATCCCACGCTGAAGGCGCTGTTTCCCGACCCGTCCACATTCCAGGACATGGACGAAGCCGCGCGCGTGATCGAGGACGCCATCGTTGCTGGCCGTTCGTGCGCGGTGCTGGCCGATTACGATGTCGATGGCGGTTCGTCGGGCGCCCAGCTCGTGCGCTATTTCCGTGCGCGCGGGCGCGAACTGAAAATCTACGTACCGGACCGGATGACGGAAGGCTACGGGCCTTCGATCATCGCGTTCGAACGCTTGAAGGCGGCCGGTGTTGAGTTGGTCATCACCGTTGATTGCGGCGCCGCCGCCGAAGGACCGCTGAACGCCGCTGCTGATCTGGGCATCGACGTGGTGGTGCTCGATCACCATTTGATGGCTGGGCCGCCTCCGAAAGCGCGCGCGGTGGTGAATCCAAATCGTCAGGATGACCGCTCGGGCCAAGGCCACCTCACGGCGGCGGGGGTCGTGCTGGTGACCATGGCGGCGATTAATCGCGAGGCGCGCCGGCGTGGGTCGATCGGCTCGAACAATCTGCCCGATCTCATTCAGATGCTTGATCTGGCCGCCATCGGCACGGTGTGCGATGTCGCGCCGCTGACGGGCTTCAATCGCGCCATCGTTGCGCAAGGCCTCAAGATTCTGCGCAACGGCAAGAATATCGGCATGGCCGCGCTCGCCGAGAATGCCGGCCGCAAGGGCCAGGCCAGCGTCTATGATTTTGGCTTCATTCTGGGACCGCGCATCAATGCGGGCGGCCGCGTCGGTGATGCGTCGCTGGCGACGAAATTGCTTTCGACGGAAGATCCAGACGAAGCGCGCGAACTCGCGGCGACCCTGGAAGCGCTGAACCAGGAGCGCCGCCAGCGCGAAGCGGAGATGCTCGCGGAAGCCGAGACCGACGCGATCGCCGAAGCGGAAAAGCATAGCGTGATCATCGTTGGCTCGCATCGCTGGCATCCGGGCGTCATTGGCATCGCGGCCGGGCGGCTGAAGGATCGTCTGATGAAGCCCACCATCGTGTTGGGTGGCGTCAGCGAGCATGAGCCGGCGAAAGGCTCCGGCCGCTCGACGCCCGGTGTCAACCTCGGCGCGGCGGTGGCGGCGGCGAAAGAAGCGGGGTTGCTGATCAATGGCGGCGGACACGCGGCGGCGGCGGGGCTCACGGTGGAGTGGGACAAGGTCGAAGCGCTGAAGAATTTTCTCTCCGAACAATTAGAACGAGAGCTCGCGGCCTCCGCTGGCGAAGCGCGCGCGCTTTCGGTGGATGCGGCTGGCGCTGTCGGCGCGATGGATATGTCATTGATCGATGCGCTCGATCGCATCGGGCCGTACGGGCAGGGGCACCCAGAGCCGGTGTTCGCGCTGCCGGACGTGCGCGTGTGCTTCTCGAAACTGGTGAAGGACGAGCATGTGCGCTTCACGCTGGAGGATGCGCGCGGCGCACGCATCGGCGGCATTGCCTTTCGCGCGATGAAGAGCCCGCTGGGCGAGGCGATGATGAAGAAGGAGGGCGTGTTTCACGCCGCCGTTCGCCTCAAGCGCAATGAGTGGAACGGCAATGTCCGCGCCGAGGCGGAGATCGTCGACCTGGCCGAAGCCAAGCGCTAGAAATCCTCGCGCGTGGTCAGCTTGCCAACGGACCAGGCGATCATGATGAGCCCGGCGATGGTCATGAAAGCCAGCATGGGCAGGGACACGGCGATGCCGGCCAGCGGCGCCATCCACGCCATGTATGGGAAGCCCAGCCGCAGATAGATCGCCACGAGCAGGGGGCAGAGTAGCGCCCAGCCTGTCAGCAGTCCGACAATGCCCAGCATTCGCCCGTCTCCCGGCTTGCCAGGGCGAACGGGCGCATCTATATGGCCCGTCTCCCGCGCGCCCGGGGCAACTCGGGCGGGCCACGCGGGCCCTTCGTCTATCGGTTAGGACGTCAGGTTTTCAACCTGAAAAGAGGGGTTCGACTCCCCTAGGGCCTGCCACTTTCCCGCCCCCGCCGCCGTGCTAAAAGCGCCCCAACAGGGGACGCTCCATGCTGATAAAGGCCGCGCGCACGTTGGGTTTGGTGGTGGCGGGATTGGTGGTGGCGCTGGCCATCGCCGCATGCGCCCAGCCGGCGCCCCGCGCTCAGATCGATCCAAGCTCCGGCTTGGAGCTGGAGCAGCTGACGATCGAGACGGGGCGCGGGCCGGTCAATTTCACGGTCGAAATCGCCGACGACGAGGCCGAGCGCAATCGTGGGCTGATGTTTCGCCAGAGTCTGCCGCGTGATCGGGGCATGCTGTTTCATTTCCAGGAGCCGGAGATGGCGAGCTTCTGGATGCGCAACACGATCATCTCGCTGGATATCATCTTCATCGCGCCGGATGGGCGCATCCTGAACATCGCCGATCACACGACGCCCTATTCGGACGCGCCGGTGCCAGCCGTCGGCATGACGCGCGGGGTGCTGGAGATCAATGCGGGCCAAGCGGAAGAGTTGGGCATTCGCCCCGGCGACAGAGTGCGCCACCGCATCTTCCAGTGAGGCCGGTTGCTCCGCGCGGCGCCGCGTGGCAACAGAGCGCCCAAGTCGGGGTGTAGCTCAGCCTGGTAGAGCATTAGCTTTGGGAGCTAAGGGTCGCGAGTTCGAATCCCGCCGCCCCGACCAATGATTTCAAGGCCCGCACCGGGATGCCGGAGCGGGCCTTCGCGTTTTTGCCTCAGCGCCGCATGAAATTAAGCTTTGGCGCTGAACGCCGCCGTGGGCGTGGAGAATTGAGCCGAACGTCCAAGCCGGACGGGCTTCGCCGTGGGCCATGCGTGGCCGAATTTCCAAGATAAATCATATCGCTGGGCGGGTCGTGGCGGCCTTGCGAGGCGAGGCGTCGGCGCTCACGCAGGTCACACATCAATTAACGAAATGGATCTGATCACGCAGCAGAATGCGCTCATGGTCGCGGCGCGCCAGCGTCGGCGGGCGTGAGGAGAGAGTGATGTTGCGCGAAGAGAGCCATGCCGGCGCCGCCGAAAAATTGGAGCTGATGCTGTTTCGCGTCAGCGGGCAGGAATACTGCATCGACATCCAGGACGTGCGCGAAATTCGCGGCTGGGCGGCGGCGACGCCGCTGCCGCAGGCGCCTCAATATGTGCGCGGCGTGATCAATCTGCGCGGCGCGGTGCTGCCCATTGTCGATCTTGCGGAGCGCCTGGGCTTTGGCCGCACGGAAGCGAGCGCGCGCAACGCCATTCTCGTCGTGCGCATGGGCGATGGCTTGGTGGGCTTGCTGGTCGATGAGGTCTCGGAGATTCTGACGGCAGAGCCGAACGCGCTGCAGCCGACGCCGCAAGTCTGCGAAAATGGCCGCTCGTTCGTGAAGGGCATTCTGGTGGAGGGCGATCGGCTGATCAGCTGGATCGTGCTCGAAGAGGTGCTGCCGCGCGAGTTGGACATCGCCGCCTAAAATGGGGAGCGCCGCGCTCCTTTCAGAGAGCGCGGCGCCTTTCTACGAGACCGGACAACCTTACGGGTAAGGCTGGCCATTTTCGTAGAAGTACTGACCCGATTGCGGATCGCGGAAATAATAGCGACCCGACCGTTGATCATAATATTGGCGCGTGTTCACGGTCTGCTGGCCGGCGCCGCAGCGCCCATCGCGCACACAGCCCGCATAGGCGCCGCCGACCGCGCCAATCGCCGCGCCAATCGCCGCGCCCGAGGCAGCGTCACCGTCGCCCACATTGTTCCCGATTACCGCGCCAGCAACGCCGCCAAGCACCGCGCCCGTGGCCGCGCCGCGTTCCATGTTCCCTGTCTGCGTGCATGCCGCGGCGAGCAACGCGGCCGTTGCGATCAAAGCTGTGCGCATGCATGTCTCCTTCAAAGCTGTTCAGCTCTGAACGTATGTGCGTGCGCTTCGTTCCCTGCGCCGCTGTTAGACGATCGCGCGTTCGCGCCAGGCGCGAAGCTCTGTTTCGCTTGCCGAGAGAAATTCCCGCAGCACCGCGTCCGTGTCTTGGCCAAGCAGGGGCGGCGCCGCGCGCGTGCGCGGCGGCGTTTCGCTCAAGCGCAATGGGCTGGCGGCGATGCGCACCTCCGCGCCATCGGCGCGCGTGACGGTTTCGACCAGACCGCGCGAGACGACCTGCGGATCGGCGTAAACTTGATCGAGCGCGTTGATCGGCCCGCATGGCACTTGCGCGACCTCGAGTGCGGCGATCCACGCTGATGTCGTGCGCGTGCGCATGATCGCGGAAAGCGCGTCGGTCAATGCGGTGCGGTTCTGCACGCGCGCTTCATTGCGGGCGAAGCGCGGATCCTCACAGAGCGTGACGCCGGCGGCGACGCAGAAATCCTGAAACTGCCCGTCATTGCCTACAGCGAGGATGATGTGGCCATCGGCGGTCGCGAGCACTTGGTAGGGCGCGATCGAGGCGTGCTGATTGCCAAGCCGAACGGGGTGCTCGCCCGACGTCAGATAGCCGGCGCCCAGATTGGCGAGCATGGCGACTTGATTGTCGAGCAGCGCGGAATCGATGTGCTGGCCGATGCCTGTGCGCTCGGCATGGCGAAGCGCGGCCAGAATCGCGGTGACCGCGTACATGCCGGTGAATAGATCGGCGACGGCGACAGCGCTTTTCATCGGCTCGCCCGACGGCTCGCCGGTCAGGCTCATGAGGCCGCCCATGCCTTGAATGATATAATCGTAGCCGGGACGCTTGGCGTAGGGGCCGGTGTGGCCGAAACCGGTGATCGAACAATAGACGATCGAGGGATTGAGCGCGCGGATGCTCTCATAATCGAGCCCATACTTTTTCAGGCCGCCGGTTTTGAAATTCTCGACCAGAATCTGGCAGTGCGGCGCAAGCCGGCGCACGAGTTCGGCGCCTTCGGCTTTCGCGAAATCGATTGTGACGGAGCGTTTGTTGCGGTTGGCGGCGAGATAATAGGCGGCGTCGCCGTGCTTGCCTTCGCCGCCGGGCAGAAAGGGCGGCCCCCAGGCGCGCGTATCGTCGCCGGCGCCGGGCTTTTCGATCTTGATCACGTCGGCGCCGAGATCGCCCAGGATTTGCGTGGCCCATGGGCCGGCGAGCACGCGCGAAAGATCGAGCACGCGCACGCCCCCGAGCGCGCCTTGGTTTGATGTGGTCTCGGTCATGTCGTCAGCCGCCTTTGCGTCAATCTCGTGCGGTGGTAGAGCGAGGCGATGAGCGAAGTCAAAACACCAGTCGCGACCGGCGGCTGCCAATGCGGCGCGGTGCGCTATGCACTCTACGTGGCGCCGCAAAATTCTCACGTTTGCCATTGCCGCATGTGTCAGCGCGCCACGGGCGGCGTGTTCGCGGCGCTGGCGGGTGCGCCGAAGGCGGATTTCGCTTGGACGAAAGGCGCGCCCACGTTCTACGCGAGTTCAAATCTCGCCAAGCGCGGCTTTTGCCAAGCGTGCGGCACGCCGCTTTCGTTTGCATACGATCTGCCGGAGGCGCGCACCTACGTCACCATCGGCTCGCTCGACGCGCCGCAGGATGCGCCGATCGTGATGCAATACGGCGTCGAGAGCCAGCTGCCTTGGGTGAGATTTTGTGAGGACGTGAAAAGCGAACGCACCGGCGAGGACGCGGATGCGCAAGCCTTCTTCGTCGGCATGAAGATCAATCAAAGCTCATGAGATCGCGGCTTCGCTCGCGGGTTCGGGCGCTCTATTTCGGCCACACGCAACGGGCGCTGCGCTTTCAAGGCTTGTTGCTGGCGCTCGATTTGTTGATCATCGGCTTCTTTATCGGCAGCCAATTTATCGCCGAGCGGCCGTGGTTCTGGATCGTGGACGCGGCGATCGCCGTATTTCTCGCCATCGATTTGTTCGCGCGCCTGTATGCATTCGGCACGCTGAAGCGCTGGCTGAAATATCCGACGACCTGGATCGATCTCGTCGTCCTGGCGACGCTGCTGTTTCCGACAATGCTCTATAATTGGGGTTTCCTGCGGATCGCGCGGCTATGGACGATCGTGAACAGCGAGCGATTGTGGAATGTGCTGGCGCGCGGTCGTTTTGACGACACGCGCGTCGAGGACCTGACGAAGGCGATCGTTACGCTGTTCGTGTTCATCTTCATGGCAGCGGGGTTCACGCAGGCCGTGTTCCTTGAGCAGCATCCGAAGCTCAACAATTTCGTCGACGCGATCTATTTCGTCGTCACATCGCTCACCACCACCGGCTATGGCGACATCACGATCGACACGGCGGCGGGGCGGCTCTTCTCCGTCGTGCTGATGATCACCGGCATCAGTCTCTTCTTCTCGATCGCGCAGAAGGCTTTCGCCAGTTCGCAGAAGATCATTCCCTGTCACGCATGCGGCCTCGATCGGCACGAACAGGACGCGAAATTCTGCAAAGCTTGCGGCGAGAAGCTTGGCCCGCCCTTGCGTCGGCGCGCGCTTGAGGTCAGAAGGCGCGATATGGAGGGCGCTTAGCTCAGCGGTAGAGCGCTTCGTTTACACCGAAGATGTCGGGGGTTCGATCCCCTCAGCGCCCACCAGTCTTTGCTGCGTACAGCGCGGAGAGGACTGTTTCGCCGAAGTCTAGCGGGCGAAGGCGAACGACCCGAGCGCGCGGCCGTCCTGTGGATAAGTTTACTTCGCGAACGATGCGAAGCGGTTTACAACCAGCGCCATGAGCTGGGTACGCCTTGGACTAGCGCTTGCCTCGGTCGCTATGGCCGCTGGCTGTGATCGTTTGGCGCTTGAGCCTGCGCCTGCAGCATCAGCACCGGCGGTGGCGGAGCCCGCGCCCGATCTTCGGCCTTTTGTCGGCAAGACGTATTTCGAAATCCAGAATGAGGCTGACCTTCGGCGGTATTCGATTGCCGCGCTAGGGCTGACCGAAGCTGAGCGCGGGCGCTTTGAGGC
Source organism: Caulobacterales bacterium (assembly GCA_017303355.1). Classification (GTDB taxonomy): domain Bacteria; phylum Pseudomonadota; class Alphaproteobacteria; order Caulobacterales; family Aquidulcibacteraceae; genus Vitreimonas. Next base: position 136,019 of record JAFLCU010000006.1, on the reverse strand, counting down.
GGGCATGAGCGTCCCGGAGCGGGGCGTCATCGCCACCGGCGGCGGCGCCGAAGCGCTGGTTTTCTCTGGCTGCGCGGCTTCCGGGTGCGCGCATGGTCGTTCTGTTCTGGCGATCGACCTTCGCTCTGGGGCGGTCTTTGTCGGGGTTTCGGGGCAGGGGGCGGCCGAGGAACTGGCGCCCAATGACCGGCTGGAAGCGCTGCTGCGCGTCACCTCGCCGACCATGCGCTGGGATGACCCGATCCGCGCCGAAGCGGCGGCCTCATCGGACGCCGGCTGAGGCGCTACAATCGCCTAATCGCCGCGCTTGACCGGGAGAACGGCTTGGCCTAATCCCGCGCCTCTCGCGAAGAGACGCGGGTGTAGCTCAGTTGGTTAGAGCGCCGGCCTGTCACGCCGGAGGTCGCGGGTTCGAGCCCCGTCACTCGCGCCATTTCGTAGAACAAATTCCCAAAATCTGGATCGAGGCTTGCGCGCTCTCCGCGTGCGCGGGTTGCTCCAACTGCGAGCTGCTCGCAACTGCGGTGCCGGTTGCGAGTCGCTGCGCACATGACTAGCTTCCGCGCGATTTCGCGGCTGCGGCGCCAATGCTCTGGCGGCGCGGCCCGATGCGGCTTAAGTGGGGGAAATGGGCCTCGATCTCGTTGATTATCTGCCGATCATTATCTTCTTCGCTATCGCCATCGTGCTGGGCGCGGGGTTCCTGATCGCGGCGTGGGTGGTGGCGCCGAAATCTCCCGACAAGGAGAAGGTCTCGGCCTACGAGTGCGGCTTCAACGCCTTCGACGACGCGCGCATGAAATTCGACGTGCGTTTCTATCTCGTCTCGATCCTTTTCATCATCTTCGATCTTGAAGTCGCGTTCCTTTTCCCGTGGGCGATCACGCTGGGGGACATGCCTCCGGCGATGGCGCAGTTCGCGTTCTTCTCGATGATAACATTCCTGGCCGTGCTGACGGTGGGCTTCATCTACGAATGGAAGAAAGGCGCGCTCGAATGGGAGTGAGGGCGCGGCAGTCGGCAATGGGCAGTAGGCAGTCGGATTCGAAATGAGCGAAACCAAATTTCATGGCGAAGCCGGACGCGCTGGCGTCGAGGGTGGGATCTATCCTGTGAAGGAGGACGATCCCTTCTATACAGGGCTTTCGAACCAGCTTGCCGACAAGGGTTTCCTCGTCGCGGCGGCGGATGATCTCATCACCTGGGCGCGCACGGGCTCGCTCATGTGGATGACGTTCGGCCTTGCGTGCTGCGCTGTCGAAATGATGCAGGCGTCGATGCCGCGTTATGACGTGGAGCGCTTCGGCTTCGCGCCGCGCGCCAGCCCGCGTCAGTCCGACGTCATGATCGTGGCGGGCACGCTCACGAACAAAATGGCGCCGGCTCTGCGCAAGGTTTACGACCAGATGCCGAACCCGCGCTACGTGATCTCGATGGGATCGTGCGCGAATGGCGGCGGCTATTATCATTATAGCTACGCGGTCGTGCGCGGCTGCGACCGCGTCGTGCCGGTCGACATCTATGTCCCAGGCTGCCCGCCGACGGCTGAGGCTCTGGTCTATGGCATCCTGCAGCTGCAGCGGAAAATCCGCCGCGAGGGGAACATCGAGCGATGACCCAGGCGCTTGAAGACCTTGGCGCGCATATCCGCGCCTCGATGACCAACGCAATCACGGATCAGAAAATCCATGTCGGCGAGCTGACGCTGAGCGCGCGCGCCGATCAGATTTACACGGTGCTGACCTTCCTGCGCGACGATCCGCGCTGCAAGTTCACGACGTTGATCGATATCTGCGGCGCTGATTACCCTGAGCGCGCGCAACGTTTCGATGTCGTTTATCATTTGCTGTCGATGCATCTGAACCATCGCATCCGCATCAAGGTGGAAACCGACGAGCAGATCGCGGTGCCGAGCGTCGCCGGCATCTTTCCGTGCGCGGATTGGTTCGAGCGCGAGGCGTTCGACATGTACGGCATCCTGTTCTCGAACCATCCGGACTTGCGCCGGCTGCTGACCGATTACGGCTTCCAGGGTTTTCCGCTGCGCAAGGATTTCCCGCTCTCCGGCCACGTCGAGGTTCGCTACGACGCCGAGCAGCAGCGCGTGATCTACGAGCCGGTGAAGCTCACCCAAGCATTCCGCAACTTCGATTTCCTGTCGCCCTGGGAAGGCATGACGCTCCCGGGCGATGAGAAGGCGGGAAAGGCGTGATGCCGTATTCGCCATTCCCCATTCGCTATTCGCGCGCCGGAGGCGCTCATGGCTGACGATCTCTCCAACGCGCCGATCGAAGAGAAGCGCACCTTCACGATCAATTTCGGGCCGCAGCACCCGGCCGCGCACGGCGTGCTGCGCCTTGTGCTTGAGCTTGACGGCGAGGTCGTCGAGCGCGTCGATCCGCATATCGGCCTGTTGCATCGCGGCACCGAGAAACTGATCGAATACAAGACGTACCTGCAGGCGATGCCGTATTTCGATCGACTCGACTACGTCGCGCCGATGAATCAGGAGCACGCTTATTGTCTGGCGATCGAGAAGCTCGCCGGCATCGAGGTTCCGCGCCGCGCGCGGATCATCCGCGTGCTTTACAGCGAAATCGGCCGAATCCTGAACCATCTGCTGAACGTCACGACGCAGGCGATGGATGTTGGCGCGCTGACGCCGCCGCTCTGGGGCTTCGAAGAGCGCGAAAAGCTCATGGTGTTTTATGAGCGCGCTTGCGGTTCGCGCATGCACGCGGCCTATTTCCGGCCCGGCGGCGTTCACCAGGATCTGACGCCGCAATTGATCGAAGACATTGGCGCATGGTGCGATCAATTTCCGGCGAAAGTGCACGACATCGAAGGGCTGCTCACGGACAACCGCATTTTCAAGCAGCGCAACGTCGATATCGGCGTCGTGACGGCGGAAGACGCGATCAAGTGGGGTTTTTCCGGCGTGATGGTGCGCGGCTCGGGTCTCGCCTGGGATTTACGCCGTTCGCAACCGTACGAAATCTACAACGAACTCGATTTCAAGATTCCGCTCGGCAAGAATGGCGATTGCTATGATCGCTACCTCTGCCGCGTCGAGGAAATGTACGAGTCCACGAAGATCATGAAGCAGTGCGTCGAGCTGCTGAAGAAAACCCCCGGCCCGGTGCTGCCGGAAAAATCCAAGTACGCGCCGCCGCGCCGCGCCGAGATGAAGCAATCGATGGAGGCGCTGATCCATCACTTCAAGCTCTACACCGAAGGTTTCCACGTGCCGGCCGGTGAGGCGTATGCGGCGGTGGAAGCGCCCAAGGGCGAGTTCGGCGTCTATCTCGTCAGCGACGGCACGAACAAGCCGTATCGCCTGAAGATTCGCGCGCCGGGTTTCCCGCACCTCTCGGCGATGGATTACATGTGCAAGGGCCACATGCTGGCTGACGTCTCCGCCGTCATCGGCTCGCTCGACATCGTGTTCGGGGAGATCGATCGGTGAATGGCGAGCATGGACCGCTGATGCTGTGGATCGAGGGCGTTGTCGCGCTCGTGATTGCGCTCGCGTTCCTGCTGCATGCCTTCTTCGCGTTCAAGCCTGAGCATGTGGAGCACCATCCCGCACGCGTGCGCATTGGCGCGCTGATTCAAGGCTTGGCGATCGGCTTGATGATCGGCTTCGTCGTGGTGCCGCTACGCATGCAATATATGGACGTGATCGATCCGCGCTCGGCGCCGGGCTTGTCGACGCTCTCTTTCGTGCCGGCGCTGCTCATGCTGATCGCGATCCGGCGCGGTGCGCTGCTGAAGGCGCCGGTGCTGAAGACGTATCTGCGCGCCTATCGCCGCGCGACGCTGCTGAAGGCGCGCGATGACGCAGAGAAGGCGCTGGCCAAGCTCGACGTGATCGAAGGACGGGGAGCGGCGGCATGAGCGCGGTTGATGTCGTTCAACGCCAGCTTGAGGCGTACAACGCGCAGGACATGGACGCCTTCCTGGCGACCTATGCGCCGGATTGCCGGATTTGCGATTTGAACGGCGCGGTCACGCAAAATGGCCGTGACGAAATTCGCGCGCGCTATGCGGCGATGTTCGCGCAGTTTCCCGAAAACAAGGCGCGGCTCGTCCATCGCATGAGCCTCGGCGACGTCGTCATCGATCATGAGGACGTGGTGCGCGGCCCGAGCGGCCCGCGCCTTGAAGCTATCGCTATCTACACCGTCAAGAACGGGCAGATCGCCCGTGTCGATTTCGTGAAGTGAGAAGAGAATGAGCGTCCGTCGTCTCGCAGCCGAACAACCCGACAGCTTCGCGTTCGCCGACGCGACGATGGAGCAAGCGCGTTGGTGGATGGCCAAATATCCGCCGGAGCGGAAGCAATCGGCCGTGATCCCGATCCTGTGGCTGGTGCAGAAGCAGGAAGGCTGGGTGAGCGAGCCGGCGATCCAGGCGATTTCGCAATTGCTGGAGATGCCGCTGATCCGCGTGCTGGAGGTCGCGACCTTCTACACGATGTTCCACCTCTCGCCGGTCGGTAAGCACCATTTCCAGCTCTGCGGCACGACGCCATGCGCGTTGCGCGGGGCGGAGGATTTGAAGGAAGTCTGCAAGAACCGTATCGGGCCGAAGCATAGCGTCAGCGCCGACGGCATGTTCTCGTGGGAAGAGGTCGAGTGCGTGGGCGCGTGCGTGAATGCGCCGGTGATCGCGATCGACGATTATTACCACGAAGACCTGACGCCCGATGCGCTCGAGGCTTTGATGGATAAGCTCGCACGCGGCGAGAAGATCGAGCCGGGCTCGGCCATCGGTCGCGACGCCTCGGCGCCCGCTGGCGGCGCCAGCGCGCTGACGGATCCGGCGATGTACGACGGCTCGCTCGGTCAAAAGATCACGCTGCCGAATCTACCGGAGAAGGTGTGAGCGAACGCCGCATGCCTCCGCCGCTGCCGCGCACCAGATCGCGGCTGCCGTTCGACCCGGCGCCGTTTGGCCGTGCGGCGCGTAACGGCGCGCCTTTGGTGTATGGCGTGCTCGTGGTCGCGTGCCTCGGCGTCGCGGCTTACATGAAGCTCATCATGCAGATGCCGCTGATGAGCGGCTATGTGATCGCGCCGGCGATCGGCGCGCTCTGGTTTGCGCTGCGGCTGTTCATGAGCTGGGCGGCGAAAGACTGAGCGATGACGCAGCCGCCCGATCTCACCAATCCGGAAGAGCGCGCCGCTTACAAAAGCGAGTTGCGCGGCGTGATGCAATGGCCACGGCTGGCGGGCTTCATCACCGTGATCGCGGGCGCTGGAATTTTGATCACCACCAAGTCTCTGGAAGCGCCGCCGGCTTGGGCTTTGAATTCGGGTTGGATCGTGCTGGGCGCGGGATGGATCATCCTGCTCTACGCCATGGTTCAACGCACACTTTATCACCGCCGCCGCATGCGCGGCGCTGACACGCAGGACTGAAATATGCTCGCGGACAAGGATCGCATTTTCCTCAATCTCTACGGGACGCGCGGCGCGGACCTGGAGAGCGCGAAAAAGCGCGGCGCTTGGAACGGCACCAAGGACATGCTCGACGCCGGGCGTGACTGGATCATTCAGCAGGTGAAGGATTCAGGTCTGCGTGGCCGCGGCGGCGCGGGTTTCCCGACGGGTTTGAAATGGTCCTTCATGCCGAAAGAAGTGAAGGATCGCCCGCACTATCTCGTCGTGAACGCAGACGAGTCCGAGCCGGGCACGTGCAAAGACCGCGATATCATGCGCCACGATCCGCATTTGCTGATCGAAGGCTGCTTGGTCGCGTCGTTCGCGATGCAGGCGCACGTGGCTTACATCTATGTGCGCGGCGAATATGTCGCCGAACGCGAAGCGATGGAGCGCGCGATTAGGGAAGCCTACGAGGCCAAGCTCGTCGGCAAGAACAATGTGCATGGCTGGGATTTCGATATCTACATGCACCATGGCGCCGGCGCTTATATTTGCGGCGAGGAAACCGCGCTGCTGGAAAGCCTTGAAGGTAAGAAGGGCCAGCCGCGCCTGAAGCCGCCATTCCCGGCGAATGTCGGCCTCTATGGCTGCCCGACCACGGTGAACAACGTGGAATCGATCGCGGTGGCGCCGACGATCATTCGCCGCGGGGCGAAATGGTTCGCCGGCATCGGCCGCGCCAACAACACCGGCACCAAGGTGTTTTGCGTCTCGGGCCACGTGAACAAGCCGCTCAATATCGAAGAGGCGATGAGCATTCCGCTTAAGACGTTGCTTGAAGAGCATGCCGGCGGCGTGCGTGGCGGCTGGGGCAATCTGAAAGCGGTGATCCCCGGCGGCTCATCGGTGCGTATGCTGAAGGCCGAAGAGTGCGAAACCATGCTGATGGATTTCGATTCACTCTCGGCGGCGCCGCATCGCTCGGGCCTTGGTACGGCGGCCGTGATCGTGATGGATCAATCGACCGACATGATCCGCGCGATTTCGCGCATCGCTTATTTCTACAAGCACGAAAGCTGCGGCCAGTGCACGCCGTGCCGCGAAGGCACCGGCTGGATGTGGCGTGTGCTGGAGCGCATGGCCAAAGGCGAAGCCGATCATAGCGAAATCGATCTGTTGCTCGATGTCGCCGGCCAAGTCGAAGGCCACACGATCTGCGCGCTCGGCGACGCCGCCGCGTGGCCGATCCAAGGCCTCATCCGCTGCTTCCGCGGCGAGATCGAACAACGCATCGACCGCTACCGCGCCGCCAAAGGCATCCACCAAGTGCGCACGCCGGTGGCGGCGGAGTAGGAGCGAGTGCCGCCGCTTGGCGTCATTCTCTTTTGCATCGCCTATGCCGTGCCCGTCGCGATCGGCGCTTTCTGGGTCTTCCCGCGCTACGCGGGCGATTGGATTTCATTCGCGATCATGATCGTGACGTGCTTCGCGATTGGTCAAAGCCTTCGCGGCTTTTGGCTTGGGCAGCCTTGGGCTGTCGCGGCGTGTGCGGTGTTTCTCGTTTTGCTTGAAGCAGGCCTATTTCTAGCGGGGCCGGCGGATAATCTCATCGCCGTCATTGTGCGTACGGCCGCGTGGCTTGGCTTGTTGCTGTGGGCCTATCGCGCCAATCGCAGCTATTTTCATCCGGAGGCGACATGAAGCACTTCCTGCTCACCTGCACCAACGCGGTGGATTATCCGGAAAAGCGCGCCGCGCACCGAGGCATGCATCGCAATTTTTCGTGGATCATTGTTGCGGCGCTCGCGCTTTTCGTCGCGGCCTGCGCGAACCAGCGTCCGTTCATGCATCCGTGGCAGTCCTATGAGGGGCCGGTGCGTCCCATCGCCGAGCACGCGACTGTGTTTATCGTCAGCTACGGACCGAGCGGGTATGCCGGCTTGCACAGCTTCATCGACGGCATGGACGGCCGCCGCATCACGCTCACGCGTGCCGCCCCGTTGGAAATTTATGTACTGCCGGGCGAGCATCGCTTCGACATGGTTGCCGGCGACGGCTCGGCGCGTCGCGCAGACGGTGTCGTGACACTCACGGCGGAAGCGGGGCGCTCTTACGAGATCGTGGCGCAGCGCGTCGGCGCCGAAGGCGTGATTTGGTCTGTGATCGATCGCGGCGAGAACTACCGGCGCACTGATATTGTCTATCAAGAAGCGCTGCAACACGGGTTTGTAACCGAGCGTACGCCATGAAGCACTTCCTGCTCATCTACACCTACGCGCCGGACTATCTGGAAATGCGCGCCGCGCATCGCGCTGTGCACCTGGAAAAAGCGCGCGCGTCGGTTGCGCGCGATGAGCTGCAGTTGGGCGGTGCGGTTCCACAGGACGAGCCGCCGTTCGGCTTATTGCTATTCAAATCCGAGAGCCCGGCGGTCGCGGAGGAATTCGCCAAGACCGACCCCTACGTCACCCAAGGCGTCGTTACCGCCTGGCGCGTGCGCGAGTGGATCACGGTGGTGGGCGAGGGCGCGCTGACCCAGGTCTGAGCAGGGCGCACGCGAAAACGGAGCGGGTCTTCGCCGCTCCGTTCCAATTCGCTCAAGCGTTCCCGTTCGAATTTATTGCGGACGCTCTTGGTCGCGCTCGCGAGTCTTGTCGATGCGTTCTTGGTCGCGTTCCTGACGCTCCTTGCCCGGCATGGGATTGTTCTGATCAGGCCGGCCCGGTTGCGCTTGGCGTTCGCGTTCCTGGTTCGGTTGTTGTTGGTTCGCCATGGGTAAACTCCTGCGTTGCCCGCCCTTGCGTCACCAACCCGTGAAGGCGCCTGCCGTTCCGGCAAAATCGCAGTTCCGTCCGAAGCTTACGCAGTGAAACGGAACAATTGCGCGGATCGTTTCGGCGACGCCGGCGGGTATGCGAACCGTTCGCAAAAGACGCCTCTGAATGCGGACGTTTAGCCCCCTTGCGGCGACGCAATAAATCGTCCATGCGCGTGCGCGAAACGGGCCTCTGAAATGACGAAGATTCTCGTCGACGGTGCTGAAGTCGACGTACCTCCCGAATACACTTTGCTGCAGGCTTGCGAGGCTGCGGGCGCAGAGATTCCGCGCTTTTGCTACCACGAGCGCCTGTCCATCGCCGGCAATTGCCGGATGTGCCTCATCGAGGTGAAGGTCGGCGGCAAATCCGGGCCGAAACCGGTAGCGTCCTGCGCGCAGCAGGTGCGCGATCTGCCGCCGCCGCGCGACAATCTTTTGAACGAACTCGTCACCAAGAGCGCCACTGTCGAGAAGGCGCGCAAGGGCGTGATGGAGTTTCTGCTCATCAATCACCCGCTCGATTGCCCGATCTGCGACCAGGGCGGAGAATGCGACCTGCAAGACCAGTCGGTCGCCTATGGCCGGGGCGGCTCGCGCTTCGATGAAAACAAGCGCGCGGTCGAAGAAAAATTCATGGGCCCGCTGGTGAAGACGGTGATGACGCGCTGCATTCAATGCACGCGCTGCGTCCGTTTCGCGACCGAGGTCGCCGGGGTGCCTGAACTCGGCGCGACGGGCCGTGGCGAGGACATGGAAATCACCACGTATCTGGAAGCGTCGCTGTCGAGCGAGCTTTCGGCCAACGTGATCGATCTTTGCCCGGTCGGTGCGCTCACCTCTAAGCCGTACGCCTTCAACGCGCGGCCGTGGGAGCTGACCAAGACCGAAACCATCGACGTGATGGATGCGCTAGGTTCGAACATCCGTGTCGATGCACGCGGCGACGCGGTGCTGCGCGTGCTGCCGCGCGTGAACGAAGGCGTCAACGAGGAATGGATTTCCGACAAGACCCGCTACGCCGAAGACGGCCTCTCGCGTCAGCGTCTGGATCGCCCGTACATCCGCGAAGACGGCAAACTGCGCGCGGCCAGTTGGGCCGAAGCGCTTGACGCGACGGCCAAGGCGCTCTCGGGCGATCCGAAGAAGATTGGCGCGATCGCCGGCGATCTCGCCTGCGCCGAGAGCATGAAGGCGACGCTCGATCTCTTCCGCGCGCTTGGTTCGCCCAACACGGATTGCCGGGCCGATGGCGCCCAGATCGGCGGCGGCGCGCGCCAATCCTATCTCTTCAACTCCACCATCGCCGGCATTGATGAAGCCGACGCGATCCTGCTGATCGGTGCGAACCCGCGCGTTGAAGCGCCGGTGCTGAACGCGCGCATCCGCAAGGCGTGGCTGCGCGGGGCGGAAGTCGCCGTCGTCGGCGAGGCGGTGAATCTCACCTACAAATACAGGCATCTCGGCGCCGGCCCGCAATCGCTTAGCGATCTTGGCGCGTTTGGCGACGTGCTGAAAAACGCGCAGAAGCCGCTGATCATCGTGGGCAGCGGTGCGCTTGCGCGCGCTGACGGCGCCGCGGTGCTGCGCGCCGCCGGCAAGATTGCCGCGAGCGTCGCTAAAGAGGGCTGGAACGCGTTCAACGTGCTGCATAGCGCGGCCTCGCGCGTCGGCGGCCTCGATCTCGGCTTCCTGCCGGGCGAGGGCGGCAAGAGCGCCGCCGACATGCTGAAAGGCGGACTCGATACGCTGCTGCTGCTCGGTGTCGATGAGGTCGCGCTGCCCAGCGCCGGCACAGTGATCTACATCGGCACGCACGGCGATGTGGGCGCGCACCGCGCCGACATCATCCTGCCGGGCGCGGCCTACACCGAAAAGGACGCGACCTGGGTGAACACCGAAGGCCGCGTGCAATACGGCAGACGCGCGACGTTCCCCAAGGGCGATGCGAAGGAAGATTGGGCAATCGTGCGGGCGCTGTCGGGCGCGCTCAGCAAGGCGCTGCCATACGATACGCTGGGCGCACTGCGCCAAAAGATGATCGCCGATCATCCGAGCTTCGGCCAAGTCGATTACGCGCCGGGTGCGACGGATGGCGCCGGCTTCAACGCCGCGAGCATTGGGGCCGATGGCGCGCTATCGAGCGAGCCGTTCCGCGCCAGCGTGACCGATTTCTATCTCACCAACCCGATCGCGCGCGCCTCGAAGACAATGGCCGAATGCTCACGCCTGCGCGCCGGCGCTGACAAGGTGGCGGCGGAATGAACCCCAGCGCCGATTACGTTCCATTTATAGCGCTCCCCGTCGAGTGGGAGTGGACGCTCATGAAATCGGGCCAGGTGCTCGGCATCATGATCCTGCTTTTGGTGTCGCTCGCGTTCTTGCTGCTGTTCGACCGTAAGGTCTGGGCGGCGGTGCAGCTGCGGAAGGGCCCGAACGTCGTCGGCCCGTTCGGGCTGCTTCAATCCTTCGCGGACTTCTTTAAGTTCGTGTTCAAGGAAATCGTCATCCCCGCTGGCGCGAACAAAACCGTCTTCATCCTCGCGCCTTTGATCACATTCGTGCTCGCCTTCGTGGGCTGGGCCGTCGTGCCGTGGGGACCGAATGTCGTGATCGCCGATTTGAATGTCGGCATTCTCTATCTCTTCGCGATCTCGTCACTCGGCGTCTATGGCATCATCATGGGCGGCTGGGCTTCGAACTCGAAATATCCGTTCCTCGGCGCGCTGCGCTCGGCGGCGCAAATGGTGAGCTACGAAGTCTCGATCGGCTTCATCATCATCACCGTGCTGCTGCTGGTCGGCTCGCTAAACCTGACCACGATCGTCGATGCGCAACGCGACGGCATCTGGATGTGGCACGGCTTCCGCCTGTTCAATTTCGGGGAATTCCCGAACAACATCCTGGTGGGCGTCGTCATGCTGGCGATGCTGGTGATGTTCTTCGTTTCGGCCTTGGCTGAAACCAACCGTCCGCCCTTCGATCTGCCGGAAGCGGAATCGGAACTCGTGGCGGGTTACCAGGTCGAGTACAGCTCGACGCCGTATCTGCTCTTCATGATCGGCGAATACCTGAACATCGTGCTGATGTGCGCGATGACGTCGATCCTGTTTCTCGGCGGCTGGCATTTGCCGTGGGGGCCGGTCGATAATCCAGCGCTCGGCATGCTGATCTTCTACGTGAAGATCTGGATCATGTTCTTCATGTTCGCTATGGTGAAGGCGATCGTGCCGCGCTACCGCTACGACCAGCTGATGCGCTTGGGCTGGAAGATATTCCTCCCGACCTCGCTCGCGGCGGTCGTGGCCATCGGCTATTACGTAACCTTCCTGGCGCCGGCGGCGACCACCTCGGTGGCGGGCGGTTGATGCGCGGGCTGGCTCTCACCATTCTGTTCGCGCTTGGCGCCTGCGCAACCACGCTGCCGCAAGTCGTGGAGCGCGAAGGCGACATGTTTGACGTGCGCTTTGACGCCGCCGTGCAAACGCAAGCCGAGGCGGACGCCAGAGCCAATTCGTATTGCGAGAATGGCGCGGCCGGCTTCGTCAGCCAGCAGACTGGTTTCGATGGGTTCGCGTACCGCACCTACCGGTGCGCGGGGAGATAGAGATGTCGCGCTTACTCCAAGCCGCGAAAGGCGCTTTGATGCTAGACATGCTGGGCGGGTTTGCGCTCGGCATGAAGTATTTCTTCACCCGCAAGGCCACGGTGAACTACCCGTTCGAGAAGGGGCCGCTCAGCCCGCGCTTCCGTGGTGAACACGCGCTGCGCCGTTATGCGAACGGTGAAGAGCGCTGCATCGCCTGCAAACTCTGCGAAGCCATCTGCCCGGCGCAGGCCATCACCATCGAGGCCGAACCACGTGAGGACGGCTCGCGCCGCACCACGCGCTACGACATCGACATGGTGAAATGCATCTATTGCGGCTTCTGCCAGGAAGCCTGCCCGGTAGATGCGATCGTCGAGGGGCCGAATTTCGAGTTCGCCACCGAGACGCGTGAAGAACTCTATTACGACAAGGAACGTCTGCTCGCGAACGGTGATCGCTGGGAGCGGGAGATCGCGAAGAATTTGGAACTGGACGCGCCGTATCGATGATCCGGCGCGGTGTCACTCATGCTCCCTCGCGTGCGGGGGAGCTGTCCGCGAAGCGGATTGGGGGGGGAGTGTGCGATCACGCGCGCAGCGTCCCCCTCCGGCTCGCTTCGCTCGCCACCTCCCCCACGTGCGGGGGAGGATGCATGGGGAGAGCGTAACGGATGTTGGCGTCGATCGCCTTCTATGTGCTGTCCGCGATCGCGGTGATTTCCGCGTTCGCGGTTATCGCCGCACGCAACCCCGTGCACTCGGTGCTGTTCCTGATCCTGACGTTCTTCACGGCGGCAGGCTTGTTCGTGCTGCTGGGCGCTGAGTTTCTGGCGATGCTGCTGGTGGTCGTCTATGTCGGCGCGGTCGCGGTGTTGTTCTTGTTCGTCGTGATGATGCTCGACGTCGATTTCGCCGAGCTGAAGCAGGGCTTTCTGAGCTACATGCCAATCGGCGCCATCGTGGCGTTAGCGCTATTGGGCGAGCTTGGCCTGGTGGCGAGCGCGGCGATGTCGGCCGATGGCGCGCCGATCGCTTTGGCGCCGGCCGCGCCTGGGGCTGTCACCAACGCCGAGCAGATCGGCCAGGTGCTCTACACCGATTATCTGCTCGTGTTTCAGCTGGCCGGTCTGATCCTGTTCGTGGCGATGATCGGCGCGATCGTGCTGACGCTGCGCCATCGCCCCGGCGTCAAGAAACAGGACATCGCAGCCCAGGTGGGACGGAAGCGCGCCGAGGGCGTCGAGCTTAAGGACATTCGCCCAGGGCAGGGGATCGGCTGATGGAAATCACGCTCGCCCACTATCTGTTCGTCGCCGCCGCGCTGTTCACGATCGGCGTCTTCGGCATTTTCGTGAACCGCAAGAACGTCATCATCATCCTGATGTCGATTGAACTGGTTCTGCTGTCGGTGAACGTCAATCTGGTCGCGTTCTCGGCCTTCCTGCAAAACCTGCAGGGCCAGATTTTCGCGATGATGGTGCTGACGGTCGCCGCCGCCGAGGCCGCGGTCGGCCTCGCCATCCTGGTCACGTACTTCCGCAACCGCGGCAATATCGCGGTTGAAGACATCAATCAGATGAGGGGCTGAGACGGTGCAATTCTCCCCCGAAGTCCTCATCGTTCTTGGGCCGCTGCTCGCGGCCGCGATCGCAGGCCTCTTGCAACGCTATATCGGCGACAAGGTCGCCATGGCGTTGACCACCGGTTCGGTGGGTCTTTCGCTGCTGCTGTCGTGGCCGATCTTTATCGATTTCGTCTGGGGGGAGGGTCACGAGCGCGTCATCGAGCTCTTCCGCTTCATCGACGTGGCGGGCTTTACCTCCACCTGGAGTGTGCGCATCGATACCCTGTCGGCGATCATGCTGGTGGTGGTGAACACGGTCTCGTTCCTGGTTCACGTCTATTCGATCGGCTACATGGCCGAAGACCCGCACCGCGCGCGTTTCTTCTCCTACCTTTCGTTCTTCACCTTCTCGATGCTCGCTTTGGTGACGGCGAACGACTTCCTGCAGCTTTTCTTCGGCTGGGAAGGGGTGGGCGTGGCGTCGTACCTGCTGATCGGCTTCTGGTATCAGAAGCGCTCGGCCAACGACGCCTCGATCAAGGCGTTCGTGACCAACCGTGTCGGCGATTTCGGCTTCGCGCTCGGCATCATGGCGGCGTTCTTCTGCTACGGCTCAATCCAATACGATGTGGTGTTCGAGGCTGCGGCGGCCGCGCCCGACATGATGCTCGGCGTGGGCGAGGTTCAGTTCCGCGCCATCGAAGTGGTGACGTTCCTGCTGTTCATCGGCGCGATGGGCAAGTCGGCGCAATTCTTCCTGCACGTGTGGCTGCCAGACGCGATGGAAGGCCCGACGCCGATCTCCGCGCTGATCCACGCCGCGACGATGGTGACCGCCGGCGTGTTCATGGTCGCGCGCTGCGGTGAGCTTTTCGAAATGGCGCCGCTGACCAGCGGATTTGTCACCATCATCGGCGCGGTGACGGCGTTCTTCGCCGCCACGGTTGGCCTCGCGCAAAACGACATCAAGCGCGTGATCGCGTATTCGACCTGTTCGCAGCTCGGCTACATGTTCTTCGCGGCGGGCGTGGGCGCCTACAATGCGGCCATGTTCCACCTGTTCACGCACGCCTTCTTCAAGGCGCTGCTTTTCCTAGGCGCGGGCTCGGTCATCCACGGCCTGCATCACGAGCAGGACATGCGTTACATGGGTGGCGTGCGTAAGCCCATGATGATCACCTGGGCGATGATGACGATCGGTACGCTGGCGCTGATCGGCTTCGGCATTCCCGGCATCGGCGGCTTCGCCGGCTTCTATTCGAAGGACGCCATCATCGAAGCGGCCTACGGCAGCCACGGCATCGGCGCCCAATTCGCTTTCTGGTGCGGCATCAGCGCGGCGCTGATGACGAGCTTCTATTCCTGGCGCCTCGCCTTCATGACCTTTGAAGGCAAGTATCGCGGCAATCCCGACGCGCACCATGACGATCACGGCCACGCCCATGACGATCATGGGCATGGTCATCACGAGAAGCCGGCCGACGGCTCCGCTCCGGCGCATGAATCACCGTGGGTGATGCTTGCGCCGCTGTTCGTGCTGGCGGCGGGGGCGATCGCGGCGGGCTTTGTATTCGCACCGTACTTCCTCGGCCATCATGCCGAGGAATTCTGGGATCACGTGATCCCGTTCCATGTCGGCCATCACGATTTCCCAACCTGGGTGCTTTGGGCGCCGTTGATCGTGACCGTGACCGGCTTTCTGCTCGCGATCATCTTCTATCTGTGGAAGCCCTCCGCCTCGAAGGCGATGGCCAAAGGGCCGCTGCACGCGTTCCTCTACAACAAATGGTATGTCGACGAGATTTACGATTTCATCTTCGTCAAAGGCGCGCGCGCCATTGGCGACATCTTCTGGAAGTGGGGCGACCAGAAAACCATCGATGGGCTGGGGCCCGATGGCGTCGCCGCGACTTCACGCTTCTTCTCGCGCAATCTGCGCCGCCTGCAGACGGGCTTTGTCTATCATTATAGCTTCCTCATGCTGATCGCGGCGGTGGCGTTCGGCGCCTATGCGATCTTCGCCGGCATCGGAGGCGCGCCATGAGCGAGTTCTTCGCCGGTTGGCCGCTACTTTCGATCGTGACGTTCCTGCCGGCGGCGGGGGCGCTCTGGGTGCTGGCCGCGCGCGCCATGCTGCGCGGCGACAATGCCGGTTTCGACCAAGGCGTGCGCGTCATCACGCTGATCGTGACGATCGCGACCTTTGTCGTGTCGCTGATCGCTTTCGCGGCGTTCGATCCCAACGCGGTCGGCTATCAATTGGTCGAGAATGTGCCGTGGGCGTTCGGTGCGTCCTACGCCATGGGCGTGGACTCGCTCTCGATGGCGCTGGTCGTGCTGACGACCTTCCTCACGCCGTTGTGCATTTTGGCGAGTTGGACGATCGAGAAACAGGTCGCCAGCTACATGGTGCTGTTCCTGCTGCTTGAGACGCTGATGATCGGCGTCTTCTGCGCGCAGGACATCATCCTCTTCTACGTGTTCTTCGAAGCCGGCCTCATTCCGATGTTCATTCTCATCGGCGTGTGGGGCGGGGCGCGCCGCGTCTATGCGGCGTTCAAATTCTTCCTCTACACGCTGTTGGGTTCGATCCTGATGCTGGTGGCGATTGTCGCCATGATCTCGATCTCGGGCACCAGCAATATAGATGAACTGACACGCTATGCGGCCACGACCGGGTTCGATCCGAGCCTGCAGATTTGGCTGTGGCTCGCCTTCTTCGCGTCGTTCGCGGTGAAGATGCCGATGTGGCCGGTGCATACCTGGCTGCCGGACGCGCACGTGGAAGCGCCGACGGCCGGCTCGGTCGTGCTGGCGGCGATCCTCCTGAAGATGGGCGGCTACGGCTTCCTGCGCTTCTCGCTGCCGATGTTCCCGGATGCGTCACACTTCTTCACGCCGTTCGTGTTCGGCCTTTCGGTGATCGCGATCGTGTGGGCGTCGCTGGTGGCGTTCCGTCAGCTCGATATGAAGAAGCTGATTGCCTATTCGTCCGTGGCCCACATGGGCTTTGTGACGATGGGCATTTTCGCGGGCAACGCGCAGGGCATCCAAGGCGCGATTTTCCAGATGATCTCACACGGCGTCATCTCGGGCGCGCTCTTCCTGTGCGTCGGCGTCGTTTACGATCGCACGCACACGCGCGAGATCGCCTTCTATGGCGGCCTCGTGAACCGGATGCCGGTCTATGCGGCGATCTTTCTGCTCTTCACGATGGGCAATGTCGGCTTGCCGGGCACCAGCGGTTTCCCGGGTGAAATCCTCACCATGGTCGGCGTCTTCCAGGTGAACGCCTGGGTGGCGGCGGGCGCGGCCCTCGGCGTCATCTTCTCGGCCGCTTATGCGTTGACGCTTTATCGCAAGGTCGCGCTGGGCAACATCGAGAACCCAAAGCTCGACGGCATCACCGATATCGATGCGCGCGAATGGGTGATCTTCATCCCGCTCATCATCGCCACCTTGGTGATGGGTTTTGCGCCGAGCTACGTGCTCGATTTCACCAATTCGTCGGCTGAGGCCATCGCCGCCGCCTTCGCGGGAGCCGCGCCATGAACGCTCCGCTCTATGATCTGATGAGCAGCCTGCAGCACGCGCGGCCAGAGCTTTTGCTTGCCGCGTTCGCGCTGCTTGCGGCCGTGATCGGTGCGTGGGGCGGCCAGCGCGTGTTTGGCTTGCTTTCATTGCTCGGCGTGATCGTTCTCGCCGGCGCGGGCGCGCTCGCATATGCGTTCAGCCCGGTGGCGCCGGCGACGATCTTCCAAGGCGCGATGGTGGTCGATGGCGTCGGCGTATTCGCCAAGGTGTTGATCGCGCTTTCGGCGGCCGCTACGCTTGCGCTCGGCGCGGACCATTTCACGCGCGCCAATGACAAGCGCTTCGAATACCCGGTGCTGATCGTGCTCGCCGTGCTCGGCATGTTCGTCATGGTGTCGGCGCAGGATTTGATCAGCCTTTATGTTGGCGTCGAGCTGCAAAGCTTGTCAGCCTATGTGCTGGCGGCGTGGCGGCGTGACGATGCGCATTCTTCGGAGGCGGGTCTCAAATATTTCGTGCTGAGCGCGATTTCGTCGGGCTTGCTGCTGTTTGGTTCGTCCTTCGTTTATGGCTTCACCGGCTCGATCCATTTCGACGCGATCGCCGCGGCCGTGGACGAGGGCGCGGGCGGGATTGGCCTCATCTTTGGCTTGGTGCTGATGCTCTGCGCGCTCGGCTTCAAAATGTCGGCCGCGCCGTTCCACATGTGGACGCCGGATGTCTATGAAGGCGCGCCGACGCCGGTGACGGCATTCTTCGCAGCCGCGCCGAAGGTCGCCGCCGTCGCGTTGATGGCGCGCGTGCTCTACGAACCCTTCGGCGGCATGGAAGATCAGTGGCGCCAGGTGCTGGTGGCGCTCGCCGCGATCTCGATGGTTTGGGGTTCGGTGGCGGCGCTGCTGCAGACGAACCTGAAGCGCCTGATGGCGTATTCGTCGATTGGCAACATGGGTTACGCGCTCATGGGGCTCGCCAGCGGGCCGGAGCACGGGCCGGCCTCGGCGCTGCTCTATCTTGCGCTCTATCTGCCAGCGAACGTCGGCATCTTTGCGCTCATTCTGGCGATGCGCCGTGACGGCGCGCCCGCGGAGACGGTCGCCGATCTCGCGGGCCTGGCGCAACGCCGCGCGTGGATGGCGGCGCTGTTCACGATGCTGCTGTTCTCGATCGCCGGCATTCCGCCGTTCGCGGGCTTCATGGGCAAGCTTGTGGTGTTCACCGCCGCCGTGGATGCGGGCCTTGTCTGGCTGGCGGTGCTCGGCGGCATCGCCGCGGTGATCTCGGCGGCGTATTATCTGCGCTTGCTGGCCTCGATCTGGTTTGCGGCGCCGGCGCCGGCGCTGCAGCGCGCCAGCAGCACCGTGGCGATCACGGCGACGGTGGCGGCCGCGCTCACGTTCCCCGTTCTGGTGTTGGCGCTTGGCGCTATGCAACGTTGGGCCGAAACAGCCGCGCGGATGTGGTTCTGAGAAAGCGGACGCGATGATCGACGGCCAGGCGCCGGTCGAGGTCTTCGACGAAATCGACTCCACGATTCTGGAGGCGCGCCGCCGCGCGGAGCGGGGCGAGTTCGGGCCTGTTTGGTTGATTGCGCGTCGGCAGACGGCGGGCCGTGGTCGCCGCGGCCGCGCCTGGGCCTCACTCGAAGGCAATCTTCTGGCGACGTACCTGTTCGCGACAACGCGGCCGGCGCAAGAGATCGCGCTCCTGGGTTTCGCCACGGGCGTAGCCATCGCCGAAACCATGGACGCGATCATTGGCGCCGGCCGCGCCACGCTCAAATGGCCCAACGATGTCTTCATTGACGGCGCAAAGGCCGCCGGAATTTTGTTGGACTCGGGCGCCATGGCGGGCGGGGGCCTGTGGGCGGCTCTGGCCTTCGGCGTGAACCTGGCGTCAGCGCCCGAGGGCCTCGACCAACCGACGACCAGCCTGCGTGCGCTGCTGCCGCCGGACGCGCCGGCGCCGGAGCCGCTGGCCTTCTTGGCGCAGCTGCGGCCACGGCTAGAGGCTTGGTCCGCGTGCACGCAAGCCGAAGGCTTCGAGCCGCTGCGCCGCGCGTGGCTTAGCCGCGCGCACGGCCTTGGCCAGATGGCGCGGGTCATTCAGGGCGAGCAGGTGATTGAAGGCCGCATCGCTGGTATCTCTTTGCGCGGCGAACTCGAATTGGGCACCGACAATGGGCCTAAGCTGATCGCCGCTGGCGATGTGCTGCTGCCCCAGACAACAGGATAGCCCATGCTTTTGGCCATCGATGTCGGCAATACCAACACGAAATTCGCCGTGCATGACGGCGTGGAATGGCGCGCCCAATGGCGCGCCTCCACGGACTCGCGCCGCACCGCTGACGAGTACGCGCCGTGGCTATCGCAGAGCATGGCGCTGGCGGGCTTGAGCTTCGCGGACATGCACGCCTGCATCGTTTCCACGGTCGTGCCGCAGGCGCTGTTCAACCTGCGCAATCTGTCGCGGCGCTATATCGAGTCCGAGCCGATGGTGATCGGCGAGCCCGGCGTCGCGCTGGGCATCGACGTGCGCATCGACAAGCCTAGCGAAGCGGGTGCGGACCGTCTGGTCAACGCTGTCGGCGCCTATGTTCAATATGGCGGCCCATGCATCGTGATCGACAGCGGCACGGCCACCACTTTCGATATTGTCGCCAAGGACGGCGCCTTCGAGGGCGGCATAATCCTTCCGGGGATCAATCTTTCGCTGCAGGCGTTGCACGAGGCGGCGGCGCGGCTTCCGCGTGTGGAAATCCGCGATCCGGGTCGCGTCATCGGCAAGGACACAGTCAGCGCCATGCAATCGGGCATCTATTGGGGCTCCATCGATATGATCGAAGGGCTGTGCCGCCGCATCCGCGCTGAGTACGGTGAACCCATGAAGACGATCGCGACCGGTGGCGTCGCCTCGATCTTCGAAGGTTCGTTTCCCTATATCGATCACTTCGATCAGGACGTCACATCGCGCGGGCTGCTCGAAATCTACAAAAGGAATGGCGGCACGTTTTGAGCAAGGCAAAGCCAGACGACGAATTGGTGTTTCTGCCGCTTGGCGGCTCCGGCGAGATCGGCATGAATCTGAATGCGTACGGCTATGGTCCGCCGGATGCGCGCAAATGGATCGTGGTCGATATCGGCGTTACGTTCGGGCGTGAGGATACAACGCCCGGGGTCGATCTCATTCTGCCCGATCCGACCTATCTTGAAGAAGAGCGCGACAATATCATCGGCATCGTGCTGACACACGCGCATGAGGATCACATCGGCGCGCTTGGCTGGCTTTGGCCGCGTTTGAAATCGCCCGTCTATGCGACGCCGTTTACGGCCGCGCTGGTGCGCGAGAAGCTCAAGGAGCAGGGCCTTTTGGATAAGGTCTCGCTCACGGAAATTCCGCTCAAAGGTCAACTCACGCTTGGGCCGTTCGACATCGATTTCGTCACGCTCACGCACTCGATCCCCGAGCCGAACGGGCTTGCCATCCGCACGCCGCTGGGGCTCGTCTGGCACACGGGCGATTGGAAGATCGATCCAGATCCGCTAATCGGCGAAACCACCGACGAAGCAAAGCTGCGCGCCATGGCCGAGGAAGGCGTGCTGGCGATGGTGTGTGACAGCACCAATGTTTTTGTCGAAGGCACGGCCGGTTCGGAAGGCGATGTCCGCGAAAAGCTCACTGAGGTGATCGCCGGCTGCAAGGGTCGCGTGGCGGTGACGGCTTTCGCTTCGAATGTCGCGCGCGTCGAAACGGCGCTCAAAGCTGCGAAGGCTTGTGGCCGTACGCCGTGCCTCGTCGGCCGCTCGATGCATCGCATCTTCAACGCGGCGCAGAGTGTGGGCCTGCTGCAAGACGTGCCGCACGTGATCGACGAAGACGATGCAGGCTCGCTCGATCCCGAACACGTGCTCTATCTGTGCACGGGTAGCCAAGGCGAGGCGCGCGCCGCGCTCTCGCGCATCGCACGTGGCGAGCACCGGCATGTGTCGCTCAAGGAAGGCGATACCGTTATCTTTTCCTCGCGCGTCATCCCGGGCAACGAAGCGGCGATCCATGATCTGCAGAACGCGTTCCTTGAGAAGGGCGTGGAGTTGATTACCGCCGATGACCATTTCGTCCACGTCTCGGGACACCCCGCGCGCGATGAATTGCGCCAGATGTATCAATGGGCGCGGCCGCGTATCGCCGTGCCGGTTCATGGCGAGAAGCGCCACATCCGCGAGCACGTGAAGCTCGCGCAGGAGATGCAGGTGCCCGAGCAGATCGCGCCCAGCAACGGCGATCTGATCCGCTTGGCGCCAGGCCCCGTCGCGCTGATCGACGAGGTGCCGGCGGGGCGCCTGTTCGTCGACGGCAATACCATCGTGGAAGCAGAAGACGATGCGCTGAAGGATCGTAAGCGCCTGGGCGCCGAAGGTTCGATCCATGTTTCCGTGGCGGTATCTGGGAAAAACGCAATTCTCGCCGGGCCAACCGTGAATGTGCGCGGGCTCTCGATGGAGGACGAGGAGGATTTCGAACTCGCCCTTGAGGAATTGGAGCGCGCCGGGCAGGCGGCTTTCGCCAAGCTCAATCATGCCGAGCGTGGCGACGACGATCTGGTGGAGGCGTCGCTCATGCGCGCGGTCCGCAAGGCGGCTGAGCGCTTATGGCGCAAGCGGCCCCTGGTCGACGTGACGGTGCTGCGCATCTAAGCTCGCGCGGAATTCAAAGGGAGTAGGGCCATGATCGGCAGGCTCAATCATGTGGGCGTCGCGGTGCCGTCCATCGAGGCGGCGAAGGAAACCTATCGCACGCTCTATGGCGTGGCGGACAGCGACATCACCGAGACGCGCGAACTCGAAGCCCAAGGCGTGAAATTCGCGTTCGTGAATGTAGCGAACAGTCAGATCGAGCTGATCGAGCCGCTGGGTGAAAATTCACCGATCCGCAAGTTCTTGGAAAAGAACCCAAGCGGCGGGCAGCACCATGTGTGCTTCGAGGTCGCCGATATCTACGCCGCGCGTGATGAAATGGTGAGGCGTGGCGCCACGGTGTTGAACGAGCCGCGCATTGGCGCGCACGGCACGCCGATCATCTTCGTGCATCCGAAGAACTCGAACGGCGTTCTGATCGAGCTGATGGAAACGCCCAAAGGCGCGCACTGATGAGCCCGTTTCTGGCCGTTGCGATCTACCTGATCCTGTGGTGGTTGAGCTTTTTCGCGCTGCTGCCGGTCGGTGCGCAGAGCCACCACGAGGCGGATGAGGAGGTCGTTCCCGGCGCCGAACGTGGCGCGCCCCGGGTGCATAATCTGCGCCAGAAAGCGCTCTGGGCGGCGGCGATCGCGGCGGTTTTGTGGCTGGGCGTGTTCTGGGCCGTGAAAGTCGATCTCTTCGGCATGCGCGCGCCCTAAGCGCCGCGTTGCCGCCGCGCGCGGGTCAGTCTATCCAGACGCCTCCCAGCTAGAGGAATGCCCATCCCATGCATGCGCTCAAGGTCACGCGCGCCGAAGACTTTCCCGAGTGGTACCAGGCCGTCGTGCGCGACGCCGATCTCGCGGAGCTGTCGCCGACGCGCGGCTCAATGATCATCAAGCCATGGGGCATGGGTCTGTGGGAGCGCATCCAGGGCGAGCTTGATCGCCGCATCAAGGATGCGGGTCACGACAATTATTATTTCCCGCTTCTGATCCCGCTCGCGTTCTTTGCCAAGGAGGCCGAGCACGTCGAAGGCTTCGCCAAGGAGATGGCTGTCGTCACGCACCATCGCCTGAAGCAGATCGATGGCGAACTGAAACCCGATCCGGATGCGGCGCTCACCGAGCCGCTGATCATTCGCCCAACCTCGGAGACCATCATCGGCGATGCGTTCAGCCGTTGGGTGAAATCCTATCGCGACCTGCCGCTGAAGCTGAACCAATGGGCCAACGTGATGCGCTGGGAAATGCGCACGCGCATGTTCCTGCGCACGGCGGAATTCCTCTGGCAGGAAGGCCACACGGTCCACGCCGACGAAGCCGACGCGATGGTTGAGACCATGTGGGCGCTTGAGCTCTATCGCAGCTTTTCCGAGGATTTCCTGGCCATGCCGGTGATCCATGGCGAGAAGCCGGAGAACGAGCGCTTCCCGGGCGCGGTGCGTACATATTCAATTGAAGCGATGATGCAGGATGGCAAGGCGCTGCAAGCCGGCACCTCGCACTATCTGGGCACACATTTCGCCGAAGCGCAGAACATTCGCTATCAGGACAAGGAGGGCGGCATGACGCTGGCCCACACCACGTCCTGGGGCATGTCGACGCGCATGATCGGTGGCGTGATCATGACGCACGGCGATGACGACGGCTTGCGCACGCCTCCGGCTGCCGCGCCACGCCAGATTGTGATCGTGCCGATGTTGCGCGGAAAGCCGGAAGACGCGGAGCTGAAAGAATATTGCGCCTCGCTGGTCGCCGAGTTGAACAAGCTCAGCGCCTTCAGCTGGCCGGTGCGCGCCTATCTCGACATCAAGGACGCGCGCCCGGCCGACAAACGCTGGGACTGGGTGCGCCGTGGCGCGCCGATTATTTGCGAAATCGGCCCGCGTGATGCGGCGAATGGCCAAGTGACGTTCATCAAGCGCAACGCGCTGCGCGAAGGCGACAAGATCAAGTCGCATTCGGTCAGCCGCGCCGATTTCATTGCCCAGGCGGCGAAACTTCTGGAAGAAACGCAAGCTGAACTCTTCGCGGAGGCCAAGGCGCGCCTGGACAACAACATCCGCGCTGACTTCAAAACCTTCGCCGATCTTGAAACCTATTATGGAACCGAGGACAAAGAGGGCGAGTTCAAGGGCTGGGCGCGCGTGCATTGGGCGCGCCCAAGCGGGGATGCGCTCGATAAGGTCGGGGAACGTCTGAAAGCCTTGAAACTCACAATCCGCAATGCGCCGGCGGCGCAGCCGGCATCGTATGGCGCCTGCATCTTCAGCGGCGAGCCAGCCGTCGAAGAAATCCTGATCGCGCGGGCTTATTGATGAGCGGACGCACACAACCCTTCGGCCTGTTCGAGCGCATGCTCGCCGGACGCTA
Source organism: Caulobacterales bacterium (assembly GCA_017303355.1). GTDB lineage: Bacteria > Pseudomonadota > Alphaproteobacteria > Caulobacterales > Aquidulcibacteraceae > Vitreimonas. The sequence continues at coordinate 112,080 of JAFLCU010000006.1, read as the reverse complement.
CCTCCGCGCCAAGCGCCAACATGGCGGGGTCGCGCTGATCTCGGTCATCTCCGTGGTCGCGATCACGCTCGCCGTGATGGCGCTGATCATCACCATGTCGGTGATGAACGGTTTTCGCGAGACGCTGCTGTCGCGCATTCTTGGCGTGAATGGGCACGTCTATGTCGATGTGCGCAGCGTCCCCGGTGTCGAGATCGAGCGCATGGCCGCGCTGGCGCGCGAAGCGCCGGGCGTGACCCACGTGACGCCGATCATCAATTCGCAGGCGCTGGCGACGCATGACGGACAAGCCGGCGGCGTGCTGGTGCGCGGCATTCCACGGGCCGAACTCGAACAATTGTCGATCGTCGCCGCCAATATTCGTCCCGGCGGCGGTTTGCAGAACTTTGAAGGCGTTGAATCGCCTTCCATCATCGTTGGCGATCGCTTGGCGGCGTCGCTCGGCGTGGTGGAGAACATGGCCATCACCATCCTGCCGCCGCAGGGGGCGGCGACGCCGTTCGGCTTGGTGCCGCGCAGCAAACCCTTTTTGGTCGGCGGCATCTTCAGCGTGGGCATGGCCGAGTTCGACTCGATGCTCATCTACATGCCGATCGAGCAGGCGCGTATCTTGTTCGGGCGTGGCGACGGCGCCGACGAACTGGAAATCCGCATTACCAATCCCGACCGCACAGCGCCGATCATTATGGACCTCCAATCGCGCTTGCCGCCGGGCACATTCATCTATGATTGGCGCGCACGCAGTCAGGGCCTCGCTGATGCGCTCGTAGTCGAGCGCAATGTCATGCGGCTGATCCTGATGATTCTGGTGGCGATCGCGGCGCTCAACATCATCACCGGCCTCATCATGCTCGTGAAGAACAAGAGCCGCGACATCGCGATCTTGCGCACCATGGGTGCGAGCAAGGGCTCCATCATGCGCGTGTTCTTCATGGCGAGCGCGAGCCTTGGGTTGATCGGGCTGTCATGCGGCTTGCTGCTGGGCGTCGGCTTCTGCCTGTTTATCGAGCCGATCCAGAACTTCCTGTCCTCGGCGTTCGGCTTCGATATTTTCCCGGGCACCGTCTATTCGCTGGAGACGCTGCCGGCGCGCGTCGAGTGGGGCGAGGTCGCGCTCATTTCCGTGTTCACGATCTTGGTGACGTTCGTGTCGACGCTGGCCACGTCGTGGTGGGCTGCGCGTTTCGATCCGGTGGAGTCGTTGCGCTATGAATGATGTCGCCACGCGTCCGACGCAAAGTGCGGCCGCACCCGTGCTGCGGCTGAGCGGGCTCAGCCGCCGCTACAAATCCGGTGAAAGCGAACTCACCGTGCTCGACGGCGTGGCGCTCGATATCGCGCCGGGTGAGATCGTCGGGCTGATCGGCCCCTCTGGCTCGGGCAAGTCCTCGCTGCTGCACGCGGCCGGCATGCTTGAACGGCCGAACGCGGGCGAGGTGCTGATCGCTGGCGCCGACGGCTGGTCGATGAGTGATGAGGATCGCACCGAGATCCGCCGCAACAAGATCGGCTTCGTCTATCAGTTTCACCATCTGCTGCCGGAGTTCGACGCGTTGCACAACGTGGCGCTGCCGGCGCTGATCGCGGGGCGCAAGCGTCGCGAGGCGCTGGATGAGGCCGAAAGACTCCTCGGCGTGATGGGACTGGACAAGCGCATCCATCACCAGCCGGCGCAGCTTTCGGGCGGCGAGCAGCAGCGCGTCGCGATCGCGCGCGCGATGATCAACAATCCCGTGCTGATCCTGGCCGATGAACCCACCGGCAACCTCGATCCAGACACATCCACCTTTGTTTTTGCCGCGCTTTCGGATCTGGTGCGCAAAGAGGGCGCCGCGGCTCTGATCGCCACGCACAATCTGGAGCTGGCGAAATATATGGATCGGGTCATGGCGCTGGATCACGGCCATCTGGTGCGCCGCAGCTGAGACTTCGAGGAAGGGCGATAAGCGCCTATCTTAGGGCCAGGAAGCGAATCACATGGCCCACCCCTTCATCCATCTGCGCGCGCGCTCGGCTTATTCGCTGCTGCAAAGCGCGATCCAGGTTAAGGCGCTGACGAAGCTGGCCGCCAAGCACAGCATGCCGGCGCTCGGCCTGACGGACGCCAACAATCTGTTCGGCGCGCTTGAGTTCTCCGAAGCGGCCACCGACGCGGGCATACAGCCGATCGTGGGTCTGGCGCTCGACGTGAAGGGCGAGGGCGGCATTGACGGCGCCATTGCGCTGTTTGCGCAGAACGCCGCCGGCTATGCCAATCTGATGCGGCTTTCGAGCGCCGCGTTTCTCGACGAGCACGACGTGCCGCACGTCGTGCTCGAGCGCATGCTGGAGCACAGCGAAGGCCTGATCGCGCTCACCGGCGGCGGCGAGGGGGCTTTCACGCCGCTCTTGCTTGAAGGCAAAGCCGATGTGGTTGAAGGCGCGCTGCAACGTATGGCGCAAGCGTTCCCGAGCCGGCTCTATGTCGAACTGCATCGCCATGAAGAGCGCAGGGAGGCGGATACCGAAGAAGCGCTGATCGATCTCGCTTATCGTTTGGGGCTGCCCATCGTCGCGGCCAACGATATCCGCTTCGAAAAACGCAGCGATCACGGCGGGCACGACGCGCTGATGTGCATCGCAGCATCATCCTATCTCGGCGAGGAAGATCGGCCGCGTGTGAGCGCGCAGCACTATTTCAAGAGCGCCGACGAAATGTGCGCGCTGTTCTCGGACTTGCCGGAAGCGCTCGACAATACGAGCGAGGTGGCGCGCCGCTGTGCGTTTCGCGTGCCGAAGCGCAAGCCGATCCTGCCGCGCTTTGACAGCAAGGCCGGCCGCGACGAGCCGGCGGAATTGAAAGCGCAAGCCGAGGCGGGCCTGAGGGCGCGCCTCAAGGCATTGGGCGACAAGCTCGCGGCGCCCGAAGAGGATTATTGGAAACGGCTGGAATTTGAGCTGGGCGTCATCACGCACATGCAATTTCCCGGCTACTTTCTGATCGTCGCCGACTTCATCAAATGGGCCAAGGCGAACGACATCCCCGTCGGCCCTGGCCGTGGCTCCGGCGCCGGCTCGCTGGTCGCCTGGGCGCTGACCATCACAGACCTCGACCCGCTGCGTTGGGGCTTGCTGTTCGAGCGCTTCCTCAATCCTGAACGCGTGTCGATGCCGGACTTCGATATCGACTTTTGTCAGGAGCGGCGCGGCGAAGTCATCGATTACGTCAAGAACAAATACGGCGACGACCGCGTCGCTCAGATCATCACGTTCGGTACGCTGCAGGCGCGCGCCGTGCTGCGCGATGTCGGCCGCGTGATGCAATTGCCGTTCGGCCAGGTGGACAAGCTGGCGAAGCTTGTACCGGCGAACCCCGCCAACCCGGTCACGCTCGCCGAAGCGATGGAGATCGAGCCCAAGCTCAAGGAGGCGCGCAAGAACGAGGCTGACGTGCGCCAGCTGATTGATACCTCGCTGCAGCTTGAAGGCCTCTACCGCAACGCATCGACGCATGCGGCCGGCGTGGTGATCGGCGATCGCCCGCTGATCGATCTCGTCGCGCTCTACCGCGATCCGCGCGGCCATTTGCCGGCCACGCAATTCAATATGAAATGGGTGGAGCAGGCCGGGCTGGTGAAGTTCGACTTCCTCGGCCTGAAAACGCTCGATGTCATCGACCGCGCCGTCAAATTCCTCAAGGCGCGCGGCATCGAGGTCGATCTCAACGACCCAGGCTATGACGACGAGGACACCTACAAGCTCCTGCAATCCGGTTTGACGTTCGGCGTGTTCCAGCTCGAAGGCCAGGGCATGCGCGACACGCTACGCAAGGTGAAGCCGACGTGCCTCGAGGACGTCATCGCGCTGATCTCGCTCTATCGCCCGGGGCCGATGAAGAACATCGACCGTTTCGCGAACGTGAAGCACGGCCGCGAGCAACCGGATTATTTGCACGAGACTTTGAAGCCGATCCTGGAAGAGACGTACGGCGTCATCGTTTATCAAGAACAGGTCATGCAGATCGCGCAGGTGCTGTCGGGCTACAGCCTCGGCGAAGCCGATTTGCTGCGTCGCGCCATGGGCAAAAAGCAGCCCGCCGAAATGGCCAAGCAAAAGACGCGCTTTATTGACGGCGCCAAGGAACGCGGTGTCGGCGAAAACCTCGCCTCTCACATTTTCGACCTTGTCGAGGAATTCGCCGGCTATGGTTTCAACAAGTCGCACGCCGCCGCCTATGCTGTGGTCGCTTATCAAACGGCTTACCTAAAAGCACACTACCCAACCGATTTCCTCGCCGCTTCGATGAGCCTCGATATCTCGAACTCGGATAAGCTGGCGAGCTTCCACCAGGACGCGCGTCGCGTCGGCGTCACGGTGCTGCCGCCCGACCTGAACAAGTCGGCGCCGGATTTCAGCGTCGAGCCGATCGAAGAGGGCGTCGCTATTCGCTACGCCATTGGCGCGGTGCGCAATGTCGGTTTGACGGCGATGGAAGCTGTCGTTGCCGAACGGCGCGCGCGTGGGTCCTTCAAGGCGCTTTATGATTTCGCCGATCGGCTCGATCCGAAGACGGTCAATCGCCGCCAACTCGAAAACCTCGCCAAGGCGGGCGCGTTCGATGGCATGGAGCCCGATCGTGCGCGCGCGTTCGCTGCGTGTGAGGTGATCGTCGCGCACGCACAGCGCGTCGCCGAAGAGCGCGCCAGCGCCCAGGTTTCACTCTTCGGCGCGGAAGAACCCAGCGCGCGTCCGACGTTCCCCAAGGCGCCCGCATGGTCGGCGCAGGATCGCCTCGACGCCGAGCGCGAAAGCGTTGGCTTTTATCTCTCTGGCCACCCGCTTTCGGATTTCTTCCTCGACGTGGGCGAGCGTTACAAAACCTTTCTCGATGTTGTCGAAGAGGGCGAGACGGAGCCGCGCGCCTATCCGATGGCGGGCGTGGTGCGGCGCGTACAATATCGTCCGGCGCAATCGGGCGGCACGCTTGCGTTCGTCTCGATGTCCGATCCGACGGGCGATTTCGAGCCGATGGTGATGCCGGAGAATGTCGCCGCGGCGCGCGAGGTGCTGGAGGTCGGCAAGGCGTTCGTGTTTCGCGGGCGCGTACGCTGGCGCGACGGCGACCTGAAACTTTCCGCCGACACATTCGAGCCGGTCGAGGCCGCTGAAGCGCGTACGACGGATGATCTGCGTATTATCCTGAAGGAGGGCGCGCCGATCGAGCTGCTGGCGCAAACCATTGCCGCCTTACCGAAGGCGAATGCCGGCGAGACTAGGCCCCTGCGGCTCGTGCTCAAGTTGAAGGACGGGCGTGAGATCGAATTGGCGACGCGCACGATGGCCCCGGCCAGCCCCGCCGCGCGCGCCGCGCTGAAAGCGGCAAAGGGCGTCGAACGCGTGATTTAGCGCAGTTATTCGTCGCAGATTTCTCCCGAAAGGCGTGCAAGGCCTTGTCGCGCCCGCGTGCAGTCCGTCAGATGCCGGCGCCTGAATCGGCAGGGAGGGCGAATTGCATCTGCGACCGTTCATTGTGCTGGCGGCTGGCTTGAGCCTTGCCGCCTGCGCGACCACACCAGCGATTGATCCCGCGGAAGGGGCGACGCGCTCGCCTTTCGCTTCGACATACGAGCCGGCGCCCTCCGTGCCGACCTTGATCCGGGGCGCTACCGTGTTCGACGGCGAAGGCGCCGAACTCGCGAACGCGGACGTATTGATGCAGGACGGCCGCATCAGCGCGGTTGGCAACAATCTCGCCGCGCCCGCTGGCGCGACCATCATCGATGCGTCGGGGCGCTTCGTGACCCCTGGCATCATCGACGCGCACTCACACCTCGGCGCCTATCCGTCGCCGAGCATCAACGCCACCTCGGACGGCAATGAGCTGACGCAGCCGAACACCGCCGAGGTCTGGGTTGAACACTCGGTCTGGCCGCAAGACCCGGGCTTTGATCGTGCGGTCGCCGGCGGCATCACGACGCTGCACGTCCTGCCGGGCTCGGGCAATCTCTTCGGCGGCCGTGGCGTGACGCTGCGTCCGGTGCTCGACGCCATCACCGTGCAGGAGATGAAATTTCCCGGAGCGCCGCAGACGCTGAAGATGGCGTGCGGCGAAAACCCGGCGCGCGTCTATGGCAGCCGCAATTCCTCGCCGGCGACGGGCATGGGTAATGTCGCGGGCTATCGTCAGGCGTTCGCCAACGCCGAACGCTACGCGCGTCGTGCGCGTAACGCCGCAGAAGGCAATGGCGACCCGCCCGATCGCGATTTGGAATTGGAGACGCTTGCTGGCGTGCTCAACGGCGACATCCTGCTGCAATGGCATTGCTATCGCGCCGACGAGATGGCCAACGCCATCGAGGTGTCGCACGAATTCGATTTCCAGATTTCAGCGTTCCACCACGCCGTGGAAGCCTACAAGATCGGTGATCTGCTGCGCGAAGAGGGTATATGCTCGGCGATGTGGGCCGATTGGTGGGGCTTCAAGATCGAAGCCTATGACGGCATCCGCGAGAATATTCCGTTCGTGCACGCCGCCGGCGCCTGCGCCATCGTGCACTCGGATAGCGAAGTCGGCATTCAGCGCCTGAACCAGGAAGCGGCGAAAGCGCTGGCGGACGGCCGCCGAGCTGGCGTCGAAATTTCGCGCGCCGAGGCATGGACGTGGCTCTCGCGCAACCCCGCCCGGGCGCTCGGCATCGCCGAGGAAACCGGCACGCTCACGCCAGGCCGCCGCGCCGACGTCGTGATCTGGTCCGCCGATCCGCTCTCTAGTTACGCGGTCGCGGAGCGCGTCTTCATCGATGGTGCGCAAATCTATCAGCGCGACGCCGACACCGATCCGGCGTCTGATTTTGAGCTTGGCCAATCCTACACGGAGCGCGCCCAATGAGGTTCTTCTCCGCACTTGTCATGGCCGCCGCGATCGCGACGCCGGCCATGGCCGAAACCGTTCTTATCCGCGATGGCCGCGTCGTCACCAACGGCGCAGCTGGCATTATCGAGAACGGCGATGTCCTAATCGTGGACGGGCGCATCACCGCTGTCGGCGCGAGCATCGCGCCGCTGCGCGGCGCGCGCGTGGTCGAAGCGCAGGGCCGGTTCGTGACGCCAGGCGCGTTCGCCGCCATGAGCGAGCTTGGCTTGTCGGAAATCTCCGGCTCGGGCGCGCCGAACGACGCCGATATGGATGGCGATCTCGTCGCCGCGGCGGCCGATTCATCGGCGGCGTTCAATCCGGCGGTCACCGCCGTCGCCGTCACGCGTATCGAGGGCGTCACGCGCGCCGCGATCGCGCCGTCGCAGACCAGCGGCTTGTTCGGCGGCCGCGGCGCGCTGGTGTCGCTGAGCGGCGAGCCGGATAGCGTCTTCCGCCGCAACGCCTTCATGGTGGTCGAGCTTGGCGAAACCGGCGCCAGCCGCGCGGGCGGCTCTCGCGCCGCACTTTGGCCGGCGTTTGAAGCGGCGTTGCGCGATGCGCGCGAATATCCCAACCGCTACCGCAGCGGCCAGGGCGGCGCGGTGCTCAACGAAATCGACGCCGCCGCCGTTCAACCGTTCGCGCGCGGCCAGGGCATGTTCCTGGTTCACGCGGAGAGCGCGGCCGATATCCGTCGTGTCATCGGCTATCAGCGCGCCAATCCAAGCTTGCGCTTCGCCATCCATGGCGGCGCGGAAGCGTGGCAGGTCGCCAGCGAGCTGGCGCGTGCGCGCATTCCGGTAATCCTCGATCCGCTGGCCAATTTGCCGGATCGGTTCGAGCGTTTGTCGGCGCGCTTGGACAATGCGGCGCTGCTTGAAGACGCTGGCGTGACGTTCGCGATCGCACCTGCGCCCGGCGCGGTGGATGCGCATCAAGCGCGTCTTGTGCTGCAACTCGCGGGCAACGCGGTCGCCAATGGCCTTTCATGGGATGCAGCCTTTGCCGCAGTCTCGCGTACGCCGGCGGAAATATTTGGCGTTGGCGCGCAACTCGGGCGGCTTGAGCGCAATTATCTGGCGGACGTGGTGATCTGGGACGGCGATCCGTTGCAGGTGACCTCGGCGCCAACGGCCGTGTTCATCGAAGGCGTGGAGCAGCCGCTCATCTCTCGCCAGACACGCCTGCGCGATCGCTACAATCCGACGCGCAATCGCTAACACCCATCTCCGGATGGACGCGAAGCGGACAGTCCGGGGCCTATAAACACTTACGCGTGAGTGTGTAGGCCCCGGATATTTTGCGGCGCAAAATTCCGGGGATGGGTGGTGCGGACACTGACGCGACCGTTTAGAGTTTCGTGCCGGCCATCAGATAATTGATCGAAATGTCGCTTGAGAGCGACCAGCCTTCGCCCAGCGGTTGGTAAGAGATGCCCGTGGGCTCGTTCCATCGAATGCCGCGCGCACCGGCGCGGATTTCCTCCGGCGTGACCAGCTTGTCGTAATCGTGCGCACCCTCCGGCGCCCATTTGAGAATGCGCTCGGCGCCGACGATGGCGAACGCACGCGCCTTCGGCGTGCGATTGATGGTCGAGAGGATGAGCAAGCCGCCGGGTTTCACCAGCGCCTGGGCGGCGGCGAGAAACGCATTCACGTCGGCGACGTGCTCGATGATCTCCAGCGCCGTCACCACATCGAACCGCGCGCCCGCATCGACGAGCGCTTCCGCCGTGGTGTTCTGGAAATCAATTGAGAGGCCAGCTTGTTCGGCGTAAGCGCGGGCGGCGCCAATCGCTTCGGGTGCGGCGTCAATTGCGGTGACATCGCCGCCCATCCGCGCGAGCGGGGCTGAGACCAGCCCGCCGCCACATCCCAAATCGAGTACCGAAAGCCCATCCAGCGGCCGCCGGCCGCGCGGGCCGAAATGGCGCGCGACCGTCTCACGGATGAATTGGAGGCGCACCGGATTGAGCCGGTGCAAAGCGCCGAACGGGCCTTTCGGATTCCACCATTCGGCGGCTAGAGCGCCGAATTTGGCGATCTCGGCGGGGTCGCGCGTGTTTGTGGCCATGGCTCTGAGATCGGCATGGCGGGTGCGGCGGTCAAGCGGTATCGCGTCGCAGCGGAGCATGCTATGGGCGCCGCGCGGATCGGGCCTGGGCCCGACTCGCAGGGACCACGCATTTTCTCGACCGGCTAAGTACTTATGTCTCGTTTGGTGATGAAGTTTGGCGGCACGTCCGTGGGTGACGTGGAGCGCATCGCGCGAGTCGCGCGCATCGTCGCCTCCGAACGAAAACCGGGACGCGGTCTGGCCGTGGTGGTTTCGGCGATGTCCGGCGAAACCGACCGCCTAGTCGGCCTTGCGCGCGCCGCAGCTGGCGAGAGCGCGAACGGCGGGGGCCTATCGGCCAAGGATTTCAATGACGAATACGATGTTATCGTCTCCACCGGCGAGCAGGTGACGACCGGATTGCTGGCGCTGTCGTTGCGCCGGCTCGGCATCCCGGCGCGCTCGTGGCAAAACTGGCAGATCCCGTTCAAGACCGACGACGCGCATTCCAAGGCGCGCATCGCCGAGATCGTCGAGGACGAGCTTGGCGCGTCGATCGATGCGGGCGTCGTCGCCATCATTCCGGGCTTTCAAGGCGTCACCGAAGACAATCGCATCACCACACTCGGCCGGGGCGGTTCCGATACGTCCGCTGTCGCGGTGGCGGCGGCGCTGAAAGCGGAACGCTGCGACATCTACACCGACGTCGATGGCGTCTATACGACCGACCCGCGCATCGTCGCGAAAGCACAGCGCTTGGAAAAAATCTCGTACGAGGAAATGCTGGAGATGGCGTCGCTGGGCGCCAAGGTGCTGCAGACGCGGTCAGTTGAACTCGCGTTCGCGCATCGCGTGCCGGTGCGTGTGCTGTCGAGTTTTGTTGAGCCGGGGGCGCCCAATCCCGGTACGTTGGTTTGTCCCGAGGAAGAGATCGTGGAAAAGCAAGTTGTTTCCGGCGTCGCCTATTCGCGCGACGAGGCGAAGGTCACGCTGTTGGGCGTGGAAGACCATCCGGGCGTCGCCGCCGATATTTTCAACCGCCTCGCGGAAGCGAACATCAACGTGGACATGATCGTTCAGAGCGAGGCGCGCCAGGAAGGGCGCCAGAACATCCTGTTCACCTGTCCGGAACGCGAAGCAGGGCGCGCCGCGGAGGCGATTGAAGCGCTGAAATCCAATATTGGCGTCGAAGATATTCACGTTCGCCGTGATGTGGCCAAAGTGTCCGTCATAGGCATCGGCATGCGGAGCCAAGTCGGGGTCGCCCGAACGATGTTCGCAGCCCTTGCGCAAAAGGGTATCAACATCGAGGCGATCGCCACTTCCGAGATCAAAATCTCGGTATTGATCGACGCGGCCTATACCGAGCTTGCGGTAAGGGCATTGCACACGGCCTATGGTCTCGACGCCGCCTGAAGGCGGCGGCGTGAAACGGAGGAAGCCGAAGGCGCACGATGGCAGGTCCGGCGAATGTCGGCGGGTCCCGGATACTCCTGCGCAAGCTGCGGGAGATCATGGAGACCGGCGGCGCGGCGCAGGAGCGTCTTGACCGCCTCGTCCACATGGTCGCCTCGACCATGGTCGCGGACGTGTGCTCGATCTACCTCACGCGTGGCGCCGTCCACGAACTCTTCGCCACCGAAGGTCTGAAATCCGAGGCCGTGCATCGCACGCGGCTGAAGCATGGCGAAGGTCTGGTTGGCCTGGTGGCGGAGACGGCGCAGCCGCTGAATATCGCCGACGCGCCGCATCACGAGCGTTTCTCGTATCGCCCCGAAACCGGCGAAGATCCGTACAATGCATTCCTGGGCGTGCCGATCGTGCGCTCGGAACGCACCTTCGGCGTGCTCGTCGTTCAAAACCGCGCCTCGCGCGTCTATGGCGATGACGAAGTCGAGGCGCTGCAGACCATAGCCATGGTGCTGGCGGAAATGGTCGCCTCCGGCGCATTCGGCGATCTTTCCGGCCTCGCCGAGGTCGAAGCGCGCGCGAGCCGGCCAGAATTCCTGCAAGGCCGCGCTTTCTCCGATGGCCTCGCCATCGGCACGGTTGTTCTGCACGAACCGCACGCGCCGCTCGGCCGTGTCATCGCCGACGATCCGGTGCGCGAGGAAGAGCGCCTGAACGCGGCGCTGCTTCAGGTGCGTAAGACGCTCGAGGAAATGTTGGAGGGCGACCCCGGTCGCATCTCGGGCGTTTCGCGCGAAGTGCTGGAAATGTTTCTCATGCTGGCGAACGACCCCAGCTGGGAAACCAAGCTGAAACATGGCGTGCGCGCTGGCCTTTCAGCTGACGCGGCTGTCGAGCGCGTGCGCGGCGAGCACCGCGCCAAGTTCAACAACACCCGCGATCCGTATCTGCGCGAGCGGCTCCACGACCTCGAAGATCTCGACAATCGCCTGCTGCGCGCGCTTGCCGGCGTGGACGGCGCGCCCGCGCAGGAATTGCCAGCCGACGCCGTTCTTGTCGCCCGTGAGCTTGGTCCAGCTGAGTTGCTCGATTATGGCGCTGAACGTCTCAAAGGCCTGGCGCTAGAGGAGGGCGGCGCCACCGCGCACGCGGCCATCGTGGCGCGCGCGCTGGGCATTCCGATGGTTGGCCTATTGCCGGGCCTACTCTCGCGCGTTGAGGCGGGCGACGCGATCGTGGTGGACGGCGAGCGTGGCGAGGTTCGCCTGCGCCCGGAGGACGCCGTCACCGCCGCCTATCGGCAACGCCTTGAATTGCGCACCGCGCGCGCGGCCGAATTCGCGCGCCTCAAGGATACGCCAGCCGTCACCAGGGATGGCGCGCGCGTGGCGCTGTTGCTGAACGCCGGTCTGGCGCTCGACGCGCACCATCTTGACGATGCGGGCGCGGAGGGCATCGGCCTCTTCCGTACCGAGTTCCAATTCATGGTCTCGGAGACGCTGCCGCGCCTCGAGAGCCAGACGCTGCTCTATCGCGACGTGTTGGAGACGGCGGGCGAGCGCCCGGTCACCTTCCGCACGCTCGACCTCGGCGGCGACAAGGTGTTGCCGTACGTGACCGCCGAGCGCGAGGAGAACCCAGCTCTCGGCTGGCGGGCGGTTCGGATCGGCCTCGATCGCCCGGCGCTGCTCCGCTATCAGCTCCGCGCCTTGATTTCCGCCGCCGCAGGCCGGCGGCTGCGCGTGATGTTTCCGCTCGTCACCATGGTGAGCGAGTTCGACGCGGCGCGCGCGCTGGTGGATCGTGAGCTTGAGTGGGCGCGCGTGCGCAATCATCAGCTGCCGGCGCATGTCGAGATCGGCGTCATGGTGGAGGCGCCCGCGCTGGCGTTCTCGATCCCCGATCTGAAAGGCAAGGCCGATTTTATCTCGATCGGCACCAACGATCTGATGCAATATTTCTTCGCGGCCGATCGCGGCAACGCGCGCGTCTCGGATCGCTACGACATTCTCAGCCCGCCAGCGCTGCGCTTGCTGAAGCGTGTGCGCGAGAACGCGGACGCCGCCAGCATACAAGTCTCGATTTGCGGTGAGGCCGCCGGCAAGCCGCTCGAAGCGTTGGCTTTCGTTGCGCTTGGTTATCGTCGCTTATCGATGCCGGCTTCTGGCATCGGCCCAGTGAAGCGATTGCTGCTTTCAGCGGACGCGAGTGCGGCCGGCGCTGTGCTGCAGCCCATGTTGAGTAGCGGCGTGTCGTCCATTCGTGGTGAACTCACATCTATTGCAGCGAAGCAGGGCTGGGCGCTGTGATCGCGCCTTTTGCGTAGTTGAGCCGCCTTCGATTCGCGCCTACCTTTAACCGTGGCTCAAAATTTGCCTCTTACTACGTAAGGTCTCCCGAGGAGGGGCCGACGCTCTGATGCTGCAACCGACGCCCACCGATCCGCAAATGTCGCCAGAAGCGACGGAAGCGCGCGCTCAGCGCCAGGCGCCTGCCGCGCCGCCGCCGCAGCTTGATCCAGCTTGGCGCGCGGGGCGCAAGCTGGCCGAAGCGCGCCGCCAGCGCGGCTGGAGTATCGAGGAGGTCGCCGACCGTATTCGCGTACGCCGCGAGTTCCTCGAGGCGCTTGAGGACATGAACATCAAGCTGCTGCCGGGCAAGGCTTACGCGCTGGCGTTCCTGCGTTCCTATGCTCGGGAACTCGGCGTCGATGAGAAAGCCATCGTCGATCAATTCCAGGACGAAAGCGCGCTCACGCGGGAAGACGCCAAGCAGCAAATTCGCAACCCGGCCTCCAAGCCGCATCGGGAACGCCCGTGGCTCGCCGCCGCCGCTCTGGGCGTCGTCGCCGCCGCGTTTGTCGGCTGGCGGATGATGGACGCCGAGCGCAACGAACAGGTGGCCGAAGCCCCGGTCTCCGCTCCTGCGGTAGCGGGCGCCCCAGGGTCGCGTGCGCCGGTGGTGACTCGTGTAGTCGAAATCCGCGCGCTCGCGGATGCTTGGCTGGAGGCCCGGGGGCCAGACGGTACGGTATTCTTGTCTCGCACCCTGGCGGCCGGGGACGTTTACCGGCCAGACCCCAGCCCAGGTTGGACCCTCCATGCCCGTGACGGCGCCGCGTTTGAGCTGTTCGTAAATGGCCAGTCGGCTGGTCTGTTGGGCGCGGCCGGCATGCCGGTGCTGGGACGCTCGATCGACGAGATCGAGCCGATCGCCCAGGTTCAGCTGGCCCAGCCCCGCACCTGAAGGCTGCGGCGCCGGGGCCTGTTAGCGTCGCCGTCGCCGCGCTATCTGAAGCCTGAAAGGAAAACTCTCATGGACGGCGCGGCCGGCGATCTGCACCACATCCGGCCCTGGCGGCGGATCGAGCGCCGCCGCTCGCGCAAAATCCGCGTGGGCAGCGTCGAGATCGGCGGCGACGCCCCGATCGCGGTCCAATCCATGACCAACACGCCGACCTCGGATGCGGCGGCGACGATCAATCAAATCCGCCAACTTGAAGAAGCCGGCGCCGACATCGTCCGCGTCTCGTGCCCCGATGAGGATTCAACAGCCGCATTCGCCAAGATCGCGCGCGAAGCCAGAGTGCCGTTGGTGGCCGACATCCATTTTCACTATCGTCGCGGCATCGAAGCGGCCGCCGCTGGCGCCGCATGTCTGCGCATCAATCCCGGCAATATCGGCAACGCCCAGCGCGTGAAGGACGTGGTGCAAGCGGCCAAGGATCACGGCTGCTCGATCCGCATCGGCGTCAACGCCGGCTCGCTTGAACCGCATCTGCTCGAAAAATACGGCGAGCCGTGCCCCAAGGCGATGGTCGAAAGCGCGCTCTATCACGCCGCTTTGCTCGAGGAGCACGATTTCCACGAGTACAAAATCAGCGTGAAAGCGTCCGACGTGTTTCTCACCGTCGCCGCCTATCAAGCGCTGGCCGAAGCGACGGACGCACCGCTGCATCTCGGCGTCACCGAAGCCGGCGCGCTGCGCAGCGGTACGGTGAAATCCTCGATCGCGATGGGCTCGCTGCTCTGGGCCGGCATTGGCGACACGATCCGCGTCTCGCTCGCCGCCGATCCGGTGGAAGAGATTAAAGTCGGCCACGACCTGCTCAAATCGATGGGCCTGCGCCAGCGCGGCGTCACCATCATCGCCTGCCCTTCCTGTGCGCGGCAGGGCTTCAACGTCATCAAGACTGTGGATGAATTGGAAGCGCGGCTGGCGCACATCGCCGAGCCGATCACGCTCTCCATCATCGGCTGCGTCGTGAACGGGCCAGGCGAGGCGCTGATGACCGATTTGGGTTTCACCGGAGGCGGCAAGGGCGCCGGCATGGTCTATGTCGCCGGCAAGGCGGACCATAAGGTCGACAACGGGGAGATGATCGATCATATCGTTGGCTTGGTCGAAGATCGGGCCAAGACGATGCGTGCAAACGCGCCGGCGAAGGATTGAGCGATGCTGCAGCGCCACCTGCAGGACACGTACGAATATTTGTTCGACACGGCGCACAATGCGCTGAAGGCTGGCGGCTCGTTTGCGCCGTTCGGCGCCGGTATCCGTAAGACCGGCGAGCAGATCCACACCAATGTCGATCTGCCGATCGAGAAATCCGCGCCGGCCGATCACATCTCCGGGCTCATCGCGGGCTTCCGCAAGGATGAGGAAGAAAACGGCCTGATCGCCGCCGGCCTCGTGTTCGACGGCCGCGCCCGCAGCGACGATGCGGCCGCGCTTTGCTTCCACATCGAGGCCGCCAATGGCAGCGCGGTGGAAGTCATCGTGCCGTACCAGCGCCATTCGCAAACCGAGTTGGCGTTCGCGGAACCACAAATCACGGCCGTGCACGCCGAGATTTTCACCGACGTGATGTAGCTAAGTTCAATGTCTGACTATGCGCGTTTGGAACGCCGCCTTGAACAGGCGGTCGATCGCTTCGAGCGTATCGAAGCGCGCCTTGGCGCGGCCACGGACGGCGCCGAGATCGTCAAGCTCGGCCAAGAACACGCGGAGCTGAAGCCGCTGATCGAAGCGATCGCTGCGGTGAAGGCCAAGCGCCAGGAATTCGTGGACCTTGAAGAGATGGCCAAGGATGGCGGCGATCTTGCCGACGTTGTGGCCGAAGAGCTCAACGCCGTGCGCGAAGCGTTGCCGGAATTGGAGCGCCAAGCGCTGTTGCTGCTCGCGCCGAAGGACAAGGACGAAAGCGCCTCCGCCGTGCTCGAGATCCGCGCGGGCACAGGCGGCGAGGAAGCGGCGCTGTTCGCGGGTGATTTGCTGCGCATGTATCAGCGCTACGCCAGCCGCCGCGGTTGGCGTTTCGAGATCGAAGATATTTCGGACACCGGTATTGGCGGCGTGAAGGAAGCTGTCGCCAGCGTCACTGGCAAAGGCGTGTTCGGTCGTCTGCGCTTCGAAAGCGGCGTCCACCGCGTGCAACGGGTGCCGGAAACCGAAGCCGGCGGCCGCATTCACACCTCCGCCGCCACCGTCGCCGTGCTGCCGCAGCCGGAGGGCGACGTCGATATCGTGGTGGACGACAAGGACATCCGCATCGACACGATGCGATCGTCAGGCGCCGGCGGTCAGCACGTGAACAAGACCGATTCCGCCGTTCGCATCACGCACATGCCGTCAGGCATCGTCGTCATCAGCCAGCTAAAATCGCAGCACCAGAACCGCGCACAAGCGATGATGATGCTGAAGACCAAGCTCTATGACCGCGAGCGCGAGATGCGCGACGCCGCGCGCGCCGCTGAGCGCAAAGGCCAGATCGGCTCGGGCGATCGCTCAGAGCGCATCCGCACCTACAATTTCCCGCAAGGCCGCGTCACCGACCACCGCATCAATCTGACGCTCTACAATCTGCCCGAAATCATCGAAGGCGCGCTCGATCCGGTGCTTGATGCGCTCGCGGCCGAGGATCAGGCGCAAAAGCTCGCGGCGCTGGAGAGCGAACAATGAGCGTACTTGGACCGCCGGCGTCCTCGCCGGCGCGTATGCATCAAGGTCATCCAGTGCTCGCCGGCGAGACGCCGGCGGTCCAAGAGGCTGGGCATGACTGAAACGCTCGTCTCGCTCTGGACCGACGCGCGTCGCCGGCTCGAAGCGGCTGGCGTGGATTCGCCCGTCATTGATGCGCGATTGTTGCTGGAAGCCGGCGCTGGCGTCGGCCGCGTCGATATCGTCACCGATCCGCGCAGATCCGTGAGCGCCGAGCAAGTCGCCGCCGTCGAAGCGCTCGTGCGCCGCCGCGAAGCGCGCGAACCGATCGGCCACATCCTCGGCCACAAGGGCTTTTGGACGCTCGATTTCACCGTCAGCGCCGACGTGCTGACGCCGCGCCCCGAAACCGAGCATCTGGTCGAGGTGGCGATGGAGACGCTGCCGAAGGGCTGGCCTGCGCGCGTGCTTGATCTCGGCGTCGGCTCCGGCGCGATCCTGCTTTCGGTGCTCTCGGAGCGCCCGGAATCCACCGGCATCGGAATCGACACCAGCGGAGCCGCGCTCGCAATCGCCCGCGCCAATGCCGAGCGTCTTGGGCTTAGTAATCGGGCCAGCTTCCGGCAGGGCGATTGGACCGACGGCATCGAAGGCCCGTTCGACCTCGTCCTCTCCAATCCGCCCTATATTCCCAGCGCCGATATCGACGGCCTGGATCCCGAGGTGGCCAAATGGGAGCCGCGCCTGGCGCTGGATGGGGGCCCCGATGGGCTCGACGCCTATCGCGCCATTATCGCGGCGCTGCCGGGCCTCCTGGCCCCGACGGGCGTGTTCGCGCTCGAGGTTGGCCGGGGCCAGGCGGACGCTGTTCGCGCGCTGGCGGAAGCGCAGGGGCTGCAAACAACCACGCCGCGTATGGACCTTGCCGGCATCCCCCGCGTTGTGGCGGGCAAGCGTGCGACATGAGGGAAGGGCGCTGAAAAACCCCTTGGAAGGCCGCCTGGGACGCATTACGCTCAAAGCCGGAATCGATCTCCGAAAGGTTCAAGGGGCTGAACCAGGAGCGGTTTCAGGCAGGCGCGCTTAAGGCCGCCGCGGCTTTCCTCAGCAAGAGGTCAGGATAAGGACGCGGGCGACGTCGCCAGCTTTACGGCCCAAGGCTCGGTGAACCGCAAGACACGTGAGCAAATAGCGCGCACGACGCAGGCCATGGCGGCCACGGCGATTGCGGCACAAGCATCGGATTACAAACACATGGTGCAATCTCAATGAAGCGTCAGCGTGGTCGCGGTCGGAAGCCGGGCGGCGGTGGTGGGCATCACCACAATTATAACAATCAGAACCCCAACCGCGCCATGGAGAGCAATGGCCCGGAAGGCGGCAAGGTTCGCGGCAACGCCTCGGCGATCTATGAGCGCTATCTGCAGCTCGCGCGCGACGCGGCTTCCTCTGGCGACCGTGTGCTGAGCGAAAACTACATGCAGTACGCGGATCACTATTTCCGCCTCGTGCGCAGCATGCAGCCGGCGATGCCGCCGCCTCAGGTTGGCGAGCGCTTCAGCGCCGAAGCCGAGTATGAAGGCGACGAAGATGGCGCCGGCGAGAGCGAAGGCGGCGAGGGCGAAGCCAACGCCGAAGCCGGCGATCAAGCTGACGCGGAATTCAGCCAAGGCGAGCAAAACCGCCAGTTCGAGCGTGGCGACGGTGATTTTCGTCGTGGCCGCAATCGCGGCCGCCGCAACCGTTTCCGCCCCGAGGGCGGCGGTGAAGGCGGCGAAGCGCGTGAGCCGCGCGAAGACGGCGGCGAGCGCCAAGAGCGCTTTGAGGGCGAGCAGCGCGCCGAACGGCCTGAACGCCAAGAACGTGGCGAGCGGCAAGAGCGTGGCGAACGTCCGCCCCGCCGCGAACGGCAGCCGCGCGAGCGTGAACCAGATCAAGGGCCAGAGGGCTTTTCTGGCGGGCCGAAGCCGGCTTTCCTCCGCTCTGAATAAGCGAAACTGACGAAAAAAAAGAAAGCGCGGGCCTTTAAGCCCGCGCTTTTTGTTTGTGAGGTTCGGCGCGGCTTAGCGCTTGGAGGTCGGCGGGCGCGGCGGGCCGGCCAAGCGGCGCTCCAGATAAGCGCGCGCGTGCATCTCGACATCGGCCAAATGGTCCGTACCCGGATCGCGGCCACGGAAAAAGTGATCCGCGCCCTCAACGATGGCGGCGTCCACCTTGATGTTCTTTTGCGTACGGATGCGGCTGATCACGCGCTCCATGTCGGCGGCGGTGGTGACGCTATCGCGCGTGCCATAGATCATCACACCCGACGCTGGGCACGGCGCCAGGAACGAGAGGTCGTAATGGTTGGCCGGCGGCGCCACGGCGATGAAGCCATCGATCTCGGGGCGGCGCATCAGTAATTGCAGGCCAATCCAAGCGCCAAACGAATAGCCGCCCACCCAGCACTGCTCGGCGTTAGGGTTCATGCTCTGCAGATAATCGAGCGCGGAGGCGGCGTCCGAAAGCTCGCCCATGCCGTTGTCGAATACGCCCTGCGAGCGGCCGATGCCGCGAAAATTGAAGCGCAGTACGCCAAAGCCCTTGTCGGCGAAAAGCTTATAGAGCTGAACCGTCACCCGGTCTTGCATCGAGCCGCCCGCGCGGGGGTGGCCGTGCAGGATCAGCGCGATCGGCGCGCCTTCCTTGGACGGTTCCTGATAACGGCCTTCCACGCGCCCAGCGGCGCCCGGGAAAATCACTTCTGGCATTCGCGACCCCAGCCTGCAGATCCCAGCGGAATCAAGCGGCAAATTCTTGACCAAAATACTCAGGCATCCTAGGTGGAGCCCAAGACAAGGACCCAGACCGAAATCTGGGTCCGCCCCCGGAAGGGGGCGCCTTCTAGCACATGATTTTGGGGGCGTGCGAGGGCGCGGGAAGGGATTGCTATGCGTTTGACCTCGAAAGGCCGCTACGCGGTCATGGCTATGGCGGATCTGGCGCTGCATGGCGGTGTGGAGAGGGCGGTGCCGCTGCAGGAGGTCGCCCGCCGCCAGGAGATATCGCTCTCCTACCTCGAGCAATTGTTCGCCCGGATGCGCAAGGCTGGCTTGGTGGCCGGCGTGCGCGGCCCGGGCGGCGGCTATCGCCTGGCCCGCGCGGCCAACAAAACCACCGTCGCGGAGATCATCGACGCCGTAAACGAGCCGATCAAAGCCACCCGGTGCGACGAAGCTTCGACCAAGGGGTGCCTGAGCCGGAACGGCCGCTGCATCGCGCACGGCCTCTGGGCCGAGATGGGCTCGCGCATCCAACTCTTCCTTGCCTCGGTCACGCTGGCGGACGTGCTGGAGCAGCGCTTCGACGGCGATGCACGCGTCGCCGCGGAATAATGAGATGACGAAGACGCCGATCTATTGCGACTACAACGCCGGCGCACCCGTGCGCGCTGAAGCGGCGGTCGCGATGTCGCGCGCGCTGGCGCAGGGCGGCAATCCTTCCTCCGTGCACAGTTTTGGCCGTCGCGCGAAAGCCATCGTGGAAGACGCGCGCGAGAAAATTGCGAGCGCTGTCGAAGCGCGCGCCGAGAACGTCATCTTCACGTCGGGCGCGACGGAAGCGCTGCATCTGGCGCTGACAAGCGTCGGTGCATCGTCGTTGATCATTTCAGCCGTTGAGCATGACGCCGTTTTCGAACACGCCACGCGCACGCTACAGACGCAGCTTGTCGCGCCCGTCGATGCAAACGGCGTTATTGAACTCGATGGGCTCGCCAAACTTTTGGCTGATGCGCCAAAGCCAGCGCTGCTCGCCATCCAACTCGCCAATAACGAAACTGGGGTGATCCAGCCGATCGCCAAGATCGCCGCGCTCGCGCGCGAACACGGCGCATTGCTGCTCGTGGACGCTGCGCAGGCGCTTGGCCGCATTCCCGTCAGCATCGCCGATCTCGATGCGACCTACCTCGTCATTTCCAGCCACAAGCTTGGCGGCCCATCTGGCGCTGGCGCGCTGGTGCTTGCGCCAGGCGCGCCGTTCGTAACGGCGCGCTTCGGCGGCGGCCAAGAGCGTGGGCGTCGTCCTGGCACGGAGAACAGCGCGGCGCTCGTTGGGTTTGGTGTCGCCATCGAATGGGCCGAGCGCGAACGCGCGACAGAGGCGCCGCGGCTCGCGGCGATGCGCGATCGGTTCGAAGCAGGCTTACCAAGCGATGCGGTGATCTTCGGCAAGGACGCGCCGCGTCTGCCGAACACCTCAAACTTCGCGCTGCCTGGTCTCGCCGCAGAAACCGCCGTGATCGCGATGGACCTTGAAGGCGTCGCCATCAGCTCGGGCGCGGCCTGCTCGTCGGGAAAAGTGCGCTCCAGCCGCGTACTCGCCGCGATGGGCGCGCCAATCGATCTCACCAAGGCCGCGCTGCGTGTCAGCTTCGGCCATGAATCCAAGGACACCGACGTGGATGAGGCGCTGCATGCGCTGAACAAGATCGCCGCGCGCCGTGCGCTCAAGGGAGCGGCGTGATGAGTGCGGTAAAGGAAAGCATCGATAAGGGCACGGTCGAAGCCGCGCGCGCGCTTGAAGCGGAGAAGTACAAGCACGGTTTTGTCACCGAGCTTGAGCAAGAGCTGGCGCCGCCGGGGCTCAATGAAGAAATCGTGCGCTTCATCTCGGCCAAGAAAGGCGAGCCAGACTGGATGCTTGCTTGGCGCCTGGAAGCGTTCCAGCGCTGGCAAACCATGGAAGAGCCGACCTGGGCGCTGGTGAATTACCCGCCGATCAATTATCAGGCCGCGCGCTATTACGCGGCCCCGAAGAGCGGCGCGAAATACAAAAGTCTCGACGACATCGATCCGGAAATTCTTGAAACCTACAAAAAGCTGGGCATTCCGCTGAAGGAGGCGGAGGTGTTGCTGGGCGTCGAAGGCGCGCCGCGCGTGGCCGTGGACGCCGTGTTCGACAGCGTCTCCGTCGTCACCACCTTCAAGGACGAACTCGCCAAGGCTGGCGTCATCTTCTGCTCGATGAGCGAAGCGGTGCGCGAGCATCCGGAGCTGGTGAAAAAATATCTGGGCTCGGTCGTGCCGACGTCCGACAATTTCTTCGCCACGCTGAACAGCGCCGTGTTCTCTGACGGCTCATTCGTCTATGTGCCGCCCGGCGTGCGCTGCCCGATGGAGCTTAGCACCTATTTTCGCATGAACGCGGAAGGCACTGGCCAATTCGAGCGCACGCTGATCATCGCCGACAAGGGCGCCTACGTCTCGTATCTCGAAGGCTGCACCGCGCCGATGCGCGATGAAAACCAGCTGCACGCCGCCGTCGTCGAACTCGTCGCGCTCGACGATGCTGAGATCAAATATTCCACCGTGCAAAATTGGTGGCCCGGCGACGCGGACGGCAAAGGCGGCATCTACAATTTCGTGACCAAGCGCGGCGATTGCCGTGGGCCGCGTTCCAAGATCAGCTGGACGCAAGTAGAGACCGGTTCGGCCATCACCTGGAAATATCCAAGCTGCATCCTGCGCGGCGACGAGAGTGCCGGCGAATTCTATTCCATCGCCGTCACCAATGGCTGCCAACAAGCCGACACCGGCACAAAGATGGTGCATCTCGGCAAGAACACGCGCTCGCGCATCATCTCCAAGGGCATCAGCGCTGGGCGCTCGTCCAACGCTTATCGCGGTCTCGTCTCGGCGCACGCCAAAGCCAAAGGGGCGCGCAATTTCACGCAATGCGATTCATTGCTGATCGGCGATCAATGCGCCGCGCACACCGTGCCGTACGTCGAAACCCGCACGCCAGACGCGCAATTCGAGCACGAGGCGACAACCACGAAGCTTTCCGACGATCAACTGTTCTATCTGCGCGCGCGCGGCATCCCAGAAGAGGAGGCGGTCGCGCTATTGGTGAACGGCTTTGTCCGCGAGGTGCTGCAAAAGCTGCCGATGGAATTCGCGGTCGAAGCGCAGAAACTCTTGGAAGTCAGTTTGGAGGGGAGCGTCGGATGATGCGGGGGATCATTCTCGCGGCTGCAGTGCTCAGCCTAGCCGCGTGTGGCCAGCAACAGCAAAGCGAGGCGCCGAGCGAATCCGGCGCCATCACCGCGCCGCAGGATCACGCGGCCGGCGCCGCCGACGACGCGATCCAGATCGAGACCGCGGACCCGCTCCTGGTCGCCGCGCCGAACGATGCGTTCACGGCGGTCGAGCCTAGCGAGTTAGGCGTCACCGGCGCGCCGACGATCATGGATGCGCTGGGCGATCTCGTGGCCCCCGGCAGCTTCGAGGGCGACGCCGCTGTGAGCCTGACCATCCGCGAAGAAGGCGAACGTGCGATTGCCGACGTGGTGCGCGAAAACATCCCCGATGATTCTGTCGCGGCGGGTCATGTGCGCGTTGAGTTTCGCCGTGAATCCGAGGGCTGGTTTCCCGAGAATGGGTATCGCCGCTGGATGTGCCGCCGCGGCGCGCACGCCAATCAATGGTCCTCGGAGCTCTGCCCATGATGCGCGCCTTGCTCGCGCTTTGCGTGCTCGCGGCGTGTACGCCGAGCGCCGCGCCTGACCCAACGGTGGAATTGCCCGCGTGCGCGGATCTCGTGTTCGCCGGTGATTTTACGCCAAATGAATGTCGTCTCGAAGCGACGGGCGTCGCCTTGCACGTGCGCTTCGCCGCAGTGCCGGCGGGCGTCGATGGCGGCACGGTGTCGGTCGATGTGCTGGGGCCGGATTTCTCGGTGACGCAGACAATTCTGGAGACGGACCTCTCCGAGTATCGCGCGCCCGGCGTGCAGGATGTCGACGGCGACGGCCGTGGCGACATTCTGATCCCGCGCGCCACCGGCAACGCCAACATCGCCAACGCGATCTGGCTGTTCAGCGGCGAGAGCGGCGCCTATCGACGTGTCGGTGAGGTAAGCGGCGTCAGCATCGAACGCACCGCTGAAGGGTATGTCGCCGTGCCAGCGCGCGGCGGCGCTGCGTTGTGGAACGTCGCGTTCTACCGGCTCGACGGCGAAGGCCTGCACATGCTGGCGAGTGTTAATGTCGAAGGTGAAGACGTGAACGGCGCTATTCGTTCAAGCTGCAGCCTGGCGGATGCGCCCGGCATCGGCGCGATCGATCTGGATACGCGCGCGGCCGAGGCGAAATTCTGCGCTGAGCCGGCCGCACAGGTGTTTGCGCCATGACGGAAAAGGAAATCTGGTTCGCGCGCCGTCATCCGATCGGCCATCACAGCCGCGCCATGGCGCCCGTGCATTGGAAGGGGTGGGCGGTTTTCGTCGTGTTTATGTCGGTAATGCTCGGCGGCGGCGGAGCGGCGCTTTGGTACGGCCTGCACAACGAATTGCTTCACGGCGTCGCCATCTTCGCGGTGCTGGCGATCGTTTTCGGCGGCTGGTTCACCCTGGTTTCCCGCGCCAATGGCGATCACGTGCGCACGGCGGCGGACTACAAAAGAGAGAAGAGCGGTGTTTGAAGTTAAGGATCTGCACGTCGATGTCGGCGGCGCCGAGATCATCAAGGGGCTGACGCTGCGCGTCCCGGCCGGCGAAACGCACGCCATCATGGGCCCGAACGGCGCCGGCAAATCCACGCTCGCGTATTCGCTCTCGGGCCGCGACGGCTACGAGGTCACGAGCGGCAGCGCATCGCTCGATGGAATCGATCTGCTGGCGCTTGAACCCGAACAGCGCGCTGCGGCGGGACTTTTTCTCTCGTTCCAATACCCGGTCGAAATTCCCGGCCTCTCGGTGATTGCGTTCCTGAAAGCAGCGCTCAATGCGCAACGCAAAGCCAAGGGCCTTGATCCCATGCCGGCGCCGGAGTTGTTGAAGCTCATGCGAAGCAAGGCAGAAGCGCTGAAGATCGACCAGGAGATGCTGAAGCGCCCGCTCAATGTCGGCTTCTCCGGCGGCGAAAAGAAGCGCTTCGAAGCGCTGCAAATGGCGGTGCTGCAGCCGCGCTTCGCCATTCTCGATGAAACCGATTCCGGTCTCGACATCGACGCGCTCCGCATCGTCTCGGAAAATGTGAACGCGTTGCGCGCCCCCGATCGCGGCTTGCTCGTGATCACGCACTATCAGCGCTTGCTCGACTACATCAAACCCGACCGCGTCCACGTCCTCGCGCGCGGCCGCATCGTCGATAGCGGTGGACCTGAGCTGGCGCTGACGCTCGAGCGCGAGGGCTATGACAAGTATCTGAAGGCGGCGGCGTGAGCGTGACGGCTCTTCTTCCGACGCGTCGCGTTGAGGCGTGGAAATATTCCGACCTGCGCGCGGTGCTGGGCGAGCAGCCGCTCGTGCTGCGCGAAGGGCGAGACATCATCGAGCAATTGGCCCCTGGTACGCAGCGCCTCAACGTGCCGGCCAGCGAGCAACGCGTGATCGTTGAGCGCATGGATGACGACGCTCATCTCGATGCAAGGTCGTTCGATTTTTCGGTGTCGGAAGGCGCGACCTTGACCCGCGTGGTGATCCAAGCTGGTGCTGCCACGCCGCTCGCGATGGCGCGTGTGCGCCTGGCGAAAGGCGCGAGGCTGCGCCAGTTCATACTGGCTGAAGGCGCCAAACTCGCCCGGATCGAAACGCACGTCGATGTGGAAGGCGAGGGCGCGCATGTCGAACTGAACGGCGTCTATATGGCGGGCGCGGGCCGCCACGCCGATCTCACCTCGGTGATCAGCCATCATGTCGCCCACGGCGAAACCCGCCAATTGATCAAAGGCGTTGCCCGCAAAGGCGGCCGCGGCGTCTTTCAGGGCAAGATCGTCGTCGCCAAGGACGCGCAGAAAACGGATGCGCGCCAATATCACCACGGCATGTTGCTGGAAGAGGGCGCTGAGATTTTCGCGAAGCCGGAACTCATGATCCACGCCGACGACGTGCAATGCGCGCATGGCAATACGGCGGGCGGGCTGGATGAGCGCGCGCTCTTCTACATGCGCTCGCGCGGTGTGCCGGAAGCGGAAGCGCGCGCGTTGTTGATCGAGAGCTTCTTGGTCGAGGCGATCCCGAGTGGCCTGCCGGAAGAGCTGAACAACGAACTGATCGGCCGCATCCGCGTCTGGCTTGCCGGAGCCGCCGCATGAACGCGCCTCTGATTAAACGCCCCTTCGATGTCAACGCACTCCGCGCCGAATTCCCGATCCTCGCGCGCGAGGTAAACGGCCGTCCGCTCGTTTATCTCGACAGCGCCGCCAGCGCGCAAAAGCCTGAAGCGGTGATCGAAGCCATGGCCGCCGCCATGCGCGGCTCGTACGCCAACGTGCACCGCGGCTTGCACGCGCTTGCCAACGAAACGACGGAAGCCTTCGAAGCTTCGCGCGCGGCGATCGCGCGTCTGCTCAATGCGCCCAGCCCGCGAAACATCGTCTTCACCAAGAGCGGCACACAGGCGATCAACATCGTCGCCGCCGGCCTTGATATCCAACCGGGCGACGAAATCGTCGTCTCCGTGATGGAGCACCACGCCAACATCGTGCCGTGGCATTTCCTGCGCGAGCGCAAAGGGGTCATGCTGAAATGGCTCGATATAGACGATGACGGCGGCATCGATCTGGTCGCGCTCGACGCGCTGATCGGCCCGCGCACCAAAATGGTCGCGATCACGCACATGTCGAACGTGCTCGGCGCCAAGACGCCGGCGGCCGACATAGTACGCGTGGCGCACGCCAAGGGCGTGCCTGTGCTGCTCGATGGCTGCCAGGCGGTCGTGCACGGCCGCGTCGATGTGCAAGCGCTCGACGTCGATTTCTACGCCTTCACCGGCCACAAGCTTTACGGCCCCACCGGCATCGGCGCGCTTTACGGCAAGATGGAGCGCTTGGAGGCCTTGCCGCCGTTCGAAGGCGGCGGTGAGATGATCGACATCGTCGAGCAGGGCCGCGTCACCTACAACGAGCCGCCGCATCGCTTTGAAGCCGGCACGCCGCCGATCCTGGAGGCGATCGGTCTCAAGGCCGCGATCGAGTGGTGGGAGGCGCAGGACCGCGCCGCCATCGAAGCGCACGAAGCAACGCTCCGTGATCGCGCCATGGCGGGCTTGCGGGAACTCAATTGGGTGAAACTGCACGGCGCGGCGGCTGACAAAGGCGCCATCGTGGCTTTTTCCGTCGAGGGCGCGCACCCACATGATGTGGCGCAGATCCTCGACCGTCAGGGTGTCGCTGTGCGCGCTGGCCACCATTGCGCGCAGCCGCTGATGGCGCGCCTCGGCGTCACCGCCACCGCGCGGGCGAGTTTCGCGTGCTACAATCGGCTTGAAGAGGTCGATGCGTTAATCGAAGCGCTGCACAAAGCGCGCAAGCTTCTGGGTTAGAACGATGGACGGCGTAACCTCCACCACGGCGCTGCCGCAGACGGAATTAGACCGCATCACCGACGATTTGGTGGCGGCGTTCAAAACCGTGTTCGACCCGGAGATCCCAGTTGATATCTACGAACTCGGCCTGATCTACAAAGTCGACATCAACGACGACGCGCATGTTGATATCGAGATGACGCTCACCGCGCCGGGCTGCCCGGTCGCCGGCGAAATGCCGGGCTGGGTGGAATCCGCGGCGCGCAAGGTCGCTGGCGTGAAGTCGGCGCGCGTCAATCTCGTCTTTGATCCGCCGTGGACGCCCGCGCGCATGAGCGACGAAGCCAAACTCGAACTGAATATGTTGTGATCCAATGGCCCGCAGACCTCGTCCCAAGATCGTAAGCCTGACTGACGCCGCGGCGACGCGCGTGCAGGAGATCATCGCCAAGGGCGACAAGCCCTATCTGCGCGTTGGCGTAGTCAATGGCGGCTGCGCCGGCATGGAATACAAGCTCGACTACGCGGAGGCCCCCGAGCAATTCGACGAACTCGTCGAAGACAAGGGCGTGCGTATTCTGGTGAAAGCCGACGCGGTGCTGTTCCTGCTTGGCTCCGAGATCGATTACGAGACGACGCGGCTTGCCTCGAAATTCGTCTTCCGCAATCCTAACCAAACCGACGCTTGCGGTTGCGGCGAGAGCGTCACCATCGTGCCGGCGACAGAAGAAGCGTAAGCGCTGATGAGCGATAGCTTCCACGATTTCGTGCGGGAGCTGTTCGCGGGGATTGGCGATGTCCAGATCAAGCGCATGTTTGGCGGCGCGGGCGTCTATGCCGGCGGCCTCATGTTCGCGCTGCTCGCCGACGAGACCATCTACATCAAGGCGGATGATACGCTGAAAGTCGCGCTCGCGGAGGAGGGGTGCGGGCCGTTCATATGGACGCCGAATAAAGGCCCGCGCGCCGGCGAAAGCGTTGAGATGAGCTATTGGCGTTTGCCGGAAGCCGCACTCGATGATCCCGAACTTGCTTGCGAATGGGCCGCAAAAGCATTGGCCGCCGCCCGGTCAAAGGCGACGGCCAAACCCAAGTCAAAGAAGAAGCGCAGCGCTTAGTTGCCGGTGAATTTCGCCGGCCGCTTCTGCAAGAACGCCGCAACGCCTTCCGCGAAATCGGTGTAGCGGCCAACATCGCGCTGCGCCCAGCGCTCAGCCGTTAATTGCTCTTCCCATCCGTTATCGAGCGATTGCCAAGCCAGCTTGCGGATCATGCCAAGCGTTTTCGTCGGCCCGTCCGCCAATTCCGCCGCGAGCTTCAGCGCTTCAGTCAGCAAGTCCGCATCCGCGACCACGCGATTGATCAAGCCCCATTCGAGCGCTTTCGCTGCGGACACCTTCTCGCCCAGCAGCATCATTTCCATAGCGCGTGCGCGGCCGATCATGCGCGGCAGCTGATAGGTGGCGCCCCCGTCGGGCACGAGGCCAATACGGCGGAACGCTTGCAGGAAATACGCGCTCTCGCTGGCGAGGATCATGTCGCCCATCAGCGCGATCGAGCAGCCGACGCCAGCGGCCGCGCCATTCACCGCAGTCACCAACGGGATCGGTAGGTTGCGCAATTGCGACATGAAGGGATTGTACGCTTCAGCGAGCGCTTTCCCGAGATCGATCTTGCCATCGTCGCCAAGCGGCGGGCGGTCGCCGCCGAGTTTCGCGCCGGAGGAAAAGCCTCGGCCTTCGCCGGTCAAGACCGCCGCGCGCGCTTCGCCCGCCGCGCGCTTCGTTGCCTCGGCAAGCTCGAGCACCATATCGACGGCCGCCGCGTTCAGTGTGCCGGGATCGTTAAGCGTGATGACAGCAACCGCGCCCTCAAGCGCGTATTTCACCTTGGCGTACGCCATCGCATTCCTCCTCGTTTGGAAGCGATGCTAGTGGCTAATCCCGGCTTGAAAAGCGCTACGCAACGTAAAGCACGGGCGTCGCATCCGTGGTGACCTGATTACGACCATTGCGTTTCGATGCGTAAAGGCACGCATCGGCGCGTTCGACAAAGCCCTGTGTCGTATCGCCTGACTGCAGCCGCGCAATGCCGACAGACACTGTGACTTGTCCCAGGTCCTCGTTTGTAGAGCGACGGCGTAGGCGTTTGGCTTGGATCGCCGCGCGCAAAGCCTCAGCCGTTTGCGCCGCGACGCGCGGGCTGACACGCGGCATCACAACAGCGAATTCCTCGCCGCCATAGCGCGCGACAAGAAAATCCGGTCGCGCATGGGCTTGCAAGGCGCTCGCCAAGAACCGAAGGATTTGATCGCCGGTGTGGTGACCCCAAGTGTCGTTGAAGCGCTTGAAATGATCGATATCGCACAGCAGCAGGCACAATTCGGTGCGTTGCGTGCGGGCTTCCTCGAGCCGCATGCGCAGGGTCTCGTCGAACATGCGCCGGTTGGCCAAGCCCGTGAGGCTGTCCGTGAGGGATTCGACGCGTACGGATTCAAGGCTCGTGCGCAGCGTGTCGATCTCTTTGGTCGAACGCTGCAGCTGCGTAGTCAAATTCTGGTTGTGGTTGGCCATGTCGAGCGTGGCCGCCGCCAGCGAGGCCACGACTTGGCGGATTTGCTCGGGCGCCAGCGCGCGTGTGAGGTCGGTGGCTGCGCTTTCCAGCGTGCGCCCGTAATCGCCGCTCTTGGCCTCGGTCTGCTTCAAGAAATCGAGGACCTGGCTCAAATCGCGCGCGATCTTTTCGCCGGCGAGCACGATCTGCGCGGAGGCGCCCATTCCGGTAAAGAAACGGTCGTAGATCTCATTGTTGAATTCAGCGGTAAAGCCTTCGCCCGAGGCGATGCGGCCATCGATCATCTCGCGCAGCGCCACGTTGCGGCCGAGGCGATAGGAGAGCCAAACCTCATAATTCGCGCTCGTCGCCGACACGCCGTGCAGACGCATCAAATCAAGGGTTTCCTGGGCGACGGTGGCGCCGCCAGGGCCCTGCATAAGCACGTCTTGGTCTGTCACGCGGGTACGATCCGTGAATCTGCTGTCACTGTCGGACGCTACGGTTCAGGATATGGACGAGTGGTAAACGCCACGGGCTATTTCGTTAAAAAAGATAATTGCCCTTACGCTGCGGCGTAGCGGTAAGGTCACGGAAATTCCGGGAGGATGCAGTGAATAAGCCGGTTGACCCCACCATCGAGGAATCCAAGGCGCGCATGCAGGCGGTGCTGGAGCTGCAGAAACGGGCCCAGACCTCAAAAGGCCCCCCGGACGCGCGCCTGCGCAAGGACCGGCTGACGCGCTGCATTGACCTGCTGATCACCCACAAAAACGATTTCGTTGAAGCAATGAACGCCGATTTCGGCGCGCGCTCGCGCGACATGACGCTGCTCACGGACATCGCCGGCGCGATCACGCCGCTGAAATCCGCGCGCGACGAACTCGAGCGCTGGATGAAGCCGCAGAAGCGCAAGGTGACGCCCGCGGCCCTGGGCGTGCTCGGGGCGAAGGCTGAGGTGCGCTATCAGCCGAAGGGCGTGATCGGGGTCATCTCGCCCTGGAATTTCCCGGTGCAGCTTTCGTTCGACGCCATCGCCGGCGCGTTCGCGGCCGGCAATCGCGTGATGCTGAAGCCTTCGGAATTCACGCCGATCACCTCGGCGCTTATGGCGCAAACACTCGATCTCTATTTCGACGAGGACGAGATCGCGGTGATTGTTGGCGGCGCAGACGTGGGCGCGGCGTTCGCGAGCCTGCCGTTCGATCATTTGATTTTCACTGGCGCCACCTCGGTTGCGCGTCACGTGATGCGCGCCGCCGCTGAAAACCTCGTGCCGGTGACATTGGAGCTGGGCGGCAAGTCGCCAGTCGTGATCGGCCGCAGCGCCGATCTCGCCAAGACGGCCGCGCGGGTGATGACCGGCAAGACCATGAACGCCGGCCAAATCTGCCTGGCGCCGGATTATGTGCTCGCGCCCCGCGAAAGCGTCGATAGCTTTGTTGGCGAGGCCAAGAAGGCCGTCGCCAAGATGTATCCGACGATCAAGGACAATGGCGATTACACCTCGCTCGTGAACCAGCGCCATTATGATCGCGTGCGCGGGCTGATCGAGGACGCCAAGCAGAAGGGCGCCCAGATCGTCGAGATCAACCCGGCGGCCGAGGATTTCAGCCAGCAGGAGCATCGCAAGATCCCGCCGACCTTGATCCTCGGCGCCACCGACGACATGAGCGTGATGCAGGAAGAGATTTTCGGCCCGGTGCTGCCAATTCGCACCTATGGCGAGGTCGAGAACGCGATCGACGAGATCAACGCCCGCCCGCGCCCGCTGGCGATTTATTATTTTGGCGAGGATCAAACCGAAAGCGAGGCGCTGCTCACGCGCACGCACTCCGGCGGCGTGACCATCAATGACGTGATCTTCCACGTGACGATGCACGATCTGCCGTTCGGCGGCGTCGGCCCCTCGGGCATGGGCGCCTATCACGGCCATCGCGGCTTCCTGGAATTCAGCCACGAGAAGGCGATTTATCGCCAAACCGGCAGCGAGGTGCTGGCGATGATGCGTCCGCCCTACGGCGCGACGTTCAAGAAGCAAGTCGACGCGCGCATGAAGCCGTGATCGGAGCGCCGGCTGGAAGCCGGCGCTCCGAACCTTTTACTTCTTGCGCAGGAACGCCGGCATGTTGTCGCCGAAGCCAGGCGTTTGATCGCCGCTGCGTTCGCCGCGCTCCTCACGAGGAGGGCGGCGTTCTTGTTCACGGCGGGGCGCCTCGGCGTGCTTTTCGCGCCGAGGCTCGTTGCGCGGTTTGCGCTCGCTCGGCGGCTGTGGCGCTTCGGGTTGCTCGATCGGCTCCATCGACGCCGTAGGCCGTTCCGCGTCGCGCTTCACGAAGCGCTGCTTCTTTTCCGACAGACGCTTCGAATGCTCTTTTTTGAGTTCCTCGGCGCGACGGCCACGGCCGCCGCGATCATTCGGATCGCCGATCGCCGCTTCGGGCACGCCCTCGATTTGCGCCTTTTCGATTTCCTTGCCCGTGAGCTTTTCGATCAGATCGAGGCTCTTCTTGTCGCCTGGGCCAACAAGCGTGAAGGACGCACCTTGGCGGCCAGCGCGGCCCGTCCGGCCGATGCGGTGGACGTAATCGTCCGGGCTGCGCGGCGGCTCGTAATTGAACACGTGGCTGACATCCGGCACGTCAAGGCCGCGCGCGGCGACGTCCGACGCCACCAGAATTTTCAGATCGCCCGAACGGAAGCGATCCAGCGTCTTCGTGCGCAAACTCTGATCCAAGTCGCCGTGGATTGGCGCCGCGTCATAGCCGTGCCGCTTCAGCGAGAGCGCGACTACGTCCACATCCGTCTTACGGTTGCAGAAGATGATCCCGTTCTTCACTTCCACCGAATTGATCACTGCCCGCAAAGCCGCGCGGCGCGTACGCGGATCGTTGCCGGGCAACATGACGACGCGTTGCGTAATTGTGTTGGCCGTGGTGGCCGGACGCGAAGCTTCAATGCGCTTCGGGTTCGAGAGGAACGCTTCAGTGATGCGCGTGATTTCCGGCGGCATGGTCGCCGAGAAGAAGAGTGTCTGACGCGTGAACGGCGTCAGCTTGAAGATGCGCTCGATGTCCGGGATGAAGCCCATGTCCAGCATGCGGTCGGCTTCATCGACCACCATCACTTGCACGCCGGTCAGCAAGAGCTTGCCGCGCTCGAAATGGTCGAGCAGACGACCGGGCGTCGCGATCAGCACATCGACGCCGCGCGCGAGCAGGGCGTCTTGATCGCCGAACGAGACGCCGCCGATTAGCAGCGCCTTCGTCAGCTTTTGATATTTGCCGTATTTGTCGAAGCTCTCGGCGACCTGCGCCGCGAGTTCGCGCGTCGGCTCCAAGATCAAGGTGCGTGGCATACGTGCACGCGAGCGGCCCGAGGCCAGAATATCGATCATCGGCAGCGTGAAGCTGGCCGTCTTGCCGGTGCCGGTCTGGGCGATGCCGAGCACATCGCGGCCCTTCAGCACTTCGGGGATGGCCGCAGCCTGGATCGGCGTCGGCGTGTTGTAGCCGCCTTCCTTCACCGCACGCAGCGTTTCCGCCGAGAGGCCGAGATCATCGAAGGTGATTTGTGGGGCAGGGGCAGCTTCTGCGTCGAGGGACGCGGTATTTTCAGAGGTCATTCAATCTCACTTGAGGCGCCGCACCTCGCGCCTGGGGCGAGAGAGCAG
The DNA here is from genome assembly GCA_017303355.1 of Caulobacterales bacterium. Lineage (GTDB taxonomy): Bacteria > Pseudomonadota > Alphaproteobacteria > Caulobacterales > Aquidulcibacteraceae > Vitreimonas. Next base: position 79,269 of record JAFLCU010000006.1, on the reverse strand, counting down.
AGCCGTTTCAGGTTGGCGCTTTCGGCCGGCATCGTCTGCGGATCAGGCGGGGCGTTAAGCTAAGGGGCGAGCACGCCCTTTAGGCGCGCACAACGGACAGCGGGGAGATGGTCGTATTTGACGCTAAAGTCAACATTTCCACAGGTCATAGACCGCCGCCGAAGCCCTAAACGTCGATCTCTTCCGCCACGAACTTCGCGTTGGCCTGGATATAATCGAACCTTTTTTCGGCCTTCTTGCCCATCAGCGTTTCGACCAGATTTTCAAAATCCGGCAAGCCGTTTTCGTCCAGGATGACGCGCGCGAGCGTACGCGTTTCGGGGTTCATGGTCGTGTCCTTCAAATCCGCCGGCATCATCTCGCCGAGGCCCTTGAAGCGGCTGATCTCGACCTTGCGGCCCTTGAACTCGCCATTGAGCAGCGCCTCTTTGTGCGCATCGTCGCGCGCATAGATGCTCTCTTTGCCGGCGGTGACGCGATAGAGCGGCGGCATCGCCAGATAGAGCCGGCCCTCGCGAATGAGCGCGGGCATCTGCTTATGGAAGAAGGTGATCAGCAATGAAGCGATGTGCGCGCCGTCGACGTCGGCGTCGGTCATGATGACGATGCGCTCGTAGCGCAGATCATCGATCTTGAATTTCGCGCCCATCTGCACGCCGAGCGCTAGCGCCAAATCCGCAAGCTCTTGGTTGCCGCTCATCTTCTCCGCGCCGGCCGAGGCGACGTTCAGAATCTTGCCGCGCAACGGCAGGATCGCTTGCGTCTCGCGATTGCGCGCTTGCTTGGCCGAACCACCGGCCGAGTCACCTTCGACCAGGAAGATTTCCGTGTCCTTCTCGCCCGCGCGCGAGCAATCGGCGAGCTTGCCGGGCAGGCGCAGCTTCCGCGTCGCGCTCTGGCGGGAGACTTCCTTCTCCTTGCGCCGGCGCATGCGGTCTTCGGCTTGCTGGATCGCCCATTCGATCAAGCGATTGGCGTCCTGCGTGTTCGCCGCCAGCCAGTGATCGAACGGATCGCGCACCGCTTGCTCAACGATCTTCGCCGCTTCCGTTGACACGAGACGGCCCTTGGTTTGGCCCTCGAATTGCGGTTCGCGAATGAAGACGGAGACGAGACTCGCGCCCGTATTCATCACGTCTTCCTGCGTGATCAGGCCGGCTTTCTTGTTGTTGCGCAGTTCCGCGTACGCACGCAGGCCCTTGGTGATCGCGGCGCGGAAGCCGGCTTCGTGGAAGCCGCCGTCCGGCGTGTAAACCGTGTTGCAGTAGGAGCGGATGAAGCCGTCCGCTTCGCCGAAGCCGTCGCTCACCCACGTAATCGCCCATTCGACGCGGCCGTGCGGGCTGTCCTTATCCGTGCGACCGGAGAACGCTTCGTTGACGACGCCGCGCTTCGATTTCGTCAGCTCACCCAGAAAGTCGGCCAGACCATTCGGAAAATGCAGGATCGTCTCGGCCGGCGTGTCGTCCTTGATCAGCTCCGGCGCGCACTTCCAGCGGATTTGCGTGCCGCGCTGCAGATAGGCCTTCGAGCGCGCCATCTGGAAAAGACGCGCCGGCTTGAATGCAGCGCCCTTGCCAAAGATCTCCGCGTCCGGATGGAAGCGCACCGTTGTGCCGCGGCGATTGTGCGCCGGGCCGACTTCAACCAGCTTCGATGTTGGCGTGCCGCGCGAGAAAGTCTGGCGATAGAGTTTACGCTCGCGCGCGACTTCGACTTCCACCTTGTCCGAAAGCGCGTTCACGACGGAGACGCCGACGCCGTGCAGACCGCCCGACGTATGATAAACCTTGCCCGAGAATTTGCCGCCCGCGTGCAGCACCGTCATGATGATCTCAAGCGCGGACTTCTTCGGAAACTTCGGGTGGGGATCGACAGGCATGCCGCGCCCGTTATCGGTCACGCGCAACGTGCCGTCGGCTTCGAGTTCGACTTCAATGCGATCGGCGAACCCGGCGACCGCTTCGTCCATCGAATTGTCGAGCACTTCGGCGAAGAGGTGGTGCAGCGCGCGCTCATCGACGCCGCCAATATACATACCTGGCCGTTTGCGTACCGGCTCCAGGCCCTCGAGGACCTCGATGTCCTTGGCCGTATAGCCGCCCGCCGCCGCCGGCGGGGCTTCGCTATCGCCAAACAATTCGGAACCCCAAAGATTGTCGGGGTCGCTGCCAGATTTCTTCTGTGTTTGCGCCATGGGGTCCGCTTTAAGGCGCTTCGCGCCGGTTCAGCAATGGTTCGGGCAATTCCCCACACCCAACAGGCGTTTGGTGTCTGATACGTAAACACCGATGGCGCGAACTTCAGTGGCTCAATGGCCACAGGACCTTTGTTTCATTTGGGAAATGTCAGCTGGCGCCGAAACCTCGCCCCATCCGGGCCGTTCGCTCGGGCACGGCATGCGGGGGCCGCTTCGAGGAACTAGGAGCAGCAAGCATGAAGAAATTCGCAACTATGGCCGCGGTCGTCGCGGCGTCGATGATGGCTTTGCCGGCCGTTGCGCACGCAGAATGGTATGCGGGCGCGGCCTATACCCAATATGACGCGGACGACGCCGAGGTCGGCGGCGTGACTGGTCGCTTGGGTTATCGCTTCAATCCGAACTTTGCCGTGGAAGGCGAGGGCACGCTCGGCGTCGATGACGACGATGGCGCGGAACTCGACAGTGCGTACGGCGCCTACGCGGTTGGCGTGTTGCCAGTCGGCAGCTCTGGGTTCGAGGTGCTTGGCCGCGCCGGCTATCAGCAGATCGACATTGGCGGCACGGCCGTGGATGACGGCGGCTTCTCCTATGGCGCGGGCGTCGGCTGGCGTCTCGGCAGCGGCTTCGGCCTGCGCGCGGACTACACGCGCACTGAGGCCGACGAAGATGTCGACGCCATCTCGCTTGGCGGCAGCGTGAACTTCTAAGCGCGAAGCAAGACTGAGCGGGCCGGAGCTTGCGCTCCGGCCCGCTTTATCTAGGCGGTTAGAATTCCTGCCAATCCGACACGCCGCCATTCGCAACTTTTCGCGGAGCAGGGCGCGGCGCCGCAGAATCCGTGCGCGTGGGGGTGCTTGCCTTCGGCGTGGGGGCGCTCGCCTTGAGCGCTGGGCGCGCTGTCTCGCCAATATCAAACTGGCCGACAATTTCAGCGACGCGCGTGGTTTCGTTCGACAGGGATTGCGCCGCCGCCGTCGATTCCTCCACCATCGCGGCGTTCTGTTGCGTCATCCGGTCCATGCCGGCGACGGCCACGTTCACTTCCTGCAGCGCCACCGATTGCTGGGTCGCGCCTGCCGCGATGCCGGTGACGAGCTGCGCGATCTCGCTCACTTGCGCCACGATGCGATCAAGCGCTTGGCCGGTATCGCCAACACTCTGCACGCCGCTTTCGACGATATCCGATGATTTGGCGATCAGTGTCTTGATCTCCTTGGCGGCCTCGGCCGAACGCTGCGCCAGCGCCCGCACCTCCGACGCCACCACCGCAAAGCCGCGCCCGGCGTCGCCAGCACGTGCCGCTTCCACGCCGGCGTTGAGCGCAAGCAAATTGGTCTGGAAGGCGATCTCATCGATCACGCCGCTGATTTGGCTGATCTGCTGCGCCGACGCCGCGATCGCATCCATGTTCTCGATCGCGCTCTGCACGACCTTTGACGCCGCGCGCGCGCCATCGTCAGCGGCTGAGGCGATCCGTTGAGCGTGGCTGGCGCCTTCCGCGGCCTTCTTGACAGTCGCAGTGATTTCCTCGACGGCGGCGGCCGTCTCTTCCAAGCTCGCGGCCTGTTGTTCGGTGCGATGCGCAAGGTCGTCCACCGCCAGCGCCACTTCCGACGCGCCAGATTGAATGACCTGCGCGCCTTGTGTGATTTCGCGCATTGTCGTCTGCAATTGACCGAGCGCGGCATTGAAGTCGCTGCGCAGTTTCTCAAACTCGGGCGAGAAGGCCCCGGAGATGCGCTGCGCCAGGTCGTTCTCCGCCAGTCGCGCCAGCGCGGATCCAACCTCATTCACCGCGCGCACGCGGCCGGTGATGTCTGTGGCGAATTTCACCACCTTCATCACCCGCCCTTTGAGATCAAACACCGGATTGTAGGAGGCTTGGATCCAAACTTCCTTGCCGCCTTTGCCAAAGCGGCGGTACTCGGCGGCAAGATATTCGCCGCGATTCAAAGTCTCCCAAAACTCGCGATACTGCGCTGATTGCGCATAGGCAGGCTCGACGAAGAGGCGGTGGTGCTGGCCTTTGATCTCTTCAAGCCGGTAGCCCAGCGTATCAAGGAAATTCTGGTTTGCGGTCAAAACCTCTCCGGCTGGGGTGAACTCGATCACCGCTTGAGCACGGCTAATCGCGGTAAACTTGGCCTCGAACTCGGCGTTCTTTTGCTTTTCGGCGGTGATGTCTGTCGCGACCTTCACGACCTTTATCACTGCGCCTTTGCTGTTCACGACTGGGTTGTAGGACGCCTGAATCCAAACATCCTTGCCGTTCTTGCCGATGCGTCTGTACTCGCGCGCGTCAAACTCACCACGGCTAAGCCTCTGCCAGAATAGAGCGTAGTCGGGGCTGCGCACATATTCGGGGTCCACGAACATGCTGTGATGGCGGCCCTTGATCTCAGCGAATTCGTAATCCATGGCCGCGCAGAAATTCGCGTTCGCGCGCAGGATGTTGCCGGACGTGTCGAACTCAATAATAGCCAGCGACTTGTCCAGGGCCTGTACTACTTCGGCGGGAAAATCCCCCCCACCAACTACAGCGTTCAGACCGAACATGCGCACCTCCCTTGAGAACGCATGAGCGGTAGGTGGTGCGATATTAATCGGAGCTTACGATTTGGAGCTTTGGTCGAAATATGGCTCTCACGCTGCACGCGGTATGCAAGCATTGCGTGCATACTCGATAATATAGCTGATATCCCGACATCTACGATTGTGTCGCTTGCCGACGACTTGCGCGGATCAGGGCGACGATTCGGCGTGCCCGCCGTCACAGCCAGATGGCCGAGGAGGGCATAGGCTTCCTTCATCGCCAAGGGGGCGACGACGGAAAGGAGCCTGACCATGTTGATCCGCTTTAGCTGCCTGATGTTGGCTTTGACGGCTTTCGTGCCGGGCGCCTTCGCCACCCTGAGCCAAGCCGCTCAGATCGTCGCCTGAGGCGACCTCCTAGCCAGAGCCACCACTCAAGGGCGCGGACTCGTTCCGCGCCCTCATTTTTTTGCATCACCCTGCAAATTTTTCCTAGCGTCGGGACACAGCCGGTTGAGAGAACGGAACGAGACCGAGCCGCTATAACTAGTTGCCTCTCGCTAACTATCTGATTTTATTATAATAGAACAAACTAAGAATATTTTAGAGTCTTTACGATTCCTTTACCAACGCGACTCAACGTGCGCCCGAATCGGGGTCGAAACTATGGGCAAGCACGGGTCGACCGCCCTCAGCATTGGTCTGGGAGCGGCAATCCTTTACCTCGGCGCGCACGCCGTCACGGGCCATCAGGGGCTCGTGGCGTATGTCGGTCTGCAAGCCCAAGAGCGGACACTGGAGCAGCGCGCGGCCTCTCTGGAAGATGAGCACGCCGCGCTCGAAGCCCGCGCAGCCCGCATGCGCCCCGAAACACTCGATCTCGATTATCTGGATGAGCGCGCCCGCGTGACGCTAGCGGCGGGCGACAGCGAAGAGATCGTGTTCGCCCTCGACCGCTGACCGCCAATTTTGCTGCGATGCAGCAACGCAAAGCTCGCTAGCGAGCCATGCCAATCCCGCATAAGAGAAGCGCGCCGCCGTCTGTGGACACCGCTCGCAACGTCCGGCGTTAGTCGTCGGCGGAGGAACACGACATGGCGCAAGCTGGCGCGAAACGCGCGAACGGAACGCACAAGGCCGAGGCGACGGCCGAAGACCTGCTTCAATACTACCGCGACATGTTGCTGATCCGGCGCTTCGAGGAGCGCGCGGGCCAGCTCTACGGCATGGGGCTCATTGGCGGCTTCTGCCACCTCTATATCGGCCAGGAAGCGGTCGTCGTTGGCATGCAGGCGGCGCTTAAGGATGGCGACCAGGTCATCACCGCCTATCGCGATCACGGCCACATGCTGGCCGCAGGCATGACCGCGAATGGCGTCATGGCCGAACTCACCGGACGGCGCGACGGCTATTCCAAAGGCAAGGGCGGCTCGATGCACATGTTCAGCGTCGAGAAGGCGTTCTATGGCGGCCATGGCATTGTCGGCGCGCAAGTGTCGCTCGGCACCGGGCTCGCGTTCGCCAACAAGTATCGCAAGGACGGGAAGGTCTGCCTCACCTATTTCGGCGATGGCGCGGCCAACCAGGGCCAGGTCTATGAGAGCTTCAATATGGCGGCGCTTTGGAAGCTGCCGGTGATCTATATCGTTGAGAACAATCAATACGCGATGGGCACGGCGATCACGCGCTCGTCGTCGGAAACGCATCTCTATAAGCGCGGCGTCTCGTTCAATATTCCGGGCGAGGAGGTGGACGGCATGGATGTCGTCGCCGTGCGCGAAGCTGGGCGGCGCGCGGTGGAGCGCGCGCGCGCCGGCGAGGGGCCGTATCTGCTCGAGATGAAAACCTATCGCTATCGCGGCCACTCGATGTCGGACCCGGCGAAATACCGCACCAAGGAAGAGGTCGACGATATCAAGGCCAAAAGCGATCCGATCGAGCACGTGAAAAAGGTGCTGATCGATGGCGGTCACGCGGACGAAACACAACTGAAAGAGATCGATCGCGAAATCCGCGCCGTGGTCAGCGAAAGCGCGACCTTCGCGCAGGAAAGCCCGGAGCCCGATCCGAGCGAGCTCATGACGGATATTTATATCGATGCGTAAGACATCGACGAACGAGGGGGATGAAACATCATGAGCGTTGAACTCACCTATCTCGCGTACACGATCGCGTTGTTTTTCGTGGTCGTGTTTCTGCAGGCCGGGACGGGCATACAGAACAATGGCGGGCTCGCGATGGCGAACAATCGCGATAATCTGAAGCCGCCGACTGTGATCCAGGCGCGCATGAAGCGCCTCGTCGATAATTATCGCGAAAACCTCTGGTTCTTCGCGCCGCTCATTCTGATCGCGGCGATCTCGGGCATTTCCAATCAATGGACGGTGCTGGGCGCGCAAGTGTTCTTCTTCTCACGGCTTGGCCACGCGATTTGGTACGCGTTCGGATGGCCCATCGTGCGGCCGCTCTTCTGGTTCGCGGGCATTGTCGCCTGCGTACTGATCTTCCTTGCACTGTTCGGGGTTCTCGCCTGATGACGCAAATCCTCATGCCCGCGCTGTCTCCGACCATGGAGGAGGGCAATCTCGCGAAATGGCTGGTGAAGGTCGGCGACAGAATCGAGCCGGGCCAAGTCATCGCCGAGATCGAAACCGATAAGGCGACGATGGAAGTCGAGGCCGTCGATGAAGGCGTGATCTCGAAACTGCTCGTCGAAGAAGGCGCGCAGGGCGTGAAAGTGAACACGCCGATCGCGGTTTTGGATGGGGAAGGTGAAGCGGCTACGCCAACTCCTCCCCCGCTTGCGGGGGAGGTCCGAGCGAAGCGAGGGGAGGGGGACGTGAAGGTGCCCGCCCCCCTCAGTCAGCCCGCTGCGCGGCCTGACAGCTCCCCCGCGCGCGGGGGAGCATCGCTAACCGCTGCTGATCCAGAACTTCCAGCCGGCACGCAGATGGTGAAGGTCACCGTCCGCGATGCGCTGCGCGATGCGATGGCGGAAGAAATGCGCCGCGATCCGAGCGTGTTTCTGATGGGCGAGGAAGTCGCGCAATATCAGGGCGCGTACAAAGTCTCGCGCGGCCTGCTCGATGAGTTCGGCCCGGAGCGCGTGGTCGATACGCCGATCACCGAGCACGGCTTTGCCGGCCTCGGCGTAGGCGCGGCGATGGCGGGCCTAAAGCCGATCGTTGAATTCATGACCTGGAATTTCGGCATGCAGGCCATCGACCAGATCATCAATTCCGCGGCCAAGACGCTCTACATGTCCGGCGGCCAGATCAAATCCTCGATCGTGTTCCGCGGGCCGAATGGCGCCGCATCGCGCGTCGCGGCGCAGCACAGCCAGGATTATTCGTCTTGGTACAGCCATGTGCCCGGTCTCATCGTGATCGCGCCGTATGACGCGGCCGACGCGAAGGGCCTGTTGAAAGCCGCGATCCGCAATCCAAACCCCGTCGTCTTCCTCGAGCACGAAATGCTCTACGGCGTCGAGTTCGACGTGCCGGATGTCGCCGATTGGGTCGTGCCGATCGGCAAGGCGAAAATCCGCCGCGTCGGCGCCGACGTCACCATCACGGCGCATTCGCGCATGGTGGGCTTGGCGCTGAAAGCCGCCGAGCAATTGGCGGGCGAGGGGATCGACGCCGAAGTGATCGATCTGCGCACGCTGCGCCCGCTTGATACGGGCACGATCATCGAAAGTGTGAAGAAGACCAACCGCATCGTCACGGTCGAGGAAGGCTGGGGCCAATCAGGCGTGGGCGCCGAGATCGCCGCGCGCGTGACGGCCGAAGCTTTCGACTATCTCGATGCGCCGCCCACGCGCGTGCACCAAGTCGACGCGCCGCTGGCTTATGCGGCCAATCTCGAAGCGCTGGCGCTGCCAAGCGTGGATAAGATTGTCGATGCGGTTAAAGCGGTGACGTATCGCTGATGTGTTCACACCCACCAATGCGTGGAGTTGCAGGAGCGCCGCGATGAGCGAGGGCGAGGTTGTTGAGCAATTGATCGGCTACATGAGCCTGTTGCTGCTTGGCGTGTCGATCATCTTCACGGTGGTCTCCGCCTACATCGTCGCGCTCAACTATTTTGTTGGCGAAGCCATGTTCGTGGCGCGCCTCGGCGCGTTCTCGTTTGTGTCGCTGATCCTGGCGCTGCTGACGGTGCTCATGGTCGGGGCGCAAACCGCGCATGACGGGCTGATCCAGCGCCTGCACGAACTGGGCGCCGCGGGCGAACTCACGGCCGCGGGCCGCGCGGCGCTGCACAACGTATCGAACGGCATTGATGGCGTCGTGCGCCTGCTGCTCTGGGCCGGCATGCTCGCCGTCTATGCCGCGCTTGCGTACATGACCTTTCTTCATCGCTGGAAGCCCGACGTCGTGAACGTCTCGCTGCAATCGAAAAGAGCCTCGTAATGACGACGCAGATCACCATGCCCGCGCTTTCTCCCACCATGGAGGAAGGCAATCTCGCCAAATGGCACGTGAAAGTGGGCGACACGATCGAGCCCGGCCAAGTCATCGCCGAGATCGAAACCGATAAGGCGACGATGGAGGTCGAAGCCGTCGATGAAGGCGTGATCGCGGAATTGCTGGTCGCCGAAGGCACGCAAGGCGTGAAGGTGAATACGCCGATCGCGACGTTGGCGGGCGAAGGTGAAGCGGCGAATGCTCAACCCTCTCCCCCCTCGCGGGGGAGAGGGCAGGGTGAGGGGGGGCGTGCCGACGCGCCGGCGCCTGAGCAGCGGAACGCTCCCCCAGCCCCCGCCCCGCAAGGGGGCGGGGGAGCGCGCGTGCTCGCTTCACCGCTCGCCCGCAGGCTCGCCGAACAAGGCGGCATTGATCTCTCCGGGCTCGCGGGCTCCGGTCCGCATGGGCGCGTGGTGAAGGCGGACGTGGAAGCGGCGTTGAAGGCGCCGCCCGCCAAGCAAGCCCCGCGCAAGGACGCGCCGCCGCGTCTGGAATCGCGCGCGCTGACGACGCCCGGCAGCGTTCAAACACCGGCGCCGCACAAAACGCTAGAGCAGCAAGGCATCCGCGCGGGCTCCTACGATCTCGTGCCGCTCGACATGATGCGCAAAACCATCGCCAAGCGCATGACCGAGAGCTTCCGCGATGTGCCGCATTTCCCGCTGAACATCGATATCGAGATCGACACGCTGCTGAAGGCGCGCGGCGAGATCAACAAGCGCTTCGGCGACAAAGGCGTAAAGATTTCCGTCAACGACATGTGCATCAAGGCGGCGGCCTTGGCGCTGAAGCTCGTGCCGGAAGCCAACGCCTCCTACACGTCGGACGGCATCGCCGTGCACCATCACGCCGACATCGCGGTCGCGGTGGCGATCGATGGCGGCTTGATCACGCCGATCATCTGGGCGGCGGAAACCAAAGGTCTCGCGCAAATCTCGCATGAGATGGCCGATCTGGCCGAACGCGCGCGTACCAAGAAGCTGAAGCCGGAAGAATTTCAGGGCGGCACGTTCTCGATCTCCAACATGGGCATGATGGGGATCAAGAGCTTCGCTTCAATCATCAACGAGCCGCACGGCATGATCATGTCGATCGGCGCGGGCGAAAAGCGCCCCGTGGTGAAAAACGATGCGCTGGCGATCGCCACCGTCATGAGCGTCACCGTCACCTGCGACCACCGCGTCGTCGACGGCGCGCTGGGCGCCACGTTCCTCAAGGCGTTCCGCGGTTTCCTTGAAGACCCGATGGCGATGCTTCTCTGAAACAATAATAGCTGCTGGGGTGGGGGTGAACGATGCCAATCGGCGAATATATCGGCGCGTTGCTTTCGGCGCTGGGCGATCTGTGGGGCGTTGCGCTGATCGGCAGCTTCTTCGTGATGATCTGCGAGGCGGCCAAGCCCAAGCGGCGCGAGGACGAAGAGGCCGACAAGCCCAGCGATTTCGCGCTGCCGGTCATGATCTTGAGCCTCGTCACGCCGCTGCTCCTGTTCTTCCACGCCTTCTTGACCGTGGGCGCGACATTACCGGGCCTGATCGCACTCGTGACATTGCTCGGCGGATTGATCATCGGCTCCGGCTTGATCGGCTGGATCATCAGCTTGGTCGCGCGCGATATTGGCCGCACGCTCAATCGCGCGGCGCCAATATTGGCCGTTATTGTGTTCGCGCTGACGCTCTACGTGACGTGGGCGAGCGTGTTCGGTTTCGTCAACGATTTCGTGACCGGCGTCGCGGCCGGCTAAGCCCCGCGGGAATCGCCAAGAATCGCTGGCCGCGCTAAGCAGCGGCGATGATCTCGCTGCTGCTCGCTTCGTTCGTGACCTTCTTCGTGGCCATCGATCCGGTGGCCATGGCGCCGATGTTCACGACCATGACCTCGCGCATGACGCCGGATTGGCGGCGCAAGATGGCTTGGAAATCGGTGGCTATCGCCACTGGCATTCTGCTCGCGTTCGCGTTCGGCGGCGCCTGGCTTTTGGAGCAAATCCACGTCTCCATGGACGCGTTCCGCATCGCCGGCGGCTTGCTCCTGTTCCTGATCGCCGTCGACATGCTGTTCGAAAAGCGCGCCGAGCGCCGTGACGAGCGCGCCGAGAAGGTGGCTCAGCACCAGGCCGAACACCCCGAGCATCAGGACGACATCTCCGTCTTTCCGCTAGCCATTCCGCTGATCGCCGGTCCGGGCGCGATCGCCTCGATCATGCTGTTCTTCGCGCAATATGAGGGCGCGCTGGAGCGGACGATGGTGCTGGCCGGGGTAGGGGCCAATCTGGCCCTGTGCCTGTTCGCGTTTCTGGCGGCGGGGCCGATCTCGAAGATCATGGGCCCGACCGTGGGCTCCATGCTCACCCGCGTGTTCGGGATTTTGCTGGCGGCGTTGGCGGCACAGTTTGTGGTGGATGGGATCAGGAACGCGTTTGGGCTTGGCGTCTGACCGCCGGCGCCTTGCCGGCCTGCGCAAGCATTTGAAGTGAGGGAACGATCCTACCTGTTCTTCCGATGGCGCCGGCCGGCGAGGCGCCGGCGGTCCATGGCTGCAACGCAGCGTCACGTTGTTGCGCTTCTTTTCGTGGCCGCGCCTGCTAGATAGCTGTCATGAGCAATGCATTCGATCTAATCATTATTGGTTCGGGCCCTGGCGGCTATGTGACGGCGATACGTGCGTCGCAGCTGGGCATGAAAGTCGCCATCGTCGAGCGCGATCGGCTGGGCGGCATTTGCCTCAACTGGGGCTGCATCCCGACCAAGGCGCTGCTGCGCTCGGCGGAAGTGTATCGCAATTTCAAACACGCGAATGAATTCGGGCTTTCGGCGGAAGGCGTGAAATTCGATCCCGCCGCCGTGGTGAAGCGCTCGCGCGGCGTGGCTGGACGCATGGAGAAGGGCGTCCAGTTCCTGATGAAGAAAAACAAGATCAGTGTGATCGAAGGCGATGCGCGCTTGGAGAAGGGCAGTGCGGCGCCGAAAGTGATCGTGAAGGGCAAGGACGGCAAAGACGCATCGTTTGACGCCAAGCACGTCATCCTCGCCACCGGCGCGCGGGCGCGCGAGATTCCAGCGGCAGGTCTGAAGAGCGACGGCAAAAAGATTTGGACCTATCGCGATGCGATGACGCCGCCCGAATGGCCGGAGTCTTTGCTTGTATTCGGCTCAGGCGCGATCGGGATCGAGTTTGCATCGTTTTACGCCGCCTTCGGCGTGAAGGTGACGGTGGTCGAATTGCTCGACCGCGTACTGCCGGTCGAGGACGAGGAAATTTCCGCGTTCGCCAAGAAGCGCTTCGAAAAGGAAGGGCTGAAAATCCTCACCTCCACCGAAGCGAAATCACTGAAGGCGAATGCAAACGGTGTTGAGGCCGTTATCTCGGCGAACGGCAAGCAGGAGACGCTGACGGCTTCGCACGCGATCGTGGCCGTGGGCATCACCGGCAATATCGAAAATCTCGGCCTTGAAGCGCTCGGCGTCAAAACCGATCGCGGCCACATCGTCACCGATGGCTACGGCAAGACCAACGTCGCTGGGCTCTATGCGATCGGCGATGTGACGGGCGCGCCGTGGCTGGCGCACAAGGCGTCGCACGAAGGCATTATCTGCGTCGAGGCGATCGCGGGGCAGAAGCCGCACGCGATGATCAAGGAACGCATCGCCGGCTGCACCTATTCGCATCCGCAAGTCGCGAGCGTCGGCCTCACCGAAGCCAAGGCCAAGGCGGCCGGGCGCGAGGTGCGCGTCGGCCGCTTCCCGTTCGTCGGCAACGGCAAGGCGATCGCGCTGGGCGAGGACCAGGGCATGGTCAAAGTGGTGTTCGACGCCAAGACCGGCGAATTGCTCGGCGCCCACATGGTCGGCGCCGAGGTGACGGAGCTGATCCAGGGCTATGTCGTCGCCATGAACGCCGAGGTGACCGAGCAGGAGCTGATGGAAACCGTCTTCCCGCACCCGACTCTCTCGGAAATGATGCACGAAGCCGTGCTCGACGCGTATGGGCGCGTGCTGCACGTCTAGGCGCGCGCGGTCGCCAACGTCGCACCACCCCGGGCGCGGCAAAGCCGCGAGCCCGGGGCTATGGACTCTAACTTTTCCGGAGAAGCCTGAATCTATGGGCCTCGGACTTGGCGCTATGCGCCAATCCGGGGAAGGGTAGGTGTGCGGGAAATGCGCGGCGGTTAAAAGTTGGAGCGCGCGGCTCCGCCGCGCTCCCTCGGGGGATAGACCGCATGCCTATCCCACAGCCTCATTTTTAAAAACGCCGCAACACCAAGCGTCTGCAAAAAACTTCACGCGAATAATCCGACCGCTTCCCAACAGGCGCATAATGCGCCGCATGAAAACACAACCCCGCCCCATCGTCAGCCAAACAGAAATCGAGGCCCTCGCGGCCGCGATCCTGTATGGGCTGGCGTGTCTGGTCGGGTTGCTGTTGCGTCTCGGCAAACCACGCAAAACCCGCCGGCTCGAAAAGCTCCTGCGTCACGCCGAACGTCAAGTCGAATGCACCGTCTTCCAACAAGCCATCCATGAGATGGGCCTGGTCTCACGCGCGGCGCCCATGCTCAGCGGCCGCGCGGGCTTCCGCAAGCAACGCTCGAACGCGCGCGTGATCGTAAAATGCAGCCGTGTGCGCCTGCGCAACGCTTCGCCGTTCGAACGCTGCATGCGCTTGATCGCCGCGATGTTCGATCCCACGAAATACGTCGCCCGCGTCAAGCGCCGCTTGCGCCACGGCTACGTCGACACGCGCCTGATCGGATACGCGCCGCCGTCGCGCACCTTCATCACCCACGCGCTCGCGCCCACGCCGGCGCTTGCGGACTCGTCCTAAACCCCATCAGACGGCCGGCTTCCAGCCGGCCTTCCATCCACCCCCAACCGCGCGGAGCCCAGGCTCCACGCGGCCAAACGTGCTGGCCGCGAGCCTTAAGCCGCCTTCGCTTCCGCGAACCGCTCAGCCGCCATGCGTTGCAGTACGACATAGTCGGTCTTGCCGCTGCCAAGCACGGGGATCTCGTCGATCACGACGATGCGCTTCGGCACGGCAAGTTCCGACGCGCCTTTTTCCCTGCACCAGGCCTGCAAGTCCTCGATCTTCGCATCGGCGTGATCGGTGAAGAGGATGATGCGCTCGCCCTTGCGCGAATCGGGCAGGGCGACGGCGGCGTGAAGATGTTCGGGCCAGACGGTTTGCGCATAGCTTTCGACGGCGTTCAACGACACCATCTCGCCGCCGACTTTGGCGAAACGCTTTACGCGGCCGAGAATGCGGATGAAGCCGTCCTCGTCCACGTCCACCACGTCGCCCGTGTCGTGCCAGCCTTGCGGCAGGAGATCGATGCCGAACGGCTTGGTCGGGTCGAGATAGCCGCGCATCACGTTCGGGCCGCGCACATAAAGCTTTTGGCCGCCTTCAATGCCCGGCACCGGCTCAAGGCGCCATTCGATCCCCGGCAGAAACTGGCCGACAGTGCCGTGCTTGTTGGCGCCCGGCACATTCACGGAAATCACCGGCGACGCTTCGGTCGCGCCATAGCCCTCAAGCAATTCAACATCGAAGCGCGTCTTATAAAGTTCGCGCGTTTCCGGTTTCACGCGCTCAGCGCCGCAGACCATGATCTTGATGCAGCTGAGATCGCCGTCCTTGGCGTTGCGTGCATATTGCTGCGCGAACGTGTCGGTGGCGAAGAAGACGTTGGCGCCGGTTTCCTTCACCAGCTTCGGGATTTCCTTCACCTGCAGCGGCGACGGGAAAAGGAAGGTCTTGTGCCCGGTGAAGAGCGGCAGCATCACCCCGCCCGTCAGGCCAAAGCAATGGAACATCGGCAGCGGGTTGAAGAACACCCAGTCGGGATCAAACGGAACGTGCGCGTGCGCCTGCTCGACATTGCCGACGATATTGGCGTGGCTCAGCACCGCGCCGCGCGGGGCGCCATAAGAACCGGAGGTGAAGAGAATGACGCCCGTATCGTCAGGGCTTGCTTTCGCCGCGAACACGCGCGGGAACGCGCCCTTGATGGCGGCGACGATCTTGTCGCCCAGATCGATCTTCTTGCCGACGTCTTCGAGATAAATCAGCTTGGCATGCTTGGCCAATTCAGTCTCAAGCGCCTCAAGGCCGCCGAGCTTGATGAAGGTGCGCGACGTCAGAATCTTTTTCACGTTCGCCGCTTCGCAGGCCGATCGCAAATTCATCGCCCCGGCCGTGAAGTTCAGCATCGCCGGCGTGCGGCCGATCGCTTGCAGCGCGAAGAACGTCATCACGCAGCCAGCGCCCGTCGGCAGCAGAATGCCCGCCGTCTCGTTCTTCTTGATCAGCAGATCGAACTTGCCGCCCAGCGCGAACGCGGCGCGCACAATGTCGTCATACGAAGCGGGCTTGCGTTGATGGTCTTCGAGGATCTTGTACTTGCCGCCGCGTTGGTCGCGCGCGCGCAGCAGGGCCTCGAACAAGGTGACGCGTGTGCGCGCCATCTCGAACGTCTTGTGCGCCATGAGCCTGATGCCTCCGTATTGCCCGCCCAAAGCGCCCGCGCCTTTTTGGTGGACGCTTGACCCGTGATTATTGTTTCACGGCTGTAACAGAGACTATCGGCGTGGCTAAGGTTGGGCAAGACGCCGCACGTCGACCGCTTGTCTTCGCAAGGCTGGATTGCCGTCCAGGCGTTGCGGCGCAAGGCTTGGAGGCTCATGTTGGAGCCATGCCGACGCTGATTGATTTGCGCGCCAATGGGGAAGAGGGCGGGGAAACTCGCCCGCGCCACCCTGAAAAGCAGGGTCGGCCGGACGCGCCGAGCCCGCGCAAGCCCGATTGGATTCGGGTGAAGGCGCCAACCAGCCTCGGCTACCACCAGACCAAGGAGTTGGTGCGCGATCTCAGTCTGCACACCGTGTGCGAGGAAGCGGGCTGCCCCAACATCGGCGAGTGCTGGAGCCAAAAGCACGCCACCTTCATGATCCTCGGCGGCATCTGCACGCGCGCCTGCAGCTTCTGCAACGTCTCCACCGGCAAGCCGCTGCCGCTCGATGAGAGCGAGCCGGAAAACGTGGCGCACGCAACGGCGCGGATGGGGCTGAAGCATGTCGTCGTGACATCGGTGGATCGCGACGATCTGGAAGACGGCGGCGCCGATCATTTCGTGCGGACGATTAAGGCGATCCGCGCTTCGGCGCCGGAGGCGACGATTGAGATTCTGACGCCGGACTTTTTGCGCAAGCCAGGTCACGCCGAGCGCGTCATCGACGCGGCGCCCGATGTGTTCAACCACAATCTCGAAACCGTGCCGCGGCTCTATCATTCGATCCGGCCAGGTGCGCGCTATTATCAATCGCTGCGTTTGCTGGATTCGGTGAAGCAGCGCGATCCGAACCAGTTCACGAAATCGGGGCTGATGGTCGGCCTCGGCGAAACGAAGGACGAGGTGCTGCAGGTCATGGATGATCTGCGTGTTGCGAACGTCGATTTCCTCACCATCGGCCAATATTTGCAGCCGACGAAGAAGCACGCGGCGATCGATCGCTTCTGGACGCCGGAGGAATTCAAGGCGCTTGAGACGATCGCCTACGCCAAGGGCTTCCTCATGGTCTCGGCCTCGCCGCTGACACGCTCGTCGCACCACGCCGGCGAGGATTTCGCGCGGCTCAAAACAGCGCGCTTGGCGCAGAGTACGCGATGAGTGGCGCTTTTTGTCCTCCCCCGCTTACGGGGGAGGTGCTGAGTGAAGCGAAGCTGAGGGGGGCGTTGGCGATGCTTTTCACGCCTCCCTCTGTCTCGCGCCGCGCGCTCGACAGCTCCCCCGCGCGCGGGGGAGCATAGATGTCCCGCACCCTGATCGAAGCAGAACGCATCTTGCCGTACGCGCCAGCGGATTTGTGCAGGCTTGTGGGGGACGTACGCGCGTATCCAGAATTCATTCCGTGGCTACAGAGCTTACGCGTGGTGAGGGAAGAAGCACGCGACGAAGGCGGCTGGGAAGGCGTGGCGACCGCCATTGTCGGTTGGAAAGCGATCACGGAAAGCTTCTCCACCTCGGTGCGCTGCGAGCCCGCCAAGGGCGAGGTGGACGTGGCGCTTGTGAGCGGGCCGTTTCATGCGCTGGATAATAGCTGGCGCTTTGAGCCACACGCGAAAGGCGCGAAGGTGCGCTTCTGGATTTCGTACCAATTCAAGAACCCGCTGCTGAATGCCGTGGTGGCGGCGAACAAGGATAAAGTAGCGGCGCGCGTGATGGGCGCGTTCGAGCGCGAGGCGAAAAAAAGGCTGGGTTGAATACGGACCGCGGCGCCTCGCCGGCCGGCTCCGTCTCATGCCGGCGAGGCGGCGGCGGTCCATATTTTAAGTTTAGTCCATCACACGCTTGAGCAGATTGAACGCGGCCAAAACCGTCGCCAATTGAATCTCATGTCTGCCGAGATCGCCAAAGCGCTTTTCTTCGTGGATGGTGACGCCGCCCCGGCGTGAGGCGGCCATGTGGACGAGGCCCACTGGCTTTTCCGTCGTGCCGCCGTCGGGGCCGGCAATGCCGGTGACGGCGACGGCAATGTCAGCGCGGCTATTGGCGATCGCGCCTTCGGTCATGGCGATCGCCACCTCGCGGCTGACGGCGCCCACGCGCTGGACGAGATCGGCCGGGACGCCGAGCATTTCTGTTTTTGCTTCGTTGGAATAGGTGACGAAGCCGCGCTCCAAGCTCGCGGAAGCGCCAGGCACGGCGGCGAGCGCGGCGGCGATCAGCCCGCCCGTGCAGCTTTCAGCCGTGGCGACAAGAAGTCCGCGCGACTTGGTTTCGGCCAGAAGCGCGCGCGCGCTGTCGTAACTGGGATAAGCGGTCATTCGTCGTGGATAGCGCCGCGATGTGGAGAAAGTCCATTCCCAGGACTCAAGCGCGGTGGCAGAAGCGGGCGCCGTCCAGGGGAGGGAACATGCAGGCTCTCGCGCGCCGCGCCGCTGCGCCGATCTTCGCGCTCGCGCTGTTTTCCAGCGCAGCGCTGATCTTCGTGCTGCAGCCGCTGTTCGGGCGGATGGTGACCCCGCTGCTGGGCGGATCGCCGGCGGTCTGGAACACCTCGATGGCGTTCTTTCAGGCTGCGTTGCTGGTGGGCTATCTTTATGCGCACTTGCTCGCGCGCGTGCGCGACCTTCGCATTCAGGCAGCCGTGCATGCCTTCGTGCTGCTGGGCGCGTGGTTCTTTCTGCCCATTCACGTCAGCGCCGCGTTTGGCCCGCCGAACTCGGAACAGCCTGCGCTGTGGCTTGTCGGCGTGCTGGCGCTCTCGGTTGGCGCGCCGTTCGCGGCGGCGTCGGCGACCGCGCCTTTGCTGCAAGCGTGGTATGCGCGCACTGGTCGTGCTGACGCGCACGACCCATATTATCTCTATGCGGCCAGCAATCTTGGCAGTTTCATCGGCCTGCTCGCGTACCCTGCGCTGATTGAGCCTTGGCTCGGCGCACAGGCGCAAAGCGGCGCTTGGACCGCGGGATATGCGCTCGTCGCCGCGATGGTGGTGCTTTGCGCCGCGATGGGCGTATCGGCGAGCGCTGGCGAGGCGCCGGTCGCTGGCGAGAATGCCGCAGCAAGCGCACCGTCGGCGCTCACTTGGCGCCGGCGCGGATATTGGGTCGCGGCCGCCGCCGTGCCGTCGGCGCTGTCGCTTGGTGTAACGCAGCACATCTCGACCGACGTCGCATCCGCGCCGATGCTTTGGGTGATCCCACTCGCGCTCTATCTAGCGACATTCGTGATCGCATTCGCGCGCGGCAGCGAGAAACTCATTCCATCGACACTGCTGATCCACCCGATCGCGCTCGCGTTTCTGTTAATCTCTTATTATGCGTCGGGCAATTGGATCGGATCGGTCGCAGGCATCCTGACCGGCTTCTTCTTCAGTGCGCTGATCTGTCATTTGGCGGTGGCGCAATCACGCCCCGACGCCAAGCACCTTACCGAATTCTATCTTTACGTATCGCTCGGCGGCGTTTTGGGCGGCGTCTTCGCCGGCTTATTGGCGCCGGCGATCTTCAACAACGTTTACGAATATCCGCTGGCGCTCGCGGCGGCGTGCCTATTTCGTCCACGCGCGCAAGTCGACATGCCGCGTCTCACCGATGCGTCAGTCGCGGCCTCAGTGGCCGTGACGCTGCTTTCGCTTTTCATGGTGCTCCGCTTCGAGATCGTCGATTGCGTGATCGTGCTTGGGGCGCTCGGCGCGGCCTGCGCGATGGTGGCTGCCGGATGGGGCGGTGAAGATAAACCCCCGGAATATCGCTACGCTTTCCTTGGCGCGGCGGCGGTGCATGCCGGCCTCGTGATCTGGGTGGCGTTTCATCTCGACGAGATATTCATCCGCAGCATCGTCGAAGGCTCGGCGCGTCTGCAAATTCACCAGCCGTGGGGCGTGTTGCTGATCGCCACCAGCATGCTGGTGCTCATGTTCTCTGTGCACGGAACGACGCAACGCCGTCGCGATGGCGAGTCGGCGATCGCGGATTATGCTCTGGGTGCGACGATACCGTCGCTATTGTTTGTGCTGATGCTGGTGCTGATGGGCGCGCGGCTCGACGCGCAGGCGATCGTCACCATCAGCATCTTCCTCTGCGGCATCGCGGTGTTCTTCAATCGCGGGCGGCCCATCATGATGGCGGGCGTGGTGCTCGTATCCTTCGTGTTGATCTTCCTTGAAGACGCGCGCGGCGCCCGCATCATCACGCAGGAGCGAAGCTTCTTCGGCGTGCTGCGTACGCGCGTGCTGGACGATCCAAGCGATCCCCAGGTGCCGCCGCTGCGTATCCTTCTGCACGGCACGACAATCCACGGCGCACAGCTCGCCGCCCCAGGGCTGACGCGTCAGCCGCTCACCTATTATCACCCGCGCACTGCGCTGGGCGAAGCGATCCTCGGCGGACTTTCGACAGGCGACACCTCTAGCCTCGCATTGATCGGGCTAGGCACCGGCTCAACCGCGTGTCTGACACGTCCAGACGACGCGCTCACGATCTTCGAAATCGATCCCGCCGTCGTGCGGCTTGCGGCGCGCCCGGGCGGCGATTTTACCTACGTGCAAGAGTGCCAGCCCAATGCGCGCGTCGAACTTGGCGATGCGCGCTTGCAGATGGCCGAGGAGCCCGATGGCCAATTTGACGTCATTGTCGTCGATGCGTTCTCATCGGATGCTATACCCGCGCACTTGCTGACGCGGGAGGCGATCGCGATGTATCTCTCCAAAACGTCGGAGCGCGGCATCGTCGTGCTGCATCTCTCGAACCGCAATTTGGCGCTCGTGTCCGAGGCGGCACGCGTTGCGGCGGCGCTCAATGCGCCGGCGCTCTACCGGATTAGCGATCGCTTTGAGCAGCCCTATGTCTCGTATTATGGGGGCCTCGCCGCCAGCGTTATGATCATCGCGCGTTCGCCACAAACGCTGACCAACCTCGTATTGCCGAGCAACGATTGGCGTGTGTTTGAAGCGCCGCCGGGGCGGGCGTGGACGGATGATTACATCAATCTGCCGCGCGCCTTGTGGGAGAGTCTTTCCGGCGCCGAGGAGTGCCGCATCTATACCTACCTGCCGCACTGCAATCCGGGCGCGCCTGCGCCCACGGAGGGGGTCACGCCGGGCGAGTAAGCGTTGCAGTGGCGTAGGCCGCCAAGCCTTCTTCGCGGCCGAGGAAGCCCATGCGCTCGGTCGTCGTCGCTTTCACACTAACACGGTCGAGCGGCAGATCGAGCACCTGTGCGGTGCGCACGCGCATCGCCTCGCGATGCGGCCCGACCTTGGGCCGTTCACACACCAATGTCACATCGACATGCACAATCTTCGCGCCGGCGGCGTCGGCAAGCTGCAGCGCGTGGCGCAGGAAGCGCTCGGAGTCCGCGCCCTTCCATTGCGGATCGCTCGGTGGAAAATGCGCGCCGATATCGCCTTCGCCTAACGCGCCGAGAATGGCGTCGACCAGAGCATGCCAACCGGCGTCGGCATCCGAATGGCCAAGCAAACCCTTGTCGTGCGGCACGCGAACGCCGCACAGCGTGACGAATGCGCCAGGGCCAAAGCGGTGCGCATCAATTCCGTTGCCGACGCATGTGATACGGCTGTCGCTCAGCATGACGGCAAGCATCTCCAAATCTTCTGGATAGGTGATCTTCATCAGGCGCAAATCGCCGGCGATCAATTTGGTGGGCGCGCCAATTGCACGCACAACGGCAAGATCGTCCGTATAGGCGATGCTGTCGTCTGCGCAGGCATACGCATCACGCAAGATACGCGCATCGAACGCCTGCGGCGTCTGCACCCGGTGGAGTCCCGCACGCTCCACTTCCTCTTGCACACATCCCTCGCCGTTCGTTCTCTGAAGCGCGTCCGACACGGGGAGGGCAGGGGCCAGCGCTGGCGCGCCCGCTTGAACCGCCGCAACCAACTCTCGGACCACTTTCGGCGTAAGCCCGGGGCGCGCGGCGTCATGGATCAGGATCACGTCCGCATCGCCAAGAGCCGCAAGACCCGCGCGAACCGACGCCGTCCGCGTGGCGCCGCCGACTACCGCGCGGGGCGGCGGTCCGCCCCTGGTTGCGTTGCGGAAGAATTCTTCGTGGCCCTCGCCAATGACGGCCACCACCTCGTCCACCCCGGCCGCCCGCAGCGCGCCGAGGGACCAGGAGATGACCGGTCGGCCAAACAGCGCTTGGTATTGCTTGGGCAGTTCGCCGCCAGCCCGGCTCCCCGAGCCGCCGGCGACGATCAAGGCGGCCACCTTCATGTTCGGGCGAACTCTAGTCGGTCATGTTGCATCGCAGCATTAATCCCTTGGCGCCTTCTTTTTAGGCGCCATACTTCATTTGGCGCCAGCAGGGCTTGTCCGGTTTGTACGAAATTGGACTTGTTGTCTCGCCCAGCGCGTCTGGAAGCGGAGCCAATGAGCGAAAACCTCAGCGAACGATTGCTGCGCCCGGCGCCAAGCCGTGCATCCGCCCCCGATGCCGAAAGCTGGCTTGAGGCGCTGCCCGCACCTGTGCTCGGCATCGATTCCGGCGAACGCATCCGCTTTGTAAACGCCGCCGCGGCGGAATTGCTGGCGGGCGTGGGCCGTGGCCTGCTCGGTCGGCGATTGGAGGAAATTTTTGGCCCCGACGCGCCGATCATCGATCTTGCCCGTCGCGCCCTCGGCGGAGCGGCCGGCGTTGTCGAAGCAGATGTGGCTCTCGTCGGACCGGGCTTTGCGCTTGGCCGGGCGACCGTGGCGGCGGGACCGGTGGGGGAGAATGGCTATATCGCCCTGGTGCTTACGCGCCCGCCGCGCGCGCGGACAACACCGCCAGCGGCCACAGTGAATTCCGCCGCGCGAACTCTGGCGCATGAGGTCCGTAACCCGCTGGCCGGTATCCGCGCCGCCGCGCAATTGATCTCTCGCGGCAACGACCAAGAATCCTCCGCGCTCGCCACGCTCATCTGCGACGAAGTCGATCGCATTCACCGCCTCACCGATCGCATCGACCCATTTGGATCGTTCGAACCGCCGCGCTTCGATCGCTTCAACATTCACGAGGCGCTCGACCGCGTGCGCACGCTCGTCGGCTCGAGCGCGCCGGATGTGATGATCCGCGAGCGCTACGATCCGAGTTTACCGGCCGTGCGCGGCGATCTCGATCAGCTCATCCAAGCGTTTCTGAACATCGCGAAGAACGCCGCCGAGGCCGTGCTCAATCAGCCAGATGGCGAATTGGCGATCATCACCTCGTATCGCCCCGGCGTACGTTACCGCTCCGCCGCCAGCGGCGCGGCGCGCGCGCAACTTGAGGTGCAATTCATCGACAATGGCCCAGGCCTTCATCCCGATGTCGCCGATCGCTTGTTCGAAGCCTTCGCCACCACCAAGTCCGGCGGCATGGGCCTTGGGCTGACCGTCGCCGCCGACATTGTCGCGCGCCATGACGGCCGCATCGAGGTGGATAGCGAGCCCGGCCGCACCTCATTCAAAATCCTGTTGCCCATCGACACCGAGGATACGCCATGAACGCACGCATTTTGCTTGCCGATGACGACGCGTCGCTGCGCTTCGTGTTGTCGCAAGCGCTCGGCAAGGAAGGCTACAATGTGCGTGCGACGGGTAATGTCGCGACGCTCACGAAATGGGTGCGCGAGGGGGAGGGCGATCTCGTTCTTAGCGACGTCTATATGGGCGACGAGTGCGTCTTCGATGCGCTGCCCTCAATGCGCATGACGCGGCCTCACCTGCCCTTTATCGTGATGAGCGCGCAATCAACCGTCTCCACCGCGCTCTCCGCAGCGGGTGCGGGCGCCTATGATTACGTGCCGAAACCGTTCGATCTCGACGATCTGATGGCCGCGGTGCGGCGCGCGCTTTCGGGCGGCCCGGACGCCAAGACGCGCGCGCAATCGACGAAAGCGGAAAAGGAAGAAAAGCTGCCGCTGATTGGCCGCTCGGCGGCGATGCAGGATGTCTATCGCGTGATGGCGCGCGTCGCTGGCACCGATCTGACCGTGTTGGTTGAGGGTGAAAGCGGTACGGGCAAGGAGCGGGTTGCGCGCGCGCTGCACGATCATAGCCGTCGCACCGCCGGCCCATTCGTCACTTTTAGCCTCGCGGGCCTTGCCGCTTCGCAGATTGATCGCGACCTGTTCGGCCCCGAGGGAAAGTTCAAACAAGCACAGCACGGCACGCTCTTCCTGGAAGACGTTGATGAATTGCCCGGCGATGCACAGACGCGGCTTGCCGGCTTGCTGCACTCCGACGATCCGAACGAACGCCCAAATGTTCGTCTCATCGCGGCGGCGCAACGCAATCTTGCCGCGCTCGCGCGCCAGGGGTCGTTCCGTCAGGACTTGTTCTACCGCCTGAATGTCGTTTCGATCCGCTTGCCGCCGCTGCGCGAGCGCTTGGACGATGTCGGCGATCTTGCGCGTTCGTTCCTGGTGCGCGCCAAGCGCGAAGGCCTGCCAGAAAAATCGCTCGACAGCAGCGCGATCGATCGGCTGAAGGCCTATGATTTTCCGGGCAATGTGCGCGAACTGGAAAACTTGCTTCGCCGCGCCGCCGCCCTCAGCCCAGCAAGCGTGATCACCGCGCGCGAGATTGGCAACGAACTCGGCACCGCAGCGAAGGAGCAGGCGGCCGAGGAGAGCGGGGAGGGGTTTGAAGCCGCCGTTTCCCGCCGCCTCGCCGCCGAGTTCGCGGCCGCGAGCCCCGACCTGCCCGAGGCTGGTCTGTATGATCGCCTGCTGGCGGAGGTCGAGCGGCCGCTGATCGAACAGGCGCTTCAGGCCACGCGCGGCAATCAGATCAAGGCGGCGGCCGTGCTGGGCATCAATCGCAATACTTTGCGAAAGAAAATCCAGACCCTAGGCATCCGAACTGGGCGAGGCGATTGACGCCGCCTTGAAGTTCGGCAACACCTCCTGTTGCTAATTCGCAACATGGGGTCCCCCCGGCCATGGTGCATCAGATGACGGCCCACGAGCCCGCCGAAGCGGCGGTGCTGAGCGACCGGCCTCTTGGCCGTAGCGCGCTGGCGTTCGCCATCGGATTCGGCGTCGCCGCCCTGCTCACCGCGATCGCCACCATCGCCCTCCTCCTTGGCGAAGGCCTGGCGGGGGAGGCGAACGCCGCGATCCAGTGGCTGCTCTTCGCCAGTCTGCTGATCTCGGCTGTTCTCACCATCATCTTCGCGTATCGCCTGCTGCGTATCGCCAAGGAATGGCGCTCAGCGGCGAGCGGCGCGCGTTTGCATGTGCGCTTTGTGACGTTGTTCGGACTTGCGGCGCTCGCGCCGGCTATCATCGTCGCGGCGTTCTTGGGCTTCACCTTCAGCCAGGGCGTCGATCGCTGGTTCAGCCAGCGCGTCGAAAGCACGATCGAGAACGCCGCCGAGGTTGGGCGCGCCTATCAAGGGCTCGCCTCCGGCAACATGGGTGACGAGGTTCAGCTCATGGGCAACGATTTGAACGTCGCCCGGCGCGGCCTCACGGAAGATCCCAATCGCTACGGCACCTTCCTGGCGGCGCAGGCCGAAGGGCGCGACTTTCGTTCGGCTTATGTGATCGACGGCGCCGCGCGCGTACTGGCGCGCGCTGAGCAAGCCGGTTCTGTTGGCTACTCACCGCCGTCTCGAGAGGCGTTCGCGACGGCCAATCAAGGCGACGTATCGGTGCGCTTCGACCGCGAGCATAGCCGCATGCTGGCGCTTTATAGATTACAGGCCTACGGCGATGCGTATCTTTTCGTGTCGCGCCCCATCGATCCGGCGCTGATGGCGCGCCTCCTGGCTTTCGATGAAGCGGTTACGGATTATCGCGGCTCGCAACAACAGCAGGGCTCGCTGCGCACTTTGTTTGGCTTGGCTTATGTTTCCACCGCGTGGCTGGTGTTGCTGGCCGCCGGCTGGGTTGGCTTGAACAGCGCCACCCGCGTCGCCGAACCGATCGGGCGTCTCGTCGGCGCGGCGCGTAAAGTCGCCTCGGGGGACCTCAAGGCGCGTGTCACCGTGGGCGAGGAGCGCGACGAGATCGATGCGCTCGCGGTCGCGTTCAATCGCATGACGGCGCAGCTCGATACGCAGCGCCGCGAACTCGTCGAAGCGCAGGAAGACGCCGAAAACCGGCGTCAGTTTATCGAAACGGTGCTCGGTGGCGTCAGCGCGGGCGTCGTTGGTCTCGATCAGAATGGCCGCGTCACGGCCGCCAATCGCTCGGCGGCGCAGCTGCTGGGCCAAGGCGACGGCGCATTGGTGGGCAGACGCCTCGTCGACATCACGCCCGAATTCGCGGAACTGCTCAATCAGCCCGCGCCGGCAGGCGAGACGCCCGCGCAGCGCGTCGACCTGATGCGTGATGGCGGTTCGCTCAATCTCAGCGTCCGTATGAGCCCGGAAGCCGATGGCGGGCTGGTGCTTACGTTTGACGACATGACCAAGCTTATCTCCGCGCAGCGGCAAGAAGCATGGAAAGACGTCGCGCGCCGCATCGCGCACGAGATCAAAAATCCGCTGACGCCGATCCAACTCTCGGCCGAGCGGCTGCAGCGAAAATATTCGCAAGAGATCAAATCCGATCCCGATACCTTCCAGAAGTGCACCGATACGATCTTGCGCCAGGTCGCCGACATCGGCCGCATGGTCGATGAGTTCGCGTCGTTCGCGCGCATGCCGACGCCGCGTATGGCCTTTGCCGATATGAGCGATGTGGCGCGCTCGACGGTGTTTGGCCAGCGTCTGGCCTTCGCCGACATGCGTATCGAGGTCGAAGGCGTCGACAAGCCGATCGGTCTGGTTGGTGACGAGCGCCTGATTTCGCAGGCGCTCCTCAACCTGATCAAGAACGCCGCCGAAAGCGTGCAAGCGCGGCGCGCGCGCGATGGCGAGCCGAAGGACGGCTTCGTCACGCTACGCTTGCGCGATCTTGATTTCGGCGTGCAGTTCGAGGTGATCGACAACGGCTTGGGCTTTCCGGCCAAGGATCGTCATCGCCTAATCGAACCATATGTGACGACACGCACCAAGGGCTCAGGGCTGGGCCTGGCGATCGTTGCGCGCATTGTTGAAGACCACGGGGGGCTGATTGAGTTGGATGATGCGCCGGGGTCTTCGCCCGGCGCCGTCGTCCGTTTTGTTCTCCCAAAACGCGGTGAAGATTCCATCGAACCGACCGCAGAACACGGTGCAGGAGCAGCCTAATGGCCTCTGATATTCTGATCATCGACGACGAAGCCGATATCCGTGATCTCGTTTCCGGTATCTTGGAAGACGATGGTCATCAGGTACGCACGGCGCGCGACAGCGATGAAGCCTTGGACGCGTTTCGCCGCCGCACGCCGTCGCTCGTTGTGCTCGACATCTGGCTGCAGGGCAGCCGCATGGATGGGCTTGAGCTTCTGGCGATGTTCAAGGAGATCGATTCAGAGCTTCCTGTCATCGTCATCTCAGGGCACGGCACGATCGAAACGGCGGTCTCGGCGATCCGCAAGGGCGCCTACGATTTCGTGGAAAAACCCTTCAACGCCGACCGCTTGCTTCTGGTGGTGCAGCGCGCTCTGGAAGCGGCGAAGCTCAAGCGTGAGAACAACGCGCTGAAGGCGAGATCTTCGGCAAGCGATGAGCTCATTGGCTCGTCGCCCGTGATGGCGGCGCTGCGCAGCGCGGTGGAGCGTGTCGCGCAAACCAATTCCCGCGTCTTAATCGCTGGCCCCGCTGGGAGCGGCAAAGAACTCGTCGCGCGCATGTTGCACGAACGAAGCCCACGCGTCGGCGGCCCGTTTGTGGCGATCAACGCCGCGTCCATCGCGCCTGACCGCATGGAGAGCGAGATTTTTGGCGAGGAAGGTCCTGACGGTCGCCCGCGTAAGATCGGCGTGTTTGAGCAAGCGCATGCCGGTACGCTCTTCCTCGATGAGGTGGGCGACATGCCACTGGAGACCCAGTCTAAGATTCTCCGCGTTCTGGTTGAGCAGCGCTTCCGACGTCTTGGCGGCTCCACCGATGTGCAGGTGAATGTACGCGTCGTCTCGTCGAGTTCGCGCGATTTGAGCGGCGACATTGAGCAAGGCCGTTTTCGCCAAGATCTCTATCATCGCCTCAACGTGGTGCCGTTGCGCGCGCCGAGCCTGGCCGAGCGGCGCGAGGATATTCCCGAGTTGGCTGGCTATTTCGTCGGCCGATTGGCGGGCATGTCGGGCGTGCCAGCGCGTCAGATCGGCGAGGATGCGCTGGCGGCGCTACAAGCTGCGGAGTGGCCCGGCAATGTGCGCCAGTTGCGCAACGTGATCGAACGTATCCTGATCCTCGCCACTGGCGATGCAGGCGCGCCGGTCACGGTGGACTCGCTGCCGCCGGAAGCATGGCCGGCTGCGGGTTC
This sequence comes from Caulobacterales bacterium, assembly GCA_017303355.1. Lineage (GTDB taxonomy): Bacteria > Pseudomonadota > Alphaproteobacteria > Caulobacterales > Aquidulcibacteraceae > Vitreimonas. The sequence goes on along the minus strand of JAFLCU010000006.1, from coordinate 51,211 downwards.
AAAACGCGAAGGCATGCAGGAGGTGATCGGCCTGCCGCTACGCGATGCGCGCGAGCGCTTTGAGCGCGAGTATCTGAATGTCCAAATCACGCGATTTGGCGGCAATATTTCGCGCACCGCAGCCTTCATCGGCATGGAGCGCTCGGCGCTCCACCGCAAGCTGAAGTCGCTCGGCGTAGAGGCGCCCGGCCGCAACGGCGCTGAAGGCGAATGAGCCGGATCGCCTACGTCGACGGCGCCTATACGCCGCTGCGCTATGCTTCAATCTCGATCCAGGACCGTGGATTTCAGTTCGCGGATTCGATCTACGAAGTGTGGGCGGTGCGACGCGGCGAGATTTGTGATCTGCGCGGTCACTTTGATCGACTTTGGCGATCGCTCAGCGAGTTGCGCATCGCGCCGCCCATGAATGAAGCGTCGTTGCTCGCCGTGCTGCGCGAAACCATGCGCCGCAACCACGTGCACGACGGCATTATCTATCTTCAGATCAGTCGCGGCGCCGCTTCGCGCGATCACGCGTTTCCGACAATTCCGGCGAAGCCAACCATGGTCGTCACCGCAAAGAATCTGGATCGCGCGGCGCTGGAGGCGCGCGGCCGCAACGGCGTCAAGATCATCAGTACGCCCGAGATGCGCTGGGCGCGTCGCGATATCAAGTCGGTCAATCTACTGCCCAATGTGCTCGCGCGCCAAGCGGCGAAAGAAGCCGGCGCCTTCGAGGCGTGGTTCGTGGACGCCCAGGGCTACGTCACCGAGGGCACGTCCTCGAACGCCTGGATTGTCGATGCCGAAGGACGCCTGCGCACGCGCGGGCTCTCGCATGACATTCTCCACGGCGTGACGCGCGCGATGCTGCTCAAGCTCGCGCGCGAGCGGCAGATGCCGGTGAGCGAAGAGCCGTTCACGCTTGAGGAGGCGAAAGCGGCGCGCGAAGCGTTCATCAGCGCCGCGAGCAATCCGGCGGTCCCCGTCATCGCCATCGACAATGTTCCGGTTGGCCAAGGAACGCCGGGGCCGATCACGCTGGCGCTCCGCGCCGCCTATTTGGGCGCCTGACCCGCAAGCGCACATTACAACTTGTCCAAGAGTTGTCCGCCGGCGCGACCGCCCTTATAGCTTCGCTCAAGCCGTGCGATTTGACGCGGCGTCATAAAACTCAAGCATGGGGCTACACCATGGATAAGAAACAAAACCTCCAGGACACCTTCCTCAACGCTGTCCGCAAGGCCAAGACGCCGCTCACGATTTTCCTCGTCAACGGCGTGAAACTGCAGGGCGTCGTCACCTGGTTCGACAATTTCTGTGTGTTGTTGCGCCGCGACGGCCAGGTACAGCTCGTTTACAAGCACGCGATTTCGACGATCATGCCGGGCGCGCCTGTGCAATTGTACGATATCGACAAGGCTGCTGATGAAGCCGACGGCTGATACGCCGCTCAAGGATTTTAACCGCGCTATCGTGCTGCGCCCGCTGGCGACGGCGGGCGAGAGCATTCGCGACGGCGAAGCGCGTCTGCTTGAGGCCGTAGGATTGGCGCAGGCGCTGGGGCTCGACGTGACGCACGCCGAGGCGCCGCCGCTGCGCCAGATCAGCCCGCGCACCTATTTGGGCGGCGGGCGCGTGGAGCGTTTGAAAGAGCGTGCCGAGGAAACCGGCGCGGGCGTGATCGTGATCGACGCGCCGCTCTCGCCTGTGCAGCAGCGCAATCTGGAAACGGATATTGGCGCCAAGGTGGTGGATCGCACGGGGCTGATCCTAGAGATTTTCGGCCTGCGCGCGCGCACCAAGGAAGGCAAGTTGCAGGTCGAACTGGCGCGGCAGGGCTATGAGCGCTCGCGGCTGGTGCGGACGTGGACGCACTTGGAGCGTCAGCGCGGCGGCTTGGGCAAAACGGGCGGCCCTGGCGAAACGCAGATCGAACTCGATCGGCGGATCATCGCGGATCGGATTTTGAAGCTGAAGCGCGAACTGGAGGACGTGCGGCGCACGCGTGGCCTGCAGCGGCGTGCGCGCTCGCGTGCGGGCCTGCCGGCCGTGGTGCTGGTAGGTTACACGAACGCGGGCAAATCCACTTTGTTCAATCGGCTGACGCAAGCTGGCGTGCTGGCGAAGGACATGCTGTTCGCCACGCTCGATCCCACGGCGCGGCAAGTGAAGCTGCCGAGCCATCGCGCTGTTATCATGAGCGATACGGTGGGCTTTATCTCCGATCTGCCGCACGAGTTGGTGGAGGCGTTTCGCGCCACGCTCGAGGCGGTGACGGAAGCGGATTTGCTCGTGCATGTGCGCGACATCTCGCACCCGGAAACGGAGAAGCAGAAGGCCGACGTGCTGGGCGTGCTGGCGCAATTGGCCAAGGATGCTGGCGGGAAAACGCCGCCGGTGCTTGAGGCGTGGAACAAGATCGATCTGTTGGACGACGCGACGCGCGAAGGCCGCTTGCGGCGCGCGCACACGGCGGCCGAGCAGGGGCAGGGCGACGCCCTACCCCCTGTTGCGATTTCCGCGGAGACGGGGGAGGGCGTGGAAGCCCTGCTCGCGGCGATCGATCGCGCGGCTTTCTCGGCGACGCGCGTGATCACCCTCGCCTTGTCGCCGGACGATGCGGGTCGCGTGCGTGCGCAGATCGCGTCGCTGGGCAAAGTTCTTGAAGAACACACAGACGATGACGGCGTGATCACGTTGCGCGCGGAGCTCTTGGTGGAAGATGCGGCGCGGTTTGCGCCCCTGGAGCCCCTGCCCGAAGAACCGAAGCAAGCGGCGGAGTAGGGGACAATTTTCTTTCTCCCCCGCGACGGGGAGAAGGTGGTCGCGAAGCGACTGGATGAGGGGCGGCTATCCGATTGAGGCTCGCCGTTGATGCCCCGCTCTATCCTGCAACTCGCCCCCTCACCCGTTCGAACAAGTTCGAACGACCTCTCCCCCTCGCGGGGGAGAGGTGAGCGTTCAGCGCTCTAAGCGTTGCACCAGCTCAGCGGCGAATGTGCTGAGCGTATCATCGCGCGCGCCCATCACGACGATGCGGTCGCCAGGCTCCGCGAGTTCGATGAGTTTATCACCGCACGCGTTGCGCTCAGCGAACGCCAGCGCTTGATGCCCGCCCGCACGCACGCCAGCGACGATTTGTTCGCTGGTGACGCTTCTGTCGACAGTGCCGCCGAAGTAGACGGGGTCGGGCATGATGAGCACGTCGTCGTCGCTCATGTTGCGCGCGAAGCACTCGATGAACTCGTTTTTCATCAGCTTCAGCGGGCCGTAGCCATGCGGCTGAAACATGATGAGCAGACGGCCAGGAAACGCGTGCAGCGTGGCGAGCGTGGCGGTGATCTTGTCGGGGTTGTGCCCGAAATCATCGATCACAATGATGTGGTTCGCCTTGCCGACGACTTCAAGACGGCGCTTCGTGCCGGAGAAGCCTTCAAGTGCGGCTGCGGCCTCTTTCAGCGAAAGTCCGTAGGCGCGTGCAGCCGAGAGTGCGGCGAGCGCATTGGCGACGTTGTGCTCGCCGGGCACGTTGAGCTTCACTTGCGCGCTGGCGGCGCCTTCGCGCTCCAACACCTCAAAGCTGATGCTATCCGGCGCGGGATTGATCGAGACGCAGTGGAGATCGGCCAGGCCCGAGCGCAGCGCGTAGGTGCGGGTGCGGACCTTCGCGTTGATAACAAGCTTGGCGGTCTCGTCGTTATCGAGATTGAGCACGGCAACGTCGGCCTTGCTCACGAAGCAGGCGAACAGCGCGCGGAGTTCGTCCATGCTCTTGTGGTCGAGCGCGATATTGTTCACGACGGCGATGGTCGGCTGGTAGCGCGCGATCGAGCCGTCGCTTTCATCGACCTCGGAGACGAAGGTGTCGCCCTTGCCTACGAGCGCGCTGGCGAAGAGCGCGTCGGGCGTGACGAAGTTTTTCATCACCGCGCCGTTCATCACCGTAGGATCGCGGCCGGCGCGGTGGAGCATCCAGGCGATCATCGCAGTGGTGGTGCTCTTGCCGCTGGTGCCGGCCACGCCGATGCGAACCGGCGCTGCGTTGAAGAGTTCGGCCAGCAGCTCGGGCCGCTTCATGTCGCGCGCGCCAACGGCTTTGGCGGCGACGACATCGCCCACTGTGTCCTCGACGGCGGCGGAGCGCACGAGGATCTGGTCGGCGCTCACAATGCCCGAGCCGTCCTGCGGGAAGAGGTCGATGCCCTGGGCTTTCAGGTATTCGAATTTCGCGCCCAGACGGCCTTGGTCGAGCGAGCGGTCGGAGCCGGCGACGGTGACGCCCTTGCCGCGCAAAATCAGCGCCAAAGGCAGCATGCCGGAGCCGCCGACGCCGCTGAAGAAATAGGATTTGGCCTGACTCATGACGGACGGTTATGACGAGAAACGCCGGCTCCCGGCAAGGACGCGAACGCAGAGATCATGGCCCAACCGAAACGTATCGGCGTGGTCGCGCCCGGCACGCGCATCGATCCAGAGCTGGCCGCGCGCGTGAAGGCGTTCGCGGCGGATTCCTATCTCGACCAAGCGCCGCAAATCTTCTTCCACCAGCAATGCTTTTACACGGCCGGTCATTTCGCTGGCGATGATGCGGCGCGCCTGGCCGCGTTCGTGGAATTTGCCAACGACCCGAGTTTGGACGCGCTTTGGTTTGCGCGCGGGGGATACGGGGCGTGCCGGATCGCGGAGGCGGCGATCGCGCAACTTGATGAGAGTGCGCGGGCCAAGACTTATATGGGCTACAGCGACGGCGGCGTGCTGCTTGCCGGGCTCTATCGCAACGGCTTTCCCAACGTGGCGCATGGGCCGATGCCGGTGGACATGATCCGGCTAGGCGGGGATGCCGCAGTGAAGAGGGCGCTCGCGTATTTTATCGAGCGCGCCAATGAATCGCTTGAGCTCACGGTGATGTTCGAGGGAAAGACAATCGCCTTCAACATCATGATCCTGCAATCGATCCTCGGCACGTCGCTGGAGCCCGATCTGACAGGCCACGTGCTGATGCTTGAGGACGTGGGCGAGTATCTCTACCGGCTAGACCGCGCCCTCTTCCACATCACCTCTTCCGCCAATGTGCGCAGGGTGAAGGGGGTTAAACTCGGCCGCATCTCCGACGTGCCGGAGAACGACAAGCCGTTCGGCGCGACGGAAGAAGAGATGGTGCGCTATTGGTGCGAGCGCAGCGGCATCGCGTATCTCGGACGCGCGGACATTGGGCACGATGTCGATAATCGGGTTGTGCCGTTTGGGGCGCTCAATCGTTGAAGTGAACTCGCTCTCTCCTTTGCGGAGAAGCCGCCGTGCTTCGACAAGCTCAGCGTGACGCGAATGAGAGAACGGCGTCATTTGAAAATCAACCAGCGCCAACCTGAGCTTGTCGAAGGCGGCGTATCGCGCCGGTGTTCGTGAGCTGCCATCTTGGACCGTCGGCGTCTCGCCGGCGCGGTGCTTCGATTGTCGAAGATCGTGGTGGTTGAACACCGACGCCCCCGGTCCAAGAAAAGCGCGCGCCGGTGTTTGTAGGTTGGAGCGCGCGGCTCCGCCGCGCATGCGCCGCGAAGCGGCGCGCTCCCTTCTTTCAAGGGTTGTGCTCACGCCGGCGGGGGCGCCGGCGGTCCATATTGCACGCAGCACGTTTGGCCGCGTGGAGCTTGGGCTCCGCGCGGTTGGGGGGTGGATGGAAGCCCGGCTGGAAGCCGGCGGTCCGATGGGTTTTAGGAAGAGTCCGCGAGCGCGGGCATGGGCGCGAGCGCGTGCGTGATGAGAGTGCGCGACGGCGGCGCGCAGGCGATCAGGCGCGTATCGACATAGCCGTGGCGCAGACGGCGCTTGGCGCGTTCGAGGAAGCGGCGCTGATCGCAAAGCGCGTGGATCAAACGCATGCAGCGCTCGAACAGCGAGGCATTGCGCAGGCGCACGCGGCTGCATTTGACGATCACACGCGCGTTCGAGCGCTGCTTGCGGAAGCCTGCGCGCGCGGTGAGGCGCGGCGCTGTGCGTGATTGCAGACCCAGCTCCTGCAGAGCTTGCATGAAGATGGTGCATTCGACTTGGCGTTCGGCGTGGCGCAGCAGCTTTTCCAGCCGGCGGGTTTTGCGGGGTTTGCCGAGACGCAGCAGCAGCCCCACCAGACACGCCAGCCCATAGATCATCGCGGCCACGAGGGCCTCGATTTCTATTTTGCTGACGATGGGGCGGGGTTGCTGTTTCATGGCGCGCATTATGCGCCCGTTGTGAAGCGGTCGGACTATTCGCGCGAAGATTTTTCTAAGCGCTTGAGATCGCGGCGCTTTCAAAGTTGACGCGGTCGGATTGGCGCGGGCGCTATCCCCGCGCGGCGGCGGTTCGAGAAAACTTGCATGGCGATTGTAGAGCGCCACAAGCTTGGTTCGTCGTTCCGACATGCCGCCGTGGGGCGGGCCAAACAGGGAGACGGCAATGCGCGTGATGGTGTTCTCGAAAGCGAACGAAGCGCAGCCGATGGAGCCGACGCCGGAGATGGTGGACGCGTTCGCGGCGATGGACGCATTTATCGAGGAGCTGGTGAAGGCCGGCGTGTTCGTGGCGGCGGCGGGTTTGAAGCCGACGGCGCAATCCAAGCGCATGCTGTTCGACGGGCGCGGGGGTGCGGCCGTGATCGACGGGCCGTTCACCGAGACCAAGGAAGTCGTCGTCGGCTTCTCGATCTGGGAGGTCAAGGACATGGACGAAGCGTTGGCCTGGGCCAAACGCATCCCGACCGCGATGGCCGGCGAGATCGAGATACGTCCGTTCATGGAGGCGGCGGATTTAGAAGGGTTCGTGTCGCCGGAAGAGATGGCGACGCCGCGTGATGGGGAACGCGGGAAGCTTGGGGTGGCTTGACTGGGCGCGATTAGGATTAAATCCTAATCGCGAAGGTTCAACATGCGCTCCACCAAACAAGCTAGCGTCACGCTGCCGAATGCGCACGACAAAGCGATCCAGCAATGGGTCAGCGGCGAAGCGAGCGACATCTATGATCGCATGCAAGCCGACCCTGCCCGCGCCCGCTCAAGTTCGGAGGTTCGCGCTTCCTTGGCGCGCGCGTACAAACGCAATTCCGACCGTTCGTGAGAGCCGCAAGAGCCGTCACTGTGCTCGCGATCTCTCACGACGGCTAGGATTACGAGAGCTTGTTGCGCGAAGGGCGTTGGCGCGATGGTGTCCTTTTTTCGCCGAGAGCGGACATCAGCCGAGGTTAGGAAACCAGACGCCGCGCCGCGTCATGTCGCCGATGTTTGGCAGGACGTGCCTCTGATCGAGTGTGGTCAGATCGACATCCTCGGAAACGTCTATGATCACCGGGCCGCCGCGCTTTGCTGGCCAGACCTTCAACAACAGCGCGAACGCATCGTCGCGAGTATATGCGGTGACGCCGCATCCCATCTGGAATCCCACAGGCATTTCGTCACCGGCTAATCGTATCCAGAAGCGTCGGAGCGCGGCCATCCGGGTCCCTTTCGTCGAGAGCGGTGTCAAACAACTCGAAGCAACGTCGCATCTACAGACTCAGCGCCCATGTGGCGCACAAAAGCCTCTCGAATGTGCTTTAGGTGCGGGTTGGTAGAGGGCGTCAAATTGTCGGCAAGCACAACCCACTCCGCGAACTGATCCGCTGTGACGAGGCCCCCTTCAGGGACAAAGTCATCAACGCGCAGAGGTTTGCCGTCCTTGATGCAACCGCAATAGCCCAACCTGACGCAAACCTCGTGTAGTAGGGCGTCGTATCCGGCTTGGACGTTTGGCGGGGTTGTGTAGCCACCAAGCGATCCTCGGAATTTCTTGTCGCTCATAAGCCTTCGTAGCCGGCGCCTCGGCAGAACGCGAATGTCCGCTTCGGGCTAGGAGCGGAAAATCGCCTCTAAAATTCCGTCATCCCAGCCGGAGCAAAGCGGGAAGCCGGGACCTAGGGGCCAAGCGAACAGCTTGTAGCTCTGGGTCCCGGATCGCGCTCCGCGCGTCCGGGATGACGGTGGTGTTTGTGGGATGGCGTGAACAAAAACAAAAACGCCCCGGCTTTCACCGGGGCGTTTTGTTTTGCTGAGAATACGCGGGTCTGAAGACCCGCGCTTCTGAAGCTAGTTCGCGGCAGCAGCCACTGCGGCGGCGGGGTCGAGGCGGATTCCTGGGCCCATCGTCGTCGAGAGCGCGACCTTCTTCACGAACGTGCCCTTCGCGCCCGACGGCTTGGCCTTGGCGACCGCGTCGATGAAGGCTTTCACGTTTTGCGTGATCTGCTCTTCCGAGAAGCTCGCCTTGCCGACGCCGGCGTGAATAATGCCAGCCTTTTCGACGCGGAACTCAACGGCCCCGCCCTTCGCGTCGGCGACAGCCTTCTTCACGTCCATGGTGACGGTGCCGACCTTCGGGTTCGGCATCAGGCCGCGCGGGCCCAGCACCTTACCGAGGCGGCCGACGAGCGCCATCATGTCCGGCGTGGCGATCAGACGTTCGAAGTCGATCTTGCCGCCATTGACGGTCTCGAACAGGTCTTCCGCGCCGACGATGTCGGCGCCAGCGGCCTTGGCTTCCTCGGCCTTCGGGCCGCGCGCGAACACGGCGACGCGCGCGGTGCGGCCCGTGCCGTTCGGCAACGAGCAGACGCCGCGGACTTGCTGATCCGGGTATTTCGGATCGACGCCGAGATTCATCGAAATCTCGACGGTCTCGTCGAACTTCGCCCCGCCCTTGCCTTGGCTGGCGCGTTCCTTGATCAGCGTCACGGCTTCAGCGAGCGTGTGCAGCTTGCGGCTATCGATGTTGGCGTGGCTCTTGGCCATGCGCTTCGTGGTCTTGGCCATGTGCTTACTCCACCACCGTGACGCCCATGGACCGGGCGGTGCCTGCGATCATCTTCGCGGCTTGGTCGAGATCGGCGGCGTTCAGATCTTTCTGCTTCGCCTTGGCGATGTCCTTGCACTGGGCCATCGTGATCTTGCCGACCACATCGACGCCCGGCTTCTTCGAACCCGAACCCGGCTTCTTGCCCGGCTTCAGGCCGGCGGCCTTCTTGATCAGGAACGACGCCGGCGGCGTCTTGATCTCAAAGGTGAAGCTCTTGTCCTGGTAATACGTGATGACCACCGGGCACGGATCGCCCTTGTTCATGTCCTGCGTGCGGGCGTTAAAGCCTTTGCAGAATTCCATGATGTTCAGACCGCGCTGACCGAGCGCGGGGCCGATCGGGGGCGAAGGGTTCGCAGCCCCGGCCGGCACTTGGAGCTTAATCTGCCCCAGTACCTTCTTAGCCATGTTGTGCCTCGCTTTTCGCGGGACGATCCTTTCGAACCGGCCTGCCTGAGGGATGCGTGGTATGGGTGGCTAGACCCCTCCCACGCGGGAAGCGCGGGGCTATAGCGGAACGGGATGGGGTTGTCGAGGCGGGGCCGGCTCAGGGCTTGGGCCCGTTCGTCAGCACCGCGACTTCGGCCAGGACGAGCGGCAGGGTCCAGGAGCCGGGCGCGGCGATGTAGCGGGGCTCCCAGCGGGGGCCGAACTTGTCCTTGAAGGTACGCAGGCCCTGGAAGCCGTAAAATTGCTCGCCGTATTGGTGCACCAGCCGGCCGATGCGGGCGAAGAGCGATGCGTATTGGTCCGAGGCGAGCCCCGCCAGCGGGGCCATGCCGAGGTCGAAGGTGCGCAAGCCGCGCGCCTGCGCCCAGAGCAGGATTTCGGTGAACAGGAAATCCATCAGCCCATTGGCGCCGCGTTCGGGATCAAAGCGCATGAGATCAAGCGCGCCGCGCTGGCCATCGGCAGTGAGCCAAATATTCGCGAAGGCGATGATCGCGCCGTGCTGACGCACGATCGCGATTGGGTTGCGCACGAGATAGTCGGGATCGAACGCGCCGAGCGAGAACCGCTTCTCGCTGCCGCCGTGCGCTACGAGCCAGGCATCGGAGACGGTGCGCAACTCGCTCCATAGCGACTCCGCGTAGGGCGGCTCCAACACCTCGAACGCGGCGCCTTCACGTTCCACGAATTTGCGCCGCGCCGAACGCAATTTCTGTTTGGCCGTGCCGACCATCGTGAAGGCGCCGAGTTCAATGATCGCGTTCTCGCCCACCTTCTCGACACGAAAACCGGCGTCGAGCAAATCCGGCAACAGATCAGGCGGCGCCGAGTACACAACAGGGCGCAGCGACATACGTTCGCCCTCGGCCCGCAGCGCGCTGAGCGCCGCGCGCCAGCTTGCGCGCTTGCCGACAGGCGGTCCCATCGCGATCAGGCTCGTGCCGCCGCGTGCTGTCATCAGGAACGCGCCGTCGGCGAAGACGAAGCTCTTGTCGCCGGTGAAGGCGAGTTGCGCGTCGGGCAAGGCGTCCTCGGCGCAGGCGATGATGGTTTCGGCGCGCGTGAAATCGGCGCTGGCGGCAAGCGCTGGCGCGCCGCGCGGACGCGCCAGCAGGAAATGCTGCGCCATCACCGCGATCGCCGCCAAGCCGCCGAACGCGAGCGCACGGCCAGGGCGGCCAAGATGCTGGTCGGTCAAAAGCGCCCACCACGGCGCGTCAGCAAACTCGGGCCGCCCGCCCGCCCACAAAAGCGCGCCCATCAAGGCCACGCCAAACGCAACGGCGAGCGCGATGGAAACGCGCGGATCGGGCGCCAATTCGCCCAGACGCGAGTGGCGATAAAACGCGCTGCGCGTGAGCGCCAAGGCGAGTGCGGCGAAACCCGCCGTGAACGCCGCTACCGCATGGCCATGGCGCAGCGCGGCGTAAAGGCAAATCGCGACAAGCAATGTCGTGGTCGCGGCCCATGCGGTGTCGACGCGGCGACGCAAGCCCGAGGCGAGCCCCATCAGCGCGACGCCGGCGAGGCTCGCGCTCATTTCCGGCAATTCGCTGATCAGGCGCTCGACGCCGTCAAGGCCGCGAATGCGCGGCAGCGCTGGCGTCGCAACGGCGATGATGGTGAACAAGCCCGCCGCGAACGCGACCGCGGCGAAGACATGCGGCGCCAATTCAAAGATGCGCGCGCGCCACGCGTCCCAGCGCGTCGAAGCTTCGGCGGCGGTGGACGATTCTGCCATGGCCGCAAAATAGCGCGATCGCTGCACGGACGCTAATTGCCGAACAAGCCGCCGATCAGACCAGCGATTGCGGCCATGGTCGACACCCAAACGTCCGCCAGTACGCGGCCCAAGCCACCAGCCATCACGCTCGGCAAGATGATCGCGGCCGCCAGGAGGAGCGCCACGATCAACCATGTGGCGCGCGGTTTTGGTTTGGGCTCGGGCGGCATGGCTTCTCCTGGGCCAGCATGGAGCGCGCGCTTGTGTCTCGCCAGCGCGATTGCGCGCGGCGCTGAAATCTTTCAGCCTGTACGCATGCGCTTCGCTATCGCCGCCCTCGCCCTGATCCTTGCCACGCCCGCGCATGCGCAAGTGCAGCCTGTGCCGTGGGCGGAGCAACAACCGACGGACGCCGATTACAGACGCGTCTATCCGGTGCGGGCGATGCGCGATGGAATTGAAGGCAGCGCGCGGCTGATCTGCACGGTGACGCCGGATCGCACGCTCGATTGCATGGTGGCGAATGAGACGCCGATCGGCGCGGGCTTTGGCCCAGCCGCGCTGACGCTGTCGCGCAAATACGTTGTGAACGCGACCTATCCTGGCGCGCATGTCGGCGCCCGCGTGGCGGTGCCGATCAGATTCGTGCTCTACTGAACGGAGCTTAGCGGAGCTTTTCGACCTGGGCGTATTCCAGATCGACCGGCGTTTCGCGGCCGAAGATCATGACCGCGACCTTCAGGCGGCCGCGCTCTTCGTCCACTTCCGAGACCATGCCCTCGAAGCTTTGGAACGGGCCGTCGGAGACCTTCACCTTCTCGCCGATCTCGAAATGGATCAGCTGGCGCGGCTTGGCGGCGCCGACTTCGGCGACGCGGCCGAGAATGCGCTCGACTTCCTTGTCGCTCACCGGCTGCGGCTTGTTCTGCGTGCCGAGGAAGCCCGTGACCTTCGGCGTGTTCTTCACGAGGTGATAGGCCTCGTCGGTCATTTCCATTTTCACGAGCACATAGCCCGGGAAGTGGCGATGCTGGCGCACCTTCTTTGAGCCGCGCACGACTTCGGTGACTTCCTCGGTCGGCACCTGGATGTCTTCGAATTGCTCTTCGAGGCCTTGGCGCGAAGCTTGATCACGGATCGCTTCAGCGACCTTGCCTTCGAAATTCGAATATGCGTGCACGATGTACCAGCGGGCGCGGCCCGAGCTGACACGCGGCGTGCTCTGCGTTTCTTGCGCTTCAACCATGATCATCAACCGAGATTCAAAAGCAAACCCATGAGGAAGCGCATCAGCGAATCCACAAGGAAAAAGAAGATCGAAGCCGCGGCGCCCATGATCAGCACCAAGATCGTCGACACCGTCACTTCCTGACGCGTCGCCCAGGTGACCTTGCGCGCCTCGGCGCGGACTTCACCGAAGAACTTGAACGGACCACCGCCCTTGCGCCGCGGTTCGGAGTCTTGATCGGCCGTTTCCATCGACATTCGCTTCTGACTTCCTTGAGCTACACGCTTCACATCGGACGAGTGCGCCCCGCCGGCAAGGCGGGTGGCGGAACATGGCGACCAACGTCCTGACCCTACCCCTGCGCTAGAGCGGCCATCATGGGAGGCGCCCCTCCTTGAACCTGGCGTCACACAGGCTTCGCTGTCGAGACCTCAGCCGCTCGTAAACGCCCCCGCGCGGAAGAGCGTCCGGAAACATACCAAAATCCCTGGAGCTAGCCGGACGTGGACCACGACACGGCGGCCGCGTCAACGACAAAATCCAGACCCGCCGTTGCGCGCGTGTCTTGACGGGCGCCGGGATTTTTATTAGTTCTCCTATGTATGTTGAAAGAGCAATTGTCCTTTGGTCTGGCCCGGCTGGCCGCGCTTGCGCGGCAGGACGATTGGCGCGCCGGCGAAGTCGAGGGGCTGACGCCGACACAAGGCGATATTCTGCGGACGCTGCTGCGGCGGCCTGACGGCCTGCGGCTCACCGCGCTCGCCAGCCATCTGCACATCACCCAGCCGACCGCGAGCGACGCGGTCGCCGCGCTCGAACGCAAGGGCCTCGTGCAAAAACGCGCGGACCCCGCTGACGGGCGCGCGCTGCTCTTGCGCGTCACCCGTGGCGGGCGGGCGCTGGCGCAACGCTGGCCCCTGAGCTTCGGTCTCGTCGTGGACGCGCTCCAGCCTGACGATCAAGCGGCGATGCTTGGCGTCGTCACCCGCGCGATACACACATTGCAGCGGCGCGGCGCCATCTCGCCGCAGCGCATGTGCCTGAGCTGCAGGTATTTCACGCCCAACGTGCATGGCGGCACATCCCAGCCGCATCATTGCCGCTTCATCGACGCCCCGCTTAGCGACGGCGATCTGCGCGTCGATTGTCCCGAACACGAGGCCGCCTGAGCGGCGCAGCAATTCGGAAAAGTCCGAACAGCGCGCGCGTCGCTTTTTACGCGCCCTTATTGCTTAGGAGTACTAATTATGAGAACGAAGGCGATCTTCTATCATGCGGGATGTTCAGTCTGCGTATCGGCCGAACAGCAATTCGCGGCCGCGCTCGATCCCACAAAGTTCGACGTTGAAATCGTCAATTTCGCAAGCGCGCCGGAGCGCATCGCCGAAGCCGAGCGCGCGGGCGTCGCATCCGTGCCGGCGTTCGTGATCGACGGGGCGCCTTTCCATATCAATTTCGGCGCATCGATGGCGGACGTGAAAGGAGGCGCGTGATGCATCCACGCTTGTTCTTGGCGACGGCGGCGGCGCTTGCGCTGGGCGCGTGCGCCGACATCGTCAGTTCGGCCGAAGTCGCGCCCTCGCACGCACATACGGGCGGCATCGCCGCCGCGCGATCGCAAAGCGTGCTGGCGCCATTCGACATCGTGCATGCGAAGATCAGCACGGACGGCAACGTCGCCGTCTTTCACATGGCGGTGTCCGGCCGCGCCGGCGAGACGACGCCCACGCCGGCTGGCCAATTCGCCGGCAGCGAGGTGTTCTCCTATGTGTGGCCGACGACGATCGATCCATACGAGGCCGGCTTTGAGCGCGGCGCTGGCATTCTTGCCCTCGCCGTCACCTCGCATCCGGATTTTGACGACACGCCGCTGTTTGACGAAACGCGCGACGGCGACCGCGCCAATGACGGCGGGCTTTGGCACATGCACTGGGTCGTGCTCGGCCCCGACCCCGCCTGCGGCGAGGGCGCGCTCAAGGTCATCGACATTCCCGAAGGCCAGCGCCCGCGCTTGCCGGCGACTTGGCCTGGAGCGCCGATCCTGCTCGACAGCCCCGGCTGGCAGCCATTGCTGGATCGCGACACGGTCGAAGTGCGGGTTCCGTTCGCCAACATCGCGCTGGTCGAACAGGCGGGATTTGACGGCGTGACGGCGGGCCTGCGGGTGAATGCGAGCGCGCATGCGCCTTTGCTGTGCGTGGCCAACGTGTTCGACGTGGCCTCGGGCGATCTCAGTCTGCCCGGCAGAACGAACCAATAGGCTAAGGCCGCCGGCGCGGCGCACGCGCTTCCGCGCCGGCGGCGCCAACAAGAGAAGGCGTCACTCACGGGCCTCATTGACGCGATCGCTGCACACTTGGCCTCTTGGATCAGAACAACGCTCTTCCCGCGCGCAACGCGCGCATCGAGACAAGGCCGCCGGGCTGAAGGTGGCGATGGACTTATCAGATACGATCGGGCCAAGCGGGCGTGGTTTTGCACATTGGCGCGGCGTGGCGGCTCCAAGGAGCACGAGGAGCGCCTAATACGAGTGTTTCCGTGCGCGTCTTCGATCAGCCGATTTTGTCATTGCGGACGAGGCGCGCATGCGCCGGGGTGGCGGCGTTGTGCAAACCTGCGGTGAACGAGCCGGCCTTCGTCCCGGCCGGCGGCGCCGAAGCCGCCGCGGGTAGGGTTCGTCGACCTTGCCGGGCGGGACGCCTTGGGGCATAAGCCCCAGCCTTGGACCGCCTGCGGCATCGGGCTGGTCATACTGTCATGACCGCGCAGGGAGCGATCCCCAGGGCGGGCCGGCGGGATTAGGAGTTTAGCTCAGCTGGTAGAGCATCGGTCTCCAAAACCGAGGGTCGTGGGTTCGAGTCCCTCAACTCCTGCCATCCTGCCCAGTGCGCAATTGACCGCTAAAGCCGCACGCGGTCTCCCTGCTCTTCACCTGGCGGGGCCCTGTCGGCGCGGGATCAGAGCGCGCGGAAGAACAACGAACTCGAACGCGTCCACGTGCGCGCGAACGCAACTCAGCCGCCGATCAAGAAATCGCCGCCATCCATGTCTATCCGTGAACATGAGCCGGCGCGCCGTCGAACACGCGCGGTAACATGACCTGCGCTTTAGTCGAGGGAACCATCGCGACTTTCGCGCGTATATGTCGGCGCGTTTTCCGGGGAGGTAACGCATGCGCGTATGGCTCTTCTTCAATCGAGACCTCGCGCCGGACGTGCCGGAGGCGCCGGAGGTGTTGCGTTTCATCGAAACGGCGAAGGCGCTCGATATCGAGTTGCACGTTCTTAAACCAAGCGAATTCGATCTCGTCGTGGATTCCGGCGGCGGCTGGTCAGCGAGCTATCAAGGCCGCGAGCTGCGCAAGCCTGATCTGATCATTCCGCGCTGCGGCAGCGAGACGAGCTATTTCACGCTTGCCGTGCTGCGCCATTTCGAGCGCCAAGGCGTGGCGATCGCCAACAGCCCCGCCGCGATTGAATCGGTGGCGGACAAACTGCACACGCTGCAGGTTGTCGCCGGCGCCGGCCTGCCCGCGCCGAAGACGATCCTCGGCAAGTTTCCCGTCGATGTCGGCCTCGTTGAGCGCGAGCTTGGTTTTCCAGTCGTCGTGAAGAAGCTCAAAGGCACGCGCGGCAACGGCGTTGTGCTGTGCCAGGATCGCGCGCAATTCGACGATCTCGCCAATCTGCTCGACGGCGCAGCGTCCGGCGCGGATTTCCTGTTTCAGCAATACATCCGCGCCAGCCACGGCCGCGACGTGCGCGTGCTTGTCGTCAATGGCGAAGTGGTCGCCGCGATGGAGCGCCAATCGAGCGACGGCGGTTTCAAATCCAACATTTCCCTTGGCGGGCACGGCAAGACGATCACGCCACCGAAGGAAATGGCGGAGCTCGCGTTGAAGGTCACGCAAGCGCTCAATCTCGACATTTCCGGCGTCGACATTCTTTTCGACAAGCACGGCTATCGCATTTGCGAAGCCAATTCCGCGCCAGGCTTTCAAGGACTGGAGCGGGCGTGCGGCATCGATGTGCCCGAGGTGATTTTCCGCGCCATGGCGCGGAAGTTTGCGATCCCGCTGCGCCATTCGCAGCGTTGGGAACGCACGATCGAGCGCGCGGCGCGATCGGCGCTTGACGCCATCGGACCGGCGCAACCACCGAAGATCACGCCGCCAACATTGTTGCGGCCGGCGCCTATCCGACGCCGGCCGCTGCAATCTTCGTGAGTGCGGTGAACGCCGCGCTTAGCCGGCGTCGTAGAGCACTTCCCAGATGTGGCCATCCGGATCGGTGAAATAGCCCGAGTACGAGCCTTCATCGTCTTCGGCCGGCGTCACGGCGCCGGCGCCGGCGCTCTTGGCTTTCGCGAGCAGCGTATCGACGTCGCCGCGGCTGTCGGTGAAATAGCTCAAGATCGTTTCCGAGGAGCCCTTGCCCGCGGCGCCATGGCCGACGCTTTCGACATAGACGCCGAATTCGCCGCGCTGCAGCAGCACGAGATAGACGCCGTCGAGATCGAACGCGGCGCTATCTTCATCGGATTCCTCGGGCGTGAGGCCCAGCGCTTTGTAGAAGCCGACCGACTTTTGCAGATCATCGACTGGCACCGTGACGCAAGAAATCGCTGCAGGCATCCTACCCTCCACAAATCGACGCCAAACGCGTCACGGGAGGGAGGAGTGAATCGATTTGCCGTGCCGTACAAGGCGATTTAGCGCCCGACGACGACCTCTCCACTGCCGAGCACGCGGCGCGAAACCTCGCCGTTCGCATGCGGCACGCGCACATCGCCCGCGCCGAGGATGACCGCGTCGAGACGGCGGCCCTCGCCATGGTGGATGACTCGCCGGAGCCGGCGATCGATACCGTCAGGCCATGGCGCACGAGGCCGAACGCGACATCGCCCGCGCTATCCATCGCCACTGTCGCCGAGCCAGCGTCAGAGATGAGCACGCAGGTGGGCGCACGCGGCGCCCGATTTCGCCAAATAAGAGAAATTCCGTTTGCCTGCCGTAGCTTAGGCTGTGGCTTTGGCG
The DNA here is from genome assembly GCA_017303355.1 of Caulobacterales bacterium. Taxonomy (GTDB): domain Bacteria; phylum Pseudomonadota; class Alphaproteobacteria; order Caulobacterales; family Aquidulcibacteraceae; genus Vitreimonas. The sequence continues at coordinate 33,928 of JAFLCU010000006.1, read as the reverse complement.
CATCGGCATTGGTTAATTGTCGATTAATCAGGGTTGTTGAATTGCCCGTTACCGACACCGCGCCCATGTGTGGGCTCCCCAGAATGGGTGATCACACAGGGGTAAATACTGATGCGCAATTGGATTATCGGCGCGGCGGCGGTCATCGCCCTCGCAGTGCCGGGCGTCGCGGCTGCCCAAACGGGTTATGTCGGCGCCGTCTATAGCAACGCCGACGTTGAGGGCGCTGACGAAGCTGACGCGTGGGGCCTTGAAGGCGCCGTGGCGTTCGCTGGTTCGGGTTCGATCGTGTTCGAAGTGGACGCTGGCTACACCAGCGGCGACGACGTCGACACCACCGGCCTCACGGGCCACGTCTATACGCGTAACGACAGCCACCTGTTTGGCGCGTTCGTTGGCCTTTCGGATTCCGACGCCACGGACACGACCTGGACGGTCGGCGTTGAAGCCAGCAAGTTCTACACCGATTGGACGCTGGCCGGCGCGGTGTTCTACGCCAACAACGACGACAACGACGTCGATGGCTACGGCATCAACACGCAAGCCCGCTATTTCGTGAACGACAATTTCCGCCTCCAAGGCAACCTCGGCTGGGCCACGGTTGACACGGGCGCGGACGATGACGACGCGTTCACCTACGGCGTTGGTGGCGAATACCAATTCGCCGCTGCTCCGATCAGCATCGCGGCCGGTTACAACCGCGTCGATTCCGACGCCGCCGAAGCCGACGTTCTGTCGCTCGCGGTTCGCTACAATTGGGGCGGCACCCTGCGCGATCGCGATCGCTCGGGCGCCAGCCAAGCCGACATCACCGGCTTGGGCTTCCTGCTCTAATCAATCGAGCAGCCTCTAGTATCTCACTGCAGCGCCCCGGCTTCCGGCCGGGGCGCTTTTTCTTTTCGGTGTGCTGTGGATCGTCGCCAGAAGCGCCGAATTGGCGCCACGATCTCGCCCACAACATTGTGATTTTGTTCATTTTTCCGTGGCGTAAGCGCAACACTGCGGAACTCCGCGCCGAACTCACTGCGCAACGCATCTAGGGCCGCAGCCTAGATCATCCCACTTAGCGGTCAGCCGATCACGGCGACCTGATAAGGGGATTCAACACATGAAAAAGTATCTGCTTGGCGCCGCGGCGCTGCTCGCCTTCGTCGCGCCCGGCGTCGCCTCGGCGCAGCAATCTGGCTATGTCGACCTCGGCTATCAAACGACCGAAGCGGACATCGCTGGCGTCGAGGGCGACGGCGAAGGCTGGACGCTCGGCGGCGCGACCGCCTGGGGCGGCGACGGCACGGTCGGCGTGCAACTCGACGGCGTGATCGGCGAAGCCGATGAAAGCTCCAGCTACAATGTCGGCGGCCACCTGTTCACGCGCAACGGCGACTATCTGCTCGGCGGCTTCGCCAATTACGGCAACGTCGATATCGATGGCGCCGGCGATTTCGATTATTGGACGGTCGGCCTCGAAGGCCAATACTATCTCTCGCGCACCACGCTCGACGGCGCGATCTCCTACGGTGAAGGCGACGATATCGACGCCGAGCTGACCGCGCTTGATCTCGGCGCCACGCACTTCATCACCGACAATTTCTCGTTCGGCGGCAATGTCGGCTTCGGCAGCATTGAAGGCGGCGGCGCGGACGCCGATGTCGTGAGCTACGGCCTCGGCGCTGAATATCAGTTCGCCTCGGCGCCGTTCAGCGTCTTTGGCGGCTGGCAGCACGCGGAGGTCGATGACATCGATTCCGAGTCCGACTCGCTAGGCGTTGGCGTCCGCTACAATTGGGGCGGCACGCTGCTGGAGCGCAATCGTTCGGGCGCCAGCCTGTCGCGCGGCGGCGGCCTCGGTCGCTTCGGCGGCCTGCTCTAAGCGCGGCTAGCAACATCACGACGCCCCGGCCGAAAGGTCGGGGCGTTTTGTTTTGCGCGGCGCTAATTCAGCGTCACGCTGTTTTGCTCAAGCACGCGCCGCGCGGGATCCAGCAGCGCGCCATACTTGGCCCAACGCCCGACAGCGCTCGCGTTCATCGCCGAACGCACCTGGCGCGCGCTCGGCGTCGATACCGAGGCGGCGTTGTCCTGGAAATTGAGGCAACGCTCATCCCAGCCAAGCCCGCAGAAGGCCAGCAATTCGCGCGTGCGCGCCTCTTGGTTGGCGACCAAGTCTTCGTACTGCAGCACCATGAAGCGATCGCCGGGCAACACGTTCGAGAAATGCGTGATCACGCGATCAAACTGAATGAAGCGCCGCGCGGCGCTCGCGAGATCGTAGGCGTAATCGTAATAGCGATCGTCGAACGGAAAGATTTGCTTGTAATTGCTGAGGCAGGAATCGAGAGGGTGACGGCGCACGCACACGATCCGCGCATTCGGCAACGCCGCGAGAATGGCCGGCGCAATCATGTAATTGCTTGGCGCCTTATCGACGAAACGCGGCGCGGCGCCCGTCACGGGTCGCGTGCTGTCGATGTAAGCTTTGCCAAGCTTCGCGTTATCCACGCCGCGCGCATGCTTCAGCATGTCGATATCGAGCGACGCCGGCGTCGTGGAGCCCGACATGAGCTTCAGCAGGCTCAGGAAGTTGCCGATCTCGCCTGCCGATGTCACCTCGGGATGGCTCGACAAGATCCGATCGACCAATGTCGTGCCGGAGCGCGGCAACCCCGTCACGAAGATCGGGTCGTTGGCGCCGTGCGGCGTGGTCTCGCTGACGGAGGCAGCCATCGCGGCTTCCGCGAGTGTGATATCGTGGGCCGCCGCATACGGATGAAGCTTGCGCCGCTTCGCCTTGCCACGCGCGAGCCAATCAAACGATTTTTCGAGATCGCCGAAATCCTCGTAGGTCTTGGCCAGCGCATGGCCGAGATGCAGCGCGCGCCAGCCATCCGAGTCAGGCATGGCGAATTGCTTTTCCATCTCGGCGATCTCGTTGTCGCTCACGCTCTGCTTGCGCATTTGCACCAGCGCCTGGCGCGCCTTGTAATTCTCCGGCACGGCTTTGAGCGCCGCCGCGTAAGACGCCGCCGCCTCTTCAAAGCGGCCCAGATATTCCTGCGTCACGCCGCGTTCGTACAAGAAATGCGTATTCATCGGCTCGAGCCGGCATAGGCGCTCGAGTTGCGCGAGCGCGGCGGGCAGGTCCGCCGTGATGCGAAACGCCATGGTAGCGCCAAATAGTGCGCGCGCGTCATCCGGATTTTCCTGCACCGCGCGTGTCGCCAGCGCTCGCGTCGCCGCGAAGCGTTGAACCAGCCGCGCAATCTCCGCGTCAGAAGCCATCGAAAATTCCTTCGATCAGCAGCTTAGCCAAGCAATGCGCGCGGCGCACCCCACCATCGCCTAGCGCACGCTTTTAACATCACCAAAGCGGTGCGAAATGCCGGGCGCTGAACTGATAAGCTGGCGCAGCCGCGCGCGCACGTACCGCCGGCGTCACATCGATCGTGTAAGTCACGCTCTCGCACGCGCCGGGCTGGGCCGGCACGGCGCGGTTGAACACCATCAATGCCGCGTAGTCGAAGCGCGACTCGTCAAACACGCCGCCACGCCCCAGCGGAAACGCTTCGATACGGCCGCGCCGCAAACCGAGCGCGACCAGTTCGAGATTTTCATCACCGCGCAGCGTATATGTGCGTGCGCCATCCACGCGTAGCGTCACGTAGTTCGCGCCCAGCTGCTCGACGCCGCCGCGCGGTGTCCACACGCCGTCGCCACCAATCGTGCCCGCCAAGCGCACGGCGCGGCCGAAATGCGGCGCGAGATCATAGTCGCGCGCGAAATTCTGCGCGCGCCAGCGCTGCAGCGCGGCCGGGATGGTTGTGCCGACGCCCGCGAGCGTTTGCGACATCGTCTCAAACCCATCGTGGCTGACGCTGTTCTCCCACAGACGCGCGACGATCGCCGCACCATGCTCGTCGGCCAGAGATTGCAGCAACGTCCATTGCGCGTAATTGTGGCCGCTGGTGTTCGTCGTCCAGCAAAGCTCAGGCGCCAGGAAATCGATTTCGACGTATCCCGTGGCGTCCTGATCGGCGCCCGCTGTCGCCACCTCCACCCACGATGCGCTCGCCTCGTAGAGCCATTGCAGGCCCTCCTCGGAATCGTAGCCGTATTGCACGACGTGATTGAATTCGTGCGTGACGGTCGCGTGCATCAGGCTTTCGGGGGACGCCTTCTTGCCCATACTGCCGAAATCATTGTCGATCACCAGCACGCCGCGCGCGGCCGCCGTTTCACGCTGGCCCGCCGTGCTCGGATTGTCGAACACGACCTGCACCGCTTTCGCGTAACCCATCACGCCACGCGCATCGGCGACGTAGGCGCGATAGCGGCCATCGTCGTCACGCACGGGCGCGGCAAAGCCCAAGCGCTCCTGCGCGATCAGCATGGTTTGCAACGTCTCGGCGACCGAACGCGCATAGACCTCCGTCGAAGCGTCGCGGCCTTCGAGCGTGTAGATGACGCGGAAATCCTGCGTCTCGACCACCTGCTCCGGCCCGCTCAGCGTGACCTGGTTTTCCAGCAATGCCTGCAAGGTCGCGACCACGGAGACTTCGACGCTGGAGAGCACAAGCCGGAAGCCGCCGCTGCTATCGCCCTGCCGGAAGCGCGACAGCTCCACGGTGTAAACGCCAGCGACGCGCGCCGTGAACGCCACAGCCGCGTTCAGCGAGCCATCGCCGCGATCATCATTCAGCGCGACCGGCAGACCATCCGGCCCGTTCACGCGCAGCACCGGATCAAGATTGCCGCTCGTCGTCTCCGCGATCGCGAGCAAGCTCTGCCCCGCCGCAAGATTGACCTGATATTGATGCGACGCGTGTGCGTCGCTGATCTCGCCTTCGTGGGTCGCGATCACATCGCCTTCGAGCGAAGCGAAATTGAACGGCGCGACCGCGTTCGGATCGACCGCCAGCGACAGCATAAAATCGCCAATTCCGGTTCCGCCATATGTGCTCGCCACGATCTCGTAGTGGCCCGCGCGCGGCGCGCGATAGATGATTTGCGAATTGAGGCTGCCGTCGCCGGAATCGTCATTCTGCGCGAGCACCTCGCCCGCCGCGTTGCGCAGCGTAAGCGTGGTGTCGAGTTCCTCGGTGAGCGCGAAGGTCGAGGCGACGAAGATTTCGTCGGCTTGCAGCGTCACGGGCAAGCGGATTTCGTTGGTGCGCTCGGTGAACGAGCGGCGCTCTTCACGCAGCACGCGCGCGGCGTCGGACAAGCCCACATCGAGGCCGTAGGAGACATCCAGCGCAAACGCGCCGGTCGCGCCGTTGAATCCTGTAACCACCGCCGTGTAGGCGCCGCTGGTGCGCACCACGTGCACGATGCGCGATGTGAGCAAACCATCGCCCTGATCGTCGTTCTCGGCGACAGGCTGGCCGCTGGGCGCATTCAACGCCAGCACCGTGTCCAGGCCGGCCGCATTCGTCTGCAGCGTCACAATCTGCCCGGCCTCAAGCCGCAGCTCGAAGCTGGCGCGCGCGCCGCGCGTCTCCAGTTCGCCTTCAAAGTGTTGATCCCGCGCGGTCTGGCCGACGGCGCTCGCCGTCGTCACCATCAAAGCAAGCAAAGCGACAAGCACGCGCACGAACCACCCCCAAGGCAACGAGGCGATCGCCCCAGCCGGCTCTTGGCACAGTTCGCAGGCCCAAGAAACCGCCGGTTGGCTTGGCGCCCAAAACAAAAAGGACCGCTCTTTCGAGCGGCCCTTCTTGTTTTGCTTGTCGCGGCTCTTAGGCGCGGAGCTTGGCCAGCACTTCGGTGGCGACTGCCTTCGGCACTTCTTCGTAATGCGCGAATTCCATCACGTACGAGGCGCGGCCCTGAGAGAACGAGCGCAGCGTGTTGACGTAGCCGAACATGTTGGCGAGCGGGACCATCGCGTTGATGATCGTCGCGTTGCCGCGCATGTCTTGGCCTTGAATCATGCCGCGGCGCGAGTTCAGATCGCCGATCACCGAGCCGACATATTCTTCCGGGCTCGTGACCTCGACCTTCATGATCGGCTCGAGCAGGCGCGCATCGCCCTTTTCCTTCAGTTCGCGGAACGCGGCCTGCGCCGCGATCTGGAACGTGAGGACGTTGGAGTCGACGTCGTGATAGGCGCCGTCAACCAGGCGCGCGGTGACGTCAATCACCGGGAAACCCGCGAGCAAGCCATTGTCCTTGCTCATGTTGAGACCCTTTTCGACGCCCGGCACGTATTCCTTCGGAACGGCGCCGCCGACGATCTTGTTCTCGAACTTGAAGCCCGACCCCGGTTCGCCCGGCTCGAATTCGATCTTCACGCGCGCGAACTGGCCCGAACCGCCGGTTTGCTTCTTGTGCGTGTAATCAATGGTCGCCGCGCGGCCCAGCTTTTCGCGGTACGCAACCTGCGGCGCGCCCACATTGGCTTCGACCTTGTAGGTGCGGCGCAGAATGTCGATTTTAATGTCGAGGTGGAGTTCGCCCATCCCCTTGAGGATGGTCTGACCCGATTCCTGATCCGTCGAGACGCGGAAAGACGGATCTTCGTTCGCGAGCTTCGAAAGCGCGACGCCGAGCTTTTCCTGGTCGGCTTTCGACTTCGGCTCGACGGCCACTTCGATAACCGGCTCCGGGAATTCCATGCGCTCAAGAATGACCGGCTTGTTCGGATCGCAGAGCGTGTCGCCCGTGCGCACTTCCTTCAGACCGGCAAGCGCGAGAATGTCGCCCGCATAGGCTTCCTTGATGTCTTCGCGGTTGTTGGCGTGCATCAGCAGCATGCGGCCGGCGCGCTCTTTCTTGTCGCGCGTCGAGTTCAGCAATGCGTCGCCAGCGTTCAGCACGCCCGAATAGATGCGGCAGAACGTGATCGTGCCGACGAACGGGTCGTCCATGATCTTGAACGCGAGCAGCGAGAGCGGCTCGGCATCGTCCGACTTGCGGACGATTTCCTTTTCCGGGTCGTCCATATCGACGCCCTTGATCGCCGGGCGATCAACCGGGCTCGGCAGATAATCTACGACAGCGTCCAGCAGCGGCTGCACGCCCTTGTTCTTGAAGGCCGAGCCGCAGAACATCGGATAGAACGCGCTTTTCAGCACCGCGGCGCGGATCAGGCGCTTCAGCGTCGGCGTATCCGGCTCCTCGCCTTCGAGATACTTTTCCATCACCGCGTCATCGAGTTCGACGGCGGCTTCGATCAGGCCTGAGCGATACTCGGCGGCCTTGTCCTTCAGGTCGTCCGGAATGTCGGTGACATCGAACTTCATGCCCGAGGGATCGTCCTTCCAGACGATCGCCTTCATCTCAACGAGATCGACCATGCCGCGGAAGTTGGATTCCGCGCCGATCGGCAGCTGCATCGGCACCGGGCGCGCGCCGAGGCGCTTCTTGATGTCTTCCACGCACATGTAGAAGTCGGCGCCGGTCTTATCCATCTTGTTGGCGAAGATGATGCGCGGCACTTTGTACTTGTCGCCCTGGCGCCAAACGGTTTCGGTCTGCGGTTCGACGCCCTGGTTGCCGTCGAGCACGACGACGGCGCCGTCGAGCACGCGCAAACTGCGTTCGACCTCGATGGTGAAATCGACGTGGCCGGGCGTGTCGATGATGTTGAGGCGCTTGTCCTTCCAGAACGTCGTGGTCGCCGCCGACGTAATGGTGATGCCGCGCTCCTGCTCTTGCTCCATCCAGTCCATCGTGGCCGCGCCATCGTGGACTTCGCCGATCTTGTGGCTCTTGCCGCTGAAGAACAGAATCCGCTCGGTCGTCGTGGTCTTGCCCGCATCGATGTGGGCCATGATGCCGAAGTTGCGGTAGTCTTCGATTTTATACTGACGAGGCATGACAATTCTGTCCGTGTTTAGACCGCCGTCCGTGAAGGAGCGGCGGCCTTTTGGAATGCCGGCATGCGCCGGCGATAAAGCTGATTACCAGCGATAGTGCGAGAAGGCGCGGTTGGCTTCCGCCATCCGGTGCGTGTCTTCGCGCTTCTTCACCGCGTTGCCGCGATTGTTCGAGGCGTCGATGAGCTCGCCGGCGAGGCGCTCTTGCATCGTATTCTCGTTGCGGGCGCGCGCGGCGCCCACGAGCCAGCGGATCGCCAGCGCCTGGCGGCGCTCCGGGCGGACTTCAACCGGCACCTGATAGGTGGCGCCGCCGACGCGGCGCGAGCGCACTTCGATGGCCGGGGCGACGTTGGCGAGCGCATCGTGGAAGGCCTCGATCGACGGGCGCTTCATCTTCTTCTCGACGGTCTCAAGCGCGCCATAGACGATCTGCTCGGCGGCGGACTTTTTGCCCTCGTACATGATGTAATTCATGAACTTGGTCAGAACGAGATCGCCATAAACGGGATCGGGCAGAACTTCGCGCGGCTCGGCGCGGTGACGGCGGGACATCTGATCTCTTCCTTACTTCGGTCGTTTCGCGCCATAGAGCGAGCGGCGCTTCTTGCGGTCCTTCACGCCTTGCGTGTCGAGGACGCCGCGCAGGATGTGATAGCGAACGCCCGGCAAGTCCTTCACGCGGCCGCCGCGGATCAGCACGACCGAGTGTTCTTGCAGATTGTGGCCTTCGCCCGGGATGTAGCACACGGCTTCGATGCCGGTGGTGAGACGGACTTTCGCGACCTTCCGGAGCGCCGAGTTCGGCTTCTTCGGCGTCGTCGTATAGACGCGCGTGCAAACGCCGCGGCGTTGCGGGCAGGCTTTCAGGGCCGGCGACTTGTTACGCGGCGCGTTCGGTTGCCGCGGCTTACGGATCAATTGGTTGATAGTCGGCATGTCGCCCCTGATTTCCCTTGAGCTTTCCGCTCTATTCCGCCTCAACGTCCAATAGCGCGCCGAGCGGCCCCTAAGGGAGCCGCAAACAGGCGCGCCGGTTTTAGGTTCACAAGGGCGGCCGCCAAGCGCTTTTGAGGCGTCCGACCCGAATGAGGCGCGACAAATACTGGCGCGCCCCTGCCCCGTCAACCGCCTGAATGCGGCGAAATCGCGGGTTTCGTTAAGTGTGGCTTCCAGCCGGCGCCCGCAAGGCTGCGCAGCCGCCAAACCCAAAAGAAAAGTGGCGGGCCCCGAAGGACCCGCCACCCAGTTCTTGGACTTCGTTCCGATCGCTTAGAAGCGATAGCGGCCCGAGATCGCAAACGTACGGCCGAGCACGCGATAGATTTGCGGGTCGGTGTTCGCTTGGCTGAAGATACCCGACAACGTCTGCGGCGGGTAATCATCCATCAGGTTGTCGATGTTGGCCGTCAGCGTGAAGTTGTCAGTGACATTCCAACGCGTCGAGACGTCGAAGTAGCTGGCTTCTGGCGTGTCCGCCGTATTGAAGCCCGACGCCACGAGGCCGTCGACCATCTCAGGCACGTAGCTCCAGCGACCGAACAGGGTCCAATCGCCAACAGCATAGGTGACCGAAAGCACGGACTTGTAGTCCGGCAGACCGCCGCCAATCGAAGCCGACGACGTGCCTGCGAACTCGGTGCCGTTGACCGCGTACGAGTCTGTGATCGAATACAGCTCGTTGATGGTCAGTTGACCCGGGCCCAGCGCCGTCGACCATTCCAGCTGGATGTCGTAGCCGCTGGTCTCGATGGCGTTCAAGTTACCGATCGTCGTGTCGACGGAGACGACTTGACCCGTCGTCGTGTCACGAACGACGCGACCGCACGCAGCAGCATTGCCGCTGACGTAGCACTGGTTCAGCCAGAATTGCGCGCCCAGCGAACCCACGGCATCGGTGATTTCGATGTCGTAGTAATCGACGGTTGCGCGGAAGTCGCCCACCGGGAACCAATCCGGCTGGAACACCACACCGTAGGTCAGCGATTCAGCCGTTTCCGGCTGCAGGTTCGGGTTACCGAAGCCGAACGCTTGGACCTGCGTGTTGTTCTGAGCGAAGGCCGGGTAGACGAGCGGGTTAATCGCCGCCGCGCCAGGCGCTGCAATACAAGCCGCATTGTTCGGGCCGTTGTTGCAGGGGTCGACGAAGGACGGGAAGCCCTGGTCACCGTTCTGGAACAGTTCGAACACGTTCGGCGCGCGGGTCGCTTCGTTGAACATCGCGCGGAAACGCAGCCATTCAGTCGGCGCCCATTCGCCGCCGATCTTATAGGTGTCGATGTTTCCAATCGAAGAATAATTCGAACGACGGAAACCGGCCTCAAGACCGAGGTAGTGAGCGAACGCGGCTTCGCTGACCAACGGGACCGCGACTTCGGTGTACAATTCGTACACGTCGATCTGGCCTTCTTGGTCTTGGATGGCGTTGAAGCCGTAGATGTTGCCCGTACGTTGCTCGTTGTCGTTGTACGTGCCCGCGAACGTGTCGCGATACTCGAAACCGAACACCGCACCGATCGGACCAGCCGGCAGCTCCAACAGATCACCACGCACGAAGCCCGCGATGCGGCTTTCTTCGATGATCGTGTCCGTGAAGGTGTCGACGCTGATGAAGTTGACCATCGCGTCGGTCAGCGTGTTCGGGCCAAAGATGTCGATCGGCACGCAGTTCGGCAGACCATTCGAGCCGAGGTTCGTGCTGATGTCGTCAGCCGTGCCGAGGACCGTGTCCGGACCCGCCGACAACGATTGGCAGCCAGCCAAACCTTGGTTCAACGCCGTACGATTGACGCTGTTGATGGCGCGCTGGTTGAACGAGTTCTGACCGTAAGACGCACTCAGGTTCCAATCCCAGTTTTCACCCAACGAACCTTCAAGGCTCGTGATGAAGAACAGCGAATTATTTTCGAAGTACGCATTACGCGTGCCGACTTCGTTGGTGCGGCGGTCCATGACGAACGGCGCGTACGGGGTCGGGCGCGATTGCAGTGCGGTCCACAGATCCGGAGCATTGGCTTGGATCAGCGCACGCATGTTTTGCGTGAGCGTGACCGTCAGGCCCGTCGCCGGCGTCGGCGCAAGCTGCACTTCCGAACGCGAGTTCGTGTAGTTCAGCATGAAGTTTAGGCGAACATCGTCACTGATGTCATAGTGGCCATTGGTCGTGATCGTTGCACGCTCAGCCGGAATGACCAGGAAGTTGTCCGGCGCGTAGTTGTAACGCGACGAACCAGCAGCCCGGTCCGCGATACGGCAATAGCCGCCCGCGAAACGCGGCGTCAGCTGGCCCGCGTCGTTGAACGACAAGGCGCCAGTGTTGACGGCAACGCCGGCCGTGGCCGCGTTACAATCGGTGTTCGCCGCGGCGAACTGACCCGGCAGCAGCGCCGAGAGGTTTTGGAACGGGTTGGCCCCATTGTTCGTGATCCAGCCCCAGGAAGGCGTGCCCGAACCGCCCGGAATGAACGGCGAAGTCGACCAGCCATTGGCGATGGCCTCAGCGACGCTGTCGCAAACGACATAGCTGCTCGAAGACGGATCGTAGCAAGCCGCCGCGGAGACGCGCGAGTAATCGTACTCGTCCTGCGAGAGGCCTTGGCGATTATAGTAAGACGCATAAGCGGTGATGTTGCCGCGGCCGTTGGCGAAGTTACCGCCGACGAGGCCGTTCATTTCGAACTCAGGCACATTGCCCGTTTCGAGTTCGGCGCCGTAGGTCGCACCGACTTCCGCGCCTTCGTAATCGTCCTTCAGCACGAAGTTCACAACGCCCGAAAGGGCGTCCGAACCGTACACGGCCGAGGCGCCGCCGGTCACGACTTCGACGCGCGAAATCAGCGAGGCCGGGATGGTGTTGATGTCGACCGCACCAGCCGTCGACGACACCGGAACGCGCTCGCCGTTCACGAGAACGAGCGTACGGCCCGGGCCAAGGCCGCGCAGGTCGACCGTGGCGTAGTCAAAGCCGCCAGAGTTGTTCGACGTGCGGGTGTTGCCCGGAATGATTTGCGGCAGTTCGTTCAGCAGCGATTCCGTCGTCAGCGTCGCCGTGAGTTCGAGTTGCTCGGCGCCGACCGTCGTGACCGGGCTGATGGCTTCGAAATCCTGACGCGCAAGACGCGTACCTGTAACAACGATTGCCTCTTCATCTTCAGCGTCTTGCGCCATCGCCGGCGTGCCGGCCATGGCAGCAGCCGCCGCCGCGAGCACCGAAGCACCCGCCAGCAGAGACTTACGCTGTCCAATCTGCGTCTTCTTTGACATTCAAGAACCCCCTAAGAGCGCCGGGCCGCACGAAGGCGCCCCACACAATCTCTATCGGACCACCATGGTCCGAACGCCTGCGAAAGTTGTCTTCGTCCCCCCAGGGACGTCCGGACCGAGGTCCGGCGTGCGACTCCCGCCATGCTGCGGCAACGCTAACGACACAATTTCTCCCAGGTCAAACACGGACTACGCCGTTTGTCGCATTTAGGCATAGCTGCGTTGCGAACATACACGGAACAAATACCGACGAACTGCCTTGATGTCACCGCCGAAACACTTTCGCGGCCAAAATCGGGCGTTGATTTCCCTACGTAATTCCGTAGCGACAACAGACCTGTGTGGTCCCCGGGTCACGGCGTTAAGACATTGGCAAGGCGGCGCGCAATTCGGCGGCAATTGGCGCCGCCGCACGCATCGTTCGAGGATCAAAATTGTCGCCAATGGCGCGCCGGAGGGAATGCTCCCGCCCCGAAACTAACGCCAATTGTCTAAAGCGTCGCCCAGCGCCCCACGCAGCTCGCCAAGCCAAGGATCGAATGGCGCGTATGCGTTGAGGACGTCCGCGCTGATGGGGCGGCGCACCTGTTCGGAACTGGCGGTATGAACCGCGCGCGAGGTCAGATGCGGGCTGAGGCAGGCCGTCTCGAATGGGAGGCCGCAATACGCCAGCAATGACCGTATGGTCGGTTCTGGGGCGACAACCAGATCGTCGTGGATCACTCGATGCACCCTGCCCGGCAAAACTTGGTCCCAGTGGCGCATCATCCGCAGATAGTCGCGGTAGTAATTGCCAAGGTCCGCGAGGCCATAACTGAACCCCTGCCCGCCCGCGAAGAGCTGCTTGAAGCACGACAGGCAGCAAGAAAGCGGCTCACGGCGGGCGTCGATGATCTTCGCATTGGGCAAAATCAGCGCAATGAAGCCCACGAAAATCCAATTCGTCGGTTGCTTGTCCACGAAGAACGCACGCCCGAGCCGCCGCCTGGCGCCCGCCGCGTTCAAGTATCGTTCGCCAAGCTCGCGCAACAGCCCCGGCTCAGCTTCGGCCAGAACGTCAAGGTAGGTCGCACCGGCGCGCGCGCCTTTCGCGAGCGCCAACTCGCGCGCGGCCAATGGAAGGTCGGGCATTTCCAGCGTACCCTCGACCGCCGAGTGCGACGCTAAGATCTGCTCGACAAGCGTGGAGCCCGAGCGCGGCAATCCCAAAATAAAAATCGGATCGTGCGCCGGAGCGCCTAGATTTAAACGTTGCGCGAGGAAGTCAGCACTGAAGCGCGCGATCGCCTTCGACACAGCCTCCGTCGTCGCAGCCGCATTGTAACCGGCGATCGAGCGCTGCAGCCGCGCGCCCTCTTGATAGTGCGACCAGGACGCAGCGTAATTCCTCTCGTCTTCAAGAGCTTTGCCCGCAGCGTAATTGAGCGCGACCCGATCCTGCCGGCTGGTATCCGACCGCGCCAGGGCGTCGCTCAGGCGCTGCCGGGTCGCGGCATCGAAAACGTAGGACTTGAGATTTGCCAGCGCCCAATAGGCTTCGCCGTATGCTGGCGCACGATCGATGGCTTCAACGAACGCGCGCACGGATTCGTCATAGGCGCCCAGCGTGCGCTGCACGTGCCCATAACTGAGCAAAATGTCCGGCTGCGCGCGCGTGCGTTCTAAAAGTTCTTGATAGACGGCCAGCGCGTCCTCATAGGCCCCAAGATTGACGAGCGCGGTCGCAAGCAAACGTGCGGCGCCATCATCGGCCGGCGCCAAGGTCAATAGCGATCGCGCCTCTGTGAGCGCTTCCTGGTATCGGCTCTGCCGATTCAACAATTGCGCCAACGCGCGGCGCGCAAGCACATGCGTCGGCTCGGCCTCTATCGCTTCGCGCAGCGCCCGCTCCGCCAGGTCCGCCGCGCCTTGCGCTAAGCAGATCTCGGCCAGTAGGCGATGCGCCTCCGCATCGGCCGGATAGGTATGCAAATGCTCCCGCAACGTCTGTTGCGCACGCGCGGTGTCGCGATATTGCATCGCCCGCGCGGTCTCCGCGAACGCGGCGTGGCGCGCCAATGCCGCTTGCGCCGCGGCCTCGTCGCCAATTTTTGTATGCAAGCGCGCGAGTTCGCGCCAAATCGTCGGATGTGTCGGCTGGTTTCGCGCGGCTTGCGCGAAGGCGGCAATGGCGCCGCTTAAATCGCCAGCCTGCTCCAGCACTTGGCCAAGCTGGCGCTGCGTATCGAACGCGAATGGCCGCCGTGCGGCGGCCACGCGCGCTTCATCAAGCGCTTCGGACAAGCTTCCCCGCCGACGCAACGCCTCGGACAGCAACACGCGCACTTCGGTGAGGTCCGGATTCTCCGCAAGCGCCGCACGGCACAAGCGCTCGGCTTCCGCGGGATCGCGATCAAGAGCGGCCAAGGCGGCCGCCACCGGGGCGCGCTCCTCCGCCATGCCCTATTCGATTCCGCCCGTTTCGCGAAACCGCATAGGCACGGAAGGATACGCCGTGGCTATCTCGCCCAAGGCGGCGTTCAGTTCGCCGAGGAGCGGCTCGAAACGCCGCCAGCTATCGAGCCCCTTCGCGCTAATTGGTTGGCGCACTTGCTGCGAACTCGCCGTGCGCACCGCGCGTTGCGTTTCGTGAGGGCGCAAGCACGCCTCTTCGAAAGGCAAGCCGCAATAGGCAAGCAGCGCTCGAATGTGCGGCTCAGGATCTTGCACCAGAGCCTCATGTAGGACGCGGTGTACGCGGCCGGGCGCTGTCGCATCAAAATGCGCCATCAACCGCACATAATCGGTGTAAAATCGGCCGATGTGGGTCAGGTCGTAGCTGAAGAGTTGGCCGCGGGCGAAGTGTTGCTTGAAGCAAGACCAGCCGCACGCGAGCGGATTGCGGCGCGCGTCAATAACCTTCGCGTTGGGCAAGATCATTTGGATCAAGCCCACATGCATAAAATCATTGGGCATCTTGTTGATGAATATCGGTGCGCTCGTTTTGCGATAACCCCTTGTGCGCTCAAGATAAGAGACGCCCAAACGCGCAAGGCTCTCGGGCGTTTGCGCCGCCAATGCTTCAAGATACATGACGCCTGATGCGGCCGCTTCAGGCGAGACCAAGCCCTGAGCGATGTTGTTGAGGTCGGGCAGTTCGGCCGTGCCCTCAACCAAGGAATGCGAGGACAATATCTGCTCGACGAGCGTCGAGCCCGCGCGCGGCAGACCAACCACGAAAATCGGGTCGCGCGAGGGATCGCCCCATGATCTACGCGTTTCGAGAAAGTCTCTCGTGAAAAGCGCAATCGAGGCGTCCACGAAAGCGCTCAGAAAACCCGGATCATAGGGATTTTGCGCGCGATGTACCGCGGCGCCTGTCTTGTATTGAAGAAAGGCGCTTTCCGCGCGGCCGTCGTCCTCGTACGCCTTGCCAAGCGCGTAGTGCGTGCTCACGCGCGCGTCCGCCGCCAGCCCCTCCTGCTCAAGAAGACGCTCCATATGCGTCACCTCGGCGGCATCGAAGCGGAAGGTTTTCAGATCGGCCAGCCCCCAGAACGCATCACCTAAATCCGGCTGTTGCTCGATCGCCGTTCGATACGCGCTGATGCATTCGTCGACACGGCCAACCGCCTTCAGCACGTGGCCGCGACTCATCCAGATCGACGGTTGCTGTGGTCGTTCGCTCAGCAGGTCCTGATAGATCCTCAGCGCCGCTTCGAACTCGTTTGCGTTGTACTCGATCGCGGCAAGCAATCGTCGCGCGCCAATATTGGCGGGCTGATCGCGCAGGATCTTGCGGGCTTCCGCGCGCGCCTCGTCCAGGCGCCCCAGCCCCATGAGCAATTGCCCCAGGCCGTGCCGCGCCGGCGTGAAGCCGGGCGCCAAATCCAGTGCGCGCCGCAAATCGCGCTCGGCGAGGTCCGCGCGACCGCTTCGCGCCTCCGCTTCGGAGAGCAATTTCAAAGCAACCACGTCCGTCGATTTCCCGGCCACGAAAGCGCGCAGCAAAGCCGCCGCCTCGTCGATTCTATTCAGCCGCAACCCATCCACGGCGGGTCGCAGCGCGGGGTCGCCGCCATTCATGGCATATTGGAGATAGGCCGCTTGCGATCCCGAGACATCGCCGGCCAGCGCCAATTGATCTGCAACGTCGCGCCACAAGGTAGGATGAGTTGGATTCAGCTTGGACGCATTTTGGAACGCAATTGACGCGGCGAGCGGCTCGCGGAGGTCGGCCAAAACAACGCCCAGCTGACGCGACGCACCGAACCAGGAAGGCCTGCGGCGCACCTCTTCCTCCGCCAAGGCCCTAGCCTCTTCGAGCGCGCCGCGCCGGCGCAGCGCCTCGCTCAGCAACAGGCGCGCGTCGCCATTGTCACCGTCTTGCGCGAGGACCAGCCGACACAAGCGCTCAGCCCGCTCCGGCGCGGAGCCGAGCGTTTGGGCGGCATCGGCGAGCATGGTTGAGGCGTGTGCATTGCTCACGGGATCAGCGCACCTGCGTCAGGCACGCGCAAAACCCTCTGTGCGTCCACGATTTCATATACTTAGCTCACGCCCGCGCCGGAGCGCCTTGGTAGCGTCTCTGACGATACCCCGGCAACCCTCCCCGGCAGGCGCGTCGCGCCAAGCCGGAGGTGGCGCGCGGCTGGCGGCGGTCCTATCTTGCGTTCATGGCCCGTTCCCCGAAACCGCCTGGCGTCGCCGAGGCGGCCGTCACTTTTGATACAAACGCGGCGATGTGGATGCCGCACCGGCCCGATCGCGGCTGGGAGAAGCTGGAGGGCGGCAAGCGGTTCAAGCTGGTTTCGGACTATGAACCTGCTGGCGACCAGCCGAGCGCGATCGCCGAACTGGTCGAAGGCATTCGGAAGAACGATCAGGACCAGGTCCTGCTTGGCGTCACCGGCTCGGGCAAAACCTTCACCATGGCGAAGGTGATCGAGACGGTGCAGCGCCCCGCGCTCATCCTGGCGCCGAACAAAACGCTGGCCGCGCAGCTCTATGGCGAGTTCAAGAATTTCTTCCCGGAAAACGCGGTCGAATATTTCGTCTCGTACTACGATTATTACCAGCCGGAAGCGTACGTGCCGCGCACCGACACTTACATCGAAAAAGAATCCAACATCAACGAGCAGATCGACCGCATGCGCCACGCCGCGACGCGCGCGATCCTCGAACGCGACGACGTCATCATCGTCGCCTCCGTCTCGTGCATCTACGGCATCGGCTCGGTCGAGACTTACACGAGCATGACGTTCACGGTGAAAGCCGGCGACATGATCGACAGCCAGGAGCTGATCCGCAATCTCGTCGCCACGCATTACAAGCGCAACGAAGCCGGCTTCGCGCGCGGCATGTTCCGCGTGCGCGGCGACACCGTCGAACTCTGGCCCGCGCACTTGGACGATCGCTGCTGGCGCTTCTCCTTCTTCGGCGAAGAACTCGAAGCCATCGACGAGTTCGACCCGCTCACCGGCCGCAAAACGGGTTCGCTGCCTGCGGTGAAAGTTTACGCCAATTCGCACTACGTCACGCCGAAAATGACGCTGCAGCAGGCGGTCGAGCAGATCAAACTCGAACTCGACCAGCGTCTCGTTCAGTTCAAGGCCGAAGGCAAATTGCTCGAAGCGCAGCGCCTCGAACAGCGCGTGAACTTCGACATGGAGATGATGCTGGCCACCGGCTCCTGCGCCGGCATCGAAAACTATTCGCGCTATCTCACCGGCCGCAAACCCGGCGAGCCGCCGCCGACCATGTTCGAATACATCCCCAACAACGCGCTCGTCTTCACCGACGAAAGCCACGTCACCGTGCCGCAAATCGGCGGTATGTATAAGGGCGACTTCAATCGCAAGCGCACGCTCAGCGAATACGGCTTCCGCCTGCCCTCGTGCATGGACAATCGCCCGCTCAAATTCGAGGAATGGGACGCGATGCGTCCGCAGAGCATCCACGTCTCCGCCACGCCAGGCCCCTGGGAGCTCGACCGCACCGGCGGCGTGTTCGCCGAACAAGTCATCCGCCCCACCGGCCTGATCGATCCGCCAGTCGAGGTGCGTCCGGTGCAAGCGCATGGGCACAGCCAAGTCGATGACGTCATCGCCGAGGTGAAGGAGGCAGCGAAGAAGGATCTGCGCTCGCTCGTCACCGTGCTCACCAAGCGCATGGCCGAGGATTTGACCGAATACATGCACGAGCAAGGCGTGCGCGTGCGCTACATGCATTCCGACATCGACACGGTCGAGCGCATCGAAATCATCCGCGATCTGCGCTTGGGCGCGTTCGACGTGCTGGTCGGCATCAATTTGCTGCGCGAAGGCTTGGACATTCCCGAATGCGGCCTCGTCGCCATTCTCGACGCCGACAAGGAAGGCTTCCTGCGCTCTGAAACATCACTCGTGCAAACCATCGGCCGCGCCGCCCGCAACGTCGACGGCAAGGTTATTCTCTACGCCGACAAGATCACCGGCTCGATGGAGCGCGCGATGGCCGAAACCACGCGCCGCCGCGACAAGCAAGCCGCCTACAATCTCGAACACGGCATCACACCGCAAAGCATCAAGAGCCACATCAAGGACATTCTGGACTCGGTGTACGAGAAGGATTCCCTCACGATCGACCCGCGCGATCCGATGTCCTTCAAACGCGGCGCCGGCCTCAAGGAACGCAAAGGCGTCCGCGAAGACAGCACCCCCTTCATCGGCCACAACATCAAAAGCTACATCGCCGATCTGGAAAAGCAGATGAAAGACGCGGCCGCGGATTTGGAGTTTGAGACGGCGGCAAGGCTGCGGGATGAGATCAAGAAGCTGCAAACGACGGAGCTGCTGATCGCGGATGATCCGCTAGCGCGGCAAAGCGCATTGAGCGCGGCGGCAGACGATGCAGTGCGAGCGAGCCGCGACGGCGATCGCGCCACGGCGACAGGCGCGACGGTGCGAAAAGGAAAAGCGCCCTATCGCGGACGGCGGAGGAAGGGGCCTTAGTTGCGACTGGCCCTGGGAGAGATGCCAGAGGTGAAAACTACGCTAAACGAAACAGAAGTCGCCGAAGAACGGCTTAGGCGGCGTGGCGGGTTGAGCATTGAATTGCCCGCTTGCGAAGGCGACGGCGCGCCGCCGCCGTTCTTTATTGCCACAGAGACCGAAATGCGGATCGTCGGCAGCGGCGGCGTGTATCGCATCATTCGATCGGACGAAATCGATCCCGACGTCACTCACGTTAATGTCCCGAACGTAATTCAGCGTGAGCTTCGCCGTGGCGCTCGTGACCATGTTGTCGCGAGAACTCTGGGCCAAGTTCACCAACTTCAGCCGCTGTTGGTCGATAGCAAACTCGCGCGCACATGTGCGCGCCACCTAGTCTCAATCTGCAAGTCGATCGCGAACGCCGCAGACTTGCTGGATGCTTTCGACAAGGCATTTGACGAAAATGTTGGGCAGTTAACCAGCGCGGGCGCATCCGGCGTCGCGTTGGAGCCAATGGACGACTACGATGGACTTTGCCGTTCCTTTTTTGGGTATGCAAAACTAGGCATTGCTGGTTGCACAGACCTCCTCATCGAAGGACTGCGGCTAGAGAGTGTATTCGCCGGCAATATGAAGGCTATTGCGGCGGCCATGTCCCAGCGGGCCGACCTTCAAGACGCCCATCAGCGACTCAGCATGCACTTGGACTGGTGCAAGCTCGTTACGGACGCCCGCAACGCGATTGAGCATCCGACAGCCATAAATTGGTTTGAAACGCGAAACTTTATGCTCATGCCCAATGGGGGCGTGATGAAACCAACGTATCGACACCACAGTCCCGGCAAACGAACGGGCAATCCGCAGGACTTTCAAGGAAACGCCGAGCTGCTGTTGGACAAGCTCTTATGCTTGGCGGAAGCTAGTTTGATCGAAGTGGGTCTCGCGAACTATCCTTTACCTATTCCCATCGAAGTGGCCAAATTGGAAGAAGCGCGACGCAATCCCGACTGCCCCGCTCGTTACGCCGCAAATATTGTCGACCTGACCTCTCCAGAAAGCTGATTGCGCAGCCTTCTACCCCGCGAGGGGGAGAAGGTGGTCCGGAGGACCGGATGAGGGGGCGAGCGTCAGGCTAGAGCGCGGGTGAGGATGCGGCGCGTCAGGCGCAAACACCCGGCCTCATCCGGCGCTACGCGCCACCTTCTTCCGCCCATGCGGGAGAAGGAAAAGTGCTAACCCTGCAAAGCGCGATCCAGAAAATCATAAAGCCCATCACCGCCCGCATACACGTCAGCGTTCGCGATGCGCGCCACGCGCCAGCCCCAACGTTCGAGATCGGCGCTGCGCTTTACATCAAACGCCGCCTGCTCCGCGTCGCCGTGCGACGGCCCATCGATTTCGATCACGAGCCGCAAACTCACACACGCGAAATCCACCACGTACGGCCCGATCGCATGCTGGCGCCGAAACTTCGCCTCGCGATAACGCCGCCCGCGCAACATGCGCCAGAGCCGCTCTTCAGGGCTGGTCGGGTTAGCGCGCATCGTACGCGCACGTTCAATAGAGCACTCGTTTCGCATGGGATGAGTATATCGAAGAAGGATCAAGCCGCGACATTTTCCTTCTCCCGCATGGGCGGGAGAAGGTGGTCGCGAAGCGATCGGATGAGGGTGGGCGCCTGATCGCTAGCGCGCGGCATTGCGCTGCGTGCCCTATCCTGAACCTCGCCCCCTCACCCGCTCGAACACGTTCGAGCGACCTCTCCCCCTCGCGGGGTAGAGGCGAACCGAGTCCAGGTTTTGCTGGCTACGCGCATCACGTCGGCGCGTATTTCGTGACCGCTTCGTCGACGCCGCGATAGTAACGTTGTGCGGCGTCCATCAGGCTGTTGAGCATCCAGGTGTTGACGGTCGCGCCCACGGCCGCGCCTAGAAGCGGCACGGCGCGTGGCGGGATCGAGGCGACCCATTTGGCGATCATTGGCCCTGCGATCGCTTTCACGCTGAGCGCGCCGATCGCTTGCTTGCTGGCGGCGAGCGTCACGGTCGAGGTGAGCGCGTGTGTGGCCAGATGCATTTTGGCGCCGGCGACGGCCGCCATGATGGCGCCGCTCGCGTGCAGCGCCGCGGGCGCCGCCGCCGATCCCGCCGCCGCGAATTGCGCGCCGATCGCCGATTGCACCGTGCCCATGCTGACATCGCCCGACCAGACGCCGAGGATGGTCATGAAATCCTCCTTGTGCGCCTCGTTGCGGATGATGATGCCCGTGCCCAGCGCCGTCGTGCTCAGCACCCGCATTAAGGCTGGCACCTCCACCAGGATCGCCGCGATCACGGCTGGCCCGCCCAGCACGTTCGGCGCCGCCAGCGCCGCCGCTTTCGCCGATTGCTTCAGGCGCAACGTGTCGAGATCGATGCCGCCGGCGACATCACGCGCGTCCGAGGCGTCAGCCTGTACCTCGCGGATCGCCTTCACGACCGCGTCCGACACCTTCTCCTTGATTTCGTCAAAATCCATAAGGCCGCCTCCGCAACTGGAGGGCGAACGCTAATCAGAGAACAGCGCCGCGGCCAATGACACTTTTGTACAACACCTTAACGCCGGGAATTGCCCAACGATTCCAGCGTCAATCGAAATCCGGCGCGTTCACTTTAGCGAGCGGCGATACGCGCGGCGCGCTCAATCGTCGAGGCGATAGCGGGCAGCACCTCTTCGATCTCGCCCGCGCGCGCGCGCCATTTATCGTCACTCGGCTTCGACACCGTGTGGCGCGCCAGGGGTAGATCGGCTCCGAGCGCACGGTCCCATTTAAAATCGAGCGCGGCGCACAATCGCGCAATCTCCGCGCTCGGATCGGCCTTCAGCGCGTCGTAGCGCGCCACGGTCCAGCGGTCGGCCGGCAATTGCTCAAGCGTATCAAGCAAAATCCGTGTCGTTGCCGCCCACTGCGAAGCGACGATGCGTTGCAGCGGCGCCTGCTGCAGGTCGCGCCAGCCCGGCGTAAGGAGAAATGACCAAATGCGTTCGTCATTCCAACCTGGAAGCTTCGCATAGCTCCTGAATAACCCGGACTCCCAACCTTCCATCATCGAAGCGAGGGTCTGACGCGGATCGCGATACAGGTAAACAAACCGCGCTTCAGGAAATACTTTCGCCAAGAACGGCACGCGCAACGCATTGCGCGGGGTCTTCTCCAACAAGCGCAAACGCCCGGCTGGCGCGGCGGCGCCGTCTCGATCCACAATCGCTTGCGAAAAGCGCTCGCGCAACTCGGCAACAATCTCGGGCCGCGCGTGGAGCTCCGTGAGGCGATTGGACTCGTAATCTTGCGCCGCCACGCCGAGACCGCGCACGCCTTCGATAATGTTGTGGCTTTCTCCGCCAACAGTGAACACACCCGGCGCTTGCGCCAAAGTTTCAAACAAGAGCGAAGAGCCCGAACGCGGCGAACTTACGATAAAGACCGGCCGATCGAAGCGTGGGTCCGCGGCGGTTGATCGGCGCGCGGACGGCGACTCCGTCGCTTGCGTCGGCGGGCGAACATCAATGCGTTGCTCACCCCGGCCGTCGTCCGGCGTGGCGCCGGCGAGAGCCGGACCGAGCACCAGCGATGTCATCGCCAGCATAAGGTCCGCGCCATTGCGCAACCGGATATGCGCCGCACCGGAGGCGCGCAGGCGCTCCGCGAAGGCGTTGAGCACCATGCGATAGCGCGACCACCCTTCGCGTCGCTCCCCAAACGTCGACCATAGCGAACGCCAAGCATGCGAAAATTCAGCAGCGCTTTGAGCAATCTGAGGAAAGCCTGGGTGCGCCTGATCCGCCTCGCTGAAGACAAAATCGATGTGTGCGCGCGCCTCCCATGGATTCATAACGACGGGAACGTTCACGCGCTCCAAATCCAGATCCCGCAGCGTCGCGCCCGTCGACTCGAACGCCCGTGCGGCCCAACGCGGATTTGGTTGCTCCGGAAGGCGGCCCGCGGACGCCAATCCCCAAAACCCCTCTCCGCCAACAGTGTCGGCCACGAGATGGATGCGCTTGCGCTCGGCGTCGTTGATGACCCGGTGGCGCGACCAGGTATCGAAAATCCAGCACTCGCCGGGCGCCATATTCACCTGCAGCCCGCCGCAATGGAATTGCACCGATGGCTGGGTCACGATCGGCACATGCACGCGCATGCGATCGCGCCAATAGTAATTGATGTCGAAATGCGGCGTCACCTCGGCGCCGCCCGACAAGCGCATCAACCGGGTACGGCCCAGCGAAGCGCCGAAACTTGCGAGCACTTCGATCAGATACGGGCATTGTTCCAGATAAGGCGTCGGCGCCATTTGGCCGGCGAAGGACTCATTCGCCGGCTCGCCGTTCGCGGAGAGCAGCGGCAGAAAATCATTGCCCTCAAAGCGCTGGGGGTGCGGCAGCCACGGCTCTTCGCCCAGCGCCAGCACTTCCTCGGCAAGACGATCGGCATCGTACTGGATCGGCAATTGGACAAAGCGCGCCTGCAGTTTCATCGATGTTTCCGATTTCTCCCGCCAGAAGAGAGATTTCGATTACCCTCCAGCCGCCAAAGGCGGCAAGAACAAAAGCCTGAGGGGGCTGCGCGCCGCGGGCAGCCCCTTCCCCCAGCACTTGAAAACCGTGCGTCGCTTGGGGGTTCATCATGGTAAACGCGCGAACGCGCCTCCGCACCAAGTGCGAAGGCGCGTCGCCCAGTCGATCCGTTCGCTTAGAAGCGATAGCCGATTGAGGTCGAGACGACCCACGGATCGATGTCCACTTCATCGGTGGCGTTGATGGCGCCGCTGATGGTGACGTCGCTGTTGATCCAAATCCGGCGCACGTCGAAATTGACGAACCAATGATCGTCGAAGCGATAATCGGCTCCGACCTGCAGCGCGGGGCCAAACGAGTCATCGTATTCGACCGAGAGACCGGCCGGCGGTTCGCTGTCATAGAAGGTCGTGAAGTTCACGCCCGCGCCGACATAGGGCTCGAACGGGCCAATATTGGTCCAGCGATACTTGAGCGTCACGGTCGGCGGAAAGTGCGAGACCTCGCCGAGATCGATAGCGCCGTTCGCGGCGGTGACGTCGTGCGTCGCGACGCAGCACAGCAATTCGGCCGAGATATTGTCGTTGAAGAAATACTCGATCTGCGCGGTCGGAACATATTCGTCGGAGATATCGACCGGGATCGGATCACCGGCCTCATCCGGCAAAATGCCGCTCACGCCGACCTTGATCTGGAAATTGTCCAGAATGCCAGCTTGCGCCGGCGTGCTGAGCGCCAACGCCGCCATGGCCGCCACCGCGGCCGCCCCTAATCTGTTCATTGCTTACCCCTTTGCTTTCGCAACGGGGTAAGCATGACTCTAGCGTCACTTTCGCGATTTGATTGGGATCAACGACGCAGCGGACAGAAGGTCGCGGCCTTCGCCAAAATTGTTAAAGCGTCTTCGCCAATTCTTCCATTTGCCGTGCCGTTTGCGTCCAGCCCGGCTCAAAACCCATCTCGGCGTGCTGCTTCATCGTTTCTTCATTCCAGTGCCGCGCGACGGCGCGATACTTGGTGCGGCCATTGCCGAGATCCTCGAACGTGACCTCGGCGATCATGAACGGCCCCGACGGCTGGAAATCCGGCGTCACCGCATCGGTGGTGACGATGCGCTTGTTCGGTACGATATCGAGATAGATGCCGGCGTTGGGATATTCCTGGCCCTCAGGCGAGGCCATCACGAACGCCATGCGTCCGCCCGGGCGGAAATCGATGTCGGTGCTTTTGATCGTCCAAGGCTTCGGCGCGAACCATTGCTCCAGCAATTTTGGATCGGAATAACAGCGAAACAGCTTCTCCGCCGGCGCATCCAATTCCAGTTCGATCGCGAGTTCGTAGTTTGACATTGTCGTCTCCATTTGACTGAACCTAGGACGAAGCGGCCCCGGGAGAACCGACAAGTCGGTTCAATTTTTCTAGCGAATCTAGGTGCTGACGAATGTGCGCCGCTTCGGCCGGCGTGTTCGCGAGCGCGATAGCTTGATTGAACGCGTCGCGCGCTTCCTTGGCGCGCCCTAGATCCTTCAGCATCGCGCCGCGCATGCCGTGAAAGTAGAAATACTTGCTCAAGCGCTCTGCCAGCGGCTCTATCATTTCGAGCGCGGCTTCCGGCCCGCGCAGTTTCGACACCGCCACCGCGCGATTGAGCGTCACCACCGGCGACGGCGCGTGAATTTCAAGCGCGGCATAGAGTTGATCGATCTCGGCCCAATCCGTTTCAGCAGGCGTTTCGGCGGCGGCGTGCAAGCCAGCAATCGCCGCTTGAATTTGATACGGCCCCGGCGTGCGTGCGCGCATCGCCTTGTCGATCAGCGCCAAGCCTTCCTGAATCGGCGCGCGCTTCCACAGCGTGCGATCCTGATCGTCGAGCAAAATCGGATTGCCCGCCGCATCAAACCGCGCCGCCAAACGCGAATGCTGCAACAGCATCAGCGCCAGCAGGCCCATAAGTTCTGGTTCGGACGGATACATGCGCAGCAACAAGCGCCCGAGCCGGATGGCTTCATCGCAGAGCGCGGCCCGATCGCTCGCGGGATCGGCGGCGGAATAGCCCTCGTTGAACACGAGATAGACCATCGCCATCACTGAACCCAGACGCTCCGCCCTTTCAACAGCGTTCGGCGCTTCAAACGGCACGCCCGCGCCTGAGACTTTCGCCTTGGCGCGCGTAATGCGCTGCTCCATGGCGCTTTCGCCGACCAGAAACGCGCGCGCGATTTGCGGCACACTGAGCCCTGAAACAATGCGCAGCGCGAGCGCCACTTGCTGCGTCGCCGACAAATCCGGGTGACAGCAGATGAACAGCAAACGTAAAACGTCGTCGCGATAATCGGCCTCATCCAGCCGCCGCACCGCCGCTTCCTCGACATCGCTCAGATCAGAGGGCGCTTCGTCGTCCGGCAGCGCCGTTTGCTTCGCGCGCCTACGCGTCACATCAATCGCCGCATTGCGGCCCACCATGATCAGCCACGCCGCCGCATCGCGCGGCGGGCCGTTTTGCGGCCAATTCTTCAGCGCCCGCAGGCAGGCGTCCTGAAACGCTTCCTCGGCCAGATCGAGGTCGCGGAAATAGCGCAATAGCGCCGCCACCGCCTGGGGCCGCGCGGAAATCAGCGCGGCATCGATCCAGGCGAGATCGCCCACTTAGCGGGCGCCTTCGTTGTAGATCATGATCGGGCGCAGCTCATACGCGCCGCCCGGATTGGCCGCCGTCAGTTCGCGCGCGAATTGCAGGCCTTCTTCGAGGCTATCGACGTCGATGATGTAGAAACCGAGCAATTGCTCCTTGGTCTCCGCGTACGGGCCGTCGAGCACCTCGTTGTCCTTCTTGCGCAGCGTGGTGGCCGCACTTGTCGGCAAGAGGCGGATCGAAGGCTTTAGCTTGCCCGCCCTCTCCCATTTCTCATGCACGACATTGAGCCGGCCCATCACCGCTTCGTCCTCCTCCTTGGTCCAGGAAAAGACGGCGGCTTCGTCATTGTAGCAAAGGACGGCATATTTCATCGGATAGGGCCTCATACCTGCAAGGACGAACAACTAGGCCAAACGCCGACAGAGCCGCCAACAGTTTCGCCGGGAAAAGCGACGGCCGACATTCCGCAGCGCGGGCAATAGCTTAAGAGGCAGCAATGTTCCAATCCCGCGCTTGACGGCGCCGCTCTCGTTTCGGTTGAGATGAACGCGCGAGGGAACGATGTCGGAGGTTTGGATTGCCGCGACGCCGGGTGAGGAAGCGCGAGCGCGCGGCCTTGCCGACGTGCTGAGCGCGCTGGGCTTCAAGGCCGACGCCGCCCCGCCGCCCGAAGCCGAAATCGCCGCCAAGGTGGAAGCGGCCAAGTGCGTCGTCACGCTCTGGTCGGCGGAACCCGCGCCAGCGTGGCTCACCGCCGCCGTGACCATGGCATTGGATCGCAAGAAGCTCGTCAATGCCGAGCTTCGGAAAGACGCGACGCCCGCGCTCTTCCACGCCGCGCCGCGCATCGATCTGGCGCGTGGCGACCGCACGATCTTCAAGGAGCGCTTCGGCGCGCTGATCGTCGAACTCGACAAGCTCTCGCCGACCAAGGCCGATCCCGCCGCGATGCCGGCAGCACTCGCGGCGGCGCGCGGCGCTTTGTTGCGCAATGCGCCGGAGAAGCGATCGGGCGGCCTCGCCACGCTCGGCATTGCGCTGGCTATGTTGTTTATCGTTGGCTTCGGCGCGGGGCGTTTGATCACCGCCTTCCGCAATGGAGACTTTGAGGTCGTGACCGCCATGGCGGACGCCGCACCCACCTCGGCGCCGGCGCCAGATGCGGAAGCGCCCGCCGCTCAAGCGCCGAGCTTCGCGGCGGCGACGCTGCAAGCCGAAGCCTGGCGCGATACGGCCGCGCGCATCGACGCTGAGCGTGCGCGAGAGATCAAATCCGGCGCCGAGCGCGGCGAACCGATCTCGCAGGCGCTCGCATGCCTGGGCCACCTCGCCGGCGCCGAAGGCTTCCTGCCAAGCCCCACCGCCGCGCGCGCCTTCTGCGACGCCTCCGCCGCACAACATCAGCCGGCCGGGCTCTATTATTCGTGGGTGCTGCGCCGCGCCGCGCCACATGCCGGCATCAGCGAAGCCGTGGCGCGCGAGCGTCTGGCGGAAGCTTCGCGGCTCGGCTGGACCAACGCACAGATCGACTACGCGCAAATGCTCGCCGGGAGCGACGCGATCGAGGCGCAAGGCGAAGCCGGCCGACTCTTCCTCGCCGCCGCCGAACGCGGCGATGCGCGCGGCCAGTTCTTCTATGCACGCTGGTTGCGCGACAGCCCAGCCGGCCCGCGCGATCCGACGGCGGCCCTACCCTTCCTCGAACAAGCCGTGACTCAAGGCCAAACCGACGCGCAGCACATGCTAGCCACGCTCTATCGCGATGGCGTCGGCGTGGCGCGCAACGAAGGCCGCGCCAAGGCGCTCTATGAAATGGCCGCGCGCGAACAGCATGCGCCGTCGATGTTCAATCTGGCCGATATGCTGCGCGGCGGTTCGCCTGAAGACCGTGCACGCGCGATCGTGCTTTACCAAAGCCTCGCCTGCATGCGCGACGAATTGCGTATCCAGCCGCTCGCCGTGCAGCGCCTGCGCGCATTGCAAGCCAGCGCAACCTGCCGCTAACAAGGCGGCGTGACTTGGTCGAAAACCTATGCCGGCGCGGAGCCGCAACGGGTCAATAAATGGCTCGCTGGCGAAGGTGTCTGCTCGCGCCGCGAAGCCGAAGATTTGATCGCCAAGGGCCAAGTATGGATCGATGGCGAACGCGTCGACGATCCGGGCCGCAAGATTTTGCCGGGCCAGAGGATCGAAGTCGGCGCGAGCCAGGCCGCACCGAAGATCAGCGCCGTGATCAACAAACCGGTCGGCGTGGTCTCGGCCCAGCCCGAAGGCGATCAAATCCCGGCAGTGCGTTTGCTCACGAAGGCCAGCCTCATCGGCAAAGCCGATGCGCTACCAACAAAAACCACAAGCCTGCCGCCCCTCGGCCGGCTCGACCAGGATTCGCGCGGGCTGCTTCTGCTCAGTGAAGACGGCGTGCTCGCGAAGGCTGTGATCGGCCCTGAGTCCAAGCTCGATAAGGAATACCTCGTCCGCGTCGCCGGCCCGGTCACGGATCGCAAGCTTGCGCTGCTGCGGCACGGGCTTTCGCTCGACGGCCGCACGCTGAAGCCGGCGAAGATCGAGCAGATCGAGCCCCAACGTTTGCGTTTCACGCTCGTCGAAGGTCGCAACCGGCAAATTCGGCGCATGTGCGAACTGGTCGATCTCGACGTGACCGATCTTTACCGCATCCGCATCGGCCCGCTCAAAATCGGCGACCTGCCGGAAGGCAAGTGGCGCGCGCTGACCGATGCCGAACGCGCCGCCATGATCCGCGCCAGCAAATAACTTGATCCGGCTCAAATACGCGCGCCAAGGCCTCACCTAGCCTCCCGCCCCCTGGGGAGAGACACATGACGCATTGGTTTGTTTGGTTCATCGTCGGCGCGATGGCGACGTTTCTGGCTGTGCTGGGTCTTGTGACCGTGATGACTCACGATCGTTGATCACATTTCGTTGCGGCGGCGCAGCTCCGCCAGCAACGCGGCGTCGAATGCCTCCGGCGGCGCTTGGTTCAGCGCCTGAATGAACTCGGTCACGTCAGAGCGGCGGTGGGCCTGCGCGAAGCTTGCGCCCGACAGGACGCCGCGCGCGTAAAGATATTCGTCCGAACGCCCGGTGAGGATGAAGGCCGGCGCCCAGTCAAAGCCGGCGGCCTTGGCCAGTTCGTTGGTGCAATTCGAGAGCAGCGTATTGTAATAGCGCGGCGTGCGCTCCAGCGCGTCGGTGCGTTCGATCAGGCGCGTCAGCAACACGAGCTTCTGTTCGTCGCTGATCTCGACCGGATACACGAAGACCTCGTGATCCAGCATCACTGCGCGCCGCGTCAGGAAATCGCGCGCCGTGCCCCACACATAGGCCAACTCGAACGCGTTGAAGATTCCGGCGAGCGCATCGTAATCCTCATGTGCTTCACGGCGCGCTTCGATGGTGAGGCCGATGATGCGATCGCCGCTGAACTCAAACAAAAGCAGCGTATGCGCGGCGAGCGTAGAGCCAGGCTGCGGCTCCAGCACGAACCAGACATTGCGCAGATCGGCGAGATTGAACGACGCATCAAAATATCGCTCTTCAACAACGTCAGCGCCCGCATAGCGCCAATCGCTGACAGGCGTCACGGTGAACGCGCCTTGGTTCAGCTCGATATGAACCTCCCGGCCCAGATAGGGATACCAGTCGCGATCGGCGCGCGCCGGGCCGCTTATGGCGGCCGCCGCGCCAAGCGCGAGGATGACGGCGATGGCCGCAAACGCCGGCCGCAAGGGATGCGCGCCAAACCACGCAAACAATCGCTTCACACCGCCCTCCGCCGCACTCGCATTAGTTTATGCCGCACCCTTCGTTAAGCAGCGCTATATTGTTCGCGCGCGCCAGAGGCCCATCTTGTGTGGCAGGGCCGCCACCCAAGTGCTATCTCGCGGCCAAGCAAGCATTTAGGAGAACCAACATGGCGCTGCGCATCGGCGACAAAGCCCCGGATTTCGAAGCGGAAACGACCAAGGGTCGGATCAAATTCCATGAATGGCTGGGCGACAGCTACGGCATTCTCTTCTCGCACCCGAAAGATTTCACGCCGGTCTGCACCACCGAACTCGGCTATCTCGCCAAGCTCGCGCCAGAGTTTGAGAAGCGCAACGTGAAGATTGTCGGGCTTTCCGTTGACCCCGTCGAGAACCACGAGCGCTGGCGCGGCGACATCAAGGAGGTCACCGGCGGCGATGTGCAATATCCGATGATCGGCGACAGCGATCTCAACGTCGCGAAGCTCTACGACATGTTGCCGGCGGATACGGGCGGGACGTCGGAAGGCCGCACCGCGGCGACGAACGCAACCGTGCGCACCGTGTTCATCATCGGCCCCGACAAGCTGATCAAGGCGATGCTGATTTATCCGATGTCTTCGGGCCGCAATTTCGATGAAGTGCTGCGCCTAGTGGAATCGATCCAGCTGACCGCCAACCACAAAGTGGCGACGCCGGTAAATTGGAAGAACGGCGAAGATTGCATCATCGTGCCCTCGGTGTCCGACGACGACGCCAAGAAGCAATTCCCGAACGGCTGGACCACGGTGAAGCCGTATCTGCGCGTGGTGCCGCAACCGAAGTAAGCAAATGGTTGGAGGTTGGAGCGCGCGGCTCCGCCGCGCATGCGGCGCGGAGCGCCGCGCTCCAACCTTCAATCCAAAACGTCTCCCGCGCTCTTGTTCCGCGCGAAATACGCCTGCGCATATGAACAGAACGGCGTGATCCTGCGCCCGTTCGCGCGCGCGTCTTCGACGATGCCGTCCATCAGCTTCGCAGCGTAACCGCGCCCTTGCGCTTCGGGCGCGGTTTCGACGTGGAGGATCTGCCGCACGCCGCCGACGTCGCGGTATTCGGCGAATGAATCGCCTTCTGGCGCGTCGAATTCGTAGCGGTGATGACCGGCATTATCGCGAAACTTGCTCATGCTCATGACATAGGCTTCGGCTGCCACAACTCAATCTTGCGCCCTTCCAAATCCATGATGTGCGCGAACTTGCCGTTGGCCTCGTCCGGGAAGAGCTTCACCGGCTCCACGCCCTCGGCCTTGGCCCGCGCCAATATGGCGTCGAGATCATCGACCATCAGGTTGAACATGAATTCCTTGTCCGAGGGCGCGAAATAATCGGTGTCGTGCTTGAAGGAACTGAACACGGTCGCCGCGCCCGGATGCGCGGCGGCGGTCTGCGGCAGGAACAGCGCCCCGCCCCAATCCATGAATTCCATCCCCAGCACGCGAGCGTACCATTCGCGCACTGCCTCGCCATCGCGCGATTTGAAGAACACGCCGCCGACACCCAGCACCTTTGCCATTCCTTCGCCTCCGGCTAAGCCACGCTCGTGAATTATCGCCATGCCTTCCATGTCGGCAACCATGCCGACGTCCTGAAACACGCGAGCCTGCTATTCTGCCTCGATGCGCTGAGGCGCAAGCCGACGCCGTTCGCGGTGCTGGATACCCATGCGGGGCGCGGCTTGTACGACCTGACCGGCGAAGAGGCGCAGCGCAGCCCGGAATGGCGCGACGGCGTGGGCCGGCTTTGGAACTGGCCGGAGCCGCCGCCGCTGGTGGCGCAATATCTGGAGGCCGTGCGCGCCTTTAACGCCGATGGCGAGCTACGTACCTATCCGGGCTCGCCCGCGCTCATCACCTCGGCGCTGCGGCCCGACGATGCGCTAGCCGCGTGCGAACTGCATCCGGAAGAATATTCGGCGCTGCGGCGCGCCTTGCCGCGCGTGGCGAACGTCCAGCTCCACGCCCGTGACGGCTACGAAAGCCTCGCCGCCCTGCTGCCGCCCGCGCAAAAACGCGGGCTGGTGGTGATCGATCCACCCTATGAAAAGCCGGACGAACTCGCCACGTCGGCGCAAGCGATCACACGTGCGCTGAAGCGCTTCGGCCATGGCTCATACCTGTGGTGGCGGCCGATGAAGAGCGAAAGCGCGCTCAACGCGGCCGACGCTGAAATCCACGCGCACGGCGCACGCGAAACGCTGCGCGCTGATCTTTGGACGGCGGCGCCTACGCCGGAAGGCAAGCTCGTTGGCTCCAGTATTCTATTGATCAATCCGCCCTACGGCATCGAGCCCGCGCTGCGCGAAGCACTGCCCTTCCTCGCTGACGCCCTCACCAAAGGCCAAAGCGGCTGGGCGCTGCGCCAACATTAAAGGGCGCGGATTGCTCCGCGCCCTTCCCCCTCGCCACGAGAGTCTCACAGCTCAGGAGACGATCATCGCGGCTTGGTTCAAAGTGGCCATTGCGACCGGCATGAACACGACGGCGGCGGCGATCAGGCTGAAGAACTTCGTCATGTCCGTGCTCCCTCAATCGGTTTTGGTCAATCGCGTCTGGCGATGAGATGAAGCTAACCGCGCCGCGTTCGGGCGGCTGTGCCCGTCGTCACGCTGGACGAAGCGGGCCGTCCTCGGGCAGGAACGGAGCATGGACCCAAGCGAAATCCTGCTTTTCCTGCAACAGCCGCACATCGCCGTGCCGATCGTGCTGGCGACAATGGCGGGGTTCTTCTGGGCGGGGCGCCGATGGACGGCGCTTTATGTCGGCCTGATGCCGCTGATCAATTGGTCGTTCGCGGCGGTGCCGACATTCCCCATCCCCGAGCATCTCGGCGGCGGGGCGTTTCAGCCGTTGGCGATCGTGACGGGCCTTGTGCTGGTCGTCCGCGATTTCACCCAGCGCGAGATCAGGCATTGGGTCTGGGGGGCGATGATTGTCGGCCTTGCGCTCTCCACGCTCACCTCCTGGATCACCATTGTGGTGGCGAGCGGGGCGGCCTTCCTGATCAGCGAAAGCGTGGACTGGGCGGTTTACACCTTCTCCAAACGCCCGCTTTCGCAGCGCATCATGGTTTCCAGCCTCGCCTCCGCGCCGCTCGATCAGGTGGTGTTTATCTGGCTGGCCTCGTTCGTCGTGCCCGACATTTTCGCCTGGGGCACGGTGCTGACGGGCATCGTCTCCAAGCTCCTGGGCGCCTGGGTGGTGTCTCAGATTGTTGCAGCGCAGGAGCGCAAAACCGCCCCAAACGGCATGAATCCCGCGTAAACTAGCACTTTGCCGCTTGCCTAGGTGCGGGGCCTCACGCATAAGCTCTGCACGTGAAAAGCCGGAAGAGCCCGGCGAAGGTGCGAAGTTCCGCAGCGTGCGGCAAGTTTTCTTTCCCCCAACAAAGCTGAAATTCGCGGTATCGTGCGGACGCCTTCGCGTGCGCGCGGCCGTTGGCGTGCGCCACGGTCATTGATCAGGAAAAGTGGAAATGAGTTTCGACGACGATTTTGGCGACGACAACGACAGCGATCGCAAGAAGGAAAAGCGCGGCGGCCGTGGTCGCGAGCGCGATGCGACGCCAGAATTTGGTGGTGAAAGCGGCGGCGGATTCGGCGGCGGGAGGGACGTCTCAAGGCCATTCAAGACACGTGGGGTCCAGGTGCACGATCCATCTTCGTGGTACACAATGTGACAGAATTCCCCGACGCGGCGCACGCGATCATTTCGGAAGACTCGTCCCCCGAAGATCCGTACTCGTATCCGCAATTGTTGCTGTTGCCTAATGACATGAGTGTCGAAGATGGTCTCCCTCGCCTCTTTTACACCATACGGACTATATTCGAAAAGGTCAACCCAGACTTTGCCTTCTTTGTCAACGATCACACATTTGTCATCCCAGAGCATCTCTGCAAGGT
>JAFLCU010000005.1 GCA_017303355.1 Caulobacterales bacterium | reverse complement strand
GCAAACCACACGAGCATCAACCGCGACCAAGTCGCGAACCTTTCCAAGCGATGCTGTGAGATGGGGGGCCGGTGATGTTTCATGGCTGCCATTATGCGGCCGTTGTGAAGCGGTCGGATTGATTGCGGGAAGATTCTTGCAAGCGCTTGGCGTTGCGGCGTTTTTAAAAATGACGCCGTAGGATTAGCGCGTGGTCTATCCCACACACGGCGCCTGAAAACGGGAGCGCGGCGCTCCGCGCCGCATGCGCCGCGGAGCGGCGCGCTCCTAATGTTGGACAGCGGTGCAAGTCCGGGGATGGGTGTTGTGTTGGTGAGAGCGCGTGTCGACGTGCGGTGCTTTATTTGCTCGGTAGCGAGGGCGGGCCGTTTTCGTCGTTGCGGATGATGCCGAGGGAGATGACGCGTTTGAGAGCTTCGTCGGGGGGGATCGCGAGCGGGCGGAGGGCGGCGCGCGGCAGGTAGAGCAGGAAGCCCGAGGTTGGGATCGGCGCTTGCGGCACATAGACGGCGACGAGGTCGGCGCCGATGTCGTGCGCGACCTCGGTGGTGTCTTCGTTGGTGATGAAGCCCAGCGCGTAGGAGCCGGGCATCGGAAATTCGACCAGCACGGCCTGCTTGAACGAAGTGCGTTCGGGCGCGGCCACTTGTTTGAAGACTTGCTTGGCGCCGCCATAGATCGAGCGCACCAGCGGCAGATTGGCGATGGCTTTGTCCGCGGTGTCGACGGTCCAGCGGCCGATCAGATTGCTGGCGAGCGCGCCGACCAAGGTGAGCGCGCTCAGCGCCAGCAGCAGGCCCCCGCCTGGGAAGGTCTTCAAGAAGGCGAGCTGAACGGGGACGAGTGGTTCGACATTGTTGTCGATGAAGGTGACGACCATCCAGATCACCCAGATGGTGATCACGAACGGCAGCACGACAGCGACGCCTGCGAGGAACGAATTGCGCAGCCACGCAAGGAAATCAAAGCGTTGCCGCGTTGCCGGAGAATCCATGGGGTGGATGTAGGGCGCCCGGGCGCCGAGGGCTAGCGCGGCTCTGTCGCGGTTCCTACCTCATGGCTCATGTTCGGTCGTTCTCGCTCTGCTTTTGTCGCGGCGCCGCCGGCGCGTGGTCCGCGCGACAGTTTTTCTGAAACAATCATTCGGGTGGTCGATGGGATCGGCCCGGCCGTCATCAGCGTGCGGCGCACGAACCGGTCGCGTGATCTTTATGATGGCGCCGGTTCTGGCGTGATCATTTCGCCGGATGGCTATGCGCTGACCAACAATCACGTCGTGAAGGGGGCCGGGCGCGTGGAAGGCGTGCTGCATGACGGCAGTGTCGTGCCTGCGGAAATCGTGGGGACTGATCCAGATACCGATCTGGCGTTGCTGCGCTTGAATGGCCGCGCGCATCACACGGCGGAACTGGGCGATAGCGATGCGCTGCGCGTGGGCGAACTTTCGATCGCCATCGGCAATCCGCTGGGCTTGCAGGCGAGTGTGACGGTGGGCGTGATTTCAGCGCTGCGCCGGACGCTACGGGGTGAGAGCGGGCGCTTGATCGAGGACGTGATCCAGACGGACGCCGCGTTGAACCCTGGCAATTCGGGCGGCGCGCTGGTCGATGCGCGCGGCGCGGTGGTGGGGATCAACACCGCCATTATTGGCGGGGCGCAGGGCATTTGCTTTGCGGTGCCGAGCAATACCGCGAAATCGATCATTCCCGATCTGATGCGCGATGGGCGCGTGACGCGCGGCTGGTTCGGCATCGCTGGGCAATCGCAGGAATTGTCGCGCGCCTTGGTGCGGCGCTTGGGCCTGGGCGTCGAAGGCGGCGTGCTGGTGGTGGCGGTGAGCGCTGGCGCGCCGGCGGAAGCTGCCGGTCTGCGCGTGGGCGATGTGGTGCTGAAGCTGGATGGCTTCGCGACGCCGACGGTGGACGCCGTGCACAAGCTGCTGACGCGCGAGCGCATCGGCAAACGCGTGCGGCTCGATGTGCTGCGCGATGGTTCTCTCGTGAAACTGGACTTGGCCGTGACGGCGCGACCCGAGCGCGCTGCCTAAGCGGCGGCGCCTAGTTTCTCGTCGAGCAGCGTGCGCAGTTCGCCGGTCTGGAACATCTCGCGGATGATGTCGCAGCCGCCGATGAATTCGCCCTTCACATAGAGCTGCGGAATGGTCGGCCAGCTGGCGAAATCCTTTACGCCTTGGCGGATGCCGTCATCGGCCAGCACGTTCACGTCGAAATACTCGACGCCCATGTGATCGAGGATGCGCACGACCTGGTTGGAGAAGCCGCAGGCCGGCTGATCGGCGGTGCCTTTCATAAAGAGCACAACATCGTGATCGGCGACGGTTTGGCGGATCGTGTCGAGGGCGTCAGTCATCATGGCTCCGTTTGGGTCGCAGGTAAGGGCGGCGGCGCGAAAAGGGAATAGGGCGCCCTCAGACTTTGGCCTTGGGGGCTGTATCGAGCGCCAGCGCGTGCAGTTCGCCCCCCATCCTGCCCTTGAGCGCGGCGTACACCATCTGGTGCTGGGCCACCCGGGTCTTTCCGGCGAAGGCCTCGGCTCGGATCACCGCTTTGTAATGGTCGCCGTCGCCGGCCAAATCCTGGATTGTAATGTCAGCGTCGGCGAAGGCTTCGCGCAACAGGGCTTCCAGGTCTTCGGCGCGCATCGCCATGGGCGTATTCTCCGGTCGTTTTCAAGGGCTTTGCTTAGCATGCCGGGCGAGTGGCCGCAGTATCGTTCCGGTGTGGCACAATACTGCGGAACACGTGACGTTCACGAAAGTTTTGATTGCCGACCCTATGCAGTTTCGGGCATCTGGCCCTCGCTTGGGACAGGGCGACCCGAAAGGATCGCCCACTGCGTGGGAGAAGTTGACAAGAGCACCTTTTCCGAAAATTTAGGTGCTGGCGTCAGCCGCCCGGGAAACGAGACCGCGAATGCGGCGAGCCCGGTTCGGACATGGTGGGAGGAAGTGCGTATCGAAGTTCCGAAATTGTGGGCCGTACGCAACCAATCGCCATAAACGCATTGCAACATTGGGGTGGGACTTGCGCGACACGTGTCGCGCCCGCCCCGCCAAGTTCAGAATACAGGGCAGGCAGAAGGGCAGACCATGACGTTGATTAATTCGATGCTGACGTTCGCGCAGCAGGCCGCCGCTCCGGCGGCGACTCCGGGCGCGGCCCCGGCCACGCCGGCTCCGGCGACGGTTGCGCCGTCGGCGGCGGAACTGGAAGAAGCCAAACAGCGCAGCGCCGAAGCGGCCGCTGAAGCCGCTGGCCAGCAAGAAGTCTCCATGATGGAGCTGCTGGGTCACCTGAACGGCGTCGAAATGGGCGTCATGGTGATCCTCGGCCTCTGCGCGATCTACGCTGTCGCGCTGCTGTTCGAGAAGATCTACGTCATGCGCAAGGCCTCGGGCCAAACGAAGGAATTCCTCTCCTCGTTCCGCAAGGCCAATTCGGTTGAAGAAGCCGAAGCGATCGTGCGCAAGCTGCCGGCCTCCGGCATCAAGTCGATGTTCGACGCCGGCATGGCGGAAGTCCGCCGCACGCAGGACCTCGGCCTCTACACGATGCGCGATGCGCGCGACCACACGATGCAACGCGTCGCCGCCTCGATGGCGACCCGCCAGAACGAGCACCTCGATGATCTGGGTTCGTCGATGACGTTCCTTGCCTCGATCGGCGCGAACGCTCCGTTTATCGGTCTGTTCGGCACGGTGTGGGGCATCATGGTGGCCTTCGTCGGCATCGCCAAGACGCAAACCACCTCGCTCGCGGTCGTCGCGCCCGGCATCGCCGGCGCTCTGCTCGCCACGGCCGCGGGTCTCGCCGCCGCCATCCCGGCGGTGCTCATCTACAACTTCGCCGCCAAGCAAATCTCCAAGCAGGCCACGAAGCTCGACGACTTCGCGTCCGAGTTCATCGCGCTGGTTTCGCGCGACATGGACCGCCGCGCTGGTTGAGCTTTAACCGAGCATTGGAGGACCCCCAATGGCGGGTAAAGTAGGAGGAGGTGGCAGCGGTAAAGGGCTTGATGTGAATGCGGATCCGAACGTGATCCCGTTCATCGACATCATGCTCGTGCTGCTGATCATCTTCATGATCGCCGCGCCGATTTCGAGCGTGGATATTGAAGTGGAAATGCCCGACGCGCGCATCATGCCGTCGCAACGTCCGCCGCGTCCGACCTGGATTTCGGTGAACGAAGACGCCGGCGGCGTGCACGTCTATGTGATGAACGACGAGGTCAACATCAACGACCTTGGCGAGCGCACATACGAGGCAGTTCAGGAAAATACGCCAACCATCATTGGCAACGATTTCGAGATTCGTGATCAGCGGATTTACATCCGTGCGAACGGGGATCTCGCCTATCGTAACGTTGTGCGCGTGATGAACCGTCTCCAGGACAAGGGCTTCACCAAGATCGGCCTCGTCGCCGAAGATCGGCGGAGGTAGGTCATGGGAGCCAAAGTAGGAGGCAACAAGGGTGGCCCGGTTTCCGAACCGAACGTCATCCCGTTCATCGACATTCTGCTCGTGCTGCTGATCATCTTCATGGTGACGGCGCCGATCCCGACCGTCGACATTCGCGTCGACCTGCCGCCGCCGAACCCGGTGCCGATCCGACTTGAGGGCTTGAACCCGACAGTCGTGGGCATCCGTGAAGGCGCGGCCGGCATGGAAGTGTTCGTCGACGAGCAGGTCGTGCAGATGTCGCAACTCGGCGACGTGACGCTCGAACATGCGATCCGCAACAATCCCGCGCTCAACGTGCAGGACATCTACGCGGAAGCCCGCATCTTCGTGCGCGCCGATCAAAGCACAGCGTATGGCAATGTGATCGATGTGATGAGCCAGCTTCAAGAAGAAGGCTTCGTCAAAGTCGGCATCTTTGCCGAGCTCGCGAGCGAGGGGTAAGGACTAATGGTACCTCTTCGACTTATATCGCTGGCTCTCGCCGCGCTTATCTGCGTCACCCTGGTCTGGATGGCGGTGAACCAAAAGTTCTCCGCGATCACGGACCTCTTTGAAGAAGCCGACGCCGTGAAGGTGGAAATCGAGGAGGAGGAAAAGCCTCCGCCGCCTCCGCCTCCGCCGGATCGTCCGCCGCCGCCGCCGCCGCCCGAGCAGCGTGTGCCGCCGCCGGATCTGTCAGCGCCGCCAACGCCGACGCCGATCCCGGTCGCCGTCGACCCGCCGCCGGCTCCGCCGACGCCGTCGGTCATCACCAACGCGGTGTTCACCGAACAGCCGGACGCACGCGACTTTGCCCGCTACTATCCCGAACGCGCTCAAGAGCGCGGTCAGGAAGGGCGCGCGACGGTCGAATGCATCGTGGGCGCGGATGGTCGTCTGTCGTGCACGATCACGAACGAGGACCCGCCAGGCTGGGGCTTCGGCCAAGCGACGCTGCAAGTGTCGCGGCACTTCCGGGTCGCTCCGGCGACGCGGGATGGCCAGCCGACCTCGGGCGGCCGCATCCGCCGGACCATTCGCTGGGTTCTGCCCGACTAAGCGAACGGCCGTCTAACGATTGGGGCCGTCGTGGCGAAAGCCGCGGCGGCCCTTTTCTTTTGCGACGGCGCCGCGCGGTTGCGGGGTGGGGCGTCGGCGCTCCAGATATGGCCCGTGCTGACTTGGCGATCCCGCGCGGCGTTCATGGCGGTGGCGACGGCCATCGTGCTGGGCGCGCTTCTGCTGGCGTTCGGCGCGCGTTACGCGCTCCAACGCGATCCGCCTTTCGAGGCCAGCGCGATCATGAGCGAAATCGTGCGCGCGCCAGAGGCGCCAACGCCGCCCGCGCCGCGTGAAGCGCCGCCGCCGCAACACCAGAATCACGCCGCGCCCGCGCCGCCGATTGCGCCCGCGCCAATTGCTTCCGGCGAAGCGCCGTTGATCACCGCGCCGCAATGGATCACGCGGCCCGCCAATCCCGAACGCTTCTATCCGCGCGCGGCGTTCATGCGCGGCGTCGAGGGGCGCGTCGAACTTGCCTGCTTTGTCGAAACGGATGGGCGGCTAAGCTGTGAGATCGAAAGCGAGACGCCGCCTGATCAAGGCTTCGGCGATGCGGCGCTGGCTTTGGCGCGTGCGCATGTGATGCGCCCGGCGATCGAAAACGGCGCGCCGGTGCGCGCACGCTATCGCATGATCGTGCCGTTCACGGCCGGCTAAGTCTCGCGGATGTGAACGCGCTCTCGCGCCTGTGAATATGCCCGGCGCACAATGCGGCGCAGGCTTCGCATTGGACGCTGGACGAACCAGCGCGATGGGAGGCGAATATGGCGAACGTGCTCGCGATGGGGCGACGGCGGTCGATGGATCTCGCGCCGGCGGCGGAGCCCAATGTCATTCCCTTTATCGACGTGCTGCTGGTGCTGCTGATCATCTTCATGGTCACCGCGCCGAAGCCTACGGTGGATTTGCGGCTTGAGCTGCCGAGCGGACACTCCGTCGTCCCGGTCGACATCGCGCCGACCATTGTCGATGTGCTGCCGGGCGCGGACGGGGCGGCGCGTTTTCTCGTTGATGGGCGTGAGCTTTCGCTCGATGCGCTGAGCGCTGAGCTGTTGCGGAAAATCAGTGGGCAAGACGCGGTTTTGACGCGCGAGGATATTCTCGCCGAGGGACGCGTGTTCGTGCGCGCCGATCTCGACATCGGCTACGCGCATGTCGTGGCCGCGATCGATCAATTGCAGCACGATGGCTTCGAGAAGGTGAGCGTGTTCGCGCAAGCAGCGGAGGATTGATCTCGCAAGTGTGATCGCGCTCGCGCGTGTGTGAATTGAGCATGCGCGCGGGGCGCCTCAGCCTCTCATCAAGCGTCGGCGTTCGATCGGCGCGCACATGGGAGGCAGAGATGACGCAAGCGAGTATAGCGCATGACATGGGCGTGCGCGCCACGTCGATGATCGCATCGGCGGCTGTGTTGGGCGCGTTAACGATCGCGGCGTTGAGCGCGTCGTGGGTGACGCAACACTTCGAGATTTTCCCCGACTCGCGGCCGATCACGATGGAAACGCCGCCGCTTCCGCCCACGCCGCCGCAAGCGCCGCGCGAATTGCCGCGCGCGCCGGCCGATCCGTTGCCGAGCGATGTGCCGATGGAGATCGAGGCGCTGGCGCCAAGCGCGGAGGCGTCAAGCGAGAGCGGCTTGGTGTCGTATGATCCAGGCCCCGTGCTGGTGACGAGCCCGCATTGGCTGCGCCGTCCGTCCGGGCTGGAAATCTACTATCCGCGCCGCGCGATGACCCGGAACATGGAGGGCCAGGTGGTGCTGGAGTGTTTGGTCAATACGAGCGGGGCGCTGGGATGTGCAGTGGTGTCGGAAACGCCCGCCAATTGGGGATTCGGCGAGGCCGCGCTTCGCATTTCGCGCGACTATCGTATGAGCCCGGCCATGCGTGACGGCATGCCCGTCGAGGGCCGGTATCGGATGGTGGTTCCGTTCCGTCTGGACTGAGAACACAAGGGCGTCATCCATCCGCATTTTGGCCGTGTTTGGCTCGCACATGCGCCCCGCGAGGGCTAGTAAAGCGACCCCTGACCAGGAGAGGAACTAACATGCGAATTCTGATCGGCGCCGCGGCCGCCGCTCTGCTGCTGGCGTCGCCGGCCCTTGCCCAGGAAGCTGCTCCGAGCGCGTGCGCTGGCTTTGCCGCCGCGCCAACGCTGCCGGACGGCGCCACCGCCAATGCCGCGGCCATCACGGCGGGCGACGCCTCGTTCCGCACTTGGCACGCCGCAGGCGCCGAAAAACTCGGCCAATGCCGCGCCGAAGTCGAAGCCGCGCGTGCACGCGTACGTGACCTCGAGGCGCTGCACAACGCGGCTGCTGAGCAGCTCAACGGCACGCGCGATGCGTGGCAGGTCGAGGTGAACGAGTACAATGCGCGTGGCGGTGAGAACCGCCGTGAGCGCGGCGGCGTCCGCACCGGCGGCGCCACGAGCAACTAAGACGTCAATGCGTTTTGTAGCGCCAGAGCGGCGTGAGAAACGCGAGAGCGATCGCGGCGAGCGTTAGTCCCGCACCCGGGATTAACGCCGCCGCCCGCGGCCCCAACTCGCTTGCGGCAAAGCCGACAATGATCGAGCCGAGCGGCGCGCCGCCCATGAACCCCATCGAATAGACAGCCAGCACGCGCCCCAGATAGCGCGGCTCGGCCGCGCCTTGCGTGATGGTGCGGCTGGTGGAGATGGCGACGCCCGCCGCGAAGCCCCACACCGCGACGATGGCGCCGAACGCCCAAAACGGTTTATGCACGGCAAAGCTTGAGAGCGCGCAGGCGCTGATCAGATGAGAAAACAGCATCGCGCGGCCGGGGCGGCGCAAGGGCTGCAGGCGGCTCAGCAATACGGCCGAAACAAACGCGGCGCCCCAGAAGCACGCGAACAGCACGCCAAGTTCGGATGATCCGCCATCGTAGGATTCACGCACGATCAGCGGGAACAGCACTTGGAACGAGCCGATCACGAACACGCCCATATAGGCGGCGGAGATCAGCATCGACGACATGATCGGCGTACGGAAAGAGTAAACGACGCCTTCGCGAATATCATTCAGCGCGCCGGCCAGCGTGCGTTCGTGGCCTGTTGGCTTGGGCGCCTGAATGCCCAGCGAAACCGCCGCGCCCATCGCCAGCACGACGGCTTGCAGCGCAAGAAATGGCGCAGGATGCACGCCAGCGAAGCGCGCCACCAGAATGCCGGCAATCTGTGCGCCGATCTGTACGGCGGTGGTGATGGTGGCGGCGGTGCCGATCGGGGTTGTGTGTCCGCGCCGCGCTTGCCGCTCGACGACGCCGTTCAACGCAGCGTCGCGCACCGGCATCATGAACGCCGCGCAGCCGCCGACAAGCACGGCGTAGCCGATCAGGATCGGGTAGGTGAGCACGCCCGCGGCAATGATCGCGGCAAGCGCGAGCGAAGCGAACGCGAACACCAGATGGAGCTTCGCCAGCGTCGGCCCCGCCTTGGCGCGTTCGGCCAGAAGCCCGCCGAACAGCAAGAGGCAAAACATCGGCGCCGAGAGCGCCGATTGGGCAAGGCCCAGCCCCTCCGGCGTCGCGCCCAGGAAGAACGCCACGATCGACGGAAACAGCACGAATTGCATGCCGAAGGCGAAGAAATAGAGCCCGACCAGCACGTAATAGAGCGGCAGTTCCGGCAGCGCGCCGATCAGCGTTTTCCGCTCAGGTTCGCCCGCAGGGTCCATCGGGGTTCTGGATTAAGCGCCGGGGGCGGTGCTCGTCCAGCGCCGGTTCGTTGACCAGTGCTTAACGTCGCGCGTGTTCACGTTCCCCGCGAATGCCGCCCGCGAATCAAGTCCGGCCCGATCTGGAGGCTGCGCCGCTCGAATTGAGCGAGCCGCATGTGCCGGCCGCGCGCATGGCGCTGGTGGCGCGCTTGTGTGAAATCGTGTCCTGGCCGGAAAGCCGAATCCAGGCTTACGAGCGCCAATTGGCGGCTGATGTGTTGGTCGGCTTGTTGCGGACCAGCAATATCGAGCTGCGCCGGCGTTGCGCGCACGGGCTGGTGCGTGTCGCCGACGCGCCCAAGGGTCTGCTGCGCTACCTGGCGCGCGACGAGATTAGCGTTGCGGCGCCTTTGCTTGAGGGCGGCGTCGGCTTCGACGATTCCGATCTGGTGGCGAGCGTGCGCGCGGGCGTCGCCGCGCATTGGCAAGCGATCGCGCGGCGGCGCAATTTGAGCGAGACGGTGACGGATGCGCTGTTCGCGACCGGCGACACGACCGTGATCGAACTCGTGTTGCGCAATCAGTTCGCGAAGCTCTCGACGCAGGGCGTCGATCAGGTGGTGGCGCGCTCGCGCCAGGCGCCGAATTTGCCCAAGCATCTGGTGGGCCGCCTGGAATTGCGGCCAACGCAGGCATTGGTGTTGTTCTGGTGGGCGCGCTTTGAGGAACGCGTGCAAATCCTGCGTCGTTTCGCGATCGATCGAAATGTCCTGATCCAGGAATTGGGCGATGTGTTCAGAATAGCGGCG
The DNA here is from genome assembly GCA_017303355.1 of Caulobacterales bacterium. Classification (GTDB taxonomy): domain Bacteria; phylum Pseudomonadota; class Alphaproteobacteria; order Caulobacterales; family Aquidulcibacteraceae; genus Vitreimonas. The sequence goes on along the minus strand of JAFLCU010000005.1, from coordinate 246,416 downwards.
GCCGAAGGCTGGGCCGACGCCGACACGCGCAAAACGCTGCAGGTTGTCGAGCGCCGCCAGCGCAACCGGGCGGCGGCGGCGCAAAGCCCGTATGGTTCGCTTGAGGGCGCGCTCGCGGCGGCCGAACGTGGGCTCGACCGCGCCTTGCTTTATGAGATCGCGCACCTTGCCGGCATCAAGCCCACGACGGCGCAGCAAATTCTCTCTGATCCGGGCGGCGAGGCGATCGGCGTGCTGTGCAAGGCGACGGGTCTGAAGCGCCCCAATCTGATTTCGCTCTGGCGCTCGCTGCGCCGGCCTTGGGGCGATACCGAAACGACCGACAATCCGCTCGGCCGCACGGTTTACGTGTTTGACACATTGGCGACGGCCAAGGCGCAGACGGTGTTGCGGTATTGGAATTGGTCGTTCACCGCCGACGCCGCCAATGTCGAGCGGATGTCGTTCGATGATAATGCGCTGGAATTGACGCTTGCGCGACGCAACGCCGCGCTGTTGTTCAACCGCAACGGCTAGGCCGTCGCGGCCGTTCGAACTGGCGAATCCGTCCTGTCAGGGCTAAGCGTTTGCCTCGCGCGTTAGCGGCGCAAGGAGGCGCGCACATGCTTCACGCCGCAGCGATGCTGACCGGCCTGTGGATAGTCTGGATGCTGCTGACGCAGCGCTGGGATTCCGCGCTTGATTTGGGGCTTGGCGCGGGCGCCGCGTTGCTGTGCGCGGCGCTTGCGTTGCGCGGTGGCGGGGCCGGCGAGGCGTTCGCGCGCATTCCGTCGTCGCTGCTGCTGGCGGGATCTCGAATCGGGCCGCTGTTGCAAGGCGCGTTCGCGACCATGCGCGCCGCGATCGCCGCTGACGTCACGCTGAAGCCCGCGCTGGTGCGTGTGAAAACACGTGCGCGGAAAAGCGAGGAGCGCGCGGCGTTCGCGTCGATGATCAGCGCCACGCCGGGCATGGCTGTCGTCGACGCCGATGCTGACGGCATGCTGGTGCATGTGCTCAACGAAGATGAGGTCGACGCCGTCGATCTCGGCGCGCTTGAGGCGCGTGTGATCGGAGGCGGCGCATGATTGGCCTAGTCGCCGCGATTGGCCTCTGCGCGCTGGCTTTGCTGATGCTGGTGCGCCTGTTCGTGGGGCCGACGCTCTATGATCGCGCGCTCGCGGCCAAAGCGTTGCTGGCGCAAGGCGCGCTGCTCTGCGCGGCCGCGGCCGTGATCGGCGGCGATACGCGGGGTGTGGATGTGGCGCTGGCGCTGGTGCTGGGCGCGCTGGTGCTGAGCGTGGCCGTGCTCAAATTTTTCCGCGCACATAGTTTCCAGACGCCGTTGGCGCGCGCCGGCGAGGACGTGTGATGGACGGCGTGATCGATCTCGTGCGCTTCAGCGTGGGCGCCCTGCTGGTGCTTGCGGGCCTCCTCTGCATGCTGGGCGGCGTGCTGGGCGTGCTGCGCTTTCCCGATCTCTACACGCGGATCCATGCGGCGAACGTCGCCGATCCGCTCGGCGCGGTGTTGCTGACGATCGGGCTCGCTTTTGTGGCGCCGAGTTTCGAAATCGGGCTTCGCCTGATCGTGCTTGCCGGTCTGTTGGGGGTGATCGGGCCGATCTGGTCGCATGTTTTCGGCAGCGCCGCGCATGTGGGCGGTTTGGCGCCGATCGCGGGGCGCTACACGGCGCCTCGCCCCGGCGCGCCGCCAGCGGGTGACGCGCCATGAATGACGCGGCGCACTGGCTTGCTTTGATCCTGGTTGTGGCCAGCGTGGCGATGGCGGTCGCGGCGCTGATGTCGCGCGCGCTGTTTGTCGTGGCGATGTATCTGGCCGCGTGCGGCGCTTTGTGCGCGGCGGCTTTCATGTTGCTTGGCGCAGCCCAGGGCGCGCTCGCGATGGCGCTGGTGTTTGCGCTGTTTGCGCCGCTTGTTTTGCTGGCGGTGGTGCTGCTGAGTTCGCGCGTGGCGAAGGCGCAGCGGCGGCCCCGGCCTTGGTTGAGCGGCGTCGCCGCGCTGGCGCTGGCGCTTGGGATTTTCTGGGTGATGCCGGAACTTGGCGCGCCTGTTCCGCGTGCGCCGGCGCCATTGCCGGACGCTGTCGGCGGCTGGCTTGCGCCGCTGGTGTTCGTCGTCGCCGCCGCGTGCGCGGCTTTGCTCGGCTATGGTGAGCGCGGCGCGTTGCACCGGGAGCCGCGCTCATGATGAGCGGCGCGCATATCATCGCCTCGGCGGCGCGCACCTATGGGCCGATCGTAGCACTTGTGGCGTTGAGCCTGCTTGCGTTGTGGCCGGCGGCGTCCGGCGTCGGCTTCGTGGCCGGCTTGATGTTTGCGCTGTCGCTGGCGCTGCACGCCTTGGTGTTCGGCGCCGAGGCGTCGCGGCGTGCGTTCCCGGCGCTGGCGTGGCGGCTCTTGGCGGCGGGCGGATTGATCGTCGTGTGCGTGGGCGTCGGCGCGCCTCGGCTCGCGTTCGCGCAAGCGCTGATCGAAGGCGGCTTGTTCGCGCTGACGGCGGCGATGGCGGCGCTGACGCTCGGCGTGTTGTTCGGCCGCGCGCCGAGCTTGCGGGATGGCGAGTGGTGAGCGCTGATCCCATCCTTGCGCGCCTGTTGCTGGCGATGGCGACGACGCTGCTGCTGATCGGCGTGATCGCGGCGTGGACATCCACGAATCTCGTCAAGCGCGTGGTCGGGCTTTTGTTCGCGATGCTGGGCGCCTTGGTGGGCGCGGCCGCGCTGGCTGCGCCAGCGGCGCTGCTGATGTTGGGCGCGGGTGTGGCGCTTGGCTATTTCCTGGTGGCGGCGGCGCTGATCGTGCGCGTGCAGGAGGCTTATGGCGCGGTCGAGGCGGCGGAGCTGGATTCCGCTGACGGCGTCGATGAGCCGGCGGAGCCGAAAGCGTGAGCGGCTATCTCGAACTCGCGCGCTTGCATGCGCCGGTGCTCACGCTGCTGGCGTTGCTGGCGGGAGCGGCGCTGGCGTTTGTATCGCCGTCGCGGCGCCTGGCGTGGGTGCTGGGGATCGCGGCGAGCATCGCGGCCGCTGTGTTCAGCGTGGACGCGGCGCTGCGCGTGTTGGTTTGGGGCGATGCGCCGATTGGCGCGGTCGAGGGACTGGCGCTGCGTGCTGACGGCGTGAGCCTGTTTGGTGCGGCGGCGCTGAACACGGCGGGCGCGCTTGTCGCGATCACGGCAGGCGCCTTCATCGCGGAAGCGTCTTCGCGCACGGGGCCGTATGTGATGGCGCTGCTCTTATGCGTCGTCGCCGGCTGGAGCGGTGCGCTGTTCGCGTCGGACGCGCTGGGTGTGTTCGCGGGCGCGGAGATCGCGTGGCTGGCCAGCGTGGCGATGGTGGCGCTCTCGGCCGAGCGCGGCGCGCTGAACGGCGCGTTGCGCATGTTGATCGCCGGCGGCGTAGGTGCTGCGCTGTTCTTGTTGGGCGCGGCGTTGCTGTGGCGCGCGATTGGATCGACGGACGTGTTCTATCTCTCCGCCGCCTTGATCCGCGCGCCGGGCCTGGCGGCGAGCGGCGTTGGGTTGATGCTGGCGGGGCTTGCGTTGAAGGCGGGCGCCGCGCCGTTGAATTTCTGGCTGGGTGCGGCGATGGGCCGGGCGTCGGGACCTGCTGTGCTGGCGCTGGGCGTGCTGGGCATGCTGGGCGGTGTGTTCGTGATCGTGCGCTTTGCCGCGCACGCCGCGCCCGCGCCCGCGCTGGGGGCTGGCGTGTCCGCTGTGCTGGCGGCGCTGGGCGCGGCGAGCGTTGTGATTGGTTCGGTGCAAGCGGTGGGCGCGCGCAATCTGCGCCGGCTCGCGGCTTATGCGTGCGTGGCGCAATGCGGTGTCGCGCTTTTGTGCGCGGCGCTTGGCTCGCCGGCGGGGTTCGCCGCGGCTCTGGTGCAGGCGTTCGCGACATTGGCGGCGATGCTGGCGTTGTTCACGGGCGCCGCGATCGGTGTTGGCGGGGCGCGTTCGCTCGACGCGCTGGACGGCATGGGCCGTCGCGCGCCGCTCGCTGGCGTGGCCATCACCGCGAGCGCGATCAGCTTGATGGGCGCGCCGCTGACCTTGGGTTTCCTTGGACGCTGGCGCTTGGTGGAAGCGGGCGTGGGCGCTGGTTGGTGGTGGGCGGCGGGCGCGGTGATCGTAACGTCGCTCGCGGGCGTGTTCTTCGGCGGACGGCTGATTGAGCGGCTCTATTTCCGCCGCGCGGTGGCGACGCAGGAAGCGGGCGCGGGCGCATGGGGCATTGCCGGCGCGCCGGCAATGATCTCCGCGATCGCGGCGATCTGCCTGGGCTTTGCCCCGACCTTGCTGCTGCGCGCGGCGGATGCTGCGACGGCGTTCGTGGCGGGAGGCGGACCATGAGCGCTGAACTCGCGCTGCTGATCGCGCTTGGCGCGCCGGCCGCGCAGACCTTGCTGGTGCTGGCCTTGGCGCGTCCGCCGGGCTTGCGCGACGCGGTGCATGTGGGGATGACGCTGCTGACGGCGCTGGCGTGCGCGTCGCTTCTGAGCGCGGCGGCGCACGGCGAGGCGGTGCGGCTCGTTTTGGCGCGGCCGTTGCCGAATGTGGACCTGGCGTTTCATGTTGAGCCGCTGGGCGCGTTGATGGCGGCGGTGCTCTCCGGGCTTGGCGTGCTGCACGCGTTGCACACGGCAGGCTATGCGCGCGCGACGCACGAGAAGGCGCCGGCGCGGCAGATGGCGTTCATTGCGCTCGCGAACGCGGCGACCATGGCGGTCGCGTTTTCGGCAAATCTGTTCACGTTCTTCGTGGCCTATCAGGGCTTGATCCTGGCGGTGTTTCCCCTCGTTGCGCATCGCGGCGACGAGGACTCGCGCAAGGCGGCGCGCGCGTTTTTGGCGACATTGCTGACTGCATCGGTGGGCCTGCTGCTGCCGGCGATGGTGTGGACCTACGCGATCACCAGCGCGCTGGAGTTTCAGCCGGGCGGCGTTTTGGCGGGGCGCGTGGATGCGCTGACGGCCAATGTGCTGCTGGTGCTCTACGTGCTTGGCCTCGCCATGGCGGCGATGCCGCCGCTGCATCGCTGGCTCGCGGCGACGAGCGTGGCGGATTCGCCCGCTCTCGTGACGATCCAGGCGCTCGCTGTGTTGCCTGCCGGCGCGATCGGGCTGCTGAAGATTGCGGCCTACGTGTTTGGCCCAGCGCTGCACAGCGAAAGCATGGACGACGCGACGCTGGCGTCGCGCGGTCTGATCTTGCTTGCGGGTGTGGGCATGGGCGGCGCGGCGTTGATCGCGTTGTCGCGGCAAGATGTGCGCGAGCGCTTGGCGTATTCGGCGATGGCGCAAATCTTGGCGGTGGCGATTGGCGTGCTGCTGGCGCTGCCGGCCGGATTGTTCGCGGCGGCGCTGCAGGTGGTGGCGTTCTCGTGCGCGTCGGCGACCTTGCTGATGGCTGTCGGTACGACGGTGGCGGTGACGACGCGCGAGCGCGTGGCGGATTATTCGGGGCTTGGCCGCATCATGCCGTGGACGTTCGCGGGCTTTGCCGTGGCGTCGGCCTCGATGATCGGCTTGCCGCCGTTCGCGGGCGCGTGGTCGAAGCTCTGGCTGATCACGGCCTCGACGGGCGCGGGGCTGGTGTGGGCGGCGGGCCTCGTTGCGCTGGCGGCGATTCTCACCTTCGCGCATCTGGGGCCGCTGGCGGTGAGCGCGCTGGCGGGGCGTGCGCCAACGGATGCGTTCAAGCGCCCGGACGGCGCTTCGATCTTGCTTGCCGCGCCCGTGGTGCTTGGCGCGCTGGCGACCTTGGCGTTGTTGTTGTTCGCGGACCCACTGGCTTCGTACCTTGCGCCGATGTGGACGCCACGATCATGAGCAAACGTCCGCAACCTCCCTCGCAGAGCGGCCTTGTCGGCGTCGCGATCCTGTTTTGCTTTGTCGCGGCCGCGGTGGGGCTCGGCTTCGATTTCGCCGTGCGCGCGCGCGGCAATTTCTGGATCGGCGCGGAGCCTGGCGGCGCTGCCGCGATCGGCGCGGGTGCGGCGGTGTTTTCCGTGCTGGCGGCGCGCGCGGCGTTGCTGATCTTGCGGCGCAGGCCGCCCGCGCCGATCGAAGAGGAGGGCGGCGATGCTGGCGCTCACTCTTAATCCCGGTTTCGTGCCGTTGCTGGCGGTGTTCCTGGTGCTCGCCGCGCCGCGCGGCTTGCGCGCGCCGACGATGGCGGGCGCCGCGGTGCTGGCGCTGTGGCTTTTGCTCGATCACGAATTCGGCGCGGCCTCGGCGATGGCGCAAATGGGCCTGCCGGTGGTGCTGCTCAATCTCGACGCGCTCAATCGCATCTTCGGCATCGCGCTGCTGCTCGCGCTGATCATCGTGGCGATCTATTCGGGCGCGCGGCGCAATCGCTACGAGGACGCCGCGATCCTGACGATGTGCGGCGGCGCGGTATCGGCGCTGTTCGTGGGCGATCTGATCAGCTTCGTGGCGTCCGCCTCGCTCGCGGGGCTGGCGGCCGCGTGGCTGGTGTTCTGTTCGACGCTGGAGGACGCCAATCGGGCCGGCGGGCGCTTGCTGATCTGGCATGGGCTTGAAGGTTTGCTGTTTCTGGTGGGCGTCGCGTTTCATTTGTCGTCAGGCGCGCAAAGCGCCGTGCTTGGGCGTTTGGATGTCGCCACGATCGGCGGCGGCTTCATCTTCGCCGCCTTGATGATCCGCGTCGGCGCGCCGCTCGCGCATGTGTGGCTGAAGGATGCGGTCTCGCATGCGTCGCCGGTCGGCGGCGTGGCGCTGACGGCGATGACGACGATGCTCGGCGTTTACGGGCTCGCGCGCTTCTTTCCGGGCGAGCCGCTGCTGCTGGCGATTGGCGCGGCCATGATCGTGATCGGCGCGTTCTACGCGGCGGCCGAGGACGATCTGCGCCGCGCCGGCGCCTATGCCCTGATGGCGCAGACGGGCGTGTGCGTGGCGCTGATCGGCGATGGCGCGCCGCTGGCGATGGCCGCGGCCGAAGGCACGGCGTTCACGGCGATCTTTGCCTTCATGGCGTTGCAGGCCACGCTTGGCGCGGTGGTCGAGCGTGTCGGCGCCGCCGCGCGCGTCTCGGCGCTGGCAGGCTTGTCGCGGGCGATGCCGATCACGTCGTTCTTGCTGATCGGCGCGGGGCTCGCGGTTTCGGCCGCACCCGGCTTTGCGCTCTACGCCACGCACACGGTGGCGCTGCAGGCGACGGCGGAATGGGAGAAGCTTTGGCTCTGGACACTGATCGCGGCGCTGCCGGCGGTGCTGCTGGTGAGCCTGACGCTGCGCATCGTGCTGGCCGCCTACAGGCCGCTGGCGCGGCCGCCGCGCATGAACGAAGCGCCGTATTCGATGTTGCTGGGCGCGGGACTGGCGAGCTTCTTCTGCATCTCGGTGGGGCTGGCGCCGCGCTGGCTCTATGGGCTGATGCCGGCGGAGCTCTCGTTCGATGCGTTCGCGATCGATCGATTGGCGCCGCAATTGGAGCTGCTGGGGGTCGCTGGGCTGCTGGGCGTGGCGTTCAGAGTGTTTGGGCTTAGCCCAAAAGCCAATTTTGCGCAGCTCCTGGACATCGACGCGCTCTATAGGGGGCCGCTGGCCAGCGCGGGACGCTGGAGCGGGGTGCTGCTGCTGCGCGCCTATGGGGCCTGGCAGGAGCTGTCGCGCGGCGTGGCGCGGGCGATCGCGGCGGCGGTGGAAGGCTGGATCAGCCGGTGCGACCGCCCCTACGCCACCTCGATCGCCAGCTTTGTGCAGATCGCGGTAATCAGCGGGGTGCTGGGGCTGATGCTTTTCGCACGTTAGCCAATCTGGGCCGTGATTTCAGTAATCGAAAACCAAGACTGGCATGAAATCAAAGCAATTCGAATAAAACCGAGGCAAATCGCTTGCGGAGCCGGGATCGTTTCCTGTACTAGACCTGGCTTGTCTTTACGGGCGGTGAGTTCGTTATGGATCAACAAAAAGACTTGGTCGGCATGGCGGCAAAGATCGTCTCCGCCTACGTCTCCGCCAACACGATTGCTTCGCAGGACCTGCCGGGCCTGATCCGCACGGTCTATTCGGCGCTGCAAGACATTGCCGACGCGCCCGCCCAAGCGCCCGAAACCACGCCGGAGCCGGCGGTGGCGGTGAAGAAGTCGATCACCCCGGATTTCATCATCTGCTTGGAAGATGGCAAGAAATTCAAATCCTTGAAGCGCCATCTGCGTACCCGCTACGGCATGAATCCGGACGAATACCGCGCCAAATGGGGCCTGCCGCACGATTACCCGATGGTGGCGCCGAACTATGCCAAGGAGCGCTCAACGCTCGCCAAGCGCATGGGGCTCGGGACCAGCCGCAAGGGTGGATAGGAAAAAAATCCGCAATATAGGTAAAAAGTCTATCCTACAGCTCTGGGCTGCGCTTATCCTGCCGATCGGCATGGGGGCATGCGGTCGGATTAGGAGCTTAGGAAAAGATGGATGTGCTCGCTCAACGAGCGGAGGATGAGGCGTCGGCGCGTTTGGCGGCCAACGTCGCGAGCTATGCGCTCGGGGTATCCACGGACGTCATATTGCGATTGAAGCGCGGAAAGCGGCGCGAGGCGTTTGCGCGGCAAGTGGCGATGTATCTTTGCCATGTCGGGTTCGAACTCAGCTTGCAGCGCGTGGCGATCGCGTTTGGCCGCGATCGTTCAACGGTCGCGCATGCGTGCCACGTGATCGAGGACAAGCGCGAGGACGATCGCTTCGAGTTCTGGATCCGTGGGCTCGAATTGATGCTGCGCCGCGCGCCGCCGTCGCATCAGCGGCGTACGCCCGAGGTGCTGCGATGAGCGCGGTGGCGCGGGCGCTATCGCGTCTGGCTGAACCGCGCGCGCTCTTGGCGCCGGTGCGCACAGGCGCGGGCTACGGCGTGTTTCTCGCGGGCGATCGGCGTAGGCGCGCGGTCGCGCGGCTGACGCGTGAGGAGGTGCGCGAGCTTGTGGCGGCTGGCGCGCTGAGCGCGGCGCGCGATGTGGGCACGTATGTGCTCAGCGCCGCCGGCGATGCGCGCGTACGGCGCGAAGCGGTTGCGGCCGACGACGCCTTTCTTGCGCAACACGCGCCGATCGTGGCGCGTACGATTGTGAAGCGCGATGGCGGTTTCGCGCGTGCGCGTGGCGTCGAGGCGAACGCCGCGATCAAGCGCCTGGCTGGATTGCGCGACGCCGCCGGCGCTTCCTGGCTGAACGGCGATGAACTCGCGGTGGCGACGCGTCTGCGCGCGGATTGGGAAGCGGGGCAAGCGGGCTTGCTGCGCGGCTCCGATTGGTCGGCGCCGCCACAAAGCGGCGGTGCGCGCGGGCCTGGCAACGCGGTCGAGAACGCGCTGCTGCGCAACAGCGATGCGCGTCGCCGCGTGGCGGAGGCGCTGGATGCGCTGGCGCCGATGCTGCGGCGCGTGGTGGAGCGCGTGTGCTTGCATGAAGACGGATTGGAGGCGCTGGAGCGGGCGGAGGGCTGGCCGGCGCGCTCGGGCAAGCTCGCGCTGAAGCTGGGGCTGGCGCAATTGGCGCAGCGCGCCGGCTAAGCGGCGGCGCGGGCCGCGTCCTGCATGCGGCTCATCATCGAGAAGAGGCCATTCGAGCGTTGCTGTGTCAGCGCGTCCTTCAGGCCGAGGCGTTCGAAGACAGCGCGCGGATCGACGGAGAGGATTTCCGCCGGCGTGCGTCCGGAGAAGATGCGCAGCAGCATGGCGATCTCGCCGCGCACCAAGTGGGCGTCGGAATCGCCGCGAAAATAGAGCTTTTCCGGCGCTTCGGCGCGGCGTTCGGCGACAAGCCAGACGCGGCTCACGCAGCCGCGCACGCGATTTTCCTCGGTGCGTTCGGCTTCGCTCACCGGCTCCAAAGTGCGCGCAAGCTCGACCACATGCGAAATGCGCTCCTCCCAGTCAGGGAGGAGCGCGAAATCGTCCGCGAGCTCTTGAATGGTCTGCTCGATCGCGCTCATGGCTCAGCACATGCGCGTTCGAACGGTGTTCCGCAAGACGCGGTTAGTCGCGCCCGCCGTGGCCGGTCGGGATCGGCGACATGGCGGTGGCTTCCGGTTGCGCGACAGCGCCGATGCAGGTGCCGACATCGCGCAGGCCGTGCTGGCCGAGGCAGAACGCGTTCTCATAACGGAAGCGCGCGGCCGACATGCATTGATAAAGCTGCAGCTGGGCCATCTCGAAGCAATCGCGCGAGCGCGGATCGTTGATCAGGCGCGTGACCGCGCTTTGGTTTGAATCGACGGCGTCGAGCGCTTGCAGAGCCGCCACCGAGGCCATGCGGTCGAGCGCTTCGCCGCGCGTGACGTTGACGCGCCATTGGTAGCTGACCGGCGTGGAGGCGACCTCGACGACTTGATCGCCGCCGCGCACCGCGTCCCAGAAGCGGCGCCCGCCATAGGCGGTCGGATCACTGGAGGGCGAGAGGCTAAGCGGCGTCACGCGCAGGCGCGGCGCCACCTCGGCCGGCACGGCGTTATCGGGCGAACCTTCGCGGCCGAGCGTGCGGATGCGCTGCACGCGCTGCGCTTGCTGCGGCGCGACCTGGTTGGCCCAACGCTGACGTTGGATCGAATAGGCGAGTTCCTGATAGCGATCGGCGACCGAGACGATGCGCGCGCTATCGGCGTTGGCGGAGTCGAGCAGCATGCGCGTGGCTTCGTTGCCGCCGCGCAGGCCGCGCGCGTAGGAGGGATCGACCGTCAGCGCCCAGACGACGGCGTCGCGGCCATAATAGGCGGCGGCGTCGCGCACGCCTTGCACGAAGGCCGGCGATTGCGCGGCGGTTTGCGCGCCATAGGCGATCCAGCCGCGCGTCAGTTCATCGCGATTGTGGCGCGCCACGCGATCGAGCGCCGCTTCCAGCGTGTTGGCGTTATTCGGCGCCGAGGCGCGCAATTCGCCGACATCGCTTTGGTAGGCGGCGTAAGCGGTTACGGCGGTTTGCAGATCGCCAGAGCCCGCGCCGCCTTCGGCGGCCGGATTGGTCTGGGCGTTGGCGACGCCGAGCAGGGCGACAGCCGCGGTGGTGGTCCAAACCGCAAGACGCTGCATGGATGTACTCCCTCATCCTGAAATGGCGAACCCGCTTCCGAGTCCGACTCGGTGCGGGCATCCTGTCCCCCACGCGTTAAGAAGACTTTTACTCGCGAGCCGGCTTTCAGTGTCAACACAAACGGCAGTAACCACACCTGCAAAAGCAGCGCCGCGCGTTGTTTTGTTGGCATGGGCCTGCTGGCTTTGGCTGGCCGGCGTCAGCGGAACCGCGGCGTTGGCGTTTTTCAATGGCGCGGAGCCCCAATCACTGGCGTGGGCGGCGGCGTTGGCGATCGCGCCAGCTTTCACAAGTTTCATGTTGCTGCCGCGACTGGGCGGAAAATGGGCCGCGCTGAGCCTTTTGCTGGTTTGGCTGTTAAGCACGATTGGTCTGATTTCCGGCACGGGCGGGACGCAATCGCCACTGGCGGCGATGCTGCTGGTCGCGCCGGCGTTGGCTTTGGCGATCAAGCGGCCATGGGCGGCGGAATGTGGCGCGGGCGCGGTGCTGGGCTTCGCGGTCGCCGCGTTCCTGGCGTTGGGCGAGCCCGCGCATGCGTTGGGGCCGTTTCCCGAAACGCTGAGCGTCGTGGCGATCGCCTTCGCGGCGGGGCTGATGGCGCTGAGCCGCGACGAGGCCGCGCCGCGCGCGCAGGCGATGGGCGCGCGCATCGCCGAGGTAAGCCACGAGCTGCGCACGCCGCTGACGCATATTCTGGGCTTCTCGGAGATGATCGAGCGCCAGCTCTTTGGCGAGCTTGGCGCCCGTTATGTCGAATATGCCGGGCTGATCCGGAAGAGCGGCGCGCATCTTTTGGGGCTGGTCAACGATCTGCTCGATCTCTCGAAGATCGAAGCCGGGCGCTATGAGATCGTGCGCGAGGAGTTCGACGTGCGCGGCGTCATTGAGGATGTTGTGCGCGTGTCGATCGATGCGGCGGAGAAAAAGCAGATTGCGCTCGGCATGGTGACGCCGGAAGCGCCGCTCTTGGTGCATGCCGACGCGCGCGCGGTGACGCGCATGCTGATCAACACGATCGGCAACGCCATCAAGTTTACGCCAGAGGGCGGCAAGGTGGTGGTGAGTGCAAGCGCCGTCGACGGCGCGCTGCGTTTGGACACGCTCGACAACGGTCCGGGCTTTCCCGAAGGCGAGCGCGATAAATTGGGCCAGGCGTTCGAGCGCGGCTCAGGCGGCGCGCGCGCGGAAGGCACGGGGCTGGGCTTGGCGCTGGTGCGCGCGCTTTGCGATCTGCACGGCGGCACGATGAGCCTGCTCGATGCGCCCGGCGGCGGCGCGCTGGTGCGGGTGGTGCTGCCGGTGTTGAGGGCGGGCTGATATATATCTTGAATGTCCGCTTCGAGATGGAACAGCGAGCGCCGGTTAGCGTTCAACGTCGATGTCATCTCCCCAAGAATGGCCAGATCGTGAGTTTGAGCCCGCCGAGCTTGAGCGTCTCGCTGACGAGCTACTGGTGAACATTCAACCTCCGTTGGAGGTGCTATTGGACCCGAAGCGGCCTCTCGCTCTTGACGATTCGTATGCCGCTACAGTGGCGGTGAAACGAGCCGGTGGCGCGGCGGCGATATTGCGGCGCGCAGCGGACGTGCAAACTCGCTGCCGGCTGGAAGCTATTGTTCGACTGGCGTACATGGCGCGCGAGTGCGTACGCAAATAGCTTGCGTGGGCCGGCTGAGAGGCGTGCGGCTTGGCTGGGCGTCGGTGTTCAAGCTTGTGGCTTCCAACACGAAAACGTAGATTCAAAGCGCGGTATCGATTGGGCTGAGTACAAGAGGCGATGTATGGGGGGACGCCACGAACCAAGTTCGAGCGCTGGCGGGGCTAGTAACGATCCGTTCGAAGGACTGTCGCCCGAGGATCGCGAGGCAGCCATCGTAGCGCGGGGGGTTGTGAAAGCGGAAGTGGCGCGGCGCCGACAAGCTTGGCTGCGCGGCGCGCATAGGCTCATTCTGGCGATAATCGTTATTGCGGTGGCTCCGTTCCTTTGGCGCGCCGTGCATGGCGTCAGCATCCCGGTCAACGATGCCGCGCAGGCGCAGGTGACCCTCAACGATCGCGGGGCCGTTTCTCTTCACGACGATCCGAGTCAAGAGGCGCCGCTGGCGGGATCAGATGCGCCGGAGCGCGAGCCTCAGCCATACGCCTCGCTGGATGAGGATTTGCCGTCTCCGAATGTAACGATGGCGGCGACGCAACGCGCGATGGCCGATGCCGCCGCGGCCTATCGGACTGGCGGCTTTCTAGGATGGCTTGCGGCGGCTCAAGATTGTTACGACCGCCTTGATCGGGCGAACCTTGAGCAGCGCATCTATTGTCTGCAATTGGACGCCGCCGCTTACGCGATGGAGCGTGCCGCGCCGGAGGCGTTTCAAGCGGCGGATGCCGAGCATAGTCCGTATTTTACATCTGACGTTTTCATTGAGCGGCAATTGGAATTCGCGCCGCCGAACAATCCTGCTCTGAGCGACGATGCGCGGCAGCGTCGCAAACGCGAAGTTTTGGCCGCGTTGGAGATGATATTCAACGCTGCACAGGAGAGTTCGCTTTCGCAGGATGGCGAGGAGCCCACATCGCCGAAATGACGCATGGCGTCGGCGTGCGAAGCGCTGCTCCGCATTTATGTTGGCGGCGGTTGGCGATGGCTCCTAGCGCTGCAGCGTGAGAAACGCTCGGGCGGCGGCGATGTCGCCGACTTCTACGAGGAGGCGGTGGGTTGCGCGGCCTTGCGTCACGTGGATTTCGACGCTTTCGCGCGGGTCGAGCGCGAGGAGGTCGCGGAAGGCGGTGTCGGGGAAGACGAACACGGCCTGAGAGCGGCCGCCGCTGAGACGCTCGACGCTGCGTGTTGAAGGCACGCTTTGCGCGGCGGTGGTGGGGGCAGCGCCCGCGGCGAGGCCGTAGGACATACGCTGCGGCAGCGTGACCTCGACGGGGCCGGCGCGGCGCGCGTCGCGCATCACCAAGCGAGCGCTGGTGGCGTCGGCGATAACGAGGGTGAGGCGCTGGGCGTTGTCGCTGTCGCGCACGCCGAAGGTGGCGGCGAGCGGGCCGTCGATGTTTTGGCTCAAGCGCCAGCCGCCTGCGGCGCGGCGCGCGGTCCAGGTGCGCTCCCAGCCGGGAAATTGCATCGTACCGGCATTGGCCCATTGCGCGAACGAACGATTGGCGCCGGTGGCGGCCTCGTGCGTGCGCGCATCGTTGCAGGCGCGGGCGCGGGCGGCGCTGACGACGGCGCTTTCAAGCTGGCGCATCTGCGCGTTCGACCAGCCTGCGCGCAGCAGCGAACCGCGCGCCTGGGTGACGCCCACTTGCAAAGCGGCGCGGATCGAGGGCGTCAGCAGGCGGCATTGCGCGTCGGCTTCCAATAGGCCGCGACGCTCGACATAGGCTTCGCGCGCGTTGGGGCCTTCGGTGGCCGAGGCCACGCTGGCGAGGGTGGCCGTTAACACGGCGGCAAGAAGAAGGGCGCGCATGAGAGCCAAAGAGGTTAAAGCAATGGCGTTGCGTTCCGGTTTACGAGAGCGGCGATGGACGAGCTGAAGACCGAGTTTTGGGCCAGCGCCCTCATCCGCCGCGCCGGGATCGCGGGGGCGTTCGCGGGCGTGGTGCGCAAGGGCGATGCGGACGCGGGCGCGGTGATGGTCAAGGTGGCCAGCCTCGACGGTAAGGCGCGGCTCTACGCGCCGGCGCGTAATGGCGCAGGCGAGCGGATTTGGCTCGATCTTTCGGCGGGCCCGCTGGGGAATTTTGAGCCGGACGTCGATGCGCATATCCGCAAACGGGCCGAGAACGATCCCGATCTCTGGGTGGTGGAGATCGAGGACAAGCTGGGGCGGCATTTTTTGCAGGAGCCGGTGGATGGGGGTGCTGGGGGGTAGGGATTGGGGATTGTTGCGCTGGATGATGGCGCCGGCGCCTGATGCTTGCTAACACCCCACCCAATCCCCAATCCCAAACCCCCAGTCCCGATTATGTCCGACCCCGCCACCGAGGCCGCGCGCCGCCGCACGTTCGCGATCATTTCGCACCCTGACGCCGGCAAGACGACGCTCACCGAAACGCTGCTGCTCGCGGGCGGCGCGATCCACTTGGCGGGCGCGGTGGCCGCGCGCGGCCAGGCGCGGCGCACCAAGTCGGACTGGATGAAGATCGAGCGCGAGCGCGGCATCTCGGTGTCGAGTTCGGTGATGATGTTTGAACACGATGGGCTGGTGTTCAATCTGCTCGACACGCCGGGCCACGAGGATTTTTCGGAAGACACGTATCGCACGCTGACGGCGGCGGATTCCGCGATCATGGTGCTCGACGCCGCCAAGGGCATCGAGCCGCAAACGCTGAAGCTGTTCGAGGTGTGCCGGCTGCGCGACATTCCGATCACCACCTTCATCAACAAGATGGACCGCGAAGCGCAGGATCCGTTCGCGCTGCTGGATGAAATCCACTCCAAGTTGGCGATGGATACAGCGCCGATGTATTGGCCGGCTGCGTCCGGCCAGCGTTTCGCCGGCATGCTCGATCTGACGACGGACGAGTTCGTGCCGTTCAAGCGGCTTGAGGCAGGCGAGCAAGGCTTCGCCAGCCAGGAGCGCCAGAAGCGCGGCGGCAATGACTTCCTTGAAGGCGTTTCAGACGACGTGCGCGCGGAACTGACGGAAACGGCGGAGCTGGCGCGCGAGGGGCTGCCGAAGTTTGATTTGAAGGCGTTCCGTGAAGGGCATCTGACGCCGGTTTATTTCGGCTCGGCGCTGCGCCGCTTCGGCGTGCTAGAGCTGCTGGCTGGGATCGGTGCGCATGCGCCCGCGCCTGAAGCGCAGAAGGCCGTGGCGAAGGGCGTCGAGACCGAGATCGAGCCAGGCGATGATCGCGTCAGCGGGTTCGTGTTCAAGATACAGGCGAACATGGATCCCAAGCACCGTGACCGCGTGGGGTTCTTTCGCGTCGTTTCCGGCCGTTTCAAGCGCGGCATGACGCTGAAGAGCGCGATCGGCAAATCGCTCAACGTACACAACCCGCTGATGTTCATGGCGCAGGAGCGCGAGATCGCCGACGAAGCGTTTCCAGGCGATGTGATCGGCATTCCCAGCCATGGCGGGCTGCGCGTCGGCGATTCTCTCTCCGAAGCGGGCGATATTTCGTTCAAGGGCATTCCGAATTTCGCGCCGGAAATCCTGAAGCGCGTGCGCGTGCGCGATCCGCTGAAGCAAAAGCATTTGCGCAAGGCGCTGGAATCGCTCGGCGAAGAGGGCGTGACTCAGGTGTTCAAGCCGATCACGGGCGGCGATCTTGTCGTCGGCGCGGTGGGGCAGCTGCAGTTCGAGGTGCTCGATGAACGGATGAAGGCCGAGTACGGCCTAGAGGTGCTGTTCGAGACCTCGCCGTATCAAGCCGCGCGCTGGATCAGCGCGGAGAACCGCGCCGATCTCGAAGCCTTCATCGAGAAGTCAAAAATGCAGATGGCCGAGGACGTCGACGGCTCACCGGTGTTCCTGGGCAAGAGCGCGTGGGAAATCGGCTACGTGCAGGAAAAGAGCCCGAAGATCAGGTTCAGCGCGTCGAAGGAGCGTGTTTGATCCATGCCGGCGAGGGCGCCGGCGGTCCATATTGTGAGCGTTAAGCGGCGCGCGCGCCGTCGGCGCCTTTGCGGACTTTGAAGAAGCGCATCGCCCGCTGCGCGGCTTCGACCGGCACGTCATTATACATGCGGCCAAACTCCTCCGCGCGCGCCATGGCGCCATCGCCGCCGCAGGCCAGCACCGCGAGCGTCACGAACAACGGACGTTCAATGTTGGCCGCGCGGCAAATCATGGCGAGGCCGTCGATATCCTTGCGCTCGAGCAGTTCGGCGACGGTTTGGTGATCGAGATTGGTGATCTCGGCCAGGCCGTAGAGGAAATGCATCTGCTTGGCTTCGCGATAGAGCGACACCAGCAGGCGCGCGTTCAGCTCACCTTGGTTTTTCTTGGAATTGATGAACGCCATCGCGTTCTTGGCTTCCGCGGTGACGTCGGCGACGGCGTGACGCATACGGTCGCGCGCCTTGGCGAGGGCGTCGTCGAGCGTGGCTTGGTCGACCTTGGAATTGCGCTCCATGATCTGGTCGCGTAGCCGGGTCTCGACGACGAAATACATTTCGTTGAGCAGATCGAGCGGGATGTCGTGCCGTTTGACCACGGATTCATGCAGGAAGGCGTTGCGGCGCGCGCGGTCGACGGCGGCTTCCATGCTGGTGCGGGAAATCCTGGCGCCGTCGTTGCGGATCAGCGCATCGAGTGCGTTGTCGTCGCCAAAGCGCACGATGGCGTCGGAAATGGTTTCGCTGACATCGCCGCGCTGGGCGACGGCCTTGATGTGGTTTTGGCTTTGATAGTTGACGACGTGGAGCAAGGTCTGCTCGTCAAGCACCTTGCTGTGACGCAGCACAGGCCCCGAAATTTCAAACGAATGGTTGGCGAGGTCGCGCATCAAGCCCGTCGGGGCGTCGTCGGCGTTGGCGAAACGCTCGGCCAACTCGGCCAGCACCTCGTCCTGCATTTCGGCGGCGACGAGTTGGAGCACGTCGTCAAACAGCGCGGTTTCACGCCCGGTGCGCGAGTCGGAGGTCGCGAAGAACAGGTCGGTGACCTCGCGCAGCAATTCGCGTCGTTGATTGCTGTCGGGCGTGCGCGCCAGATCGATCAGCTTGGCGAAGCGCGATTGAGTCATAAGAATCGTATCCTGAATCGCGTGGAAACTACCGGGCTTAGAGTAAACAAACCTTGCTCAAGCGGCTCAGCGTCGCAGTGCGGTAGGGTCTTCCTCCGGGCCGCCGAGAAGCTCGGCCGTTTGCACGTTCTGCAGCATGGCCGGTTCACGCTGGGGCTGCTGCGATGGCGTGGCGACAGCCGCTGGGCGCGGTTCGGGCAGGGGCGGGGTCGGCGCGGAGGGGCGCAGATGCAGCGGCGCGCGGGCGCTCACGCCAGATGCCGCGCTTTGCTCCGCCGGCACATTGGCGCGGAGCGCGCAGGATCGCTCGGCGAAGGTCCAGGCCATGCAGAGGCTGTCGGCTTCGCAGGCGCTGGCGCAGGCTTGGGCGTTGGCGAGCGGCGTGGTCGCGTAAACGCCGCTTGTGCGCGGGGCGTCGAAGGCGGCCAGAGCGAAGGCAGCCGCAAACGCGGCGGTAACAAAGATGAAGCGCATGGCGACGAATGTGCCGCCCTTTGGTTAACAGAGGATTCAATCTTCCGCTGAAAGCGCCTCGCGCTTGAGCTCGATATCGAGCCATTCGGCTTCGGCGGCGTCGCGCGCGGCGCGGGCGGCGTCGAGCTTGGCGGCGTTGGCGGCATAGCTCTTGGAATCGCGGGCGAAGGCGTCGGGGTCGGCGAGCGCGTGCTCAAGGGTTTCGATCTGGGCGGCGAGCTTGGGCAACAGCGCGTCGATCTCGGCGGCGCGGCGCTCGTCCTTGTAGCTGAGTTTGGTTTGGCGCTTGGGCGCGGCGGGCGCTGTTGGCGCGCTTTGCGGCTTCGCTGCTTGCTCGCGCTTGGGCGTGACGCCGCCATATTCGCGCTCGAAATCGGCCCAGCCGCCGGGCGTCTCGACCCATTTGCCGGCGCCGATGGGGCCGAGGATTTGGGTGGCGACGCCATCGAGGAAGGCGCGGTCGTGGCTGACGATCAGCACGGTGCCGTCATACGCCGCGAGCATGTCCTCGAGCGCATCGAGCGTATCCATGTCGAGATCGTTGGTCGGTTCGTCGAGCACGAGCAGGTTCGCGGGCTGCGCCAGCACGACGGCCAGCGCTAGGCGATTGCGTTCGCCGCCGGAAAGCGCCGAGATCGGCTGGCGCAATTGCTCGGGGCCGAACAGGAAATCCTTGGCGTAGGCGGCGACATGGCGGGGCTTGCCGCGCACCATGACTTGATCGCCGCCGAGCGGCGTCAGCGTATCCCAGAGGGTTTTGTTCTCATCGAGAATGGCGCGCGCCTGATCGACATAGGCGATGGTGAGATTTTCGCCGAGGCGCGCTTCGCCCGTGTCGGGCGCGCGTTTGCCGAGTAAAATCTCAAGCAAGGTGGTTTTGCCCGCGCCATTGGGGCCGACGACGCCGACACGATCGCCGCGCATCACGCGCAGGCTGAGATCGGCGATGACGCGCTTGTCGCCATAGGTTTTGCTGATCTTGCGTGCATCGATGACGAGGCGCGCGGATTCCGCGCCGCGCTCGGTTTGGATCGTCGCGGTCTGCTGCGTGGTGGCGATCTTGCGCTCACGGCGCTCAGCGCGCATCGCTTGCAGCCGGCGACGGCGGCCTTCGTTACGCGAACGCCGCGCGGTGACCCCACGCTGCAGCCAATGCTCCTCGGCCTTGAGATGCGTTTCCAGCCGCGCCATGGCGCGCGCTTCTTCCTGCTCGACGGCTTCGGCCCATTCCTCGAACGCCGCGTAGCCGCGATCGAGCTTGAGCAAGCGGCGCTGACGCAGCCACAGCGTCGCGGTGGTGGCGCGTTCCAGGAAGCGGCGATCGTGGCTGATGATGAGGGCCGCGCCGCGAAAGCTGGCGATGCGCTTTTCGAGGTCCTCGATAGCGGCGATGTCCAGATGGTTGGTCGGCTCGTCCAGCAGCAGGATGTCTGGATCGGCGGCGAGCGCGCGGGCGAGCGTGGCGCGCCGCGCTTCGCCGCCGGAGAGCTTGGTTGGCGCGCGGTCGGGATCGAGGCCAAAACTGGCGAGCGCTGCTTCGGCCGCATAAGCAGGCGTTTCCGTATTGGAGCCGCGCAGCGACACGGTTGGCGCCATCGCGTAATCGCGCAGCGTGGTGAAGCCTTCGAAGCTTGAGTCTTGCGGCGCGAACGCGACCTTGACGCCGCTCGTGTAGGCGATGTCGCCATCGTCCGGTTCTGTCATGCCGGCCAGGATGCGCATGAGCGTGGACTTGCCTGCGCCATTGGCGCCGATGAAGGCGACGCGTTCGCCCTTGTGTAGAACGAACTCGGCGCCGTCGAACAGCGGCGCGCCGCCGCCAAGCGTCAGGCGCAATTGTTTGATGTGCGCGAGTGCTGGACCAGGCGGCGGCATGGCTCAGTTGAAAATGTCGTTGAGCGTTTCGTCGATCCCGGACTCGCCGAACGCGTCGGCGAGATTGTCGAAGAAGCTCGCCATCTCGACCTCGCGCGGCGAGCGGGCGGGTTGCTCGTAGCCAGGAAGCGGATGGTTCTCCACATCCTCGTGGGCGACGCGCATGGTGTCGTTCCAGATTTGCGCGGGCAGCGTGCCGCCGGTGGTGCGGCCCATCGAGGTGAAATCGTCGTGGCCGACCCAGACGCCGGCGGTGAAGTCGGCGGTGTAGCCGATGAACCAGGCGTCGCGCCAATCCGAGCTGGTGCCAGTCTTGCCGGCGACGTCGCGATCGCCGAGGCGCGCGCCCGTGCCGGTGCCGCGCAGCACGACCGCGCCCATCATCGAGTTCATCTGGTGGACGTATTGCTCGTCCATCACGCGCTGACCTTCGGCTTGCGGGCGCACGTAAAGCTCATCGCCCGACGCATTGGTGACGCGGCGGATGATATGCGGATCGACGCGATGGCCTTCGTTCATGAACACGGCGAACGCAGAGGTCATATCCCACAGCGTGGTTTCAACCGAGCCCAGCGCGATCGAGTTCGGCACGAATTCGTTGCGCGCGGGCATGGAGGTGATGCCGAGACGGGTGGCGAGATCGGCGACGCGGCGCGGGCCGACCTCGTAGGCGATCTCGGCCGCGACTGTGTTGATGGATTGCGCGAACGCCGTGCGCAGCGTGACGGCGCCGCGAAAGCCTTCATCGTAATTGCGCGGCCGCCAGCCTTCGATGACCTTCGGTTCGTCATAGCGCACGTCTTCGGTGCTGAAGCCGTTTTCGAGCGCCGCGGCATAGACGAAGGTCTTGAACGTCGAGCCTGGCTGACGTTGGGCCTGCGTCACCCGGTTGAATTTCGACGTATTGTAATCGGTGCCGCCGACGAGGGCGACGATGCCGCCCTGGCGATTGACCGCCATATAGGAGGCCTGCAGCGGTCGGCGGCCGAAGGCGCGGTTGCCCAGGCGGCGGCGGATGGAGTTCGACGCCGCTTCCTGAACCTCGCGATCGATCGTCATCTCGATGACGATGTCGGGCACCTGATCGCCGACAGCGGCGCGCGCTTGTTCGACGGCGAGATCGAAGGCGTAGCCCATGGTGCGCTCAACGCTTGGGCGTTCGATGATGCGGATGCGTTCGGCCCGCGCTTCATCGCGCTGCTCGGCGGTGATGAAGCCGGCGTCGACCATGGCTTGCAACACCACGTGCTGGCGTTCGGTGGCGGCTTCGAGGTGCGAGGACGGCGCGAGATCGGACGGCGCCTTGGGCAGGCCCGCGAGCAGCGCGGCTTGCGCGAGCGTGAGTTCGGCGGCGGGGCGGCCGAAATAGCGGCGCGATGCGGCGTCGACGCCGTAAGCCTGCTCGCCGAGATAGACGCGGTTGAGATAGAGTTCGAGAATCTCGTCCTTGCTCAAGCGCCGCTCGATGCGCGAGGCCAGCACCATCTCGCGCAATTTGCGGTTCATGGTCTGGCGCTGTGTCAGGAAGAGATTGCGCGCCAGCTGCTGCGAGATGGTGGAGCCGCCTTGCACGGTTTCGCCGGCGCGCAGGTTCGCGACCAGCGCGCGCAACACTGCCATGCGGTCAACGCCCTCGTGCGAATAGAAGCGGCGATCTTCGATGGCGAGGAACGCTTGCGGCACGTGGTCGGGCAAATCGGCGAGCGCGGTGCGGCGCCCGTAATAGGGCCCGCGCTGGCCGAGGATGGTTCCTTCGCTGTCGACGAACTGAATCGAGTTCTGCCGATTGAGCGACCAGATCGAGTCCGCGTCCGGCACGCGGGGCAGGCCCCAATAAATCCAAATCCAGAGCGCGAGCACGAACACAAGCGCGCCGCCCGCCATGACGCTGGCGACCGCGCGCCAAGTGATCCTGCGCCGGCCGGCGATAACGTCAGCGACGTGCTGCTGCGCGGCGGCGGCGCGCACGCGCGCCCAATCGATGCCGCCGCGAAAATCTGGACCGTTATTGGCCAAAGGTGTCTCCGGAAGGGTGTGTCCAATAGAGGTATGGCCGAATTCTGGCCAGGGGGAATGGGGGATAAAAGGCGCCTCTATCCATGCGTTTCGGCGGAAAAGCCCTGATCTTTCAGGCACGCGGCAAAAATCAATCCGACCGACCCGGTTCCGAGGTAGAGTTCAGGCATCGTCAGACAAACAGGGTGGAAGGAGGCGGCGGCGATGGCCGAGGCGGACGCGCTGCGCGCGCGGCTGGCGGAAGCGCATCAAGCGCTGGCCGAAGGTAGCGCGGCGGATGCGGAACGACGCGCCAGGGCGCTGCGTGAGATTATGCGCGCCGAACGCGAACTGACCGAGTTTTTATTGTTCCAGGAGGCAAACAATTCAGATCGAAGCGCCGACGCCGTGCGCGACGACGTCCTTGGCCGGATCGCTCGCCTCATCGCCGCGCCGGATGAACTCTCTGACGCGGAGTTTGACCGCATCGCAATGGGAGATGTTGGCGCGTGAGTGGAGCTTCTGGGCGCGCGGCGCTCAGCTCCCGCCCGAGGGTGATTGGCGCACATGGCTGTTTCTGGGCGGGCGCGGCGCGGGCAAGACGCGCGCCGGGGCGCAATGGGTCAATGGGCTGGCGCGGAGCGGCGCTGCCGGACGGATCGCGCTGGTTGGGCCCACCTTCCATGATGTGCGCGAGGTTCTGATCGAGGGCGTTTCCGGCTTGCGCGCTCTGGATGGGGCGCGGCCGATCTATGAGCCGAGCCGCAGGCGGCTGCTCTGGCTGAACGGGGCGCAGGCTTATGCATTCTCGGCGGAGGATCCTGAGAGCTTGCGCGGGCCGCAATTCGACGCCGCATGGTGCGATGAGCTTTGCTACTGGGCCCGGCCCGACGAAGCGCTTGAGACGTTGTCTTACGGTCTGCGCCTCGGCGCGCGCCCGCGCATGATGGTGACGACGACGCCCCGGCCGATCCGGGCGCTGAAGCAGCTTATCGGCGCGCCGGACACGGTCGTGACGAATGCGAAGACTTGGGAGAATGTCGGCAACGTCGCCGCCGATTTTTTGGCGGCGCTGCGTGCGCGTTGGACAGGCGATGCGCGCCACAGGCAAGAGATATTGGGCGAGTTGATCGAGGATGTGGACGGCGCGTTGTGGCGCCGCGCCGACATAGAAGCCGCGCGCGGAAGCGCCGATGGCGGCTTCGCGCGCGTCGTGGTGGCGGTTGATCCGCCGGCGACAAGCGGCGCCAACGCGGATGCATGCGGCATCATCGCCGCCGCCGCGCGTGGCGAAGGGGTCGCGCGCGAGGCCTTCGTGCTGGCTGATGCGAGCGTGCGCGGCGCGCGGCCGAATGAATGGGCCGGCCGGGTCGCGGCGCTCGTGAAGCGCGTGGGCGCCGACTACGTGGTCGCTGAAAGCAACAATGGCGGCGAGATGGTGCGCGCGGTTCTGGCCGCGGCCGGGATCAAGGTCGGCGTGCAGCTGGTGCATGCGAGCATCGGCAAACGCGCGCGGGCGGAGCCGATCGCGGCGCTCTACGCGCAACGGCGTGTGAAGCACGTGGCCGCGTTCGCTGAACTCGAAGATGAGATGTGCGCCTTTGGCGTCGAAAGCGGCGGCAAGAGTCCTGACCGCGTCGACGCGCTGGTGTGGGCGCTGACGGATTTGATGTTGCATGCGCGCGGCGGACCGCGTGCGCGGATGCTTTAGCGGGAAGCAAATATGTTCGATTGGATTCGCAAGCTGCGCGCCCCAAACGGCGCGGAGCGAAAACTCATGGCTTGGCACGCGATCGGCCATCCGGTTTGGTCGCCGCGCGAAACGAGCGCGTTCGCGCGCGAGGGCTATGCGCGCAACGCGGTGGCGTATCGGTGCGTGCGCATGATCGCGGAGGCGGCGGCGAGCGCGCCGCTCAAGGTCGGGCCGGAGGATCATCCCTTGGCGCGGCTGCTGGCGCGGCCAAATCCAGAGCAGACCGGCATTGAATTGATGGAAGCGTTTTACGGCCATCTGCAGGTGGCGGGGAACGCTTATCTCGAAGCCGCGAGCATCGATGAGAGCGTGCCGTCCGAGCTTTATGTGCTGCGGCCGGATCGGATGAGCGTCGTGCCCGGCGCCGATGGCTGGCCGGTTGGCTGGGAACATCGCGTTGGCGCGCATGTTCGCCGCTTCGAGCGTGATCCGATCAGCAATGACGCGCCGATCCTGCATCTGAAAATCTTCAATCCGATCGATGATTGGTACGGGCTTTCGCCGATGGAGGCGGCGGCGTTCTCGATCGACATTCACAATGCCGGCGGCGCTTGGAATAAAGCGCTGATCGACAATGCCGCGCGGCCTTCCGGCGCGCTGGTGTTTTCAAGCTCGGGCGGCGCCGATCGGTTGAGCGAAGAGCAATTCGCGCGCTTGAAGCTGGAGCTTCAGGACATGCACGCAGGCGCGGCCAATGCGGGGCGGCCGATGTTGCTGGAGGGCGGGCTGGAGTGGCGGCCGATGTCGCTTTCGCCGTCCGATATGGATTTCATCGAAGCGCGCCATGCCGCCGCGCGCGACATCGCGCTCGCCTTTGGCGTGCCGCCGATGCTGCTGGGAATTCCTGGCGACAATACCTACTCGAACTATCGCGAGGCCAATCTCGCCTTCTGGCGTCAGACCGCTTTGCCGCTGGCGCAGAAGGCGGCGCGCGGCATCGAGGCTTGGATCGGCGATCGCTGGCCGCAGGCGGGGCCGGCTTCGGTAAGCATTGACATGGAGGCGGCGCCGGCGCTGGCGATCGAACGCGAGGCGTTGTGGGCGCGGCTGGCGGGGGCCGATTTTTTGAGCGAGTCCGAAAAACGCGCGATGGCGGGCATCGACGCGCCGGAGCGCGCGCGATGAAGATCGACCCACGCATCACTTTGGCGCTCATCCTTGCGCTGTTTCTGGAGACGGCTGGCGGCCTGATGTGGGCTGGGCGCGCGGCCGCGCGGCTTGAAGAGGTGGAGCGCGCGGTGGCGACGCAGCCCGAGGTCGCCGAGCGCCTCGCGCGCCTGGAAGAGCAGGTCGCGGATGCGCGACGCACCTTGGCGCGCATCGAACAGCGGCTCGACGAATGATCGTTGAAGGCTACGCCGCGCTGTTCGGCGTTGAAGATCACATGCGCGACATCGTGCGCGCCGGCGCGTTCGCCACCAGCCTGAAGCGCCGCGCGGAGCCGCTGCCGATGCTGCTGGAGCATGATCCGCGGCTTCTGGCGGGGCGCTGGACCGATGTGCGCGAGGACGCGCGCGGCCTCTGGCTACTTGGCGAAATTCGCGACGACTTGCCGGGCGCCGCACGCGCCAGGCGCGCGATCGCGCGTGGCGTCGATGGCTTGTCGATCGGCTTCGTGCCGCTCGCGCAGCACCAAAGCGGCGCCTATCGGGTGCTGACGGAAATCGAACTTTTGGAGGTGTCGATCGTGACACATCCCATGCAGCCGCATGCGCGGCTCACTCTTGCGCGAGAGCTTGTCCGCGCTGCTTAGAGGAGAATATTGTGAGGAAAGAAATCAAAGCCGCGCCGGCGCACGGCGCGGACGCGCTTTTGCGCGCGTTCGAGGAATTCAAGAGCGCCAACGACGCGCGGCTCGGCGCGCTGGAGCGCAAGCGTGGCGATGTGTTGCTCGAGGAAAAGGTGGATCGCATCGACCGCGCCTTGGCCGAGCAGAAAGCGCTGATCGAACGCGCGGCGATGGCGGGGCGCAGGCCTGCCCTGGGCGGCGATCCTGCCGCGAGCGAACACAAATCGGCGTGGCATGCTTATTTGCGGCGCGGCGACGTTTCGGCGCTGACGCAGATTGAGTCCAAGGCGCTGAGCGTGGGCTCTGACCCGAACGGCGGCTATGTGGCGCCGCCGGAACTCGATCGGATGATCGAGCAGCGGCTGCGTCAGGTCTCGCCGATGCGCGACATCGCAACGGTGCGCACGACCGGCGCCAATGTGTTCAAGAAGCCGATCAGCTTAACCGCGGCCGGGACAGGCTGGGTCAGTGAGACGGGCTCGCGCGCGCAGACCGACACGCCGACTCTGGCGATGCTCGAATTCCCGACAGCGGAGCTCTACGCGAACCTGGCGGCGACGCAGACCTTGCTGGACGACAGCTTCGTCAATCTTGAGGAATGGATCGCCAGCGAAGTCGAGGAGGCGTTCGCGGGGCAAGAACGCGCGGCGTTCGTGAGCGGCGATGGCGTGAACAAGCCGCAGGGCTTCCTGGACTATGATCTGGTTGCCGAAGGCAGCCATGTCTGGGGCAAGATCGGTTATGTGGCGACAGGCGTCGATGGCGGCTTCGCCGCGTCGAACCCGGCCGACAAGCTGATCGATCTGATCTACACGCCGAAGCCGCAATTTCGCCAGAACGCGCGCTTCGTCATGAACCGCAAGACCGTCTCGGCCGTGCGTAAGCTCAAGGATGACGACGGGCGCTATATCTGGGAGCTGAACGATGCGGGCGGGGCCACGCTGCTGGGCTATCCGATTACCGAGATCGAAGACATGCCTGACATCGCGACGGATGCGGCGGCGATCGTGTTTGGCGATTTCGCGCGCGGCTATCTCATCGTCGATCGTGCGGGTGTGCGCGTGTTGCGCGATCCCTACTCGGCCAAACCCTACGTGCTGTTCTACGTAACCAAGCGCGTGGGCGGGGGCGTGCAGAATTTCGATGCGATCAAGGCGCTGAAGTTCGGGGATGCATAAGCGCGCCAGGCGCCCGTTTCTGTTTCTCTCTAACTCGGAAAAATCATGTCCATCACAATCATAACGCCGCCGGCGAGCGAACCTGTGTCGCTCGCCGAGGCGAAGCTTTATCTGCGCATCGATCATGCGCACGAGGATGATCTCATTGTCACGATGATCGGCGCGGCGCGCGAGGCGGTGGAAGCCGCCATCGGGCGCGCGCTGATCACGCGGCGTGTGCGCGAAAGCCTCGACATCTGGCGCCGCGAGGCGGTGCATGGCGCCGTGCTGGGGCTAGGCCCTGTCACGGACGTCATCGCCGTGCGTTTGCTGGCCGACAACGGCTCGCAAAGCGTGCTCGATCCCGAACGCTATCGCTTCGAGGGCGGGCGCGACCGGCCGCGCCTGGTGTTCGCATCGGGCGTGCCGGCGACGCTGCGCGATGTTGGCGGCATCGAGATCGAATACGAGTGCGGCTATGCCGAAGCGGCGAGCGACCTGCCGGTCGCGCTCCGGCTGGCCGTGCTGCAGATCGTGGCGTCGCTCTACGAGTTGCGCCAGGGCGCGGGCGGCATGCCGGAGATGGCGCGGGCGCTGATGCGCCCGTACGCGCCAGCGCGGCTATGAGCGACGCCATCGGCGCGCTCTGGGCGCGGGTGATGCTGCAGCGGCCCGTTCGTGTCGCCGATGAAATCGGCGGCGCGGCGATCGTCTGGACCGATGTTGGCGCCGCGTGGGCCGAGATCACGGGCGGCGGCGCCGTTGAGGCGGCGGCGTTTGACGCCGATGCGTCAACGGCGAGCTATCGTCTCACCATCCGCGCGCGTGACGATGTGCGCGCCGGATGGCGCGTCGCGTGGCGCGCGCGTCTGCTGCGCATAGTGGGAATTTCCGACGCGGGCGCGCCGCGACTGACGCTGATGTGCACGGAGGAACGCCCATGAGCGCTGAGATTGCGCTTGTCGCGGCGATCCGTGCGGCGGCGTTGGCGCATGAAGGCGTCGCCGCGCTGGTGGCGGAGCGGGTCTTTGACGATCCGCCTCCTGACGTGGTGTTTCCGTACATCACGCTGGGGCGGGTCGAGGCTCGCTCCGCCGATGCGAGCGGCGGTGGTGCGTGCGAGCACGCTGTCACGCTGCATGTGTGGTCGCGCTATGGCGGGCGTGCGGAGGCGCTGGGCGTGATCGCGGCGTTGCGCGAGGCGCTGCACAACGCGCCGCTCGCGCTCGACGGCCACCGGCTCGTGCTGCTGTTCGCCCAATTCTCGGATGTTTTCCGCGCCGGAGATGGGCGCACGACGCATGGCGTGTTGCGGCTGCGCGCGGTGACCGAACCTCAATAGGAGATCAAATGTCAGGACAAAAAGGACGCGATGTCCTTATCAAGATCGGCGATGGCGGCGCGCCGGAAGCGTTTGTCACCGTGGCCGGCATTCGCGCGAAGACGATTTCGCTGAATGCGCGCACGGTAGATGGCACATCGGGCGAAAGCCCCTCGGCGTGGCGCGAGCTGATCGCGGGCGCCGGGGTGAAATCGGCCAGCGTGAGCGGGGCGGGCGTGTTCAAGGACGCCGCATCCGACGCGCTGATCCAGCAGGCGTTCTTCGCCCAGAGCGTCAAGAATTTCCAACTCGTGGTGCCGGATTTTGGTGTGCTCGAAGGGCCGTTCTTGATCGAGGCGCTGGACTATTCGGGCGATCATGATGGCGAGGCGGCGTTCGCGGTGACGCTGGCGTCGGCCGGCGCGTTGAGTTTTGCGGCGTCATGATGCGCGAACCTTGCAACATGGCGCGCGGCGAGGTGCTGCTGCGTATCGATGATCGCGATCTGCGCTTGTGTGTAACTCTGGGTGCGCTTGCCGAGCTTGAAGCGGCGTTTGACGTGGTCTCGCTCGCGGAGCTCGGCGAACGCTTGGCGCAGCTGACCGCGGCTGATCTCGTCACGGTTTTGGCGGCGCTGCTGCGCGGCGGCGGTGTAACGATGAGCGCCGCCGAGTTGGCGTCCGCGCGCATCGATGCAAAGGCGGCGGCGCACGCGGTGGCGGAAGCGTTCCGGTTGGCGTTCGATGGCTAGGTCAACCCCGTGGAATGCGCTGCTGGCGCGGGCGCTCGGCCTTGGCGTGCAACCGGGCGCGTTCTGGCGCCTCAGCATCAAGGAATGGCGCGCGATTGCGGCGCCCAGCGCCGAGTCTCTGTCTCGCGCCGCGTTCGACGCGCTCGTGCGCCAATTTCCGGATAACAGACAATGAACACGGAAAAGATGGAAAATCTCAGTAGGTTCGAAGCTGAGCTCGCATCCGCGGCGGCGGCGCTGCAGGCGTTCGCGCGCGGGCCGGCGCAAAGCGCCGCCGATGAGGTGGGCGCTTCTTTCGAGCGCGCCGGCGAGCGCATCGCCCGCGCACTGAGCGGCGCGGCGATGGGCGGCGAGAACGCGTTCAAACGCATGGCCAAGGTGATCCTGGAGGAACTCGCCAAGATCGCGCTGCAGCGCTTGTTCACGCAAGGCGACGGCAAGCCGAGCTTCTTCGGCGCAAGGGCCGGGGGCGGCGCGGTGAATGTGGGTGGCGCCTATCTCGTGGGCGAGCGCGGGCCGGAATTGTTCGTGCCACGCCAGGCAGGAGAAATCGCGGCGGCGCAGGCAGGGGCGGTCTCCGTGCATTTTCACATCGGCGGCGGCGACGCCAACGCCATCGCCATCGCGCGCCACCAAGGACAAATCGCGGCCGCTGTCGCGCGCGCTGTCGCGTACGGGAGACGAAATCTGTGAGCGCGTTTCATGAAGTGTCGCTGCCCTTGCCATTCGCGCTTGGCGCAAGCGGCGGGCCGGAGCGGCGCGTCGATATCGTGACGCTGGGGTCAGGGCGCGAGGTGCGCAATACGCCGTGGGCGATGGGACGCAGGCGCTACGATATTGGCGGCGCGGTGCGCACGCTGGATGAATTGCACGCGCTGATCAGCTTTTTCGAGGCCCGGCGCGGCAAGCTGCATGGGTTTCGCTTTCGCGATCCGTTCGATCACAAGAGCTGCGCGCCTTCGCAAGCGCCAGCGGCGAATGATCAGCCGCTCGGCGTGGGCGACGGCGCGCGCACAATGTTTGCGTTGCGCAAAGCCTATGGCGATTATGCGCGGACGATCGCGAAGCCCGTGGCGGGCAGCGTACGTGTCG
The DNA here is from genome assembly GCA_017303355.1 of Caulobacterales bacterium. Lineage (GTDB taxonomy): Bacteria > Pseudomonadota > Alphaproteobacteria > Caulobacterales > Aquidulcibacteraceae > Vitreimonas. The sequence continues at coordinate 216,459 of JAFLCU010000005.1, read as the reverse complement.
CCATCGACGGCGCGACGGCGGCGTTGGATGCGTATTCGGTCGATGCCGTGCTTGGCAGCGTGACGCTGGCCGCCGCGCCGGCGGAAGGCGCCGTCGTCAGCGCAGGCTTCTTGTTCGACACGCCGGTGCGTTTCGATATCGATCGGCTTGATTTGTCCTTGGATGCATTCGGCGCCGGACGCGCGCTGTCGGTGCCGCTTGTCGAGGTGGCGCTCTGATGCGCGAATTACCAGATAGCTTCGAAGCGCAATTGGCCGAGGGCGTCACGACGTTTGCGCATGTGTGGCGCCTGGCGCGACGTGATGGCGCGGTCGTGGCGTTCACGGATCACGATCTCCCGCTCGTGTTCGACGACCTGACGTGCGAGCCGTCGGTTGGGCTGACGCTCGGCGCGATCGATAAGAGCCTGGGGCTTGCTGTCGATACCGCCAGCGTGACGGGTGCGTTGAATTCCGATGTCATCAGCGAAGCCGATCTCTCGCGCGGGCTGTGGGATGGTGCGCGCGTGGATATTTTCCGCGTCGATTGGCGCGATCCAAGCGCGCGCCTGCACCTATTCGCGGGTCGCATCGGCGAGGTGCGTCGCGGCGCGAGCGCGTTTGAGGCGGAGCTGCGCGGGCTTCAGGCGCCGCTGAACACGCCAGTGGGACGCGTGTTCTCCCGCTATTGTGATGCTGATCTTGGGGATACGCGCTGTGGCAAGGACGTCTCCGGCTCGATGTTTCGCGGCGCGGGCGTTGTGACCGGCGTGAGTTCTAGCGTGGCGTTCAGCGCGGCCGGTCTGGGCGCGTTCGCGGACGGATGGTTCGCGCGCGGACGCATCGTGTGGAGCGACGACAGCGAGAGCGAGGTGGCTCAGCATCGTGCCGGCGACGGCGTGACGTGGCTTGAGCTTCTGGATGCGCCCGGCGGCATGCTTACCGAAGGCGCGGCGTTCGATATTGTCGCAGGCTGCGACAAAAGGTTCGAGACGTGCCGTGTCAAGTTCGCCAATGGCGCCAATTTTCGCGGCTTTACGCACATGCCGGGCAATGATTCCGTGCAGGCGGGGCCGAGCGCGACGGCGCCGCTTGATGGCGGCTCGCGCTATTCATGATTGCGCGCGCGGCGGTGCTGGCCGAAGCCCGTGAATGGATCGGCACGCCCTACCTGCATCAAGCCAGCGCCAAGCAAGCGGGATGTGATTGCCTGGGCCTGGTGCGCGGCGTGTGGCGCGCGCTCCATGGCGCGGAGCCGGAAGCGATTCCGGCTTATACGCCGGATTGGGCCGAGCGCGCCGGCGCTGAGACGCTGCATGCCGCCGCGCGCAGGAATTTACACGAGATTGGGGTGTGCGCGGCGCGGCCCGGCGATGTGCTGCTGTTTCGCATGCACGCACAGGCGCCGATGAAGCACGCCGCGATCCTGGAGACGGAGGATCGTATCCTGCACGCCTATTGGGGACGCGCGGTTGTGCGTTCGCGTTTTGGAAGCTGGTGGCGCGCCCGTTGCGCCGCGGCGTTTGAGTTCCCCGGAGTTTTGCCTTGGCCGAGTTAGTGCTTTCGACAATTGGACGCAGCGTCGGCGCGCGCTTTGGCTCGATTGGCGCAGCACTTGGGCGCGCGGGCGGCGCGCTGCTGGGGCGTTCCATTGATGCGCGGCTGTTCGGCGCGCACACGCGACATGAGGGCGCCCGTCTTACCGACTTGCACGTGCAGGCGTCGATGGAAGGCGCGTCCATGCCGGCGATCTACGGGCGCGTACGCATCGCGGGGCAGGTGATCTGGGCCGCGCGCTTCAAGGAGCATGTGCGCACGCGCGATGTCGGCGGTGGCGGTAAAGGCGGCGGCGCGCGCGCGACAAGCCGTGACTACACTTACTCTCTCTCGTTCGCCGTGGCGCTTTGCGAGGGCGAGATCGCGCGCATCGGCCGCGTATGGGCGAATGGCGAGACGTTTGATCTGTCACAGGCCGCGTGGCGACTGCACGCGGGCGCCGAGGATCAAGCGGTCGATCCGCTGATCGAAGCCATCGAAGGCGCGGAGCACGCGCCAGCCTATCGTGGCCTGGCCTATGTCGTGTTCGAGGATCTGCCGCTGGAGAATTTCGGCAATTCCATTCCGCAGCTTTCATTCGAAGTGATCCGTTCTTCGCCGCGCGCCTCCGCGCCGCGGCTTGAAGCGCGCGTGCGCGGCGTGTGTCTGATTCCGGGCGCGGGCGAGTTCGCCTACGCGACCGAGCCTGTGTTGCGCGACGCGGGGCCTGGACGGCAGGTGGCGGAAAATGTGCATGTGGAGGCGCGGCGCGCCAATCTGCTGGTGTCGCTCGATCAATTGGCTGCCGACTTGCCGAGTTGTGAGACAGTAATGCTCGTTGTCGCCTGGTTTGGCGATGATCTGCGCTGCGGAATCTGTCAGGTGCGGCCGGGCGTCGAGGTCGATGACAAGGATACGTCGCCGCAAACCTGGCGCGTGGGCGGCGTCACGCGCGGCGGCGCGCACCTGGTTTCCATTTTCGATGGCGCGCCCGCGTTTGGCGGAACGCCCAGCGACGCCAGCGTGCTGCAGGCGATCGCGGAGCTGAAGGCGCGCGGCTACAAAGTCGGGCTCTATCCGTTCTTGTTGATGGATGTGCCGCCGGACAACGCGCTGGCCGATCCGTATGGCGCGGCGGCGCAGAGCGCCTATCCGTGGCGCGGGCGAATGACGTTGCATCCAGCGGCCGGGCAGCCGGGATCGCCGGATAAAACGGGCGCGGCGACGGCGCAGGTTGCGGCCTTCTTTGGCGCCGCCGCGCCGGCCGATTTCGGCGAAAGCCATGGCGCGCCGGATTATGACGGGCCGGCGGAATGGTCATACCGGCGTTTCGTGCTGCATTACGCGAAGCTGGCCGCGCTCGCCGGCGGCGTGGATTGTTTTGTGTTGGGCTCTGAGTTGCGCGGCTTGACGACGGCGCGAGATTCTGCCGCGAACTATCCGGCGGTGGACGCGCTGATGGATCTGGCGGCGGATGTGCGTTCGCTTGTCGGGCCAGGCGCGACGCTCACTTATGCGGCGGATTGGAGCGAGTATAGCGGGCACCGGCCGCAGGATGGATCGCACGATCTTTTCTTCCATCTCGATCCACTCTGGGCGGACGCGAACATCGATGTCGTCGGCATCGATTGGTACGCGCCGCTCACCGATTGGCGCGAAGGGAGCGCGCATCTGGACGCCGCGCTCGCCAACGCAATCCATGAGCCGGACTATCTGCTGGGTCGGATCGAAGCGGGCGAGAATTTCGACTGGTATTACGCGGACGCCGGCGCGCGCGCCGCGCAGGCGCGCAGTGATATTGCTGACGTGGCGCATGACGAGCCTTGGGTGTTTCGCGCGAAAGACGTGCGCGGCTTCTGGTCGAACGCGCACTACAATCGCCCCGGCGGCGTACGCGCGGCGAGCCCCACGGCTTGGACGCCGGAGTCAAAGCCGGTTTGGTTCATCGAGCTTGGTTGCCCGGCCGTGGACAAGGGTGCGAATGCGCCAAACGTGTTCGTGGACGCAAAGAGCGCCGAAAGCGCGCTGCCGTATTTCTCGAGCGGGGCGCGCGATGATCTGATCCAGCGCCGCGTGTTGGAAGCGTATCTCGAACATTGGGCCGCTGAAAGCGAGGCCAACCCGGTGTCGTCGATCACGGGCAAGCCGATGATCGAAGAGATGATGGTGTGGGCATGGGACGCGCGACCGCACCCAGCGTTTCCGGCGCGCACCGATGTTTGGAGCGACGGCGCGTCCTGGCGATTGGGGCATTGGCTGAACGGACGCGCTGGACTTTCGCTTTTGGGCGAGGTCGTGGACGATCTGTGCCGGCGCGCGGGGGTGGATGACGCTGATGTCGCGGCGCTGACGGGCGCCGTGAGCGGTTTCGTGGTCGATGCGCCGATGAGCGCGCGCGACGCGCTCACGCCATTGATGGATGCTTTTGCCTTCACCGCGCGCGAGCGCGATGGGGGCCTCCAATTCCTTCATCATGATGGCGCGGAAGCGCTTGAGCTCGGCGCGGCTGATTTCGTCGAAGCGTCATCGTCCGATCTGGTCGCGCAGCGCGCTGATTCATTCGAAACGCCGATCGAGGCGCGTGTGCGTTTCATCGATGCGGCCAAGGACTATCTGATCGCTGGCGTCAGCGCGCGCCGCATGGATCGCGCGGAGGGTGGTGTTGAGTCCGTTGATGCGCCCTTGGTGCTGGAGGAAGAAGCCGCCGAGGCGATGGCGCGGCGTGTGCTCGCCGAGCGTCGGGCGGCGGCTGAGACGTTGCGGATCGAGCTTGGGCCCGCGCATCAAGCGCTGGAGCCGGGCGATCGCGTCAGTATTGACGGCGGCGAGGCTTTCGAAATTCATCGCAAGGAAGAAGCTGAGACGATCGCCTTGGAATTGCGCCGCGTGCATGCCGCGTCGCGTGCGGCTTTGGGCGCGGCTGAACCCAATGCGCCGCCAACCCCAGCGCTCGCGCCGACGCCGGTGTTCAACGTGCTCGATCTGCCGCCTTTGCCAAACGCGCCGGACGACGACCGGCCACTGGCGGCGGTGTATGCGTCGCCATGGCTCGGCGCGCATGAGATTCACGCGGGCGCCGCGCCAAGTTTGCGCGCAAGCGCGCCGCGGCCGGCGATTATGGGCGAATTGGTATGGTCGCTTTGGCCAGGGCCCGTCGATCGCTGGGATCGCGGCAACGTCACGCGGATCAAGCTCTATGACGGCGCGCTGAGTTCGGTCGCCGCCGACGATGTATTCGCGGGCGCCAACACGTTTGCGATCGAGGCGGATGGCGAATGGGAGGTGTTGCAGGCGCGGCAATGCGTATTGGTCGCGCCCGGCGAGTACGAATTGCGCGATCTGCTGCGCGGCCAGCTTGGAACGGCGCACGCGATGGCCGCGCCTCATCCTGTGGGCGCGCGCATCGTGTTGCTTGACCAGAATTTGGTCAGGGTCTCGGTCGGCGCGCATGAATGGGGCGAGCCGCTGCGCTTTGTCGTCCGGCCGCACAACGAACTCGCGACCGACGCGCGCGCGGCGACCAGTGAGATCAGTCTGCCGCATGCGGCGCTTCGGCCTTGGGCGCCGGCGCATCTACGTGCGCGCCGCGATGGCGCGGGCGACGTGCATATCAGCTGGGTGCGGTGCGCGCGGATGGGTGATTCTTGGGGAACGGGCGAGCCGCCGCTCGGCGAGAGCAAGGAATCATACCTGCTCGACATCCTGGACGGCGGCGATGTTGTGCGAACTGTAGAAACTTTAACGCCAAGCTATCTCTACACGTTGGCGCAACAAGCCGCCGATTTCGGCGCGCCGCCGGCTTCGTTGCGGGTTCGTGTCGCTCAATTGCGCGCCAGCGGCGAGCCAGGGTTGAATAAGGAGTTAACCATACCCCTATAGTGCGGCAGGCCAGAAGGCCGGCCGCCTGATTCCCATTTGGAGTCTCGGCGCGTCGCTGCCATCTTTCTGCATGAAGCGGAGCGCAGTCTGACACCGTGAGTTGGGATCCGTACGCAGCCCTGGGCGTGAGCCGAAGCGCCACCGCCGACGATATTCGTCGCGCGTACCGCTCGCTTGCCAAGGAATTGCATCCTGACGTTCGCCCCGGCGACAAGGCTGCCGAGGAAAAATTCAAGCGCGCGACGGCCGCGTTCAACCTTCTCTCCGACCCGGTCACCAAGCAACGCTTCGATCGCGGCGACATCGATGCGGATGGCAATGAACGTATGGCGTTCAATTCGCGTCCGAGGCAGCAGGGGGCGCGGGCGCATGCGGGCGCCAGCGCTGGGCCCGGTGGCGGCGCCGCAGGCGACGCCTTTGATCTTGGAGACATTTTCTCCGATCTTTTTGGCCCCGGCTTTGGCGGCGCGGGCGGTGCGCGTGGCTATGGCCGCATGCGCGGGCGCGACATGCGCTTCACGCTGGAGATCGATTTCCTCGACGCGGTGAACGGCTCACGCCGCCGTATTTCGCTGGCCGAGGGGCGGACTTTGGACGTGGCGATCCCGGCGGGCGTCGAGACCGGGCAGGTGTTGCGGCTCAAAAATCAGGGCGGCGCGGGCATGCAAGGCGGCCCGGCTGGCGACGCGCTGGTGGAGCTCAACGTCCGCCCGCACCAATTCTTTCGCCGCGAGGGCCAGGATATCCACATGGACTTGGCCGTCTCGCTGACCGAGGCGGTGGAAGGCGCGCGCGTTCAGGCGCCGACGCCAACCGGGCCTGTGACGCTGACCATTCCGGCTGGCTCAAACACCGGTAAAGTGCTGAGATTGAAGGGGAAAGGTGTTTCTGGGCAGGGCGATCAATTCGTCAAGCTGCAGGTGATGCTCCCCGAAACCGTGGACGACGAACTCAAGAAGTTCGTCAAGAAATGGCCCAAGCGCGATTACACGCCGCCGCGCCCGGCGGGTTAATTGCAGTTCCCCGGGCGAAGCGTTCGTTACATTCAGGACGCATTCAGTGGGCGCCCCGTACATGGGAACCGCCATGTGGGCTAAGTCACTCCTCCTTTCCGTGTTCGTCGCGACTGGCGCCTTTGCGGCGCCCGTCAGCGCCGGCCCGCGCCCGATGGTGATCCACCCGCAAACCGTCATGCCGGCCCAAGATCGCGGTCAGCGTGGCCAAGATATTCGCCCGTTGCGCGAAGTCGTCGATGAAATTCGCTCTCGTTACGGCGGCGAGTTGATCTCGGCTCGCCTTGAGGACGGCGGCAGGCCGATTTATGTGCTGCGTTGGCGAATGCCGGACGGCGAAGTGCGCGATTTCCGCGTGAACGCCGCCCGCTAGGGGACGATGCGCATGCGGGTGCTGGTAGTCGAGGACGACAAGAACCTGCGGGAGCAGCTTGCGGCGGCTCTGGGCGACGCGGGCTATACGGTCGACACCGCCGACAATGGCGAGGACGGGCAGTTCCTCGGCGAGACCGAACCCTATGATCTCGCCATCCTCGATCTGGGCTTGCCGAAGATCGACGGCCTTTCGGTTCTGAAATTTTGGCGCAAGGAAGGGCGCACCATGCCGGTGCTGATCCTCTCGGCGCGCGATCGCTGGAGCGAGAAGGTCGAGGGCCTTGATCTCGGCGCCAATGATTATGTGACCAAGCCATTCCACATGGCGGAATTGCTGGCGCGCGTGCGCGCCAACGTGCGTCGGCAAACCGATCACCAATCGTCGGTGCTCGAGGTTGGCGATTTGCGTTTGAACGCCGCCACCGGCCAAGTGACGGTGAATGGCGCGCCGGTGAAGCTCACAGCCTACCAATACAAGGTGCTCGATTATTTGATGCACCACGCCGGCCGGATCGTCTCGCGCTCGGAGCTGACCGAGAAAATCTACAGCCAGGATCACGAGCGCGATTCCAACACGATCGAAGTGTTTATCGGCATTCTGCGCCGCAAGATCGGCACGGATCGCATCATCACGGAAAAGGGCCTGGGCTACCGGCTGATCGATCCCGCGGAACAGCAGTGACGCAAACCGCGCCCGGCTTGTTTGCACGGTTCCGGGCGCTGATCCGGCATTCGCTCGCGGCCCGATTGATCACGATCGCGATCGTCAGCGTGATCGGGCTCGTGGCGATGGGCTGGGTCGCCTATGCGCAATTCAACGCGCAGATGCTGCGTCTGCTGATCGATCCCGAGATCGAGAGCGTCGCGGACAATTTGATCGGCAATGCGGGGCCTGGTCTGGCCGGCGAGCTTGCGCTGCGCGATTTGCCGTACGATCCGCGCTATCTGCAGCCGCTGAGCGGCCGCTATTTCCAGGTCTCGCGCATTCACGAGGACGGCCTGCTCGAAACGCAGGTGATTTCGCCGTCCTTGTTTGATGTGGCTATTCCGCTTGATCCGAAAATTCAGGCCAATTTGCTTGAACAAGGCGCGGGCGGTGGCGCGCAATTCCTCACCATCGAAGGTCCCGATCAGGAAAAGCTGCGCGTGATTGCGCGTATCGAGCAGATTCCGCAACTGGAAGGGCGCTATCTATTTCTCGTTGGCGTGGCGCCCGAAGCGATCCTTGCGCCCGCCGCCGGCGTCGTCGGGTTTGCGTTTGCGTTGTTCGTGGCGTTCTGCGCGCTGATGGTGGCGGCGGTTTCGCTGCTGCAGGTGCGCATCGGGCTGGAGCCGCTGCGCGCGCTGCAGCGTGATATCGCGTCGGTGCGCCGGGGCGACGCGGAACGCTTGGAGCGCGATTATCCCGCCGAGTTGCAGCCTGTCGCCAGCGAACTCAACGCGCTGGTCGATCATAATCGCGAAGTGGTGGAACGCGCGCGCCGGCACGTCGGCAATCTGGCGCACGCATTGAAGACGCCGATCGCGGTGCTCAAGAACGCCGCCGGCGATGGCCAGGCCGATGATGGCGTGATGCGCCAATCGATCGAGGAGATGGAGGCGTTCGTGGAGCGGCAATTGCGCCGCGCCCGCGTGGCCGCCCGCGCGGAAGCGCGCGCTGGCGCCACGATCGCCTATCGCACGCCGGTGCTGACCAATCTCGAAGACCTCATCTTCATGATGGAACAAAAGTACGACCACATCAAAGCCGTCGACATTTCGATCGAGGCTGAGGCGGACGTCACCTTCCGGGGCGAGCGGGAAGACCTGCTCGAAATGGTCGCCAACCTGATCGACAATGCTTGCAAGTACGGCAAGAGCCAGGTGGTGGTGCGCCTGTTGCCGTCGTTCGAGAGCAATGGCCTGTTTGAGATCGTCGTCGAGGACGATGGGCCGGGCTTGTCGGACGAGGAACTTGCGCGCGCCATGGCGCGTGGCGCGCGGCTCGATGAGGCGGCGCCCGGCCAGGGCCTGGGCCTTTCCATCCTCAAGGAAACGGTCGATCTTTATGCAGGCGAACTGCTTTTTGAGCGTGGTCAATTGGGCGGGCTCAAAGCGCGCCTGCGTTTGCCGGCTACGGACTAGCCAGCCTGCGGCGTCCGTACGGATTTCGCGCCGAAGCAAACCGGGCTAGGGACGCGGCGTGCCGAACTCAATTCTTGTCTTGGCGATCGCGGCCGTGCTGACGGCGAGCGCAGCGTTTTGGGCGCTGCGCGCGTATCGTCGCGCCGGCGGTCAGAATGCGCGCGCGGCGCTGGGCGCGTGCGGCGCGGTGGCTGTGCTGGCGCTTGGCGGCTATCTCGTGATTGGCAACCCCGATATGCCGGACGGCGCCTACGAAGCGCGTCTGCAGGCGCTCAAGGGGCGTGACCTCTCCTCGTTCACGGTCGATGAGGCGCTGGCTATTTTGCACGAAGCCGCGCGCGACAATCCCAACGATCCGCTGCCGCATTTTTATACCGGCCAGCTTCTGCTGGATCAGGGCCGCGCCGAGGAGGCCGCGCGCGCTTACGATATGGCGCTGCGGCGCGATCCGGCGAACGCGCAGGCGATGCTCGGCATGGGCCGTGCGCTGGTGAGCGTCGAAGGCGGTCGCGTCAGCCCCGAGGCGCTGGCCTTGTTTCAGCAGGCCGGCGAGGTGAGCAACGAGCCGGCGCCTTGGATTTATCAGGCCATGGCGGCAATGGAGAGTGGGCGCGAGGCTGACGCGCGCCGGCTATGGGGCGAAGCCTTGACGCGCATGACCGAGGACGACCCGCGCCGCGAAATGGCGCGCCGCATGAGCACGGGCGAGGGAGCGAATTGATGCGCCGCCGGGATCAACGTTTGATCATGATCGCGACAGCAGGCGCCGTTTTGGTCGCCGCGATGGCGCTGACGTTCTGGGGTTTGCGCGACTCCGTCGTGTATTTCGTGGCGCCGTCCGAACTGAGTGAACGCGCGCAGCCCGGCCAACGCGTGCGCTTGGGCGGTCTGGTGGTCGAAGGCACGTTGCGCCGCGACGCCGATGGCGCGATGCGCTTTGCGGTTACGGATGGGGCCGTGCAGGTCGAAGTGCGTTATGACGGCGTGCTGCCCGATTTGTTCCGTGAGGGCCAAGGCGTCGTCGCCGAAGGCAGCTGGCAGCCGGGCCAAGCGTTCGAAGCAGAACGCGTGCTGGCCAAGCACGATGAAACCTACATGCCGCGCGAGGTCGCTGAAGCGATCAAGCAGCGCGGCGAGTGGAAAGGCGATACGCCGCAATGATCGCCGAGATTGGCGCATTCACCGCGATGCTGGCGCTTGCGCTGAGCTTGGCGCAGGGCCTGCTGGGCTTGACGGGTGCGCGCAATGAACCGCGCGCGGGCGCGGCGGCGGCCTTGGCGCAATCGAGCGCCTGGATCGCCGCGATTTCGTTTGCCTGCTTGATCGCGCTCTTTGTGCGTTCCGATTTCACGGTCGCGGCGGTGGCGGCGAATTCGCATGTCGATAAGCCGCTGCTCTATAAAATCGCCGGCGCGTGGGGAAACCACGAAGGCTCGATGCTGCTGTGGAGCTTTGTCTCGGCGGTGTTCGGCGCGGTGTTGGCTTCAACGCGTGGGGCGCAGACGCAAAGCCTCTGGGCGCGCGGCGTTGGCGTGCAAGGCTTAGTCACCGCTGGCGCGCTGATCTACACGCTCTTTCTCTCGAACCCCTTCGCGCGGCTCGATCCGGCGCCGATGCAAGGCAGCGGCCTCAATCCGTTGCTGCAGGACCCCGCGCTCGCGGCGCACCCGCCGCTTTTGTATCTGGGTTATGTCGGCCTCAGCGTGCCGTTCTCGCTGGCGATCGCGGCGCTGATTGAAGGCAAGGCCGATCAGGCTTGGGCGAAAGCGTTGCGGCCATGGACGCTGGCGGCGTGGACGTTCCTCACGCTTGGCATCGGCCTGGGTTCGTACTGGGCCTATTACGAACTTGGCTGGGGCGGCTGGTGGTTTTGGGACCCGGTCGAGAATGCGAGCTTTATGCCTTGGTTAGTGGCTGGCGCCTTGGTGCATTCCGCGATCGTCACGGAGCGGCGCGGCTCGATCGCGAGTTGGACGATTCTGCTCGCCATCATGGGATTTGGCTTGGCGTTGCTTGGCACATTCCTGGTGCGATCGGGCGTGCTGACGTCTGTCCACGCGTTCGCGGTCGATCCGCGCCGGGGCATCGCTGTTCTCGTGCTGTTGGCGGTGGCGCTTGGCATTGGCTTCACGCTCTACGCGCTGCGTGCGCCAAAGCTGGCGCAGCCCGCGGGCTTCGCGGCGGTGAGCCGTGAGAGCATGTTGGTCTGGAACAATTTCGGTCTGGCGATCGCCGCTGGCGTCGTGCTGATCGGCACGCTCTATCCGCTCTTGGTGGAAGCGCTAGGCGGCGGGCTCATCTCGGTCGGGCCGCCGTTTTTCAACATGACCGTCGCGCCCTTGCTTGGCGCATTGTTTTTAATTTTGCCGTTCGGGCCGATGTTGTCCTGGCGCGTGGGAGATATCGCGGCGTCCGCGAAGAAGCTTGCGCCTGCCGCGCTGCTTGCGCTCGCAACCATGATCATCACGCTCGTGCTTTCGCAATGGCGCGCGATCCCGGCGATTGGCTTGGCGCTCGGCGTTTGGCTGATCGCGGGCGGCCTTGTCTACGTGTGGACGCGCGTCCAGCGCGGCGAGGGGCGGATGCTGCGCAAGCTGGCGCTGCTTCCCTTGGCCGTGTGGTCCATGAGTGCGGCGCACATCGGCGCCGGCGTGTTGACACTGGGCGCAGTCGCGGAAACGGCGTTCCGCCGCGAGCAAGCGGCGCTGCTCAATCCTGGCGAGAGCGTGGATTTCGTCGGCCGGCGCGTCACGTTGCTAGAGGTGGGCGAGGCGGAGGGACCGAACTATTCCAGCACGCGCGCGAATTTTCGTATTGAGCGGGATGGCGCGGTGCAGCGCATGTCGGCGGAGCGGCGCTTCTATCCAACCTCGCCGATGCCGACCACCGAAGTTGGCATTCTGAGCAGCATCGACGGCGACCTTTACGTCGCGCTCGGCGACGCCGCGCGTGGAGAGAGCGCGTGGACGGTGCGGCTCTATTATAATCCGCTTGTGCATTTGATCTTTATTGGCGCGATCATGATGGCGCTCGGCGGGGCGCTGAGCCTGCTTGCCCTGGCGCGGCGCAAGAGGAGCGGCGCATGAGTTTGCTTGCGATTCTTGTCGCTGCCGCCGCGCCGGCCGTGCTGGGCGATCCCGCGCAAGAAGCGCGCGCGCATTCGCTGCAAATGGAAATCCGCTGCGTGCAGTGCGAGAATGAGCCGATCGCGCAATCCACCTCCGAGATCGCCGCCGACATGCGGACGTTGGTGCGGGAGCGGATCGCGGCTGGCGATAGCGATTCTGAAATTCGCGATTTTTTCCGCGAGCGCTACGGCGACTTCGTGCTGTTCCGCCCGCCTTTCGATGCGCGCACCTGGGTGCTGTGGGCCGCGCCCGCGCTCTTTGTGCTGCTCGGCCTCTGGGCGGTGTTCACCATGCGCCGACGGGGCGCTGCCGACGCACCGGCCTTCACGCCCGAGGAAGGCGACCGGTAACCGGTCGTTCCTCACAGGACGTTGGTCGCATCCGGAGGCGCTCAGCCGCAAATTCTGGGCTGAGACGGCCGCAATTGATCGCAACTTCGCCCCAAACGACCCTTACGGGACCGAGAGTTGAGCCTATGTTTGGGCTGGCGGCCTAGCCGGGCTAGCCTGAACGAGCCGTCCTTTCGAGGGTCTGATGATCGAAACCGCTTCCGTGAAATACCTCCGCCGCACGCTGATCGCAGGCGGAGCGGCATTGGCGCTTTTCGCCGGCTTCACGGCCGTGCCCATGGTATTCGCCAACGGGGCCAACGCCCAAGAGATCAACCCAACCGCCATTGCGCCGCCCAGCGGCGCGCCGATGAGCTTCGCCGATCTGATCGAGCGTGTGCGTCCGGCCGTGGTGTCGATTTCCGTGCGCCAGCGCCCGGACGCCGCGACGGGTCCGGCGGTCGAAGGGCTGCCGCCAGGCTTTGAAGAATTTTTCCGTGGCCGGCCCGGCCGCCCTGGCGGCCCCGCGCCCACCTCGCTCGGCTCCGGCTTCTTCATCAATGAGAGCGGCGTGGTCGTCACCAACCACCACGTGATCGAAGGCGCTGAAGAAATCACCATCCGCACCAGCGAAGGCCGCGACATCCAAGCCGACATCGTGGGCTCGGATGAAGCGACCGATATCGCCGTACTGCGCGTGCGTGGCGGCGGGCGTTTTCCGTACGTCACATTTGACGATGCGCGCCACGTGCGCGTCGGCGATTGGGTCGTGGCTGTGGGCAATCCGTTCGGCCTCGATGGCACGGCCACCGCCGGCATCGTCTCGGCCATGGGCCGTCGCGACGCGGGTTCGTCGGCTTACGTGGATTATATGCAGATCGATGCGCCGATTAACCGGGGCAATTCGGGCGGCCCGACGTTCGATCTCGCCGGCAACGTGATCGGCGTGAACAGCGCCATCTTCTCGCCGACCGGCGGCAATGTGGGCATCGGCTTCGCCATCCCTGCCCAAACCGCGAACAGCATCGTGCAGCAAATCCTGCGGAACGGCCGCGTGTCGCGCGGCTGGATCGGCGTTTCGATCCAACCGCTCGATGAGGACATCGCGCGCAGCCTTGGTCTGGACGAGCCGCGCGGTGCGCTGGTCGCCAGCGTGGTGCCGGATGGCCCGGCTGGCCGCGCGGGCATTCAGCAAGGCGATGTGATCCTGACGTTCAATGGTCAGCGCATCGAAGACAGCCGCGATCTTACCCAACGCGTCGGCGCCACCGGGATCGGCGATAATTCGCGCGTCGAAATTCTGCGCGGGGGCAATCGCCGCACGCTGAACCTGCGTTTGGCCGAGCGTCCGTCCGAGCAGCAACTCGCCAGCACGGCGCCTACGCCGAACGCGCGGCCGCCGGAAGCGACGCCAGGCGCGCCGGGCGTCGCGCAAAGCTCGCTTGGCGTGTCCGTGCGCCCAGCCACGGCGGAGGATCGTCAACGTTTTGAACTGGCCGCCAACGAAGCTGGCCTCGTCGTCACCGCTGTCGAGCCGGACAGCGACGCCGCCGAGAAAGGCATCAGCGTGGGCGACATCATCCTGCAAGCCGGCGGCCGCAGCGTACGCAACGCCGCGGACCTCAACACCGCCACCGAAGCCGCGCAGCGCGCCAACCGGCCGCTGCTGCTGCAGGTGGAAGGGCGTGCGGGCCGTCGATTTGTCGCCGCTGATCTCGCGGAATAGTGCGGATGAAGAGGGAGACGAGCGTATGAGAGTACTACTCGTTGAGGACGACGCCGACATGGCGCAAAGCCTGAAGGCGTCACTCACGGCCGACGAGCACGATGTGGAGATCGCCGGCGACGGCGAACTGGGCCAGTCGATGGCGTTGAACGGCGGCTACGACGTGATCGTGCTGGACCGCATGCTGCCGAAAAAGCTCGGCGTGTCGGTGATCAAGGATTTGCGCGAGCAGGGCTTGTCGACGCCAGTGCTGATGTTGTCGGCGCTGCACGACGAGGACCACCGCGTCGAAGGTCTTGAGGCGGGCGCGAATGATTATCTCGGCAAGCCGTACTCGACGCGCGAATTGCTGGCGCGGGTGAAGGCGCTCTGGAATGGCCGCGGGCGTGAGGCGCAGACGCGGCTTCAGGTTGGCGATCTGGAGATGGATCTGCTGGCGCGCATCGTGAAGCGCGGCGGCAAGAAGCTCGATCTACAGCCGCGCGAGTTTCGCCTGCTTGAGTACCTCATGCGCAATTCCGGCCAGACGGTGACGCGCAAGATGCTGCTCGAAAACGTCTGGGATTATCATTTCGATCCGCAAACGAACGTGATCGATGTGCATATCTCGCGTCTGCGGTCGAAAATCGACCGCGACTTCGCACAGTCCCTTTTGCACACGGTAAGAGGTTCGGGTTATCGACTGGAGGCATGAGGCCAGGCCTCGCGCTTCTTCGGACCACGACCTTCCGGCTTGCCCTCGTGCAGGCCGGCATTGTGCTGTCTTTTGTCGTGGCGCTGCTGATCTATGTGTATCTCGCCACGGTCGGCCAGTTGAACGCCGACTCCGACATTCTCGCCGATCAGGAATACGCAACGCTCGAGCGCGCCTACGGCGAGGGCGGCATCCGCAGACTGAACCAGGAAGTGGTCGAGCGCGCGGCGCGCCAGGGGCCGTTGCTCTATGTGCTTGCGGAGCCAAA
This sequence comes from Caulobacterales bacterium, assembly GCA_017303355.1. GTDB lineage: Bacteria > Pseudomonadota > Alphaproteobacteria > Caulobacterales > Aquidulcibacteraceae > Vitreimonas. Next base: position 201,409 of record JAFLCU010000005.1, on the reverse strand, counting down.
CGGCGTCATCATCACGGGCGACTTTCCTCAATTGCCGGTACTGCCGGGCGAGACGGTCGAGCGCATCGATTTCACCTTTGAACGCCCGGACGAGAGTGGCGAGCTTGAGCGCGGCCGTGCGCGCGGTCAGGTCGGCCGTTTGCTCAACGGGCCAATCCTGCTTGTCGCGCGCGACTTGGGCGACACCGCGTTGATCTCGGGCCGCATCACCCGCGCGCTGTGGACCGTTGCCGCCGTTGGCATCTTGTTCGCGTTCGCCAGTGGGCTCGCTGGCGCGTGGCTCGCCGGCCAGCGGGTGGAAGCGTTGACGAACACGACGCGCGACGTCATGGCCGGCGATCTGACGCGCCGCGCGCCCGTCACGGGCGAGGGCGATGAGTATGATGCGCTCGCCGTCGCCATCAATGCGATGCTGGATCGGCTTGAGCGTCTGATGGCGATCTCGCGCACGGCGGGCGACGCCATCGCCCACGATTTGCGCTCGCCGCTCACCCGCTTCCGGCATCGTCTGGAATCCGCGCTCGATGCCCCGCCTGATGTGGAGGCGGATCGCGAAGCTTTGCGCAAGGCGCTCGAAGAAGCGGATCGTTTGCTTGATATGTTCGCGGCCGTGCTGAAATTGGCGCGCGTCGAATCCAATCCCGACTGGCGCTTCGAGCGCATCGACGCCACCGAGGATTTGCGCGAGCTGGTCGATTTCTATGAACCGGCCGCGGAAGAGCAGGGACGTACATTGTGTGGCGAAATCGCCGATGGGCTCGTGCTGAGCGGAGAACAGGGCCTCTTCAATCAGGCGGTTTCGAACCTCATTGAGAACGCGCTCAAATATACGCCCGAAGGCGGGCGCGTGGAGGTGAAGGCTGTGCGTCGCCCGGATGGTCGCATTGAGATCGCTGTGTCGGATGACGGCCCGGGCATTCCGCCGAGCGAGCGCGAGCGGGTGCTCGAACGCTTCGTGCGGCTGGAGAGCGCGCGATCGTCGCCGGGCGCCGGCTTGGGCTTGAGCCTTGTTGCCGCGGTGGCGCGTCTGCATCGCGGCGGTTTGCATTTGCGCGACGGCCTTGGCGACGAGACGCATCACGGTTTGTGCGCGGCGCTGGTTCTGCCGGCGATTGACGCGGCGGCCGCACGATGATGCGCGCCGTAACCCCCGGCCTGGCGAGCGTTTCCGCGCCGGCTGCATTCGCTGGATCGCGATGGGAGATCGCGGCCGCCGCCGCGCACCAACACGCGCCTTATCTCAGGCGTTTGCTTGATCAGCGCACCGATCTGCTGGAAGCGGTCGATTCGGAGTGGGCGGAGCGGCTGCTGCGTGAGGCGCTGGGCGTTGCGCACGCGATCGCGCTTGATCCGCCGCCGCTCGAAGAGGCGATGCGCGCTCTGCGGCAGGCGAAAGGCGCGATGCACTTGGCTACGGCGATCGCTGACCTCGCGGGCGTCTGGCCGCTCGCGCGCGTCACCGGCGCGCTGACGGATTTCGCTGACGCCGCGTTGCGCGCCGCACTCGCGGTGGGCGCGCGTGAAAGCGAGGCGCGGGGCGACATTACGCTCGTTGATTTCGCTGGCGACGATGGCCCCGTGCCCGGGTTTGCGCTGATCGCCATGGGCAAGATGGGCGCGGGCGAATTGAACTATTCCAGCGACATCGATTTCTCGGTGTTCTTTGATGCGCAGATCCTACGCACGAGCAATGCGCGCGAGCCGCGAGTCGCCGCGGTGCGTCTGGTGGCGCCGCTTGTGCGCGCGCTCGAAGAGGTGACGCCGGACGGTTACGTGTTTCGCACCGATCTACGGCTGCGCCCTGATCCCGGTTCGACGCCGGTCGCCGTCTCGATTGCGTCGGCGGAGCACTATTACCAGAACCTCGGACAGAATTGGGAACGCGCCGCGTTCATCAAAGCGCGCGCGGCTGCCGGTGATCGCTCCTGCGGACGTGAGTTCTTGGCGTCGCTCGAACCCTTCATCTGGCGCAAGCATCTCGATTTCGCCGCCGTCGAAGACGTGCATTCGATCAAGCGTCAGATACTCTCGGCGCACAAGAGCGCTGAGCTCGGCGAGGCGGTGTTCGACGTAAAGCTGGGTCGCGGCGGCATTCGCGACATCGAATTGTTCGCGCAAACGCAACAACTCATCCTTGGCGGCCGCAACAAGAAGCTGCGGGCGCAGCGCACGCTCGCCGCGCTTGATGCGCTGGTTGAGGCCGGCGCAATTGCGGCGAACGCGCGCGATGCGCTGCATGAGGCGTACGTATTTTACCGCGAGGTCGAGCATCGCATTCAAATGCTGGAGGATGCGCAGACCCATCGCGTCCCTGGTGACGTTGAGGCGCGTGCGCGCGTCGCCGCGCTGTGCGGGTTTGAGGCGCTCAAGGATTTTGACGCCGCCTTGATCGAGCGCCGGCGGATCGTCTCCGAGATCGATCACCAATTGTTTGGCCGTGGCGAAAGCCTCGCGGACCCGATGGGCAGCTTGATCTTCACCGGCGTTGAAGATCACGCGGAGACGTTGAGCACGATCGGAAAATTGGGTTTTCAGAGGCCAGATTTCGTCAGCCAAACCATACGCGGCTGGCACCACGGGCGCGTCCGCGCCATGCGCTCCGAGCGGGCGCGTGAAGTGCTGACGCGCCTAACGCCGCGCTTGCTGCGCGCGTTGGCGGCGGCGGGCGATCCCGACCAGGCGTTTGCGCGCTTCACGTCGTTTTTCGCGGGCCTGTCGGCGGGCGTGCAAGTGCTCTCCTTGCTGGAGGCGCGCCCGGCATTTCTCGATCTTCTCGCGCGCTTGCTGACCTTGGCGCCACGCTTGGCCGATGCGCTGGCGCGCCGTCCCGCCTTGCTCGACGCCTTGATCGAGCCGCGTTTTGGCGTGCCGCTGGCGCAGGACGAGCCGGGCGTGTTCGCCGCCTTGCTGTCGGATCGCCTGGCGGACGCCGCAAGCTTTGAGGCCAAGCTCAATGCGGCGCGGCGCTTTCAGCGCGAGGAAGCGTTCCGCATTGGCGTGCAGGTGCTGGAAGGCGCCGCGAACGCGCAAGACGCGGGCGCGGCCTACGCCGATCTCGCCGAGGCGTGTGTCGGCGCCATGGCGGACGCTGCGTCGAGCGAAGTGGAGCGCATGTATGGGCCGCCGACTGGCGCGTTCGTGGTGTTGGCGCTTGGCAAGTTTGGCGGCCGCGAACTTACCGAGGGCTCCGATCTCGACATTATGGTCGTCTATGACGCGCCCGCCGATGCGCCGGGCGGGCGTCTTACTGCTGGCGAATATTATGCGCGCGTGACGCAGCGCCTGATCAGCGCGCTCTCCGCGCCGACCGAAGAAGGTGAGCTCTACGAAATCGATACCAAGCTTCGCCCATCGGGGTCTAAGGGGCCGGTGGCCGTGCGTTTTTCTTCCTTTGAGCGTTACTACGCCGAGGAGGCTTGGACATGGGAATTGCAGGCGCTCACGCGCTTGCGCGTTGTCGCGGGTGATCCGGAATTGGCGCGGCGGGTCCGCGCATCGACGCAAGCATCGCTCGTGCGCGTGCGCGACGCGGCGAAGATTCGCTCCGACGTGGCGCAGATGCGCGGCTTGATGGAGCGCGAACGCAATTCGCGCAATGCTTGGGATCTGAAGCTGACGCCGGGTGGCTTCGTCGATATCGAATTTATCGCGCAAGCGCTGCAATTGATCTACGCCTCGGTGACGCCGGGCGTGCTTTCCGCGAACACCGGCGACGCGCTGGATAGATTGGCGGCGGCCGGCGCGCTTGCGCCGGAGGATCACGCACGGCTCACGGAAGCCTGGCGCTTGCTGAGTGATCTACAGCAGACGCTGCGAATCTGCGTCGCTGGCGATTTCAACGCCGCCGAAGCGCCGGAGCCATTGCGAGCACGGTTAACGTTGCTGTCGGGCGCGTCTGATTTCGAGGCGTTGGAGCAGCGGCTGCAGGTGGCGCGCGCCGCCGTGCGCGCGGACTTTGTGCGGATCGTCGGCCCGCTGGGCGACGGAAGCCAGCCGCTTGGCCGTTAGGGTACTGGACACCGAGATGGGCCTTACGCCGCGACGGCGGTCAAAGGGAGCTATGAGGGCTAGGCGTTTATGATCGTCGATCCGGACGCGGAGCTCGTCCGGAACGCGGGGGCTGGCGACGCTAGAGCCGCGGAAGCGCTCGTGCGTCGGCATTTGCCGCGCATGGTGGGCTTGGCCCGTCGTATGCTCAATGACGCGAACGAAGCCGAGGACGTGGCCCAGGAAGTGTTCCTGCGTGTCTGGCGCGAGGCCGCGCGCTGGAAACCGGGCGCCGCCAAGTTCGAAACCTGGATGCACCGGGTCGCGCTCAATCTCTGCTACGACAGGCTGCGCCGCCGCCGCGAAACGCCCGACCCGGACGCCGGCATCAATGTGCCGGATGGCCGACCGATGGCGAGCGAGCTTTGGCTGGCCCAGCAGCGCGCCAACAAGGTGCATGCGGCGCTCGCCCAACTGCCGGAGCGGCAGCGGGCGGCGATTGCGTTGGTGCATTTTCAGGAACTCAGCAACATTGCTGCGGCGGAAACGCTGGAAGTCAGCGTTGAAGCTTTGGAGTCGCTTCTTTCGCGCGGGCGTCGCGCGCTGAAGGCGGCCTTGGCGGACGTCGCGTCGGACTTGATGGGGGACGCCGATGGCGCCCCGAGATTGTGACGAGGGAAGGTAAGCTCATGGACCGGATGCGGTTCGAGACATTGCTGGAAGCCTACGGCGCGGATTTCAGCCGCTGGCCGGCGGAGGAGCGTGGTGCGGCCGAGTCCTTCGCCGCGCGGAACGCCGAGGTGGGCGAAGCGCTCGCCGAAGCGCGCGCGCTCGATGCCGCCTTGGAGGCCGCGCGCGCCGTGTCGGACACAAGCGCGCTTGCCGCGCGCATTCTAGCGTGCGCGCCAAGCGGCGCGGCGCCCGTGGGCTTTGATCGCCGCGCGCTGATGGCGTTGGCCGCGTGTGCGCTGTTTGGCGTGGTGCTGGGCTTTGGCGGCGGGCTCCTCGCGCCGCTGCCGCCGATGGAAGATGACGAATATTTCGCTATGGCCTTCGAGGCGCCGATGATCGGAGAAGAGGGATGAGCGAGTCTCGCTTCCCATGGCGTACGCTGTTGTTTATCTCGCTGGCAGTGAACCTGCTGGTGATCGGTGCGGTGGTCGGCGCGGTCGCAGCAGGCGTCCGTGTGCAGCGCGAAAATCCCGAGGCGTTGGTTGCGCGTATGCCGGGCGTGCGCGCTTTCATGGCGGCGATCCCGGCCGAGGCGCGGCCGGCCGTGCGCCGGGAACTTGTGCGCAGCTGGCAAGAATCACGCGATGCGCGCCAAGCGGCGATCCAGGCGCGTCGCGATGCGTTCGCCGTGACCACGGAAGAGCCGTTCGATGCCGTGCGCGTGCGCGCCGCGTTCGCGCGGCTGCGCGAGGCGGATCAGGCCGCCATCGGCGTCTTCCATGACAACATGATCGATGCGTTCGCGACACTCACGCCTGAGCAGCGCCAGTCCACGATCGAGGCGTTACGTGCGGCGGCGCCTGCTTCAAGGCCAAGCTTGATGCCGACGGAAGATGGCGCAACGGGCGCGCCGGCGATTGCGCCGGGCCTGCGCGAGCAGCGCGAGCCGCTTTCACGCGATGAGCGGCGTGAACGGCTGCGCGAACGTTTGCGGGAGCGCCGGGAGCAGCGCGAAGAACGGGATCAAGCGGCGCCGACGCCGTAAATCTTATTCAGCGGCGGTGGCTTCGGCTTCGCGCGTGCCGCCGAACGTGCGCGGCAGCGTCACGGTCACGATCGTGCCGCGGCCCACCTCGCTTTGGATCGAGAGCTTGCCGCCGTGCATTTCCGCCAGCGACTTGGTGAGCGCCAAGCCAAGGCCGGTGCCGTGATTGTTGCGCGTGAGCTCTTCCTCGACCTGCTCGAACGGACGCGCCAAGCGGGGCAGGTGTTCGGGCGGGATGCCGCAGCCGGTATCGACCACGCGGAGCGTAAGGCCGGCGGGGCCGCCGCGGCCATGCACCATGATCGCGCCTTGGTCGGTGAATTTCACGGCGTTTGAGAGCAGGTTCAGCAGAATCTGCTTCACCGCGCGATGGTCCGCTTCGATCTCCGGCAGCTCCTCGGCGTCGACAACGATGGAGAGGCCTTTCTCTTCGGCCTTGCGCTTGGTGAGGCGCACAGCCTGCTCGATCGCGACGCTCGGATCGAGCGGGCGCGGCGTGAGCGTCAGCTTGTTGGCCTCGATCTTGGCCATATCGAGAATGTCGTTGATCAGATCGAGCAGGTGATTGCCGCTGTCGAAAATGTCGGTCGAATATTGCTTGTACTGATCGTTGCCGATCGGGCCGAACAATTCCTTGGCCATGATCTCAGAGAAGCCGATTACGGCATTCAGCGGCGTACGCAGCTCGTGGCTCATGTTCGCGAGGAACGTGCTCTTGGCGCGGCTGGCTTCCTCGGCTTTCTGGCGCTCCTCGTGCGCTTCCTTGGCCAACGCCTTGATACGATATTCTTGGCTTTCGGCGCGGGTCAGCGCATCCGAGAGGCGTTTTTCATTGCGCGCGAGTTCAAGCTCCTGGCGCTTGAGCGGCGTAATGTCGACGCCGACGGTGATCACGCCGCCATCAGCGGCGCGGCGCTCCACGATGTGCAGCCATTGGCCGGTCGCGAGTTCGATGACGCGCACGTCCGGGTTTTCCGGTTCATGCTTCTCGCGGCGGATGGCGGGGATCGATGCGGCGGCGATGGCTTCATACGAGGCGCGATGGCGCAGAATTTCCGGGCCGAGCTTGAAGGCTTCGGCGAAGCTCTGGTTCCAAAGCAGCAGGCGCTTGCGCGCATCCCAAAGTGCGAACGGGCCCGAGAAATTCTCGATCGCGGCGCGCAGTTGACGCTCAAGGTGGCCAACGCGCTGTTCGGCTTCGTGGCGCTGCGTCGCATCGATCACGGTCGCGAAAACGCGGGTCTCCATGCGGCCGGCGGAATCTTCCACTGCCGCGCCACGCGCTTCGATCCAGGCCAAGCCGCCGCCGCGCGTCACGCGGAAGCGTGCATCGAGCAGGCCAGTTTGCCGAGCACGGCGGAATTCTTCCTCGACGCCGAAGCGATCCTCGCTCAGCACAAGCTCAAGGAATTCGCGCAAGCCCAGCGTGTCGCTGGGCGCGCCGAGGAGCCGTGCGGCCTGCTCGGACATCTGCACCTCGTCAGCCGACGGACGCCATTCCAGCACGCCGACTTTGGCGCCATCGGCGGCGATGCGGAAATGCGTTTCCGCGCGCGCGGCCTCCGCTTCGGCGAGCCGCGCGCGTTGTGCGTTTTGGCGCATCAGCAAGTAAAGCACCGCGATCGCCGCCAGCGGGGCTGCCGCGACCAGGGCGAAACGCAACAGCGCGGCCAGCCAAAGCTGCATGTCGGTGGGCGCGGGCGAAGCGACGAGCACGCGGAATTCGCCGATCTGCGCCGTGGCTTCAGCGGCGACCCAGGTCGAACCGGACCCGTCACGGATGAGCGTGCCGGCCGCCTCGGTGCGTGCGGCGGAGAGAATTTGCTGTTGTGCGCGGATGCCGGCCGATTGCAGCGCGGGCGACGCGTAAAGAATGTCGCCCGCCGGCGAGGTGATGATCACGCGCGCATTGGCGTCGAGATCCGGCAGCAGCCGTGCTGGATCGATGATCGTCACGATCGAACGTTCGCCGACGTGACGCACAATCGTCGGCGCCGTGGCGAGCTCACCCATGTCTGGCGCGCCGGCCCAGGCGGCGTCGGAGGTTGAGGCGGCCTGTGCGGCGGCGGCCGCGACCGCGCTATGTTGTGGATCGGTAACGGCCTCCACCACGCCGTCGCGCGTAACGATGGCGGCGCCCACGGCCGGCGAGGAATTCGCCGCAGCGTTCGCGACGCTGCGCGGATCGGCGCCGACGCCGCCTGCGGCGCGCGCAACATCGGCCGCGCCTGCCGCGGCGCCCATGGCGACGGCCAGGTTGGCGTTGATGCGCTCGGCGACGAGGCCCGCCGTCGATGCTTGCGCCGCGACGACCGTTTCAGCGGCGCTGTCGCGGTACGCTTTGATCTGCGCGCCGATGGCTATGAAGAATGCGGTGACGAACACCAGCACCAGCGCCATGAAGGGCCGGATTGCCTTGTCGGGCGCTTGGCCCGACGGCGCGTCAAAGTTTTCTGCATTCGACAAGTAGAGTTCCTCGGCCGCCCCGAATCGCCTTCGGAATTCTGAAGAGTTGAAATCGTAACGAAGACGTAAACGTTCTGTCGAGCCGGCGGGTGGTTCTAGTCCAGCCGGCGCCAATGTGTCGCCCGAAAACGTCACATTCGGTCACGCAAGCGTGCGTTCGACCATCTCGCGGGTGTTTTTGGAAAGGTTTGTTAACGCCGCGAGGCGCTCCAGCGCTGTGCGCGCGTGCACTTGGCGCTGTGAATCGAATCGCTTCCAAGATTCGAATGGTGTCAACAGGCGTGCCGCCAGCGCTGGGTTGAGCGAATCAATTTGTTCCGTCAGCGCGGCGAGGAAAAGATATCCACCGCCGTCGGCGCTGTGGAAAGCGCGCGGGTTGCGCATCGCGAACGCCGCCGCCAGCGCGCGTACGCGGTTTGGATTTTTCAGATTGAAATCCGGATGCGCGCGCAGACGCTCGGCGCGCGCCAACGCATCCGTGCGCGGTGATGAGGCCTGGATCGCGAACCATTTGTCGATCACCAACGGATTGGCCTTCCAGCGCTCGTAGAAGCGCGTGAGCGCATCATCAAACGCATCGCTTCCCGAGGCGCCCAGTGCTTCGAGCGCCGCCGCGGATTCCGTCATGGAACGTGCGCTGTCGAACGCCATCACGAGTGTTTGCGTTTGCGAGGCGCCGAGCGCGGCCAGCAGATCGAGCGCCGCGGCTTTCAGCGCGCGCCGACCCGCGGCGTCGGCGCCGGAGGAGAAGGGTATTTCGCTCGGCGCGCGGGCGATCGGCTCCAGTTTGTCACGCAACGCGGCGGCCACGGCGAGGCGCAGGGCTTCGCGCGCGGCGAACAGCGCTTCGGGATCGGGTTTCGGCGCGGTGAGGATCAGTTCGTTCAGATCAGGCAGGCGCAAAGCCAGCGCCGCGAACGCCGGATCTTGCTGCGCGCGATCCAATTCGCGGCCAAGTGCTGCGGCAAGCGCCGGCGTGGCGTTGGGCGCTTCGCCAAGCATGATCTGGCGCGCGATGGATTGGCCCGCCTCCCAACGCGTAAACGGATCGGGATCGTGCGCCATCTGCGCCAGGCGCTGCTCAATGCTGAGTTCAGCGTCGATCGTCACTGGCGCGGAGAAGCCGCGCAGCACGGCTGGAATGGGCGGCTCGAGCACGTCCGAGAAGCGCAGCGTGACGTCGTCGCCGTCCAGCACGACATGATGCTCTGTGCGTGAGATCGTATCGCCGGCAGCCTTCGAAGCGATGATCGCCCCGTCGGCCGCGATGAAGCCGATCTGCAGCGGGATCGGGAGCGCCTTCTTGCTGGATTGCCCGGGCGTCTGCGCAGTGCGTTGCGAGACGCGCAATTCATAAGTGCGTGCGCTGGCGTCGTAGGCGCCGCGCATCTTCAGTGCAGGCGTGCCGGCCTGTTCGTACCAACCCATGAAGCCCGAGAGATCGCGCCCCGACGCCTCTTCGAAGCAGCCGATGAAATCCTCCACCGTGGAGGCGGTTCCGTCACGGCGCTCGAAATAGAGCTGCATGCCGCGATCGAAGGCCTCGGCGCCAACGATGCGCTTCAGCATGCGAATGACTTCACCGCCTTTTTCATAGACGGTCGCGGTGTAGAAATTGTCGATCTTCTGATAACTTGATGGCCGCACGGGATGCGCGAGCGGACCTGCGTCCTCGCTGAATTGCCGGCCGCGTAGGCGCTTCACGTCCTTGATGCGCTGCACTGGGCGCGAGCGCTGATCGGCGCTGAATTCCTGTTCGCGATAAACCGTCAGGCCTTCTTTCAGGCACAACTGAAACCAGTCGCGGCAGGTGATGCGGTTGCCGGTCCAATTGTGGAAATATTCGTGGCCGACGACGGCTTCGATCGCCTCGAAATCGCCGTCCGTCGCCGTCTCGGCGTCGGCGAGGATGAGCGACGAATTGAAGATGTTGAGACCTTTGTTCTCCATCGCGCCGAAATTGAAATCGCGCACGGCCACGATATTGAAGACATCGAGATCATATTCGCGCTTGAAGGCCTCTTCGTCCCATTTCATTGAACGCTTTAGCGCGTCCATGGCGTAGCGCGCGCGTTCGCCGTCGCCGGGGTCAACGTAGATGCCCAACGCTACAGGGCGGCCGCTCATCGTCGTGAACGCATCGTGGATGGATTCATATTTGCCGGCGCAGAGCGCAAACAGATAGGCGGGCTTGGGGTGCGGATCGACCCACACGGCGAAATGGCGCCCGGCTTCGAGATCGCCGTGTTCGGTCAGGTTGCCGTTTGAAAGCAGCGTGGGATAGGCGGCTTTGTCCGCTTCGATGCGCACGGCGTAACGCGCAAGCACGTCCGGGCGATCGAGCGCATAGGTGATCGCGCGAAAGCCCTCCGCTTCGCACTGCGTGCAGAAGCGCCCGCCGGACATGTAGAGCCCTTCGAGGTGCGTATTGCCAGCGGGGTTGATGCGGGTGACGATATCGAGACGGAATTCCGGCGGCGGATCGTGGATCACAAGCCGGCTGGGCTCTTCGACGAATTGCTCGCTTGTAAGCGCTACGCCATCAATGGCGATGCTCTGCAATTCGAGGCGCTCGCCGCTCAGCTCCAGCGGCCCGCCGGTCGCGCCGCTGCGACGAACATGGCTGCGCGCCGCGACAATTGTCGCGTCCGGTTCGAGCGAGAACACGAGCGCGATCTCGTCGATCAAATACGCCGGCGGCGTATAGTCTGACAGACGAATGGTCGCGGTTTCTGCGTCGCGCATGCAAAGCCTCCGATGGAGGCTCTGACATGAGCCGCGCTGCCGCGAAAATCAATGCGCGCTATTCGGCCGCGACAGCGCTTTCGGGGCGCGGTGCACCGTCATGATAGATTGAGGCCAGCACCATTTCGGCTTGGCGCGCTAATTCCTGCAGTTCGCCGGCCGTTTCATGCGGGTAGTCTTGCGCGAACTCGATCAGCTCACGCGAAACCCGCATCAATCGCAACGCGTTCGCGAGCACGCGCGCTTGCTGCTCGATGCGCTGCGGGTCGCGGTCATATTCCGCGACTGGCACCCGCCAGCCGCCCCAATCTTGCTCATCGGTAACGACGACCGGGTAGGTGCCCGGATGGGGATGGCGCGGGTCGCGCGCGTCCGCAGAAAGTCGGTTCACCGCGCGCAGCACGCGCCAGCTTTCCGTCTCGATCAGGTCCGGTTTGGCCTGTTCGCGCTCTTCGGCGGCAAGTTCGTGCGCCTGGAATTCGCGGCCGAGGCCGACGTCATAGGAGACACGCAGCGGCTCCTCGACGCCCTTGACCCATTGCGGATTGACGCGCTCGATCGCCGCCCAGGTGCCGACCGGACGCACATATACGCGCTGGCCCTTATGAAAGACCGCCTTCGCCATAGGATACTCACCCCTGATTTTGACGGAGCGTAACCCGAACGCACTTTAGCCTTCGTGAACAGGGATTGACGCCAAGACACTCTTTCTTCGCCCCTGACGGGCGCGTTAAGGTGAGGTCAACCAAGAATGATCGGCCCCGCGCAGGGGCGTCGGGAGGCTGCCTTGAATTTCGATTTTTCCGACGACCAAAAAAGCTTGAAGGACGAGGCGCGTAAGTTCCTCACCGATAAGGCCGGGGCCAAGGTCACGCGCCGCGTCCTGAACGATGATGCCGTGTCGTATGATGAGACGCTCTGGCGCTCGGTGGCGGAGATGGGCTGGCTCGGCGCCGCGATCCCCGAAGAACACGGCGGCTTGGGGCTCGGCCGATTGGAATTGTGCGTGCTGGCCGAGGAGATCGGCCGCGCCGTGGCGCCCATTCCATTTTCCTCGACGGTGTATTTCTTCGCCGAAGCCCTAATGCTGGCCGGCAGCGAGGCGCAGAAAGCCGCGCAACTTCCGAAAGTGGCGAGCGGCGAAACGATCGGCTGCTTCGCACTCTCCGAGGGCCCAGGCGCGCCGACGGCGGCCAGCATTCAGGCCAAGTTTGACGGCTCGACGCTGAACGGCGTGAAGATCCCGGTCACCGATGGCGATGTCGCAAATTGGGCCGTGGTGGTGGCGAAAGAAGGTTCCGGCGTCTCGCTGGTGCTCATCGACCTTAATCAGCCAGGCGTGACGCGCACGACGCTGAAGACGATGGACCCAACGCGCGGTCACGCCAAACTCGAGTTCAAGAACGCCAAGGCCGAACGCTTGGGCGCCGTCGGCCAAGGCTGGGAACTTTCCGAAGCCGTACTTGATCGGGCGGCCGTGTTGATCGCGTTCGAACAGGTGGGCGGCAGCCAGGCTTGCCTCGAAATGTCGATCGACTACGCCAAGAACCGCTACGCGTTCTCGCGCCAGATCGGTTCGTTCCAAGCGATCAAGCACAAGCTCGCGGATATGTATGTCGCGATCGAGGTGGCGCGCTCGAACGCCTATTACGGCGCTTGGGCGCTTTCGACGGAGGCTGCGGAATTGCCGTTCGCCGCCGCCGCGTCGCGCGCCGCCGCGAGCGATGCATACTATCTTTGCGCCAAGGAGAACATCCAAACGCACGGCGGCATGGGCTTCACCTGGGAGGTCGACTGCCATCTCTTCTATCGCCGCGCCAAGCTGCTTGCGCTGCAAGCCGGCAGCCCGGCGGCATGGAAAGAAAAACTCGTGAAGCGTCTCGAACAGCGCAACGCGGCCTAAAGGATCAGAACAATGGATTTCAACGATACATCCGAAGAAGCCAAGTTCCGCGCCGACGCCCGCGCGTTTTTGGAAAAAACCTGTGCGCCAAAGGGCGCCGATAGCGAACGCTTGTCGCGCAAGCTCTCCGGTCCTGAATTCATCAAGGCCGCGAAAGCCTATCAAAGCAAAAAGGCCGAAGCGGGCTTTGCCGGCATCACTTGGGCCAAGGAGCAAGGCGGGCGCGGCCTGCCGCCGATCTACGCGGTGATCTTCAATCAGGAAGAAGCGAAGTTCGACGCGCCGTCGCAACCGTTCGCGATTGGCCTCGGCATGTGCGTGCCGACCGTGATCGCGTTCTCCGATGATGCCACCAAGGATCGCTACGTCGCCAAGGCGCTGCGCGGCGATGAGATATGGTGCCAATTGTTCTCCGAGCCGGGCGCAGGCTCCGACGTCGCCGCGTCGAAGACCAAAGCCGTGCGCGATGGCGACGATTGGGTCATCAACGGCCAGAAGGTGTGGACCACGGGCGCGCATTTCTGCGATTTCGGCATCGTGCTCGTGCGCACCAACCCGGACGTAGAAAAGCACAAGGGCCTCACCATGTTCATCATCGACATGAAGGCGCCCGGTGTTGAGGTGCGCCCAATCCACCAAGCCTCCGGCGGACGCGAGTTCAACGAAGTCTATTTCACAGATGTGCGCATCCCTGACAAAAACCGTCTCGGTGAGCCGGGCATGGGCTGGAACGTCGCGCTCGTCACGCTGATGAACGAGCGTCTGGCGGTCGGCGGCTCGACCGGTCCGGATTACGCGGAAATTCTTGAACTCGCGCGCAACATGCCGGGGCCGACCGGCCAAGGCACGCTGGCGCAGGATGAAGCGTTCCGTCAAAAGCTCGCCGATTGGATCGTGAAAGCCGAGGGCTACAAGCTCTCGAAATTCCGCACCATGACCGCGCTTTCGCGCGGGCAAACGCCGGGGCCGGAAAGCTCGATCGGCAAGGTGATCAACGCCAATCATCTGATGGACATCTGCAATACCGCCATCGAGTCGATGGATCATTACGGCATCATCAATGACGGTGATCTGGCGCCGATGGAGGCCGCGTTCCATCAAGGTTACATGTGGGCGCCTGGCCTGCGCATCGCTGGCGGCACCGATGAGATTCTTAAAAACATTATTGCCGAGCGCGTGCTTGGTCTGCCGCAAGACGTGCGCGTCGATAAAGGCGTGGCGTTCAAGGATTTGCCGAGCGGGCGCTGAACGTGTCAGGCTTCGACGCGCCGCTCGCGCTGGCCGGGCCGTTGCGAAAGCCGCGGCAAATGTTGGCGGAACAGGAATATGGCGGGCACACGTCATTGCATGATGATGCAATGGCCGAGAAGCTCGGCTTCAAAGCCGGGCCGATCGAAGGGCCGACGCACTTCAGCCAGTTCGCACCGTTGCTCGGGAAAGTGTGGGGCAAGGAATGGTTCGAGCGGGGATGCTTGTCGGCGCACTATCAGAACATGGTGGTCGAAGGCGAAGCCGTGCGCGCCTTCGTCGCCATTCCCGGCGAGGGCGCTACGTCCACGAAAGCGTGGGCGGAGAAGGCTGACGGAACGCCGGTGCTTGAAGCGAGCGCAAACATCGGTGCGGAGCGCACGCTGCTGGATGAGCGTATGGCGGCGCTGAAGCCGCCAGAGAAGCTTGTCATTCTCTCTAAGCTCAAGGTCGGCATGACGGGCGCCGCGGACGAGCGCGTGCGCATGGACGCCGATCAAAACATGGGCGCGCTCTATCCATTCAGTTTGAAGCAGAAGCTCGCCGCCATCACCGAGAACTCGCCTTGGTATTTTGACGCAGCCGCCTCGCCCTGGGGCCGGCCGATCATTCCGCTTGAAATGGTGAGCGTGCTGGCGGAATACTCAAGCGCGCAAGCGGCGTTTCCAACCAAGGGGCCCGCGATCGGGCTCTTCGCCGATCAGGAAATCCGCATGATCGAAGGGCCGCTCTTCGTTGGCGAGGATTACATCCTGCGCCGCGAGATCGTGGCGCTGTCGGAGGGCAAGCGTACGGAATCCTTCTGGGTGCGCACGCGTATCTTTGATGCAACCGGAAAACGCCAAGTCGCGGAAATGCTGCTCAATCACGCCACGTTGAAGCATTCGTACGCGAATTACGATGCGGAGCGCGCGGCCGGTTAGGAAGAGGATGTTGGCTGTTCGGTGTTGACGCGTCGGCGCGGCTGCGAACGCTAAGCCAATTCCTCAAACAGCAATTGTTCTTCCGCGCGCCAGCCTTCGATCTCCAAGAGTTTCAGCTTCGTCGCGATACCGCCGCTTGCGGAAAAGCCAACGAGGCGATCGTTGGCGCCAACGACGCGATGGCACGGCACCACGATCGCGAATGGATTGCGCCCAAGCGCTTGGCCGACGGCGCGTGCGGCGCTTGGGTCACCGATCGCACGGGCGATTTCGCCATAAGTGCGCGTCTTGCCGGGCGCGATGGCGCGGGCGGTTTCATAGACGCGCGCATTGAACGCCGGCACGCGGCTCATATCGAGCTGTAGCGTGCGCAAGCCTTTCTTCTCGCCGCGCAAGAGTGCGGCGATCTCCTCAATGGCGCGTGCGATCTGTTTGGGCGGCTCGATCTCGTCGGCGTTGGGGCAATGGCGCATCAGGCGCGTGCGCGTCGTGCCTTCGCTGCGTTCCGGCAATTGCACGCCAACAATGCCGCGCGGCCCCCAGGCCAGGCCGCAGCGGCCAATCGAGGTGTCGAACAGCGCGTAGGCGTACATGGCGACCCTTGCCGAAAGCGACTCGAAGGGCTAGAACATATAGAGAACATGAGTCAGCGTCCAGCCCTCCCGCGTCTCGTTTCGGGTTCCGCGCTCGAACCTGGCTTTACCGCCCAGGCCGGGCGCATGGCCAAGGCGGCTTTGCATGAGATTGGCCCTGCCGGCCCAGGCGCTGAAGCCGCGGCGATGGGGTTTGCCTTGGCGCTGACCGCTTCGTGGAACCCGCCCGCGATCTTCTGGGCCGGGGAGGAAGCCGCCTTTGCCGAGGAAGGCGCGCCTTATCCGGTGGGGCTTGCGCACTACGGACTCGATCTCAGCCGACTGATCGTCATCCGCGCCAAGAAGCGGGAGGAGACATTGTGGGCGGCCGAGCAGGGGTTGGCGGCGCCCGGCGCTGTCGTCCTCTGCGCGCTCGGCGCGCGTGGCAAGGCGCTCGATCTCAAAGCCAGCCGCCGTTTGCTGCTGTTCGCCGAGCGCAATCGTTCGCGTTGTCTATTGCTGCAGCCCGAAGCTGGACCAAGTGCGGCGTGGACACGCTGGCGCATTGCACCGGCGGCGAGCGATGGCGTCGCTCACGAACTCGGCGCGCCCGCCTTCCGCGCTGAGCTCACACGCAGCCGCGCCGGCCCTTCCGGCCAAACTTTCCTTCTTGATTGGAACGCTCATGTCCGCGCCTTCGCAGAACGCGCGCTGGCTGGCGATTTATCTGCCGCGTCTCGCGACGGATCGCTTGAAGCGATCCGGGCGCGCGCCGGGCGATGATCGTCCGCTCGCGATCTATGCCAAGCAAGCCAATGCCTATCAGCTGACGGGGGTCGATAAACGCGCGAGCGAGCTGGGTTTGCATCTCGCCATGTCGCTTGCCGATGCGCGTGCGATCCAGCCGAAACTGGAAGCCATCGAAGCTGAACCGGAGGAAGACGCGCGCGCGCTCGACGCAATCGCGGCTTGGTGTGAGCGGTTCACACCGATCGTCGTGATTGATCCGCCGGAAGGCCTCTTCCTCGATATCACTGGCTGCGCGCATCTGTTCGGCGGCGAAGAGGCGCTGCGCGATACGATCGTTGCGCGTTTGTATGCGCAAGGTTTTGGCGCCCGCGCCGCTATCGCGCCAACGACGGGCGCGGCGTGGGCGTTTGCGCGTTATGTCCGTAAGCCAGATGCTGATCTGGAAGCGCTCGCCGCATTGCCGGTGGAAGCCTTGCGCCTCGATCCGCAAGCGGCCGCGTTGCTGCGCCGCCTCGGCATGAAAACCATCGGCCAATTGAACGACGCGCCGCGCAGCGCTTTCACCGCGCGCGCTGGCGAACGCGCCATGCTGCGGCTCGATCAAGCCTATGGCCGCGCACGTGAGGCGCTGACGCCGCGCCGCCCGCCGCCGCCGGTTTTCGCGCTGCGCCGTTTTCTCGAACCGATTTTTACAACAGATTCGATCCTGCACGTGATGCAGGATCTATGCGCCGATGTGGTCGAAAAGCTCGATATTCGCGGCGCTGGCGCGCGGCGTTTGGAATTGGTGCTGTTCGGCGTCGATGGCCGCGATCGTGTGATTTCGGTCGGCGTGTCGCGGCCGGAGCGCGAAGTGAAAGCGCTGATCCGGCTGTTTCGTGAAAAGCTGAATGTTGTCGCCGAAAACATCAACGCGGAATTTGGTATCGAAGCGGCGCGACTGGATGTGGTGCAATTGGCGCCCATCGCCGAAGCCGCGCGCGAATTGGTTGTCTCCGAGGAAGGTCGCGCCACGCCGGAACAGATCAGCGGCATCGCCGACATCTTGAGCGTTCGTCTCGGCGCCAAACGCGTGCTGCGCCCGCAAGTGCATGAGCTGCATGCGCCCGAACGCGCGAGCGGTTGGCGTCCGGCGTTGAGTGAACAGAAAGATGCGCAAACGCTGAAGCCGTCGGCGGATGGGGTGCAACGCCGACCGATCCGTTTGTTCTCACCCGCGCAACCAATCGAAGCGCTGGCCACGGTGCCGGATGGCCCGCCCATTCGCTTCCGTTGGCGGCGTGTGCTGCGCGAAGTCGCGCGCGCGGAAGGGCCTGAGCGGATCAGCGGCGATTGGACGGAAGACTCGCTCACGCGCGATTATTATCGCGTCGAGGATCGCGAAGGTCGTCGCTATTGGCTCTACCGCGAAGGTCTCTATGGCGAAGCGGAAACGCCGCGCTGGTTCGTGCATGGGTTATTCGCATGAAACAGAAGTCAGAAATCAGAGATCGGAAGTCAGAAGGGATGAGCTTCGCGGAACTTTGCGTTCCTTATCCTCCCCCGCCTGCGGGGGAGGTGGCGAGCGTGAGCGAGCCGGAGGGGGCAAGTTCGCCAGCCGCAAGCGCCGCGCCCTCTCAGTCGCTTCGCGACAGCTCCCCCGCAAGCGGAGGAGCAGAATGAGCGCTTTCGCCGAACTTTGCGTCACGACGAATTTTTCCTTCCTCCGCTCAGGTTCGCATCCCGAGGAGATGGTGGAGCAAGCGCTTGCGCTTGGGCTTGCCGGCATTGGTGTTGCTGATCGCAATACGCTGGCGGGCGTTGTGCGCGCGCATGTGCAGGCGAGATCGCTCAAGGAGAGCGGTAAAGGAAATATCCGCTTGATCGTCGGATCGCGGCTCGTGTTTCGTGACGGCACGCCGGATTTGATCGTCTATCCCAAGGATCGTCCGGCCTACGCCAATCTCACGCGTCTGCTCACGATCGGCAATCGCCGCGCGCCGAAAGGCGAATGCTGGCTCGATTTCGCCGATTACCTTGCGCACGCAACAGGTCTGCAAACGATCCTCATTCCGGCGTTCGCTCTGGGCGAAGCTCCAGAGCGCATGGCGGCGTATCTTGTGCAGATCAAGCAAGCGGCGGGCGAGGCATGGCTCGCCGCATCCTTCCAGTTCAACGGCGAAGATCGCCGCCGCATTCGCCAACTCAAAGCGCTGGCCACGCAAACCGGCGCGCGCCTCATCGCCACCACCGAGCCGTTGATGCATCACCCGGATCGGTGTCCGCTGCTCGATGTCGTCACCTGCATTCGCGAAAAGAAACGCCTTACAGATGCCGGTGCGCTGCTGGCGAAAAACGCGGAGCGCTATCTGAAGCCTGCTGAGGAGATGCTGCGGCTTTACAAGGACGCGCCCGAAGCCGTGGCCGAAAGCGTGCGTTTTCTGGAGCGCATAAGCTTCTCGATGGAGCATCTGCGCTATGAATATCCGGAGGAAACCTCGGAAGGATATGCCGATCCTCAGCAGGCGCTGGAGGCGCGCGTCTGGGCGGGCGCACGGAAACGCTACTCCGATGGAATCCCCGAGAAAGTACGCGATACGCTGACGCGCGAACTCGGCATCGTCGGGCGCAAGCAATATGCGCCGTATTTCCTGACGGTGGCGGATATCGTCGAATTCGCCCGTTCCGGTTTCGACAAGGACGGCAATCCGGTCAAACCGATTCTCTGCCAAGGCCGGGGCTCCGCCGCCAATTCCGCGATCTGTTATTGTCTGGGCGTCACATCCGTCGATCCGGCGAAGAATCAATTGCTGTTCGACCGCTTCGTCTCGGAAGAACGCAACGAGCCGCCGGATATCGATGTCGATTTCGAGCACGAGCGACGTGAAGAGGTGATCCAATATATCTACAAGAAATATACGCGCGAGCGCGCGGGGCTTGCGGCAACGCTCATTTGCTATCGCGGCCGCAGCGCCGTACGCGAAGTCGCTAAGGTGTTCGGCTATTCCGAGGACGCCGTCAACTCACTCTCCAAGATGCTGCATTGGTGGTCGCGCGGGGTGGAGAACAAGGATTTGCGAGAGCATGGCTTTGACATAAGCGATGGCCGGCTCATGCAATGCTTGGCGCTCTCGAATGAATTGCAGGGTTTTCCACGCCATCTTTCACAGCATGTCGGCGGGTTCGTGATTACGCGCGAAATGCTGCATGACGTGGTGCCGATCCAGAATGCGGCGATGGATGAGCGTACAGTCGTCGAATGGAACAAAGACGATCTGGAAGATCTTGGCATCCTCAAGGTGGATGTGCTTGGCCTTGGCATGCTGACATGCCTGCAGAAGGCGTTCGATCTCTGCGTTAAGCATTATCCGGGCGAAGAGCACGCCACGCTTACCTCACCGACAGACGATGAGCGCGTTTACAAAATGCTCCACCGCGCGGACTCGGTCGGCGTATTCCAAGTCGAAAGCCGCGCGCAAATGTCGATGCTGCCACGGCTTAAGCCAAAGGAGTTCTACGATCTCGTGATCGAGGTCGCGATCGTGCGGCCTGGACCGATCCAAGGCGGCATGGTGCATCCGTATCTGAAGCGCCGGCAGGGGATCGAGAGGGTAACTTATCCCAAGGAAGAATTGCGGGACGTTCTGCATCGAACCTTGGGGGTTCCTCTTTTCCAAGAACAAGCGATGCAGATTGCGATTACGGCCGCGGGCTTCTCACCGTCGGAGGCCGATAAGCTTCGCCGCGCGATGGCGACGTTTCGACGGGTCGGCACGATCAATCAGCTCAAGGACAAATTCATCAATGGAATGACGGAACGAGGCTACGAACGCGCATTCGCCGAAGCGTCGTTCTCGCAAATCGAAGGTTTTGGCGAATACGGCTTCCCAGAAAGCCACGCTGCGAGTTTCGCGATCCTTGTTTATGTCTCGTCTTGGCTGAAATGCTATTACCCTGACGTGTTCGCGGCGGCATTGCTCAATGCCCAGCCAATGGGCTTTTACGCGCCGGCGCAGATCATCCGCGACGCCGCCGACCACGGCGTGGAAATCCGCCCGGTCGACATCAATCATTCCGATTGGGACAATACGCTTGAACCTGGCCCGGAGGCGGCCAAGCGCGTGCATCGCAATCATGCGGAGATGGCGGGCGACATTCGCACCACGCACGCAATGCGCATGGGTTTTCGCCAGGCCAAGGGGTTGGGTCAGGACGAGATAGAGGCGCTCGTGACCAATCGCGGCCGCGGCTACGATTCCGTGCGCGATGTGTGGTTGCGCAGCGGGCTTTCGATCTCGACCATCGAACACCTCGCCGACATCGATGCGTTCCGTTCGCTCGGCCTCGATCGGCGCGAGGCATTGTGGGCGGCGCGGGGGCTTAATCGGGTGGGCGGGCAAGAGGATTTGCCGCTGTTCGCGCAAGCGCACGATCCGACGCGCGAACCGGATTTCGATTTGCCGACGATGCCGCTCGGCGAGCACGTGGTGGAGGATTATCGCACGCTCGGGCTTTCGCTGAAAACGCATCCTGTCGCTTTGATCAGAGATGATCTGACCGATCGCCGCGCGATCAAAGCGGAGAATTTGCGGCACATGCCAAATGGCCAGCGCACGCGCGTGGCCGGGCTCGTGCTCGTGCGTCAGCGGCCCGGCACGGCGTCGGGTGTGATCTTCATGACGCTCGAAGACGAAACCGGCATCGCCAATATCGTCGTCTGGCCCAAAGTGTTCGAGGAATTCCGGCGGCAGGTGTTGGCTGGGCGGCTCGTGGCGGTGGATGGGCCAGTGCAAAGCGAAAGCGGCGTAACCCACGTGATCGCTGAACGTATCCACGACTTTACGCCGCTGCTGGCGGCGCTGTCCGCGTCTCGCCACGGCATCGACGTTGACCCGCGCGCCGACGAAGCGCGCCGCAATGTGGGTGACGATCCGCGCGAGCGGCATCCGCGCAATGTGCGGATCAATCTGAGAGTAAGCCCTGCCGCCGAAGTGATGCCCAAGGGCCGCAACTTCCACTAAAGCGGACCGTCGGCGCTTGCTCGCTTTGTATAAAACACCGCACCCATTCCCCGAATGGCGCGTAAGCGCCAAGTCCGGGACCTATAGACTCAGTCTTTTCTGGAAAGGCTAAAGTTTATGGGGCGCGCCTACGCGGGCCGAAGCCCGCTTCGGTGGGCAAAAACCCGGGCTCGACGCGCACCGCATCGCCCCGGGAATGGGTGATGTTCATGCTGATCAACCACGCCAGCGGGCGAAGATCGCCGTCGGCAACAGCAAATCGCGCCCGACATGCGGCAGCGCCATTTCGCCCGTCTGCCACTCGCCACCTACGAACATTTGCTGCGCGGTTTGCGCCAGCGCCAGATATGAAAGCCGCACCGCGTACACAGTCGCGATCATAAAGCCCTTGGCGCTCGCGCGATCATTTGGATCGGCGCGCAGCAGCGTTTGGCAGGCATCCAGCAATTCCGGCATACTTTCTTCGAGCCGCCACGTCTCGCCGTCAGGCCCACGCCCGAATTTCGGCGGATCGAGGATCACGCCATCATAGCGCCGCCCACGCCTGATCTCGCGCTTCACGAACCCGAGCGCATCGTCGCAAATCCAGCGGATCGGCGCGTCTGCCAAACCGGCCGCCGTTTGGTTCTCGCGCGCAAAGCCAATTGCTTTCTTTGACGCGTCCACATGCGTCACCTTTGCGCCGGCTTTGGCGCACGCGAGCGAGGCGAGGCCAGTGTATCCGAACAAGTTCAGCACTTCCGGCTGCGGCCTGCGATGCGCCTTCAAGCATTCGCGCGCGTAGCGCCAATGCACAGAATGCTCGGGAAAGAACGCCAAGTGCCGAAACGGCGTTGGCCGCGAGACGAACGAGAGATCATCCCAGCGCAATGTCCAATTCTGCGGCAGCTCGCGATTGAAGCGCCAGCGGCCAGCTTCATCGTCATCCGCTGAAGACGGCGAAAAGATCGCGTCCGCTGAATCCCATTCAGTCGCGCTCAGCGCTGGCGCCCAAAGCGCTTGCGGCTCTGGTCGCACGAAGCGATAGGGGCCGACTTGTTCAAGCT
This sequence comes from Caulobacterales bacterium, assembly GCA_017303355.1. GTDB lineage: Bacteria > Pseudomonadota > Alphaproteobacteria > Caulobacterales > Aquidulcibacteraceae > Vitreimonas. The sequence goes on along the minus strand of JAFLCU010000005.1, from coordinate 179,052 downwards.
TGCCGCCATTGCCGGAATCCAGCAGGCGATAATCCTGCCAATCGTCGGCGATCAAAATTTCAGGCGCGCGCGCCGTCATATCCGCGTCTCCGCCACACATCATACAGCATCACGCCCGTCGCGATCGCCAGGTTCAAACTATCCGCGCGCCCGCGCATGGGCAGCTTCACCAACACATCGCATGCCGCCTCCATATGCGACGGCAAGCCCGATTGTTCGTTGCCCATCAGAATGATCGCACGTTTCGGCGCCGTCGCGCTCGCATCGGCCATCGCGCCTTTCAGCGATAAGCCCGACATCTCGGCGCCGCGCGTCGTCTTGAAACGTACCAAATCCTCGAACGACGCCCGCGCCAGCGGCATCGCAAACAGTGAGCCCATGCTCGCGCGCACGGCTTCCACGGAAAACGGATCGCAGGTTTCGCCAATCAGCACGACGCCGCCAGCGCCGGTCGAATCCGCTGTGCGTAAAATCGTACCAAGATTGCCAGGATCGCGGATGCCTTCGAGCGCCACGATCGTCTCGCCCTCCAGCGCCTCCAGCGAAGCCAAATTCTGCTTGTAGGCGCCGATCACCGTCTGCGGGTTATCGCGCTTGCTGATCTGGCCGAGAATGCTCTCATTGGTCTCGATCACGCGCACACTGCGTTTCTCAGCTTCCGCGATCAGCGCGCGCACCTGCGGGCGCTCCGTCGCCGCCGGCGCATAAACCAAGATATCCGGCCAGACGCCCAGTTCCGACGCCTCGACCGCCAACCTTGCGCCTTCGGCAAGGAAGAGGCCGGTCTCGGCGCGGCCCTTCTTCATGTGCAGGCTTTTGAGCGTCTTGATCAGGGGATTGGACGCGCTGGTGATCTGGTGCGCCATGGGTCTCTTCTGGGCGTTCGCCCGCCGGGGTGTTTCAGGTTTTCGCCTAGATCGCCAGGCATTAGAAGGGCGTTAAGTGCGCATCAACGCGCGTGACGCGGGAAATATGCTCGGCCTCTTCTTATCCCAGGTGATCTTGTTCGTTGTCGCCGCCGGTCTTGGCTTCGCGCTGGGGTGGCGCATACGCGCCTATTTCGCGGCGCAGCGCCGTCGCGCCGAAGAACGTGAGATCGGTCAATTGCGGGCCGCGCTCAGCGAAGCGCAAGTGCGGCGCGCCCGATGAACGACGAACGCGATCCGGCGTCACAGCGGGTCCTGCTGTGGATTGGCGCCGCCGGCGCTGCTTTGTGTGCGCTTCTGGGCATTGCCTCGCCGCATGCGGGCGCCTTCTGGAAGATGCCCGGCGTGCTGGAGCAGCATGTCGCCACCTCGTTGCTGGCGGCGGGCTATCCAGGCCTTGAAATCGATATGGACGGGCAGCGCGCTGTCTTGCGCGGCATCGTTGAAGACGAAACCGACGTTGAAGCCGCGCGCCGCGCCGCGCTCTCGGCCGAGGGCGCGGGCGGCGCTTGGGCGGGCGGCGTCACAAGCGTTGACGTGGCGGGCGTCAGCGTCGGCGCGTTCGAGCGCCCATATACTTGGAGCGTTCGTCGCGCGGAGAGCCGGGTGGTGCTTGCAGGCGCTGTACCTTCCGAAAACGCGCGTGCGGATTTGATGGCCGCGGCCGCGCAAGCGTTCCCGACAGTTGAAGCCGTTGACGATATGCACGTCGCGGGCGGTGCGCCTTCGCCTTCGTTTACACAGGTCGCGCGCGACGCCGTGCGCCTGCTCGCGGACATGAATAGCGGCGAGGCGCGCATCGTCGATAGCCAGCTCGTGGTGATTGGCGATGGCGGCCAGCCTGCCGTCGATGCGCTGCGCGGCGCCTTCGAGGAGCCGCCCGCGCCGTTCCGCTCGCGTCTGGCGGTGACGATCGATGGGCTGGACGTCGATCATCCTGAGCTTCAGGGATTGAACCTCAACAATGGTGATGCCGAGACGTGCGAACGCGCTTTCGATCGCTTGATGGAGCGCAATGTCATCAATTTCGCGCCAGGGTCCTCGGCCATCGATCCGTCCAGCCGCCGCGTGCTGGATTCACTTGCCTCGGTCGCGTTGCGCTGCGATCGGTTTTCGCTCGAGGTCGCTGGTCACACCGACAATGTCGGCACGCGCGAACTCAACATGGAATTGTCGCAGACGCGCGCCGACGCTGTCGCGAACTATCTCTCCGGACAAGGGGTGGCGCGTTCACGGCTGACGGCGCGCGGCTATGGGCCCGATCGGCCTCGCGCAAGCAACGCAACAGAGGCCGGCCAGGCGTCGAACCGGCGCATCGAATTTTATGTGAGCGGGTGAGGCCATGGCCTATCTGATCGGACAATTGGCGTTCTGGCTCATCCTCACCGCTGCCTTCGCGGCGCTCGCTGGCTGGGCGTATGCAACACAACGCGCAGCGCCCGGCGAGGCGAAGCTTCGTCGTGAGCGCGAGGGATTGCTGCGCGATCTGGCGCGCTTGGCCTCGGGTGATGCGGTCGCTGGCGATGAATTGGAAACTTCACGCGAGTTGGATTCGTTGCGCCGTCTGATCGAGGTGCGCGATGGGCGCATCGTCGAGTTGGAAGGCTTGCTTGGGCAAGCGCGCGGCCGCGCCGATGACGCCGCGGGTCTGCTTGCTGAAACGCAGCGTCGCATCGAGGGCGGGCGCGCAGATAATGAGGAACTCGAACGCCTTCGCGCTCTTGTCGCCGAGTACGAGACCCAACGCTCGCGCGAGGTGGATGTGATCGCCGCGCCGGTCGAAGCGGTGCAAGAACAGGCGCCGCGTGAGGATGATGCGTTGCAGACGTGGCGCTTGCGCTATTTCGAGCAGCGCGTCCGCTACTTGGAAGGCTTGGCCGCCGCTGCGTCGGCGGTCGTCCCCGCGCCACAGCCCGTTGTGCCGGAATCGCTAGAAGTGGCGCCAACGGAGGCATGGCGCGCGCGTGACGCGGAACAGCGCGCGAATTTCCTCGAAGCCGAGCTGCGCCGCGTGACCGCGCCGATCCAGGAAGATATCGTGGACGAACCGCATGCGCTCGCGGAGGAGCCGCCGTTCGCCGCCAACGCCGATGTGGACATGCTGCTGCGCTGGCGATTGCTCTATCTTGAGCGCCGCGTGGCCTATCTCCAGGCCGATGCGGCGGTCGCGGAGGAGCCGGCGCCGGAGGCCGCGGTCGCGCCCGAGCCGATATTCGTCGCCGACACGGGCCCCGATCCGGATCGTTGGCGTTGGCGTGCGCGCTATCTTGAAGCGCGCGTCCGCCATCTTGAACAGCGCCCGACGCAGGTGATCGTCCAGACGATCGCCGCACCCGTGCACGTCGACGCGGAAGAGGTCGCGCCCACGCCTGCTGCGTCCACGACGCCCAGCAAGAAGCCGCCGGTGCTGACCTCCGCGCGTCATGGCGCGCCGGATGACCTCACGTTGATCGAAGGCGTCAGCCCCTTGCAGCAGACCACGCTGAACGCGATCGGCGTTTTTCACTTCGATCAGATCGCGGCGTGGACGCCGGAGAATGTCGCCTGGATCGAGCGCTATTTCCGCCTGCGCGGCCGCGTCGCCAACGAAGAATGGGTGGAGCAGGCCGAGGATTTGGCGCGCGACGGCGTGATTGCCGCGCGTCGTGTGCTTGAAGGTGAAGACGCCTAGATGCTCTAGTGCGGGCGCGGTGCGATCCGCACCGTTTCGCGGGTGCCGTCGCGGCGCTCGATAAAGACCTGCCGGAAATCTGGGCTCGCGTGCGCTTTGGAGCCAGTGGCTTCCGCGACCGCGATCTCACGCTGCGCGCGTTCGCGCCGTTTGACGGTATCTTGGTTTTCCATGTCGCCTCCTGTGTCCAATTTGGATCGCACGGGCGAAACGTCAACGTGCGCTTCAGCAGCCTGCGATCACAACGGCGAGCACTTCGGCGCCATATTTCTTGAGCTTGGCTTCGCCGATGCCCTGAACTCGGCCCAATGCGATCAAATTATCCGGCTTGGCGCTGACGATGGCGGCCAAGGTCGCATCATGCAGGATCACATAGGGCGGTACCCCTTGTGTTTGCGCTGCATCGCGCCGCCATGAGCGCAGGGCTTCGAACAGCTTTGCATCCGCGCCGCTGAAACCAGCCTTTCCCGCCCCCTTGGCGTCGCGCGCGGCGCGGCGCTCCTCTTTGCCGCGTCGCGTTGATTTTGCCGCTTCGCGGATGCGCACAATACGCTCTTTGCGGAAGATCGCGCGCACGGCGTCATCATCGCCGATGCTTAAGGTTGGGCGTTCATCCTCGCCTTCGCTCAACACGCCCTCGAACAGCAAGTGCTCAATCACGTTGCGCCAAACGCTTTCGTGCTGATCGGCGCCAATGCCGAACGTGCTGCGCGACGCGTAGCGCTGATCGATCTCATCGCCGGCTTTGCCGAGCAGATGATTCACCACGCGCCCGCGTCCGAAGCGCTGATCCATGCGCATGACGGCGGAGATGGCTTTCGCTGAAAGTTCCGTGGCGTCGATCGAGGCGGGCGGATCGGTGCAGATATCGCACACGCCACAGGGCTCGACGCCTTCCTCGCCGAAATAACGCCGCACGCCGGCGCGGCGGCAGGTGAGGCCGTCGAGATAGGCAAAGAGCTGCCGCGCCTTCTTCACTTGCACGGCTTTGACTTGCTCGCTCGCGCTCGATTGGTTCGCGAACATCACCGAGCGGCGCAGGTCCGACGCCGAATAGATGCAAAAGCCCTCGGCCGTCTCGCCATCGCGCCCGCCGCGCCCGACCTCTTGCCAGTAGGCCTCGATGCTTTTTGGTGAATCCGCGTGAATGACGTAGCGCACGTCGGGCTTATCAACGCCCATGCCGAAGGCGACAGTCGCGACCATCACCACGTCGTCTTGTTCCTGAAACTTGTGCTGCCGCTCGGCGCGCAAGCCAGCGTCGAGCCCCGCATGATAAGCGAGCGCTGGAACCTTTAGCTCCTGCAGAGACGCCGCGATCTTGTCGACATGATCGCGTGTCGCCGCATAGATGATGCCGGATTTGCCGCGCCGTGCGTGCACCAGATCGAAGATGCGCTCTTGCGGCTTCGTGGATTTGCGCTCCGCCGAGAGGACGAGGTTCGGGCGGTCGAACGAGGCGATGAAGCTCTTGGCGTGCTCAAGCCTGAGCTGTGTGCGGATGTCGGCCTGCGTCTTCAGATCGGCCGTCGCCGTCACCGCCATGCGCGGTACATTCGGGAAAAGCTCAGCCAATCGCCCCAGCGCGCGATAATCCGGTCGGAAATCATGCCCCCATTGGCTGACGCAGTGCGCTTCGTCGATGGCGATCAGCGCGATCGGGCATTGTTCGAGGAAATCGAGAAAGCCTTGAGCGAAGAGGCCTTCCGGCGAAATGTAAAGCAGATCAAGCTTGCCGTCGCGTGCGGCATTCAGCCATTCGCGCCGCGCGTCGCGATCGAGCGTGGAATCCAACCGCGCCGCCGCAACGCCCGCTGCACGCAACGCAGCGACCTGATCCTGCATCAGCGCAATCAGCGGCGAGACTACGAGGCCCACGCCTGACCGCAGCATCGCCGGGATTTGATAGCAAAAGCTCTTGCCGCCGCCCGTTGGCAGCACCGCCATCACGTCGCGGCCTTCCAGCACCTCGGCGATCACATCGGCCTGCAGCCCACGAAAATCGTCGTGGCCGAACACGCGCTTCAACAGCACGCGCGCTTCGGAGAGAGTCGCGCCATTCACGTGCGCGTCGCTACACGTGAAAGCGGAGACGGCAAAGTGCGGCGTGAAATCAGCCCCTGAAATAGGCGCAGAACTTGTTCCCGTCCGGGTCGCGCACATAGGCGCCGAAGAAAGGCGGATCGCTTTCGCCGCGCACGCCCGGCGCGCCTTCGTCCGCGCCGCCATTCGCAAGCGCCTGTGCGTGAAAGGCTTCGACCATCGCGCGCGATGGCGCCTTGAAGGCGAGCATCGAGCCATTGCCGAGCGTGGCTGGTTCGCCGTTGAACGGCGTCGCCAGATAGATTTGCAGGCCTTCGTCCTGCTTGCCGTCCGGCCCGTAGCCCGCCCAGCCGCCGCCTTCGAAGCTGCGTTTGTAGCCAAGCGGCTCGAACGCGGCGTCGAAGAACGCGCATGAGCGCGCGATGTTGTTTGAACCGATGGTGACGTACCCGATCATGTGACTCTCCCTGCGCGCCCATTGAGCGCCGAGGGATCAAACCTGTCAAGAACAAAAAGAGAACATTAGTCTTTCGAGCGGTGAAGTCCCAAAGCGCCGATGCAGATACCGGCTTGGCCTGCCCAATAGATCATCCAGCCGGCGAAGCTGCGCCAATACGCGAGCGACGGGTCGGGATCGTGGTGGAACATATTCCAGGCGACGAAGCCGTCGGAGATGAAGAACAGCACCGCGCCGGCCATCACGAGCCAACGCGTCGCCGGCAGTGTGAAAGAGCAAAGCGCCATCAAAGTCAGCACGCCGGTATAGATTGCAAGCGGCGTGAACATCGCATTGTCGCGCGGCACCAGCAGATACGTCATCACGAAGCAGGCGACGATCAGCGCAAGCGCGCCGAGCAGACGCGGCGGGCTCTTCAACGCGGCGCCAATGCCGAGGCCGCTGCGCAGGAAGAGCGTGATGTAGAAGAGGTGGCCGATCAGGAACGCGAACGCGCCGAAAAGAAACGTCTCCGGGCTCCACGCCAGCAACGCATCGCCAAGCGCCCCAAAGAAAAGGCCCGCCGCCAGCAAGCGCGACCGCGAGACCATCGCGATGATGCCGAGCATGATGATGCTCGAAGCTTTGAAGATTGTGCCCACCACGTAAGGCGGCGCGCCTTCGTAGAGGCTTGAGCCAAAGGCGCCGTAAGCGATGGCAAGGATGGCTGACGCGAGCAAACCACCAAAGATCAATTTGCGGTTGCGAAAAGCGCTTTCGCCGCTAGCTTGTTGCGAGGGGGTGAGCATGGATCCGGTCATAGTCCTACAAGAAGCGGGGGATACTTACTGGCACAGGGCGATCGATCCCTTGCATCGGCTTACGTGGGAGACCTTCTCCCTGTTTGTGGTGACTGTACTTATTGTTCTGTTAGTCGCCACCGTCCTCATTCGCTATTCTTGGACATGGTCCAAACCCGCCATTCGTGACGCGCGCATAAAGAGCGCTGCGCATATGTACCAAGACAATCTGCGCATCAGCCCTGAAGATTATCTGGCTTTTCACGGGCTACAATCGAAGCTGAGCTTCGATAGTGAACAGGTAAAGGGACTGCTCAAGAAGGACTCGTCGCGCTACTACGTGGTCACAATCGTTGAGAGCGGAAAGGCGCGCGCGCTAATCTACAAAGAACTCCTTCTGCAGGTCGCCACTCGTCGAGGTCGCGCGGCTCCGGGAAGCATTCAGCTTGACCAGCAATTATTGACCGACATCCGACTAGGTAACGGCTATGAAGAGGATGACGCCGAAGGCGCGGACATTATCTCAAAATACAACATCTATCTGCGTCGCGTGCGGTGGTACGATGTACGTCACTGGTTGCTTCACCCGAATCGAGAAATTCGGATTGTCGTGTGGGTCACGTTGATCACTACGACATTGCCCGTATTGCTCGATGTCCTCTTCGGCTAGCCACGCCGCGCCGGCTGCGCGTATCCGAGCTTTTCGTTCAACGCGCTCAGCAAATCCTGCGCGATCTCCGCGATTACGCCGCCGGGCGGATAGACCGCCGCTGCGCCCATATCCTTCAAAGTCGGCACGTCCTCCGGCGGAATAACCCCGCCGACGACGATCATGATGTCGCCGCGGCCGCGTTCGAGCAGGGCCGAGCGCAGCGCCGGCGTCAGCGTCAAATGCCCGGCAGCGAGCGACGACACGCCGACGACGTGCACGCCTTTCTCGATCGCCTGATCCGCGACTTCCTCGGGCGTTGCGAACAACGGCCCGATTTCCACATCGAAGCCGATGTCCGAGAAGGCGCTCGCGACCACTTTTTGTCCGCGATCGTGGCCGTCCTGGCCCATCTTGGCGACGAGAATGCGCGGGCGCTTGCCTTCGGCTTCTTGGAACGCCGACACGCTCTGACGCGCGCGCTCCACGGCGACATCGCTGCCGGCTTCGCGCGAGAACACGCCCGTCACCAAACGGATCGGCGGCTGGTGGCGCGCAAACGCACGCTCCAGCGCCGACGACATTTCGCCCACGGTGGCCTTCGCGCGCGCTGCGTTCACCGCAAGCTCCAGCAGATTGCCTTTGCCGCGCGCCGCGTTCTCCAGCGCTTCCAGTGCGGCATCGACCTCGACTTGCTCTCGCTCGGCCTTCAGGCGCGTCAATTTATCAAGCTGCATCGCGCGCACCTTGGCGTTGTCGACCTTCAGCACCGGAATGTCCTCGGCCTCGTCGAGCTTATATTTGTTCACGCCGACGATGGTTTGATGGCCGGTATCGATGCGCGCTTGCGTGCGCGCGGCGGCTTCCTCAATGCGCGCTTTCGGCAAGCCTTGATCGATCGCTTGCGCCATGCCGCCGAGCTTTTCGACTTCTTCGATATGCGCCCACGCCTTTGCGGCGAGATCGGCGGTGAGGCGCTCGACATAATACGAGCCGCCCCACGGATCGGCCGGACGGCAGACGCCGCCTTCGCTTTGCAACAGGATCTGCGTGTTGCGGGCGATGCGCGCGGAGAAATCGGTTGGCAGGGCGAGCGCTTCGTCGAGCGAGTTGGTGTGCAGCGATTGCGTGCCGCCATACGCCGCCGCCATCGCTTCGACGCACGTGCGCACGGCGTTGTTATAAACGTCCTGCGCAGTCAGCGACCAGCCGGAGGTTTGGCAATGCGTGCGCAACGCGCGCGATTTGTCGGCGGCGCCGAATTGGCCGACGAGCTTCGCCCAAAGCAGGCGCGCGGCGCGCATCTTGGCGATTTCCATGAATGGGTTCATGCCGATCGCCCAGAAAAAGGAGAGGCGCGGCGCGAATTTGTCGACGTCCAAGCCGCCCGCGATGCCGGCGCGAATATATTCGACGCCATCCGCCAGCGTGTAGCCGAGTTCCAGGTCGGCCGTCGCGCCGGCTTCCTGCATGTGATAGCCGCTGATCGAGATCGAATTGAATTTCGGCATCTCGCCCGCGGTGTAGGCGAAGATGTCGCCCACGATCCGCATCGAAGGTTTAGGCGGATAGATGAACGTATTCCGCACCATGAATTCTTTGAGGATGTCGTTCTGGATCGTGCCGCTCAGTTTGGCGTGCGGCACGTTCTGCTCTTCGCCGGCGACGATATAGAGCGCCATGATCGGCAACACCGCGCCGTTCATGGTCATCGACACGCTCATCTGATCGAGCGGAATGCCGCTGAACAAGGTGCGCATGTCGTAGATCGAGTCGATCGCCACGCCGGCCATGCCGACATCGCCCAGCACGCGCGGATGATCGGAATCGTAGCCGCGGTGCGTGGCGAGATCGAACGCGACCGAGAGACCTTTTTGCCCCGCCGCTAGATTGCGGCGGTAGAAGGCGTTGGAATCCTCTGCCGTGGAGAAGCCCGCATATTGCCGGATCGTCCACGGTTGCTGCACGTACATGGTCGGATAGGGGCCACGGCCGAACGGCGCGAGGCCCGGGAAACCATCCACGAAATCGAGCCCTGCGCGATCGGCGGCGGTGTAGGCGCTCTTCACCGCGATGCCTTCGGGCGTAAGCCAAGGCTCGCCAGTGTGCGGTGGACTCGTCGCGATATCTGTGTCCAAGGCGAGTTTGGAAAAATCAGGAAGCGTCATGAGCTTGGTCCAGAGGCCGGAATGGCGAAGCGGGCGAGATCGTTTGCATCGCCGCGAAAGACGTTGAGATCGATGGGGCCGGCGACGCCGCGTTTGCGCGCGCTATTATGATGCTGCCAGATTATCCAATCATTGGTGCGGTAGTTCGGCTCGGTGAAGAGCGAGCGGAGCCAGAAGCGTTCGCCTTGCATCTGCGTCAAATGCAGATCGTGATATTGGCGCGTGGTGTAAAGGAGCGGCCGCACGCCGTAATGCGCTTCTAGCAGATCGAGGAAGATACGCGCCTCGGCGACGACATCGGTCATCGTCGGCCCTTGCGTGCAAGGTCCCATGTGTTCCAGGTCGACAGCGGGCGGCAGCATGCCGTCTTCGCGCGGCACCGTGGCGATAAAATGCGCCGCTTGCGCCTCGCCCGTGCGGCAGAGCGTGAAGAAATGATAGGCGCCGCGATAAAGTCCGGCCGCGGCGGCCTCGCGCCAATTGAAGGCAAAACGCGGATCAACGTAATCGCCGCCTTCGGTCGCTTTGATGTAGGCGAAATGCACATCGTCGGCTGCAAGCGCGCGCCAATCGATCGCGCCTTGATGCCAGGAAACATCCACGCCCTGTACCCGCGCCTGCGCCCACGGCGTCCACCAGCCGGCGGCCATGGCCACACCCGCGCCCAGTAGCGCCAGCGCAGCGATTGCAAGAGAGAATGCGGCGGGTTTCTTCATCAGACGACGCCCAGTGCTGCGTGGAGCGTCTCCAATTCCCTCAGCACATCGACACCGACATAGATAAATTGATCGACGCCAGCCGCCCGCCACTTGGCTTCGCTTTCGCCGGGCTTGCCCGCGAGCGCAACCCAATGCGCGCCGGCCGCTTTCAGGCGTTGCGCGGCGTTCTCCGCTTGATCGGCGTAGCTTGCATCGGCGCCTGCAAGCAGCGCGACCTTGGCCTTGGCGGCGCCAAATGCGTCGATCAACGCGTCCGTCGTGGCGTGCGCGTCTTCGGGGCCGAGGCTGGCGATTCCGCCGACGGCCAGAAAGTTGCGCGAAAATTGCGCGCGCGGCCCAAACTCGGGCAGCGTACCCAGATTGGCGAAGAACACAGCTGCCGCGCCGCTTGTTTCCGCGCGATCGCGCAACGCTTCGAACGGTTCGGCCCAGCGGATGGCCGGAAGCGCGCTTGCAGGCGTACTGGCGGCGCCGCGACGGTCCGATGCATCCACCTCCGGCGCCGTGGCGCCGAGCAGTGGGAAGTCGGTCACGCCGGTGATGGTTTCGCGTCGCGTCGCGATCGCGCGCTGCCGCGCCGAACACGCCTCCGCGATGGTCTTTTGCAGCCAGCCCGAATGCAGCGTAGCGACGATGCCGCCTTGCGCCTCGATCTGCTGCATCAGCGCCCAAGCCTTATCGGCCAATTCGCGGGTGAGCTTTTCCACGAACCACGACCCGCCCGCTGGATCGGCGACGTGGCCCAGGCGGCATTCCTCGATCAGCACATGCTGCGTGTTGCGCGCCACGCGCCGCGCGAACGGCGTCGGCCCGCCCAGCGCATCGGTGAAGTTCGATGTGGTGATCACGTCGGCGCCGCCGATAGCGGCGCCAAAAGCGGCTGTCGTGATCCGTAGGATGTTGGTTTGAGCATCATGGCGCGTGAGCATGCGCGCGCCAGTGAAAGCATGAATGCGCGCGGCCCGTTTGGCCGGTGAAGCGCCCGACGCTTCAAGCACACACGCCCAACACAGGCGCAACGCGCGAAGTTTCGCCGTTTCGATCAGTACATCGGGGCCAACGCTGATCGCAAACGCCAGCGCCGGCGCTGCCTCATCGATCGAGTGGCCGGCCCCGCTCAGCACCCGCAAATAGGCGATACCGCTTGAGAGGGCCGCAGCAATCTCTTGCGCCTCCGCGCCGCCCGCCTCGTGGACCGGCCGCGCATCCACGCGCAAAGCGGTCGCCGCCGGCAATTGCTTACTGATGCGTGCGGCGAATTTTGCGGCATTGGCGAGATCGCTCGGGCCGTCGCCACCTTCGCGCATGAACGCGCCGATGGGATCGACATTGAACGCCGTTCCCGCGACAGCCACGCCGCGCAGTTTGGCCTCAAGTAATTCCGCCGCCTGCAATCCAACGGCGTCTAGCGACACAGGCGCGGCCTCAAGGATTACATCAGCGAGCGCAAGATCGAGATCGCGCGCATTCCGGATCGCGACGCCGCGTTCGCCGCTCGGATCAATCACCAATTCGATCGCGGTTACGCCGCCTGCGAGATCGGCCAGGATCGCGCTGTTTGCCTTCTCCGGATCCGGGTGTGCGTACGCTTGCCGGATCAGCCACGCGCCTTGGCGCGCGCCGCGCACGAAGGGCGCTGCGCCGGGAAAGCCCGAGGCGTCGCGCGCGGTGGCCACATCGGTTTCGCGATAGAGCGGCTCAAGCGCGATGCCGTCGCTGGTTTTGCCGACCAAGCGTTCCCATTTCGCGCCCTTGAGACCTTGTTCGACCAGCGCGCGCCACGCGGCCTCGTCGGCCGGCTCGCCCAGGTGCAAAGGCTCAGACATTTCCGCTCCAGTTTCCGTAATGGAATGTATCGACGCGCTTTTGCCAACAAGCTACGGCTAAGCGCAACAAGGGAGAGTGATGATGGCGCTGCCGCCAATTTTCGACAAGCTACGCCTGCCGGTTGTCGGCGCCCCGCAATTCATCATCGCCAATCCCGCTCTGGTGACCGCCCAATGCAAGGCCGGCATCGTCGGCTCGTTTCCCGCGCTTAATGCGCGTCCGCCGGAATTGCTGGATCAATGGCTGACGCAGATCAAGGCCGATCTTGCGGCGTATGACGCGGCGAATCCGGACGCGCCGTCGGCGCCGTTTGCCGTCAACCAAATCGTGCACAAGACGAACGAGCGCTTGAATCACGACGTCGAGATGTGCGTGAAGCACAAAGTGCCGATCGTGATCACCTCGCTCGGCGCGAATCCAGACGTCAATGACGCGATCCACTCTTACGGCGGCATCGTTCTGCACGACATCATCAACGTGAAGTTCGCCAAGAAGGCGCTGGAGAAGGGCGCCGATGGCTTGATCGCGGTGTGCGCTGGCGCGGGCGGCCATGCAGGCGCGCTCTCGCCGTTCGCGCTGATCTCCGAAATACGCGAATTCTTCGATGGCCCGTTGCTGGTTTCCGGCGCCATCGCCACCGGGCGCGGCGTCCTGGCGGCTCAGGCCATGGGCGCGGACCTCGCCTATATGGGCTCCGCCTTCATCGCCACCACCGAAGCCAATGCGCCGGAAGCGTACAAGCAAATGATCGTCGACAGCTCAGCCGGCGACATCGTCTATAGCAATCTCTTCACCGGCGTGCTTGGCAACTACCTGAAGGGCTCGATCACGGCCGCGGGCCTCGATCCGGATAATCTGCCGCAAAGCGATCCGAGCAAGATGAGCTTTGGCGGCGGCGAGGGCTCCAAGGCGAAAGCCTGGAAAGAGATTTGGGGCGCGGGCCAAGGCGTCGGCGGCGTGCATGAAGTCGTGCCCGCGGCCGATCTCGTTGCGCGCCTGAAGCGCGAGTACGACGCCGCCAAACGGGAATTGTGCACCGGCTAATCCTACGGCGTCATTTTTAAAAACCGTGCAACTACACGCGCTTGCGCGCGCGGTTGCGTGAATAATCCGACCGCTTCGTAGCTGACATAAACTCCTCGCTCGCAAACGAGGAGATCATGTCCACACTCAGTTCAATTGAAAAATCGGCGATCCAATCGCTCACGCTGCGTAGCGCCGCCGCGATCGCCGTCGCCGCGGCGGCCGAGCGGCTTGGCGTCATTCTGCCGGAAGGTGCTGCCCAAGACATCGCCGGCGCGTTGATCGATCTAGTCGTCACGCTGGGCCTTATCGGCGTCGCCATCGGGCGCACGCGCGCTCGCACCCCCATCATCTAAGGAGAATTTATATGCGCCATCCTTTGCGCGCGATTGCGCTTGCTTGCGCGCTTGCGGCCACGCCCGCTTGCGCCTCAGTGCAAGTCGCCGATACGCGAATTGAAAACCCTATCGTCGCCGCACGCACGCTCGATCAGCGCGCTTACGCCGCGCTCCACGCCTATGCCGCCGTGATCGAAGAGGCGACGGATATCGTTCGCGATCCCGCCGCGCCGGTCGGCTTCAAGCGTGCGTTGGGCCAGGCCGAGCGTGTGGCGACGCCCGCCGCCGAGACGCTGCAGATCGCCGTCGCCGCCTATGTGCGTGCGCGCGCCGATTTCGAGGCGGCATCCGGCGAAACCCAGCCCACGCTTGAGCGTGCGGCGACCGCGCTCACCATCGCGGCGAGACGGCTCAACGAGGCGCTCGCCGCCGCCGAAGCGCCCATCGCTGAACTTGAAGACCTCGTCCGCGCACGGCGCGGCTAAGGAGATATCGCACCATGCTCAATTGGATCATGCAGCTTCAGCTCTTGCTGACGGCGCTCTCGGCGTTCCTGCCATTGGCGCCAAGTCAATACCGGGAGCGCATCGCCGAGGTGCTTGAGATTGCCGCTAAAGCGCTTGCGGCAGGCGGCGCGGTCGCGGCGAACGTCGACGATTTGGCGTTGAAGCTCGCCGCCATCCGCGCCGAAGTCGAGGCCATGGCCGCGAGCGGTCGCGCCGTAACGTCCGATGAACTCGACGCCGCCATGTCGCGCGTGCGAACGGCGTCCGGCGCGTTCCGCGAGGCGCTTGCCGCCTCCGGCGTATAAGCAGGTTGGGACCGTCGGCACTTGCCCGCAAGCCGCCGACGGTTCAATCCTGCCCCGCATGAGCCGCTACATTCTCGCCATCGACCAAGGCACCACATCCACGCGCGCCATCGCGTTCGATCTTGAGTTTAATCCGCGCGCGACCGCACAGATCGAGCTGCGTCAGCACTACCCCCAGCCTGGATGGGTTGAGCACGACGCGGAAGAGATTTGGGCGGCGACGCTTAAAGTCTGCGAGGACGTGATCGCCGCGATCGGCGCCGCCGCGAATATCGCCGCGATTGGCATCACCAATCAACGCGAGACGACAATCGTCTGGGATCGCCAAACCGGCGCGCCGGTTCACAAGGCCATCGTCTGGCAAGATCGCCGCACGGCCGATCTGTGTACGCGCTTACGCGAAGAGGGCCATGAGCGGCGCGTGCAAGAGATCACCGGTTTGCTGCTTGACCCATATTTTTCCGCAACGAAAATCGCATGGATATTGGATCGCGACCCTGCTTTGCGCGTCCGTGCGGAGAAAGGCGAACTCGCCTTCGGCACGATCGAGACATTCTTGGTTTGGCGGCTGACCAAGGGCCGATCGCACGTCAGCGACGTCACCAACGCCGCGCGCACGCTGCTCTTCGACATTACAAAGCGCGACTGGAGCGATGACATGTGCGCGCTCTTCCGCGTGCCGCGCGCCTTGTTGCCCGACGCCGCCGCGTGCGACGCGGATTTCGGCGAGGCGGACGCAAGCCACTTTGGCCGCGCGATCCCGATCCACGGTATGGCCGGCGATCAGCAGGCGGCGCTGGTTGGCCATGGATGCTTGAAGCCAGGCATGGCGAAGGTGACCTATGGCACCGGCGCGTTTCTGGTAATGAATATGGGCGATGCGCCGCCGCATTCGAGAAATCGATTGCTGGCGACAGTGGGATATCAGGCCAACCAAGATTTCGCCTACGCGCTCGAAGGCTCGATCTTTTCAGCGGGCGCCACGATGCAGTGGCTGCGCGATGGTTTGAAGCTGATCAAATCCTCCGCGGAGTCGGAAGCCATCGCGGCGAGCTTGCCCGACAATGGCGGTGTCTATCTTGTGCCCGCGTTTGTCGGCCTTGGCGCGCCGCAATGGAACGCGGATGCGCGCGGCACGATCGTTGGTCTCACCCGCGATTCCCGATTGGAGCATCTGGTGCGCGCTGGTTTGGAGGCGGTCGCCTATCAAACCGCGGATTTGCTGGAGGCGCTGCGCGCCGATGGCGCGCCTCCCATCAAGTCGCTGCTCGTTGATGGCGGCCTCACTGCGAACGGCTGGGCGATGCAATTTCTTGCCGACATTTGCGATGTCGAGGTTGCTCGTCCCGCGTTTCAGGAGGTGACGGCGCTTGGCGCCGCAAAGCTTGCGTCCTTTGGCGCGGGCCTGACGGCGTCGCTCGATAACGCGGGCGCGGCGACGGCCACGCGCTGGTCCCCACGCATGGCTGCGCCCGCGCGGGCGGAGGCGACGCGGGGCTGGCGAAAAGCTGTCGCGGCCGCACTTGCGGGCGCGGCGACGGCCTGATGCACGGTTTTCTTCAGAATTGACGGTTGCGCGCGCGAGGGCATCGGCTTAAGTGCCGCCCTCGCGCAGCGAGCCCGTAGCTCAGTCGGTAGAGCATCTGACTTTTAATCAGAGGGTCGCGGGTTCGAATCCCGCCGGGCTCACCAATTCTCATTCACCAGCAGGCATATCGACAGGCGGCAGGGGCTGCGGTGTTGTCGGCTCGGTCGTCGTGGTGGGCGGCGGAAGCAGTTCGCCAGACGCGGCGCCGGGGGCGGGGCGGGGTGAGGCGCGTGACTCTGAGGCTGGCGTCGCGGCGGGCGCCGCATCCTGCGTTTGAACTTGGTACGGCGCGTTCAGTTCGCTTGTTTCCGCCATCACTTGTTCCTGCGCGGCGGGCTCCACAAGCGCGGTTTGCGGCGCGTTGGCGAATTGCATGTAACCCCAAGCCGCCCCTGCGAGCAGCGCGCCGAGGATGGCCACGCGCACCACCGCGCCGCTTTTCTCGCGATAGCGCGGCGGCGGTGCGTACGGATCGTTGGATTGTTTTTGCGGACTGGTCACGGGGCGCGTCTCCAAGGGTTTCCGATTACGCAAGTCTAACCGCCGCGATGCCGAAGGGGTTCCGCTCACAGAACCGTGTGCTGCCGTGGCAACAGCGCCCGGAAATGAGGCGCGGTCGGCGCCATTAGCATTTGGCGATCCTCTCAGCGGCGAGTCACAGTGTAGGCCTCCTCGGTTTTTGGCGGGGGACGTTCTCGGGCCTTGGGTCCTGGAGAATGCGCGCAGGGGCGATGAGGGGATGGGCCGCGCCGGGAGGGGGCGTGGCCCATTTATTTTCGGTAATCTCGGCGCCCCTCGTTTCGTGTCCGTGTCGCTCTAACGCCACGGAAGGGCGGCAAAATTCCAACAATCGCCAGTAAAATGTGGCGGCGGGCGTCCGGCCGCATGGACTCGCCGTGCGGGCTGGTCCAGTGTCATACACAATCGGCAAAGCGGGGAACCGCGCGCCGCGTACAGTGTTCGTAACGGGGGGTTAAGCTCCCTAGGACATGTCCGTGTCGCTTGGTTCGGCTAGCCGTAGGCGCGTTTAGGCGCGAAAGGCTTGCGTCGGATTGAGGCGCAGGGGAAATCGCTTGAGAGGGGTGAATATGAAATCGCGCATCACCAAGACTGTCGCGCTTGCGGCGTTGATGGCCAGCGCCGCCGGTGCGGCTCACGCTACTGAAGGTTGGTATGGCCGCGCCGATATCGGCTGGTCGTTCGACGGTGAATTGGATGTCGGCAACGACGCCGTTTATGACTTCGGCTCGCCGACGCTTGAACATGACTGGACCCAGCATCTGGGTCTCGGCTACGCGTTCCAAAACGGTTTCCGTTTGGAAGGTGAACTCGGCCACCGCTTTAACCAGCTGGATGCGGAAGACACGATCGACCTCGGCGGCGACGTGCACGCTTGGTCGGCTATGTTGAACCTGTTCTATGATTTCAACCGTGGCGGTTCGATCGAGCCGTACATCGGCGTTGGTGCGGGCGCCGCTCGCCTGAACGCCAATGGCGCGGACAGCTTCCCGGCTTCGTTCGATGACGAAGACACCGTCGTTGCTTATCAAGCGATGGTTGGCTTCGCTGTCGGCTTGTCCGAGCAGTGGGACCTCGACATCGGCTACCGCTATTTCGTGGCCCCGGACGCTTCGTTCGACGGCGTGGCTGACACGGGCGGCTCCAGCATCGTGATTTCTCCGGCCAGCTACGACGCTGACTATGAGCACCAAGCTCTGACTGTTGGTCTGCGTTACCAATTCGCCGCGCCGGCCGCTCCGGTCGTCGTGCCGCCGCCGGGCGTCGCACCGCCGCCGGTCGTCACACCCCCGCCGCCGGCCGCGTGCCCGACCTCGGAATTCGTCGTGTATTTCGAGTGGGATCGCTCGAACCTCAACCAAGCCGCGCTCGAAACCATCGACGCCGCTGTCGCGCGCGCGCGTCAGTGCAACGTCGCGGGCACGGTGGTCGTCGGCCACACCGACACGTCGGGTTCGCCGACCTACAACCAAGGTCTGTCGGAGCGTCGCGCTTCGGTCGTCCGTGACGCCCTCGTGGCGCGCGGCATGGCCGCCGGTTCGATCACCGCGCAAGCGCGCGGCGAAACCGATCTGGCGCGCGCCACGCGCGACGGCGTGCGTGAGCCGCTGAACCGCCGCACCGCGGTCACGATCACGTTCCGCTAAAAACGGATCAGCCTCGGCTGAGACGCGCGGGCCCGGCGAAAGCCGGGCCCGTTTGCTTTTGGGGGCGGGCTTTGGGGGTGACGACAAAGCGCCGCTGCTTTTGGGCGCACGGGCTGGACAGGCGCCTGCCGCGTGGGCAGGTTCGCGCCCATGTCATCTATGCAGTTTCAAGCGCCGGCGCGCTCCGATTGGGGCGCTGGCGTTGAGCCATTGTTGGAGCGCCTCGATAGCGAAGGCGCCGCGATGGCGAACCGGGCCGAGGCTTGGGCGCAAATCAACTCAGGCTCGTGGGAGCAGGCGGGCCTTGTGCGCATGCGCGAGGTTCTCGCGAGCGCTTGGAGCGCGCTGCCTGGCGCCGCTGTCGAGATTGCGCCGTTGCAGCCGTCACAACGCGTGCGCCCTGATGGTGAGGTGATTGAAATCGAGCATGGCGCGTCAATCCGCGTTCGTGTGCGTCCTGAGGCGCCGATCCAGGTTGCGCTCACAGGCCATTACGACACCGTCTTTCCGGCGGCGCACCCGTTCCAGAGCGTTTGGCGCGAGAATGGCGTGTTGCGCGGACCCGGCGTCGCCGACATGAAGGGCGGCATCTCGCTCATGCTTGCGGCGCTGCAGAGCTTCGAGGCGCTGCCGGGCGACAAGCGCGTCGGCTACGAGGTGCTGCTCAGCCCCGATGAAGAAGTCGGTTCGCCCGCGAGCGCGCCGCTGCTCAGCGAACTCGGCGCGCGTGCGCATCTGGGGCTCACCTACGAGCCGGCATTGGCGGACGGCGCGCTGGTGGACTCGCGCAAGGGCTCGGGAAATTTCAGCCTGGCGCTGCGTGGCCGCGCGGCGCACGTGGGGCGCGCGTTTGCCGAAGGCCGAAGCGCCGTGCTCGCCGCCGCCGACGCGGCGCTGCAGCTCAATGCGCTCAACGGCAAACGCGATGGCGTGACGTTCAATGTCGGCGCCATCGATGGCGGCAGCGCCGTAAACGTCGTGCCGGAGCGCGCGGTGCTGCGCTTCAATGTTCGTGTGCCTGATGCCGAATCGGCGGCTTGGGCTGAGTTCGAGGTCCGCCGCATTGTCAGCGCCATCGGCGCGCTGGATGGCATCGCCGCGCATTTGCACGGCGGCTTCACCCGCCCGCCCAAGCCACTGACCGATACGCAGCGCACGATGGTGTCGTGGACGAAGCAAGCAGGCGCGGCGCTCGGGCTTGATCTCAAGTTTCAGCCATCGGGCGGCGTGTGCGAAGGCAACAATCTGGCGGCCGCCGGCTGTCCGAACATCGATACGCTCGGGCCCTGCGGCGGTGGCCTGCACAGCGATCAGGAGTTTGCGCTGCTCGATAGTTTTGCCGAGCGCGCGAAGCTTTCGTTTCTGCTTCTTGCTGGCGTTGAGCGCGGCGTATTCGACGTTCGGAGCCTGCGCGCATGAGCGGGCCAACTTATGTAATGCGCGCCGCGGGCCCCGCCGATCTCAGCGGCTTCCTGCAATTGCGCGAAATCGCCGGCGCCGGCTTCACCAGCCTGATGCTCAACGACAAGGCGATGGCGGAAAAACTCGCGCTGTCGGAGCGCAGCTTCGCCTCGACGTCGGATGTCGCGGGCAGCGAACGCTATTTCATCGCGCTGGAGCATCTGGAAACGGGCGCGATCGCTGGCTGCTGCGGCGTGAAATCGACGATTGGCGAGAAACCGCCATTCTTCAATTTCCGCCTGATCACCGAAGCGCAATCCTGCGCGGTGGTGGATCGCCGCTTCGACATGAACGTGCTGATCGGCGTGAATGATTTCACCGGCTGCAGTGAGGTCGGTTCGCTTTTCCTTCGTCCGGAGCACCGGGCCGGCGGCGTTGGTCGAGCCTTGGCGCAAAATCGCTACGTGCTGATGGCCGCTCAACCAAAGCGCTTTCGCGAGCAGGTCGTTTCCGAATTGCGTGGCGTCGTCTCGCCGGAGGGGGGGTCGCCATTCTGGGAAGCGGTGGGGCGGCACTTCTTCCGCATGGATTTTGACGAAGCCGACAAGCTCAGCGCCATCACCGACAATCAATTCATCCTCGATCTGATGCCGCAACATCCGATCTACGTGGATCTGCTGCCGCAATCGGCGCGCGATGTGATCGGCAAATGCCACGAGGCCGGTGAAGGCGCGTTGCGTCTGCTGGAGTGGGAAGGTTTCTCGTTCTCGAAAGTCGTGGATATTTTCGACGGTGGCCCGCTCGTCAGCGCGCCGCGCGATCACATTCGCACCTTGCGCGAGACCAAGCGGGTGCGCCTCGCCGCAAGCGATACTATATCGAACGCCAAGCGCGCCCTGATCGCGACGTCGCGTATCCAGGGCTATCGCTGTGTGTCTGCCCGCGCGGAGGTCCGAGACGGCGTCGCGCATCTCACGGCCGCGACGCTGACCGCGCTCAAGCTCGAACCGGGCGCTGAAGCTTTGATCTGGGTGGATGATGCGAACTGAGAATTATATCGGCGGCGAGTGGCGTCAGGGCGGCGGCGAGAGTTTCGCCTCGTTTGATCCGGCGACCGGCGACAAGGTTTGGGAAGGGCGCGCGGCCAGCGAGGACGATGTCGCCGAAGCAATGGCGGCCGCGCGATTGGCGTTTCCGGCGTGGTCGCGCCGACCGCTTACCGAGCGCCTTGAGATCGTGCGCGCCTTCGCCAAAGGCATTGAAAAGCGCGCCGATGATATCGCGCGCACCATCAGCCGTGAAATGGGCAAGGCGCTTTGGGATTCCAAAGGCGAGGTCCAGGCCATGATCGGCAAGATCGAGATTTCGATCCGCGCCCAGGCCGAACGCGCTGGCGCGCGCGAGGAGAAAGCGGCGTTCGGCGCGATGACATTGTCGCACCACGCGCATGGCGTGCTGGCTGTATTCGGGCCGTTCAATTTTCCGGGGCACTTGCCGAATGGGCATATCGTGCCGGCGCTGCTCGCTGGCAATTGCGTGTTGTTCAAGCCCAGCGAACTGGCGCCCGGTGTCGCCGCGTTGATGCTGGAAGCTTGGGAAGAGGCCGGCTTGCCGGCGGGCGTGCTCAATCTGCTCCAAGGCGGACGCGAGACTGGCGCGGCGCTGCTTGATAGCCATGGCCTCAATGGCGTGCTGTTCACGGGCTCCGCGCAAACCGGGGCGCTGATCCACAAGAAATTCGCGGGCCGACCTGACGTGGTGCTTGCACTCGAACTCGGCGGCAACAATCCGCTGATCGTGTGGCCGCCCGTCGATGCCAAGGCGGCGGCCAACCTCATCGTACACTCGGCCTTCGCCACCAGCGGCCAGCGTTGCTCGTGCGCGCGTCGTTTGATCCTTCCTGCGGGATCGGCTGGCGATGAGATCATCGCGGCGCTTGTCGCGCTCACGCCGCAAATCAGCGCGGGACCCGCTACGCAAACACCGGAGCCGTTCCTCGGCCCGCTCGTCAACGCGCACGCGGCCGAGCGCGCGGTGCATTTCGAGCAAGGTTTGCTCGCGCTTGGCGGCAAGTCGATCCTCGCCGTGAAGCGGGAAGGCGCGCTCGTGTATCCCGGCATCGTCGATGTGACGGGCCTTGCACCGCCGGACGAGGAATTGTTCGGCCCCGTGTTGCAGGTTTATCGCGTCGCTGATTTCGACCACGCGCTCGATATCGCCAACGCCACGCGCTTCGGCTTGGCCGG
Organism: Caulobacterales bacterium; assembly: GCA_017303355.1. Classification (GTDB taxonomy): domain Bacteria; phylum Pseudomonadota; class Alphaproteobacteria; order Caulobacterales; family Aquidulcibacteraceae; genus Vitreimonas. Next base: position 157,241 of record JAFLCU010000005.1, on the reverse strand, counting down.
TGGCTTGATCAGCGACGATCCAGCACTATGGGCGCGCGTGAAGCACGAGATGCGCGCCGGCGTGCTCAATTGGAATCGCCCAACTACGGGGGCATCCGGCGCCATGCCGTTCGGCGGCCCCGGTCTCTCGGGCTCGCTGCGTCCGAGCGCTTATTACGCGGCGGACTACGTAGCCTATCCGGTGGCGACGCAACTCTCTGAGAAGGCGGCGGCGATCCCCGCGCCTGGTCTGCCATCATGACCGAGGCCGTCGAGATCAATTTCGACGGCTTGGTTGGGCCGACGCACAATTATGCCGGCCTCTCGGAAGGCAATCTCGCCTCCGCGCGCAATCGCGACATGGTTGCTCGCCCGCGCGAGGCTGCGTTGCAAGGCATCGGCAAGATGCGGCGCCTGCGGACGCTTGGTCTCAGCCAAGGCGTGCTGCCGCCGCATGAGCGCCCGAACATCTCATGGCTGCGCTCGCTTGGGTTCACGGGTTCGGATCGCAATGTCTGGGCGCGCGCTTGGGAGGGCGAGCCGAACGTCGCGCGCGCCGCACTCGCTTCATCGGCGATGTGGGCGGCGAATGCGGCGACGATCTCGCCAAGCGCGGACTGCTGCGACGGCAAGCTCCACGCCTCCGTCGCCAATCTGCAGACCATGCTGCATCGGCTGATCGAGGCCGAGCAAACCGAGCGCACGCTTTGCCGTTTGCTGCCCGATGAAGCGCGTTTCGCTGTGCACCCCGCGCTGCCGCCGCACGATGCCCTTTCCGACGAGGGGGCTGCAAATCACATGCGTATGGCCGCGAACGCTGGCGCTGCCGGTGTGGAAATATTCGTCTATGGCCGCCGCGCCAGCGAGCCGCGCCACGGCTTTCCGGCGCGGCAAACATTGGAAGCCTGCCACGCCGTTGCACGCCGTCACGCGCTTGATCCGGGGCGGACGGTGTTCGCCAAGCAAGCGCCGCAAGCGATCGATGCTGGTGCGTTCCACAACGACGTTGTCGCAGTGGCGCACGAGCGCGTGCTGTTTCATCACGAAGACGCGTTCGCCGACAAAGCGGGGCTTTATGCCGAGGTGCGCGCCAAGGCGGATGGGTTCGAGCCTGTGTTTGTCGAGGTCCCCCGCGAGCAGGTCGGGCTGGATGACGCAGTCTCCTCGTATCTATTCAATTCTCAGCTCCTCAGTCTGCCGGGCGAGGCGACGCTGACTCTGATTGCGCCCACCGAAGTTCGCGAAAACAACCGCACCGCTGAATTCGTACGCGCGATGATCGCGGCGCCGAACGCGGCGATTGGGCGTGTCGAATATGTCGAAGTGCGCGAAAGCATGCGCAATGGCGGCGGCCCGGCGTGCCTGCGTTTGCGCATCGTGATGACGGCGCAGGAGCGGGCGGCCGCGGCGCAAGGATTCTTTCTCGATGATGCGCTGGCGGCAAAGCTCGAAGCCTGGGTGACGAAGCACTATCGCGAGGAGCTGGCGCCAGCCGATCTGGGCGATCCGAATTTGGTTGATGAGACGCAAGCCGCGCTTGATGAACTCACGCGCATCTTGCCGCTCGGCGCGGATTTCTATCCATTTCAGCGCACGTAAAACGGCGGCCATCTCTGACCGCCGTTGCACGTTCGAGTGCGTCGAACTTTTAGTTCAAGCTCTCCGGCCGCAGCTTATAAGCGCCTTCATCCGTTTCATCGAACATGAGTTCGATCTGCGGGTGCTCGACCGGCTCGCCGCTATCGTCGGCGATCAAGTTTTGCTCGGACACGTAGGCCACGTAATGGCTGTCGGAATTTTCCGCGAACAGGTGATAGAAGGGTTGCTTACGGTCAGGCCGCACCGGCTCAGGGATGGCCTCAAGCCATTCCTCGGTGTTGGAGAATTCTGGATCGACGTCAAACACGACACCCCGAAACGGGAACAGCCGATGACGCACCACTTGACCGATGGAGAATTTCGCTTGCTGCATCTTCTCCTCCTTCTAAACCTCCTCAAAATCTCTCGCCCCCGTAACGTAGGAAGGTAGAACGCCTCCAACAAGCGGATGTGCCCTCCAGGCTAATCGGTGCACGAATTTGTGTGTCTTCATCGCCCCGGTCGCGCCGGAAGCAGGCCAAATGCCGGCGAAAGCAGGGTTTCGCGACGGCGCAAATGGGCTAGTTTCCAACTTGAAGTAGATTTGCGGGCGTCCTCACAGGCGGCCCCGGAACGGTTAAAATGGTCAAGGATGGGCGGACGCCGCCGTCGCGAAGCGACAGGCGCACCGGCCCACGGTCACGCGCGCCGCTTTTCGCCGCGCTCGATCTGGGCACCAATAATTGCCGCTTGCTGATGGCGGCGTCGGATGGCGATGGCGGTTTGCGCGTCGTCGACGGCTTCTCGCGCATCGTGCGCCTGGGCGAAGGCTTGGCGCACACGGGCCGCTTGAGCGAAGGCGCGATGTCGCGCGCGTACCAGGCGCTGGCCGCGTGCGCGGAGCGCATCGAAGCGCGCGCGCCGGTGCGCGTGGGCTGCGTGGCGACGCAAGCGTGCCGTGCGGCGACGAACGGCGAGGTGTTCCTCAATCGCGTGCGCAAGGATCTCGGCCTCGATTTCCAGATCATCAGCGCCGAGGAAGAAGCGCGGCTTTCCGTGCTCGGTTGCGCCAGCTTGCTCGAGCGCGAATCCGAACACGCGATGATTGTCGATATTGGCGGCGGCTCGACGGAGATTTCTTGGGTGTCGCCGCAAGCGGTGTTGGGCGCCGGTCTCGATCCGCCGATCATCTCTTGGGGCACGTGTCCAATCGGCGTCGTCACGCTGGCGGAAGATGATCCCGAACCCGATACGGACAAGCACGTTTGGTACGAAACGGTCGTCGCATGCTTGGCCGAAGGTATCGCCAAGGTGGGCGATGCGCACCATTTGCGTGACGCCTTCGTGCAAGGCCGGGGCCACATCATCGGCACCTCGGGCACCGTCACCAGCCTCGCCGGCGTCTTCCTCGATCTGCCCCGATACAATCGCGCGCGCGTGGACGGCATGTGGTTCGACACGGGCGATTGCCGCACAACCATCGCCAAGCTGCTGGCGCAAACGCGTGACGAGCGCGCCGGCAACGCATGTATCGGCAAGGATCGCGCCGATCTTGTGGTTATCGGCGGCGCCATTCTCGACGCGGTCTTGCGCGTTTGGCCGGCGACGCGCATTCGGGTCGCGGATCGGGGCTTGCGCGAGGGCGTGCTGATGCGTCTGATCGCCGAGCACGCACGAGGCGCGCCATGAGCGACGAAGAAGAACCCAAGCGCCGCTGGACCGGCAAGCCGATTACGGGTGGCGGCGAGCGTCAGATGGCGACGCGAGTGAAGAATAAAAAGGTCAAGGAAAGCTCACGCAATTGGCTGCAGCGCCAATTGAACGATCCCTATGTCGCCAAGGCGCGCGCCGAAGGCTATCGCGCCCGCGCGGCTTACAAGCTGATCGAACTCGACGCGCAGTTTCATTTTCTGAAGCGTGGGCAGCGCGTCGTCGATCTGGGCGCGGCGCCTGGCGGCTGGGCGCAGGTAGCGGTCAAGCGCGGCGCCTTGAAGGTCGTGGGTGTTGATTTGCTTCAGATCGAGCCGATGCCCGGCGCCACCTTCTTCCAGATGGATTTGCTGGCGCCTGAAACGCCCGGCGTGCTGATGGATGCGCTCGGCGGCCAACCCGATCTCGTGCTCTCGGATATGGCGGCCAACACTACGGGTCACGCCCGGACCGATCAAATCCGCACCGGCGCGCTCGCCGAAGCGGCCGCCGAATTCGCCATCGCGCATTGTGCGCCGGGCGGCGCCTTTGTGACAAAGGCGTTTCAGGGTGGGCTCGACGCCGAATTGCTCGCGCGCCTGAAGCAGAGCTTCACCACGGTGAAACACGCCAAGCCCCCGGCGAGCCGGGCGGAAAGTTCGGAAGTCTATCTGGTGGCGATGGGGCGGAAGGGCTGAGCGGGCGGGCTTGCCAAAGCCGGCCCGAATCTCTACCAGCCGAACATGGAAATCCGTGATGCTCTGACTTTTGACGACGTGCTCCTCGAACCGGGCGCGTCCGAAGTGCTGCCCGCCGACGTGAACACGGCCACGCGCCTGACCCGCGGCATCACCCTCAACATCCCGCTCATTTCGGCCGCGATGGATACGGTCACCGAAGCGCGGCTTGCCATCGCCATGGCGCAGGCCGGCGGGCTTGGGGTCATTCACCGCAACATGACGCCTGAAGAACAGGCCGATCAGGTGAAGATGGTGAAGAAATTCGAGAGCGGCATGGTGATCGATCCGATCACGATCCATCCGGACATGACGATCGGCGAAATCATCCTGATCAAGGAAGCGCGCCGCATCTCGGGCTTCCCGGTGGTCGATCGCGACAGCCGCAAGCTCGTCGGCATTCTCACCAATCGCGATATGCGCTTCGCCGACATGAAAGAGCGCGTCGTCGACGTGATGACGAAGGACAATCTCGTCACTGTGCGCGAAGGCGTGAACGAGAGCGAAGCCAAGAAACTCTTGCACAAGCATCGCATCGAGCGCGTGATCGTGGTCGATGACGCGGGCCGCGTGGCGGGCCTGATCACGGTGAAGGATTTCGAGAAGGCGCAGGCTTTCCCGAACCGGGCGAAGGATGAGCAGGGCCGCTTGCTGGTGGGCGCTGCGTCCACGATAGGCGATGCGGGCTATGAGCGCTCGTTGGCGCTGATCGAAGCGGGCGCGGACGTTGTCGTGATCGATACGGCGCATGGCCATTCGAGTGCGGTACTCGCCGCCGTGAACCGCATCAAACGCGAATCCAACAAGACGCAAATCATCGCTGGCAATATCGCCACCGCTGACGGCGCGAAGGCGCTAATCGATGCGGGCGCGGATGGCGTGAAGGTCGGCATCGGGCCTGGCTCGATCTGTACGACGCGGATCGTGGCGGGCGTTGGCGTGCCGCAGCTTACGGCGGTGATGGATGCGGCTTCGGCCGCGCGCAAAGCCGATGTGCCGGTGATCGCCGATGGCGGCATCAAATTCTCGGGCGATCTCGCCAAGGCTTTGGCCGGCGGCGCGGAAGCGGCGATGATCGGCTCGCTGCTGGCGGGTTCCGAAGAAGCGCCTGGTGAGGTGCACCTCTTCCAAGGCCGGTCGTACAAATCCTATCGCGGCATGGGCTCACTTGGCGCGATGGCGCGGGGGTCGGCTGATCGGTATTTCCAAAAGGAAGTCACCGATCAGATGAAGCTTGTACCAGAAGGTATTGAGGGCCGCGTGCCGTTCAAGGGGCCGGTGGCGAATATTGTGCACCAATTGATTGGCGGCCTGCGTGCGTCGATGGGCTATGTCGGCGCCGCGAACCTAAAGGAGATGCGCGAGAAGGCGCGGTTCGTGAAGATTACCAGCGCCGGCCTGCGTGAAAGCCACGTACACGACGTCTCGATCACGCGCGAAGCGCCGAACTATCCTTTGGGCGGCTGATCCATGACAGGCGCGCCGAATTTCATTCGCATCACGCCTTTCATGCACGTGCCCGATATCGAGGCGGCGCTCCATTTCTTCAACGACGTGCTGGGGTTCACCACCTATTTTCGCGCGGGAACGTACGCCTACATCCAGCGCGAAACAGCTGGTATCCGCCTTCTGCAAAATAGCGGCGACGATGGCGCCCCGCCGGGCAATCGGCGTTTTGCATATTATGTCGACGTCGCGGACATCGATCGATTGTACGCTGAACTCAAGCCGAAATTGGATACCTTGCCCGCCGGAGAAGTGCACGGCCCCGCCGACAAGGACTATCGTCAGCGTGAGTTGTGCATACTTGCGCCGGACGGAAATCTGATCGTATTCGGCCAGTCAATTTAATGGGTCGCGGAATGCGTTTCTTTTTATAGGGGTTCCTCCCATGCGTGACGGCGCCCGCCAGCAGGCGGCTATCGAAATTCTCACATCGCTTGAAAGCCAACGCCAGCCCGCAGCCGATGCGGTGAAGGCGTGGATGCTGTCGCATCGCTTCGCGGGCTCCAAGGATCGCGCCGAGATTGGCGATCTCGTGTTCGGGGCGTTGCGCTGGAAGCAATCGAGCGCCTGGCGCATGGGCGCCGATGAGCCGCGCGCGTGGGTGTGGGGCGCCTTGCGTTGGGGCTTCGGCCGAACCGCCGAGTGGATCGAGCAAAGCACATATAATGATCCGCACGCGCCTTCGCCACCGACGGAGAAGGAGCGCGCCGCACTCGAGAGCGCCACGCTCGATGGCGCGCCGGCGTTTGTGCGCGGCGATTATCCCGAGTGGCTCGACGCCAGCTTTGAACGCATGTTCGGCGATGCGCGCGCCGAGGAGGGGGCGGCGCTCGCGGCGCCCGCGCCGCTTGATCTGCGCACCAATGCGCTGAAGACCTCGCGCGAGAAACTCATCGAGGCCTTGAGCGAAAGCCCGAAGCTGAAAGAACCGCCGCAGGCTTCGCCGCACACGGCCGAGGGCGTGCGCATTCCGTGGTCGCAAGGGCGCAATTTCCCGTGGGCGACGGAGCAGGCGTTCCTCAAAGGCTGGTTCGAGGTGCAGGACGAAGGCAGCCAATTGGCGGCGCTGCTTTCGGGCGCGCAGCCGGGCATGCAAGTGGCGGACGTGTGCGCCGGCGGCGGCGGCAAGACATTGGCGCTGGCGGCGCTGATGCAAAACAAAGGGCAAATCTTCGCATACGATGTCGATGGACGCAGATTGGCGCCGGTGAAGGAGCGGGCGGATAGAGCGGGCGTTCGCAATGTTCAGATCCGCACGCCGATGCGCACGAAAGACGCATTGGAAGATCTGAGCGGCCGCATGGACATTGTGTTTGTCGACGCGCCCTGCACGGGCTCGGGCACGTGGCGGCGCAATCCTGACTCGAAATGGCGCTTGCGGCCAAATGCGCTGGCGAGGCGGCTGGAAGAGCAGCGCGAGGCTTTGGCGATGGCCGCGCCGCTGGTGAAGCCGGGCGGCGCGCTTGTGTATGTGACGTGCTCGGTGTTGCCGGAGGAGAACGAGGATCAGGTCGCGGGCTTCCTCGCGGCGCGTGCGAGTTTCGTTTCTGAGGATCTGGAGACGGAGGCGCCGCATTACAAGCGGGGCGCCGCGCTTCAGTTCACGCCGCGGCTCACGGGATGCGACGGTTTCTTCGTCGCCAAGCTGCGGCTCAAACCCTGATGTCGACGCGGCTGCCGGGGCGCTTGGACTTGCCGTCTTCAGCGTCGTCGTCGCGGCGTTCGCGATCGATCTGGCGCTTGCTCGCGGCGCGGGCGGCGGGATCGACGCGCGGCTTCTGCTCCACGCGTTCGCGATGCGTGAGGGCTGCGCCAAATTCCGCGGCGGCGCGGTTGGCGTTATCCCTCTGCTCGCGAGGCGCAAGGATCGGTGCGGGCGCGGCGGGATCGACGGGTGTGATCGCGGCCATCGAGCAAGCATCGCACAACGCGGTTAGCGTTTCGTTCAAGCGCGCGCGAAAAGCGCTGTGCTGAAATGAAACATCGCACGATCGCCATCGCCGGCTGTGGCGTCGCGGGGCTTGCGTGCGCAAGCTTGCTTAGAGCGCGCGGCGCGCGGGTGGTGATCTACGACAAGCTTGAGACGCCGAAGCCGATTGGATCGGGGCTCATTCTGCAGCCCGTGGGCTTGTATGTGCTCGATGAGATCGGCGTCGGTGCGCGGATGCGGGCGATGGGGGCGCCGATCAAGAGATTGTTCGGCAAGAGCGGACGACACGTTGTGCTGGATGTGCGCTACGACGCGTTAGGTGCGCATGCGCCGCATGGAATAGGTGTTCACCGGGGCGCGCTGTTTCAAGTGTTGTACGAAGCGGCGCTGGAAGCAGGCGCCGAAATCGTGAGCGGCCGCGAGGTGGCGAGCGTGAGCGATGGGCGATTGGCGTTCGCCGATGGCGCGCACGCGCCGCGCTTTGATCTGGTGATTGACGCTCTGGGCGCGCGTTCGCCCCTGTCGCGCGCGCCCGAAGCGCCGCTGCCGTACGGGGCGCTGTGGGCCAGTCTGGATTGGACGCCGGAATTTGATCCGCACGCCTTGGAGCAACGCTATGAGGCGGCGCGCAAGATGGTGGGCGTGCTGCCGATCGGACGCATGCCGGATGGCGAGCGCCAACAGGCGGCGTTCTTCTGGAGTTTGAAGCACGTCGATCGCGCGGGGTGGGCGGCGGGCGATCTCGACGCGTGGAAGCGCGAGGTGCTGGCGCTCTGGCCGCAGACGGCGCCGCTGCTGAACCAGATCATGCGCCATGACGATCTGGTGTTTGCGGCGTATGCGCACCGCACGCTGCGCGAGCCGCTCTCGCGTGAGTGCGTGCATCTGGGCGATGCGTGGCATTGCACCAGCCCGCAGCTTGGGCAGGGCGCCAATATGGCGCTGCTTGACGCGTTTGCGCTAGCGATGGCGCTTGAGCGGCAGGACGATCTGGCGACGGCGCTTGGCGAATACGCGCGCATGCGGCTTTGGCATATTCGGCTCTATCAGCTGGCGAGCTGGGCGTTCACGCCGGCTTATCAATCCGACGATCGTTTCATCGCCTGGCTGCGCGACGTGATCGTCTCGCCGTTGGCGCGCGCGCCGCCGGCGCCGGCGATCCTGGCCGCGCTCGTTGCCGGGCAAATCGGCGCACCGCTCCACGCCATCAACAAACGGGGCGCTTGACGAGCCGCTCAGCGCTGGTGTCATGCTGGCGGCGCGGGGGCGCTGATGTTCAAATTCATAAGCGACTTTTTGAGCCGGCTCTGGCGCTTTGCCGATCGCTGGCGCGCGCCGCCCTTCGCGGCCGATGGCGCCCGCGTCGGCAATCGGCTCGGCGGCGGGCTGTTGTTTCTCTTTTTGCTGCTGGGCGTCATCGCCGTCATCCTGGCAGCGGTGGGCGCGATCTTCGGCTTCTCGGTGGAGGAGACGCTTGGCGGCGTCGATGCGTGGCTCGGCACAATCGCGCCCACCGCCGATCTCATCGGCAAGATCCTCATTCAAAAAGTGCTGATGGCGGTCATTCTGCTGTTTTGCATCGGCGGCGTGGTCTTGCTTCTCTATGCGCGCAAGGCGGACGGGCGGAGCTGGAGCTCAACCGTGCTTGCGCTGCTGTTCTGTTTGCTCGTGGGCTATTGCTCGGCGGTGAACATGCTGGCGCCGCTTGATCCGTATAATCCGAGTGTCGGGTCGCAATATCTGGATTGATCACCCAGCACGTTTGGCCGCGTGGAGCCTGGGCTCCGCGCGGTTGTTGGGATGATAGAAGGCCGGCTGTTACGGGTTCATCGCTACGCGATGCCCCGGAATGACGGCCGGCGGTCCGATGGGGTTTAGGAAGAGTCCGCGAGCGCGGGCATAGGCGCGAGCGCGTGCGTGATGAGAGTGCGCGATGGCGGCGCGCAGGCGATCAGGCGCGTATCGACATAGCCGTGGCGCAAGCGGCGCTTGGCGCGTTCGAGGAAGCGGCGCTGATCGCAGAGCGCATGGATAAGGCGCATGCAGCGTTCGAAGGGTGACGCGTTGCACAAGCGCACGCGGCTGCATTTGACGATGAGACGCGCGTTGGAGCGTTTTTTGCGGAAACCGGCGCGCGCGGTGAGAAGCGGCGCCGCGCGTGAATGGAGCCCCAGCTCCTGCAGCGCTTGCATGAAGATCGTGCATTCGACCTGGCGCTCTGCATGACGCAGCAGCTTTTCCAGGCGGCGCGTTTTGCGGGGTTTGCCGAGACGCAGCAGCAGCCCGGCCAGGCACGCCAGCCCATAGATCATCGCGGCCACGAGGGCCTCGATTTCTATTTTGCTGACGATGGGGCGGGGTTGCTGTTTCATGGCGCGCATTATGCGCCTGTTGTGAAGCGGTCGGATTATTCGCGCGAAGATTCGTGCAAGAGCTTGGCGTTGCGGTGTTTTTAAAAATGACGCCGTAGGATTAGCGCGCGGTCTATCCCACGCGCGGCGCCTGAAAATGGGAGCGCGCGGCTCCGCCGCGCATGCGTCGCGGAGCGACGCGCTCCAACTTTCGAACGGCCGCGCATTCTCCAATAAACTCACCCATCCCCGGATTGGCGCGCGGCGCCAAGTCCGGCCCATACGCTCAAGCGCCTGTGTTTATGGGCCCCGGGCTCGCAGCTTCGCTGCGCCCCGGGGATGGGTGGGGCGTTTCGCGGCGGCGGACAGGGGATCAACCTTGACGGGCATTGGTTTGGTTGCTGACATGGCGCTGGGGGAACGATCATGAGCACGAGTGGGAAGAGCGACGTCACGATCGAGGAAAGTCTCGCGGCCGAGCGGCCCGACATCTTCCTTTCGTATTCGCGCGTGGACAAAGAGATCGCGCACGCCATCGCCGAGCAATTGTCTAAACGCTATGTTGTCTGGTCGGATAAGGGCATCGTCTCGGGCAGCGATTGGCGCTCGGTGCTCGACACTAAAATCAAGCGCGCGCGTTGCGTGCTGCTCTATTGGTCGCCGCTGGCCGAGCGCAGCTGGTGGGTGGCGTATGAGGCGATGCGCGCCAACCAATTGGAGAAGCTGCTCATCGTGAGCTTCCACGATGTCGCGGCCAAGAGCGAGAGCTGGGCTAAGGATATCCAATCCATTCGCCTTTCGAAGCCGCTCCTCAAGAAATTCTGGCAGACCGCGGACTGGCAGCAATTGCTGCGCGATCTCGATCACAAATTGCCGCGACTGCCGAAATACGAATTCGTCGGTTGGCTTGGCGGCGGCGTCGCGCACGCGGGCGGCGTCACCTCGGTGGAGTTCAATCCATTCGATGATGATGCGATCTTGTCGACCGGCAAGGATGGCCGCGCGCTGTTGTGGTCGCGCGGCGCCGCGCGTGGCGAGTTGGAGCAGGTCAAGCAAGAGAATGCCGACGACGTTATCGCGCCGGCGCAGTGCCCAAGCGGCCCGTTCGAACATTTCGCCGGCGCTGATCAGGCCGGCCGGCCGTGGGGCATCAATCGCGGCGGCTTTTCGTATGCGGGCGATGCGATTTTCCTGGCGACGGAAGCCGGCGCCACCAATTTATTTCACGGCAAGAGATTTGATGGCGAGACGCGGACGCTCTCGCATCTTTCAGTCGTGTATCCGGGGCACGATGTCAGCCAGCGCATGGTCGGGCAAAATCAATTCAGCGGCGGCGTCGCCGATGCGGCGGTCGGCCCCGATGGCCTTGTGCTGAGCATCAGCGGCGGCAAGGCCGTGCTTTGGAATTGGCGCGAGGGGACCTCGAAAGAGATTCAGTTGCCGTCTTACGCGGCGGGGCGATCGGTGGATTGTTGCTATTCGCCGGCGGTGCAATCTTTCTTCGTGACAGACCGAAAGGGCCGAACGCATCGGATCGACCGCAAGGGTGAACTGAAACAGGATGCGCTGCGGCAGCGGCGTGCGCCAGGCGCGGTGCTCGGCTTCAACCAATTGCACGCCGAGCGCCCACGCGGTTCGGATTTGTGCGTCGCGTCGACAAGCCCCGCCGATCGCATGATCGATGTGTATCAGGCAAAGGACAGCGCCTATCCGGACAAGCCGAACTTTCAGGTGCGCGCGGATTATCCGGTGCGTGGCCTCGCCGTGCTTCCCGACACCGATGTGGTGGCGGTGGCCTCAGGCTATCGGCCGTTTCTGGTGTCGTGGGGCAATAGCGGCCAGCGTGTCGAAATGTCGGGCGATGGCGGCGACCATTTTGGCCAGCTGACCTCGATCGCCTGTTCGGCGTCGGGCGCGTATCTGATCGCCGGCAGCGAGGATGGCTGCATCTCGCTTTGGCGCGACGCCGTTCCGCGTGACTAGGCGCGCCCGTCCAACCTCGCCCAGACGCGGTCGTGGATGAGGAAGGCGAGGGTCTGCACGGCGGGTTCGATCAGGCCGACGGCGAGGGCGGCGCGCCAATCGCGGGTGATGGCGAACGTCACGGCGATAGCCACCACGAAATGCATGGCGGAATAGGAGGCGGTCTTTAGGGCCAGGCGCATGGGGTTTCTTATTGCGAGTCGTTCGCAATAATTAAGTGCTACGGGCTGGGGGCGCAAGGTGCTGGGCGTTCAATTTGCAGGCTTTGGCGCTGTCCCCACCCCTGCCGCTCCCCGCGCGCGGGGAGGGGTGAGAGCGGCGGATTGATTTCCCGCGCGGCGCACTGCATTTCGGGACATGGTTCAGCCGGTCGCCAGCGCTCAGGCTCACGAGCGCGTTCTCATCATAGATTTCGGATCACAAGTGACGCAGCTGATCGCGCGGCGCGTGCGCGAGAATGGCGTCTATTGCGAAATCCATCCGTACAACAAGGTCGATGGCGCGCTGCTCAAGAGCTTCGCGCCCAAGGCGATCATTTTCTCGGGCGGGCCGTCGAGCGTGCTCGATGAGCCGAGCCCGCGCGCGCCCAAAGAGGCGTTCGACATGGGCGTGCCGATCCTGGCCATCTGCTACGGCCAGCAGACGATGAGCGTGCAGCTGGGCGGCGTCGTCGAGGGCGGGCACGCGCGCGAGTTTGGCCGCGCCGATGTCGAGATCAAGAAGGCGTCGCCGCTGTTCGAAGGCTTGTGGGAGGTGGGCGGGCGTTACCCAGTTTGGATGAGCCATGGCGACCGCGTGACGAAACTGCCGGACGGTTTCGAGGTGATCGGCGTGAGCGAGAACGCGCCGTTCGCGATCGCGGTGAACGAGCAGCGCCGTTTCTATACGACGATGTTTCATCCTGAAGTCGTACACACGCCGGATGGCGGTAAGCTGCTCCAAAATTTCACGCATCGCATCGCCGGCCTCAAAGGCGATTGGACGATGGCGGCGTTCAAGGAAGAAGCGATCGCGCGCATTCGCGCGCAGGTCGGCGACGGCACGGTGATTTGCGGGCTTTCGGGCGGGGTGGATTCTTCCGTGGCGGCGGTGCTGATCCACGAAGCGATCGGCGAGCGGTTGCATTGCGTGTTCGTGGATCACGGCTTGATGCGCAAGGACGAGGCGCGGGAGGTGGTGTCGCTGTTCCGCGATCACTACAATATTCCGCTGATCCACGCGGATGAAAGCGAACGCTTCCTCGGCGCGCTGGAGGGCGTGAGCGATCCGGAAGTGAAGCGCAAGACGATCGGCAAGCTCTTCATCGATGTGTTCGAGGAGAAGGCGAAATCCATCGGCGGCGCGGAATTCCTGGCGCAAGGCACGCTCTATCCGGACGTGATCGAAAGCGTGTCGGCCATTGGAGGTCCGTCTGTGACGATCAAGTCGCACCACAATGTCGGCGGCTTGCCTGAGCGCATGAACATGAAGCTGGTCGAGCCGCTGCGCGATTTGTTCAAGGACGAAGTGCGCGCGCTGGGGCGTGAGCTTGGCTTGCCGGAGACGTTCGTGGGCCGCCATCCGTTTCCAGGGCCAGGCTTGGCGATCCGCGTGCCGGGCGAGATCACGCGCGAGAAGCTCGATATTCTGCGCGAGGCAGATGCGGTCTATCTCGATGAAATCCGCAAGGCGGGTTTGTACGACAAAATCTGGCAGGCTTTCGCGGTGCTGCTGCCGGTGCGCACGGTCGGCGTGATGGGCGATGGGCGCACGTACGAATATGTGTGCGCGCTGCGCGCGGTGACGAGCACCGACGGCATGACGGCGGATTTCTTCCCGTACTCAATGGATTTCCTCGGCCGCGCCGCCACGCGCATCATCAACGAAGTGCGCGGCGTGAACCGGGTGGTCTATGACGTGACCTCGAAGCCGCCGGGCACGATCGAGTGGGAGTGACGGGCACTGGCTGGCAATGTCTAGCAACGGCAGGCATTTCGGCTGAGGGTAAAAGAACTTTCCGCTAAGCGATAGACTGTATGTAAACACAGTATTGCAAGGACGCGGAACATGCCTCATGTGGCGGCCAGGACGGCCAGCCGGGATCGGGATACTGGTCGTTACCAGAGCCACCGACCCGAGCAAACCCTTCTCTATCAGATCGTTGACGAGTATTACCCGGCATTCGCTGCGCTTATGGCAGAGCAGGGAAAGGAATTGCCGGGCTATGTGCAACGGGAATTTGAAGAATTTCTCCAATGCGGGCGGCTGGAGCATGGCTTTCTACGGGTTCGCTGCGAGTCTTGCCACGCCGAGCACCTGGTCGCTTTCAGCTGTAAGCGTCGCGGTTTCTGCCCGAGCTGTGGGGCGCGGCGGATGGCCGAAAGTGCCGCCTTGCTGGTTGATGAAGTACTGCCTGAACAACCCATGCGTCAGTGGGTGTTGAGCTTCCCGTTTCAGCTGCGTTTCCTGTTTGCCAGCCGGCCCGAGATCATGGGGTGGGTGCTGGGCATCGTTTACCGCGTCATTGCCACGCACCTGGTCAAGAAAGCGGGCCATACCCACCAAGTGGCCAAGACGGGCGCGGTCACCCTGATCCAGCGTTTTGGATCGGCGCTCAATCTGAATGTTCACTTCCACATGCTGTTTCTCGACGGTGTGTATGTCGAGCAATCCCACGGCTCAGCGCGTTTCCGCTGGGTCAAGGCGCCGACCAGCCCAGAGCTCACCCAGCTGACGCACACCATCGCCCACCGGGTGGGTCGCTATCTGGAACGGCAAGGCCTGCTGGAACGGGATGTCGAAAACAGCTATCTGGCCTCGGATGCGGTGGATGACGACCCGATGACACCCCTGCTGGGGCACTCGATCACTTACCGTATCGCTGTCGGTTCACAGGCGGGGCGAAAGGTGTTCACTTTGCAAACTCTGCCGACCAGTGGTGATCCGTTCGGTGACGGGATTGGCAAGGTAGCCGGGTCCAGCCTGCACGCCGGCGTGGCGGCCAGGGCCGATGAACGCAAGAAGCTCGAACGGCTGTGCCGGTACATCAGCCGCCCGGCGGTATCCGAGAAGCGGCTGTCGTTAACACGAGGCGGCAACGTGCGCTACCAGCTCAAGACGCCGTACCGGGACGGCACCACGCACGTCATTTTCGAACCATTGGATTTCATTGCAAGGCTGGCCGCCCTGGTACCGAAGCCCAGAGTCAACCTAACCCGCTTCCACGGGGTGTTCGCACCCAACAGTCGGCACCGGGCGTTGGTCACGCCGGCAAAACGGGGCAGGGGCAACAAGGTCAGGGTGGCTGATGAACCGGCAACACCAGCACAACGGCGAGCGTCGATGACATGGGCGCAACGGCTCAAGCGTGTTTTCAATATCGACATCGAGACCTGCAGCGGCTGCGGCGGCGCCATGAAAGTCATCGCCTGCATTGAAGACCCTATAGTGATCAAGCAGATCCTTGATCACCTGAAGCACAAAGCCGAAACCAGCGGGACCAGGGCGTTACCCGAAAGCCGGGCGCCACCGGCTGAGCTGCTCCTGGGTCTGTTTGACTGACGAGCCTGAAGGCCAACGATACCAATCAAAATGCTGCGTTCACAGCGCCGCGGCAGGGATCCGCCGTGCTGGTTGTCGGAAAAGGAGCCGCTAGTGGGAAAGAGGAGGGTAAATTTTCAGCGTTGCTGGCTCCCCGTCAGCCGGATTGGGTTGCATCGCAGGGGTGTCGAAAGAGTCAACTGCGGTCCAAAGCTGTTGGACTTGGGTGAAAAGGGCGTTTATTCTTCCTATACGTTGTCGGCAGCGGGCCAAAAAGGAATACGTCCATGCCCATCGAGGTGAAACCGGCTGTGAGCGCGGGTTCAAGCATATAGCCCGACAGGCGCGTATCCTTGCCGATCACGACACGATGGCGGTGGTCACCGCGACGAAAGACACGGCCAGCCGCCATGCCGACGCGCAAGGCGGTTTCCGCCGTCATCGCGCCTTCGTTGGCTTTGCCACGAATACCGTCTGTGCCGAAATATTTGCGCACCATAAGGTCGATTATCCTGTCGTCGGGTCGCCCTCAAAGGGGACATGCCTGCTGAACCGCGAATATAGAGAAATATCCCGAATGTGCAGTTAACGAATTCTTGCGGTTTCTTTCAGCGCCGCCAATACCGCCAGCCCGTCGCGCAAGGGGCGCGGCTCGTGTGTGCGGATGAAGTCAGCTCCACCTGCGGCGGCGGCAAGCTCTGCAGCGAGTGTCGCGGCCCCGACATCCCCCGGACCACGGCCTGTGAGCGCGCGCAGAAAGGATTTGCGCGAAACAGACAGAAGCACCGGCAAATCGAAGCGCAGCCGCAATTCATCGAACCGCGCCAGCACCGAGAGCGAGGTTTCGGGAGCAGCCCCCAGAAAAAACCCCATGCCGGGATCAAGGACAAGGCGGTTGCGTTTGATACCGGCACCCGTCAGCGCCGCGATGCGCGCGTCAAAGAACGCCGCAATGTGATCCATGATGTCGCCAGCGGGTGCCTCGCGCCGATCTGCCTGCCCGTCTTGCACCGAATGCATAACGACGAGTTTGGCAGATGATTTCGCCAATTGCGGATAGAACGCAGCGTCTGGAAAACCGCGAATATCATTGAGATAGGCCACACCACGCGACAAGGCATAGGCTTGCGTCGCGGGTTGATAACTGTCGAGCGAGACGGGAATGCCATCTGCCTTGAGCGCGTCCAGCACCGGCGCGATACGCGCGATTTCTGTGTCGGACGAAACAGGCGCGGCGTCGGGATTGCTGGATGCCGGACCGAGGTCGATCACATCTGCCCCCTCGGCCATCAGCTTACGCGCCTGCGCAATGGCTGCGTCTGGCGCCAGATACCGGCCTCCATCGGAGAAACTGTCCGAGGTTATGTTGACGATGCCGAAAATGATGAGCGATTTATTCATGGGGGCTTCTATAATAATAATAATCGAGCATGAGTCTCATACGGATGCTCGGGTCGAAAGGGAATCCCCAGGCGAGTAACCTGTTTGCGGTGATCCATTAGCTGCAGGAGCAGAAGAGCATACATCTGGAAGCAAAGCCAGGAAAGCGGCCTATGGAGCTGTGCGGCAGCGCTCAGTAGGCAATTTTTCAAAATATTGTTAAGCCTTTTCTGAGCATGGTATTTTTCATGGTATTACCAATTAGCAGGAAAATAAGCCATTGAATATAAAAGATAAAAATGTCTTGTTTACAATAGAGTGGGAGTAAATTGGAGCATTTCTTAGAGCGCGACGAAACGATGGCCAGCGGCGCCATGCCAAAAGCCGTTGGCCAATGCCGTGACGCCGTCCATCGCCATGAGGCGCTCTTGCCCGGCCCCTGGCTCCAGGCCCCCGTCCATCACGTCGCGAAACGTCTGTGCGACGGCCAGCATGTCCAGCGAGTGCGGCGATAGCCGTAGATGGGTGACGCCGACGTTCCTCAGCTCTTCGATCTCGCCGAGCAGGCAAAGGTGGGTGTGGGATAGGGTTTGGACGCCGTTGACGCTCAGCCAGGATTTGCCGTCGAGTGTCCGCAGCGGCATGCCGTCCGCGTCCTCCTCGCAAACGAATTGGCAATTGTCCTTTGTGCGTCCGTGCGCGCGCGCGTGGTAGCAGCGCGCCGAAAGCGCCAGCGGCGCCTTGCCGAAGACCTGGATCTCAAGGCCGACGTCCAGGTCTTGAGCCGCGGCGCTCAGCGCGGCCACGCCTTCGCGCGGTAATTCGGCCGGCAAGGCGAAATGATGGGCGCCGCGTTCGGCAAGATGGCGCAAGGTCTCTTCATTATAGACGTTCAGGTACTGGCCGATCCGATGCGGGCGCCCGCTCAAGCACGTCAGCGCGGAGACATCGTTGGCTTCGACGTCGAACTCGGAGATTTCGCTCAGGCTGGCGGTCATCTGACGCTCCCTGCGCAGCACCACTTCGGCGAGCGAGGAGAACACAACCTGCTTGCCGCCGCGCACGAGTCGTTCGACGACAGCGGGATAGTGCGCGTCAAACAAAGGCGCGCGTTTTGAGCAGACGACTTCGCCGAGATAGACAACATCGATGGGCGCTTCATCGGCGATGCGGGCGTAGAAATCGCGTTTGTGCGCGGCGGGCCAGTGAAACAGCAGCGGCCCGAGCGTGAGCTGAAGCGATGTCTCCATTGTCTTCAGCGCCATGTCTTGGTTTTGAATGCGCCAGCCGTTTGCTTTTGTCCCTCGGTTAGCGCGAGCAAACCATCGACATCGGGAGCGCCGCCGCTGAGCGCGGCGTCGATGGCGCGCCGGAATGAGGAGACAACGGCTTTGACGTACGCGCGCGAGCGTTGCCGCCCCTCGATCTTGAACGCATGTACGCCAGCTTTGATCAGATCTCCCAACATGGCGGCGAGGTTGAGGCTCACCGGCTCCTCAAAGGCATAGTAGGGACCTTCTCGGCAGGGCGTGAGATATCGTCCTTTGCAGATCGTGGGATAGCCGGCGTTATCACTCTGCGTGAAGCAATCGATGACGAGTTCGCCCAGCCGGCTGCTCATCGTTCCGTTCGGGCCCGGTTCGAAGCGCACCTGCGATGCGGGAGAGCAAACCCCGTCCATGTTTGTGGACTGGCCTGTTATGTAATTGGTGAGGCTGCAGCGGCCCTCAAGCATGAGGCCATGATTGCCGAAGATGAACGTCTCGATTTCACACGGAATCTCGGACGCTATTTGCTCAATCTCTGGGATCGTCAGGATGCGGGGCAAGACAACGCGCCGGATGCCGAACTCGCGGCAATAATAGCCGATGGCTTCAGGGCTCGACGCCGACGCCTGCACCGACAAGTGCAGCCTTTGTTGGGGATGGGCGCGCGCCGCGTAAGCGGCAACGCCGATATCGGCGACGATGATGGCGTCAACGCCAAGATCCACGCCCGCGTCGATGGCGTCGCGCCAAAGACTTGTCTTTCCGGCTGTCGCGAAGGAATTGACGGCGAGCAGAACCTTGGCGCGGCGCGCATGCGCATAGGCGACGCTTTCGCGCAAATCCTCGAGCGAGAAATTCAGACCCGGAAAATTGCGCGCGTTGGTGGCGTTTTGCAGTCCGCAATAAACGCTATCGGCGCCGGCATCGACCGCGTCGCGCAAGGCCGCCGGCGTGCCCGCTGGGCAGACGAGTTCCGGTGTGATGCTCATGCGGATCGTCCATGCGCGTAAGTGCGCACCAAGACCAAGCCAACGCGTCCGGCTGGACCCAAGACATCGGCGACGATATCGGTCAGCGGCCGATCGAGGCTGTCGATTGCGTTTCTGAGGCTGACGATCGCTTCCGTGTCGCCCGAAATCTCAAGGTCTCGAGAAAAGAAGAGCGCGTCTCCGTCGGCGTCAGCCTCGATCATCCGCATGAGCACCGCGAAAGGCGCGGCTATGTGTGCATCGTGGGCGGGACGCACGCTCGTGGAGAGAAGCCGTAATACCGGATTTGCGGGATTGGGCTGCAGATAGAGCGACAACGGCAAGTCGGTGGGTTTGATCACGTACCGGCTGGTCCGATGCGCGCCAAGTCGTGCGAACATGTCCGGATGGCTTGCCGCCACACGGCGGACAATGTGGCGCATAAGCGGCTGCAGCGGAAGCAGCAGTAGCTGGCTGGGCGCGCGCCGATGGCCACGCCAGCCAGTGTGCGAACAATCAATCGTCATTTCCCTGTCGGCTATCACAAGCGCGCGCGGTCGCCCTTGCTGGATATCAAGCGCCGCAAACGCGCGGCGCGTTTTTCGTGTGTTGACAATCGTTATATGCGGCAAGGTCGCGCGTCGCTGGCTTGATAATCGTCATTCGACGCCGACGCGCCTGGAGCTAGGCGTCACAACTCGCCAGGTGAGGCGAGCGGAGAGTGCGAGCGACATGACCAAACAGAGCTGGGCCGAGCCTTTCAAGATAAAGTCGGTCGAATTGTTGCGCATGACGACGCGCCAGGAGCGCGAAGCGATCATCGCCGAGGCCGGCTACAACACCTTCTTAATCCGCAGCCGTGACGTTTACATCGACCTTTTGACCGACTCCGGCACCGCGGCGATGAGCGACCGCCAGTGGGCTGGTCTCATGCTCGGTGACGAAGCCTACGCCGGCAGCGAGAATTATTATCATCTCGAAGCGGCGATCCAGGAGCACTACGGGTATCGCTACCTTGTGCCGACGCATCAGGGGCGCGGCGCCGAGAACATCCTCTCTCAGCTCATGATCAAGCAGGGAGATTTCGTCCCGGGCAATATGTATTTCACGACGACGCGCCTTCATCAGGAGCTGGCTGGCGGCGCGTTCGTGGATGTCATTGTGGACGAGGCGCACGAACCGGCAAGCGAGCATCCATTCAAGGGCAACGTCGACATTGCAAAACTTGACCGGCTGGTTCGGGAGGTCGGCGCCGCGCGCGTGCCTTATGTGAGCCTCGAAGCCAACGTCAACATGGCCGGCGGGCAGCCATTCTCCATGGCCAATCTGAAGGAACTCAGCGCTTATTGCCGTGCGCGCAACATTCCCATCATGCTTGACGCCACGCGCGCGATCGAGAACGCGTATTTCATCAAGGAACGAGAACCTGGCTACGCGAACAAGTCGGTCAAGGCCATTCTGCGGGAGATGTGCGATCTAACAGATGGCGCAACGGTCTCGGCGAAGAAGGATCTGCTGGTGAATATCGGCGGCTTCCTTGCCTTGAATGACGAGGGCCTCTTCAAGCGCGCGCAAAATCTGGCCGTCGTATATGAGGGGCTTCACACCTATGGCGGCCTGGCTGGACGCGACATGGAGGCCATGGCGCAGGGTTTGCGCGAAGCCGTCATGGAATCACATCAAGCGGCGCGCATAGGGCAGGTTCGCTATCTCGGTGAGCAACTTGAGGCCGCGGGCGTGCCGATTGTGAAGCCGATCGGCTCCCATGGCGTGTTCATTGATGCTGCCGCGTTCTTGCCGCACATCGAGCGTGATGCTTACCCAGCGCAGGCGCTCGCCGCCGCGATTTACGTTGAGGCTGGCGTGCGCGCCATGGAGAGGGGAAATGTATCGGCCGGGCGCGATCCGGAGACCGGCGCCAACAGGCAACCCAACCTGGAACTCGTGCGGCTCACCATTCCGCGACGGGTTTACACGCAGGCGCATATGGATGTCGTCGCCGAAGCTGTGATCGGCGTGCATCAGCGCGCGAGCACGATTGCCGGCCTTCGTCTCACTTATGAGCCGGAATATTTGCGTTTCTTTCAGGCGCGTTTCGAACCGCTTGGGCCCTAGCCTTGCGAGCTACGGCGTCCAATGGGCGCTTGCCTGTTATCAAGCCCAAGCTTGACCTGCATCATTGATCGCGGGCGGCGATCGGGCTTCTGCTCAATAGCGGCAGGGCAGGTCGTCCTCTGACAGGCTCATCCACGGAGGACGGGGTGATGCCCGCGCCACGGCAATCGCAGACCCTGCGCGATAAAGCCTACGCGGCCATTGCGAACCTCTATCCGGGCTATTTCGCTTTCGTCATGGCGACGGGCATTATTTCAAATGCTCTGTTTCTTGAGCATCAGCCTCGGCTCTCGGCGCTTCTGTTCGCGCTTAATATCGTCGTCTATCCGCTTCTGTGGTTCTTGACCGGGGTGCGCATTCTGATCGCGCGCCAGGCGTTCTGGGCGGACATCACCAGCCCAAAGCTCGTCTTTGCTTTCTTTACCACTGTCGCCGCCACCGACGTTTTGGGTGTGGGCATGAATCTGCGTGGCTGGAGCGAAGCGGCGACGGCGATGTGGGTGTTTGCGCTCATTCTCTGGGTTGGGCTGATATATTTTTCGTTCGGCGTTCTCACCTTCCTCAATACGGCGCATGGGGCGAACGTCGTTCACGGCGGCTGGCTCATCGCGATCGTCGGAACCCAGTCACTCGTCATTCTGGGCGCTGCCATCGCGCCAAATCTTGGCGCTCACCAGCAGAGCGCGCTTGTGCTCGTTCACATGCTCTGGGGCATTGGTCTTGCTCTCTACGGCATATTCGTCACCTTGTTCGCCTACCGCATCTTCTTCTTCGACATCGAGCCGGAGGATGTGAGCCCGCTCATTTGGGTGGTGATGGGCGCGGCGGCCATCAGCACCAACGCCGGATCAGTGCTCATCCTGACCGACACCGGGATCGCCTTTCTTGAATCCATGCGTCCATTCATAGACGGGGTGACGCTCATTATGTGGGCGTGGGCGACCTGGTGGATTCCCTTGCTCGTTCTTTTCGGCTTCTGGAAGCATGGCGTGCGCCGTGCGCCCATCGGCTATACGCCGATGCTCTGGAGTCTGGTGTTTCCGCTCGGCATGTATGCTTTAGCGAGCCTGCGTCTTTCCTTGGCGGCGGACTTCGCGCCGCTGCGGCTCATTTCAGGCGCGATGGTATGGGTCGCGCTAGGCGCATGGGCGCTCACCGCGGCGGGGCTCGTAGTTTCCATGTCGCGAGGCGCGCGCACTGGCGGGACTTAATGTCCAAGAAGACGCGCCAGCAGGTCGAGTTCCAGAAAGCCCAGCACCATGAGCGCGTTGCCGGCCCATACGACGGTCGAAAGACGCGCAAAGAGGCGCCATTGCGGTCTGGCGTGCTCGGCGCAACGCCAGACCGCAATGAGAATCCATGCCGTGTAGAGGGCGAACGCGACAAGCAGCGCCTGCTCGATCCAGAGCTTTTGTTGGCGCAGCGCCTCGAGCAACAACAAGGCGAGCGCGCCGCTGGTGAGAACGCCATACCCCCAATAAACCTTCCAAAGCGTCATCTGTCCGCGCCAGGCGCGCAGTTCCGGCGCGAAAAAGAGTGAAAGCCAGCGCATGGGGACAAACCTCGGTGTGCGGCGCCAGTGTGACGCAGCGAGGCTGGCGGGCAAGGTGGATCGAGATGGGACTCGCCGGCGCGGCGATGATCTGGGGCCTTGCATCGGGCTGGAGTTCATTGAACATTCATTCGAGATCGCTAAATTAGCGTCTGAAAGAGGTATGTATGCGTTCGGCTGCCGTGCGTTCTGGTCCAAAACCCAAAGCTAAGTCCCCGGCGGCGAAGCCGCGCGGCCGGGCGACGCCGCAACCGGTCGAGCATCTTGAGCCGCGGGCGGTCGAGGCGGCGCGTCTGTTGAAGCTTCTCGCCAACGAGCAGCGATTGACCGTGCTTTGCCGTCTCAGCGGTGAGGAGATGTCGGTCACTGAGCTTGGCGAGTATGTGAATCTGAGCCAGTCGGCGCTATCCCAACATCTCGCCAAATTGCGCGCGGACGGGCTCGTCGCAACGCGCCGGGATGCGCAAACGATCTATTATCGTCTCGCTGATCCGATCGCGGAGCGGCTCATTGGCGTTTTGTGCGAGCTTTATAGCGGGTGCTAGGCGTGGGGCTCGCGGCCAATCAAGGCGTTGAGTCTGTAAGCCGACACGATGGACATTGCATGTGCGCGATCGAGGTCCAACTCGGCCTGCAGCAGGTCGCGCTCGGCGTCGAGCACATCAATGGTTGGCCGTTGTCCAACCGAGGCTTCGTCGCGGATGCTCTGTAACGCGGTGCGTGAGGCGTCGACCTGCAGACGCGCGGCCGCCTCTGCTTCGCGTGCGGCCTGGTGATATTCGAAACCGCGTGTCACATCTTCGATCACGCCGCGCTCGGCCGCCAAGCGCGTGGCGCGCGCTTCGACCAGGGCCGCGCGCGCTTCGCGTACCTCGCCGCTGACGCGGCCGCCCGTAAACAACGGAACCGAGGCGCGCGCGACTAGGGCCGTGCCGTCGGCGCGATAGCCAGGCAGAAATTCATCGCGCACCGAACTGGCTTCGACGCTGAGCGAAACAGTCGGCGCGTGTTGTGATGCGGCGCGCCAAATCCCGGCGGCCGCCGCGGTTTCGGCTTGGCGCAACGCAATGAGTTGCGCGTTGGCGTGTTGCGCGGCGGCCAGCGCCTCCTCGCGTGTCGCAGGCGTTGTCGGGGGCGTGTCGGCGGCAACAAGAGCGCTAGGTTCGATGCCGATCACGCGGCGAAAGCGTGCGACCGCGCCAGCCTCGTCGGCGCGCGCCTGTGCAAGCGCGGCTTGCGCGCCGGCGCGCCGGGCTTGTGCTTGCGCCAGATCGCTTCGGGCGATGTCGCCGGCGTCGAATCGCGATTGCGCGTGCTCGGCCAAGGTCGTGAGCGCGGCAAGGTTGGAGGTGCGCAAGGTCAGCGCCCGGCGACTGACGGCAAGGCCCAGATAGGCGTCCGCGACATCGGCGATCAACGCGGCGCGTACGCTGTCGCGTTCGGCTTCGCTGGCCTCACGACCGGCGCGGGCTTGGCGCTCCGCCGCCCAAACGCGCCCGCCCGCGAACAGCAATTGTTCGGCGGCCACGATTCCGGAACGCGGATTGATATCATGTCGGCCGCCGCCGAAATCGGTTTCGGCTTCGGCGTATTGTCCGCGCGCGGTGATCTGCGGAAAACGCGCCGACCGCGCTTGGGTCAGGCGGGCGTCGGCGCCGTCCACACGCGCGTCCGCGGCGGAGAGGACGGGGCTTGTATCGAGCGCCGCGGCGATAGCGTCATCAAGCGTTTGAGCATCGGCCGGCGCCGAGGCGAGCAAGGCCGCGATTGTGCCGGCCGCCGCGATCGTGATGCATTTCATTTAAACGCGCAGCCTTGTTTGACGCCCAGCGCCTTGAAGATCAGCGCGGCTGGGCAAAAGCCGGTAAAGGCGGCTTGCAGCATGTTGGCGCCTGCGAAGACGGTGAGCCAGATCCAGGCGGGGTGCGCGTAGTGCGCGAGTGCGAGGCTGATGAGAACAATTGTGCCGGCGAAAGCGAGAACCGCGCGGTCGAGTGTCATGCCATGCTCCTTGCGTTATTGATCCATTGGGTCAGCGCATCCGTCGTCATCAAACCAGCTTGATTGGCGACGGCTTTGCCATTGTCGAACAGGAAGATCGCGGGAATGCCGCGCACGCCGAGGCGCGCCGGCGTCTCACATTTGTCGGCGTTCATCTTGAGAAACACCGCCTTGCCGTTCAGCTGACGGGCGGCGTCCGCGAAATGCGGCGCCATCATGCGGCACGGGCCACACCAGGGCGCCCACACATCGAGAACGATCAGGCCTCTCGTATGCTGAAGGTGGCTGGCAAAGGCTGAATCATCGACATCGATCGGCGCGCCCGGGAAGAGAGCTTCGCCGCACTTGCCGCATTTGCCGCTCGCGGGGGCGTGTCCTGGCGCGATGCGATTGCCTGTGGCGCAAGCCGGACAGGCGACCTGTGTGAGCGCGCGCATAGCGTCAGTCCTTCACTTTCTTGATGCCGAGGACATCCATGACGAGGCCTTCGTAAAAGGGCTCGCTCCGGCCCTTGCGCACCTTTCCGAGGAAATATTTCTCGAACGCTTCCTTGGCGAGGTGGACCCATTTGCCCTCGGCCGACCAATTGACATTGCGTGGCGGTATTTGCGGTTGAGCGACGAAAGCGACGCCGCCGTCGCCGAAATCTGCGAGACAGATTGCGTTCCATGTCGCCTCGGCGTCAGCGGCTTTGCCGCGCAGCAAGGCTCCGATGTTCTCGGCCGTCGCGGTGACCATGGATTCGATCATGAAGCCTGTCTTCGGCACCCCCACGGGCACGGCCGTCTTGCCCATCGGCGGGATGGCGACGGTGACGCCGATGCTGAAAATGTTGCGATAGGTCGGGTTGCGCTGGTTCTTGTCGATCAGCACGAAGCCGCGCGGATTGGTCAGCCCCTCCGCGCCCTTCAGCGCCGCGACGCCGCGAAAGGCGGGCAACATCATGGAGAAACCGAATGGCAGATCGTGCACGGCTTTCACCGAGCCGTCTTCATTGATCTCCTCGACATGCATCAGGCCGGGATCGACGGAGGCGACGCGCGCATTGGTGATCCATTTGATGTGCCGGTTGCGCATTTCACTTTCGAGCAGGCCCTTGGTGTCTCCGACCCCGTCAAGCCCGAGATGGCCGATATAGGGTTCGGAGGTGACGAAGGTCATCGGCACGCGGTCGCGAATGCGTCGCGCGCGCAGCTCGGTATCGAGGATCATCGCGAATTCATAGGCGGGACCGAAACAGCTCGCGCCTTGGACCGCGCCGACAACGATGGGGCCGGGGTTCTTGCAGAATGCGTCGAAAGCGAGTGCTGCTTTCTCCGCATGATCGACATGACATATCGATTGCGTGTTGGCGGCTGGACCAAGGCCGGGAATTTCATCGAAGGCGAGGTCGGGGCCAGTTGCGATGACGAGATAATCGTAAGGAATCGAGCGCCCGTCATCGAGTGCGAGGCGGTTCTGCGCCGGCAGGACCTGTTTGGCGGGGCTGTCCACGAACGCGATGCCGCGCTTTTTCATCACGGCCGGAAGCTTCACCTCGATCGATTTTCGGTCACGCCAACTGACGGCGACCCAAGGATTGGAGGGGACGAAATGGTAAGCGTCGCCCCTCGAAACGAGCGTGACCCTGTCCTCGGCGCGAACCTTGTTCTTTATCTCATAGGCGGCGATGACCCCGCCAAGCCCCGCGCCCAGTATGACGATCTCGGCCATTGCTGATTCCTCCGGTGCGGCCGGGGCGCCACTTGAGGGCGCGCGCGGCGTCCGCTTGACTATATATAAGTAAAACCGTATATACGCAAGTATGAAAGAACAGACCTGCCGCATCACCGGGGCAAGGGCCGCGCGCGCAGGGTTTGAGGAGGCGATCCGTGTTTAACAATCCCCCGACCATGTCGCCTGATCAGATCGCCGAAGCGCTGGCCCGGCGCGAAATCGTACTGGTCGATGTGCGCGAACCGATGGAATTCGCCGCCGAGCGAATCCATGGCGCGCTGCTTTATCCGTTGTCGACATTTGATGCCGCGCTTCTGCCGAAGGATGCAAAGCAACCGATCGTTTTACATTGCGGATCGGGCAAGCGCTCGGCCGCCGCCTTCGCGGCATGCGTGCAAGCCGGCGTTCCGGTGCGCGCGCATATGCGGGGCGGGATCGGCGCGTGGAAAGCGGCGGGCCTGCCGACCGTGACGATCGATCCGGCGAGCGGCGCGGTCCGCGATCGGCGATAGGGAGCGTAAAATGCGAGGGTGGCGCCATCTTGGTGTGACGGGTGCGTTGGCGGCGGCTGTCGTGCTCGCGAGCTGTGGGCGCGGCGAACACGCGCCGCCCGCCGCCGCGCCAGCGCCTCCTCAGGGTTTGTTGACCGTCCAGGAGGTGACCGCGCCCGACTACAAGACGGTGGCCGCGGTTTTGACCAATCGCGACATCGGCGATGCGCGCGCGCGGATCGGTGGCACGCTGCAGCAGGTGCATGTGCGCGAAGGCGCCCCAGTGCGACGCGGCCAATTGCTGGCGGTCATCGTCGATCAGAGGCTCTCGCTGGAGGCGCAAGCGGGCAGCGCGGGCGTTGGCGCGGCCGAGGCGGCCGCCGAGCAGGCGCGCGGCGATCTCCGGCGCGCGCAATACCTTTTTGAACGCGGCGTCTATGCGCAAGCGCGCATGGACGCGGTGCAGGCGCAGGCGAGCGCGGCGGAAGCGCAATTGCGCGCCGCCCGCGCACAAGCCGGCGCGGCCGGCGCCCTGGCGGGGCAGGGCCGCGTTTATGCGCCGGCGGATGGGCGCGTGACGCGACTGCCGATCCCGCAAGGCGCTGTCGTCATGCCGGGCGATATCGTCGTTGCAATCTCGACCGGCGCGCGCGTGCTGCGCATTGAACTGCCGGAAGGCGAAGCGAGCTTGCTGCGCGAAGGTCAAGACATCCGCATTTTGGGTGACGACGCCGCGCCGGTGCGCACAGCGCGCGTGCGCCAAGTCTATCCCGCCATCGACAATGGCATGGTGACAGCCGATCTCGATGCGGCCAGCCTCGATGGCGAGTTCATCGGCGCGCGCGTGCGCGTGCTTGCGCCGGCCGGCGAGCGGCGGGCGTTCGTCATACCCAGCCGCTATATCGTCACCCGCTATGGAGTTGATTATGTGCGACTCTGGCGCGACGGCGCCGCGATCGAGGCGCCTGTGCAGCGCGGCGCGCGCACGCCGATCGAGAACATGGATGACGGCGTTGAGATTTTGTCGGGCCTTCGGGCCGGCGATCAGATCGCGCCGGCGGAGGGCGGCGCATGAATCTCGGCGTCTCCGGCGCGATCACCAAGGCGACGATCCGTTCGCCGCTGACGCCGCTCTTCCTGTTAACCGCGCTCGCATTGGGCCTGCTCGCGCTGTTCAGCATTCCGCGTGAGGAAGAGCCCCAGATCAGCGTGCCGCTGGTGGACATCATGGTGCGGGCGGACGGCCTGCGCGCGCCCGACGCCGTCGAACTGATCACCAAGCCGCTTGAGATTATCGTCAAGGGCATAGACGGCGTCGAGCACGTCTATAGCCAGACCAATGACGATGGCGTGCTTGTGACGGCGCGCTTCGAGGTCGGCACTCATCCGGACGCCGCCATCACGCGCATTCAATCCGAGGTGCGGGCCAATATTAGCCGCATTCCAGTTGGCGTTCCCGAGCCGCAGATTGTCGCGCGCGGCATCAGCGACGTGCCCATCGCCGTCATCACGCTCTCGCCCGACGCGCGTGTCGCGGATCGCTGGAACGACCAAGCGCTCTATCTGCTCGCCGATGAGCTTCAGAACGAATTGATGAAGATTGACGATGTGGGCCTGACTTTCATCGTCGGCGGGCGCCCGCAGGAAATTCGTGTGGCGCCGGATCCCGGCAGGTTGGCGTTGTACGGCGTGCCGCTGGGTTCGGTGATCGAGGCGGTCCGTAACGCCAACCGCTCGTTTCCGGGCGGTGATCTGCGCGGGCGCAGCGAAACTGCTTCCACTATCATCGGACGCACGCTCGACGAGCCCACCGATATTGGCTTGCTGACAGTCAGCGCCGCCGATGGCCGCAGCGTCTATCTGCGCGATGTCGCCGATGTGACGCTGGCGCCCCGAGAAGATCAAGCGCGAGTGTGGCGCTTTACGCGTGAAGGAGCGGCGGGCGAAAGCCGCATGGCGCCGGCGGTGAGCCTCGCCATCGCCAAGCGCGACGGGGCGAACGCCGTGGTCGTCTCTCAGGCGATTGAGCGCCGGCTGCATCAACTCGAAGGGCGCTTGATCCCCGAGGGCGTGAGCGCGGTGATGACGCGTAATTACGGCGAGACGGCCAATGAGAAGGCGAACGAGCTTCTCTACCATTTGGGCCTCGCGACGATTTCCATTGTCATATTGATCGGCTTTACGATCGGATGGCGCGAGGCGCTGGTGACGGCGTTTGTCATCCCGACGACGATCCTGCTGACTCTTTTTGCGTCCAATCTGATGGGCTACACGATCAATCGTGTCAGTTTGTTCGCGCTGATCTTCTCCATCGGCATACTTGTCGATGACGCGATCGTGGTGATCGAGAACATCGCCCGTCACTGGGCCATGCGCGACGGGCGCGGCCGCTACGAGGCGGCTATCGAGGCCGTCGCCGAGGTCGGCAATCCCACCATCATCGCCACGCTGACCGTGATCGCGGCACTTTTGCCGATGATGTTCGTGTCCGGCCTTATGGGGCCTTACATGGCGCCGATCCCGGCGAACGCGTCGGCGGCGATGGTGTTTTCGTTCTTTGTCGCCATGGTGCTCGCGCCATGGCTGATGGTGCGGTTCGCGCGCAAGACGCTCGCGGCGTCGCATGGCGGGCACGGCCACGACGAGGGTGTTCTCGGCCGCCTCTATCGGCGCGTCGCCTCGCCGATCATACGGTCGCGGAAATCCTCGCGCACGTTTCTCATCGGCGTCGGCGTGGCGACGCTTATAGCTTGCTCTCTCTTCGGCTTCGGCATTGTGCGCGTGAAGCTTTTGCCCTTCGACAACAAGTCGGAAGTGCAGGTTGTCGTCGATCTTCCGGAAGGCGCCTCGCTTGAGGAAACCGAGCGCGTGCTGATCGAGGCGGCGCGGGTGGTGGAGCGCATTCCCGAGGTGCAATCGGTCGACGCCTATGCGGGCGCGGCTGCGCCGTTCAATTTCAACGGGCTTGTGCGGCACTATTATCTGCGCAATCGGCCGGAACTGGGCGATCTCCAAGTTACGTTGGCGCCGCGCCATGACCGCGACCGCGCAAGCCATGCGATCGCGCTCGACATGCGCGAGCGCCTCCGTGCGCTGGCGACGCCGGAAGGGACGGTGGTTCGCGTCGTTGAGGTGCCGCCTGGCCCGCCCGTGATCTCAACGCTGCTCGCGGAAATCTACGGCCCCGACGCCGAGACGCGCCGCGCCGTCGCCAGTGAGGTGCGCGGCATTTTTAACAGCGTGCCGTACATCGTCGATGTCGACGACAGTTTCGGTGAACAGCGGCCGCGCCTGCGCCTTACGCCTGATCGATCGCAACTCGAACATTTTGGCGTATCCGAACAACAGGTGCTGGATTCCGTCGCCGCGACGCTTGGTGGTCAGGTGGTGGGCTATTCGCATCGTGGCGAAGGCCGCAATCCGATCGAGATCGCGGTGCGCTTGCCGCAATCGGCGCGAAGCTGGTCGGAAAATCTTGCATCCATGCCGGTGGCGATGGCGGCGAACAATTCGCGGCTTGTTCAATTGGGCGAAGTGGTCGCGGCGCGGACGGAGCAGGGATCGTATCCAATCTTCCGCCGCGATGGGCGTTACGCGGAGATGGTGACGGCGGAGCTGGCGGGCGCCTATGAAGCGCCGATCTACGGCATGATCGCCGTGGGCGACGCCGTCAAAGCGCACGATTGGGGTGATCTGCCGCGTCCCATGGTGAGCCTCTATGGTCAGCCGGAAGATGAATCCGCGCCTACGCTGCTTTGGGACGGCGAGTGGGAAATCACCTATGTCACGTTCCGCGACATGGGCGCGGCGTTCGCTGTGGCGATCTTCGGCATCTACATTCTGGTGGTGGCGCAGTTTAAGAGCTTCAAACTGCCGCTGGTGATCCTGACGCCCATCCCGTTGACGCTGATTGGCATCGTGATTGGTCACGTGCTGTTCAACGCGCCGTTCACCGCGACATCGATGATCGGCTTCATCGCGCTGGCGGGCATTATCGTGCGCAACTCGATCCTGCTCGTGGATTTCATTCGCCACGCCGACACGGACGGCAAGTCGCTGCGCGAGATCCTGCTGGAGGCCGGCGCGATACGGTTCAAGCCGATCCTGCTGACGGCGCTCGCGGCGATGATTGGCGCGGCGGTCATTCTGACCGATCCAATCTTCCAGGGGCTTGCGATCTCGCTCCTGTTCGGTCTGGCGTCATCGACCCTGCTGACGGTGCTCGTGATCCCGGCGATCTACATCGTCATGCGCGACGACGAGCGCGATACGCAGGCGCCGGACGCGCTCAATTCTCACGGCGCCGCTGAGCTTAAAGCGGCCGAATAAGCAGGAGGATATTATGCAAACGAATGAAGGCGCGCTCGATCGGGTGCTACGTGTCATCGTGGGGCTGGCGATCATCTCGCTGGCGTTCGTCGGCCCGCAGACGCCATGGGCGTGGTTCGGGCTTGTGCCGCTGCTGACCGGGATCGTTGGCTTTTGCCCCGCCTACGCGCTCTTCGGCATCCGCACCTGCAAGCCGCACGGATAGCGCACATGAAACAGCCGCTCCGCTTTGGCGCGGAGCGGCTGCCCGACCGAGCGTTCCGCGCCTCCACGGTGCGGGCGGCAGGCCTTCTCAAAGCGCTGGGGTGCGCTAGACGCAAAATCAATCATGATCCTGCGCGGGCGCGTTTGACCATCATCAAATCAAAGCGCGGTCGATAGCCGCAACAGGGCGGCGAATGCCGTCGCGTCGCGATTGAGAACGATGTGCTGTTTGCGCCTTGCGAGAAAGATCCGTTGGGCCTGCGGCGACAGAGCGCAACTTATCCCTTGATGGGGATCAAACTCCAACCGCGCGAGGAGAGCTAATCTTCACGTCGCCTCCACCATTTACGCGACGCCGGCTGGGCCGAGCGCCGCGAGCCGCGACGCTGTTGAAATTCACAACACGTTGCGCAGGGAGGTGCTGCGATGGTGGATTTTCTTTCCAATTATTCGATCCAGAAATGGCTTGAATCTTGTCCGCAAGGCTATCTTGAGGACACAATCTATGGTCATGGCGCCGATGAGCGCGAGCCGGAGGAGCTGCTCCAGAACGATGATTATCGCGAGCAACAGATCCGCACGACGGTGCAATTGATCGCCGGCGAGCGCTGCGCGCTCGCGGCCTCATCTGGGCTCGTTAACGCCGCACCCGACCAGGCAAGCAAGACCTTCCTGGCGACGCAAACGCTCGACGAAGGCCGCCATGTCGAGATCTTCACGCAGCGGCTCTTCGATCTTGGCGTCAAGCCGAACGATCTGGAATCGACGATCGCAACCTACATCAACCCCCATCTCGGCAAGTTCGCCGAGGTTCTGTTGGAAAAGATCGACAAGAAGGATTTCGTCGCCGGCGTCGTTGGCCAGAATATCGTACTCGAAGGCATGGCGTTTTCGGTGTTCGAAATGCTGCATGCGGGGGCCGAGGCGGCAAATCCGAAATTCGCGCGCACATTGTCGGGCACAATCGCCGACGAGCGGCGCCATGTTGGCTTCGGCGAAAATCGCATTGGCGATCTCATCCGCCGCTATCCGGAGAAGAAACCGGAAGTGCAGCGCATGCAGCGCGATATGACCAAGCACATGCTGGCGACCTTCCACGAAGCGTTCGCGAGGAATGGCGGTCCCGCTGAAGCGCGCCCAAGTGCGCCTCAGAAAGGCAAGCCCGCGCCTACCTATCAGGGGCTCAATATGGCCGAGGCTTCCAATGAAGAAATGGAAGGGGCGCTTTCGGCGACGGTGCTGAAGGAATTCAAGACGCGGCTTGGCCGCATCGGCCTTGAATATCAGTCACCGGTCTAAGGCGCCTCCCGTGACTGAAGCCGATAACCCGCACGAATTGGGCGAAGCCGAGTTTCGCGCCACTGTGCATTCGTTCGAGTTCTGGTTCGAGGCCGTGGAGGGCTACCTCCACGGCCGGCCATACGGCGTGAGCCCTGGGCTTGAAGAAGTCGATCTCACTGAGCGCCAGCGCGACGGACTCATAACGACGCTCTGCAATTATTGCGTAGGTGAAACCGCCGCACTCGACGCCTCAAGCGGCATGATCGGGTTTGCACCCGATCGCGGCGCGAAGATATTTCTTGCGACGCAAGTCGTCGACGAGGGCCGCCACCTGGAGGTTCTGCTCCATCGCATGAAGCAACTCGGCGTCGCCGACCCGGACGCCGAAATCGCGCGGCGCGCCAATCGAAGCTTGCTCAAATTCAAGGATCGTCTGCTCGAGTTTGTCGATGCGCGCGATTGGGAAGCATCTGTGTTTGCGCAGAATGTGATCCTGGAGTGCCTGGAGTTCACCGTCTTTCGCCATCACGCCGGGACGGCCGATCCGGTCACGGCGGAGATGTTGCGCGGTATCGTCTCGGACGAGCGCCGCCATATGGGCTTTGGTGAAAACGATCTGGGCAGGCGCCTGCTTACGGCGCCCCACACCCATGATCGTCTATACAAGATCAAGCGACAGCTGGATTCGCTCGTGCTCGATACCTTTGCCGAGACCATGGGAGAGCTGGGTATAGAGCGTGAGGAGCGTCCCGATCTCGCGGGCGATTATCTGGCCGCCGTCGCGCGCCTGGGCTTTCGCTCATGACCGATCCGCTCGAATTACCCAAGGCGGGGCGTCGTCCGAGGCAAACTTTCGAACTGGAAGAAACCGGCTTCAACGAGGTGCCGAAGCGCTTTCGCCGTTTTTACCGGCGCTGGCGTGGACCTGGCGACAAGCTTGGGCCCAATGAAGCGCTCTGTCCGGTTTGCAAGGTGGTCATCCGATCGACGAAAGAGCTGCGCGCTGGAGATCGCGTCTATTGCATGCCGTGCATGTCGCGGCTCGAACTCGTCGAAGAAGATGGGATGCTGATCGCCAAAGTCATCTATTGAGCAGGGCGAGGGCGTCAGGCGTTGCGAATTGCATCGCCAGCGTCACAAATAGCCTTGTCGAGGAGGTCGCTCATGCGGTTGGTCAAAGCCACGTCCTATATCGTGCGTACGCCGCCGCCGCATTGGGGCGGCTATTTCTGGTATTTCGTTCGGCTGGAGACTGATACCGGCGCCGTGGGTTGGGGCGAAACCGCCATCCTGTTCAGCATGTACGGGCTTGAGAAGAGCTTTGCGCAACTCGTCCAAGACGTGTTCGCCCGCTATCTCGAGGCGCGTGATCCGATGAACAGAGAAAAGCTCAGTAAGCTCATGTATGCGGGTCTGTGTTCGCACCACTCAGACTATTTCATGGCGGGCATCATCAGCGCGTTCGATATCGCCATGTGGGATATTTGCGCCAAGACGCTGGGGGTTCCGGTTTGCGATCTGCTGGGCGGGCGGTTTCGCGACCGCATTCGTTCCTACACTTATCTCTACGATCCTTCCGGCAAGGACCTCGCTTCGGCGGCGGCTGACTGGTCGAGCGCGTCCAAACGCATGGGCGAATTGGCCTTGCGCATGGTGGACGAAGGTTTTACCGGCGTGAAACTCGACCCAATCCGCTACACACCGCCGGGATTGGGTCCGGCGCAGCCGTACGAACTCTCAATGGCGGAATACGATCAAGCGGAGCGCACGATCGAGGCGATCCGCAACGCCATTGGAAATCGCGCCGACATCCTGATCGGGACGCATGGCCAGATCACGCCATCGGTATCGCGCCGGCTCGCGCGACGGTTGGAAAAGTACGATCCGCTTTGGCTCGAAGAACCATGCCCCCCCGAAAATATGGACGAAATGGCGCGCGTGGCCGCGAGCACGTCCATTCCGATCGCGACCGGAGAGCGCTTGGCGCACGTGCACGATTTTCATAGGCTCTTCGCGGCCGGGGCATGCGCGTACGCGCAACCAGACCTGGGGAGTTGCGGCGGATTCACCGCAGCGAAAGCGATCGCGTCGATGGCGGAGGCGAGTTACGTCCTCATGGCGCCGCACGTTTGGGGTGGGCCCGTGATCACGGCCGCGGCGATGCAGCTCGACGCGGCAATCCCGAATTTTCTCATTCAAGAAAGCATTTTCAAGTCAGGCGGGTTCTTCGATCAGATCGTGAAGGAGCCGATCCGGTGGGAGGGCGGCGATCTGTTGCTGGAGGAGAGGCCAGGCATCGGCGTCGAATTGGACGAGGCGAAGCTGGAAGCGCACGCGGCTTGAAGCATCGAGCCGGCGCCGCGTTGACCTCCTAGATATCGATGTTGCGCTTGTAAGTTTCCGGCAGCGCCAGCACGCCGATGACGAGCGTGGCGGCGGCGATGATGATCGGATACCAGAGCCCGCTATAGATGTTGCCGGTGGCGGCGACGATGGCGAACGCGGTGGTCGGCAGGAAGCCGCCGAACCAGCCATTGCCGATATGATAGGGCAACGACATCGACGTGTAGCGGATACGGCTGGGAAACAGCTCGACGAGCATGGCCGCGATCGGGCCATACACCATCGTCACATAGATCACGAGCAGCGCCAGGATGGCGATCACGAGCGGCTTGTCGATGCGTGCGGGATCGGCCGCTGCGGGATAACCCGCGCCATCAAGCGCCGCGCGCGCCTCGGTTTGAAACGCGGCGATGGCGCCGGCGCGTTCGCCGTCGGCCAGCGGCGACACATCGCCAATGCGCACGATCCGCGCCCCGACATGAATTTCCGCGCCGTGCTCGCCAATGGCGGTGGGGCGCATCTGGTAGTTCACGCCGGCGCGGGTGATGAAGGCGCGCGCCACATCGCAGGCGCGGCGATCGAACTGATTGCGGCCAACAGGGTCGAAGAGCAGCGAGCATTCTTCCGTGTTGGCGTAGATCGCGACTGGCGCGGTGCGTTGTGCGTGCGCGAGTGCTGGGTTCGCGGCTTCGGTGAGTGCGCCGAAGAGCGGGAAATAGGTGAGCGCGGCCAGCGCGCAGCCGGCCATGATGATCGGCTTGCGGCCGATCTTGTCGGACAGCCAGCCAAAGACGATGAAGAAGGGCGTGCCGATCAGCAGCGCGATGGCGATCAGGGTGTTGGCGGTGAGGCCATCCACCTTGACCATGCGCTCAAGGAAGAAGAGCGCGTAGAATTGGCCCGTGTACCAGACCACGGCTTGACCAGCGACGGCGCCGAGGAGCGCGATCAGCACGAGCTTGAGATTGCCCCAGCGTGCGAACGATTCCGCCAGCGGCGCCTTCGAGGTCGCGCCTTCGTCCTTCATTTTCTGAAAGACGGGGCTCTCGTTCAGCTGCATGCGGATCCAGATCGAGACCACGAGCAGCACGATCGAAGCGAGGAATGGAATGCGCCAGCCCCAGGCCGCGAATTCGTCCGCCGGCATGAAGGCGCGCGTGCCCATGATCACGAGCAGCGACATGAACAGGCCGAGCGTGGCGGTGGTTTGAATCCAGCTGGTATAGAGCCCGCGCTTGTTGTTGGGCGCGTGTTCGGCGACATAGGTGGCCGCGCCGCCATATTCGCCGCCCAGCGCCAAGCCCTGCAGCAGCCGCATGAGCACGAGGATGATCGGCGCGGCGACCCCGATCTGGTCGTAGCCCGGCAACAGGCCGACGACGAAGGTCGAGACGCCCATGATCGCCATGGTGACGAGAAAGGTGTTCTTGCGCCCCACGATGTCGCCGATGCGGCCGAAGACGAGTGCGCCGAACGGGCGCACGGCAAAGCCCGCCGCGAACGCCGCCAGTGCGAAGATGAAGGCGGTGGTTTCGTTGACGCCCGAAAAGAAGTGCGCCGATATGTAGGTGGCGAGCGAGCCGTAGAGATAGAAATCGTACCACTCGAACACGGTGCCGAGCGACGATGCGCCGATGACGAGCTTTTCGTTCGACGTCGCCGCGTGATGCTTCGGCAGCGCCGCGTTGGTGTCGCTCATTCCGGCCTCCCCGCGCCGTTCTCTGGCGGCGTCGGGCGGAGTGTGGGCTTAAGCGTGCGCGGCGCGCAAGGCTTTAGCCTTTCTTCGCCGCCGCGACCAGGGCGTCGTCGATCTCCCGGGCGCGCACGGCGGCGGGACGATTGGAGATGCGCGCGAAATAATCGACGAAGGCCGGGCGCTGCTCGAGCGTGCCGAATTGCAGGCCCCAGCCAATTTGCGAGCCGAGATACACGTCAGCCGCCGAGAAGCGGCCACCCAACAGATATTCGTTGCGCGAGACGACGTGCTCAAGCGTATTGATCACCTCGTCGCGTGAGCCGTAGCCGACCATGGCGCGCTTTTCATCTGGCACTTGGACGCCCAGCGCGTGATTGCTCGCCATCGCCTCGACGGGCCCTGCGGCGTAGAACATCCAGCGATAATAGGGGCCGCGCAACTTATCGCCGGGCGCGGGCGCGAGATTGGCTTGCGGAAACGCGTCGGCGAGATAGGCGCAGATGGCCGCGCACTCGGTGACGATTGTGTCGCCATGCTTGATCGCCGGCACTTTGCCCATCGGGTTGATGGCGAGATAGTCCGGCGCCTTCATCGTCGTGCCGTATTCCAGCACTGTCGTTTCGTACGGCGCGCCTGTTTCTTCGAGCATCCAGCGCGCGATGCGGCCGCGCGACATTGGGTTTGTGTAGAAGGTCAGTTTATCGGCCATCTCAAGCGCTCCTCGATGGAACCAAGCGCGAACAACAATCGCTGTCAAGCGAGACGAGGGCGTATTGGTCGGTCATAATCGTGTCATGGCGAAGACGATTGCGATTCACGGCATCAAGGCGTGCGACACGATGAAGAAGGCGCGCACGTGGTTGGATGAGCACGGCGTCAAATACGTATTCCATGACTACAAGATCGAAGGCGTCGATAAAGCGACGCTGGAGCGCTGGGCGAAAGAGGTGGGCTGGGAAACGCTGCTCAATCGCGCCGGCACGACGTTCCGCAAATTGCCGGATGCCGATCGCGAGAACATGACAGAGAAAAAAGCGATCGCGCTGATGGCGGCGCAGCCGAGCATGATCAAACGCCCAGTGCTCGATGTGGGCGGCAAGCTGATCGTCGGCTTCAAGCCGGATGTTTACGCGAAGGCGTTTGGCTAGGCGGGCGCGGACATCATTCACCCATCCCCGGACTCGACGCGTGCCGCGTCGCCCCGGGAATGAGTGCGGTGATGATCAGTTCCCCTCCCCGAGATATGCGCCAAGTTTGCTCAGCAATTCTTGCCAGCCTTGCTCGCGCATGTTCACGCCGTCGGCGCCGTCGAAGAAGGCGCCGTGTTCGCTGAGCACGAGGCGCGTGCCTTTGTCGGCGCGGTGGAATTCGACGCAGGCGAGCGAGACCGAGAAGCGCACACCGTTTCGATCCATCGCATAAGTGTAGATGATGCGTTCGTTCGGGGCGATCTCGCTGAAGACGGTGTGGTTGCCGAACCAGGTTTCCTCGCCGAAGATTTCCTCGCCTTTCTGGAAACGAAATTTGCTCGTCTCGGCGCCGCCTTCGCGGAAATCGAGTTCGTAGCGCTTGATGTCCCAGCCTTCGCCTTCGGCAAACCAGGCGCGCTTGGCGTTGGCGTCGCTCCAGGCGGCGAACACGCGTTCGGGGTTAGCGTTGTAGCGGCGCTCGATGACAAAGGAGCCGTGTGCGGTGGTGGTCATGTGCGCGGCTCCTTAGCTTTGCAGGAAGGCGTCAAGCTGGTTGAACAGCTCTTGCGTGCCTTCTTCGCGCTGGCCGGCATCGTCGTAGCCATCGAGATACGCGCCTTGTTCGGTGTAGATGAGCTTCGCGCCGGCGCCGTGCGGTTTGATCTCGGTCGTGCCGAGCGAGACCGAGATGCGGGTGGCGTCGAGGTGCATCTCGTACGCCATGACGATGCGCTCGTTCTCGACGATGTCCCAGTATTCGCCGCTCATCTTGTGTACGACGCCGCCGGGCGGGCCGCCGGTCGAGGTTTCCTTGCCGCCGACGCGGAAATCCATTTTGTGTTCGCCGTTCCAATCCGGCGGGCCGCCGAACCATTTGGCCTTCTTCCGCGGGTCCGCGAACGCGGCGAACACTTTCGCGGGCGCGGTCATGTAATCACGTTCGATCACGAACGTGGCGTTGGTCACCGATCTTTTGTTCATCTCAGAATTCCCTGGCGAGGTTGTCGAGAGCGGCGTTCCAGCCGAAGTGATAGCCCTTCTCCATGTCGGAACCGTCGAACGAAGCGATCTGCATGGTGAGGAGGAGATGTGTCGCGCCGCCCTTGGGCGAGAGCTCGACGCTGATGAGCGCGGCGGAGGCGCGCTTCTTGCCGTGGATAATGTCCTCGACGAAGAAGATGCGCTGATCGCGCTTGATGTCGATGTAATGGACCAATGCGACGTAATCGTCATTGCCCAGTTCGATGCAGCGCGAGACATCACGGCCGCCTTCGCGGAAATCGGCCTCTTCGTATTCGATGCGGATGTCCGCCGCGGGCGCGGACCAGCGTTTGCGCGCTTCGACGTCGGCCCAGGCGTTGAACACGCGCGTGGGCGAGGCGTTGTAGATGCGCTCCATGACGATGGTGGCGTGAGCGAGCGTCATCGTCTCAGGCTCCGGGATACATGTGGAAGAGCGGCGCGGACTCTTCCACCGCGCGGGCGAAGGCCGGCCATGCTTTCAGGCGCTCAAGATAGGCGCCGATGCGCGGATATTTGCCGTCAAGCGGCGCGTTGCGCGTGGCGTACCAAAGCGCCGGCGCGGCCGAGCAATCGGCCAACGTCAGACGATCGCCGACGATGAAGGCGCGATCGCCAAGCTGCGTTTCGATCACGGTGTAGATGCCAGCGATGATGCGTTTGGCTTCTTCGACGCCATACGGATCGCGCTGATCGGTGGGGCGAATGTTGTCGACCACGATCTTGCTCATCGTCGTGTTCAGATGATCTAACACGCGGTCCCAGCGGCGCGTTTCGAGCGCTGCGTCGATGTTCTCGGGGATGAAGCGGGTGCGGCCCGGGTAGTGGAGGTCGAGATATTCGATGATCACCGAGGTTTCGCTGGTCATCGTGTTGCGGTCGCTGTCGAGCAGGATCGGAAACTTGCCCATCGGCCATTTGGCGATGAAATCGGCATAGGTGTTCTGATCGATGGTGATGAATTCAAACGGCGTCGCGTTCTCATAGAGCGCTGTGAGCACCTTCCAAGTGTAGGACGAAATCGGGTGGCCATAGAGGGTGAGCATCAGTCTTCATCCTTGGTGTCTTCGAGAAATTGTCCGAGCCGATCCAAGCGGCGTTCCCAGAGGGCGCGGCGTTCGGCGATCCAGTGTTCAGCTCGGGTGAGCACCTTGGGTTCGATCCGGCAGGTGCGGGTGCGGCCGATTTTTTCCGAGATCACCAGCCCCGAGGCTTCGAGCACGGCGAGGTGCTGCATGACGCCTGGCAGCGACATGGCCAAGGGTTTGGCCAGTTCGCTGACGGTGGCGGGCCCCCGCACCAGCCGATCGACCATGGCGCGGCGGCTGGGATCAGCCAGGGCCTGGAAGGCCAGATCGAGATTGGCGTCTCTGAACATAAACACTTAAGTAATGACTTAAGTGTTGCTTGGCAAGCGCGCTTCGCATCCAAAACCGCCGTGCGCGGCTACAAGGGGATGAACGAAGGAGTCGGGGCGATGCTGTCTGAAAGCATAGAAGACTGGATGGTGGCGCTTTTCATCTTTGGCGCCATCACCGTCGGCATGCTCGGCGCTGGCTGGGCGCAATGGCTTGAGCACAAGCAACGCAGCCAGGCGATGGAGGTGATCAAAGCCGCCCTAGACGCCGGCAAGGAGCCGCCGGCGATCGTCTATGAGCAGATCAACAAGGCTGGAAAGTCGAAGCCGCCATGGAGCGAGGTGGTGGTGTTTTCGGCGCTGAGCTTCGGCTTCTGGATTGCCTATAGCCAGGCGCCGGCGGGTGAGAACACATCCTATCTCGTCATCGCCGCGACCATGACGGTGACGGCGCTTGGCTGCTTGGCGCTGGCGATCATGCGCCCCGATCGCGGCGGCGAAGACGATGACGGAGACGCATGACGAAGCGCGTCTCATCGTTGCCGCGCGGCGCGGAGAAAGCCGTGCGTTCGCGGCGTTGGTCGACGCGCATCAACAGGCGGTTCGCGGCTTTTTGCGCCGTTTTACGGGGCATTGGGCCGATGCCGACGACATCGCGCAGGAAGCGTTCGTGACCGCGTGGCGCAAACTCGACGCGTTCGAAGGGCGCTCAAGTTTCCGCTCTTGGGTGTGCGGCATCGGCTTTCGCATCGCGCGCGACGCACGCCGCTCACATAATCGCGCGAGTGCGCGCGACACCGATTGGCTGGCCGAGAGCGATGATGCGCCGGACGCCGCGCCGATCGAGGATCGCATGGCGCTGGCCGCGGCGATGGCGACTTTGCCGGACGAGCAGCGCGCCGCGGTCGCGCTGTGTCTGGGCGAAGGCTTTTCGCACACGGAAGCGGCGGCGATTCTGAAACTGCCGCTGGGCACGGTGAAATCGCATGTGACCCGTGGCCGCGAGCGTCTGCTCAAGGCCCTGGAGACGAACGATGGATGAGGAAGCTCGCTTGTCGCGCGCGCTTGGCGCGCCAGTCGCGCCAAAGCGTGACGCCCGGTTTGTGCTCGCCGTGATGCGCGACGCCGAGGCCGCGCGGTTCAAGAAGGCGAGCCTGCTAGCGGTATTGCGCGGGGCGGGGTTCGCGGCGGCGGCGGCGGCGCTCGCGGTGCCGTTTTTGGGATCAGCCAGCGCCGGTGGAGCGGCGCTGCAGAGCGGGGCCGTTGGCGCTGGCGCTTTGTTAACCCTAGTGTTGGCGTGGCGGGTTATGACGGGGCGGGCGGCGGCTGTAAGGCGCTAAAGGGCGCGTGCATCCAATCCAGACCGCCCGGGCATCTATGTCGCAAAGGGGCAATAGACCCCGGGCTATGGAGACACTTTATGGATGCGGATATCTTTGTTCCGTTTGTCTTTTTCGGGTTCCTGGGGGCCATTATCCTCGTCCCGATCTGGCTGAAGGAACGTACTAAACAATCGGCGCACCAGCTGATCGCGCAGGCCCTGGACAAGGGCCAGCCGCTCGATCCGGCGCTGCTTCGCCAGCTCACCGAGCCGGCCAAGAAGCCGCAAGACAAGGCGCGCAACAGCCTCGGCAGCGGCGTTGTCCTCATGGGCTTGGCCCTGGGCTTTGTCGGCGCGGGCTTCGCGGTTCAGCAGATTTCAGGCGCGGAAGAGGCGCTTGGTGGTATGTTGGTGCCGGCGGCGATCCTGGGATCGTTGGGTTTTGCTTTCCTTCTGCTCGCACTTGTCGATTACGCCACGAAGAAGAAGGACCAGTGAGTGATCGGTGGCGGCGCGGGGGTTCCTCAATCTGGCTCAGGCCACCGAAGCGGCGCTGATCGTCGCCGCCCAGGGCCGGGACCAAGCCGCCTTCGGGGAACTCGTAAAGCGTCGCCAAGGGTGGGCCCGGGCCTTGCTGCGACGGATGTGTTCGAGTCACGCTGAAGCTGATGATCTGGCTCAAGACGCGTTCATCAAGGCGTGGGATAGGTTGAGAGACTTGGAAACTCCGGCGGCTTTTCCGGGTTGGTTTAGGAGAATAGCGGTCACCACGTTCCTGATGGCCAAGAGACGGCAGAAGGCCGTGTTTGAGGAGATCGACGACGCCTCGCCCATCGCGTCGGAGGAATCCACGCCGGAAGCCGCGGCCGGAGCCAAGATTGACTTGGAGAAGGCTCTTGGCAGGCTGTCGGACGCTGAGAGATTGTGTGTGACGTTGAACCACGGAGA
Organism: Caulobacterales bacterium; assembly: GCA_017303355.1. Lineage (GTDB taxonomy): Bacteria > Pseudomonadota > Alphaproteobacteria > Caulobacterales > Aquidulcibacteraceae > Vitreimonas. The sequence goes on along the minus strand of JAFLCU010000005.1, from coordinate 114,789 downwards.
AGGGCTCAGTCACGCTGAGATTGTTGAAATCACCGGTCTTCCCCTCGGCACGGTGAAATCCCACGTTCTAAGGGGGACGGAAAAACTGAGACGGCTATTGGAACCTGCCCAATGACTGACTTTGACGCCCTGCTGACACGCTCCTTCGCGGAAGCGCACGAACCGGCCGATGACGGGTTCTCGGTCAATGTCGGCCACGCGGTGGCGCGCCGTGAATCGGCGGCGAAGCTGCGCAATGTGGCGCAGGCCATGGGTTTCGCGGCCGCGGCCGCGGCGGTGACTTACGGTCTCTATGGTTTGGCGGCCGGCGCCTTTGGTCAGGATTTACTGGCGATGGTCGGCATCGAATTCGCGCGCGCCCACAGCGCCCTCAGCCAAGCCCCCAGCGTCGAAACCGCCTCGCGCGGCCTGACGCACATGCTGGGCGCCGGCACGCTGACCACCATCCTGCTGACCACGGCCGCGCTGGCCGGCGGCGCGGTGGCCTATCGCGCGACGCAGGACTAAAGCGCAGCCCCAACAAGGGACTGCGCTGGCGCGCGCCCTCGCAAAGCCTTATGTGCAGCGCAACAAGACCCCAGAACCAAACCTGAGGGAGGTCCCATGTCGCGTCACACCGAAGCCCCCCGCCGGATCACGGCCCCGGACATCCGCGCCCGCAAGGGCGGCGATCCGATCGTGTGCCTGACCGCCTACACCGCGCCTGTTGCTGAAATTCTCGATCCGCATTGCGATCTGCTGCTGGTCGGCGACAGCGTCGGCATGGTGATCCACGGCCTGCCAAATACGGTCGGCGTCACCATGGACATGATGATTCTGCACGGCCAGGCGGTGATGCGCGGGGCCAAGCAGGCGATGGTGGTGGTGGACATGCCGTTTGGCTCGTACGAAGGCAGCCCGGAGATCGCCTTCAACAACGCGGCGCGTTTGCTGAAGGAAACCGGCGCGGCGGCTGTGAAGGTTGAGGCTGGCGCGCAGGTGGCCAAAACCATCGCTTACATGGTCGAGCGCGGCATTCCGGTGATGGGCCATGTGGGCTTGCGGCCGCAGGCCGTGAACGTGGACGGAAAATTCCGCGCAAAGGGCCGCACTCCCGAGGAGCGGGAAAAGGTGCTGGCCGAGGCCCGCGCGGCCGACGAGGCGGGTGCGTTCGCCATCGTGGTCGAAGGCGTGGACGAGGCCCTGGCGCCGGAAATCACCGCGCTCGTTTCGGCCCCGACCATCGGCATCGGGGCCTCCGCCCAGTGCGACGGCCAGATTCTCGTGACCGACGACATGCTGGGGATATTCGACTGGACCCCCAAATTCGTGCGCCGCTATGCCAATCTGAAGGCCGAAATCGATAAAGCGGCGGCCGGTTACGCCGCCGATGTGCGCGCCCGCCGTTTTCCTGCCGCAGCCGAGACCTATTCCCTCAGCAAGGCACGGCAAGCGCGCGTTGCCCAGGGCGACAAGCACGGCTAGCTTGCCGGCGATTTTATCAGGGGGAGCGGCCCCGCCTCGCGGGCGCTGACGGGATTCACGCGTGACCAACGAAACCGATAGTTTTGTCCAGGAAGTCGATGAGAGCCTGCGCCAGGATCGCGTGCTCCAATTCTTCAAGAAGTACGGCCTTTGGTTTGCCGGCGCGCTCGCGGTGATCGTGATCGGCGTCGGCGGCTGGCAGGCGTGGAACACCAGCCAGATTTCCGCCGCCCGCGCACACGCCGAAGATTATGCGGCGGCGCAAGAGCTGGCGCGCGCCGGCAACATGGACGAGGCGAAGGTCGCGTTCGAACGCCTGACCAGCGAAGGCCCGCGCACTTATCGTGTCATGGCGCAGTTGGAGCATGCGGCCGTGCTCGAGGCGCAAGGCGATCTCGAAGGCGCGCTCGCCGGTTTCGATCGCGCCGCTGAACAAGCCAACGATCCGATCATGCGCCAGACCGCGCAATTGCGCGCCGCCTACATCGCCGCCGAAACGCAAGATCTGGCCGCGCTGCAAACGCGGCTGCAGCCGCTGATCGATAGCGAAGGCCGGCTCTCCTATCTCGCGCGCGAATTGCTCGCGATCGAAGCGTGGGAAGCCGGCAATCTCGATCTTGCGCGCGAGACGCTCGAGAATCTGACATTGGCGTTCGATGCGCCGGAAGCCGTGCGCCAGCGGGCGCAAGTGGCGCTCTCTGTCGTCGGCCCCGCGCCCACACCAACCTCAGCGGACGGCGCGAACGCGCCAGCGCCCTCCGAAGGAGAAACGAAATGAGCCGCCACATCACGCGCAAGCTCGGTCCCATCGCCGCGCTCGCGGCTGTCGCTGCGTTGTCGGCATGCTCGACTGTCAGCCGCGTCGGCGACGCCGTATGGCCGTTCGGCGATGGCGAAGGCGCGTCGCCGGAACGCGCGACGCCAGAAGACGGCCGGGTCTCGATCCTCGCGTTCGAGCAACAACTCACGCCGGATCCGACGCTGGCCGCGCAGCGCATCGTTGTGCCCCCGGCGACGCCGCAAGCGGATTGGAGTCAGCCTGGCGGTACGGCGGATAATTCGCCGGCGCCGTTCACGGGCGCGGCCGTGCTTGAGCGCGCATGGCGCGCGGATTTGGGCCAAGGCTCCAACAATCGCTCGCAGCTCGCAGCGCCCCCGGTGATCGCCGATGGCCGCTTGTTCTTCCTCGACGCCGATCATCGCGTGCATGCGATCAGCGCAAGCGACGGCGAGCGCCTGTGGGCCGAAAACGTGCGCCCGCGCGATACGCGCGATCGCGTCGCGCGCGGCGGCGGCGTCGCTGTCGGCGGCGGGCGCGTCTATGTGACCACCGGCTTCGGCTTTGTCGTCGCGCTCGATGCGGCGACGGGCGACGAAGTGTGGCGCACGCAAGCTGACGCGCCGTTTCTCTCGGCGCCAACGGTCGCGGGCGCGCGCGTGTATGCGATCACCAACGACAGCGAGTTGATGGCGTTTGACGCCACCACGGGCGCGGTGCTGTGGACACACCAGGCCATCGCCGAGCCGGCGCGCATTCTTTCAGCGTCGAGCGTCGCGGTTGATGGCGATACGGTGGTTTCGCCGTTCCCATCGGGCGAGCTTGTGGCGCTGCTGGGCGGCAATGGCCGCCGTCTATGGTCGGACGCGCTGTCGCGTTCGGGCCGTTTGACCTCGCTTTCGGCGATCAACGATATCGCGGGCCGCCCCGTGCTTGAGAACGGCGTCGTCTATGCGGCCAGTCACTCGGGCGTGCTGGCGGCGATCGACGTGCGTTCTGGCCAGCGCGGCTGGGCGCGTTCGTTCGCGTCGACGCAAACGCCGTGGCTCGCCGGCAACGTGCTTTACGCCGTCAGCATCGATGGCGAATTGGCCGCGTTCGATGCGGCGACCGGCAACATCTATTGGGTGCAGCAGCTGCGCCGCTACGAAGACGAGAACGACCGCAAGGGCCGGGTGGCCTGGACAGGCCCGATCATGGTCGGCGGCCGTCTCGTGCTGGCGAACTCGGTGGGCGATGTGATCGCGGTTTCGCCGGAGAACGGGCAGACCGTGGCGAACACCAATGTGGGCAAGCCTGTCTTCATTCCCCCGATCAGCGCCAATGATCAGATTTTCATTGTGACGGACGAGGCGCGTCTCGTCGTCCTGCGTTGATGTTGGCCGTCCATGACGATCAAGCTCGCGATCGTCGGGCGGCCGAATGTCGGCAAGTCAACGCTCTTTAATCGCCTCGCCGGCAAGAAGCTCGCGATCGTCGATGACACGCCGGGCGTCACGCGCGACCGGCGTGAAGCGCCTGGGCGCTTGGGCGATCTCGATTTCACATTGATCGATACGGCTGGCTTCGAGGATGCGACTGACGCATCGCTCGAAAGCCGCATGCGCGAGCAGACGGAAATCGCGATCCGCGAGGCGGACGTGATCCTGTTCATGGTCGATGCGCGCGCGGGCGTGCTGCCGCTCGATGAAGCGTTCGCGGCCATGCTGCGCCGCTCGAACAAGCCGGTGATCCTCGCGGCCAACAAAGCCGAAGGACGTGCAGCTTCCGGCGGCGTGAACGAAGCTTATGCGCTGGGGCTTGGCGAACCGATCGCACTTTCGGCCGAGCACGGCGAAGGCATGGCCGAACTCTTCAACGCCATCGCCGCGCATGCGCCCGCGCCAAGCGACGAAGCCGATGAAGCGGCCAAGCCGAAGCGGCCGGTGCATATCGCCATCGTCGGCCGTCCGAACGCGGGTAAGTCGACATTGGTGAACGCCCTGATCGGCGAGGACCGTCTGCTGGTCGGCCCCGAGGCCGGCATCACGCGCGACTCGATTTCCATCGATTGGACCTGGAACGGCAAACCCTATCGTCTGATCGACACCGCCGGCATGCGCAAGAAGGCGAAGGTGCAGGCCAAGCTCGAGCGCATGTCCGTGAGCGAGACGCTGCATGCGATCCGCTTCGCCGATGTATGCGTGCTGGTGATGGACGCGCGCGAGGCGTTCGAGAAGCAGGATCTGACGATCGCCGATCTCGTCATCCGCGAGGGCCGTTCGCTCGTTTTCGTGCTGGCCAAATGGGATCAGATCGAAGATAGCCGCGCGCACTTTGAAGAGATGAAATTGGTCGCGCGCGAAAGCTTGCCCCAGGCGCGCGGCGCGCCCTTGGTGACGGTAGCCGCGCTCTCGGGTGTTGGCCTCGATCGCGTGATGAAGGCGGTCGAGGAAGCGCATGACGATTGGACGGCGCGGATCAAGACCAAGGATTTGAACGATTGGCTCTACGCCACGATCGCGCGCCACCCGCCGCCCGCAGTGCACGGCAAGCGGATCAAGCCGCGCTATCTCACGCAGATCAAGGCCCGCCCGCCGACTTTCGTTCTGATCTCGTCGCGCGCCGAGGAGATGCCGGAAAGCTACAAGCGCTATCTGGTGAACGGCCTGCGCGACGCGTTCGATCTACATGCGGCGCCCGTGCGCTTGATCGTGAAGGCGGGCAAGAACCCGTTCGATGAAGATAAGAGCTAGGCGTTCGTCGCAAATCCATTGGCTGATCTCCGCACGGGGCGCTTAGCTCGACGCGGGAAGATCAACATGAACAAGGCGCTTTCCGCGACTCTGGCCGGCGGTTTCATCGCTGGCGTGCTCGACATTCTCTACGCCTTCATTGTCTATGGGCCGCTGAGCTATGGGATGTCGCCTTTACAGGTGCTGCAATCGGTGGCGGCCGGTTGGGTCGGGCGTGACGCCTCGCGCGCGGGCGGCTGGGAGACGGGCGCGCTCGGGCTTGGCACGCATTTCCTAATCGCGATCATCATGGCGGCGGTGTTCGTGTTCGCGGGGACGAAGATGCGCGCGTTGCTGCAGCGGCCGATCCTGTGGGGCTTCCTCTATGGGCTCGTGCTTTACGTCGCGATGAATTATGTCGTCGCGCCGCTTTCGGCGGCGGGCGCTGCTGGGCATTTCGCGGCGAGCGCGGGCGAAGCGATGGAGCGCCTAAGCCACGCGTTCGGCGCGTTGCGGCCAAGCGATCCAGAGCGGGCTTGGATGCTGCCCGGCACGATCTTTACGCACACATTCCTCGTCGGCATTCCAATTGCGCTCGCGGCGCGGCGTTTTTTGCGGGACTAGATCGCTTGGCCCGCGGCCCAGCCGCTGGACCAGGCCCATTGGAAATTATAGCCGCCGAGCCAGCCGGTGACATCGACGCATTCGCCGATGAAGAAGAGGCCGGGCACGGCGCGTGCTTCCATCGTTTGTTGTGAGAGCGCGTTGGTGTCGATGCCGCCGACCATGACCTCGGCCTTCGCGTAACCTTCGTCGCCGTTGGGCGTGAGTGCGAAGGATTTGAAGGCGCGCATAAATTCCACAAGCGCGGAATCCTTCATGTCGCCGATAGCGCCAATATGGACCGCCAGCGCCTCGCCGGCATGCACCGCGTTGGCCGCCGGCGGCCCCGGCGGCCCATGTTGACTGAGCGCGTTCGCCAAGCGTTCGGACATGAATTCCGCTAGCACGGTTTTCAATTGCGCCTTGGGGCGTTCGCGTTTGCGCGCGGCGAGCGCGTCCTCCGGCGCGTTAGGCAGCCAATCTATGCTGATGTTCTCGCCTTTGCGCCAATAGGATGAGGCTTGCAGGATCGCGGGGCCGGAGAGGCTGCGATGGGTGAAGAGTGCTGCTTCGCGGAACGCGGTTTTGCCGGCGCGCGCGACGACATCGGCGGAAACGCCAGAGAGTTTGCGCATCCAGGCGAGGTCTGCTTCGGCGAAGGTGAGCGGGACGAGGCCGGGGCGGGTTTCGATGATGGGGATGTTGAATTGCCTGGCGATGTCGAACGCGAAGCCTGTCGCGCCGAGTTTCGGGATCGGATAACCGCCGGTAGCGATGGTGAGCGTCTCGCTTTCGAAGCGCCCCATCATGGTTTCGACGACGAAGCAGTCGCTGTGGTGCACCGAGTTGATCCGATAGAGCGTGCGAATATCGACGTCGGCGGCGGCGCATTCGTCCAGCAGCATGCGCACGATCTTTTGCGCCGAGCGCGGCCCGTCGCAGAAGAGCTGGCCCAATGTCTTTTCGTAATAGGCGATGTGGTGCTTTTCGATCAGCGCGATGAAATCGCGCTGCGTGTGCCGGGCCAAGGCCGAGCGCGCGAAATGCGGATTGGTGGAGATGAAGCGATCGGGTGCTGCGTGAAGGTTGGTGAAATTGCAGCGGCCGCCGCCGGAGATCAGGATCTTCGCGCCGACCTCGGAATTGTGCTCCAGCAGCAAAACGCGCCGCCCGCGCCGGCCCGCATGCAGCGCCGCATAAAGCCCCGCGGCGCCCGCGCCGATGATGATGCTGTCGTAGCGCTGCATTGCGCCACTCATTTGCGTTCGAACTGAACCCACGCGCCGTTTTGCCTGTAGCTCGGGGCGAGCATGGCTGCGATGGCGGGCGCGATTTCTTCCGGCGTGGGCAACGTCATGGGGTCTTCGCCCGGAAACGCTTTCGCGCGCATCGCGGTGCGCGCGGGGCCCGGGTTGAAGAGATTGGCTTTGATCGGCGTGACGTTGAGCTCGGCCGCGTAGGAGACCACCATCGCGTCGAGCGCGGCCTTGGAGGCGGCGTACGGACCCCAATAGGCGCGCGGGTTTTTCGATGCGCCGGAGGTGAGGAACACCGCACGGCCCGCATCGGAAGCGCGCAGCAAGGGATGCAGTGCGCGGATCAGGCGCCAATTGGCGATGAAATTCACGCCGAACGCTTCTTCCATCACCGAGGGCGGCACTTGATGCATAGGCGTCAGCGAGCCCAGCACGCCGGCGCAGGCGGCGAGGCCGTCGAGTTTGCCAAAGCGTTCGAAGAGCGCCGCGCCGAGCCGATCGATGCCGTCGAAATCGCGCAGATCGTGCGGCACGAGCGAGGCTTCGCCGCCTGCCGCCTTGATCTCATCATCCAGCGCTTCGAGCGCCTTGGTGGCGCGGGCGATAACGATGACGCGCCAATTCTGGCGCGCGAGTTCAAGCGCCACGGCGCGGCCAATGCCGCGCGATGCGCCGGTGACCAGAGCGATGCGTTTGTCTGTGTTCGTCATGATGCCGCTGAGTTTAGCTCAGCTTCGCCGCCGTGGGATGAGTTATTCCGCCGCCGTTTCCGCCAGAAGCGAGAGTTGGAAATCCTTCGCGGCGCGATCCGAGGAATGATCGGTGAGCGTTGTCGGGTATTCGCCGGTAAAGCAATGGTCGGTGAATTGCGGGTCGGCGGCGTTGCGGCTGGTTTCGCCCATGGCCTGGTAGAGGCCTTCCACCGACAGGAAGCCCAGCGAATCCACGCCGAGCGATTTGCGCATCTCTTCCTGAGTCATCTGCGCGGCCATCAATTGATCGAGGCTCGGCATGTCGATGCCGTAAAAATCAGGATGCTTGATCGGCGGCGAGGCGGAGCGGAAATGCACCTCGCGCGCGCCGGCTTCGCGCACCATTTGCACGATCTTCTGTGATGTGTTGCCGCGCACGATTGAATCGTCCACCAGCACCACGCGCTTGCCCTTCAGCACCTCGCGATTGGCGGCGTGCTTCAAGCGCACGCCCAGTTGGCGGATTTCCTGCTTCGGCTGGATGAAGGTGCGCCCGACATAGTGATTGCGGATGATGCCGAGTTCATAAGGGACGCCGCTTTCGGCGGCGAAGCCCATCGCCGCCGGCACGCCGGAATCTGGCACCGGCACGATCACATCGGCGGCGATTCCGGTTTCTTGCGCGAGCCGCATGCCCATGCGCTTGCGGATGTCATAGACGGAGCGGCCGTCGATGATTGAATCAGGGCGCGCGAAATAGACGTACTCGAACAGGCACGGCCGCGCCTTGCGGTTCGGGAACGGGAAGTGGCTGGAGATATCGGCCTTGCCATCCTTGCCGCGCGTGATGGTGACGACCTCGCCGGGTTCGATTGAGCGCACGAAGCGCGCGCCGATCATGTCGAGCGCGCAGGTCTCCGAGGCGAGGATCGCCGCGCCTTCGCGCTCGCCCAGCACGAGCGGGCGAATGCCGACGGGATCGCGCGCGCCCAGCATCATGTTGTTGGTGAGCGCGACCAGCGCGTAGGCGCCTTCGATCTGATGCAGCGCATCGACGAAGCGATCGACCACTTTGGCGCGGCGCGATTTGGCGATCAGCTGCAGGATGCATTCGGTGTCTGACGTGGATTGAAAAATCGCCCCGTCTTCGACGAGGCGTTCACGCAGATGGCGCGCGTTGGTGAGGTTGCCATTGTGCGCGACGGCGAAGCCGCCCAGCGCGAGATCGGCGAACAGCGGCTGCACGTTGCGCAGAATGGTGCCGCCTTGTGTGGCGTAGCGCGTGTGGCCGATGGCGAGCGCGCCCGGCAAGCGCTTCGGCACGTCAGCGCCGGAAAAATGTTCGCCGACCAAACCGAGATGGCGTTCGTGGTGGAAGCGGCCGTCGAAGCTGACGATGCCGCAACCTTCCTGGCCGCGATGCTGCAGGCCGTGCAGGCCGAGCGCGGTGAACACCGCCGCATCCTCGGCGCCGAACGCGCCGAACACGCCGCACTCTTCGCGCGGCTTGTCGTCGTCAGCCCATTTGTCGGCTGGGTCCGCCAGCGCCTGATCGAAACGGAGGGAGGGGCGCTCGGCGGTCATGTGTCCTCAGGTCGGTGGCGTGGGCTCCGGTTCCGCCGCGGGCTCCGCGGGAGGAATCGGCGCCGACTCGCCTTCTTGACGTTCCAATATATCACGCGCGCGCTGTCCGGCCCGTGGCAGAACTGCTTCAAGCGCGGACGCGACTGAGCTGTAGATAGGATAAGTCCGCGCCCCGCGCACGGCGTCTTGCATGGGATCCGCAGGCGCGTCGGTGGTTTGGCGCATCAAGAGCACGAACAGCGAAACGACCAGCACGCCGCGCAGGATGCCGAAGGCGAGGCCGGCGGCGCGGTCGAACGAGCCGATTTCGGTGGATTGGTGGGCCGTCTTGGCGACGGTCGAGGTGATCACGGTGATCACGATGAACACGACCAGGAACACCAGGAGGCCCGCCGCGACCGAGGCCAAGGGGCCCGCCAGCGGCGTGAAGCTCTCCACGAAGGGACGCAACATGCCGGCGAAAAATACCGCCGCGATCGCCCCGCCGATAAAGGCGATGATCGAAAATACTTCTCGAATCAAGCCTCTAGCGAAGGCCATGACGCCCGAAAGGCCGAGCACGACCAAGCCCGCGAAATCGAACCAGGTGAAGCCGAGATCCATCTTGCAACGCTCCCCACTTTGAGCGGCGCCCTTGCCCGGCTTCCGCTTGCCCACGCGCGCCCGTTCTCGGGGCCTTGGCGCATGGTGAATCGTTAAACGCGTCCGGCCCGCCTGGAAAGCCCGTAACGCGCCGATGGCCGTCTTGGACCGCCGGCGTCCTCGCCGGCGTTCGGTGGTTCAACCACCACGATCTTCGCCAATCGAAGCACCGCGCCGGCGGGGACGCCGGCGGTCCAAGACGATTGCGGCCGCCGCTTGGAGCGGGCTTTAGAAGGAGGGAGCGCGCGGCTCCGCCGCGCATGCGTCGCGGAGCGACGCGCTCCATTCTTTGAAGACTTGCGCCATGCCGGCGGGGGCGCCGGCGGTCCATATTGGGCGCAGCACGTTTGGCCGCGTGGAGCGGGCTCCACACGGTTGTTGTGTGCTGGGATGCCGCCTGGAAGGCGGCGGTCCGCTTATGAGGAATCGGCGGCGCAGATGTCCGCGATCGCGAGCGCGCATGCGCCGCGGAGCGGCGCGCTCCAACTTTCGAAGAGCTGCGCATTTCACCGTGCACACTCCCCCATCCCCGGATTGGCGCTATGCGCCAATCCGGGGATGGGGCGCGCAGAGCACGGCGCTTCGCGCGCGTATTGGCGTCAATCCTCAACACCCAAAGCCGCCGCCAAGTCGGCGATGTGTTTGAGCTCGCGCACTTTGACGCCGCCGCCAGCGGATTTTTTCTGTGCTGGGGCGAAGGCGGACTGGAAGCCGAGTTTGGCGGCTTCTTTCAAGCGCAAATCCGTTCGCCCTGCGGGGCGGATTTCGCCGGAGAGGGCGACTTCGCCGAAGACGACGCTGTGTGACGGCAAGGGCCGATCCACCAGTGCCGAGATGAGCGCGGCGGCGACGGCGAGGTCGGCGGCGGGTTCGGTGATGCGCAGGCCGCCGGCGACGGAGAGATAGACGTCGCGCCCGGAGAAAGAGAGGCCACAGCGCGTTTCCAGCACGGCGAGGATCATGGCGAGGCGCGCGCTATCCCAGCCGACGACGGCGCGCCGCGGCGTGCCGTAAGCGGTGGGCGCCGCGAGCGCTTGGATTTCCACAAGCACGGGCCGCGAGCCTTCAACGCCCGCGAACACCGCTGCGCCCGATGGGCGATCGCCGGCGCCGCCCATGAAGAGCGCCGACGGATTCGGCGTTTCGACCAGGCCTTGCTCGACCATTTCGAACACGCCGATTTCATCGGTGGGGCCGAAGCGGTTTTTGACGGCGCGCAGGATGCGGAACGGCAGGCCGCGCTCGCCTTCGAAATAGATCACGGCGTCGACGAGGTGCTCGACAACGCGCGGGCCGGCGATCTGGCCGTCTTTCGTCACGTGGCCGACGAGGATGAGCACGCTGCCGCTCTTCTTGGCGAAGCGCACGAGTTCATGCGCGCAGGCGCGCACTTGCGCGACCGTGCCGGGGGCTGCTTCGACGCCGTCAGCCCAAAGCGTTTGGATCGAGTCGACGATGACGACGTCGGGCTTCAAGGCTTTGAGGCCGTCGAGAATTTTGCGGAGATCGGTTTCGGCCGCGAGTTGGACGTCGGCGTCGGTGGCTTTGAGGCGGCGCGCGCGGTCTTGCACTTGGGCTTCAGCTTCTTCGCCGGTGACGTAGGCGACGCGCGCGCCGGAGCGGGCGATGGCCGCGGCGGCTTGCAGCAGCAGCGTGGATTTGCCAACGCCGGGATCGCCGCCGATCAGGATGGCGGAGGCGGGCACCAGGCCGCCGCCGCAGACGCGGTCGAATTCGGAAATGCCGGTGGGCAGGCGCGGCGGCGGATCGGCTTCGCCTGCCAGTTCAACGAAGGCGAGCGCTTTGCTCTTCTTGCCGGTGGGCGCGGCGAGTGCGCCGGGCACGGCGGTGCGCGCGGTCTCTTCGACCAGCGTATTCCATTCGCCGCACGCCTCGCACTTGCCGGCCCATTTGGGCCAGATCGCGCCGCACGCCTGGCAGGTGAACACGTGGTCTTTGGCCATTATCCGCTCGATAGCACAGTTGGGAGATCGCGTGCGCCGTGCACGATTCGCAGGACGATGAGGAGAGTGTCGGCGCCGCTGGGGCGTAAGCGATAGATGATGATGTAGGGACGGCACAGAAGAACGCGGCGGTGGCCGAGGTCTTCGCGCTCCACCCCGAGTTCGGGAAAGTCGGTGAGGAGATCGATCTTGTCGCTGATGCGCGCCAGCATACGCTGTGTCGACAACAAACCTGCCTCGCGTTGGAGATAGGTTTCAATGTCGTCGAGATCGGCGCGTGCTTGGCGCGCCAACTCGATCCTAGTCACGAGCGAACCGCTTGCGCACATCCGCCCAAGGCACGCCGCCGTTCAGATCGTAATCGGCTTCCGCCTCGTCCAGACTGCGGCGCAGATCATCCATGCTTGCGAGTTGCGCGCGGATCACCGCGGCGGCGGCGGCCTCCACGCTTTCAGCGCGACCGGCGGCGACCTCTGCTTCGAGGCGGCGTTCGATGTCTTCGGGAAGCGAGACTGTCATCGTCACATCCTGCGCCGCTCTGAGCGCGCTCACAATCGCGAGAACGAATATAGAACTAAAAGCGTCCTCGGGCAAGCGCCACGGCGTCATTGTTGGCGCGCCGCCGCTGCTTTGATACGCAACGCGGATGACCAGCATCTATGATTTCACCGCGCGCGATATTGATGGGAACGAGCGGTCGCTTGGCGAATATCGCGGCAAGGTGCTGCTGATCGTGAATACGGCCAGCCAGTGCGGGTTCACGTATCAGTATAAGGGCCTGGAAGAGCTGCATCGGAAATATGCGGCGCAGGGCGTCGAGGTGCTGGGCTTTCCGTGCAATCAGTTTGGCAAACAGGAGCCGGGGAACGCGGAAGAGATCAAGAATTTCTGCTCGCTTACGTACGACGTGACGTTTCCGATGTTCGCGAAGATCGATGTGAACGGGCCGAACGCGCATCCGCTCTATGATTTTCTGACGCGCGAAAAGGGCGGCGGTTTGCTTGGCCGCAAGATCAAATGGAATTTCACGAAATTCCTCATTGACCGCGACGGGCGCGTGCTGAAGCGCTTTCCGCCTTCAGCGAAACCAGAGGCGCTCGATAGCGTGATTGCGCGGGCGCTGTGAGCGGGCCGCCGAAGACGCCGCTGCTGAGCGTCGATTGCGTCGTGTTTGATGCAAGCGGGGCGCTGCTGCTGATCGAGCGCGGGCATGAGCCGTTTAAGGGCTGTTATGCGCTGCCGGGCGGGTTCGTTGATGTCGGCGAGACGGTCGAGCAGGCGGCGTTGCGCGAATTGAAGGAAGAGACGGGCGCTTCGGGGCGCGTGGCGCGGCTGATAGGCGTGTATTCCGAGCCATTGCGCGATCCGCGCGGGCACACTGTGAGCGTGGCGTTCCTGGTGGAATGGGATGGCGCGGCGGTGCGCGGCGGCGATGATGCGGCGTCGGCCGCGTTTGTGCGCGATTGGCGCGGGAAGCGGCTGGCGTTTGATCACGCACGGATCGTGGCCGATGCGCTGAAATGAATGGAGCGCCGGCGTCGGCCGGGAACAGAGAAACCGCGTGATCGTTTTGCCCGATGAGGGTCAAGCGATGTCGCCATTCTGGATCAATGCGGTTGGGACGGCGGCGGGCGTCGCTTCCATGCTGAGTTTCCTGCCGCAAATCGTGAAAATTTGGCGTGAGCGGGACGCTTCATCGGTGTCGCTGCGGACGTTCGCGGTATCGGCGACAGCGTTCGTATTGTGGACGGCGTTCGGCGCGCTGCAAGGCTCGTGGCCGATCATCGTGTCGAACGCAGTGTGCCTGGCGCTTGTGCTGACGATCGTGGCGCTGCGGCTGAAGTTTGACGACGGCAAAGCGCACTGATGGACATTCGTTCGGGGGTAACGCTTTGGGAGCTGAACGACGCCGCATGGCGATGGCCGGCGATGGCGCCGAGGCCGGGGCGGTGCGATGTGGCGATCATTGGCGCGGGCGTCACCGGTGCGTTCCTGGCCGAGCGGCTGACGCGCGAGGGCCATAGCGTGGTTGTGATCGACCGGCGCGGCGCGCAACGCGGCGCGACGGCGGCGTCCACGGCGCTGGTGCTGTGGGAGACCGATCAGCCGCTCGTGCTCTTGGAGCAGCGCATTGGATTTGAAGCGGCGGCGAGCGTGTTTCGGCGAGGTTATGAGGCGGTGCGCGGTATCCGCGCCTTGGGCCGCGCGTTAGGTGCGCAATGTGATTGGCGCGATCAGGAGAGTCTTTATCTGGCTGGAGACATGCTGGATGGCGCGGCGCTGCGCGATGAGGCGGCGATACGTGCGTGCGCCGGCTTGGAATCGCACTGGTGCGATGAGGCTGAACTCTATGCGCGCGCGGATATCGTCGCGGCCGCGGCTCTACGGGCGCCGGGCGCGGCGATCTTGAACCCGGTGGCGCTGACACGCGCCTTGCTTGCGGCCGCGATCGGGCGCGGCGCGGTTTTATGCGAGGGCGTTGGCGCGTTTTCGTATGCGCTGGACGCGGCGGAAGTCGCGGTTCGATTGGATGATGGCGGCGTGCTGCGCGCCGGTTCGCTTGTGCTGGCGACGGGATACGAGATGCCGCCAATGGTCAGAGGCGCGGGGCACACGATCAATTCGACCTGGGTGCTGGCGACGGCGGTGACGCAGGCCTGGCGCGCGCCGGCTGTCGTATGGGAGGCGTCGGAAAGCTACGCTTACATGCGCGGTGCGGGTGGGCGCGTGCTGATTGGCGGCGCCGATGAAGAGAATATCAGCGCGGCCGCGCGTGACGCGCTGATGGCGCGGAAAATAGATGAATTGCGCGCAAAGCTCGCCGCGCTTGCGCCAGCGATGGCGGATGCGCCGATAGAATTGGCGTGGTCGGGTTTCTTTGGCGTGACGCGGGATTCGTTGCCGTTGATTGGCGCTGTTCCCGGCGCGCCGCGGGCTTATGCGGCATACGGCTATGGCGGCAATGGCGTGACCTTTAGCGCGATCGCGGCGGATGTGATTGCTCGCATGCTGGCGGGCGAGCGTGATAGGGATGAAGCGATTTTCGCGCTGGATCGGTTCGCTTAGAGCATGTTGAAACCTGCTCTAAGACCAGATGTCGGCGACATCCCAGAATAGGCTTGCGCCCGGCGGCAAACCGAAATCGGCGCGGCGGAGCTGGAGCCAGCGGCCGCGTTTGGAGATGCGGCCGGGCGGGTCGCCGTTTGGCGGCGTGATTCCATCCGCGCCATCGGGCCAGAAATCTTTTTCTTCGTAGGGGTCTTCGAGCCAAACGCGAAATTTAAGTTCGCCCACGACGAAGACTTCGGCGCGGACCCAGTTGGTGGGATCGATGCTGAGATCGATGTGACCGTCGCCAAGGTCCGAGAAGAAGAGCAGGCGCGCGCTGACTTTATCGACGCGCTGGCGCCAGAGGCGGCCATTGGCGTGACCGCGAAATTCGTACGGCTCACGCGCCCAGCTTGCGAGTGTATCGATCAGGAAGCCGGCGCAATCGTGGAGCGGCCAATTGTGATCTTCGTTGCCGACATAGTGCGGTGGGCGCGTGGGTGGGCTCATGACTGAGCCTTCATACGAAATCGTCGAACACGGATTGAAGTGTTGCGCTCATTTTAATTCGGCTCTCCGCACCCATCCCCGGATTGGCCGCAGGCCAAGTCCGGGGCCCATGAACACGAACGCTTGAGCTTATGGGCCCCGGGCTCGCCGCTGCGCGTCGCCCCGGGGGTGGGTGAGAGAGACCGTTCGCTCCAATATGAGTGCTTGCGCCTCAAACCACAGCCTGGATCGGGCCATCGGCGCGGCCGGCGACGAATTGGTCGACCATCGCGTTGCCGCTGGCGTCGAGTGTGCTCGTGGCGCCGCGCCAGACGATTTTGCCGTTGTGCAGCATGGCGATCTCGTCGGCGATTTTCCGCGCCGAAGGCATGTCGTGCGTGATCGAGACAGCGGCGCAATTCAGCTCTTTCACCATTTCGACGATGAGGTCGTTGATGGCGTCGGCGGTGATCGGATCGAGGCCCGTTGTGGGCTCGTCGAAGAAGAGAATGTCGGGCTTGGCGATGATGGCGCGGGCGAGGCCCGCGCGCTTTTGCATGCCGCCGGAGAGTTCGATCGGGCGCACGTCGGCGAATTCGGGCGCCAGGCGGACTTTGCGCATCGTCTCTATGGCGCGTTCGCGCGCGTCCTTGCGCGGGAGATTGTCGGCGTAGATCAGGCGAAAGGCGATGTTTTCCCAGACGCTGAGCGAGTCAAAGAGTGCGGCGCCCTGAAACAGCATGCCGAATTTGCGCATCACGCGGGCGCGGATTTCGACAGGCATTTTGGTGATTTCGGCGCCGTCGACGAGCACTTGCCCCGCGTCGGGCTTCATGAGGCCGAGCGTGCATTTCAGCGTGACCGATTTGCCTTGGCCCGAGCCGCCAATGATGACGAGCGATGTGCCGGGCGCGACGTCGAGATCGATTCCGTCGAGCACTTGGCGGCCGCGGAGCTTTTTCTTGAGGCCGATGAGTTGGAGTTTCGCGGTCATGATGCGGCGCTCGACGCTTCCGCTCCCCGCGAGGGGAGGGGGTAGGGGGTGGGGAGAAGCATCGGCCTTTGACGCTGATTTGCGCACGCGCGCATCGCGAACCCGTGGGCGTGGAGGTTCACCCCGCCCCCCAACCCCCTCCCCTCGCGGGGAGGGGGAGCCGCGTGTGCTCGATGCAAGGGAGACGTGGCTTGCATCATCATTCGACGAAGAACGCGGTGATCAGATAGTTCACCGCCAGGATCAGCACGATGGCGCCGACGACGGCGTTGGTGGTGGCGCGGCCGACGCCGAGGGCGCCGCCGGAGCTGTTATAGCCCTGATAGGCGCCCATCACGGCGATGATGAAGCCGAACACGGCGGCCTTCACGAGGCCGAGGATCACGTCCTGGTTTTCCAGGAAGTTGAACGTGTTGCGCAGATAGGTCGCGCCGTTGAAGCCGAGGCTGTTCACGGCGACGAGATAGCCGCCCATGACGCCGATAATGTCGGCGACAAGCACGAGCACCGGCAGCGTCAGCACGGCGGCGAGCACGCGCGGGGCGATGAGGAATTTGAACGGGTCGGTCGAGAGCGTGGTCATCGCGTCGATCTGTTCGGTGACGCGCATGGTGCCGATCTCGGCCGCGATCCCGGCGCTGACGCGGCCTGCAAGCATGAGGCCGGCGAGCACGGGGCCGAGTTCGCGGGTGATGCCGAGCACGACGATGTTCGGCACGAAGCTCTCAGCATTGAAGCGCGCGCCGCCGACATAGATGTTGAGCGCGAGCGCTGCGCCAATGAACACGGCGGTGAGGCCGATCACGGGCAGCGAGAGGTAGCCGATCTGAAAGCATTGGCGCCCGAGTTGGCCGACGAAATAAGGCGGCGAAAAGATGGATGCGATCGCGCGCGCGGCGAACATCGAAAACCGTCCGGTCTCGGCGAAGATGCCGAGCGTGGAACGGCCGATCGGGGCGAAGGGATTGATCATACTCGGACCGCCGGCGTCCTCGCCGGCGCGGCGGCAAGATTTGAATCGTGCATTTGAAAGTCGTGATGTGGTTTCGCCGGCGGGGACGCCGGCGGTCCAAGAATGGTCCGCAAATCACTCACGTCCGCGCCCCTGTTTTACGAACGGTCCCTGCGAATGTGGTGAGGATTTCGTAAGGCGCGGTGCCGGCGAGCGCCGCGATTTCGTCCAAAGGCGCGTTGGGGCCGAGAAATTCGACCATTGCGCCAGGCGCCGCTTCCGCGCAGCCGGTGACATCGATGATCGTCAAATCCATCGAAACGCGCCCCAGGATCGGCCGCTTCGCGCCGCCCAGGACGCCATAACCGCGCCCGCTGAGCGACCGCAAGTAGCCATCGGCGTAGCCGAGCGCGACAGTGGCGGCGCGCATCTTTTGCGCGGCTTTGAACGAGCCGCCATAGCCGAAGGTTTCGCCGGCTTCGACATCGCGCACCTGAAGGATCGGCGCTTCGATCAAGGCGGCTGGAATGAGCGCGGGATTGTCCGCGTCGAGACCGCCCGAACCGTAAAGGCCAACGCCCGGACGGATGAGGTCGAAATGGTAGTCAGGCCCGATCAGGGCGCCCGCGGTCGCCGCAAGCGAGAGCGGCGCCTTGGGAAAGAGCGAGGCGGCGTCGATGAAGCGCTTCAGCTGCACCGCGTTCATCTCGTGCTTCAGACCCGAACCGCAGGCGAGGTGACTCATCACCAGCGCGAGCGACGCGCCCTTCAGCGCGATCATGCTTTGGCTGAGTTCATCGGGGCCTACGCCCAGGCGGTTCATGCCCGTATCGATGTGCAAGCCCGCCGCGCCGCGCGCGTCCCACAGTTTGATCTGCGCGAGCGAATTGAGGATCGGCGTGAGCTTGGCCTCGGCGTAAAGCGCAGCGTCTTTCTCCGTGGGGCCGTTCAGCACGAAAATCTGTGGGCCTTCGCCCAGCGCTTTGCGCACGCGGATGGCTTCGCCGAATGTGGCCGTAAAGAAGACGCGCGCGCCCGCTTGCGCCAAGGCGCGCGAGGCCGAAACAGCGCCAAGGCCGTACGCGTCGGCTTTCACCACCGCCGCTATGGCGGCGCCGGGCGCGCGCTTTTTGAAGAAGCGCCAATTCTCCGCCACCGCATTGTAATCGACGCGCAGGCGCGCCAGGCGCGGCGCCTCAGCGGGCGAGGGAGGAGAATCTGGTGAATTGACCGTGGAAATTGAGGTGCACCGTTTCGATGGGGCCGTGGCGGTTCTTGCCTATAATGAGCTCGGCCCGGTTCGCAACGGCCTGACGCTTCTGCTCCCAGGTGAAGTGGGCTTCCGTGCCTTGCTCGGGCTCGGCGCGGCTCAAATAATATTCCTCGCGGTACACAAACATCACGATATCGGCGTCCTGCTCGATCGAGCCGGATTCACGGAGATCCGAGAGTTGCGGGCGCTTGTCTTCGCGGGATTCGACTTGGCGTGAGAGCTGTGACAGCGCAATCACCGGGACCTGGAGGTCCTTGGCCAATGCTTTGAGGCCCTGCGTCACCTCGCTGACCTCTTGCACGCGGTTGTCGCTGCGTTTCGAACTCGCCGTCACCAGCTGCAAATAGTCGACCACGACGAGATCGAGGCCGCTGGTGCGCTTGAGGCGGCGGGCGCGATTGGTGAGCGCGCCAATCGAGATGCCGCCGGTTTCATCGACATTGAGCGGCAGCGTTTGCAGCTCCATCGCGGCGTCAGCCAAGCGGCCATATTCGCCGGTGTCGATCTTGCCCTGTCGGATGCGATGCGACTCGATGCCGGCAAAGTCCGACAAGATGCGCGTCGCCAGCTGTTCGGCCGACATTTCGAGCGAGAAGAAGCCGACCGAGCCGCCTGTGTGCTCGGCGCTGGGATCTTCGCGCGTGGCCTTCTGCTTTTGCCGCGCGACGTTCATGGCGAGGTTCAGCGCGAACGCGGTTTTGCCCATGGAGGGGCGGCCGGCGAGGATGATGAGGTCGGAGCCGTGCAGGCCGCCCATCAGATGATCGAGATCGCGGAAGCCCGAACTGATGCCGGAGACATCCGAGCCGCGATTCTTCGCGACGGTCGCCACCTCTATCGAGGCGGTGAGCGCGGTTTTGAAATCCTGAAAGCCGCGATTGCCCGAGCCGCTTTCGGCCAGGGTGAAGAGCGTGCGCTCGGCTTCCTCGATGATGTCCTTGGCGTCGTGGCGCTCGGGCGGATTTTCGGCGAGATCGGAAATGACATTGCCGACGCGGATGAGTTCGCGGCGCAGCGCCATGTCGTAGATGAGTTCAGCGTAGGATTGGGATTGCGCCGAAAGCGGCGCGGCCAATTCCATCAGCTTCATCAGATAGACGGCGCCGCCGATTTCCTTGATGCCGCCGTCGCGCGCGAAACGCTCTCGCAGTGTGAGGCCATCGGCCAATTGGCCGGACGAAATCATGTCGGCGCAGGCCTGGAAGATGCGGCCGTGTACGGGATCGAAGAAGTGCTGCGCGCCCAGGCGCGACGTGATCCTGTTC
The DNA here is from genome assembly GCA_017303355.1 of Caulobacterales bacterium. Lineage (GTDB taxonomy): Bacteria > Pseudomonadota > Alphaproteobacteria > Caulobacterales > Aquidulcibacteraceae > Vitreimonas. The sequence goes on along the minus strand of JAFLCU010000005.1, from coordinate 95,071 downwards.
ATCGTCTCGTTGTCGAACAGGATGGCGCCGAGCAGGGCTTGTTCGGCTTCGAGATTGTGCGGGGCGACGCGCGTCGGCGCAGCGACAGCGGGGACGCCGGCGGGCGCGCCGAGGGGCAGGGCCTGTTGAGAACTCATGAGCCAAGCATGCGCCGATTCGGCCTGCCAATCGTTGACGCACCGAAACCTTGACCGCGCTTTTGGCTGAGTCGTGCACGTCATTTAATTGTTGACGTGAAACGAACGAATCTTTCCGGCGTCCTCCCCCGCGTGCGGGGGAAGTGCTGAGCGTGGCGAAGCAGAGGGGGGAAGTCCGGTGGACGCTTGCGCGCGTGCTCGCCCCCTCAGTCGCTTCGCGACAGCTCCCCCGTAAACGGGGGAGCTTTTTGGGCGCGTTAGCCTGCGCCGCGCAAATACTGATTCAGGAAGCGCAGATACGCCTCTTGCGCCGTGACGCGGTTTTCCTTGCGCAGGAAGCCGTGGCCTTCGTCGGGGAAGAGCACGTATTCGACCGGCACATTGTTGGCGCGCACGGCGGCGACGAGTTCGTCGCTCTCCACTTGCAGCACGCGCGGATCGTTCGCGCCTTGCACGACGAGCAGCGGCTTTCTGATGTTCTGCGCGTGGAAGAGCGGCGAGATGCGACGGTGACGCTCGGAATCGGTCGCCGGATCGCCCATTTCGTCATAGAGCGCTTCGCGAAAGCTCGCCCACCATGGCGGGATCGAGGTGAGCGTGCGCTCCCAATTGGTGACGCCGAAAATATTGATGCCGACATCGAACGCATCGGGACGGAAGGCGAGTGCGGCGGCAACCATGTAGCCGCCATACGAGCCGCCCATGATGCCGATGCGCTCGCCGTCAATCCAATCGTGCGATGCAAGGAAATGGCGTGAGTGCACGACGTCGTCGAGATCGGCTTCGCCGTGACGGCGGTCGTCCATGTGGAAGAAGGTTTTGCCGTAGCCGGATGAGCCGCGATTGTTGATCGCGAACACGGCGTAGCCGTGGTTCACGAGATGCTGGATCATCGCCGAATAGCCGCGGCGGCTTTGGCCGCCCGGGCCGCCATGCACCAGCACGATCGCCGGCGCGGGCGTGCGCGCGGTGGCGGCGCGCGGGCGATAAAGGATGCCGGGAATGGCGACGCCGTCATAACTTTGGAAGCGCTCCACGGTGGCCTCAACGAGCAGGGCTTCGTTGATTTCCGGATTGAGCGCGTGCGTGAGGCGCGTGGCGGCGCCGGTGTTGAGCGGGGCGGTGAATACGTCCGAGGGCGAGGTGTCGGACGCCACGGTGAAGGCGATGCGGGTTTCGTCGCGATTGAAGCGCACGCCGCCCAGATCGCCTGCCGGTGCGCCAGTGAGTTGGACGGCTTGGTTGGTGCGCGTGTCGAGGATCGTCACTTCGGTCGAAGCGTCGGCATTGATGGCGGAGACGCGATAGCGTCCGCTCGGCGAATGGACGACGAACATCACGTCCCACTCGGCTTGAATCAAAGGCGTCTTCGCTTCGGTGGCGAGATCGTAGCGCCAGGCTTGATTGTATTCGCCGTGCTCGTCCGTGCCGTAGATCAGTGCGGCGCCATCGGGCGTGAATTCATAGACGCCATAGGAGATGTTGCCTGTGTGCTGCGTGATCAGGCGCGGTTCGCGCATGTCGCGCGCGTGCAGGTTGACCAGGAACACGTCGCTGTCGGCGCTGGTGCGCGGCCGCACGAGCGCCAGCCAGCGGCCGTTGCGCGTGATGTCGGCGATTTCCATTCCGGGGTTCTGATAGACGAGTTGGCTCGCATACGTGGTCGCGTCGTATTCGTAGAGATCGAACACTTGCGGATCGCGCGCGTTCGATGTGAGCCAGAATGCATTGCCGTCGGCGCGCCAGGCGAGGAAATCGGCCTTTACGTTTTCGCCCGGCGTCAGATCGCGCAACGCGCCGTCGCGCTCGCGGACATAGACGTGGCTGAGTTCGTTGCCGCCCTGGTCGGCGCTGACGAGGATGCGTTCGTCGTTCGGGAAATAGGAGATCGCGAAGGTCGCGTTGTCGCCCGATTGCGTGAGCTGCTGGGGCGCGCCGCCTTCGATCGACAGCGAATAGGCGTTGAAGACCCCGCTTGAATCGTTGGCGATGAGGATGCGGCGGCCGTCCGGTGAGAAGGCCAGGCCGGCGGCGGCGGCTTGGGCGTAGGACGTGGTCTGAAAGAAGGCCTGCGCGGAATAGGTTTGATGCGGCGCGGCGCTGTTTCCTGTGCTCGCGCAGGCGGCGGCGAAGGTCGCGGCCGTACCGGCGAGCAAAGTGCGTCGGTTGATCATGATGTCCCCTTTGGTCTGTCGCGAGCTTAGACGCGCGCGGCGGCGGGGCGCAAAAAGAAAAGGCCCGCGCATCGCAAGATGCACGGGCCTTCGCGTTTGGATGCCTTTTCGCGCTTATTCGGCGCGGGCGCTCGGATCGTTGGTGATCGAGTTGGCCGCGAGTTCCTTCGCCGCGGCTTCAGCGTCGGCACGATCGGCGTCGAGCGCCGCCGTGATGACGTTTTCGCCCTTGGCTTGGCGTTCGGCTTCGTCAGCCGAGCGGGCCACGTTGACCTTCACCGTGGCATAGACTTCCGCGTGCAGGCGCACGCGCACGTCATAGACGCCAACCGTCTTGATCGGCTTGTCGAGCACAACGGCGTTGCGTTCGATCTTGGCGCCGGACTTGACGATCTCGTCGCCGACGTCGCGCGACGACACGGAGCCGTAAAGCTGGCCGGCTTCACCCGCTTGGCGGATGAGGACGTAGCTTTCGCCGTCGATCTTCTTGGACGCCTTTTCAGCGGCGGCCTTGGCTTCAGCGTTGCGGGCTTCGAGTTCGGCGCGGCGGCCTTCGAAAACCTTGCGGTTCGCGTCGGTGGCGCGCAGCGCCTTCTTCTGCGGCAGCAGGAAGTTGCGGGCGAAACCGTCGCGCACCTTCACTTCGTCGCCAATGGAGCCGAGGCTCTCGACGCGTTCGAGCAGGATGACTTGCATGTGCTGGTCTCCTTACTGAACGGCGAACGGCAGCAGCGCGAGTTCGCGAGCCAGCTTAATGGCGCGCGCGAGTTCGCGTTGCTTCTTTGCGGAAACGGCGGTGATGCGCGCCGGGACGATCTTGCCCTTTTCGCTGATGTAGCGTTGGAGCAGCTTCACGTCCTTGTAGTCGATCTTCGGCGAGGCGCTGCCCGAGAACGGGCAAACCTTGCGACGACGACCGAACGGGCGGCGGGCCGGAATGTTCGAGATGTTGAACTTCGGGGCGCCTTTTGCAGCTTTAGCAGCCATGGATTAATCCTCCCCGCCTTCAAATTCACCACCGAATTCCTCGCCTTCGCGACCTTCGCGACGCGCACGGCGGCGCTCTTCGCGGTCACGGCGCGCCAGGATCGGCGACGGCTCCTCGTCGAGCTCTTCGACGCGGATGGTTTTGAAGCGCATGATGTCTTCGTTGATCTTCAAGCGACGCTCGAGTTCGTGCACGGCCGGGGCCGGGCAATCGAGGTTCAAAAGCGCATAATGCGCCTTGCGGTTCTTGCGGATCCGGTAGGTCAGGTTGCGCAGACCCCAGTACTCTTTGCGGCCGACGCGGCCGCCGAGTTCCTCAACGGTCTTGACGACGTCTTCGATCAGGGCGTCGACCTGTTGCGGCGAGATTTCCGGCCGCGCGATAAACACGTGTTCGTAGAATGCCATATTGTCCTCTTCCGTGGACCCGCGGCGCTCGGACCGGGGAAGAACCGGCCAAAACGATGGACCCCGGAAAGCGGATGCTTCCGGGGCCGCGGATCGCGAAGGCGCGGAAAATACGCATTTCGGCCCCGGAAGCAAGGGGATGGCTGGTTTTGGGGGCCGGGGATCAGGGATTGTGGCGCTACGTTAGTCGCGCCCTGTATTATAAGATGCCTATGTCAAACCTTTACGAGACCGATGCCTATACCTGGGCGATGCGACAGGCGGATGCCCTGCGCCGTCGCTCGGCCAACGAGATCGATTGGGATAACGTGGCCGAGGAGATCGAAAGCGTGGGGGAATCCGAGGCGCGGGAGCTGGAGAGCCGGTATGCCGTGCTTCTGGCGCATTTGCTGAAATGGCGATTTCAGCCAGACGCGCGCTCGCGTTCCTGGGAAGCGACCATAAAAGTTCAGCGCCGCGTGATCGAGAGGGAGCACGGGAAGAATCCGGGCCTCAAGCCGATGCGGGAGGGGTTGTTCGCTGACGCCTATGTGCAAGCGCTTGGCGCCGCTGTTCAAGAGACGGGCTTGGGCTTGGAAGTTTTCCCGGAAGCCAACCCGTTCACTTTGGCCGAAGTGGTGGACGAGAGTTTCTGGCCTGAGCCGCCGGCCGGGACGTGAGAATTTCGCACGCGAGCGTGAGGCTTGCTCGCGGGGGCTTGCGCCTCTAAGCCGCCGCCTCATGAGCATTTCCTTTATTTTCCCCGGTCAGGGGAGCCAGGCGCCCGGCATGGGCAAGTCTCTGCACGACGCCTTCGGCGCGGCGCGCGAGGTGTTTCAGGAAGTCGATGAGGCTTTGGGCGAAAAGCTGTCGAAGCTGATCTTCGAAGGCCCAGCCGATGAGCTGACGCTGACCGCCAACGCCCAGCCGGCTCTGATGGCGGTGAGCTTGGCGGCGATGCGGGTGCTGGAGCGCGAGTTTGGCGTGAGCGCCGGGAAAGCCGCTTATGTCGCCGGCCATTCGCTCGGCGAATATTCAGCGCTTGCGGCTGCGGGCGCGCTTTCGATCAGCGAGGCGGCGCGGCTGCTGCGTACCCGGGGCAACGCGATGCAAGCGGCTGTGCCTGTGGGCGAAGGCGCGATGGCGGCGCTGATCGGCAAGGTCGATGTGGCGCTGGCCGAGGAGATTGCCGCGAAGGGCGCTGAGGCCGGGCCGTGCGTAGTCGCCAACGACAACAATGTCGGAAACGTTGTGATCTCCGGCTCGAAAGCGGGCATCGACGCGGCGCTGGCGTACGCGAAGGAAAAAGGCGCGCGCGCAATTGCGTTGAATGTCTCCGCGCCGTTTCACTCGCCGCTGATGCAGCCGGCGGCGGATGCGATGGCGGAAGCCTTGGCGGGCGCTTCGATCGCGCCGTTGGCGGCGCCTTTGGTGGCGAACGTTACCGCGCGCCCGGTGCATGAACCGGCGGCGATCCGAAAATTGCTTGTGGAGCAAGTCACCGGCCGCGTGCGCTGGCGCGAGAGCATTGAATGGATGGCGACGGAAGGCGGCGTTACGCGTTTCGTCGAGGTCGGCGCGGGCAAGCAGCTTTCGGGCATGGTGAAACGTAATGCGCCGGATGCTGAAACGCTGGCGTTGAATGAGCCGGCGGATTTGGAAGCGTTCGCGAAGAGCGTTTGAATTATGGACCGCCGGCGCCCTCGCCGGCATATGGTCGAGCTTGATGAAACGAGGCCGGCGAGGGCGCCGGCGGTCCATGTTGGGATGGCGCCGATGTTCAATCTTTCAGGAAAGACCGCGCTCGTGACGGGTGCTTCGGGCGGCATTGGCGGAGCGATCGCCAAGGCGTTGGCTGAAGCTGGCGCGAAGGTGGCGCTCTCCGGCACGCGCGTGGAAGCGCTGGAAAAGGTGAAGGCCGAGCTTGGCGGCGATCACGTGATCACGCCATGCAATCTCTCCGATCCGGCCGCGGTGGACGCGCTGATCGGACAGGCGGAGACAGCTCTGGGCGGGCGTCTGGACATTCTCGTCGCCAACGCGGGCATCACCAAGGATGGCCTCCTGCTGCGCATGAAGGACGAAGATTTTCAGAACGTGCTGAAGATCAACCTGGAGTCCTATTTCCGGCTCTCGCGCGCGGCGCTGAAGAACATGATGAAGAATAGGTGGGGCCGGATCATCGGCATTACTTCGGTTGTCGGCGTCACCGGAAACCCCGGACAGGCGAATTACGCCGCCTCGAAAGCGGGCATGATCGGCTTCACCAAGGCGCTGGCCGCCGAGGTCGCCAGCCGCAACGTCACCGCCAATTGCATCGCGCCGGGCTTCATCAGCTCGCCGATGACGGACGTGCTCAACGAGGCGCAAAAGACTGCACTTTTGGGCAAAATTCCTGCCGGCCGGCTGGGGGAAGGCTCTGATGTAGCAGCGGCCGCAGTCTATCTGGCCAGCGACGAGGCGGGCTACATGACCGGCCAGACGCTCCACGTAAACGGCGGCATGGCGATGATCTGAGGCGCCTTCAAGGAGCGTTTCAGAGCGAAAAGGGCTTGCGCCGGGGCGCACCTGTGGTCAAAAGGCCGCTCACAAGCGCCTCGAAGGGGCGTGAACTATTTTTCAGCACAGCGAGGCGTGCATGTCGGAAGTTTTTGAACGCGTGAAGGCCATCGTGATCAAGCATCTCGAAGCCCCGCCGGAGAAGGTGGTCGAGAAGGCCAGCTTTATCGACGATCTGGGCGCCGACAGCTTGGACAACGTCGAGCTCGTCATGGCGTTTGAAGAAGAGTTCGGCATCGAGATTCCGGACGACGCGGCCGAGCACATCCAAACGGTCGGCGACGCCGTGAAGTTTATCTCGGAGAAGCAGGGCTGAGGTCCTGCGCACGCCAGGGAGGGACGCCCCCTCGATGAGGCGCGTAGTCATCACAGGGATTGGGCTCGTCACGCCGCTGGCCGCGAATGCGCCAGCGACGTGGGAGCGCCTGCTCGCGGGCAAGTCCGGCGCGAATAAGATCGAACACTTCAAAGTGGACGATATTACATGCCGGATCGCGTGCATTGTGCCACGCGTGGATGGGCGCGGCGGCGGCGCGGGCGACCCGCACGCGTTCGATCCCGACAAGACGCTCTCCCAGAAAGAACAACGCCGCATCGAGGATTTCATCCTCTATGCGATCGCCGCCGCCGACGAAGCGGTCGCTGATAGCGGCTGGAAGCCGGAAGACGACGAAGCCAAGAACCGCAGTGGCGTTCTGATCGGTTCGGGTATCGGCGGTCTCGACGCCATCGGCAACAACGCGCTCATCCTGGAGAAGGATGGACCGCGCAAGATTTCGCCCTTCTTCATCCCGAGTTCGCTGATCAATCTGGCGTCTGGCCAAGTTTCGATCCGTCACGGTTATCGCGGGCCGAACCATTCGGTGGTCACCGCGTGTGCGACGGGCGCGCATGCCGTAGGCGACGCCGCGCGCCTGATCGTGCATGGCGACGCCGACGTGATGGTCGCGGGCGGCACGGAAGCCGCTGTGTGCCGTTTGGCGATGGCCGGTTTCGCGGCGCTGCGTGCGCTCTCCACCGAATACAACGATACGCCCGAGAAGGCGTCGCGCCCGTACGACAAAGGCCGCGATGGCTTTGTGATGGGCGAAGGCGCGGGTTGCCTGGTGCTCGAAGAATATGAGCACGCGAAGGCGCGGGGCGCGAAGATTTATGCGGAAGTGAAGGGCTACGGTCTTTCGGGCGACGCCTATCACATCACGGCGCCGGCCGAGGATGGCGACGGCGGCTTCCGCGCGATGACAATGGCGTTGAAGGACGCGGGCATGAGCCCGTCCGACATCGACTACGTCAACGCGCACGGCACCTCGACGCCGCTGGGCGACGAGATCGAATTGCGCGCGATTGAACGCCTGTTCGGCGGCTCAGCCGAAGGGCTCTCGCTGTCGTCGACCAAATCGGCGATCGGCCATTTGCTGGGCGCGGCGGGCGCGGTGGAAACCATCTTCTGCGCGCTCGCCATTCGCGACGGCATGATCCCGCCGACGCTGAACCTCGAAAACCCCTCCGTCGAATCCGCCATAGATTTGACGCCGCTCACGGCCAAGAAGAAGCCCGTGAAAGCGGCGATGTCGAACTCGTTTGGTTTCGGCGGCACCAACGCCGCGGTGATTCTGACAGCGGTGGATTGATGGCGCGCGGGCCAGCGCCGCGCCGTAGAGGCGGCGGCTTATTTTCGTTTTTGCTTTGGGCCGCCGTCGGCATCGGCGCCGCAGGCGTGTTCGCGTTCGCGTTTTTCTCGAGCGCCATTAGCCGGCCGGGTCCAAACGCGGAAGAAACAGCGTTCATGGTCGAACGCGGCGCAACCGGCGCTTCGATCGCGCGCGCTTTGGAAGAGCAAAATCTCATCAAGGACGATTTCCTGTTTCGCATCGCCGCGCGAATTTATGCGCCGGGCGCCACCATGCAGGCCGGCGAGTATCAGATCCCCGCGCGCGCTTCGATCCGAGACATCGTCGATATGATGGCCAGCGGCGCAGCGCTGCAGCACGCCATCACTTTTCCCGAAGGCATCACCATTCGCGCCGCGATGAAGATCATCGAGGAAAGCGACGTGCTCACGGGTGATCTGCCCGAGACGCCGCCGGAAGGCTCGATCCTGCCCGATACGTATCACGTGCAGCGCGGCATGACGCGCGCGGCGCTGCTGCAATTGATGCGCGATGCGCACAATGAGGCCCTCGCCGAAATCTGGGCGGGCCGCGCGCCGAATTTGCCGCTGCGCACGCCCGAGGAATTGGTCAATCTCGCGTCCATCGTCGAGCGCGAAACCGGCGTCGCCGCCGAGCGCCCGATGGTGGCGGGCGTTTTCATCAATCGCCTGCGCCGGCCGATGCGCCTGGAGACCGATCCGACGATTATTTACGGCGTCTGCTTGCGCTTCCCCGATCGCTGCATCGATGGCCGCCTGGTCAATGCGCAAGGCCAGCGGCGCACCATTCGCCAAAGCGAGATTGCGCTCGATACGGGCTACAACACCTATCGCATCGACGGCTTGCCGCCGACGCCAATCGCAAATCCTGGCCGCGCCGCGCTCGAAGCGACAGCAAACCCCGCGCAAACCGATGCGATCTTCTTCGTTGCTGATGGCACGGGCGGGCACATCTTCGCGGCCACGCTCGCCGAGCATCAGGCCAATGTCGCGCGCTGGCGCGAGATCGAAGCGCAGCGCCTGGCCCAAGAGCGTCCGGACTAAGCAGACAAAGAAAACGCCTCCCAGCGTTCGGGAGGCGTTGAAGGAGCGGTGGGTTAGGCCGCGGGGCTGTTTATTCAGCTCAGCGCGTTGATCAAATTGACCAGCGCGCCATGAAAGAAACCGGCGAACAATGCGCCGGCGAAGAGGCCGGCGAAGGCGCCCGCGATCAGCGGCGCGCCGTGGCGTCTGGCGAGCACGGCGCCAAGCGTGGCGCCAGCCAAAGCCTCAAGCCCGCCCTGGAAGAAAAGCAGCCCGCACAGCGCGACCGCGACGGCAAGAAGAGTAAGGTCGAAGATCGCGGACCAGTCGATGCGGTCGGGGCGGGGGCTCATGCGGCTCGTTACCGTAGCGAGCCTGACGCGTGGCTGACGGCGTGCGGCCGCGGGCTGTATCGTCGGCGTCGCGAGCGTCATTGGAGTCGCTTCCTCATCAAACTCGCGGCGTTGGTGTCCGAGTCGGATAAAGCCCACGTGACACTTTGGGTAAAAATACGCGAAAAGGACTCCCATGACGATTTCTGGAATGACCGGATTCGCGCGTGCGGAAGGCGAGCACGCTGGCCAGCGTTGGATATGGGAGCTGAAGAGCGTTAACGGGCGCGGGCTTGATTTGAAGCTCCGCACGCCGCCCGGTCTCGACGCGCTTGAGCCCGCCCTCCGCGCGGCCGCCAACGGCAAGTTTAAGCGCGGCTCGCTGCAGGCGTCGCTGAATCTGGCGCGCGACGCAGCAGCTGCCGCGCCGATCAAAATCGATTTCGCGCTAGTGGAGCGTTTGATCCAAGCTGGGGAAACTTTCGGCGACCGGGTTGAGAAGCCGCGCTGGGATGGACTGCTTGCGGTGCGCGGGGTGGTGCAAGCCGAAGATGTCGCCGAGCAGACGGAAGAAGAGCGCGCAGCCTTGGAAGCGGCGCTGCTCGCGGGATTCAATACCGCGATCGATAAACTCGCCGAAGCGCGCCAAGCGGAGGGACGCACATTGCGCGCGGTGTTCTCTGAAGCGGCCGATCGCATGGAAGCGCTGATCGCGGCGGCGCGCGCGTCCGCGGCGGCGGCGCCGGGGGCCGCGTTGGAGCGGATCAGGCAACGGCTCGAGACGCTCTCGCCTGATATCAAGCTCGATCCCGCGCGCGTGGCGCAAGAGGCCGCGATCGCGGCGACGCGGGCTGACGTGCAAGAAGAGCTTGAGCGCCTGGCCGCGCACACGCTCGAACTGCGCCAATTGCTGACAAAGCCCGAACCAGCCGGCCGGCGCCTCGATTTTCTCAGCCAAGAGCTGACCCGCGAAGCCAATACGCTATGCTCGAAATCCGCCGATCTTGAGCTCACGCGCATCGGTCTCGATTTGAAAACCGTGGTCGATCAGATCAAGGAGCAAGCCGCCAATGTTGAATGAGCACGTCGCGCGGCGCGGTCTCATGTTCGTGTTGTCGAGCCCCTCGGGCGCCGGCAAATCGACGCTGGCGCGCAAATTGTTGGACGCGGACGACAACATGTCGCTTTCGGTGTCGGCGACGACGCGCGCGGCGCGTCCGAGCGAGGTGGATGGCCGTGAATACAAATTCATGCAGCGCGAAGCGTTCGAGGAGATGGCCGATCGCGGCGAGTTTCTCGAACACGCCCTGGTGTTCGGCAATCATTACGGCACGCCGCGCGCGCCGGTCGAGGCGATGCTGATCCAAGGCAAGGACGTGCTGTTTGACGTCGATTGGCAAGGTGCGCGGGCGCTGCGCGCCGCCGAGCCGCAAGATGTTGTCGGCATCTTCATTCTGCCGCCCTCGATGGCGGAGCTGGAGCGTCGTTTGCATGCGCGCGCCGAGGATAGCGAAGAGGTCATCAATCGGCGCATGGCGCGCTCGCTCGATGAAATCTCGCACTGGGAAGAATACGATTACGTACTGGTCAACACGTTGCTGGAGCAGACGCTGACGCAGATCAGACAAATCCTTGCCGCCGAGCGGCTGAAGCGCGCGCGCCAATTGTGGCTCAAGCTGCACGTGGAGCGCTTGAAGCAAGGTATCTAAGGGAGGAAGGCGTGGGTGATCTCACAGGACGCGTCGCGCTCGTGACGGGCGCCGCGCGCGGCATAGGCGCCGCCACCGCGAAAGCGCTGGCGGATGCAGGCGCCAAGGTCGTGATCAGCGACGTCGCGGATGGAAGCGAAACCGCGGCCGCGATCGGCGGCGCTTACGTAAAGCACGACGTCGTCAGCGAAGCCGATTGGGCCAACGCCGTGGCGTTTGCGAAGCGCACGTTCGGCGGCCTCGATATCCTCGTGAACAATGCCGGCGTCTTCTGGCTGAAGCCGATCGCGGCGACCTCGCTCGAAGATTTCCGCCGCATGCAGCAGATCAATGTTGAAGGCGTGTTTCTGGGACTGAAGCACGCAATTCCCGCGATCGCCGAATGCGCCAGCCAATGGGATGGCGGCGGCGCGATCATCAATCTTTCATCCGTCGCGGGGCTTGTCGGCTCGCCGATGACATTGGCCTACAGCGCTTCCAAGGGCGCGGTGCGTTTGATGACCAAGTGCGCGGCGATGGAATGCGCGCAAGCCGGCATGAAGGTGCGGGTCAATTCCGTGCATCCTGGCATCATCGATACGCCGATGATGGCTGAAGCAGCCGAGGTGATGGCGGGCGCAAGCGGGGCGAATGACATGCGCCAGCGCTTTGCGGAGCGTCACCCAATGGGCCGGCTCGGCCGCGATCTCGATATCGCCAACGCCATCAAATTCCTCGCCTCCGACGCGGCCGCGTTCATGACCGGCTCTGAAGTCGTGGTCGATGGCGGCATGACGGCGATGTAGTTAGCTCCGCGCGCGCCAGGCATCGGCCAGTCGGCGGAAGCCGGCTTGGTCGATCTCTTCGGCGCGCGCTGTGGGCGTGATGTCGGCGGCCGCCAAGAGCGTTTCGGCTTCTGGCGTCAGCGCGCGCAAGGCGGCGCGCAGCATTTTACGGCGTTGGCCGAAGGCGGCCGCAGTGACGCGCTCAAGCGCGTCGAGATGCGGATAGGGATCGTCGCGATCGGTGAGCCGCACGATGGCGGAGGCGATCTTCGGCGGCGGCGTGAACGCGCGCGGCGGCACGGTGAACTCAAGCCGGCACGCGCAACGCGCTTGCGCCAGTACGGCGAGACGCCCGTAAGCATCGCTGCCCGGCTTGGCGACGATGCGCTGGGCCACCTCTTTTTGAAACATCAAAGTCATGTCGCCGCGCCAAGGGCCCGCCTTGAGCCATTTCACCAAGAGTGGCGTGCCGACATTGTAAGGCAGGTTGGAGACGACATGGATCGCCGGCGTCTCGCCGGCCAGCTCTCGCGCCTGTCCATAAACCAGCGCCGCTTCATCTACATTGAGCGCGTCGCCTTGCGCGATGCGCAAGCGCCCGCCGCTCCAGGCGATCAGCGGTTCCAGCAACGGAATGAAGCGCGCGTCCTTTTCGACCACGACAAGCGGATCGGCGCCGGCTTCCAACAGCGCACGCGTGAGCCCACCAGGGCCTGGGCCAATTTCAATCACGGGCTTGCCGGCGATGTCGCCCGCCGTCTTGGCGATGCGGCGCGTGATGTTGAGATCGAGCAGGAAGTGCTGGCCGAGCCCTTTATTGGCCCAGAGATCGTGCGCTTCCAATTCCTCGCGCAAGGTTGGCAAATCGTCGGCGTTCATTCGGCGGCGCGGCGTTCGGTCATGGTTCGCGCCATCGCCAGCGCGGCGCGGAAGCTATCGGCGCGCGCTTTGCCTTGGCCCGCGATGTCGAAGCCCGTGCCGTGATCAGGCGAGGTGCGGATGATCGGCAAGCCCAGCGTGACGTTCACGCCATCCCAGAAATGCAAGGTCTTGATCGGGATGAGTCCTTGGTCGTGATAGAGCGCGAGCACGGCGTCATAACCGTTGCGTGCTTGCTCGTGAAAGAGCGCGTCGGCCGAGCGCGCATCGCTGATGTCGATCCCTTCGGCGCGCAATTGCGCCGCCGCCGGATTGATCGTGACGATCTCCTCACGCCCGATATGGCCGTCCTCGCCGGCGTGCGGATTGAGCCCGCATAGCGCGATGCGCGGATGGGCGATGCCGAAATCGCGGCGCAACGCTTCGTGCAGCACGCGGCCGGTGTGCGCGATGCGCTCGCGCGTGAGCAGGCGCGGCACGTCGGCGAGCGGCGCGTGGATGGTGGCGAGCGCGACCTTGAGCGTGGCGCCCCCAAGCATCATCACGGGGCCCCGCGTCTGCGCCCATGCATCATTGGCGGTGAGGTGGGCGATGAATTCGGTATGGCCGGGGAAGCCGAAATCGGCGGTATGCAGCACGCTCTTGGCGATTGGCAGTGTCACCAGGGCGCTGGCCGCGCTGTCACGCACTGCCGCGACGCCGCGTGCGATCGCGGCGATGGTGGCGTCGGCGTTGACGGGATCGGGCTCGCCTGGCGTTTCCGCCATCGCCAGCGGCGTATCGAGCACGCACAGCGTTTCCGCTTCAATGCGCACATCGCCCGCGTTGGCGACTATATTCAGCTTTGGCTTTGGCAGCGTCAAGCGCGCGCATGCGCGCGCGAATGCATCAGCATCGCCGACCAGAAAGAAATCAGGCGCGCCCTTGCGTTCGGCCCATACGCGCGCGGCCAGTTCGAGGCCGATCCCGGCGGGATCGCCCATCGAAACGGCAAGCGGCTTCATGTCATTGCGAGCGGGTGATGATGGTCGCCTCGCGGCGCAGGTTGCGCAGGTAGCGATCGGACAGCATCGACAGCTCCTGTTCGCGCAGGCGATCGGCGATTTCCTGACGCTCCGGCAGACCGCCGCCGCCGGTTTCACGCGCGCAGACGATGATGAAATTCACCTGCTCGCCATCGACGATCACCGGCGAAGCGCGGCCGGTCGCGACGCCATTGATGCGGCTGGAGATTGCCGGGTTGAGTTCAGCTTCGCTGGTCTGGCCAAGATCGATCACGTTAGCGCCCTGGATGCCCGAGATCGCGCCGTCGAGATCGCCGCAGCCTTCGAGACGGCGTTGCAGGCGCTCCACGGCGCTCTGACGCGCGACCGGCGCCGTGATTTGGCGCAGCGACGCGATGGTCGAGGCGCCCGCTGGCGCGCCGGCGCGGCGGTCGCGCATGGCGATGATATAGACGCCGTTTTGCGTGCGCACCGGCAGCGAGACTTGCCCCGGCTGCAGGCGCTCGGCGATCGGCTGCAATTCGGGCGTCAGCTCGGGTGCGGCGATCCAGCCAATATCGCCGCCAGCGGCCGCGGACGGCGCTTGCGAGAATTGGCGCGCGACCAGCGGGAACGGCGCGCCGCGCTGCATTTGTTCGAGCAAGCGCATGCCGCCTTGCTCCATCTCGGCGAATTCCTGCTCGGTTTCCGCCGGCAGGAAAATCTCGGAGATTTGGTATTGCGGACGCGTGGCGTTGGCGGCCATGCGCTCACGCGTTTCGGTGATCTCCACCTCGGAGATGCGCACGCGCGAACCGTACATGCCGGAAATCAAACGCTGCCAGGCGATGTCGGCTTCAATCTGGCTGCGGAAGGTGGCGATCGACACGCCGGCCGACGCAAGGCGCTGGGTGAAGGCTTCTACCGTGGTGTCGTTGCCGCGCGCGATATCGGCGAGGCGGCGGTCGACCTGCGCGGGCTCCACGGTGATTTCATATTCGCGCGCTTCTTCGATCTGAAGCCGCTCATCGACCAGATCGCGCAAAGCCTGCGCGCGCGCGCGCTGCTGCAATTCCGGCGTTGCTTGCACGCCCGAGGAGACCAGCAGCAATGTCGCGCGTTGGCGGACATCGAAGGTCGAGATGACATGATCGTTGACGATCGCCGCGACACCTTCGGCGTTCTGCGCCGCCACCGGCTGGGCCGCGCTGAGCGCCGCCGCCAAAGCCGCCGCCGCGGATACGTGCTTCCAATTCATTCTCGTTCTTGCTCCGCCTCAGCTTCCGCCGAATACGCCCAGCGAGCGCAATCCGATCCGGATCTGCAGGCCCTCGTCGGGGCCGATGGTGCCGCGCTGCGTTTCCGAGCGCGTGTATGAAATCTCGAGGAAGGTGCAATCATCCTCGTAAATCGCGCGGAGTTCCTGGCGCAGATTTATGTCTGAATCTAGGTCGCGGGTCAGGCCGGCCTGCATGCGCCAGCCCCGGGCGAGGTCCACGCCGACCTGAGCGGAGATTTCGCGGCTAGGGTCGGTCGGGTCGGTCAGCAGCGCTTCGTCGATATCATAGTACCGCGCCGAGCCGTAGAAGCGGCCAGCCGCCGCGCGCACGCCCAAATCGATCCGCTGGAGGTCCAGCGATTCATCATCGAGGCGAACGCGGGCCTCGGCGCCGAAATTGCGGCCCAGATCGACTTGCGACGCGGCGACCCAATCCGAGGTTTCGCCGGCGAGATTGTTCTGTTGGGTGAAGCCCGTCGCCTGCTCGTCGCGCCAGCGGCGGCCGAAGATCAGCGAGGCGCTTTCGCCGGTGTGCGCGCGCGCCGTGGCGCGAACGCCTACGCTGACGCGGGGGCCGGGCTCCCAAAGATCGTAATTCGGCGCCGCGTTCGGGCGGAACAGGTTTGAATCGTCCAGTTCGAACGCGAGGCTGTCTTCGTTGACGATGCGCGGGTCTTCCGCGTCATCGGTCGCGATGGCGGCCATCACCACGGGCTCGACCACCATGTCGAAGCGTTCGCCCGGGCGCATGAACGGCCAGCTGACCTCCGCGCCCGCCATGCCGAGCCCGCGCGTGAAGCTCTCATATTCGTCCGGCGAGGTTTCGACCGAGAACACATCGCCGCGCACTTGCGCGAACGGGCTGAACACCATGCCCGGCCCAAAGATCGCATCGCGCCGCCACGAGGCGCTGAGCGAGAGGCGGCCATCGCTGCCTTGGAAGGGGCCCACGCCATCATCGTTGCGCGAGAGCGCGGCCACGTTCGCTTGTAGGCGCACCTGGCCGTCGAACACGGGCTCGGTGAGCACGCGCTCCGTTTCGGCGAACGGCAGGATGAGCGGCAGCAGGTCGGAGGTGTCGTCTTCGCGCAGGCCCTGGAAGTTCACGAAGGCGACGGAGCTATAGGAGCGTTCGTCCTGGCCGATCGCGTAAAGCTGCGAGATCAGGCGGGTGTCGCGGCCGATATAGGGGCCGCGGCGTTCGCCCGTGCCGTCGATATCGTAACGGCGCAGATATTCGTCGTCGTACGTGCTTTCGACGCCGAAGCCCCAGGTCCAATATTCGTTGATATCGAAGCGGCCTTCGGCGAAGGCGCTGTAGCGGAACAATTCCTCGCCGAACGTATCGCCGTCGGAATCGAACAATTGTTCTTGCGTGAACGTCGTCTCGATCGACAATTCGCCCGACCAGAAACGCTTGCGATAATCAAGTCCGATCAGCGGATTGACGTTGCCGTGCAGACGCAGCGACGCGGTCAAATCCTGCGATGGCGAGATCGCCCAATAATAGGGCTGCTCATAGAACGTGCCGAGGCGACGGTTGCGGCCGATGTCGGGCGGCAGGAAGCCGGAGGCGCGCCCAACGCTCGGATCAGGGTGCGCGATAAACGGCAGATAGAGCACCGGCACGCCGACGACTTCGAGCACCGCGCCTTGATATGAAATCGTCCGGCTTTCGCGATCCTGCACCGCGCGCCGCGCACGCAGGCTCCATGTCGGCGGACGATCGCCGGCCTCGCAGATCGGGCAGCTGGTGTAGATGACGTTCTGAAGCTCGCTCTCGCCTTCACCGCGCCGCAGCGCTTGGCGCGCGGCGAGCGTGCCATTGCCGCCCAGACGCGCGCGCAATTCGCTGGCGGCGCCGACATTCATCGCTTCGTCGGCTTCCACCGCGTCGGCGTAGGTCGTCGATCCGTCTTCGAGCACGATCTGGACATTGCCGATGCCGCGGATCACGCCGGTGTCGAGATTATAGACGAGCTGATCGGCGCGCAGCGTGCGGCCTTGGTAGCGCACCTGCACATCGCCCTGCGCGGTGATGGTGCGGGCGGCTTCGTCATTGATGATTTCGTCCGCCTCGAGGAGCACGGAATCAGTTTGCTGCGTTGGGGCGGCGGCGATGGGCTGGGTCTGGGCGAGCGCGGCCGTGCTCACGCTCATGGCGAGTGCGGCGGCAAGCGCCGCCAGCCCGAACGGCGCACGCTCGGCCGACCTATAGGCCATCTCCCCCGAACGGCGCATTCGCATCCCTCTTGCGACTCCCCGACTTACCTAGCCGCCCCCGCCCCGGGGCGTCCAGCGTCCGACGCCGCGCTGGGGAACCGTTTCGGTTGAGGTGTGTCTCAGCCGTCTTCCAGGAAGGCGACCATTGCCAAGGCGATAAACATGCCCGCCAAAGGCGCGCTCCAAGCCGCCACGGCGGCGGGAACCGATTGGGTCATGGCGAATGCGCCGGCGAGTTGGCTGTAGAAGAACAGGAAGAGGCCTATGCCAACGCCGGCCGCGCCCCAGCGGGCCAGGTTCCCCAGCCGCTGCAGCTGGAGCGAAAACGCCGCCCCAAGCCCCGCCATAACCGCCAGCAGCAGCGGGTAGGCCAGGAGGCTCTGCCATTTCAGTTCGTAGCGCGTCGGCGCAAAGCCCGCCGCGCGCGCTTCGTGGATGAAGCCGGGCAGGTCCCAGAAGGAGAGCGTCGCCGGCGTGACGAAGCGGTTGATCAACTCGGTGGCGTCCAGCGTGGTGCGGATCGCCAGATGCGTTTGGCGCACCGGGCGGCCGCCGGGCGTGGCTTCCACAAGATTTGTCAGCTGCCAGAAGCCGGGCTTCAGTTCCGCCTCTTCGGCGCGGATGCGGCGGGTGAAACGCAGCGCCTCCGAGCGCATTTCGAAGAACATGAAGGTGGCGCCTAGAAGGCGCGTGCCGCTGGGGTCGACGCCGTCGGCGTGGATGACGACCTGACCTTCCGGGTTGCCCTGCCGGATCCAAATGCCGTTCTCGCCGGCTGTCGGCAGCCGATCGCTGAGCGCGTCCTCGCGGCCGGACTCGAATTCACGGAAGAGCCGCGCGCCGAGCGGATTGAGCGCGGTGATGGCGATCACGCCGATCACCAGCCCCACCGTGCCCGCCGGCGTCAGAAAGCGCCACGCCGAAATGCCGGCCGCGCGCATGGAAACGAGTTCACTCGACCGGTTGAGGCCGATAATGGCCATCATGGTGCCGGCGAGCACCACGAACGGCAGCGTCTGCTCGATCAGCATCGGCGTCTTCAGCAGCGTGAGACGGAACGCTTCAAGCAGCGTCATTTCCGTGCGCGTGCCGACCGTGCGCATCTGCTCGACCATGTCGATCAGCAGGATCGCGGCCAGCACGGCGACGAGGGCGACAGCGACGCCGCCGATGATGCGCGCGCAGATGTAGCGGCCAAGGCGCGAGAACATGAAGCTCATGCCGGTTGCTCCGCCGCGACCACGGACGGTCCCATGGAATGTCGCCGCTTGCGCGATCGCTTGCCGCCCAACATGGCGCCCGCGATCATGATGGCGACAATCGGCAAGGCGTATTGGAGCACGTTAAGCTCGGGATCGTCGGTGGCGGCCGCTTGCATCGCCAGCGCCGCCAGACGCACCAAAAGCGCCCAAACAGCGGCGATCATGATGCGCCGCGTATAGCCGCGCCGGCTGAATTCTCCGACCAAAACGCCGGCCAGCGCGATCATGGCGAGCGCGATATTGAGCAGCGGGGCCGAGAGGCGCGCATGCGCTTCGGCCAAAAAGCGGTCGACGTTGCGCTGATCGTAGTGGGCGGTGAGGTCGGGGAAGAAGAGTTCGTAGAGCGTGCGGTCCGACGCCTTCAGAAAGAACAATTCGGGCTCTTCAAAGCCGCCGTCCATCTGCAAGACGTAGCGGTCGAAATCGAGCACATCGACCGTGCCTTCTTCCGATTGGCGCTGCACCTGGCCGTCGCGCATGACGATCGCCGGACGCCCATCGATCGTCACCACCGCGCCCGCGCGCGCGGTGTAAGTGATCGGAAAATCCTGGCGCGCGTCATTGATGAGCATGTCGCGCAATTCGCCGCCGCCGCCGCGTTCGCGCGCATAAAGCGTGAGCCCCTCGGCGGGAAACGTGAACGAACCCTCCTCAACCAAGCTTGACGCAATGTCGGTGCGCAGCGAGTAGAGCGTTTCGCGCCGCTCCTTGAACGCCCAGGGCTGGACGACGACGTTCACCGCCAAATGCGCGAACGCGGCCAGCACGGCAAGCTGGATGATCGGGCGCGCGATGCGGCCACGCGAAACGCCGGCGCCATAGACGACGGCGATCTCACTTTCGCTCTGCATCCGGTTCAGCGCATAGACGACGGCGATAAACACGGCCATCGGCAGGATCAGCGAGAGCAGCTGCGGCAGCGCCAGGATCGTCACCCAGGCGAAGGCGAGGCCGGCGCTGCGATTGGTGACGATGATGTCGAGCTGATTGAGGCCCTGAGTCAGGATGGCGATCGCCGCCAGCGCGCCCAGGATCGCCAGAAGCGGTCCCAGGGCCTGGCGGAAGATGTAGGCCGAAAACGTATTCATGCCGCTCCTAGGGGGCCTCGTAGCGACGGCCCCTCGCCGTCTGTCGCAACTCTCTCACTAGCCGCGCCGGTCAGCTTTTCAATTGCGCCGGGCATGGCTACCACTGCCCCGACCGAGGTTGAAGCGGGGCAGGCCCCGCAAACTCTCCCCGAAACCAGAGGATTACATGGACATCCGTTTTGTGACCGCCGCGAGCGGCGAGGTTGTGGCGGTTATGGCGACCGAGGGCGGCGAACTCCTGGGCGCCGGCAAGGCGCTCGATACGGCCGCCAGCGGTCGTATCGCCAAGGCAATGAAGGCGGCGCATTTTAAGGGCGGCGCCGGCCAGGTCGTGGACGTGCTGGCGCCGGATGGCGTGGATTTCGCCCGCGTGCTGGTGATCGGCGTCGGCAAGGCCGAGGCGGCCGACGGCATGGCGGTGGAGCGTTGGGCCGGCCACGCGGTGAAGCGCGTGCTGACCTCTGGCTCGGAAAAGCTCGTGCTGCAGCCGGATGCGCTGCCGAGTGTCGCCATCGCCGAAGCGGGCGCGCACGCAGCCCTTGGCGCGCGCCTCGCCGCCTATCGCTTCGACACCTACCGCACCAAGCTGAAGCCTGAGCAGAAGCCGACGCTGCAGGCCGTCGAGGTCGTTCTCGAAGCCATCGCCGCCGCCAAGGCGCGCGCGGAGGTGGATGCGGCGATCGTGGAAGGCGTGTTCTTCGCGCGCGATCTGGTGAGCGAGCCGCCGAACGTGCTCTATCCGGAAAGCTTCGCGGAACGTCTGCGGGATCTGGAAACCATCGGCGTCGAGGTCGAAATTCTCGAACCCGCGGCGATGGAAAAGCTCGGCATGGGCGCATTGTTGGGCGTGGCGCAGGGGTCGTCGCGGCCCGCGCGTCTGGTCTCGATGAAATGGAATGGTTCGTCGTCGAAGAAGGCCAAACCGATCGCGCTGGTCGGTAAGGGCGTCACCTTTGATACAGGCGGCATTTCGCTGAAGCCGGGCGCGGGCATGGACGAAATGAAGGGCGACATGGGCGGCGCGGCCGCGGTCGCCGGCGCGATGAAGGCGATTGCGTTACGCAAGGCGAAGGCGAATGTCGTCGGCGTTGTCGCGCTGGTTGAAAACATGCCGGGCGCCAACGCGCAGCGTCCGGGCGACATCGTCAACACCATGTCGGGCCAAACCATCGAAGTGCTCAACACCGACGCCGAAGGCCGCCTCATTCTCGCGGACGCGGTTTGGTACGCGCAGGACAAGTTCGAGCCGACGGCTTTGATCGATCTCGCCACGTTGACGGGCGCGGTGATCGTCGCGCTCGGCCACGAGAACGCGGGCATGTTCTCGAACGACGAGGATCTGGTGCATGCGATCACCTCGGCTGGTCAGGCCGAGGGCGAGCCGGTGTGGCGCCTGCCGCTCAGCGCGGCTTACGACAAGCTGATCGATACGCCGAACGCCGACATGAAAAACATCGCCGGCAAGCCGGTGGCGGGCTCTATCGTCGGCGCGCAATTCATCAAGCGTTTCGTGAAAGACGGCACGCCCTGGGCGCACCTCGATATCGCAGGCACCGCCTGGAAATCCGGCCCCTACGACGATCCGATCTCGCCGTCGTGGGCGACAGGGTATGGCGTGCGGCTGCTCAATCGCTTGATCGCGAATAAGTACGAGGACTGATGGCTGAACTTTGGTTCTACCATCTTGAGCGTTCGGAACTGACGCGGGCGCTACCGCCGTTGTTGGAGAAATGTCTGCAACGTGGCTGGCGCGCGCTCGTGCGCGGAGGCTCGCCTGAGCGCATCGAAGAACTCGACGACGTGTTGTGGACGTTTCGCGACGACAGTTTCGTGCCGCACGCGCGCGAAGGCGATCCCGCGCGTCAGCCCGTTTGGCTGACGACGGGCGGCGGCAATCCCAACGACGCGCAAGCCCTGTTCCTCGTGGACGGCGCCGAGCCCGGCGATATTTCCGCGTTCGAGCGCGCGTGCCTCATCTTCGATGGACGTGATGAGGCCGCCTTGGAATCGGCGCGATCGCGCTGGAAGCAGGCCAAGGCAGAAGGGATCGCCGCCTCGTATTGGCGCGAGAGCGCGGGCGGCAAATGGGAGAAGCAGGCATGATGCGGGCGGTGTTGGCGGGTTTGGCGATGTTGGTCGCGGCGGGGTGCGCCGCCGAGCAGCCGACCTATCGCGATCTCGATCGGATGGCGCGCCGGCAGCAGGAAGAAGCGATCTCGCGTCCGCCGCCGGACACCTGCCAGATGAGCGCGCATCAGAATTTGATCGGCCGCGACGGCGCCTCCATCGATCAAGCCGCGCTGCCCGCCGGATCGCGCGTGATTTGCCACAATTGCCCGGTAACCCTGGATTATCGCGCCGAGCGGCTCAATGTTGATCTTGGCGCCGATGGCAAGGTCGTCCGTCTGCATTGCGGCTAATCTCGAGGAGAGAAGAATGCGCAGCTTTTTGTTCGTGGCCGCCGCCTTGGCGCTCTCCGCGTGCGGCCAGACTGCGACGCCCCCGGCTGCGCCGGAACCCCAGGCTCCCGTGACAGCCGCGCCGACCAACGCCGCTGAAGCCACCGCGCAGGACACGTGTGGCGCCGCGCAATACGCCGGCATGGTCGGCACGCCGATCGCCGCGGCCACGTTTCCGGAGGGCGTGCGCGTCATCACCCCAGAAACCATGGTGACTCAGGATTTCCGCGCCGATCGTCTGAACGTGATCGTCGATACGAGCGGCAATATCGCCTCGTTCGCCTGCTATTGATCTTTCCCGGAGGAGGCGAGCTTTTCGCGTTCGCCGGGCCTTATCCGCGAAGCATTTCTGACGCACTTGGCGGGGCCGGGGGCTGCGGCTATAGACCCGGCTCCAATTTTCTTCCCCGGAGTCTCCAGAAATGCCCGCCGAACGCACGCTTTCCATCATCAAGCCGGACGCGACCAAGCGTAACCTGACGGGCGCCGTGAACGCGGTGATCGAGAAGGCGGGTCTGCGCATCGTCGCGCAAAAGCGCGTTTGGCTGTCGGAAGGCCAAGCCGAAGGCTTCTACGCCGTCCACAAGGAGCGTCCGTTCTTCAAGGACCTCGTCAGCTTCATGATCTCGGGCCCGGTCGTGGTCCAAGTGCTCGAAGCCGATGGCGCGGTCGCGAAATATCGCGACGTGATGGGCGCGACGAACCCGGCCAACGCCGCCGAAGGCACGATCCGCAAGCTGTTCGCGGAATCGATCGAAGCCAACTCGGTGCACGGCTCCGACAGCCTCGAAAACGCCGAGCGCGAGATCGCGTTCTTCTTCAACGATCAAGAGATCGTCGGCTAGCGCTGACGATTTGGCGAAGAGTGGGTAGCGAATAGCGAATAGGGGTTTCCATTCGCCATTCGCTACGCGCTTATTTCTTCTTCTTGTCGAAATCAGGGTTCGGCTTGACCGGCTTGGCGTCCGCGCCGCCCGGTTGAGCCGGGCCCTTTTGCGTCGTGCCCGTCGGCTTGGGCGCCGGTCCGCCGCCTTGCTTTTCCGCCATTGCTTACTCCTTGAAGGATCCCTCGCGGGCTGAGCTTAGGCTCTCCTTTCCGGAAAGCTAGCACCACCCATCCCCGGATCGGCGCGCAGCGACGAGTCCGGGGGCCATACACACTTGCTGCTGTGATTTAGACGCCAACTGATCGGGTCTATGGGCCCCGACATTTTGCTTCGCAAAGGTCCGGGGATCGGTGTGCCGCTACTTCCGCGCGATGATCTCCAGCACGAGCGGCGTCACCATCAGCGTGCCCGGCTGCTGGCTGACGCGGTCGAATTCGTCGCGCATGTCCTTGGCCATGTGCGGGGTGATGCGATTGAGTTCGAGCAGGCGATCGATGTGGATTTCAAAGAAGCCGATCGGCCAGCGCCAAACATTGTCGCCTTTGGAGACGACATCAACGTAAGGCTTGAGGCTTTCGACTTTCACGCCCATTTCATCGAGCCAAGTCGGCAGATGCCGCGCGATATCGGGCTCGCCGCCCGACGCACGCCAATTGGCGGAGACCTCATCGACGAATTTCTCGAAATTCGGCGCGGGCGGCGCGAGCTTCCAGGTTTGATAATCGATGTATTCGTGGAAGACGAGCGCGCCGCCCGGGCGGACGCTGTCGACCAATTTTTTCAGCGCCGCCTTCGGATCGGGCAGAAACGCGAAAATCCAGCGCGCCCAGGCGGCGTCCGCTTGCCTCGCCGGAATCGCGTCGGTGACGACGTCGATCTCGTGGCCTTTCACTTGTAAGAAGCCGCGCGCTTTCGCTTGCGCTTCGAGCGTATCGAGAAAGCGGCGCGAGCGTTCAAGCGCGTGTACTTCACCCGTAGGACCAACGATCTCAGCCAAGTCCATGGTCGCAAAGCCCGGCCCCGCGCCAAAGTCGATGACCTTGCAACCGTCGCCAATGCGCGCGCGCTGCCAGGCGTCGAGCGCGCGCGGACGCCAGACACGGTGCTGGTAGCCAAGCCGATAGATTTCATCGTCGTGCGTGCCGAGCACGTAATCGCGTTCCGCCATGGGAGCCTCCGTTGGCTCTATATAGCGCGCGATCGCTTGAAGTGTCGCTAGCGGCCTGCGTCTTCGAGATGGCGCAAGAGCATCCGCACGTTTCGCACGTGTGATTTGAAAGCCAAGTCGAAGATGTCGCCAAAGAGCGGGACGGCGCCGACGAGAGCGTCGATCGCCAAGTTTAGCACCATGCGTGCTTGCAGCGTGGCTGGCGCGCCAAGTTCGCGCGCGCGGATCACGATATAGGCGCCCAGCACGGTGGTGGCGAGATCGCCGACGCCAGGGATCAGGCCGATAATCGAGTCGAAGCCGAAGCGGATTTTTGTGCCGGGAATTTCAAATTGGGTGTCGAGCCATTCCGCCAATTGGCGAATGTCTGAGGTGTCGGCGACGTCTCGCGCCCTTAGGCGTGCAACGAAGGGCTCGAAGACGGATTGTAGGGCCATGCGCGTGCAACCGCTGAGCAGCGCGCGTTGTTCCTAGCCAAACGTGGCGATCACCGGCACGTGGTCGCTGGCTTTTTCGAGACCGCGGGCTTTCTTGAAAATCTCGACACCTGTCAGAAGATCAGCTGATTGCGGCGAAAGCAGGAAATGATCGATGCGGATGCCGTGGTCCTTCTGCCAGGCGCCGGCTTGGTAATCCCAGAAGGTGTAGCGGTGCGCCGCGCCGTCGAGCGCCATGAACGCGTCGGTGAGGCCGAGATTTACGAGTGCGCGATAGGCGGCGCGGGTTTCGGGTTGGAAGAGCGCATCGCCCGTCCACACGGACGGGTCCCAGCAATCGACCTCGCGCGGGATCACGTTGTAATCGCCGCACAGCACGAAGCGTTCTTCGCCCTTCAGCAATTCGCGCGCATGCGCTTGCAGCGCTTCCATGAATTGGAGCTTGAAGGCGAATTTCTCGGCGCCGATCGGATTGCCGTTGGGCGCGTAAATGGAAGCGACGCGGACAGGGCCGTCGGGCGCCGCGATCACGGCTTCAATGTAGCGTGATTGTTCGTGCTCAAGCCCTGGCACGCCGCGAATGAATTCCTCGATGCGGTGCTTGGAGAGAATGGCGACGCCATTGTAGCTCTTTTGCCCGAACGTCTCGATATTGAAGCCCATCGCTTCCAGTTCAAAGCGCGGGAAGCGCGGGTCTTCGCACTTGATTTCCTGCAGGCACCAGACGTCGGCGTTCACCTCCTCGAACACCTTCATCGCCGTCGGCAGACGGGCGAGGATCGAGTTGACGTTCCAGGTCGCGATTTTCAAAGCCATGCCGCAGGCTTATGCCCGCGCGCGGGCATAAGCTCAACCAAACCAGCCAAGCGCCATCGCGCCGAAGCCGAGCAGGACCAGCACAATGCCGGCGGCCAGAATGTAGCGCACGTGGTGGCCGGTCTCGCCGGCGCGGGCGTCTTCCTTGGGGATTTCGACGTGTTCGCCGACTTTGCGCGCGCTCATGGTCTCCACTCCTCACGCCCCCGCAATCGAAATTCTCCGCCTCGCGGCGCGAGGGGAAAGCATTTTGGCGGCGGCCATGCTAGGAAGGCCGCATGCTTGTAATCCTTTGGGCCTTCACCCTGTTCCATCTTGTCGTGGGGGCGGCGAGTTTGGGGCTGGCCGTGCGGTTTCTGACACCGGAGGAACGCACGCTTTGGCGCTCGCCGCTGGCGCTGCTTGTCGCCGAATTGCTGTGCTGGATCTATCCGGTCGTCGCTTTCATTGGCGCGAGCGCCGCGTGGCGCGCCTATGACGACGGCCACCATCTGGCGATGCCGATGCTGATCGCGCCGATCGCATGGCTGCTCTTCATGGGCCTCATCTTCGCGATCGTCGATTTCGCGGAGGATGGGATCCTCGGCAATACGCGGCAGAGTGAAAGCTAGCTTCGGAGCGCCTGCACTTTGCGCTAGACACTCACGCAAACACCGCACCCATTCCCGGGGCGATGCGAAGCATCGAGCCCGGGACCCATAGACTCTAGCCTTTCCGGAGAAGCCTGGGTGTATGGGTCTGGACTGCGCTTCGCGCATCCGGGAATGGGTGTTCTGCAAGATGCGTGAGCGTGCGCGCTAGAAGCCCTTGAACATCGCGATCTCATCCACCTGCGCGCGGTCGCTGCGGAGTGCGTTTATCGGTGCGCTCATGTCGGCGTAGCCCAGTGCGATGGCGCAATAGATCATCTCTTGCGCTTCCAAGCCGAAATGCGCCTTGAGCGGCGTGCGCAAGGTGGCCCAGGCTTCCTGCATGCAGGTCGCTAAGCCGCGCTCGACAGCGGCGAGCGCGAGCGATTGCATGAACATGCCCAGATGCGCCCATTGGCCATAGCCCATGCGCTCATCGATGACGATGAAGAGGCCGACCGGCGCGCCGAAGAATTCGTAATTGCGCGCGAACTGGGTAAGGCGGCCCATCTTGTTGTCGCGCGGCACGCCAAGCAGCGCGTACATATCCTCGCCGACCTTGAAGCGGCGCGAGCGATAGGGCTCCCACAAATCAGCTGGATAGATGAAGCGTTCGCCGACATGACCAGGCAGATTGGCCTTGGCGATGTCGAGCACCTCTTGGCGCGCGTCGCCGGCGACGGCGATCACCTTCCACGGCTGCAGATTGCCGCCGGATGGCGCGTAGCGCGCGACGTCGAGAATATCGCGTACCTGCGCTTCGGAAACGGGATCGCTCTTGTACGCGCGAATGGATACGCGCGCCTTCAACGCTTCATCGACGTTCATCGCTTGCCTTGGGCCCGTTGCTGGATGTCCTTGGCGTACATTCGCCCCGCTTTTTGCGCCTCGTCAATTTCCGCGGCGGACATCTCGCGCGCCAGCGACGCGGCGCGTTTGCGGGCGGCGTCATCACCGGACGTGGTCACCGCGGCGTAAAGCCAGGAGAGCGCCTCGACCGGCTCGCGTTGCATCAGTGCGTCCGAAAGATGCAGCATCGCGGGCGCGTAGCCGAGCTCGGACGCGCGCAGCAGCCAGCGGCGATGTTCTTCGGGTTCACACATGGTGGCGAGTTGCAGCATCGCTTCGCGATCGCCAGCGCCGGCGGCCGAGCGGAAATTCGTACGCGCGGCGTCATTGTCCTTGGCGACGCCGGCGCCCGAGCGCAGGGCGATGCCATAGGCCGTTTGCGCGGCGGGGTGGCCTTCGGCGGCCGCGCGCGCGAAGCAATCGACGGCGGCGGGCTTGTCAGTCGGGCCGCCAAGCCCGCGCCAATAGAGCACGCCCAGATGATAGAAGCCATTGGCGCGGCCGTCTTCCTGCTGCGCCTCTTCGAGCAGTTTGCGCGCGCGTTTCCACTCACGCCGTTCGAACGCATCGAGCCCGCGATCGAGTTTGGAAGCGCCCAGGCCGAACATCAGATCGAGAAGCTGACGCCGCAGCCGCAGCTGGTCTTGGCGTTCGGGTTCGTCACCTTGAACGAGGCGCCGATCAATTCGTCGACCCAATCCACCTCGGAGCCGAGCAGGAAGGGCAGCGACACCGGATCGATGAAGAGCTTGGCGCCGTCGCGCTCGATCACCAGATCGTCCGGCTTGGCGGCCTGATCGACCGCGATCTCATATTGGAAGCCGGAGCAGCCGCCCCCTTCGACCGCCACGCGCAGCCCCGCGCCCACGGGCTCGGCGGCGACCACGGCTTTGATCCGCTCGGCGGCGGAGGCGCTTAGCCCAACGCTGGACATGCGTTAACGATCTCCTGAGACGGATTCTCAAGTCACTCGGCCCCATATATGGTCCCAACCAGGCCAAGAGGAGAAGGCGGTTCGTGGCGGACGGGCAGAAAGCAGCGGCGGCGGCCAAGCGGGCGAAGGTGGTCAAGGCCGCCCCGATCCCCCACGCACGCCCACCGCGTCAGGTTTACGCCACCGATCCCGCCAAATCGCGCGGGCGGCTGCACCCGGAACCCGACAGCCGCACCCGCACGCCGTTTGAGCGCGACAGGGATCGGATCGTCCACGCCAGCGCGTTCCGTCGGCTCAAGGGCAAGACCCAGGTTTTTGTCGCCCACGAGGGCGATCATTATCGCACGCGGCTGACGCATTCGCTCGAGGTCGCGCAGATCGCGCGCGCCGTGGCGCGCGAGATGGGGCTCGATGACGATCTCGCCGAATGCCTTGGCATCGCCCACGATCTCGGCCACCCGCCCTTTGGCCACACCGGCGAGGACGTGCTCGACGCCTGCATGGAAGGCTATGGCGGTTTTGATCACAACGCGCAGACGCTGCGCGTGCTGACCAAGCTTGAGCGCAAATACCCCACGTTTGACGGCTTGAATCTCACCTGGGAAACGCTTGAAGGCGTCGTCAAACACAACGGTCCGCTCGTGCGCTATGGCGCGACATTGAGCGACTTGCCGATGGCGATCCAGGAATATGTCGCCACGCATGATCTTGAACTCGAAAGCTGGCCTGGCCTCGAAGCGCAAGTCGCCGCGCACGCCGACGACGTCGCCTACAACAATCACGATATCGATGACGGCCTGCGCGCCGGCCTCTTCACGCTGACGGAATTGCGCGAGGAGGTGCCGATGGTGGAGCGTGTGCTCGCCACTGTGGAGCGCGACCATGAAGGCCTCGATGAATTCCGTGTCATCGCCGAGACGATCCGCCGTCTGATCGGCGTCTGGATCGACGATTTGACCTGGGAAAGCACCAACCGCATCGCCGCCGCCAAGCCCAAGAGCGCGGAAGACGTGCGCGCTGCTGGCCGGCCGCTGATTGGTTTCAGCGATGTCATGAACGAGCATCAAGCGGTGCTGCGCCGTTTCCTGATGGCGCGCATGTATCGTCATTGGAAGGTCAATCGTTCACGCAGCCACGCCAAGCGCATCCTGCGTGAATTGTTCGAGGTGTTCCTGGCCGAGCCGGAACTCCTGCCGCCGCATTGGCAGATCGGCGGCGATGGCCCGCGCGGGCAGAAAACCGCGCGCCGGGTGTGCGATTATATCGCCGGCATGACCGACGATTTCGCCATCGAGGAACACAAGCGCCTGTTCCGCCTCGATCGCTAATCCTGCCCGCACGCGGGGAAGCATTTGGCAGCAGAATCGTAACGCATGCGGAATTATGGATTCCGCATAGCTGCTCTTCGCGCGCTTAAACGAAGATGAAGCGGGCGCGTGGTAAACAACGCGTTGATTCCGGAGTTTGGCGCCTTGAGCACTCGATACGAACCGCGCATGCACGCCTATGACGAACCCGCGCGACACGCAGGGTTTGTCTATGCGCTGATGCTCGTCGTCGCCTTGGCGTTCGGCGGCTTTGTTTGGCAGCTTTTCAGCGAGCCCGAGGCGCCGCGCATCGAAGCGCCGACGGAGCCATACAAAATTCAACCGCCGCCCGAAGTCGCCAGCGCGCCCGATATCGCCGAGCAAGGCGCATTCAACGACGCACTGGAGGGCCGTGAGGAAGAAGCGGCGGTGACGCCGCGCGCTGGTCCAGAAGCTGTAACCGAAACGCCGCCGTCTGAAGGGCCGCCGCAATTGACGGCGCCGCCGCAATTTGTCGCCAACGGCCCGTACGTGGCGCAACTCGCGGCGCTGCAATCGGAAGAGGCGGTCGATACCGCGTGGCGTAGGCTCTCGTCACGCGCGCCGCAATTGTTCGCCGCCGCGCGGCGGGATGTCGAGCGCGCCGATCTCGGTGCGCGCGGGGTCTATTATCGCGTGCGCGCCGGCTATTTCGCCGATCGTCCCAACGCATCGCGCTTCTGCGAACGCATTCGGCAGATGGGCCAGGATTGTATCGTCGCGGCGCGCTAGCGCCTCACCAATCCCCGGATTGGCCAACGGCCAAGTCCGGGGTCCATAGACGCAAATCGCCGGGAGTTCGCTGCGCAGTGCGACTAGCATTTCAGAGCGCGGTGTTTATGGGTCCCGGACTCGCGGCTGCGCCGCGCTCCGGGAATGGGTGACCATGATGCTGTCGTGTTCATTTGGCCTGCGCCAACCCAAGCTCGACGCTGAGACGCGCGCGTTCTTTCGCGACGCGCGGCCGTGGGCGTTCATTCTTTTTCGCGAGGCGTGCGTCAGCCGCGTGCAGGTGCGCGCGTTGTGCGAACAATTGCGCGAGGCCGCCGGCCATGATGCGTTGATCTGGATCGATCAGGAAGGCGGGCGCGTCGCGCGTTTGAAAGCGCCGGAATGGCCGACATGGCCCGCCGCCGCCAAATATGGCGAGCTGTTCGAGCGTGACGCCATCGCCGGCATCGAAGCGGCGCGGCTGGGCCATCGCCTTATGGCGGACGAACTGAAGAATATTGGAATCGACGCCGATTTCGCGCCGGTGCTGGATGTGCCCGTCGAAGGCAGCGACAAGATCGTCGGCGATCGCGCGTTTTCAGCCGATCCCAAGAATGTCGCGACACTGGCGCGCGTGGCGCTGGAGGGCCTGCACGCGGGCGGCGTCGCCGGCTGCATCAAGCATATGCCCGGGCATGGCCGCGCGACCGCGGATTCTCACTTGGCGCTGCCGCGTGTTTCGGCCAGCGAGGCCGAACTCGCCAACGATGTGGCCCCGTTCGCCGCACTCGCGGACGCCGAAGCGGCGATGACGGCGCACATCGTGTTCGACGCCTGGGACGCCGATCGGCCGGCCACGTGCTCGCCTGTCGTGATCGAGAACATCATTCGCGGCCGCATCGGCTTCCAGGGCCTGCTGATGAGCGACGACCTCGACATGAAGGCGCTCCAATACGCACTGAACGGCGGACTGAAGCAGCGCGCGGAGGCGGCGCTGGGCGCTGGCTGCGACATGGTGCTGCAATGCTCGGGCGTGCTGGGCGAAATGCGGGAAACGGCGAAGGGCTGCCGGGCGCTGGATGGTCTCGCGCTCGTGCGCGCCCGCGCCGTCGAGGCGTTCGGTAAACGCCCTGCTGACGAATTCGATGCCGAGGCCGGCTGGGCGCGCTACAAGCAGCTGATGAGCGGCGTCGCCGCGTAGCGGTTCCCTATGAGCACCGACGAAGACCAACTCGAGTTTGATCTCGCCGCCGCCGAGGAGGCGGAAGGACGCGATGCACTTGTGGTCGCGCTCGACGCGTTCGAGGGGCCGCTGCATGCGCTGCTGGAGCTGGCGCGCGCCAAGAAGATCGACATCGCCAAGGTCTCGATCGCCGAGATCGCCGACCAATATCTCGCCTTCATCGCCGAAGCGCGCGCCCACAACATGGAAATCGCCGGCGATTATCTGGTGATGGCGGCGTGGCTCGCCTTGCTCAAATCACGCCTGCTGATCCCGAAGCCACAACTGCCGCCGGATGAACCCGACCCTGAGCAGATGGAAGAGGCGCTGCGGCAAAAGCTGATGAACCTCGCCACAGCGCGCATGGCGGCCAAGAAGCTCGAGGACTTGCCGCAACTCGGGCGTGACGTGTTCTTGAACGGCCAGCCGCAAACCACGGTGCTGACGAAAACCACGACGTGGCGCGCCGATCTTTACGAATTGCTCAACGCTTATTGCGCCGAACGCTCGAAAGGTGTGCGCAAGCGCGCGTTCAAAACCTTCGTGCGCCGCGCCTATCCGCTGGAAACCGCGCGCAAGAAGCTTGAACAGGCGCTCGCCCAGCTCGACCAATGGACCGCGATCGAGGCGGTTGCGCCAGCGGGCGAGGAAAGCGGCCCAGATGCACCGCCGCGCGAGAGCTACATCGCCTCCACTTTTGGCGCGGCGCTCGAATTTGCCCGCGAAGGCAAGATGGAGCTGCGACAAGCGGAAGCGTTCGCGCCGCTGTTCGTGCGCGCCAAGCCGGTGCAGGAAGCGGGCCCATGAGCGCTGAGCAAGATCCCCCGCTCGCCGACGCCATGCGCCGGATCGAGGACGCCTTTACCGAAGGCGGCGAGGCTCGCGTGCGCGCCGAGCCGTCGAAGGACGCGATCCGCGCCGCCGAAGCGCTTCTGTTCGCCGGCGGTGAGCCGCTCCCGGCCAAGGAGTTGGGCGAGAAGCTGGGGCCCGCCGTCGATGTCGCGGCGGTGCTGATGAAGCTCAAGGCCGATTATGCCGAGCGCGGCGTGCAGCTGGTCGAGACCGGCGCTGGCTGGCGGTTCCAATCGGCCCCCGATCTGGCTGGGCTTTTCACCGAGACCCGCGAGGCGCCCAAGCGGCTGCCCAAGGCGGCGATGGAGACGTTGGCGGTTATTGCATACCACCAACCGGTCACTCGGGCGGAAATCGAGGAAATCCGGGGCGTCAGCCTCTCGCGCGGCTCGATGGAACTTTTGCTGGAAATCGGCTGGATCAGGCCGCGCGGCCGCCGCCGCACGCCGGGCCGGCCGCTGACCTTTGGTACGACGGACGTTTTCCTGGGTCAGTTCGGCTTGGCTTCGCTTGACGCCCTGCCGGGCAAGGACGATCTGAAGAGTTTAGGCCTGCTCGACCCGCGTGCGGCCACCCTGATCGATGTGCCGCGACCGAGCGAGGAGGCGGCCTTGGACGAAGAGCCGCTGTCGGAAGGTGAGGACGCGGCAAGCTTTTTCGTGGATCATCTGGGCCAAGACGAGTAAGCGCGGGCCGCGTCGCCCGTTGAATGGAGTTTTTCGATGCATATGCCAGGACTGATTCCGCTCCTGATCGTGCTGGGGCTGGCGTTCCTGCTGTTTTCCCGTCCAGGCCGCATCTCCGGCTTGATGGAAGATTTGGGCAAGGGCATCCGTGGTTTCCGCAAGGGCTTGTCGGAAGGCGATCAGCAGCCCGCGAATCCGGAAGCGCCGCCGGCTCAGGTCCGCGACCAGAATTCCGATCGCGCGCAATAAGCGCGCCGGACACAAGCGCCCATGCTTCCGAGCCTCGGCTTCAACGAGATTATTATTCTCGGCATCCTCGCCCTTGTGGTCGTGGGGCCGAAGGATTTGCCGTTGCTGTTTCGCAAGCTCGGCAATTGGACGGCCAAGCTGCGCGGCATGGCGCAGGAATTTCGCACAGGCTTCGATGAGCTGGCGCGCCAAGCTGAGCTGGATGAGCTGAAGCGCGAAGTCGATGCGCTGCGCCGCACGACCTCGTTGCAAGAGATCAATCGCGAACTGACAAAGCCATTGCCGACGCTGGAAGATTACGCTGGCGTCTCTTCGCCGAAGCAGCTTGAAGCGCCGACGACGACGGCTTCGCCGGGGCGCGGGCCTGCGTCGGAGCGCGGGTCTTCAGAGCCGCAGCCAGTCGCCAACGAAGAAGGCGCGTCTGAAGACGCGCGCGCCGAAATAGCGCCCGTCGAGGAAGAACCAGCGCCGATCGCGCGGAGCGCGCCGTGACCGCCGCGCAATCGGACGATGACGAGGTCGAGGCGTCGCGCGCGCCTTTGATGGATCATTTGATGGAGCTGCGCGATCGGCTCGTCTGGTCGATCGCGGCGGTTGTCGTGGGCTTCATCGTCTGCTTCATCTTCGTCGATCCGCTGTTCATGTTTCTCGCCAAGCCGTTCCAAACGGCCATGGCGGTGGCGCACCCCGAGCGCGCGGGCCAAGCGATTGAATTGATCAACACGGGCGCATTCGGCTTCTTCTCGGTGAAGATGCAGATCGCACTGTTCGGCGGCATCGTGCTCGCGTTTCCGGTGGTGGCTTGGCAGGTCTATGCGTTCATCGCGCCTGGCCTCTACAAGCGCGAACGGGCCGCCGCCGCGCCGTTCATGATCGCGGCGCCCTTGATGTTTTTGCTGGGGGCGGCGTTCGTGTTTTACGTCGCCATGCCGTTCGCTCTGAATTTCGCGCTGACGCAGGAGGTGACGGACGGCCCGGTGCGGGTGACGTACCTGCCGAAGGTCGAGGAATATATGGGCCTCGTCACCACTTTGGTGCTGGCGTTCGGGCTCATGTTCCAGTTGCCGGTGGTGCTGTCGCTCCTGGGCAAGGTCGGCATCGTATCCAGCAAGGTGCTGCGGCAGGGGCGCCGCTACGCCATTGTCGGCATCGCCGCGTTTTCGGCGCTGGTCACGCCCAATGACGTCATCTCGATGTTCGTCATGGCCGTGCCGGTTTACCTGCTCTACGAAATCTCGATCTGGATCGTGGCCGCCATGGAGCGGACCCGAGCCAAGGAAGAAGCGACCGCAGCCGTTACGCCACCGGCCCCGTAGAATTGGCCGCGCGGTTCGGCTAAGCGAACCGCCATGCACGATATTCGAGCCATCCGCGAAAACGCCGCACTGTATGACGCCGCCTGGAAGCGGCGGGGCCTTCAGCCACAAGCGCAGAAGATCATCGACATCGACGCCAAGCTGCGCACCGCCTCCACGGCCAAGCAGGAAGCCGAGGCGCAGCGCAACGCGGCGTCCAAGGCGATCGGCCAGGCCAAGGCGCAGAAAAACGAGGCCGAAGCCGAGCGGCTGATGACGCAAGTCGCGGCGCTGAAGCAGCGCATCGAGGAGACGAGCGCCGACGAAGCGAAGCTTTCGAAGCAGCGCGACGATCTATTGGCCTCGTTGCCAAACCTGCCGGACAGCCAAGTGCCGGACGGCGCCGACGAGCATGGCAATGTCGAGGTGCGCCGTTGGTACAAGACCGACGGCGCCGAGCCGCCCGCACTTGATCTCACCGCCGATCACGTCACGCTCGGCGAAAATCTCGGCATGATGGATTTCGAAGCGGCGGCGCGCATGTCGGGCGCGCGCTTCGTCGTGTTGCGGGGCAAGCTCGCGCGGCTTGAGCGCGCGCTGGCCGCGTTCATGCTGGATAAGCACACCACCGAGAATGGCTACACCGAAACGGCGCCGCCGCTTTTGGTAAAGGACCATGTGATGTTCGGCACCGGCCAATTGCCGAAATTCGTCGATGATCAATTCACGGCGGCCCGCACGGTGAGCCGCGAGGAATTGTTGTTTGAAGCGCTCGATCGCTTTGACGATGAATTCGCCAAGCGTGGCGGCCAAGCCAAGCCCACCGAAGTGATGAAGGAGCTGCTGGAGGTCGCGCCGACACGCGAGGATTTCTGGCTGATCCCGACCTCGGAAGTGGCGCTGACCAATCTGGTGCGCGAGCAAATCTTGGCGGAAGACACGCTGCCCACGCGCATGACAGCCGATACGCCGTGCTTCCGCGCCGAAGCGGGCGCGGCCGGGCGCGACACGCGCGGCATGATCCGCATGCACCAATTCCGCAAGGTCGAGCTCGTCGCGATCTCGACTCCCGAGCAGAGCCATGACGAACACGAGCACATGGTGCGCTGCGCGGAAGACATTCTGAAAGCGCTCGAATTGCCGTTCCGCACGATGTTGCTCTGCTCGGGCGACATGGGCTTCAGTGCGAAGCGTACGTACGATCTCGAAGTGTGGCTGCCGAGCCAAGGCAAGTATCGCGAGATCAGCTCGTGCTCGAATTGCGGCGATTTCCAAGCACGCCGCATGAACGCGCGCTTCCGCAATAACGAAGGCCGCACCGAATTCGTGCACACGCTGAACGGCTCAGGATTGGCTGTTGGCCGCACGCTGGTGGCTGTGCTGGAGAATTACCAGAACGCCGATGGCTCGATCAGCGTGCCGAAAGCGCTCGTGCCGTACATGGGCGGGCTGGAACGGATTTCTAAATAAGCAGGACCAGCCCTCTCCCTTGCGGAGAGGCGCCGCGAAGCGGCGGGTGAGGGGCGCTCAGGCGCGCAGGCGCCTGCTCGTTTGAACGCCCCTCATCCCCTAACCCCTTCTCCGCAAGGGAGAAGGGGAATCGCTAGGGCTTCAACAGCCCCACCAATTCCGCGCCGCTCGCGCCTTCGGGCAGCGCATAGAAATCCGCCTTAGTCTCCAGCGCCACGCTGAGCAGCCCTTGAAAAATTCTTCGCGGCAGCGTCTGCGCGCCGAATTGCGAGAGGTGCGGGGTGATGAATTGGGCGTCGAGCAATTTGAAGCCGCCGTAGCGCAGGCGTGCGGCGAGGTGGATGAGGGCGGCTTTGCTCGCGTCGGTGGCGCGTGAGAACATGCTTTCACCGAAGAACGCGCCGCCGATGGCGACGCCGTAGAGGCCGCCGACCAATTCACCATCGATGCGCGCCTCGACGCTATGGGCGATGCCCTTGCGGTGGAGGTCCAAATAGAGTGCGCGGATGTCGGGATTGATCCAGGTGTCTTCGCGGTCGGGGCCTGGCGCCGCGCAGCCATCGATCACGGCGGCGAAATCGCGATTGATCGTGAAGCTGAAGTGATCCTGCCGCAGCGTGCGGGCGAGGCGGCGCGGCACGTGGAATTTGTCGAGCGGGAAGACGCAGCGCCATTCGGGATCGACGATGAAGAAGCCGTCGTCGTCACGGCTCTCCGCCATCGGGAAAACGCCCCGGCGGTAGCAGGAGAGCAGGTCGTCGGTCGTGAACGGTTTCACGCCGTCCAGTTTGCCAAACCTTCGCCCGGTTTGGAATGCGCGTTGCGGCCTGCTCAGCCCTCGAGGCGCGAGCGAAGCAGATCGTCGCCAACGGGGGCTGCGTGAAATTCCGGCGTCGCGGGCGCTACAATCGGGGCGATATTGGCCGGACCCGCCGCGTGTTGTTCCGGCGTCGCGCATGCGCTCAGCGCCAAGGCGAGGAACGCCAGCGCCACCAGCGCGGCCCACATCGCCACATTGTTTTGTGCCATGGATAATCAGCCCTGAAGAAGATCAGGGCTGAATTGCAAGGGCCGCGCCGTTAACTCAGTTGGCCGGCAGACCCATCAGTTCAGCCGGCGCGCCGTATTGCGTGGGCCAGTTGATCCAGGCCACATCGGTGGGCCCGACGACATGGTCGAGCACCCGCCAGGCGCCGTTTTCGCGCTTCAGCAGCACGTAGGTCGTGCCGCCGCCATCGAGCACGCCAAGCTCCGCGTCTTCGGCGAACGTCGTCGCCGACCAATCGATCGCGCCGCCTTCGGGCGTTTGCGGCTGGGCAACGACCCATGCCCAATCGTCCTGGATATTAACCGTGGTCGGCGAAAGGCTGACGGGCAGGCCGATCGTGGCGCTCACAAGGGGCGCCGACGCAGCGAGCACGTCGGCGCTGGCCGTTGCGGGATCGGGCGCTTCCGAAGCAGCGGGCGCGGACGGCGCGGACGGCGGGGCGGCGGGCTCCGAACACGCAGCCACGCTCAACGCCAGAGCCACAAACACTGCGCGCATGATTAGCCTCCCGCTTCGGTCTTCGCTTTCAGATTTTGTTCGAGCCAGTGGATCGAGTATTCGCCATTGATCACGTCCGTCTCGTTCACGAGATCACGGAAAAGCGGCAGCGTTGTTTCCGGCCCGGTGATGACCATCTCGTTCAGCGCCCGCTTCAACCGCATCAGGCACTCGGCGCGGTCGCGGCCATGGACGATCAGTTTGCCGATCAGCGAGTCGTAATTCGGCGGGATCGAATAGCCGGCGTAGATCGCGCTATCGAGGCGCACGCCCAGACCGCCCGGCGGGTGATAGCCGGTGATCTTGCCAGGCGAGGGCGCGAAGGTGCGCGGGTTCTCGGCGTTGACGCGGCATTCAATGGCGTGGCCGTTGAACTTCACGTCCTTCTGCTTCACCGAAAGCGGTGCGCCGTCCGCAATGCGGATCTGTTCGCGCACGAGATCGATGCCGGTGATCATCTCGGTGACGGGATGCTCGACCTGCAGGCGCGTGTTCATTTCAATGAAATAGAATTCGCCGTCTTCGTAGAGATACTCAACAGTGCCGACGCCGAGATAGCCGAGCTTCTCGATCGCATCCGCCGTGATCTTGCCGATGCGCGCGCGCTCGTCCGCATTGAGGGCCGGAGACGGCGCTTCTTCGAGCACCTTCTGGTGGCGGCGCTGCAGCGAGCAATCGCGCTCGCCCAGATGGATGACGTTGCCGTGGCTGTCGGCGACGACCTGGATTTCGATGTGGCGCGGCTTGGTGAGGTACTTCTCCATATAGACGTCGTCATTGCCGAACGCCGCCTTGGCTTCGGCGCGCGCGGTGGAGAAGGCTTCAACGACGTCATCGGCGGTGCGCGCGACTTTCATGCCGCGCCCGCCGCCGCCCGCCGCGGCTTTGATCAGCACGGGATAGCCGATCTTTTTGCCCCATTTCTTGGCGTCTTCCTCGGTGGCGATGCCGCCGTCAGAGCCAGGCACCACAGGCATACCGGTGTCGATCGCGGCTTGCTTGGCGGCGATCTTGTCGCCCATCAGGCGGATGTGTTCGGCCGTCGGGCCGATGAAGGTCATGCCGTGCTGAGTGACGATCTCGGCGAACTTGGCGTTCTCGGAGAGAAAGCCGTAGCCCGGATGGATCGCTTGCGCGCCGGTGATTTCGGCGGCCGCGATGATGCTCGGAATGTGCAGGTACGATTTACCGGCCGGCGGCGGGCCGATGCATACGCTCTCATCGGCGAGGCGCACGTGCATGGCGTCCGCGTCGGCGGTGGAATGCACCGCGACCGTGGAGATGCCCATCTCCTTGCATGCGCGGTGCACGCGCAATGCGATTTCGCCGCGGTTCGCGATGAGAACTTTTTCAAACATGGTGCGTAACTCCTCCCCCGTTCACGGGGGAGGTCCCGAGCGAAGCGAGGGGGAGGGGGAAAGTCCGGTCAGCGTCGCGCCGGCCCCCCTCAGTCATCGCGCTCTGCGCGCTGACAGCTCCGCCGCAAGCGGGTGAGCAATTGCGCGGCGCCGTCCTCATTCCAAAATAACCAGCGGCTCGCCGTATTCCACGGGCTGTGAATCCGCGACGAGAATGGCGACCACTTTGCCGGCGCGCGGCGCGGGGATCGGATTGAACGTTTTCATCGCCTCGACGACCATCAGCGTCTGGCCAGCCGTGACGCTGTCGCCGACCTTGATGAAGGTCGGAGCGCCGGGCTCGGGCGAGAGGTAGGCCGTGCCGACCATCGGCGAGGGCACCGCGCCCGGATGTGAAGCGGCGTCAGCCGCTGGCGCTGGCGCGGCGGCCGGCGGCGGCGCTGCAGGTGCTGTGAGCGGGGCGTGCGCCGCGGCGGCCACGACATGCGTGTGCACGGGCGCTGCGGCCGCGACCAGCGTGCGCGCGATGCGCAAGCGCAACTCGCCATGCTCGACTTCGATTTCGGTTAGTCCGGTGTCGGACAAGATCGTCGCCAATTCGCGCACAAGATCGGGGTCGATCGCTTGAGTCTTCTTATCGCTCATCGTCTGCGGTTTCCTGCTCACGCGCCTTTGCTTTCATTTGCCAACAGCGCCGCCGCCTCGATCGCGAGGAGGTAGGACGTCGCCCCAAAGCCGGCGATCACGCCCTTTGCGGCTTTGCCCACTAACGAAACGTGACGGAAGTCCTCACGCGCGGCGGGGTTGGAGAGATGGGTTTCAATCACCGGAATGGAGATGGCCTTGATCGCGTCATGGAGGGCGACCGAGGTGTGGGTGTAGGCGCCGGCGTTTAGAACGACCGCGCCCGCCTTGTCGCGGGCTTCTTGCAGCCAGTTCACCAATTCGCCCTCGACGTTCGATTGGCGGAATTCGACGGTAAAGCCCAATTGGCCCGCCCGCGCGACGCAGGCTTGCTCAATGTCCGCCAGGGTGGCGTGGCCGTAAATATGCGGCTCGCGCGTACCTAACAGATTGAGATTAGGGCCGTTAAGCACGTAGATCGGTTTCCGGTCCGGCATGGTCCCTTTGCGCGGCTGGAGGTTGGCGGGCGTTGAACCCGGCCCGGGGGGGCTTTAAGTCGGGGCGGATAGGAAGGCTTATGCGTCTGACGGTCAACGGAGAAATGCGCGAGGCGCCCGATTCGGCGACCATCGCCGATCTGCTCGCCTCCCTGGAGATCGAGGGCGCCCGCGTGGCCGTCGAACGCAACCGCGAGATCGCGCCGAAGAGCACGTGGGCCAGCACCAGCCTGCAAGACGGGGACCAGCTGGAGATCGTCCAGTTCGTGGGGGGCGGGTGATGCTTGTTTTTCGTCGAGGTCGGACGCAGGTTTAAGCCATGATCGATTGGTCGCAATGCCCCGGCGTTGAGCGCAATCCCGCCAAGGTGAGCGGCGCCTGGCTGTTCAAAGGCACGCGCGTGCCGGTGAAGGCGCTGTTCGAGAATGTCGAGGGGGGCGCCACCGTGGACGAGTTTCTGGAATGGTTTCCGGGTGTGTCGCGCGCGCAGGTTGACGCGGTGCTTGAGCATGCGCAGCGCAGCCTTGAGATGGCATGAAAATTCTGTTCGACCAGGGCACGCCAGCGCCGCTGCGCCGGGAGCTTGGGTCGCATCAAGTGAGAACGGCTTTCGAGTGCGGCTGGCCGACGCTTACAAATGGTGAACTGCTATCCGCCGCCGAGGCGGAGGGGTTCGAGGTTCTGATTACGACCGATCAGAATTTGCGCTATCAACAAAATCTAACGCAGCGCCGCATCGCGATCGTCGTGATCTCGACGACCAATTGGCGGCGTATTCAACCTCATGCGCAGCTTGTTGCTGACGCGCTTGAAGGCATCGCGGCCGGCGCCTTCGTGGAAGTGACGATCCCATCGCAATGACAAATCCAGACGCCCTCACCATCGCCGGCAAGAGCTATAACTCGCGCCTCATCATCGGCACCGGCAAATATAAGTCGTACGCGGAGAACGCGGCGGCGCTTGAGGCGTCCGGCGCGGAGATTGTCACCGTTGCGGTGCGGCGGGTGAATTTGAGTGATCCGACCAAGGAACGCCTCACCGATCACATCGACCCGAAGAAGGTGGAATTTCTGCCCAACACCGCCGGCTGCTTCACCGCCGACGATGCGTTGCGCACACTGCGCCTTGCGCGCGAGGCGGGCGATTGGAAGCTGGTGAAGCTTGAAGTGCTGGCCGATCAGAAGACGCTCTATCCCGACATGGAAGAGACGCTGAAGGCCGCCAAAGTGCTCGTCGCCGAGGGCTTCTCTGTGATGGTCTATTGCAGCGACGATCCGGTTTATGCGCGCAAGCTTGAGGACGCGGGCTGCGTCGCCATCATGCCGCTGGGCTCGCTGATCGGC
This sequence comes from Caulobacterales bacterium, assembly GCA_017303355.1. GTDB lineage: Bacteria > Pseudomonadota > Alphaproteobacteria > Caulobacterales > Aquidulcibacteraceae > Vitreimonas. The sequence continues at coordinate 54,256 of JAFLCU010000005.1, read as the reverse complement.
TCGGGGCTCGGCGTGCAGAACCCGGTGAACATCCGGCTGATCGTCGAGCAAGCGCGCGTGCCAGTGATCGTGGACGCCGGCGTCGGCACAGCGAGCGATGCAGCGATGGCGATGGAGCTGGGCGTCGACGGCGTGCTGATGAACACCGCGATCGCCGAAGCCAAAGACCCGATCCGCATGGCGGGCGCCATGAAGCACGCCGTAATCGCGGGGCGCGAAGCGTATCTCGCGGGACGGATGGGGAAGAAGAAGTATGCTGATCCCAGCTCGCCGCTGGCGGGGCTGATCTAGAAGAACCCTCTCCCCGAAAGGGGAGAGGGCAGGGTGAGGGATGACTCCGTCGTCACCAAGCAAAGGCATGCTACGCGACCGCGCACGCGGCATGCGTAAGCAACCTTCGCAAGCCGAACGCGCCATCTGGGACATCGTCCGCGACAACCGCCTTGGCTTCAAATTTCGTCGCCAACGCCCCATCAGCCGCTACATCGCCGATTTCGCGTGCATGGAAGCAAAGCTGATCGTTGAGATTGACGGCGCGTCTCACGATCTTGCGGATCAAATCGAATATGATGCTGAGCGCACGCGGATACTGAATGCGCTCGGGTGGCGGGTGCTGCGCCTACGCGACACGCTCGTGCTCTCGGATGCGAACGCGGCTTCTGCGCTTATCGTCGAAGCCCTGCGCCAACCCTCACCCTAACCCTCTCCCCTCTCGGGGAGAGGGAACGACGGCGCAAATGCCGCTCGTTGTTGGCGGGGCTGATTTGAAAGAACCCTCTCCCCGAGAGGGGAGAGGGCAGGGTGAGGGATAGCTCCGTCGTCGCCAAGTAAGTCGTTGCTTCAAAAGCCGCTGCGCGAGAACAAGAAGCGTCCTGTTGCTTTGTCGATGTGGAGCCGTTCCCAGTAGGTCGATGTGGCGCCTGCTAGTTCAACGACAAATGAGGTTTGGCTTTGTTCTTTGACTTCTACGTCGTCGAAAAACTGTCTCGACATGTCGAGAAGTACCTCGCGACCGATCACGAGCGCTTGTTGAATATCCACGGGCCCAATGCCGTCGCGGAACGCGAGTAACCGCTCTAGGCGCCGCGCCCATTCTTGCAGAGCATCATGCTTGTATTGCGCAGCCTCGACTGCTGCCGTTCTTGTTTCCGCGACGTCGTAGTCCGCCCCGCGACGGATGAGATTTGCGTGGTGATAGTCTAGACATTGAAGAATGTAGCCGCCCTTGGGGCATTGCGGATCGTCGACCAGCGGAAGCAGTATCGCGAGCGGCAGTAGGCCGATCGTGAGGTCTTCATCCTGATCGGCGTCATCAATCATAGGGCGATCAGGATCGTAGGCCCATTCGCGGACGGTCGCCTCGTCATAGATTGACATTCATCCACCCCGCCAAATCCCCCAGCGCCCGTTCCGCCATCGCGAGCTTTTTCGCGCGGCCGCGTTCTTCGCCTTTGAGCTTTTTTCCATCCGGTCCATGCGTGGGTGCGTCGATTGGGGGAAAGAGCCCGAAGTTTACGTTCATTGGCTGGAACGAGCTTTTGCCATCGGTGATATGGCCGCCCGTCACGTGCGCGAGCAGGGCGCCGAAGGCGCTGGTGTGCGGCGGCGGTTCGAGTGCGCGGCCTAAGCGTTCGGCGGCGGCGAACCGTCCGGCCATCATGCCCATTGCGGCGCTTTCGACGTAGCCTTCAACGCCTGTCACTTGCCCGGCAAAACGCACGCGCGGTTCGGCTTTCAAGCGCAGCGTTGAATCCAGCAGCTTCGGCGAGTTCAAAAACGTGTTGCGATGGATGCCGCCGAGACGCGCAAAGCGCGCGTTTTCAAGGCCGGGGATCATGCGGAAGATTTCTTCTTGCGCGCCGTATTTCAGCTTGGTCTGGAAGCCGACAATGTTGAAGAGCGTGCCGAGTTTGTTGTCCTGGCGCAGCTGCACGACGGCGTACGGCCGCTTGCCGGTGCGTGCATCCATCAGCCCCACAGGCTTCATAGGTCCGAAGCGCAATGTCTCCGGCCCGCGCTCCGCCATCACTTCGATCGGCAAGCAGCCCTCAAAGTATGGCGTGTTCTTTTCCCATTCCTTGAACTCAGTCTTCGCGCCGGCATTGAGTGCGGCGATGAAGGCTTCGTATTGCGCCTTGTCCATCGGGCAATTGACGTACGCGGCCTTGTCGCCGCCGGGGCCTTCCTTGTCGTAGCGCGATTGCTTCCAGGCGATGTCGAAATTGATCGAGTCGGCGTGCACGATCGGCGCGATGGCGTCGAAGAAGGCGAGGGAGTCTTCGCCGGTGAGGTTGCGGATGGAGTCCGCGAGCGCAGGAGAGGTGAGCGGGCCGGTGGCGAAGATGACGCTGTCACGCCCCCCTTCGTCACTCGCTTCGCTCGTGACACTTCCCCCGCGCGCGGGGGAAGATAAGAGGGCGTCGAGCGAACGCACTTCTTCACGCGAAACGCTAATCAGCGGATGCGCGGTCAGCGCCGCCGTCACCGCATCGCTGAACACCTCTCGATCCACCGCCAACGCGCTGCCGGCGGGCACTTGCGCGGGGATGGCGCTGGCCATGACGAGCGAACCAAGCCGGCGCATCTCCTCGTGCAGCAAACCCACGGCGTTGCCGCGCCAATCGTCGCTGCGGAAGGAATTGGAGCAGACCAGTTCGGCGAACTTGTCCGTATGGTGTGCGTCTGTTTGCACGACCGGCCGCATTTCGTGCAGCACCACCGGCACGCTGGCGTTCGCCAGCGCCCAAGCCGCCTCGGACCCGGCCATGCCGCCGCCGACTACGTGAACAGGTTTCATGGCGATCACATGCCGCGCCGACGCCTGCCCTTCAAGCCTCGCGCGGCGGGAAGAATGCAGGCATAAGCGCCGCGCGGGAGAAAACCATGAGCAACGAAGTTCCAATTCAGGGCAGCGTGGGTGCGGCGCTCGCGGGTGTGCGTGCGAATTTGGGCTTCATCGCCATCGTGTCGCTGATCGGGGCGGCAGTGCTGACGCTGATCGCGGCCGCCTCGCTGTCGACGCCGCTATTGAGCATTTTCACCAGTGTCGGAGCGACCATCGCGCGAGCGTTCGTTTATGCGGCCTTCGTCGGCGCCGCACTCTCTGGCGCGGCCAGCGTGCGCGGGCGCATCGGCAATGACGGTTGGCGCGTCTGGGCGGCGATGGCGGTCGTCGGCTTCTTCATGTGCATCGTGATGTTCGTGCTGGCCATCCCCGGCATGATCGCGCTGGTCGCGGGTCCCATGGCGGCTTACGTGCCCGATCTTGAACGCGCCGGATCGGACAATGCGGCCGTGCTTGAGGTCATGACGCGATTTGTACAAGAGCAGCCGCTGGCGCTTCTGAGCTTCGCCTTATTCTATTTCGTTGTTTGGTTGCTGCTGACATCGCGCCTCTATCTGGCCGCGCCCGCCAGCGCCGATCAGGGCCGCATCCTCACCTTCGAGACCTGGGCGTGGACCAAGGGCTCGACGCTGCGCATCGTCGCCGCGCGCGTGCTTTTGCTCGGCCCCGCCTGGGTGCTTGTCGGCGCGATCGACATGCTGACCGGACGTGTGCTTGGCTTTGACACGTTCGATCCAATGGTGGCCGCAGGTATCGCCCAAAGCAATCCGCCGATCTTTCTGGCGTACGCGTTCGTGACCACGTTCGTTACGCTCTTCGTCTATGCCTCGCTCGAAGCCGGGCTTTCGACCTACCTTTATCGCGGCCTGAAGCCTGCCGCGGCGCAGCAATCCGCCGCTTAAGCCTCGACCGAGTCACGCGCTTCAGGTAAACGGCGCGTCCCCATGGCCGCCACACGCTCCTTCGTTGCGCCGCTGCTGCGCATTGCAGGCCCGACCGCGTTGGCGCGGCTCGGCATTATCGGCATGGGCCTCGTCGACGTGATCGTCGTCGGCCAGCTGACGCCCGATGAATTGCCGCACCAGGCGCTTGGCTGGGCGCCGACCGCCGTCTTCGTCGTCGCCGCGATCGGCTTGCTGCAGGGCGTGCAGGTTTTGGCCGCGCGCGCATTGGGCGAAGGCAACACGCAAGGCGCGGGCGTCGCGTTGCGGCGTGGGCTCGTGCTGGCGCTGGTCGCGGGCGTGGCCTCGGCGCTGGCGATGTGGGCCGCGGGCGAAAACCTGTTCACGCTCTTTGGCATTAGCGCCGAACTCGCCGCGCCGTCCTCGCGGGTGATGGCGGTGCTCGCCCTCTCGATCCCGCTGCATCTCGTCTATATCGCCGGCACATTCTTTCTCGAGGCGATCAAGAAGCCCGGAATCTCCACCATCGTGATGTGGGGCGCCAACATCGTGAATCTGGTGCTGAACCTGTGGTGGGTGCCCGAGCATGGCGCTGTCGGTTCGGCCTGGGCCACCGTGGGCGCGCGCGTTTTTCTCGCCGGCGCGTTGCTGCTCTGGATCGTATTGCTGCGCGACGGCGCGACCTATGGCGTGCGTAAATTGAGCGCGGAGGGGCCAAGCTATCGCGCGTTGCTGGCTGTGGGCGTCGCCGCCGCCGTCAGTCAGGCGGTCGAAGCCGGCGCGTTTTCCGCGATGACGGTGATCGCGGGGCGCATCAGCGCCGATGTCGTCTCGGGCTATCAGATCATTCTCAATCTGCTGGCGCTCATCTTCATGATCGCGCTCGGCCTTTCGGCCGCGACGGCGGTGCTTGTGTCCGAAGCGATTGGGCGGCGTTCGCCGGAAGACGCCGCGCGCGCGGGATGGACCGGCATTGGCGTCAACGCCATTGGCATGGTGCTGGCGTCGATCGTCGTTCTGATTTTCGCCGAACCGATCGGGCGGCTCTACACAGCCGATGTCGCGCTCGCCGCGCTGATCGCGTCCTTGATGTGGATCGCGTCACTCGCGACGCTGCCGGACGGCACGCAGGTCGTCGTCGCCGCGGCCTTGCGCGCGCGCGGCGACAATTGGTTTCCCACGTTCAGCCACATCGTTTCATACGCCATCGTCATGCCGATCCTCGGCTATTGGCTGGCCGAACATCAAGGCATGGGCGTCGCCGGGCTCTTGTTCGCCATCGTCTGGTCGAGCGTGCTGAGCGGGGTGATCCTGCTGCTGCGTTGGGGCGCGCTGGCGCGCGCCAAAACACTGCCGGTGATCACCGAAAACTAGGCGCTCGCGCCCAGGATCCAGCCTTCTTCGTTCTCAACCGCTTCACGGCGCGCATCATCTTTCGCCGGGCCGAACAGCGCCGCGAGTTGGCATTTCTCATCGAGCGCATTGAAGCGCTCGCAGGCGCCGCGCACTTGCGCTTGATCCTTGATCTCGCCAGCGGCGGGCTTGGCCGCATAAAGGCTCGGATAGATTTCCGCGAACACGCACTCGATTTCGGTGAGATCGCCGGGCGTCAGCGGCTTCCAGCCGGTCTCGAACGGCCACAGCCGCGCGGCGCGCTTTTCAGCCAAGCGCTTCACCACGGGGATGCCCGTCAACGCCTGCCCGCCGACCGAGCCTTGATAATAGAGCTTCCAGATCGAGGAGGGGCCTTTGATCGCCTGCTCGGCCAAGCGAAACTCCGGCAAGTCGCTTGGCCCATGTTCGCGCGGGCGCTTGGCCGAGAGCATGGTCTGCTCGTCGCGCGCCGGCGCGCCCCAGAACGGGAACGCTTCGCCTGTCATCAGCCGGTTCATCTTGGCGCCGACTTGGAAGCGGTTGTTGGCGTTGTCTGGCTTGTCCTTCACCTCCTTGGTGATGAACGCCGCGAGCGCCTGCCACGGCGCGCCGTCCAGCTTCAGCGCCGCCGCCGTGCCGCGCGGAAAGCCCAGCGGAAAATCAAATCCAACCAGCACGCGTTCGCTCTTGCGCTTGAGATCATCGAGCACGCCCGCGAGCAATTTTTCCGCGTCGGCGCGGGTCGCGGGATTATGCGCCTCGAACGCCATCTGAAAGCGCACATTGCGCTTCAGGACGCCAATCCAGATCGAGTCCGGTCCGGTCGTCGGCTTCGCGGCCGCGCTCCAATCGACCATGACATAAGCTTGAAAAAGGCGCTGGCTCATAACGACGTGACTTGTTTTGGGGTTTCGTTGGAATGCACGGGAGATCGAGGAGGCATGCGCGGGCCGTCCGCCCAGGCGCGCTGCCTAGGCGGTGGAAACGCTGGAATTTCGCGCGTTAAGCCGCAATTGACCCGCCAAAGCTGGTTTTACCGCACCCTAGACGGTCCGCGCCGCTTATCCAAGCTGAACTCGCCGGCTGGACAGGAAAGCCCGGCGCGCCGCATAACCGCGCCCTTCCCGAACCTAGAAACCTAAAACAATGTCCATCCGTCTTCGCTTCGCGCCGTCGCCCACGGGCCGCATCCATGTCGGCAATGTCCGCACGGCGCTCATGAACTGGCTGTTCGCGATCCGCGAAGGCGGCCAGGTTCTGCTGCGGATCGACGATACCGACATCGCCCGCTCAACCAAGGAATTCGAGCAAAGCATCATCGACGACCTGGCATGGCTGGGATTGCCATGGAGCGAGCGCGCCAATCAATCACACCGCTTCGACGTCTATGAGAAGGCCGCGGACAAGCTGAAGGCCGCGGGCCTGCTTTATCCCTGCTACGAGACCGAGGAAGAACTCGATCGCAAGCGCAAGATCGCGCAGGCCACCGGCAAGCCCCCGGTCTATGATCGCGCCGCGCTGAAGCTCACGGCCGACGATCGCGCCAAACTCGAAGCCGAAGGCCGCCGCGCGCACTGGCGCTTCAAGCTTTCTGGCGCGCGCAAGGATTGGGTCGATCTCGTGCGCGGGCCGCAATCGATCGATACAGCCTCGCTCAGCGATCCGGTGCTGATCCGCGAAGACGGCGCCTTCCTCTACACGCTGCCCAGCGTGGTCGACGATATCGATTTCAAGATCAGCCACATCGTGCGCGGCGAGGATCACGTCACCAATTCCGGCGTGCAGATCGAAATCTTCGAAGCTTTGGGCGGCGACGTGCCGGCGTTTGGCCATTTCCCGCTGCTCGTCGGGGCCGATGGCGCCGCGCTTTCAAAGCGCATCGGCTCGTTGGGCGTCAGCGAACTTGCGGCCGAAGGCTATGAGCCGATGACGATCCTCTCGCATCTGGCCAAGATTGGCACCTCCGATCCGGTGGAAGCGCGCGCCAGCCTTGCGCAATTGGCGTCGGAGTTTTCGTTCGAGAAGATCGGCCGCGCGCCCGCCCGCTTTGATCCCGAGGAACTGAAGCGCGTCAACGCCGCACTGCTGCACCAATACGATTACGCCGCCGTGAAGGATCGGCTGGCGAAGCAGGGCGCTGATAAGGGCGAAGCGTTCTGGAACGCCGTGCGCGCCAATCTGGTTTTGCTGCCTGACGTGAAAGACTGGGCCAAGATCGTGGATGGCCCGATTGAGCCCGTCGTGCCCGACGCGGCGTTCGCGCAGGCCGCCGCCGAGGTGCTGCCCACCGGCGCCTACGATTCCACCACCTGGAGCGCTTTCACCAACGCCGTGAAAGAGAAGACGGGCGCGAAGGGCAAGGCGCTGTTCATGCCGCTTCGCCAAGCGCTCACCGGCCTCGATCACGGCCCGGAAATGGCGGCGCTATTTCCGCTGATCGGCGAGGCGCGCGCGCGCAAGCGTCTTGCGGGGGAGCCGGCTTAACGAACGTCCCAGTTGTGGAGCGCCGCGCGCGGGTGCAACTTGGCGCGCGGGAGGTTGCGCGTCATGATCAGGCGTCTCGTTTTAGCCGCGGTGCTGGCATTTTCGCTTACACTGGCCAACACCGCCATCGCCCAGCCGAGCGACGAGATCGTCGTCACCGGCAACCGCGTTGAGGAAGTGGCGCAGGCGTTCGCCGCCGAGGTCGCATCCGCGCCCGCCGCTGAAGATCAGTACGCGCGCTGGAATCATGATCTTTGCGTGAGCGTCGCGGGGCTCTCCGCCGCTGACGCCCAGACCGTGGTGGATCACATCTCGCGCCGCGCGACCGAGATCGGCCTGGGCGCGGAGCGCGCCGGATGCCAGCCCAATCTGGTGATCATTTTCGCGAATGACTCGGATGTGATCGCGCGCCAGATCGTCGATACGCGCCGCGACTTGATGGGCTATTTCACCGAAGACGATACTGTTACGGCTGGGCGCGAGGCGCTGGAGGCGTTCGCGAATACGCCGCGCGCCGTGCGCTGGTGGCATATCTCAAACACGACGACCGAGGATGGGCGCTCGCTCTCCAACACGCGTACGCGCGTCGGGCGCGGCACCAACGACGCCTTGGCGGCCGCGCAAGGCAATGGCGCCGCAGCCGCGACGACGGGCAACGGCTTCAACGGGCTTGAGGCGACACGCGCACGTGGCACGCGCCTGCGCCGCGTGACGCGTCAGGACATGAGCTTCGCGCTGGTGATTGTCGATTCACGCCGCATCGCTGGAATTCCAGCACCGGCTGTCGCCGATTATGTGGCGATGGCGTCGCTGATCCAGCTTAATCCCGATGCCGACATGTCGCGCTTCCCGACGGTCCTGAATCTCTTCGCCGATCATGCCGCCGGCCGGGCGCTGACGCCGGCGATGACCGCATGGGATCAGGCCTATCTCAACGGGCTCTATGCGGCCACGCGGGAAGCGGCGAATACGCGCCAGCAACGCGCGGAGATCACGCGGCGCATCGTGGATTCAATGGAATAGGGGCTAGGCGCGAAGCGCCAGGCGTTCGATCAAGGCGGTTTCGTCGATGGCGCCGTCGCCCGCGCCGAACGTGATGCCGCGCGCATGCAGGCGCCGCGCCGCGAAGGCGTCGCCGACAGCGTGCGGCGCGTGCTTGTTCAAGGTCGCCGCCGCGAACGAGAGCGCGAGCCGCTCGATGACGTGGCGCGCATCGCGTTCGGCGACGGGTTTGGCGAGGAGCGTTTCCGCTTCATCGTTCAAGCCCGCATCGCGCAATTCCGCCAGCAAAGCGTCGCGTGTTTCAGGCTCGCGCGCCAGCGCGCGCACCATGTCGAGCGCGATCACGTTGCCCGAACCTTCCCAGATCGCATTCAACGGAGATTGGCGGAACAGGCGCGGCAGCAAGCTCTCTTCCACGTAGCCCGCGCCGCCATGGCATTCCATCGCCTCGGCCACGATCGTCGGCGCGCGCTTGGTCACAAGATACTTGGCCAGCGGCAAGCCGATGCGGGCGAGCGCCGCTTCATGCGGGTTGTGCGCATTGTCGAGCGCCATCGCCAAGCGGAACGCCAGCGCAAGGCCCGCTTCGACGTCGAGCGCGAGGTCAGCGAGCACGGCGCGCATCAGTGGCTGATCGATCAGCCGCTTCTGAAAGGCGCTGCGGCCTTGCGTGTGCCATGTCGCCAGCGAGCAGGCCTGGCGCATCTGCGTCGCCGAGCCGATGATGCAATCGAGCCGCGTCAGCGCGACCATCTCAATGATGGTGCGAACGCCGCGCCCTTCCTCGCCGACACGCTCCGCCCAGGCGTCGCGATACTCGATTTCCGACGACGCGTTCGAGCGATCGCCTAGCTTATCCTTTAGTCGCTGGATCTCTATCGTGTTGCGTTCGCCGTCGGGCCGCCAGCGCGGGACGAGAAAGCAGGTGACGCCAGCCTCGGTGTACGCCAGCGTCAGGAACGCGTCCGACATTGGCGCCGAGCAAAACCATTTATGGCCGTTGAGCAGATATGAGCCGTCGCTTTGCCGCGCGGCGCGCGTGGTGTTCGCGCGAATATCCGAGCCGCCTTGCTTCTCGGTCATCGCCATGCCCATCGTCGCCGCGCGCTTCTCGCCTGGCGGGATGAAGCGGCCGTCATAGGCTTCCGCCGTCACGCGCGGCGCCCATCGTTCGGCGACGCTGGGCTCGACGCGAAGCGCGGGCACGACGGCGTACGTCATCGACATCGGGCAGCAGACGCCATAATCGGCATGCCCCATCAAAAAGAGCAGCGCCGCATGCGTTGCGTGGCCGGCCTTGGGCACGTTCCAAGCGGCCGCCGACACACCGGCCTCCAATCCGATCTGCATCAGATTGTGATAGGCGGGATGAAACTCGACCTCGTCGATGCGCCGGCCATAGCGATCATAGGGCTGAAACATCGGCGCCGTGCGATTAGCCTGAACGCCCCAGCTTTGCGCCTCCGCACTACCGACGCGCGCGCCGAATTTGGTGAGCCGCGCATGCTCGGCGTCGGCGCCCGACCATTTGGCGCAGGAGGTGAGGATCGCATCGGCGCTGTAGAGGTTCACGTCCTCCAGCGGCGGCGGCTGATTGGATACCTCGTGCGTGGCGAGGAGCGTGCGCGGATTGCGATGGGCCATGGGTAGAGCTTAGCGCCGCCGATGGCATGGGCAAGTTACGCAGCGCGCGCCTGATCGAGCGCGGCGATCTCGCGCGTCAGCGTCGCCGCCGCGCGCAGGTTCAGCCAATGGATCGCCGCGAACATCGCACCGACAATCAGCACGCCGACGCCAAAGATCGCCGCACGCGCCGGCAGCGGCGCGGGGTTTTCCGGGGTGAACGCGACGCCCGCCAGAAACACCAGCATCCCCGGCGCAAACGGCGCCAGATACCATTGCCACACCGTCGCCAACGTATCGCGCTGGCGCACCAATTCGCCGCGATGGAAATCGGCCCAGCTCTGCGCGTGGTGCATTTCCTCGCGCGTCGCCGCGCGGCCGAGCTGATGCAGCTTCCAGCACACATAAAGCGCGCCCAGGATGATCAAGCCCGCGCCGCCCTGGATAACAGCCGTGGGCGCCGACACAGCGATCCAGCCGAAGAAGCCGATCACCATCACGGACGCGGCGTATTCGATGGCGTTGCGAAGCCGGATGCGCGCCTGGAAGCGCGCCGCGCGCGCGTGCACATCGTCCAGGCTCATGCTGAACGGCGTCTGCGGCTGGCTGGTCCACAAGGCCTGAAAGGGATCACGTTCATTCATGGTGATGTCTCTTGAAAATGCTTGGCGAGGTGCGTCTTGAGGCGTGAGATGCGCGTCGCGACCGCGCCAGGGGAAAGGCCGGTGATGTCGGCGATGGTCGCCGCGTCGAGGCCTTCGAGATAGAGCGTCAGGGTTTGCCGGTCTGGCGCCGGCATCGCCGCGATCAGCGCGTAAAGCCGGTTCAGCGCATCGCCGTTTTCGTGTTCGAGGCTGATGCTGCGTCCATCGGATAAATGCTCGATTGCATCGAGCGAAACCGCGCCGCGATGCGTGCGCATTTCCCTATCGACATGGCTTGCCGCCACATTGTGCGCGACGCGATAGACCCACGTGCGCACCGAGCAGCGCCCGTCAAACCCGGCAAAGCTGCGCCAGAGCGCGACATGCATGTCCTGCAGCAGATCGCGGCGCCGCTCCGGGTTCGCCTCGGTCGCGCGCGCCAGACGCTGCAGCGCAGCCCCATGCTCCATCGCCGCCGCGCTATAGCGCTCATCCTGTTCGGACTTTCCCATCACGCCGATATAGTCGCGGTCGGGGGCGTTTTCTTACGGCGCGTGCGAAGCGCCACGCTTTTCCCAGGCTTCGACGATGCTGCGCGAGAATGCGACGGCCAGGCCCTTCACCCGTTCGCGAATGTCGTCCAGGCGCGCGCTGAAGGCCGCGTAATCGCCGGTGGCGCCGGCTTCGTCGTGCGCGAGGCGCAGATCGGCCTGCGCCTTGGCCATGAATTTTTGCGCCGCGTCCACCAATTGCGGCACGTTGCTATTCGGGTGGGCGGCGATATCTAGCATCACCGCCGTGCGCTCATCGCCGGCCAGATACATCACGTTCCAATCGTCGTAAGGATAGAGATCGAGCGCGGCCATCAGAAAGACGCCCGTCGCGCCTTGCCAGCACGGATCGGGGATCAGGAAGAAGGGGCGCGCCTTGGCGCCCTGGAGGCGCGTCTCGATATTGCGCTGCGCCAGCAGAGTGCGCTCTTCGAGCCTCAATTTGCTCTGGTCGAGCCGCGCGTTCATCGAGCTTTCGTTGGCGACGAGATTGTTTTCATCGCCCAGGCTCATGCCAAGCGTGCGCAACAACTCGCCGTGCGGGCCGGCCCAGGCCTCGTCGGGAATGGTTGTGCGCTGGCCATGCGGGTCCGGCGCGGGGCTTGGCGGCGTGCTCGGGGGGCGTTTACCAAAGCTCATGGGGCGCGAGGCTCCGAGATTCGACCCCACGCTAGAATAGCGTTCTTAACCTAAGGTTCAGACCGGGGCGGGCGCGCTCATCGCCGCGAAGCAATCTTCGATCGTGCGCGTATAGCTCACGGCGCTATGGAAGCTTGCCGGCGTCAAATTGGTGTCGACCGTGTGCTGCATCAGCGTGAAGAAGGGCGCCCAGAAATCGTCCTCGGATAGAAACACAACCGGCTTCTGGTGCAGATCAAGCCGCCGCCAGGAGAGCGTTTCCACCGCTTCCTCCAGCGTGCCGATGCCGCCGGGCAACACCACGAACGCGTCGGATTCCTCGAACATGATGAATTTGCGCTCGTGCATGGTGTCGACCATGCGGTGCGGAACCGCTTCCAGCACGCGTTCGCGCTGCATCAGGAAATTCGGCATGATGCCGAGCACCTCGCCGCCCGCGGCGGCCGCGGCCTTGGCGCAGCGGCCCATCAGGCCGACGCCGCCGCCGCCATAAACCAGGCGAAGCCCGCGCTGGGCCAGCGCCACGCCAAATCGTGTGGCGAGATCGAGATATTCCGGCTTCGTCGTTTCCGACGAACCGCAATAGACGCACACGGAGCGCAACAATCTGCCGCGCGGGCTGGAATCGGCCATGGGGCTCATCACACTTAGCCAATACGGCGCATTGCGGGCGAAAACCAGCGCGCCTAAGTGCCAAGCTTCAAGGATTGTTCCAGATGGCGCGTGGCGAGCATAGACAGGCAGGGCCGGCGGAGGCGGCGGTTGACGCGTCGCCGCCGATCCTGCGCACGATTTCGCGGTTGATGCGCCTGATCGGCGGTCTGGAAGGCCCCGGCTACAGGCTGCGGCTGTGGGCGTCGTTCCTGCTGACGCTCGGCGGCAAGGTGCTCGCGGTGTTTTCGCCGCTGGTTCTGGCCGATGGCATCAACCGCCTGTCGGCCGGCGACGCGTCCGGCGCGCTCAACACCTTCATCGGCCTAGCTGGCTTTTGGGCGGCGCTGCGCTTTGCCTCCACCGCCGGCCCGCAATTGCGCGACGCCATCTTCCAGCCGATCAGCGAGGAGGCGCAGCGCCGCGCCGGCACGAACGTCTTCACGCACGTGCACCGGCTCTCGGTGCGCTTCCATCACTCCAAGCGCACCGGCAGCGTCTATCGCACGATCGAGCGCGGCGTGCGCGCCATCGACTTCCTGCTGCGTTTCCTCGCCTTCAACATCGCGCCGACACTGATCGAGCTTCTGCTCGCGGCGGCCGTGCTGGGCTTCAAATATGGCTGGACGTTCTCGCTGATCGCGGCGCTCACCGTGATCATCTACGCATGGATCACCTTCGGCGTCACGGAATGGCGGCTCAAGCATCGCCGCCAGATGAACGAGGCCGACAGCGAAGCCGCCGGCCGCGCCGTGGATTCGCTGTTGAATTTCGAGACGGTGAAAAGCTTCGCCGCCGAAGCGCGCGAGAGCGAGCGGTATGACCGCGCGCTCTCGTCGTACGCCGAGGCCGCCGTGCGCTCGAACACATCGCTCGTCATGCTCAACGTGTTGCAGAACCTGGTCATGAACATTGGCCTGGCGGCCATGGTGCTGGCGGCCGGCTTTCTCGTTGCACGCGGGCCGATGGGGCCGGGCGACATCACCGCCGTCATCCTGATCATGACGAATCTTTACGCGCCGCTGAACATTCTGGGCTTCGCCTATCGCGAGATCAAACAGACCTCCATCGACATGGAAAAGATGTTCGTGCTGCTCGATGAAGCGCCGGACGTCGCCGACGCGCCAGGCGCGGTAGCGCTGAAGCCCGCGCGCGGCGAGGTCGTGTTCGAGGACGTAAGCTTTGCCCATGAGGGCAGGGATCGCGGCTTGGACGGCGTGTCATTCGTTGCGCCCGCGGGAAAGACCACCGCGATTGTCGGCCCCTCCGGCGCCGGCAAATCGACGGTGCTGAAGCTCCTGTTCCGCTTCTACGATCCGAGCGCCGGGCGCGTGCTGGTCGATGGCCAAGACCTGCGCGCCGTCACGCAAACCAGCTTGCGCCAGGTGCTGGGCCTGGTGCCGCAGGATGTCGTGCTCTTCAACGACACGATCCGCTACAACATCGCCTACGGCCGCCCCGACGCGACGCAGGCCGAATTGGAGCAGGCGGCCGCCCGCGCGCAATTGCTGCATTTCATCGAAGCGCTGCCGCAAGGCTGGGACACGCGCGTCGGCGAGCGCGGCTTGAAGCTGAGCGGCGGCGAAAAGCAGCGCGTCGGCATCGCCCGTGTCGTGCTCAAGGATCCGGCCATTCTGATCCTCGATGAAGCCACATCGTCGCTCGACAGCGTCACCGAAGCGGAGGTGCAGGACGCGCTGGAAGAGGCGAGCCGCGGCCGCACCACGCTCGTGGTCGCGCACCGCCTCAGCACCATCGCCAACGCCGATCAGATCGTCGTGCTTGAGAACGGCCATGTCGCCGAACGCGGCGCGCACGCGGCGCTCATCGCCAAGGGCGGCCTCTATGCCGATCTCTGGAAGCGCCAAGCGGAAGAGCCGGAAAACGTGGCGGCCGAATAATCCGCTTGCGCCAAGGCAAGCCACGGGCGCCGGGCTGTGCTAGCTTGAGCGCATGCCTACAGACATGGACGATATCATTGCGCGCATCCGCGCTCTTGAAACTGAACTGGAGGCCGAGTTTGCGCGCCGTCGCGCGGGTTTGCGCTACGGGATCGAGCGTGGGCGCGTGCTGTTTGAGCAGGAGGTGGCGCGCCGACACGCCGAATTGCGGACACACCTGGCGCGCTACGTGTTCACCGCCCGTCCGCTGGTGGTGCTGACGGCGCCGATCATTTATTCGCTGATCATTCCATTCGCGATTTTGGACCTCTGGGTCTCGCTCTATCAGGCCGTTTGCTTCCGCGTGTATGGCATTCCGCAAGTCAAACGCGGGAAATACATGATCTTTGATCGCGCTGGACTCAAATATCTCAATGCGCTCGAAAAGCTGAATTGCGCGTATTGCTCCTACGCCAATGGGGTTATCGCTTATGTCCGCGAAGTGGGCGCGCGCACCGAGCAATATTGGTGTCCGATCAAGCACGCGCGCCGCGCCTATGGCGCCCATCCGCGCTATTCCGGCTTTGCCGAATATGGCGACGCCGAAATCTATCATGAAACCTTGCGGAAAGGGCGTAGGTCGCTGGCGCACGAGGCGGATTAGTCGATCTCTGGAAACGCCAAGCCGAAGAACCGAGCCAGGGCGTCGCGGCCGAGTAAGGCTTGCGGATGCGGCGGCGCCGGCCCTTTGAAGATAAAGTGCGCCCGAATGCCGTGAGCGCTTCAATAGCCCGTTTTGTTGCCCCGGCGCGAGCGCAGCAGCTTGAACCGGCTAAAGCCCAAGGCTTGCAGGCGCTCCAAATCGAAATCGACCATGCCGAGCATCTCGCGATCTTTCAGCGGCTGCGAGCATTTGAACTCGCCGCCCTGGCCCTTGTTGAGCTTGGAGATCGAGACGTAGCAAATCTTGGACGGGCAGGTGAGCGCGCAGCCCGCATTGGCGAAGAGCGTGACGCGCGGTTTTTCGGGCACGCCCGCCAAGAAGGCGTCATCATCGTTCAGCTCCATCGGCAGCACGATGGTGTCATAGAGCTCAAGCGCCTCTTCCATGCGCCGATAGCTCTTCAGATTCTTGATGACGCTGGCTTCCAAACGATAGAGCGGAAAATCGCGCCTGATCCAGCGGGCGAGATCGTCGTGCGTGACGATCGCGGCGTTGCCTTGGCGATGATAGCGCTCCAGCAAGAGTCGGCTCGCCTCGTATTCCTCCTCGCTGACATAATGGTTGGTGAGCGGCAGACGTACGCCGATATCGCTGCAATACATCTGATTGACGTCATATGGCGTCAGCTCGGGCCCGACAAAGACCCGCCCGCCATAGAGCGGCGTCGGCTCGACAAAGCCGAACACGCTGTCGATCTCATCGAGCGGCACACCGGCGTAGTGCTGGCCGAGGAACGCCAGCAGCGGCACGGTATTGGGCTTACCGCGCGCGGAAATGGTGAAACGCATGCCGCACTTCAGAGGTGTGGCGGATCGAGAGTCTTGATCTCGATCAAAAGCGCACTGTCAGCGCACTTTCCCGGCCCGGAAATCCCGCATTACGACTTTGGCCGCATTGTGCCCCGGCGCGCCGGTGACGCCGCCGCCCGGGTGCGTGCCCGCGCCGCACATATAAAGCCCGGAAATCGGCGCGCGGTAATCGCCGTGGCCAAGCACGGGGCGGGCGCTGAACAGCTGATCGAGCGACAATCCGCCATGCATGATGTCGCCGTTCACAAGCCCGAAGGTGCGCTCCAGATCGAGCGGCGACATGATCTGCCGCCCCAGTACGCTTTTGGCGAAACCCGGCGCGTGCTTATCGACCGTGGCGATCATCAGATCGGCGACCTCGTCGCGATGATCATCCCAGGAGCGCCCATCGGAGAGTTGCGGCTGCACGTGTTGGCAGAAGAGGCTGGCCACGTGCTGGCCGGGCGGCGCCAGTGAATCGTCGAGCGTTGACGGGATCAGCATTTCCACGATCGGCTCGCGCGACCAGCCGAACGCGCGCGCATCGTCGTAAGCGCGCTCCATGTAGCGCATCGAGGGCGCGATGATGATGCCGGCTGTCAGATGATCGCCCGGCGCCGGCTTGCAGGTGAAGCGCGGCAGTTCCGAGAGCGCCACGTTCATACGGAATGTGCCCGAGCCATTGCGATAGCGTGTGATGCGCTCGCGGAAATCTTCAGGCAATGCGCCTTCCGGGACGATGCGCTCGAACAGGAGTTTCGGATTGAGGTTCGAAATCACGGCCTTCGCGCGGATCACTTCGCCGCGCTCGGTGACGATTCCGCCCGCATGCGTGGTCTCGCCCACGCGCACGCCGCCGGCCATGGTGGCGATGCGGTCAACGATCAGTTCTTTCACGGCAACGCCGGTGCGGATTTCGACGCCGCGCTCGCGGCAGCACGCGGCCATGGCCTGCGTGATCGCGCCCATGCCGCCGATGGCGTGGCCCCAGAGGCCTTTCTTGCCGTTCACCTCGCCGAACACATGATGCAGCAGCACGTAGGCGGAGCCGGGCGTGTAGGGACTCGCATAATTGCCGACGATGGAATCGAAGCCGAACAGCGCCTTGATCGGATCGCTTTCAAACCAGCCGTCGAGCCAATCGCCGGCGCTCTCCGAAAACAGATCCAGCAGATCGCGCTTCGCCGTGATGTCGAGCTTGTTCAGTCGTCCGCCCAGTTCGGCCGCGCGCAGCGCTTCCTCGACGCCGCGCACGAAGCCATGCTCGACGAGATTTGGCGGCTGCTCCAGCAACAACGCACGCACCACGTCGGCGATCACCTCGAGTCGACGCTCATATTCCGGCAAGCGCACCGCGTCGTGATTGGAGAATCGCGCGACTTCGCTTTGCGTGATTCCCGGCGCGGACATGAAATACTTGCCGTCCGGCAGCGGTAGAAAATTGGATACCTTGCGCTCGACCACGCGCAGGCCGTGGCGATGCAGATCAAGATCGGCGATCACCTTCGGATTCAGCAGCGAGACCGTGTAGCTCGCCACCGAATTGCGGAAGCCCGGATGAAATTCTTCCGTGACCGCCGCGCCGCCGACGACATCGCGGCGCTCCAGCACCAGCACCTTGAGCCCCGCCTCGGCCAGATACGCCGCGCAAACCAAGCCATTATGGCCCCCGCCAATGATGATGATGTCGTGCACGTGTCGCTCCCCGCGCATCTCATGGCGCAGAGGCGGTAAAAAGGCTAGCGTGGCTTAAGCGCGCTCGGTGGCGGTTTTGGTCGCTGCCGCGCCCATGCGCCCGCCGCTCAAAATCTGCGCCGCGTTCGGCGCGAGCTGCGCTAGCACATTGCCGAGCAGGATTGTCGCGCCAAGCACGAGGAAAGGCTGCGCGATCAGGAAGACCGGATAGAGCGGCGAGCCAAGCGGGCCCGTCACCTGGCCGATCAGCGGCCCAAACAGCCAGATCATGATCATGTGCGCGCAGAACAGCAGGAACATGTAGGGCTCAAGCGCCTTGACGCGTTCGCCGAAGCGCGCGCCCGAAACCGCCCAAGCCAGGCGCCAGAAGAACGCGGCCGCGGCCAGCCGCAGCAGCATGTCGGCGCCAGCGTTCGCCTGCGGCGGCAGGGGGCCCGCGCCAAAGCTCACCCACGCATGAAAGCTCGCGACGGCGACGAACACGATCGCAAGCGTCGCGATCGGCAGTGCCGCGATCCGCTCCGGCAGATCGCCGCGCCGCGCCATCATGCCGATCAGCAGAAACGCCAGGATCGACGGGCGCAGCAGCAGCGGAAACTGAACGCCTGCGATGCTCCACGCCATCGCGCCGATCATCAGCGCGAACAGCACCGGCGTTTTCATCCGCGCCAGAAACGGCATCGCCAGCATGCAGATGAAGAGATCGCGCAGGAACGGCATCTGCACATTGATGTGGCTCGGGCGCGTGATGATGAGCAATTCATCGAGCGTCCAGCGCCAATCGGTGGGCGCGGGCGCGGCCAGCACGCCTGCGATCGCGAAGGCGCCGACGATCGAGATCGCCAGTGCGTTCCAGAGCAGCATCGGTGTGAGAATCGTACGCGCCTTGTTGACGACGAAGCCGCCCCAATTCTGATTGAGCGCCGAACTCGCCGCCAGCCAGCCCGCGACAATGCTGAGCAGCGGCACGGCGCTGCGGCCGAGGAATTCCATCAGCTGCCAGCGCAGTGCGCCTTGCGCCGTATGCGCGGTCTCGACCAGATGCGCGTAATCCAGCCCCGTCCAGGCGTGGGCATAGACCATGCCGGTAATGCAGATGACCCGCGCCGCGGCGATCGAGTCCGACATGCGCCGCGAAGGGCGGCGCAGGGCCGAGGGTGCGTCTGTGCTGGTCATCAGTACTCGACGCTTGGCGGTTCCCTAGCCGGCGCTCAACCTGTTTAACCGCATAGCGCGAATGCGCCGCAGCAAATGCCTGGTTAGGGGGCAAAATAAAACCCCGCTAGGCCGTCGCCTGCGGGGTTAGAAATCCAACCAACACTTGCTGAAAGAGGAAAGGAGAATGGCTCCCCGGGTAGGATTCGAACCTACGACCGATCGATTAACAGTCGATTGCTCTACCACTGAGCTACCGAGGAACATTTCTCACCAGCCGTCGCCTGTGGCGATAGCGGGAGCGCTTCCTATCAAGTTCGTACGCGCGGGAAAAGGCCCAAGCGCGGATGAATTTGAAAGCTTTCAGCGCCCCTAACGAAAACGAGGGCCCCTTGCGGGGCCCTCGAAGGCGTTGGGTATGGTGGGGTGTCTCCAAGGGAAGACAAGGTGAATATCGCCCTAACCGGTAAAGGAAGCGTAAACGGCGAACGCCTTGTTCACCAAGGTCGCCAAAGTCTTGCTTTGTAGGGTTTTTATTTTGAAGGAGGTGGAGGCCTCGCCGAGAATCGAACTCGGGTGCACGGATTTGCAGTCCGCTGCGTCACCACTCCGCCACGAGGCCAAGCCCGGCGCAGCGCGCCGGGGCGGCACTCCTAGGCGCGTCACCCGGAATCGGTCAAGGCGAACCAGACTTCATGCGCATATTTGGCATCATACCGCCGCCCAGCCGGGAGGAGCACCTTCGCGCCCGCATTTGGGCGGCCGGCGGCTTGGCCGCCTTGGCGCTCATTATGCTGATGCTGCTGATTGGTTCGCCGCCGCCGGAGGAGGCGGATCTTGCGCCGCCCGCGCTACGGACGGCGCGATTGGCGGCCTTTCAGAGCGATGTCGGCGCCTGCCGCGCGGCCATCGCTGGGGCAGGCTACGCCACCGCGCCCGCGCCGGACGTCCGCGACGGGCGCCGCTGCGGCTACGAGAACGCGGTGGAGCTCACCCAGTCCGCACACGCCTATTCAGCGCCGCTGGTGACGACTTGCGCCGCCGCCGCCGCGCTTATTCTCTGGGAGCGTGATGTCGTGGCGCCCGCGGCGGAGCGGCATCTGGGCCAAGCGGTCTCGCGGATTGTGCTGGCGGGGCCGGCCTATTCGTGCCGGCCGATCGCGGGTCGCGGCGATGGCCGGATGAGCGAGCACGCCAGCGCCAACGCCGTCGATATCGGCGGCTTCACCTTGGCGGACGGCACATCCATCAGCGTCGAGCGCGGCTGGCGCGGGACGCCCTCGGAGCGCGCCTTCCTGCGCGCGGTGCGCGACGGCGCCTGCGATCGTTTCGCCGTGGTGCTTTCCCCCGACTATAACCGCGCCCATCGCGACCATTTGCACTTCGATCTGAGCCCATACGAGGTCTGCGATTAGCGCCGCCGGTCCAAATGACGCGCTTGCGGGCGGGGCCGGGGCGGCTTAACCGGGGCGGACGCCCAAGGAGCCAAACGCATGGATTTCGCGCGCGCCCGCGACATCATGGTCGAAAGCCAAGTCCGTCCCGCCGACGTGACCGATCCACGTCTGGCCGCGGCCATGCGCCATTTGCCGCGCGAGCGCTTCACGCCGGCGCAAAAGCGCCAGATGGCCTACGCCGATATGGAGGTCGAAGTCGCGCCCGGCCGCACTTTGATGCGCCCGCGCGATTTGGCGAAGCTGCTGCAGGCGTTGGCGCCGCAGGCTGGCGATCGCGCTTTGGAAATCGCCGGCGCCACGGGCTATGGCGCGGCGGTGCTCGCGACGCTCTGCAAGGATGTCGTGGCGCACGATCCCGATCCTGATTTGTCGTTCACCGCGCGCGCCGCGCTCGAATCGTGCGGCCTCACCAACGCGAAGACCGTCACGACGCCGGCTCTCGAAGGCTGGAGGGACGAAGCGCCGTACAACGTCATCCTGCTCAATGGCTCGACTGAAATCGTGCCGGACGCGTGGCTGGCGCAATTGGCGCCGGGCGGGCGGCTCGGTGTGATCGTGCGGCAGGGGCCCGCCGGCTCGGCGCGTATTTACACGCGGGCGGATAGTGCGGTCGCCTATCGCACCGTGTTCGACGCCGCCCCGCCGATTGCGCCTGGCCTCGTGAAGCCCGCGACGTTTGCGCTCTAAACGCGTTCCGCACGCGGAACGGCGCACCTGTTAACTTTCCCTTATTCCATGCTGCGCAGCATGATCACGCTTACACCGTGGTGATTCCGCGTGCGCGTTGCATGGACCGGAATCGTCGCGATCCATAATCTTCGAGTCGAACCGACTCTGTTTTGAATTTCGAGGGGCTCGAAATGGCGCTGCAGGACCCGCAAGCCGAACCTTCAATGGAAGAGATTTTGGCGTCGATCCGCCGGATCATCTCCGAGGAGGAGCAAGCGCCGGCCGCCGAGCCCGTGCTCGATCTCACGCAAGCGGAAGCGCCAGCCGCTCCCGCGCCAGCGGCGGCGCACGCTGACGACGACATCGTGTTCGAGATGGTGGAAGAAGAACCCGCCTACGAAGCGCCCGCGCCGCGCGCCGCCGCGCCCGCGCCCACCTACACGCCGCCGCCGGCCGACGCCGCAACCCCGGTGGACACCATCCTTTCCCAGCCAAGCGCTTCGGCCGCCGCTGGCGCGATGGCGCGTCTTGCTGGTTCGCTGCGCATCGCCGACACGCACAATCAGACGATCGAGGGCGTTGTCCGCGAATTGCTGAAGCCGATGCTCAAGGAATGGCTCGACAAGAACCTCCCGGCCATCGTCGAGGCGCGCGTCGAAGCCGAACTCGAACGCATCGCCCGCCTGGCGCGCTAAGCGCTCGATCCTCCTGATTTAAGAGCGCCCCGGCCCAGGCCGGGGCGTTTTCTTTTGTGCATACACTCAGCTCCGTCATCCCGGCCGACCGTAGGGAGAGCCGGAACCCAGGGGCTATATGCGCGCCGCTTGCCCTAGGCCCCGGATCGCGCAAGCGCGTCCGGGATGACGTCGCCCTCTCGCATTGCAGCATCCCGGCCTGCTATAGCCTCCCAAATGATCGAGACCACGTTCAACCCGAAGGAAGTCGAGCCGCGCTGGAGCGAGGCTTGGGAGAAATCCGGCGCCTATAAGCCGAAGGACGACGCCAGCGCCGGGGCGTTCTGCATCGTCATCCCGCCGCCCAACGTCACCGGCTCCCTGCATATCGGCCATGCGCTCAACAACACGCTGCAGGACGTGCTCTGCCGCTTCGAGCGCCTGCGCGGTAAAAGCGTGCTCTGGCAGCCCGGCATGGATCACGCCGGCATCGCCACGCAGATGGTGGTTGAGCGCCAACTCGCGCAATCCGGCAAGAATGAAGATCGCCGCTCGCTCGGCCGCGAGGAATTTCTAAAGCGCGTGTGGGCGTGGAAGGAAGAATCCGGCGGCATGATCTTCCAGCAGCTGCGTCGCTTGGGCGCCTCGTGCGATTGGTCGCGCGAACGCTTCACCATGGACGAAGGTTTGTCGGCCGCGGTGCTGAAAGTGTTCGTGCAGCTGCACAAGGAAGGGCTCATCTACAAGGACAAGCGCCTTGTGAATTGGGACCCGCATTTTGAAACCGCGATCTCCGATCTCGAAGTCGAGAACAAGGAAGTCGCCGGCCATTTCTGGCATTTCAAATATCCGCTGGAGAACGGCGAGACCTACCAATTCCCGATCGCCTACGACGAAGAAGGCAATCCGACGGAATGGGAAACGCGCGATTACATCGCCATCGCCACCACGCGCCCCGAGACGATGCTGGGCGATGGCGCCGTCGCCGTGCATCCAAGCGACAAGCGCTATGCGCCAATCGTCGGCAAGCGCGTGCTGCTGCCACTAGCCGACCGCTACATTCCGATCATCGCCGATGAATATCCCGATCCGGATTTCGGTTCGGGCGCGGTGAAGATCACCGGCGCGCATGATTTCAACGATTACAAAGTCGCGCGCGCGCACGATCTGCCCATGTATATCCTGATGGATACCAAGGGCCGCATGGCCAGCGCCGAGCACGTGCCAGCCAAGTATCGCGGCCTCGATCGCTTCGAGGCGCGCAAGCAGGTCGTGGCCGACATCGAAGCGCTGGGGCTGCTGGCCGGCGTTGAGAACAAGAAAATCATGCAGCCCTTCGGCGACCGCTCCGGCGTGGTCATCGAGCCGATGCTGACCGATCAATGGTACGTGAACGCGGGCGAACTGGCGAAGAGCGCGATCGCCGCGGTCGAAGACGGTCGCACCAAATTCGTGCCCGAAGCGTGGACGAAAACCTATTACCAATGGATGCGCAACATCGAGCCCTGGTGCGTGTCGCGCCAACTCTGGTGGGGTCACCGCATTCCGGCCTGGTATGGGCCGGACGGTCATGTGTTCGTTGAAGAGAGCGAAGCGGCGGCGAAGGCGGCTGCGAAGAAGCATTACGGCAAGGAGACCGAACTTCGCCAAGACGAAGACGTGCTCGATACCTGGTTCTCGTCCGGCCTCTGGCCGTTCTCCACGCTTGGCTGGCCGGAGAAAACGCAGGAACTCGCGCGCTTCTATCCGACGTCCACGCTGGTCACCGCGCACGACATCATCTTCTTCTGGGTTGCGCGCATGATGATGCTCGGGATGCACTTCATGAAGGAGGTCCCGTTCCACGAAGTGTATATCCACGCGCTGGTCCGCGACGCCAAGGGCCAGAAGATGTCCAAGTCCAAGGGCAACACGATGGACCCCTTGGACTTGATCGATAAATACGGCGCCGACGCGCTGCGCTTCACGCTGGCGGCGATGGCGGCGCAGGGGCGCGACATCAAGCTCAGCGAACAGCGCATCGAAGGCTATCGCAATTTCGGCACCAAGCTCTGGAACGCCGCCCGCTTCGCGCAAATGAACGAGTGCGCGGTGTGGGATCAGTACGATCCGCGTTCGCCGCAGCAAATTGTCAACAAATGGATCGTCGGCGAGACCGCGAAAGCGGCCGCCGCCGTCACGCGCGAACTGGAAGCGCGGCGCTTCAACGAAGCGGCGGGCGCGCTCTATAAATTCGTCTGGAACATCTATTGCGATTGGTATCTCGAATTCATCAAGCCGCTGCTGAATGGCGATGACGAAGCCGCCAAGCTCGAGACGCGCCGCACCGCCGCCTGGGTGCTCGATCAAATCCTGATCATGCTCCACCCGTTCATGCCCTTCATCACCGAAGAGATTTGGACGCGCATGGGCGAGTACGGCGCCACCCGCGCACGCATGCTCATCCAGGAAAACTGGCCGCGCCTGGGTGACGATCTGATCGATGCGGCGGCCGAAGCCGAGATCGATTGGATGGTGCGCCTGATCGAAGAGACGCGCTCCACCCGCTCCGAACTCAACGTGCCGGCCGGCGCGAAAATTCCATTGCTGCTGATCGGCGCCGACGCCACTACCGAAGCGAGGCTCGAGCGTTACCAGGATCTTATCGATCGCATGGCGCGCCTGGAATATTCCACCAGCGCCAAGGACGCGCCGAAAGGCTCGGTGACGTTCGTGCTCGATGGCGCCACGGTGGCGCTGCCGCTGGAAGGCGTGGTCGATCTGCCGGCCGAGGCCGCGCGCCTGGCCAAGGATATCGGCAAGCTCGAAGCCGAGATCGCCAAGATGGATGCGAAGCTCAACAACGCCGAATTCATCAAGAAGGCGCCCGAAGAGGTCGTCGAGGAATTGCGCGAGCGCCGCGAGGATGCTGACGCCTCGGCGGCCAAGCTTTCACATGCGCTCAAGCAGATAAAGGGCGAGGCGTAATGCGTATCTTCGTCACCGGCGCTTCTGGCTTTGTCGGCGGCGCGGCGACGAGATCGTTGATCGCGGCGGGACACAGCGTCCTCGCAATGTCGCGCTCGGAGGAATCGGACGCAAAGATCAGGGCGTTGGGCGCCGAGCCGGTGCGTTGCGATCTGGAGAGCGTGGTCGGCCCGCACCTCGCGGGCGCTGACGTCGTCCTCCATTGCGCGGCGTTCGTGGAGCAATGGGGGCCGCGCAACGCCTGGACGCGTTTCAATGTCGAGGGCACGCGCAACGTTTTGAGTGCTGCGCAAAATTGGGGCGTGCCGCGCTTCATCCATATCGGTACGGAAGCGGCGCTATTCCGTGGCCAGCATTTGCGTGGCGTCGATGAGACGTACCCGCTCGCGCCGCGTTCGCCCTATCCGTATTCATCGACCAAGGCGCAAGCCGAGCAATTGGT
Source organism: Caulobacterales bacterium (assembly GCA_017303355.1). Taxonomy (GTDB): domain Bacteria; phylum Pseudomonadota; class Alphaproteobacteria; order Caulobacterales; family Aquidulcibacteraceae; genus Vitreimonas. The sequence goes on along the minus strand of JAFLCU010000005.1, from coordinate 29,090 downwards.
ACTCGCGGCGAATGCGCCCGGCTTCGAGACCATTGTGTTGCGCCCGCGATTCATCTGGGGCCCAGGCGACACCACGTTGCTGCCGGCCATCGTGGCCATGGCTAAGGCGGGCCAATTCATGTGGATCAACGGCGGTCGCGCCATGACATCCACCACCCACATCGCCAATCTCGTCCACGCCATCGAACTCGCGCTTACCAAAGGCCGCGCTGGCGAAGCCTATTTTATCCTCGATGACGGCGTGCGCCCGATGCGTGAGATGTTGAGCGGCATGGCCGCGTCGCGTGGCGTGTCATTGCCGGACAAATCCGTGCCTAGTTGGGTGGCGGATGCCATCGGCGCGACTTGCGAGACCCTTTGGCGCTCGTTTCCAATGAAAGGCGAGCCGCCGCTCACACGCTTCAGCGCCATGATTATGTCGCGCGACGCCATCTTGAAAGACGATAAGGCGCGCGCCGAAATGGGCTATGCCCCGGTGATTTCCGTGGAAGATGGCTTGCGCCAGCTCGGTTGATGAAGAGTGAAATCTGGACCGCCGGCGCCCCCGCCGGCACTCCGGCCCATCGAACAAACGCTGGCGACAGTCGGTAGCTGTCGCGCCGTGCCGGCGAGGGCGCCGGCGGTCCAGATGCAATCACCCTGCGGCCGCATTTCACGTCCCCGGCTGCACGTAAGGGATCGCGGCGAAGAATTCGCGCTCCCATTGGCGCGGATCGTTTTCCATGCGCGTATTCGTGTCGAACACCATCGTCTCGCGCGCCGGCAGCGTGTGCGGCGCCCAATGAGGGATCGACGCGCAATTCGGATCGCCGGTCCGTGCGAAGGCGAGAAACGCGTCCATCACGCGCATCGACATCGCTTCGCCCGCTTCAGTTCGTTCGCCGATAAAGCTCGATGCTTCGAGATTGCCGAACACAAGCGGGATATCGAGCGTGTGCGGCGCGCGGAAAATGCCGTTCTCGCGCGGGCTGCGCCAATCGAGCTGATAGACAAAGCCGGGCGCGCCGGCGCGCGCACGTTCCTCGGCTTCGATCACTTGCCCGCGCCACGAGCGCGCGGCGGTGGAAGCAGCGAAATAGACTTCGCTCGGCGTCCAGTCCGGAAAGCGTCGGCGATAGGCGGCGACAACATGGGCAGGGTCGGTGTCGATGCGCATCTGGCTCGCGAGCGCCGGCGCCACTTGCTCCCACGTGAAGCTAAACGGCGCGCGATCCTGGCCGGTGAATCCCCGCGTCTCGTCGTGCGTATTGCCGAGCATCATTGGGATATGCAGCGATTGCGGGCTGGCGTCGGGATAGAACGGATGCCGGTGCAGATGCACGAAATCGAGCACCGGTCCAAAATAGAGTCCGCTGCCGTCCAGGATCGGATCGCGCGTGGCGAGCGCTTCGACCAGGCGCGCGGCAGGCAGGCTCCGCAACTGCTCGACATCGCCGCGTCCAAGCCCCAGCGCCTGCATGAACGCCAGCGTTCGTTTCTCCGCATTAAGAGGACCAGACGCGGTGACTTGCTGGCCGCTCATGGTCGCGGCGCGATGGAAGAGGCCCGCCGCCGCTGGTTGCGCCATCATCGTCGCGATCTTCGCGCCGCCGCCGGATTGGCCAAACACCATCACGCAATTCGGATCGCCGCCGAATGCCTCGATGTTCTCCCGCACCCAGCGCAGCGCCAGCATGATGTCGAGCTGGCCCGCATTGCCGCTGTCGGGAAAATCGCCCAGCCGCGCCAGCGAAAGATAGCCGAACGCATTGAGCCGATGATTGATGCTGACGACGACAACGTCGCCGCGCTGGCACAAGCGCGCGCCATCATAGAGCGGATCGGAGCCCGAGCCCGACGCATACGCGCCGCCATGAATGTAGAACATCACCGGCCGGCGCGAATTGTCGCCCAGGCCGCGTGTCCACACATTGAGGAAGAGGCAGTCTTCGCTCTGCGGCGCGTCATCGCCGCCACGCTGCGGCGCGGCCGCGCCATAGTTCAGTGCATCGGCGACGCCGGACCAGCGTCGCGGCGCCAGTGGCGCTTGAAAGCGGCGCGGAGCGGTGTCGGCGCCGTAGCGCACGCCCTTGAACACATGCACGCCATTGATCGTCGCACCGCGCACGCGACCGTGATGTGTGCGGACGATCGGCGCGGCTTGCGCATGCGCGGAGGCGGGCGTTGCCATGGCGAGCGAGGCGGCCAGGAGGACGCGGCGGTCAATCTGCATGGTTCAAAACTGACTCGGACGGAAACCGGTGGCAATAGGCGCATGACATAGAGCAGGCTAGGATTTCGGCAGTCGCAGGGGAATCGCCGTGGACGCACAGCCGCAGATCATCGACCTCGCCCGCCTCGACGACGCCACCTTCGAGCGCCTCTACAAGGAGCGCATCGAGCCGTGCTTCCACGCCAACGAGGATGATCGCGTCGCCGCCGTGGCGAGCTTCAAGAAATGGATGTGGATTACCGCCGGCCTGGCGCTCGCCGGCGGCATCGCGTCCGTGCTCGGTACGCAAGAATTTGGCGCCGGGCTCGTCATCGGCTTCATGATCCTGGTGATCGGCGGCGTGCTTGCCTATCAGCCGCTGGCCAAGCTCGGGCGCGCGCTGAAGCAGCAATATTGCGCCGCTATCGCCGACGCGATGGGCGCGCGTTTCACGATTGGCGGCTTCGATCCGCCCGCGTTCGCGCGGCTGCGCGAGTTGCGCCTGACGCCAAGCTTCGCGCGCTCGAATTTCGAGGATCTATTTCGCGGCGATTACAAGAATTCCTCCTTCGAGCTTTATGAAGCGCACCTCGAACAGCGCTCCACCGACAGCAAGGGCCGCACCCGCTACACGACCGTGTTTCGCGGCCAGCTCATCCGTATGCATTTCCCGATCGAGTTTCTCGGCGTCACCATCGTGCGGCGCGACGCGGGCATGTTCAATGCGTTCGGCGGCGGCGAAATCGATGGCCGCAAGCTCGAGCGCGTGCACCTCGTCGCGTCCGAGTTCGAGAAGGCGTTCGAGGTCTGGGGCACGGATCAGGTGGAGGCGCGCTATCTGCTGCACCCGGTCATGATGGAGCGGCTGATCGCGCTGGAGGCGGGCCTGCACGGCAAGCGCATTCGTTGCGCGTTTGAAAATGGAAACCTGCTTGTCGCCGTCGAAGGCGGCAATTTGTTCGAGCCGGGCGATCTCTTCAAACCGCTCGTCGATCCCTCGCGAGCGCGCCGCATCGTAGATGAGATCGCCAGCGTCGTGAAAGTGATGGATCAGGTGCTGACGGCGCAGACGGCGCGGCCGCGCGGCTAAACCGCGATGATCGCGCCGCGCCCGGCTTCGTCGCCGATGGCGATGTGCTTGCCGTCGGCGCTCCAAGCGAGCGCGCTCACCGCGCCTTCGCCCGGCTCGTCCAGCTCCATGCCCATGCTGTCGGAGAAACGCACCACGATCACGGCGCCATCCGCGTAGCCGATCGCCAGCATTTCCTCGCTCGGATGAAACGCCACCGCCGTCACCAACGCCTCGCGCTCACCGGGCTGCAGCGGCGGTTTGCCTTGCGGCCCGAGCTTGCCGACGAACGGCCACACGATCGCGGCGTTTGCGCCGGAGGTGGCGAGCCAGCGGCCGCGCTTATCCCACGAGAAGTTGCGCGTCTTCGACGGATAGCCGTCCATGCGCAGATCGGTTTTTTCCGGCATGCGCCAACCATGCAGCGCATTCTCCTGCATGCCGGTGATCACATAAGTCGCATCCGGCGAGATGGTGATGGCGAGGTGCGAGCCTTGCCAATTCAGCGCAACGCCTTTGTCGTCCGCCGTCAGCACGTAGCGCAGTGTCGCGCCGCCATAATGGCTCGCGGCCAAGCGCCGGCCCTTCGCGTCAAGCGCCAGGCCGCCAAGGCTGGTGGGATAGGCGAAGCGGTGTGTTTCCTTCTCGGCCTGGAAAACGATCGCTTCCTTGCCGACGCCGGCGACAATCAGATTGGTCGCAGCACTCGTGGCGAGGTGATCCACCCAGCGACGCAATTCAGCCAGCGTCCGCGCCTCGCCATCCGGCGCGATTATCTGGACGCGCCCATCATCGCCGCCGGTGACGAGGCGTTTGCCGTCGGGATGCAGCCCCGCGCTCAAGATCACGCCGTCATGCGCCGCGATCCGCCGCGTCTCACCCTCGCGCGTAGCGACCAGCACCGCGCCATCGCTCAGCGCAAACAGCGCCTCGTCGCCGATCCAGTGCACCGAGGTCGCGCCGGCGCCGATCGCCAGGCGACGGCCGCTGTCATAGACTTGCGCGCTCACGCCGCGCAGGCCGCGAAGGCGGTTTCGAGTTCGGCGCGGTCGAGATTGCGGCCGATGAAAACCAGGCGCGACACGCGTTTCTCATCCTCGCGCCAATCGCGCTGCGTATCGCCCTCGATGATCATATGCACGCCCTGGACGACGAAGCGCTTCGGCTCGTCCGGAAAAGCGATGATGCCCTTGAGGCGCAGAATGTCCGGCCCGCGCTGCTGGGTGATGTCGTTCAGCCAAGGCAGCAGCTTTTGCGGATCGATCAGCTTCTCGGACGACAGCGAGACGCTGGCGATGCCGGAGGCGGCGACGTGATCGTGCTCATCATGGTGATGATGGTCGTGGTGATGATCGTGGCCGTGATGGTCATGATCGTGATGATGCGCGCAGGCATCGTCGCAATCATGGTCGGGCAGAAAATGCGGATCGATCTCGGTCACGCGATCCAGATCGAACGCGCCCACGTCGAGGATCTTATCGAGCCCGATATCGCCCCGGTTCATGCGATGGATGCGAGCGGTGGCGTTTACGGCGCGCACTTGGCGCTCAACGGCCGCCAATTCCTCTGGCGACACCAGATCGGTCTTGTTCAGCAGGATCACGTCCGCGAACGCGATCTGCTCGGCCGCTTCTTCCTGCGCCGCGAGTTGGCCGGCGACGTGCTTGGCGTCCACCACCGTCACGATCGCGTCGAGCTTCGTCTTCGCGCGCACATCGGCGTCCACGAAAAACGTCTGCGCCACCGGCGCGGGCTTCGCCAGACCAGTCGTTTCCACCAGGATCGCGTCAAAGCGGCCTTTGCGCTTCATCAGGCCTTCGATGATGCGGATGAGATCGCCGCGCACCGTGCAGCAGACGCAGCCATTGTTCATCTCGAACACTTCTTCGTCGGCATCTACGATAAGGTCGTTATCGATGCCGATCTCGCCGAACTCATTGACGATGACCGCGTATTTCTTGCCGTGTGGCTCGGTCAGGATGCGGTTCAGCAGGGTGGTTTTGCCCGCGCCCAGGAAGCCTGTGAGCACGGTGACGGGAACGGGTTGGGTCATCGCCCCTAGATAGCTATTCCGGCCATAAGCGCCAGCGGCTAGGGTGCCGCTCGGCTGCGGCCAAAGGTGGGGAGAGCCGGCATGAGCTGGAAGCGGTGGGTTCTGCTGATCGGTGGCGGCCTGGTGGCGGCGGCTTTGCTGGGCGCGGGCGCCTTGGCCTACCTGATCCTGCGCTTAGACGTGCGCGCCGAGGTCGAGCGCGCGGTCGAGGCCGGAACCGGCCGCGACCTCACCATCAATGGCAATGTCGGCGTCAGCCTCTGGCCGGTACTCGGCCTGCGCGCCGAGCAGGCGAGCTTGGCCAATGTCGAGGGCGGGCGCGCGCCCGCCTTCCTCACCGCCGATGAAATCGATATCGGCGTCGAACTGCGCCCGCTGCTCGATCGCCAAGTCGTCGTCCGCCGCCTCGTGCTGCAGCGGCCCAACATCGCGCTCGAGGTGAACGCGGAAGGCCGTCCGAACTGGATCCTCGCGCCGCGCCCGGCGGAAGGGCAAACGCCGCCCACGTCGCCGCCTGCCACGCCAAGCGAACCCAGCGTCGATGCGACGCAAACGCGCCTGCGCGAAATTCGCATCATCGACGGTGAAGCGAGCTTCTTCGACGCGCGCCGCGGCGTTGGCTGGGTGGTTGGCGACGTCGATCTCTCGACCGCGTTCGCCGGCATGGAAGAAGCCATGCAGGTCGAAGGCAGCGTGCGCTACGCCGATCGCCCGGTCGAACTTTCGCTCGACATGGGCCGTCCCGGCGCGCTGCTGCGCGGCCAGCGCATGCCGCTGAAGATCGAACTCGCCAGCGAATTGCTGAACATGCATTTCGAGGGGCAGACGCTCGCCGCATCCGGCGAGATCGCGGGCCTCGTGCGCGCCTCGGGCCCAAGCCTGCGCCAACTCGCGGCATGGACCGGATCGCCGATCCAAGGCGGCGTCGGCCTGGAGGCGTTCGCCGTCTCGGGCCGCATGGAGGTTGGCGGCGGGCGCTATGCGTTTTCCAACGCCGGTTTCTCGCTCGATCTCATCCGCGGGCGCGGCGATTTCGTGCTCTCTTCATTGCGGGACAAGCCCTATCTCAGCGGCCGGCTCGAACTCTTCGATTTCGACCTGAACCCGTACCTTTCAGGCCAGGCGCCGCCAGCCGCGCCTGTTGAGCAAGCGGTGGCGGCAGCGGCCATGCCGGACGCAGGCCAGGGTGCGGCGACCGCCGAAATCGCCGCCGTTGAAGCAGCGCCCCGCGCGCTCGATGTTCAAGCCGAAGCGAGCGAGACGCCGATCGATTGGTCTGGCCTGCACATTCTCAATGCCGATCTCGAACTCGTCACCCACGCCGTGCTCGTCCAGCACATGCGCGTCGACAGCGCACGGCTCAATCTCGTGCTCAATGACGGCTTCATGGCCGCGACTTTGCACAATCTGTCGCTCTATGGCGGCTCGGGGCGCGGGCGCTTCGAGATCGATACGCGCGAGCCTTCGGCGCGCATCGTCCAGGACTTGGCCTTCACCAATGTGGACGCGCGCGGTTTCCTCACCGATTCCATCAATTTCACCAATATCGAAGGCCGCGCGGAATTGAGCCTCGTGCTGCGCACCCAGGGCCGCACGCAACGCGAACTGATCTCGGGCGTTGATGGCCGCACGCATCTTGAGGTGGTCTCGGGCGTATTGAACGGCGTCGATCTCGGCGGCGTGGCGACTACGATCCGCAACGCGCTGCGCGGCGAATTGATCGCGCCCGAGGCGCGCACGCCGTTTCAGGGCCTCTCGGCCACCTTCGCCATAGCCGACGGCGTGCTGGCGACGGACAATATCAGCTTCAACACCGAGGATTTGCGCATCCCCGGCATCGGCGTGATCGACATGCCGCAAAAGCGGATGGACATTCGCCTGGCGCCGCGTTCGCCGCGCGGCGGCATCGTTTTCCCATTCTCGATCCGAGGGCCGTTCGCGCAACCGGCTTACGCCAGCGACCTCAACGACCGCGCCCAACGCGAAATCACCACCCGCGTCCGCACCATCCAAACCGCCTCACGCGCAAACTGAGGCGCAAAGAGTCTGCAGGTTGGAGCGCGCCGCTCCTGCGGCGCATGCGGCGCGGAGCGCCGCGCTCCCTCGGGGATAGACCACGCACTAATCCTACGGCGTCATTTTTAAAAACGCCGCCGCGCCAAGCGCTTGCAAGAATCTTCGCGCGAACAATCCGACCGCTTCACAACGCGCATACAATGGCGGCCATGAAACATCACCGGCCCCACATCTCACAGCATCGCTTAGAAAGGCTCGCGACCTGGTCGCGGCTGATGCTCGTGTGGTTTGCCGGGATCTTCGCTGGCGTTTGCACCAAATCACGCCGTCTGCGCCGCTACGGCGATCTCACGCTCGATCGTCTCGCCGCCCAAGTCGCCGCGATCATCTATCATCGAGCGGTCAATCTGCTCAGCCTCTACGCGCGTCCGCAAGAAACCGTGCGCGTGTTCGGCACACGCGGCTTTCACCAGCGCACCGGCCCCAAAAGCCTCATCCGCGCCGCGCATGGCTCATGGCTGCGCAAAGCCTTGCGCCATCGCGATCCGGTCGCGCGCATCTCCATCCTGCTGCACGCGCTCGCGCACATCGACCGTTACGTCGCGCGTATCCTGCCGCGTCTGAAGCGCCGTCTCACGCGCATCGCCGCGCGCGTCATCGCGTCGCCACCCGCGCACGCATTGCGCTCGCTCGCGCGCGTCGAAACCCGCGCAACTGATTCCTCCTAATCGGACCGCCGCCTTCCAGGCGGCATGCCTGACACACACCCAACCGTGTGGAGCCCCGCTCCACGCGGCCAAACGTGCTGCGCGCAATTCCCCCTCTCCCTTGCGGAGAGGGGGCTAGGGGGTGAGGGGCGTTCCGCTTGCGCGGTGATTCAAGAAAGTCCGCGCACTTTGCCTGCGAGGGCGCCCGCGCGTCGGATCGCCCTCATCCCGCCGCTGCGTGGCGACCCTCTCCGCAGGAGAGAGGGGGGCCGCGCCATCCCCCCGCAGCCTCGCCCAATTAATTCGCCCGCCAGTGCAGGGGCGGCGTGGACAAAGGGGCGGCGGCGCCCTTATAGACGGCGCTCCGCGCGGTCAGGCCCTGGCCGCGCGCGGTCGCCTGGGTAGCTCAGTCGGTAGAGCAGCGGATTGAAAATCCGCGTGTCGCTGGTTCGATTCCGGCCCCAGGCACCATTTCCTCCTTTCACGCGAAACGGCCCTTGCTTCCGTCGCCTGACGGCTGAAAATAAGCCGGTGGCCGGGACCCTTCCTGAGGTCTGGCCGCGAATCTGGGAGAACGACGAATGTGTGAACATGATGCCGCAGCCGCCGAGGCGAAGCTGGTCGATGTCTCCAAGATGGAGCGGCGCGACCTCCTGCGTGGGCTGGCCGCCGGCACGATCGTGCTGGTCAGCGGCTGCGCCACCAACGCCGAGACCGGCCGCAGCCAATTGATCCTGGTGGACGAGGCGCAATTGCAGCAGGCCTCGCTCAGCGCCTGGTCGCAGATGCGCCAGCAAACCCGCACCTGGACCAATGCCGCCGCGCAACGCCGCCTCGAAACCGTCGGCGGCCGCATCGTCACGGCAGCCGGGCGCGGCAACCAGAATTGGGAATTCGTGCTGTTCGACAGCCCAGAGAAAAACGCTTTCGTGCTGCCGGGCGGCCAAGTCGGTTTTTATCGCGGTTTGTATGAGATTTCCGAGCGCGACGATTGGATGGCGACGGTGCTCGGCCACGAAGTCGGCCACGTCACCGGCCGCCACGCCGCCGAGCGCTACAGCCGCGAAATGGCGACACAAACCGCGCTCCAGGTGGCCGGCACGCAGGTCAACAGCCAGATCGCCATGGCAGCCCTCGGTCTCGGCGCTCAAGTGGGCTTAAGTCTGCCCTTCTCGCGCGAGCAGGAGAGCGAGGCCGATATTCTCGGCATCAATTACATGCAGCGCGCCGGCTACGATCCACGTCAGGCTATTCCGTTCTGGCAACGAATGCAGGCGGGCGGCGGCGCCCGTTCGCCGGAATTCCTGTCGACCCACCCCGATCCGGACAACCGGATCGAGCGCATCCGCAATTACATCAACCAGCAGGGCTGGGGCCCAGTGTAGGCCGACGGTGTAAGCCAGCCCAGCGCCGCCTTGCTTCGGCAGGGCGGCGCGGCTAGTTTCCGCGCCCTTGGGGCGTCCCGGCGCTTCGTGTGCCGCCTTAGCTCAGTTGGTTAGAGCACTGGTTTGTGGAACCAGGTGTCCCCGGTTCGAGCCCGGGAGGCGGTACCATTCCCTTGGACCCGAAGATTTCACCCCACGCCCTTTTGAGCGCGCACGCGCGCTACGCGGCGCACACCGCCGCCGCGTCCGGCTTTGGTTTCCGTTCGCTCGATGGCGCTGACGGCTATCTCTTCGAGATCACCGACGGCCCCCGCAGCGCCGTGTTCGCCGCCGGCGCCGGCACGCCCTACGCATTGAACGACGCACGCGCCGCATCGATCGCGCGCGACAAGGCCTTCTGCGCCGAGGTGTTGCGCGGGGCGTGCGTGCCGGTGCTCGCGGGCGAGAAATTCTTCGTCACCACGCGCTGGTCGCAGATGCGAACGCCGGGGCGCGAACCGGAGGATGCGCTCGCCTATGTGCGCGAAGCGGCGCTGCCAGTGTTCTGCAAACCATTGGCGGCTTCTAACGGTCTTTACGCGGAGGTGATCGAGAGCGAAGCGGCGTTCGCCGATTACATGCACCGCGTGTCGCGCGAGCATTTCGCTATTCTCATTCAGCCCTTCGTGCGCGGCGTCGAATATCGCGTGTTCGTGCTCGAAGGCCGCCCGCTCTTCTCGTATCGCAAAAGCTTGCCGCACATTATCGGCGATGGCGTGCGCAGCGTGCGGGCGTTGGTCGAGGCGTTGCCCCGTGATGCGGGCGCACCGCCGCGCATTCGTGCGCGCGCCGCGCATGGCGCATTGGTTGACGCCGACGCCGTGCCCGCGCTCGGCGTGCGATTGACGTTGGAAGGTCCGGCAAACCGCGCGGCCGGCGGCGGCGCGGAAGCCTTGCAAGATGGCGCGCCCGAAGCATTGGCGCGCGTGGGCCTCGCCGCCGCCGACGCAATCGGTTTGCGATTGGCGGGCGTGGATATATTCGATGTTTCATCGGCGGGTGATGGCTCGATGCTGCAGGTGATCGAGGTCAATTCCAACCCCATGATCGCGACGCTCGAAGAGGCGGGCCGCTGGGATCTGATCAACGCCATTTGGCGCGCCAACATCGCGGCGGCGATGCGATGAGCATCTGGCGCGTCCCGTACCCGAAATTCGGCGCGGGGCCGGGGCTTGAGCGCGTGCAAACGATCGCCGAAGCGCTCGGTCTCGATATCGCCCGCTTCGGCGTATCCGACGCCGTCATCGTCGGCTCGAACGGCAAGGGTTCGACGGCGGCCATGGCCGCCGCGTTGCTGCAGCAGGCTTCCGCGCCCGTGGGGCTTTTCACTTCGCCGCACCTGTTCGATCTGAACGAGCGCTTCCGCATCGATGGCGAGGACATTTCCGACGCCGAACTCGATCATCATTGGCGGCGCGTGGCCGATGCCGCCGCGCGCGTCGGCGAAGCGGAAAATCTGGGCGGCTTCGAGTTTCTGTTTCTGATCGCCGCCGATTGGTTCACGGCCCGCCGTTGCGCGCATGTGGTTTGGGAAGCGGGTATTGGCGGCCGGCTTGATCCCGTTCGCTTGATACAAGCGCGTCGGCTCGCGTTGACTTCGCTTGATCTCGAACACACATATTTGTTGGGCGAAACGCTGGAGGAGATCGCACGAGACAAGCTCGACGCCGCGCCCATGGGCGCGAGAGTGTTCGTTAGCGAGAGTTGCGCGGCGCAGCGCGAAGCGATCGAAGCACATTGCGCCGAACGCGGAGTCAACGTCACGTTCGTGGCGGAGCACGACGCACGCGGCGTCGAGGCGCTCTCATTGCGCGGCGCTTTCCAAGCGCGGAACGCCGCCCTCGCGTGGCGCGCCGCCGCTGACATTGTCGGCCTCAGCGATGATAAAGCGCGCGCGGGCTTCGCGGCGATACGTTGGCCGGGCCGCATGGAAATTCTCTCTGCCGATCCGCTTGTCGTTATCGATGTTGGCCACACGCCGGCCGGCGTGCGCGCCGTGCGCGAAGCCTTCACGGAGATGGCGGGGGACGCGGAAGCGCTCTTGGTGTGTGGGGCGTCCAGCGACAAGGACGCAGGCGCGTTGATCGGCGCTTTGGCGCCCGGCTTTTCCACAATCATCTGCGCCGCCGCGCGTCACAAGGGCGAAGCCCCGGCGCGGATCGCGGCGTATGCGCGAGCCGCGAACGCCGAAGCCGAAATCGTTGTGTCGGACTCGGTTTCGGACGCGCGCGCCACCGCATTGGCGCGGGCGCGAGGGCGCCCGATCTTCGTCGCCGGGGGGCTTTTCCTGGCTGCTGAGTTCCGCGCCGTTCACCTGGGGCGCGATCCCGCGTCCTTGGCCTTCTTTTGACCCGCCGGGCCGGCTACAACAAAAAGCGAGGGGACCCATGCCCAAGACTTTGTTCGAGCACCTGTCGCCCGACACGGGGGCCAAGCGCATCTTGGCGCTCGATGGCGGCGGCGTGAAAGGCGTGCTGACGCTCGGCATGCTGAAGCCGCTGGAAGACGAATTGCGGCGTCGCGCAGGCGGCGATCCGAATTTTCGGCTGTCGGATTATTATGACCTGATCGGCGGCACTTCCACGGGCGCCATCATCGCCTCGGGCCTTTCGCTCGGGCTCAGCATCGATGAGATGATCGAGCTTTATATGAAGCTTGGCCCCGACGTTTTCGGCAAGACGGCGGGCGACGGCGTCTTTCTGCAATCGAAGTTCGATGCGCGCAAACTGCGCCGCGCTTTGCATTCGGTGCTGTCGACCAAGACGCTGGGTTCGCAAGACATCAAGACTGGCCTCGCCATTCACGCCAAGCGTATCGATACCGGTTCGGCTTGGGTGGTGACCAATCACCCGCTGGGCGTCTATTATGATCCGGCCTCCGAGAGCGGCGTCTTTCCCAACAAGCGCTATCGTCTCACCGATCTCGTACTGGCGAGCGCGGCGGCGCCGACCTTCTTTGATGAGGTGACGATCGATATCGAGTTCGATGAGAAGCGTCGTCCGATCCAGAAGGGCTTTTTCGTCGATGGCGCCGTCAGCGCCAACAACAATCCGAGTATGCAGCTGTTCATGCTGGCGCTGGAGCCGTCTTATAAGTTCGGCTGGAAGGCCGGCGCCGACAATCTGATGATGACGTCGTGCGGCACCGGCATGCGTCGCCCCGGCGTTGACGGCAAAGCGTTCCAAGGTTTGCCGCCGGGCTTGCGCGGCGTGCACGCGTTGCGCGCCATGGTCTATGACACGCAGCTGCAGGGCGTGATGATGATGCAGGCGTTCTCCAATCCGAGAAAGCCGTGGCGCATCAATTCGGAGATCGGCGACATGGACGGCGTGTGCGTATCCGGCACGCCGCTGCTCGATTTTCAGCGCATCGACATTACGCTCGATACGAAGCCGCGCGCCAAGCGCCGCACCGACCCCGTGCCGCCGATGACGCAGCTTGAGCGCCTGATTGGCCGCGAACTCGATGCGATCACGCTGGAAGCGCTTGACCACATGGATAACGGCAAGAAAGCAAATATGGATTTGCTGATCGAGGTCGGCATGGCGGCGGGACGCACGTACGTGGACGCGACCTATCCCGATCCTAAGTTCGATCTGCCTGAGTGGCGTTCATAGAATCCAAGCGAGTTTTTGTTAGGCTCCGTTGATGGCCGCTAAGAAATCCAAAGCCGGGAAGCCTGATCCGCTGCAAGAGGCGGCGGTGGAGTATTTCTCCGGCCGCTCGCACGATGCGTGGCGCCGCAACTTTCACAAGACGAGTCCGGCCGAGAAGAAACTGCCGCGCATGCGTCTGCGTGGCGGGATCATGGTTGATATTAATCAACCATGGCGCACGCTCGATCCCGCTGCCAAGGCCGACAACAAGCGCGCCGCGCGCGATGCGTTCGACGCCGTCAAGAAATTCCCCAACGACCGCGAAGCTGCTTCGGACTACGTCCACAAACGTTGGATCTTGCGCAACAAGGCCGACAAGAGCCTCGCGAAAGACCTGTTCAAGCCCTACATGCAACTCTCCGAAGCGGAGAAGGATAAGGATCGCGCGCACGTCGATCGCATGAAAGCGGCGCTCGCGGCCGTGCGTAAGGTCAAGACGGCCCGGAAGGCGCCCGCGGCCAAAACCGTGCGCATCGACGCCAGGCAATGGGCGCGCCTGGAAGCCGCCGCCAAGCGTCTTTCCGTGACGCCCGAGGCGCTTTTGCGCGCCGGCATCGACGCAGTGGTGGCCGTCAGCGGCGCGGCCGCGCCCAAGCCGCGCGCCAAGAAGCGCTAAACGCAGCGACCGGGCGCCGCACCGCCTTGCGCGCCGCGCGCTTAGGGTGGACATGGGCGGCGTCATGAAAAAGGTCGTCATCGTCGGCTGCGGCGTGATTGGATTGTTCTGCGCCGTGCGCCTGCGCCAAGTCGGCGCGCAGGTGACGCTCCTCGACTCCGAAGCCGAGCACCCAAGCCCGCATGGCCCGATCGCATCGGCGGCCGCCGCAGGCATGTTGGCCGCACTCGACGCCACGCCGTCGCCGCACGAAGCGCTCGCGCTTGAATCGATCGATCTCTGGCGCTTCCTGCGCACCGGCGCCGAATGGGCCGATGGCGTGCGCTTCGATGGCGGAATCTATACGCCGCGCACCAGCGACGAAGCCGACGCTTTCCTCGCCAATGCCCGCCGCCTCGGCCGCGAAGCAATTCCGTTGAACGCGAGCCAAGCGCGCAAGCGCCTCGGCGTTGAGACGAGGCTCGAGAACGCGGTGTGGGCCGCTGACGAAGGCACGGCCGATCCGCTGCGCGTGCTGACCGGCCTTGCCATGCAAGCGCGCGCGATGGGCGTCGTCATCGAATATCATCGCGACGTCGCCAACGTCACCGCGAACGCCGTGCTCACGCACGACGATCGCGTCTATGAGGCCGACGTCGTGCTGCTGGCGCCGGGCGTGTGGGCCACGCAGCGTTTGCAGAACGCGGCGCCGGCGCTGAAGCACATCCGCCCCGCGAAGGGCCATGTGGTCGCGGTCGAAACCGCGGCGGCGCTCGGGCCTAATTTTCACGGCCATGGTTTTTATCTCGCGCGGCGCCGCGAGGATGTCGTGCTCGGCTCCACGATGGAGTTCGATCGCTTTGATCGCAAAGTCGATCCGCGCCGTGTCGATGATCTGCTTGCCGCGGCGCAAGCGCACTTGCCCGGCGAGATCAAGCCGAGCGGCCGCGCTTGGGCCGGCGTGCGCCCCATGACTCCCGATGGCTGGCCCATAGTCGGCTGGTCGGGCGATATGCTGATCGCGGCCGGGCATTCGCGGAACGGCTGGCTGCTTGCCCCCGTGACGGCGGAGATCATTACGGCGTATGTGTTCGGCCACGAATTGAAGCCGGAATGGGCGGCCCTTTCGCCCGAGAGATTAGGCGTTGCATGACCATTGGCATTGAACCTACCGAAGCGCAGGCCGCGATCCAGGAAGCGATCCAGAAGATCTGCGCCAAATACGATGATCATTATTGGCTGAAGACGGACGAGACCGGAAAATTTCCGGAAGAGTTCGTCGCCGACATCGCCGCGGGCGGTTGGCTTGGCGTGGCGATGCCCGAGCGCTTCGGCGGCGCGGGGCTTGGCCTTACTGAGGCCGCACTGATGATGCAGACGGTGGCGCAATCGGGCGCCGGCTTCTCCGGCGCGAGCGCGATCCATCTCAATATCTTCGGCCTGATGCCGATCGTGAAATTCGGCGCCGAGGAGCAGCAAGCGCGCTTCCTGCCGCCGGCGATGGACGGCACGGACAAAGCCTGCTTCGCCGTCACGGAGCCAAACTCCGGCCTCGATACGTCGAGCCTGGAAACGCGCGCCGAACGCACCAATACCGGCTACCGCATTCGCGGCCGCAAGATTTGGACAACGAACGCGCAACGTGCGAACAAAATCATGCTGATCGCGCGCACCACGCCGAAGGATCAAGTGAAGCGGCCGACGGAAGGCTTGTCGCTGTTCTACGCCGATTTCGATCGCGCCAAGATCGAAGCGCAACCGATCCCGAAAATGGGCCGCAAGGCGGTGGAGTGTAACACGCTCTTCATCGAGGACCTTGAGGTCTCGAACGCCGAGTTGATCGGTGAAGAGGGCGCGGGCTTCAAAATCTTGCTCACAGGCCTGAACCCGGAGCGCGTGCTGTTCGCCGCTGAAGCCATTGGCCTTGGCCGCGCGGCTTTGAAGCGCGCGGCGCAATACGCGAAGGAACGCGTCGTGTTCGGTCGCCCGATCGGCCAGAACCAGGGCATTCAGCATCCGCTGGCGAAATCTTGGGCCGAGCTTGAAGCCGCGAACTTGCTCGCGTTCAAAGCCGCCGCACTCTACGACGCCGGCAAGGATTGTGGCGCGGAGGCGAACGCCGCGAAGTATCTGGGCGCCGAAGCTGGCTTCCATGCGTGCGAAGCGTCGGTGCTCGCGCATGGCGGCATGGGCTACGCGAAAGAATACTTCGTCGAGCGCTATTTCCGCGAAGCCATGATCGCGCGCATCGCGCCCGTCAGCCGTGAGATGATTTTGAATTTCATCGCCGAGCGCGTGCTGGGCCTGCCGAAGAGCTATTGATGAAACTCGCCGCCGCCGCGTCATGGCTACATAAATGGCTCGCGCTTATCGTCGGCGTGCAGATGTTGTTCTGGGTGGGGTCGGGGCTCTTCTTCGCTATCTACCCAATTGAGCAGGTGCGCAGTGAACACCGCATCGCGCATCAGCACGCGTCGCCCTTGGCGTCGACAGCGCGTTCGCCAGCGGAGGTCGCGTCGCTTCTTCCAGAAGCGCCGACACGCGTCACCTACGAGCAAGATGTTACGGGTCATCCAGTCGCTTTGGCGGAATTCGCCGAGCGGCGGCCGATCCTGATCGATCTCAATGATTGGCGCGTCGCGTCGCCGCTCAGCGTCGAGGCCGCGACCCTGATCGCGCAGACTTATGTCGCTGACGCGCCGCGCGTGCGCGAAACGCGGCTCATAACTGAAGAGAGCACGGAATATCGCGGCCCGCTGCCGGCCTGGCGTATCGCGTTCGATGACGCGGAGGGGCTTGCCGTTTACGTCGCCGCCGACACCGGCCGCGTCGCCGCGCGCCGTTCGGACCTTTGGCGCGTCTATGATGCGCTATGGGCGCTGCACATCATGGATTGGCGAGACCACGAGAATTTCAACACCGGCTTGCTGATCGCCGCCTCGTTCACGGCGCTGATCACCATCATCGCTGGCTTTGTTCTTTTCCCGTATCGAATGGGTTGGGTGCGCCGCCGCAACCTAGTTAACGCGTGATTTACCAAATCGTCGGACGCCGGATTTATGAGCGATCCGATTGCGCCCGTCGCGCCGGATGCTGTTCGCGCCGCTATTCGCCGTGGCGCTGACGCGACCGGTGTGAATTTCTCGCTGCTGGTGGAAACCGCGCGCCGCGAAAGCGCGCTCAATCCGCATGCGCGCGCGGGCACCTCGAGCGCGACCGGGCTTTTTCAATTCATCGACAGCACTTGGCTCGACATCGTGCGCCGCCACGGCGCCGATCATGGTTTGGGCGCCGAAGCGGCGGCGTTGAGCCGGGGCGCGGACGCGGCGACCCGGCGCGAAATCCTGGCGCTCCGCAATGATCCCGAACTCTCCGCGCGCATGGCCGGCGAACTCGCGCGCGAAAACGCGCAAGCTTTGCACGCGCGCCTCGGCCGCGCGCCGAGCGCGGGCGAACTCTACGCCGCGCACGTCATGGGCCCAGGTGGGGCCATCCGCTTGATTGAAGCCGCGCAGCAGGGCGCGCCAAGTGCTGCCGCGGTGTTCCCGCGCGAAGCCGCCGCCAATCGCGGCTTGTTCTACGCCAATGGCGAAGCGCGTTCGGCGCAAGGCCTACTCGATCGGCTTTCACTCGATGCGAGCGCGACGATCGGTGAAGGCGCGCATGCGCGCGTGGAATATGGCGGCGAGGGCGAAGCGATGTCGCCGGCATTGGCGCAGGCGCTCTTTCACATGGCGCTGTTGCCGCTCCTGCGCGGCGGCGAGGAAGAAGAGCGCCGCGACCCGTTGCAGGCGTTGGCGACGTATCAGCGCAATTCCGGCTTGTAGCATTTCGCGCGCTTACGCGGCCGCGCCGCTCGCATAGAGCGCATCGATTTCAGCGTCGCTATAGCCGAACTCGGCGAGTACGATCCGCGTGTGTTCGCCAGGGCGAGGCGAGGGGCCTTTGGGGCCATCGTCGGCGCCGGGAAAGCGCACCGGACCGCCCGGCGCGTTCATCACGCCGCCATCATGCGTTGGCGTTTGCACCACGCAGCCCGCCGCGATCGCCTGCGGATCGTTGATCGCTTCAGTCGCGGATAGCATTGGCGCCCAGACCAATTCCTCGGCGTCGAGCGCTGTGGCGATGTCAGCCATCGTCTTGGCCGCGAACTTTTCATCCAGGATCGCTACAAGTTCGGCGCCGTTCTCGCGGCGCACGCGGTTGTTGGCGAAGCGCGGCTCATGGATCAGCGCTTCCAACCCAAGTGCGCGCGCAAGCTTGGGCCAATCCTTTTCGCCTTGGCGCGCAAGCAGGCTCAGCCAGCGGCCATCTCCGGTTTTGAAGCTGTTTATAAGGGGATTGGGCACGTCCTTGCGGGCGCGATTGGAGGCGATGCGGCCGCGCGTATGTTGGATCGCCAGATCGCTTGACGCCACATAATGCGCCACGCGCAGCAGCGAAGCGTCGACGAGCCGTCCTTTGCCGGTGTGCGTGCGTTCATAGAGCGCGGCCATCACCGCGCTGACGATCGCAAGCGAGGCCACATGGTCGCCAAACGCGGTGCGCAATTGCACAGGGTCGCCGCCCTTGGGGCGAAACATCGCCGCAAGACCGGAGCGCGCCCAGAACGCCGCTTGATCCATGCCTGGGCGATCGGCGTCGGGGCCTTCCAGGCCGTAGCCGGTCAGCGTCGCGTAAATCAGCGAAGGGCGGCGCTTGAGCACCGTTTCATGATCCAGCCCCGCGCGCTTCAATCCGCCCGGCCGTACATTGGTCAAGAACACATCGGCCTGATCGATCAAACGCAATAGCGCGTCGCGCCCGGCTTGTTGTGCCGTGTCCAAAATGATCCCGCGCTTGCCGCGATTGTCCATATCGAAGACCGGGTTCGCTTCCTCCTGAACGCCAAGCGAGGAGAAAAACAATCGGATCGGATCGCCGCCGGGCGGCTCTACCTTGATAACGTCCGCGCCCCAATCGGCCATCACGCCCCCGGCGCCGGGGGCGGCGACATAGGTGGCGTATTCGACGATGCGCAGGCCGTTGAGCATACCGGTGTTCCCTCTGTTATGGCGCAAGCAAGCTTTCGTTAAGGGATGGCGTCAAGTGTGGTTTGGTGAGGCGCGCCGAGAGTCGGTGGGCCTTTGTGATTTTTGAGCCAAACGAGCCGTCGATGACTGTCGTCACCATGCGCGCCACGCTCACCGAGAGCGATATCCGCACCTTGATCAAGGGTCCGACGATCGAGGAGCGGGCGCACGCCGCGCACAAGATCTGCCGCTGCATCGATGAGGCGGAGCTTTCCCCTGAGGAACGCGCGCACGCGGAAGGGATCGTCGCCATCATGGCGCAGGACGCGGCCGTGCTGGTGCGTCGCGCGCTTGCGGTTGCGTTGAAGAATTCGCCGAAGCTGCCGCGCGAGATCGCGACGCGTCTGGCGCGTGACGTTGAGACGATCTCGCTGCCGGTAATCCTCAACTCGCCAGTGCTGACCGATAGCGATCTCATTGAGATTGTGCGCTCATGCCCGCCGTCGAAGCAGGTCGCGGTGGCGAGCCGTGAGACGCTTTCGGTAAAGGTGACGGGCGCGATCTCGGAATTCGCGGTTTCGGAAGCCGTCGAACGCGCGCTGGCTAATGACAACGCCAAGTTCGATGACGAAGGCCTTGAGAACGCGATCTATCGCTTCGCTGGCGTTTCCAACGTGATGCAGGCGATGGTGCACCGCAATGCGCTGCCCGTGAACGTCACCGAAAAGCTAGTGACATTGGTGACGGGCGAATTGTTCGATCATCTCGTCAACAATCACGAGCTGCCGCCGCAGATCGCCATCGATCTCGCCATGGCCTCACGCGAGCGCGCGACGATCGACATTGTGGAGCAGGCGGGCCGTCAAAGCGATCTGCCGCGCTTCGTGCAGCAGCTGAATCTCAATGGCAGGCTGACACCCTCGATCCTCATGCGCGGCTTGTGCCTGGGGCATCTCGACTTTGTTGAGCACGCGATGGCCGAGCTTGCCGGCATGTCGCATCAGCGCATGTGGCTCATGATCCATGATAGTGGCCCGCTTGGGCTCAAGACCGCGTGCGAACGCGCGGGCTTGCCGCCGCGCCTGGCGTCGTCGATCCGCGCCGCTATCGATGTCTATCACAGCATCGAGCGCGAGGGCGGCGTGCGCGATCGCATCACCTTCCGCAAGCGCATGCTTGAGCGCACGCTGACGCTCTTCCAGTCGGTGCCGAAGGACGATCTCGATTATTTGCTCGAGAAGCTCGACGCTTCAGGTCTGCAGACCGAGCGCGCCGCCGCGATCTAGCGTAGGCCGGCTTCCGCGAGCGGGCCGCCGCCACGATCAAATCCGGCAATCGCCAGCATGCGCGCTTGCGAGGCGCTGCGCACGCTTTCAGCTGTGATGATCAAACCCGCGCCGTGCGCCGCGAGGAGACGCCGGCCAAGCGGGGTGCGATCGCCATTTTCCAGTGCGAGGAATGGATCCGGCGTCGTCGGCGCGTCCACGACGATCTCGTTGTAGAGCGCGCGAGCGCGGGCGCCGAACGGCAGGGGGCACTCAGGATCGCCGCGCAAAATAACGTTCCAGCCACGCGCGCGAAGCTCTTCGGCGAGCAATGGACCGGCGGCGACAATCTCGCGCTCGTCGAGTTCGAAGCCCAGCGTGTGGCGCGTGCAGCCCGCTTCAATCGCGGCGTCGCTCAACAATTCCGCTTCGATCGTGCTTTGAATGTCGGGCGCGACCGCGAGCGCCAGCGGCGCGTGCGCACCGCGTTCACGCCACGCCATCCGTGCGCCACGCAGCGTGCGCGTCAGGTTCGAGAAAGAGAATGCGTCCGGCAATTCACCGCGTGGGCGCACCACGCCCGAGGCGAGCGCGCCGATGCGCAGATCGACGCGCGCGCCGATCGCAAAGGCGAGGGGCTCTGGCTCCGGCTGGGCGGCGCGGGGGCGGAAGGGGATGACGTTCATATGCGAAACCGAGCGGGTTTTTCGCACACTCGCGGTTAAAAAACGGGGCCGCGAAGAGGGTGAAGAAGCCGTTATCGGCAGCTAGCGCGGGGCGACGCCTAGCTTGGCGACGTTGGTTTCCAAGGCCGCCAGCAAGGCGCGCCCGACCGGATGGCCATCGGTCTTGATCTGATCGCGCACGGCGGCGCGAAGCGCATCGACATGCGCGCACACAAGCGCCGGGTCGCCCTGCGCGACCGCCTTGCCGCTATCCGTTTCGATAAGGCGGCAGAGCGAAGCGCCGATCTGGGTGACCAATGGGAAGCCATAGGTCGCGCCCATGCCTTTTAGTTCGTGGGCGACGCTCGCAATGCTTTCCAGCGACGCGATGCTCCAGCCTTCGGCTTCGGCGGCGAGGCGTGCATGCTGTAGGCGCTCGACGTCGGCATCCAGCCATTCCTGCATCGACCCGCCGATCGATTGCAGCGCCTGATCCGCCCGCGCGATCGCGTCGGCGCTGAAGAGCGGCTGCTTAAGCTCAAGACCGCGTAAGCCGGCTTGGCGAGGATCGATGAATTCGGCGCGCGGCTTCGTCATGGGGGACAGCCTGACGCGCGCTGGGTGAACAGAAAGTTGACGCCTCTGCCTGCTTGGCCGCGTCAGACATTGAATTGTTCGCGCAGGATGCGCTCGTCGAGTGCGTGTCCTTGGTCAAACAGCAAGGTGAGCGCGGTCCCCGTATCCTCGCGGATGTCGACGGCCACCACATCGCGTGTTTCCAGATTGTCTGCCGCGCAGCTGACCGAGCGCCGCTCGGGATCGAGCACCTCAATCCTCACCTGCGCCGTGTGCGGGAGCAATGCGCCGCGCCAGCGTCGTGGCCGGAACGCGCTGATCGGCGTCAGCGCCAAGAGCCGCGCATTGATGGGCAGGATCGGGCCGTGCGCCGAGAAATTGTAGGCCGTGGAGCCGGCGGGCGTCGCCACCATGACGCCATCGCAGGAGAGCTCCGGCAGCCGCACCGCGCCATCGACGATGATCTTAAGCCAGGCCGATTGCGCCGTCTGTCGCAGCAGCGACACCTCGTTGAAGGCGCGCTCGACCACCGCGCCGGAGGCGGTCTCGCACTTGGCGACCAGCGGGCGAATACGGATGGGCGAGGCTTTCTGCAGCCGGTCGGGCAGACCGTCCTCGCTGTATTCGTTCATCAGGAAGCCGACAGTGCCCCGGTTCATGCCATAGACGGGTTTTTTGTCCTTCAGGCGCCTGCGCAGCGTGTCGAGCATGTGCCCGTCGCCGCCCAGGGCGACGATGATATCCGCTTCGGCCTCGCCGCTTTCGCCATAGGTGTGACGCAGCCGGCGCAGGGCTTCTTGCGCCTCGGGACGTGCGCTGGCGGTGAAAGCGAGCTTCATGGACGGCGATCCTAGCGCGAGGCGGGCCCAGCCGTCTCTGGCACAATATGGTTAGCCGAGCGCGAGCGTGCAGGTTGAGCGGGCCGAATTGCGAGTCTAGGCTGGCCCCGACCAGGAGGAACAGCGATGGCCGACGACGCAGGTACGTCTCTTAAGGGCAGGGTAAGCGCGGAAGAATGGCAAGCGCGCGTCGATTGCGCCGCGCTCTATCGCCTGGTCGCGCTGCACGGCTGGGACGATATGATTTTTACGCACATATCGATGCGTGTGCCCGGCTCGGAGCACCATTTTCTCATCAATCCGTATGGTATGTTCTTTGACGAGATCACCGCGTCGTCGCTGGTGAAGGTCGATCTCGACGGCAATATCGTCGCGCCGACGCCTTATTATATCAATCCGGCGGGCTTCACGATCCACTCGGCCATTCACGCCGCGCGCGAGGACGCGCTGTGCGTCATCCATCTGCATACCGATGCTGGTGTCGGCGTTTCGGCGCAGAAGGACGGCCTGTTGCCGCTGACGCAGAATTCCCTGCTTGTGCTGCCGAACCTCGCCTATCACGGCTATGAGGGCGTCGCGCTCAATCTCGATGAACGCGAGCGCTTGGTGAACGATATTGGCGACAAGAAGCTCATGCTCTTGCGCAATCACGGCACCCTGTCCGTCGGCGTCAACGCAGGGGACGCATTTATCGGCATCTTCTTCCTGGAGCGTGCATGCGCACAGCAAGTCAACGCGCTGAGCGCTGGGCGCGACAATGTTCTGATCGCGCCGGATGCGGCGCAGGAAGAAACGCGCGGCCAGAGCAAGGGTCTGGGCATGGTATCGGGGCTGGCGTGGCCGGGCCTGTTGCGCAAGCTCGATCGCGCACTGCCGGGCTACGATTCCTAAGCGTCATCGCGGCGCTGGTCCCAGGCCCGGCCTTGGCCGGCGCCTGGATCGCGCCCGAAGGCGGCCAGGAAATATGGACCAACGTCGCGGGCGAACGTGACGAACTCAGTTTCTTTGAAACATCGGCCTATTGGGAAATCCCGCTCGACGACGACACCTCGTTTGTCGCTGCGCCTTGGCTGGAACAGAACTACGATACGTATGACGGCTGGCGCGGCGAGACGACGCTCGGCGCCAAGCGCGCGCTGTTTCGCGGCGACCACATGGCGATGGCTGTCCAGGCCGCGGCGCTTTGGGTGTCGCATCCCGAAGAAGGCTGCTCGGAAGGGGGCGCGGAACTGCGCTGGCTGGGCGGCTCCTCGCTTCCGGACCTGGGTGCCTTTGTGAATGTGGAAGCCGCGACCCGTGCGCTCGAAGGCGGATGCGGCGGCGAGCGTCTCGACCTTACCGCCGGCTATCGTCCCAACGAGCGCTGGCTCGCCATGGGGCAGGTGTTCCTGGACGCGCCACGCGACGGCGAGGAAAGTGTGAAGGCGCAATTTACGCTTGTCCGTTTCGGCGATGGCGGGCGTGGGCTGCAGATCGGCGTTCGCGCCAGGGTGGACGGCGAAGACCACGAACCCGCCCTTGTGCTAGGTTTGTGGGGCCGACCTGGCCGCTAAAGCAACGGACTTTAAATCCGCCTCAGCTTGGGGGCGGGCTCGGAGCGGATTTAAAGTCCACGAGTTGCTTTAGAAGCTATTGAGTCTAAAGCGTCTTATAAGCCTTAAATGCGACACTCGTCAGACCCAAACTCGGGGTCGCATTTAAGGCCCGACGCTTTAGTCGCAAATCGCTGGATTTGCCGCAGGGTGCGACACACATCGGCAAAGATTTGCTTGTAAGGTCCGCTACATGCTGGGTTTGGTAAAGCGCTATGGCTTCGCGGCGGCGGTAGCCGCTGGGCTGGCGCTGATGGCGCTTGTGGTCGCGGGCAAGACAATTTTTTCGGGCTTTGTGGAGCAGCCCGCGAGCGCGGCCGGCCCGCAAGGCGGCGGCCCTGGAGGTTCGCCGGAGGTGGTGGCCGCCACCGCGACCATGCACACCTTTACCGATGGCCTCCAGGCCTTAGGCACCGCCCAGGCGCGCGAGAGTATCGTGCTGACGCCGAAGGTCGCCGACACGATCCGGGCGCTGCGCTTCGACAGCGGCGATCGCGTGCAGCGCGGCCAGGTGCTGGTGGAGATGTCCAGCGTCGAGCAGGCCGCCGACATGGCCGAGGCGCGCGCGTCGAACGAGGCGGCGCAACAAGAATTGCGGCGCTATCAGGAATTGTATGATCGCGGCTTCGCCTCGCAGGCGCGTCTCGACACCGTGCGCGCCGCCGCCGATGCGGCGCAGGCGCGGCTGAACGCTGGTGGCTCGCGTATTGCCGACCGCACGATCACCGCGCCGTTCGCTGGCGTTGTCGGCCTGCGCACAGCAAGTCCTGGCCAATTCGTGCGTCCCGGCGACCAGATCGGCACGCTGGACGATGTCAGCCAGATCAAGCTCGATTTCGACGTGCCGGAAACGCGTATCGCCAGCCTCGCGACCGGCGTCGAGATCATTGCCAGCACCGCCGCTTATCCCGGGCGCACCTTCCAGGGACGCATCGCCAACGTCGATAGCCGCGTTGATCCGACGACGCGCTCGGTGCGCGTGCGCGCGATGCTTCCCAACCGCGATGAAGCGCTTCGCCCCGGCATGCTGATGACGGTGGATGTGCGCTCCAACCCACGCACCGCTCTGGCGATCCCCGAGATTGCGATCCTCGATCAGATTGATGGGTCTTACGTCTATCGCGTCGCTGCACGCGAGGGGGGCCAGGCGGCGGAACTCGTGCGGATACGAACCGGCCAGCGCAGTGGCGGCATGGCCGAGGTGCTGGATGGGCTGGGCGCCAATGACCGCGTCGTGACCGAAGGTTTGCAGACCGTGCGTCCCGGGCAGCCGATTCAGTTGCGCGATGCGGCGCCGGCGGGCGACGCCGCCAATCAATTGCGGCCGCGCGGCTGAGCGCCATGACGCTTTCGGATCTCTCCGTACGCCGCCCGGTGCTCGCGACGGTATTCTCGCTCATCATCATCGCCTTCGGCTTGATCGCCTTCACCAATTTGCCGCTGCGCGAATTGCCCGATGTCGATCGACCCATCGTATCAGTGTCGACGAGCTATCCGGGCGCGTCGGCGCAAGTGGTCGAAAATCAGATCACGCGCATCATCGAGGATCAGCTCTCGGGCAT
Source organism: Caulobacterales bacterium (assembly GCA_017303355.1). Classification (GTDB taxonomy): domain Bacteria; phylum Pseudomonadota; class Alphaproteobacteria; order Caulobacterales; family Aquidulcibacteraceae; genus Vitreimonas. The sequence continues at coordinate 3,868 of JAFLCU010000005.1, read as the reverse complement.
CGACGGCATCGACACAATCGGCGCCACCAGCCGTGATGGGCGTTCCTCGATCAATATCGAGTTCTCACTCGATCGCGATTTGGAGGACGCGACCAATGACGTGCGCAACGCCGTCAGCCGCGCGCGCGGCCAATTGCCGGCCGACATCGACGAGCCGGTGATTCGGAAAGCCGACGCCGACGCCGACGCGATCATCTGGTTCTCGCTGGAATCGACCACGCTAAACCGCATTGAACTCACCGATTACGCCGACCGCTACGTCGTTGATCGCCTGGCGGTCCTGAACGGCGTCGCCAACGTGCAGATTGGCGGCGGCTTCCGCCGCTCCTTGCGCATCTGGCTGGACACCAACGCATTGGCCGCGCGTGGCCTCACCGTGCAGGACGTGGAAACCGCGCTTCGCAGCCAAAACGTCGAACTGCCCGCCGGCTACGTGCAGAGCCAGGAGCGCGACTACCAGGTGCGCGTGGCGCGCGCGTTCGAGACGCCGGAGCAATTCCAGCGCTTGCCCATCAGCCGATCGGCGACCGACGAAGCTGTCGTGCGTTTGGGCGATGTGGCGCGCGTCGAGATCGCGCCGGAGGAGACGCGCAGCGTCTTCCGCGGCAACGGCGTCGAGCAGATCGGCCTCGGCATCGTGCGCCAGTCCCGTTCGAACGCGCTTGAGGTCGGCCGTATCGTCAAGGAAGAGATCGAACAGATCACGCCGACGCTGCCGGAAGGGACGCGCTTTGTGGTCTCCTACGATTCCACGATCTTCATCGACCGCGCGATCCAACGCGTCGGGCAGGCGCTGCTTGAATCCACCATCCTGGTTGTTCTGGTGATCTTCCTCTTCCTCGGATCATGGCGCGCGGCCTTTATCCCGGCGGCCGTGATCCCTGTGTGCTTGATCGGCGCGTTCCTGGTGATGTCGATCTTCGGCTTCTCCATCAATTTGCTGACGCTGATGGCGCTTGTGCTGGCGATCGGTCTGGTCGTCGATGACTCGATCGTGGTTCTGGAAAATGTTCAACGTCGCGTCGACACGCTGGGTGAACCGCCGCTGGTGGCGGCCGAGCGCGGCGCGCGCCAGGTGTTCTTCGCGGTCGTGGCGACATCGGCGGTGCTCGTGGCGGTGTTTGCGCCATTGCTGTTCGTCGGCGGCTATGTCGGCAGCTTGTTTGTCGAATTGGCGGTGACGATCGCCGGGATCGTCGTGATTTCGGCGTTCGCCGCGCTCTCATTGTCGCCAATGATGTGCTCAAAGCTGGTGAAGCCGGTGAAGACGAGCACAAGACTGAGCCGGTTCGTCGATGCCGCGCTCGACGCGCTACGCGCCTCCTATCGTCGATCGCTTGAGGCTGCGCTCAATGCCAAAAGCCTGGTGTTTGCGCTGTTCGGCGTGGTCGTGCTCATCGGCGGCTTTATCTTCACGCAACTCTCCTCGGAGCTCACGCCGCCGGAAGATCGCGGCAACCTGATCATTTTCGCACAGGCGCCCGAGGGCTCGGGCTTTGAATATACCAGCCGCGTCATGTCGCAGGTCGAGGACGTGCTCATGTCGTATGTCGAATCCGGCGAGGCGCAGCGCATAATGATCGTGGTGCCCGGCTTCGGCGATGCGGGCACGAACCGTTTCTCCAGCGGGATCGGCCGCGTGTTCCTGGCGAACTGGGAAGATCGTCATCGCAGCGGCGCCGAGATCGAAACGGAGATGAACCAGCGCCTGGGCCAAATCCCTGGCGCCATCATCCGCGCGCGCATGCAGAGCCCGTTCAGCGGCGGCGGTGGCGGCGGCGCTGACGGCGCCTCGATCGTGCTACTTGGCTCGACCTACGAGCAGGTGGCGCCGGTGGCGCAGCGCATGGTGGATCGCCTGCGCCAGAGCCCGAACTTTCAGCGCCCGCGCATGAATTACGAGCCGACATCGCCGCGCGTATTGGTGGAGATCGATCGCGAGCGGGCAGCAGCACTTGGCGTCTCGGTGCAGGCGATCGGCCGCACGCTCGAAGCCACGATGGGCTCGCGCCGTGTGAACACAATCACCGATCGCGGCGAGGAATATTACGTCTATTTGCAGGCCGAGCGCGACGAGCGCTCGAACGTCGCCGATCTTTCCAACAAGTTCGTCCGCTCCGATCGCACGGGCGAGTTGGTTCCGCTCGCAACCTTGGTGCAGACCCACACCCAGGGCGACGCCGCGGAGCGCCGTCGCATGAACCGTCAGGCCGCGATCACCGTCTCGGCGTCGATCGCTGGCGATTACGCTATTGGCGACGCGCTGAACGAGCTTGAGGCGGTCGCGCACGACGAGATCGGCGATCAGCCGATCGCGCTCGATTACACGGGTGCTGCGCGCCAGTTTAAGCAATCGACAGGCGCCATCGCGTTCGCCTTCGGCTTTGCGCTTGTCATCGTGTTTCTGGTGCTGGCGGCGCAATTCGAAAGCTTCGTCCACCCGTTCGTGATCATGATCGCGGTGCCGCTGGCGCTGACGGGCGGGCTGTTCGGGCTCTTCCTGTTCGATTTTACGCTGAACATCTATAGCCAGATCGGCCTGATCATTCTGATCGCGCTAGCCGCGAAGAACGGCATCTTGATTGTCGAATTCGCCAATCAGCTCCGGGACGAGGGCAAAAGCATACGCGACGCGATTGTTGAAGCGTCGGATCTGCGCGTGCGCCCAGTCCTGATGACGTCCGTCGCCACCGTCGTGGGCGCGATCCCGCTGATCATGGGGCACGGCGCGGGCGGCGAGAGCCGCATGACGATCGGCGTCGTGATCTTCTTCGGCCTGACAGTTGCGACGCTGCTGACGTTGTTCGTCGTGCCGGTCTTCTACGACCTTCTGGCGCACTACACGAAATCGCCGGAAGCGACCGCGAAGGCGATCGAGGAATACGAGCACGGCGAGGCGGTCGCCCGCCCCGCCGAATAGGCTCGTTTAGTTCGGCGCGGAATCCACCATCAGGTAAGCGATCAGATCGCGGCGCTGCTCTTCATTGCGTACGCCCGCGAACGCCATGCGGTTGCCGGGCAAGAAGGTCTGCGGGTTCTGCAGCCAATGATCGAGCTGTGCTGCGTCCCAAACGAAATTCGCGTCCTGCACCGGCTGCGAATAATTGAAGCCTTCAAGCGAACCGATCTCGCGGCCGAACACGCCGTGCAGATTGGGGCCAACGCGATTTGGCGCGCCAGCTTCGATCGTGTGGCAGGAGCGGCATTGCGCGAACACGCGCCGGCCAGCTTCGTAGTTCGCCGCGTTGTACGGCGCCGGCAGGGCCGCGAGCGCGGCTTGCACTTGCTCAGCGGAAGGACCCTCCGCGGCTGGCGTTGCAGGGGCAGGCGTCGACGATGCGGGCGCGCTTGCCGGCGCCTCTGCTTGTGGGGTGGGCGATGGGCCGCACGCAACGAGCGTGGCGATCAAAGCTGCGGACATCAAAAGCTTGCGCATCTCGAAACTCTCCATTCAACGTTTCTGTTTCACGCCTGCTCGCGCGCCCGCGCAATCCGCGACCAGCGCGGCCTAGCGCCGCGCGCTTTCAGCAAAGGCTCTTCCGTTCAACGCGTGACGCTGGCAGAAGGGCCTCCACGCCGCCTTAGCTCAGCTGGTAGAGCACCTGATTTGTAATCAGGGGGTCACAGGTTCGAGTCCTGTAGGCGGCACGGCTTCCTTAAATTCGAAAATCGACCAGGCAAACTCCCCTTTGCGGCGCGTGTCGGATATGGTTAAGGCCGGGTGCGGGGTTCGCGCCTCGGGGGACATCCGCGCGAGACGCGGCGAACACAGAAAAGTGGGGAAATAACATGAGCTTCTGGGATTCCCTGTTCCGCGCGATCTTTGGCAGCCGCGGATCGCGGCCGACATCGCCGCCGCCTGCGCCGC
>JAFLCU010000004.1 GCA_017303355.1 Caulobacterales bacterium | reverse complement strand
CCGCGGCCGCCGCCGCGGCCCGCGCGGCTTCGTCGAGCACGAGCTTGGGCGCCAGGGGCCGGTCGGCGCCCGTGGCTTCAGCCCAATCCTCGACCAGGTGGCGGACGCGAACGGCGGGCTTCAGCGCGATGCGGCGGCGCGTCGGCAGCGTGCGGCCAAACACGCCGCCGCGCGCATCGATGATCACGTCGAAACGCGCGCGCAGCAGCGCGAGCCAAATCGGCCACGGCGCGCCATTGGCGATGTGCAGCGCCGCCAAATTGGGCCACGCCCGGAATAGCGGCGCGGCGGCATGCGTGGTGACGACGGTGATGGACGCGCTCTCGCCCGCGAGCTGCGCCAGTGCGCCGGTGGCGAGCACGGTTTCGCCGAGGTCAGTCGGGGCGAGAAGAAGGACGCTGGACATCGTATGCGGGGGTTAGGGGCGCCCCTGGTAAATGCCAAGTCAACAAGCCGAAGGGTTGCAGCGGAATGCGACCAGGGCCAAGTGGTGCGCCATGACCGGCCCCACCCGCCTCGACCGTTCCCTGATCCGCGTCTCGGGGCCGGATGCGCGCAAGTTCCTGAACAATGTGCTGACGCAGGAACTGGATAAGCTGGAGCGCGCGCCTGTCGTCTATGCCGCGCTGCTGACGCCGCAGGGCAAGGTGCTGGCGGACATGTTCGTGTGGGCGACGCCAGACGGGGTGTTGCTCGACGTCGATCCGTACCGCGCGGAGGACCTCTTTCGCCGGCTTTCGATGTACAAGCTGCGCGCCGACGCCAAGCTGGAAGATGTCAGCGCCGCGCACGATGTTTTGGCCGCCAGTGACCCGTTCGAAGGCGCGGCGCGCGATCCGCGCTTGGCGGATTTAGGTTGGCGGAAAGTTGTGACGAAGGCGGCGCATGGTGAAGATTCCGGCGCTTACGCCGCACGCCTTTTGGCGCTGGGCGTGCCCGACCTCGCGCGCGACGCGGGGCCAGATGAAGTGTTCGCGGGCGAGGCGCTGCTTGACGAACTAAACGGCGTTGATTTTCAGAAAGGCTGTTTCGTCGGCCAGGAAAATGTCAGCCGCATGAAGCGGCGCGCGACCACGCGCAAGAAATTCTGTCCGATCGTGTTCGAAGGCGCGCCGCCCCCGCCCGGCGCGCTCGTCACGACGGGCGCCGCGGAGCTTGGCGCGGTGCGCACGGGCGCCGACGCGCGCGCAATGGCGTTCTTGCGGCTCGATCGTGCGCTCGACGCAAAAGAACCACTCGCCGCTGGCGGGAAAGAGGTGCGGCTCGCGCCGCCCGATTGGCTCATCCTGCCGGGCGCCGCTGGCACGCCGGATTGACGCTTGGCGCCCGCAGGGTCTAACGCCGATGGCTTGTCCGCGCCGCCGCCGGCGCTTCCAGGGACTGCCGCGTGACCGTCGTTATCTCCGCAACCGGCCTCTACACGCCGCCAAACACCATCTCCAACGCCGAGTTGGTGGAGTCCTTCAACACGTTCGTCGAGCGCTATAATGCCGAGCACGCGGGCGACATCGCCTCGGGCGCGCTGCCGGCGCTGCTGCCTTCAAGCGTCGAATTTATCGAGAAGGCTTCGGGCATCAAGCATCGCTTCGTGCTGGAAAAGAACGGCATGCTGGATGTGAGCCGTATGGTTCCAGACCTTCCGGAACGGCCGAACGAGGCGCTTTCGATCCAGGCCGAAGTTTCCGTCATCGCCGCCAAGCAAGCGCTTGAGCGCGCGGGCCGCGATCCGGGCGACGTCGATGCGGTGATCTGTTCGTGTTCGTCGCTGCAGCGACCCTATCCGGCGATGGCGATCGAAGTGCAGAACGCTTTGGGCGCGGGCGGCTTCGGCTATGACATGAATGTCGCCTGCTCGTCGGCGACGTTCGCGATCCAGAACGCGGCCGATATCGTCCGCGCCGGGCATGCGCGCTCGGTGCTGGTGGTGAATCCGGAGCTTTGCACCGGCCACCTCAATCTGCGCGACCGCGACACGCATTTCATTTTCGGCGACGCCGCTGTCGCGATCCTCGTGGAGCGCGCCGATATGGCGCCCGCTGGCGCATGGGCGATCCTCGGCACCAAGCTGCAGACGCGCTTCTCCAACAATATCCGCAACAATTTCGGCTTCCTCAATCGCTGCGATCCGCAATGGCGCGACATGCCTGACAAGCTGATCACGCAGCAGGGCCGCAAAGTGTTCAAGGAAGTGGTGCCGATGGTGTCGGAGATGATCCTGCAGCACATGGCCGAGCTTGAACTGAAGCCGACCGATTTGAAGCGCATGTGGCTGCATCAGGCCAATTCAAACATGAACCGCCTGATCGCCGAGCGCGTGCTTGGGCACGAAGCGAGCCAGGAAGAAGCGCCGACCGTGCTCGATACTTATGGCAACACCGCTGGCGCCGGCTCGATCATCGCCTTCCATTTGCACTCGGACGATTTTCAAACCGGCGATCGCGGCCTCATCTGCTCCTTCGGCGCGGGCTATAGCGCCGGCTCCATCTTTGTGCAGAAAGCGGCCTGAAGGCCGAGAGACTTATGTCTTTGTGATAGCGTTCGTTCATGACCGAACGCGCCCGTCCCTGCCGGACGATTTGGACCGCTTTATCCGGGTCGCGGCGGGCGCTTATAAGACCGAAGCGGAAGCGATCGCCGACGCCGTCCGCCTGCTGGCGGCGAAGTGTGAATTGAGCAAACAAGGTCGCCTGGAAGCCCTGCGATTGAGCGCGCGATAAAACGCCCGCGCTCATGCGATTCAGGACAGAGCTTGGCGAGGCAAAGTGCGCTGGCCGGGACGCGGCCAGCGCACTCTCACGCCTACCAACCGCAATCTTGGCCGCGGTTTTGTTCTTCCATGTAGGTCATCAACGGCTGGAAATAGCGGACCATCGAGCCGCCATCCATTTGGCGCGTGCCGGTGAAAGCTTCGAGCGCATCCGGCCACGGTTGCGACGACCCCATTTCCAGCATGCGGTTGAAGCGCTCGCCGACTTCGCGATTGCCATAGACGGTGCAGCGATGCAGCGGGCCTTCCCAGCCGGCTTGTTGGCACGCGGCTTCGTAGAATTGGAATTGCAGCACGTAGGAGAGGAAGTAGCGCAGGTACGGCACGTTGTTGGCGATGTGATACTTCGCGCCCGGGTCAAAGCCCGCCGCCGAACGCTCGACCGGCGGACGGATGCCTTGATAGCGTTCGCGCAGCTCCCACCAGGCAGTGTTGTATTGATCCGGCGTGATGCGGCCGTCGAACACTTGCCAACGCCATTGGTCCATCGCCAGCGCGAACGGCAGGAACGAAATCTTGCCGAGCGCTTGTTCGAGCAAGAGGTTCGTGTCGGCGGCGGCGGACGGCACCTGATTGCGACGCAACAGGCCAATCTCGACCAAATATTCGGGCGTGATGTTCAACGCGATGAAATCGCCGATGGCTTCATGGAAGCCGTCATGCGCGCCGTCGCGGAAGAGGAACGGCTGCTGATTGTAGGCGCGCTGATAGAAATTGTGGCCGAGTTCGTGGTGGATGGTTTGGAAGTGCTCGGCGTTGATCTGGATGCATTGCTTCACGCGCAGATCTTCGACGTTATCGATGTCCCAGGCTGAGGCGTGGCAAACGACGTCTCGGTCGCGCGGGCGCGTGAGCAGAGAGCGCTCCCAGAACGTATCCGGCAGCTCTTCCATGCCAAGCGAAGTGTAGAAGCGCTCCGCCGCTTCCGTCATCGTCACCGGCGTGTAGCGCGCGCGCGTGAGAAGTTGCGTGGTGTCGTAGGTGGCAGCACTTCCGCGCGGACGCACGATCGGCATAAGCGTCGACCAATCCTGCGCCCACATATTGCCAAGCAGATCGGCGCGGATCGGCCCAGTGCGCGGCTGGATCGCTTCGCCGTAGCTGGCGCTCAGGCGATTGCGCACGTAGCAATGCAGCTGCTCGTAGAAGGGCTGCATCTGGCCCCAGAGGCGCTCGACCTCTTGCTCCATATCGTCGGCGGGCATGTCGTATTTCGACAGCCACATCTGAGCAACGTTCTCGTAGCCGAGATCGCGCGCGCCTTCATTAGCGATTTCGACCATGCGGGCGTAATCGTCATGCATCGGCGTGGCGACGTCATGCCATTCGGTCCACATCTCTTGCAGACGCGCAGGATTGCGCTCCGTGCCCATCATGGTTTCGAGGTCGTCGAGCGTGACTTGGCGGCCTTGGTAATCGATGCGACCGGTCGAATAGATCGAGGCGAGGCGCGTGGTGATTTGCGAGAGCTCGGCGGCCGCGCCTTCGCGTTGCGGGGCGGGCAGCGTGAGGCCCAAGCGCAGCATGTTGAGCTTGCGCTGCGTTTCGGCCGGAAGCTCCAACCCCTGATAGCGCGCGGCTTCGCTGGCGATGCGCACGCGCGCTTCGGTGCCTTCGGCGTCGGCGCGCTGCAGCAGCCATTCGGTGTCATAATTGATGTTGGTGTTGAACACCCAGGCGACGCGACCTTCGTACTCGGAACGGCCCATCAGTTCGCGCTCGGACGCATCCACGAACGCTTGCGCTTGTTCCGCCGTTGGCGCGGCTTGGCTACTTGGCTCCGTGGCCGGCGTGGTCGCGCATGCGGCCGCGAACGCGGCGATGGCGATCCAGGACGCCGCCGCCTTCAACAACGGTTTCGCGATCATTTTATCCCCTCTCGTAACCTAAAGACCTTCGGCGGCGAGCCATTCAATGCCGTCCGCCGACATCATGAACACGGCCGCCTGGCGCGGATGCGCGCCGATAGCGGCGAAGAAGCGCTGTGCGACCTCGTTTTCAACCCCCGTCGTAATCGCCAATTCGCGCGCGCCCAAATCGCGCGTACGCCTAGCCACCGCCGACATCATCTTGCGCGCCAAACCGGTGCGGCGGAACTCCGGCGCGACGTATAGCTCACACAGCACGATGCTTGGGCAGGCGCGGCGCACATCGTAGCTTTTGGTGATCACGGCATGGGCGATCACGGGGCTGTTGTGACGCTCCTGCGCCACCCAGGCCTCGAACAGCGCATTGGCGCCGAACGCGTGCGCTTTGATGCGGTCCGCATCGAGCCCAGACACCGCGCCCTCCTCGCTCGCGGCGGCGGCCGCCAGGCGCGCGATCACCTCGGCGTCACGCGCCACGGCGCGGCGAATTTGGAATGATGTATCCACGGCTCATGTAAGCCGCCGGAGCGCGCCTGTTGCAAGCAAAACCACGCGCGGCATAGGCGTCAGTGATCGGCCCAAGGCCCCATCGGGCCGTCATCGCCCCAGCCGGAATCGCTGCGTGATATGAAGGCGCCGAGGAGCGTGAGCCCCACAACGACGGCGACGGCGACGAGGAACCAAAAAAACATGGCCTGCCTTCCGCGTGGCGAACCTGCTTTCGGCCCGCCTGAGGCTAACGCGCCTCCCCAACTACAACGTCCGGAAGACTAACATTGTTCTGCTTGGCCTTCGAGGGAAGACCAATCCAGACGCGCAGCCATGGTATGCGGCGCCCCAAATCGAAGAAAAGCCAGCAGCCGGCGGCGGTGATCGCAATGAGGGCCGGCGCCTCGATCCAGAGCGGCAAGCGCAGATCGTCGAGATAGAAGGCGGCGACGACGATGATGGTTTGGTGGACCAGATAGAACGGGAAGATGGCGTGAGTGAGCAGGCGCCGCACAGGCCCATCCGCGTTGCGCAGATGATGGTGGGCGAAGCCGATGGCGGCAATGATGGCGCACCAAGCGTCCAGTTCGCGCACCGCGCGGAACGTGTTGCGCAGCCAATCCGGCGGGGTTTCGCCCGCGAGCGAAAAATAGCTGATGAGCGCCCCCCAACTGACGACAGCGAGGCCAAGCGCCAGCCAACGCAGCCGCACACAGCGCTCGAAGAAGGGCTCGTATTTCGCAACTGCGAAACCAAACACGAAGACTGAGAAATAGAGAATGTGGAGATACCAATCCTCGCGGAAATCGTGGCTCTCGCCGAAGATCGGGAACAAGGTGATGCGGAGCGTGGCCATGATCAGCCACGGCGTCAGGATGAGGCCGGGGCCGGCGATCAAGGCGGCGAACGCCTTCGGCGCCCGGCGCAGCAGCGGCAGGATGAGCACCAGCGCCAGCGTATAAAGGATCAGGTACGCAACGAACCACATGTGATTGTAGGTCGGCGTGGTGAGGCAGCCGTCGCTGTCGCACCAATTACCCGAAGCGGTGACGTAGCGGGCGTAAAAATTGTCGAGCGCGAGCGGGTATTGCGCTGCTTCCGCGGCCGGGTTGTGCTGGATGGCCTCGACGATCTCGTAATAGGCCTGCGGCGGCACGATCACGAACACGGCCAACAACAGCGGCGGCCAGAGCCGGCCCATGCGGGCGCTGGTGAAGGTCCAGGCGCTCATCTTGTCGGCCATGAAGCGCGCCGCCGCGCCCGAGATCAGGAAGAGCAGCGTCAGCCGCCACGGATTGGTGAGCATCATCAGCGGCTCGATCACGTCGCTCGCCCGGCTCGATTTCACGTGCCAGTCCCAGGTCACGTAAAACATGCCGCAGTGGTAAAGAATGAGCAGGCCGAAGGCGATGATGCGCAGCCAGTCGAGGTCGTAGCGGCGTTCGGTCATGGACGCGGGTTCTCCAAATGCGCCCCGCTTCTTTCGCGTGCGGGCGCCGCCGGCTAGTTTGGCGCCACGTCCGGCGGCCCGCTGGGACGCGCGGAGAGGCTCCAGTGACCAGCGGCGGCGAAACAGGGACGAAACGCTGGCCCCGGGCCGAGCGGCGCGCCTGGGTTTTCATCGTGCTCGTCTCCGTCGTGGTCGTCGCCGTGAACGCCTCCTCCGATTTCTTGGAGATGCAGCGTGCTGGCCACGATTTCGATTGGTGGGAGCCGCTGGTCTGGGAGCTCACGAGCGCGATCGTGATTGTCGGCGCGGCGCCGCTGATCGGCATGGCGGTGCGGCGCTGGACGCCGACGCGAGACAATCTGCTGCGGCCCGGGGTGATCCATCTCGGCCTCACCATCCCCTTCGCCCTGCTCCACGTGGCTGGCATCTACGTGCTGCGCAACGCCATCTATTGGCTGACGCAATCGCACTACGGCTATTTCGACGACGGCATGGCGCTGGTGCTGTTTTATGAATGGCGCAAGGACGTGCTGACCTACGCCACCATCGCGGCGACCTATTGGATCTTTCAGTATCTGGCCGAGCGCCAGCAGGCGGCGGCGCAAGCGCCCGGCGACGAGCGGATCGAAATCCGCGACGGCGCGACCGCTGTGTTTCTGGCGGCGGGCGAGGTGCTCTATGTCGAGGCGGCGGCCAATTATGTGGAATTCCATACCGCCGCGCGCACGCATCTGGTGCGCGGCACGCTGGCGTCCTGGGAAGCCAAGCTGGCGCGGCGTGGGTTCGTGCGCGCGCACCGCTCGCGGCTTGTGAACCGCGCGCGGATCGCGTCCATCAAGCCGACGCCGTCGGGCGACGTGGAGATCACGCTGAGCGACGGCCGCACCATCGCCGGCAGCCGCCGCTATCGCGACGCACTGGGCGGCGCCACGGCAGCACCTTGAGGATTCCATGAGATTTGTACTTATCGCGATCGCACTGATCTTGAGCGCATGCGCCACCGCGCCCTCCTCCGCACAGGAAGGCGCCGCGATTTCGGTCGGCGCGAGCTACACACTGACATCCCAGGTGTTGGGCGATGAGCGGCAGATCAATATCCGCGCGCCGCAAGGCGGCGAGGAAGGTCGGCGCTATACGACGCTATATGTGATCGACGGCGCGTTGGATCAGGACTTCACGCATATCGCTGGCCTCGGCCAACTTGGCGAACTGAGTTGGCAATACGAGCCGTTGATCATCGTCGGCGTGCAGACGCGCACGCGGATCCATGAACTCACGCCGCCAGCGACGGACGCGCGCTATCGCAGCGCCTTCCCGAACGCCGGCGGCGCGGCGGCGTTCCGGCGCTTTCTTGAGCGGGAGATGATCCCGTTCGTCGAGGCGCGCTATCCGACAGGCGCGCGCCGCGCGGTGATGGGCGAGTCTCTCGCTGGCCTCTTCGTCGTGGATACGATGCTCCAGCAACCGGCGCTCTTTAACGATTACATCGCGATCAGCCCGAGCCTTTGGTGGGATGATCGCAGTTTGGCGCGTGGCGCGGGCGATGCGCTGGCGCGTCACGATACGAGCGACAGGCGCCTCTATCTGGCCATCGCCAACGAGGGCGGCACGATGCAGGACGGCGTCGATCGCTTGCGCCGCGCGATCGACGCAACCCCTGGCCGGATCAGCCTGCATTACGCCGATCGCAGCGCCACCGACAGCCATTCCACAATCTATCACGCCGCCGCACTCGACGCATTGCGCGCGCTTTACGCGATACCGCCCTACGATTACGGCCCATCGCCCTGGTACATGATCGAAGGCGCTTCACCGCCGGCCACGACGCCCTAAAGCAACGGACGCCCTAGCCTTCCATCTCCTCGCGGATGGTCTTGCGCGCCATCCAGAAGAGCGCCGCGGCCCCCAACCCCGCGAGCGCGGAGACGAGGAGCGCGTAACGCACGCCCTCCGCTTCGCCCATGCCGAAGCCGATGGCGAAGACGTCCGAAAGCGCGCCGACGGCGAGCGGCCCCAGCCCCAGGCCGATCAAATTGATGATGAAGAGCAGGATGGCCGAGGCGGTCGCGCGCATGTGCGGCGGCACGATGGTTTGCGCTGTCGCATAGACGGGTCCGTACCAGAGCGTGCCGAGGATCGAGCCGATCAGCAGCGCGCCCAGCGCGAAGGTCGCGAACGGCGACACCAGCGCGAACATGTAGATGGGAATGACGGCGAGCGAGGCGACGGCCGGCACGCTGACATAGGCGCGATAATCGCGGCCGCCGTATTTGTCGGCGATCATGCCGCCGAGGTAGGCGCCGATGGCCCCGCCGATGCCGCCCATCAGCCCAAGCGCAAGCCCAAGAAAGCCGCCGGATTGCAATCCGAATTGGGAGGCGAGTGCTGCGACCTCTTCGCTATGATTGCGATAAAAAAAGGAAGCGGCGAACGGGGCCTGACCGTAGCCGATAAACGCCTTGATGGCGGCAGCGAACGAGACGAGCCAGAATGTGCGCTTGCGTTTCAGCGTGGCGAGCGCTTCGCGAAACGGCTTGGCGTTCCGCATCGCGGCGGCGTGCGCTTTCAACTCCGCGGCGGTTTTGCGGATCCGGGGTTCGACCAAGGTGAGCGCGGCGAGCAGCGCCAGCACGACGCCCGGAACGCCGCAGACGATGAAGGCCATGCGCCAGCCGTGCAGATCGGCAATGACGCCGCCAAGCCCCATGCCGACCAGACTGCCGAGCGGCGTGCCCATCGAATAGAACGCAAGCGCCGACGCCCGCTTCTCCTTCGGCACATAATCGGTGATGAGCGAATGCGCGGGCGGCGTGCACCCGGCCTCGCCGACGCCCACGCCGATGCGCGCGAGCAGGAGCTGCACGAAGTTTTGTGTGAGGCCGCAAAGCGCGGTGAAGCCCGACCACACCGCCAGCGCCGCGCCAATGATGTAGGGGCGATTGCCGCGCTCGGCCAAACGCGCGATCGGCAGGCCAAGCACGGTGTAAAACAGCGCGAAGGCGAAGCCGCTCATCGCGCCCAATTGCCAATCCAGCAAACCAAGCTCACGCTTGATCGGCTCGGCAAGGATGTTGACGACCTGACGATCGACAAAATTCATCACGTAGATGAGCAGCAAGAGACCCATCGCATAATTGCGATAGCCGGGCGAAACGGCGCGCACGCCTTCGGGCGCGGCGGCGGCTGTCGTCTCACTCAATTTGTCCTCCCCTTTATCAGGGGAGCTTAGGGCGTGGCGCGCGGCCGGCAAGGTTCGGGCCGCATGCCCTGGCGTCAGGCGATTTCAGCTGCGCCTAGACGCGTATCGCCTCGGCCACGCGAAACGTCAGCACGTCGCCATCGCCTTCGCGGAGCGTGACGTATTCGCCGGCGCGCAACTCGTGGGCGCCAAGCTTGAACAATGGCTCTTCCGGGCCTTCATCGGCTTCGTCGTACCAGACATACCAATTGTCGCCGCGATGGCGCAGCCAGCCATCGGCCGGCGTTTCGCTCGGATGGAAACGGCGCACGGTGCAATGCGCCTTGGTTTCGCGCCAGAGGGCGGCGTCCAGCTTGCCGTTCAGATCGAGCGGGGCGTGGATGACGTAGCCATAATCATCGTTCCCGTCGGGGAATCCTGCGTCCGGATTGCGTCCCAAACGAAGAATAATGCGTGTCAGGCCCAATTTCTGAGCGGTCATCGGATGCTCCTTACGGCGAACTCGCTTATCTCCCCCAGCTTACGCACCTACATTGCGTCTGCGCAAATCGAGAGGTTCCATGGCCCGCGCGCCGAGCAAGGCAGTCACCAAGCAAGCGCCGGCGCCGCGGGCCTGGCAGCGTATGCTGTCAGGGCGGCGCCTTGATCTGCTCGATCCCTCGCCGCTCGATATCGAGATCGAGGACATCGCGCACGGGCTTGCGCGCGTGGCGCGCTGGAACGGGCAGACGATCGGCGCGCACGCATTCTCGGTGGCGCAGCATTCGATGATCGTCGAAGAGATTTGCCGCAAGCTCGCGCCGGAATGGGACAGGTCACGCCGCCTGATGGCGCTGCTGCACGACGCGCCAGAATACGTGATCGGCGATATGATCAGCCCGTTCAAGGCCGCACTCGGCATCGACTACAAGGCGTTCGAGGCGAAACTGGAAGCAGCGGTGCATCTGCGCTTCGGCCTGCCCGCGCATCCGCCAGCCGCGGTGAAGGGCGTCATCAAGCGGGCTGACATCATCTGCGCCTATTTCGAGGCGACACAGCTGGCGGGCTTCACCGAAGCCGAGGCCAAGCGCTTCTTCGGCGCGCCGCCGCGCACGATCAAGTTCAAATTGACGCCTTTGCCGACGGGCCAAGTGCAGGAAGCTTTTGTGAAGCGCTTCCGGTCATTGGTCGAACCAGCCTAGAATAGACTTATGTCCATCATCGTTTGCCCCCTCTCCCGCGCGCCCGAAATCGCGCGCGAACAGAAGCCCTCACACGTCGTCAGCCTGCTCGATCCCGGCACGAATTTTCCGGTGTTGCCCGGCTATGACGAGCGCCATTTGCGCATGCCGATTCACGACATCGAAGCGGAGGCCGATGGCATGGACGCGCTCTGCGACCGGCGCATGCGCGACATCCTCGATTTCGTCGGCCTTTGGGGTCGCGATGTGCCGATCCTGATCCATTGCTATGCAGGGATCAGCCGCTCGACCGCGACCGCCTTCATCACGGCGTGCGCGCACAATCCAAACGCCGACGAAGAAGAGATCGCGCTCGCCTTGCGCGCGGCGTCTTCGACGGCCAGCCCCAACCGCCGCTTCATCGCGCTCGCGGACGCCGAGCTTGGCCGCAGCGGCCGCATGTCGCGCGCGATCGACAAGATCGAGCGCGGACCGCACTGGTCGGAGGTGGGCGAAGCCAAACCCTTCCTGATCGCCGCGCGGTTTGGCGCATGAGCCTTGCGCCGCGCGTCGTCATTGGCTTGTCCGCCGTCATCGTCGCGGTGACGGAGGATGCGCCGTATGTCGTCGTCACGCGCGAAGCCGACGCTGATACGGGCGGGTTGCCGTTTGGTCCGTTCGATCCGGCCGGAGACCGCACGCTGGAGCTTTCGCTGCGCGGCTGGGTGCAGGAGCAGACCGGTTTTGATATTGGTTATGTCGAACAGCTCTACACATTCGGCGATCGCGGGCGCGAAGCGCCGCTGGCGGACATCAAGGGCGCCGGCCCCGATCGCGTGATCTCGATTTCGTATCTGGCGCTGACGCCATCGCGCGCGGTGCTCGATCGCGCCGGCGCGCGTTGGCGCTCCTGGTATGATTTCTTTCCGTGGGAAGATTGGCGCGAGGGCCGGCCCGCGTTGATCGATGACGTGATCGCGCCGAAGCTGCGCGCATGGGCGCAAACCGAGCAAGACACGGCGATCGCAAACCAGCGGCGCGCGCGGACGCGGCTGGCGTTCGCACTCAATGGCGCGGTGTGGAACGAGGAACGCGCGCTGGAGCGCTACGAGCTGCTCTATGAAGCGGGCCTCGCGCCGGAGGCGGCGCGTGATCGGGCGCGCTTTGAAGGCAAGGAAACACCGGCCATCGCCGCCGCGCGCGGCTTGGGCGAACCGATGAGTTCGGATCACCGCCGCATTCTCGCGACCGCGATCGGGCGCCTGCGCGCGAAGATAAAATACCGCCCGGTGATCTTCGAACTGGCGCCCGATCTTTTTACACTGCTGCATCTGCAACGCGTCGTTGAAGCGATCGCCGGGCTTGAACTGCACAAACAGAATTTCCGCCGCCTGCTGGATCGCACCGGGCTTGTCGAGGGCACCGGCGAATTCGACGCTAGCGCTGGCGGGCGCCCAGCCGAGCTCTTCCGCTGCCGCCGCGCCGCATTGAGCGAGCGCCCGGTCGGCGGCGTGCATGTGCCCGCGCCACGCGGCGACTGAGAAAACGCAGCACGTTAACCAATCCGCATGGTCGCGTGCGTATTCATTGCTACGCGACTCGGCGAAGGGCCGGCGCTGCACACGAGCGAGCGCATGACGACGACCGCCCTGCCGCCGATCCCGCCCTTCGGCCGCCCGCTTCGCGATCCATCCGACCCCGCCTTGTTGGCGTTCAAGGCCAGTTCGATCGGGGGCGCGCTTTCGGTGCTGGACGTGGCCGGCGCGATCCGCAAAGGCACATGGCCGCGCATCACCTTCGCGGTGCTGATCGCCATCGTCTCTACCAGCGTGATGCCGATTGGGTTTTTGCTCGGCTGGGTCGGGTTCCTGATCGTTTGGGAGCTGTTGCTCCGCATCTGGCTTGAGAACAAGATTCTGTTGCCTATCGCCGCGCGCTCGCAAGAGCGCGGCTTTGTGGCGCTGGCCGCGATCCATTTCGTGGGCGCGAGCGCCTACACGCTGTTTTCGGCGGTGGCGTGGTCGACCAACACCGCGCTCGGCATGGTCGTGGCGACGGCGTGGGTGTGCGGCTCGGCCAACCATGCGTTCGTCTATTTCTCCAGCCATCGCTGGATGTTGCTTTCGTGCGTCGTGCCGCTGGCGACGTGCGCGCTGATCGCGCCGTTCACCGCCGCGGGCTTCACCACCACGGCGATCACCGGCGTGATGGTGCTCACCGGGCTCATGATCGCGGCCGGCTTGTTCGGCTATGACCGTCGCGTGCTGCTGAGCCTGCTAGCCAAGCATGCGGCCGCGCGCCTGTCGGCGGAACAAGCCAACGCCGCCAAGTCGCAATTCTTGGCGACGATGAGCCATGAATTGCGCACGCCACTCAACGCGGTGATCGGCTACGCGGAGCTGATCGAGGAGGAAACCGCGGGCGCGCAAGAGCCGTTGGCCGACGATGCGCGCAAGATCCGCGAGTCCGCGGGCCAATTGCTGGGCGCCATCGACGCCATTCTCGATCTCTCCAAACTGGAGACGGGCTCAACCGCGCTGCAGCGCGAGCGCGTGGACGCGGCCATCGTGCTCACGCAATTGCGCGCCGCCGCCGCGCCGCTCGCGGCGAGGAACAACAATACGCTCCGAGTCAGCGAAACAACGCCCCTGGGCGAAGCGGATATCGACCACATGCGCCTGCATCAGGCGTTGATGCAGATCGTCGCGAACGCCGCCAAGTTCACGCAGAATGGCGAAATTCGCATTGCCGCGTCGCGGACGAGCGATGGCGGCCGCGCGCGTTTGGTGTTCGAGATCACCGATACCGGCATCGGCATTTCGGCCGAACAGCAAGCGCGCATCTTCGAGCCGTTCGTGCAGGTGGAAGACCACGAAGCGCGCCGCTACGAGGGCGCTGGCCTGGGACTCACGCTCGTGCAGCGCCTCGCACGGCTGATGGGCGGCGACGTGACATGCCAGAGCACGCCAGGCATCGGCTCGACCTTCACGCTGCATGTGGATGCGGGGCCGGCTTAAAGCACGGGCGACGGTTCGGTCCCGTAATTCAGCGGATCGACGAGCAGGTCATCGACGGTGACCTCATAGTGCAGGTGCACGCCGGTGGCGTTGCCTGTCATGCCCATGCGGCCGATCGGCTGGCCCGCGGCCACCATGTCGCCCTTCTCAAGCGACGGATCGATCTCGGCGAGGTGCGCATAGAGCGTGCGCACGCCGTGCTCGTGTTCGATCTCAACCACCAAGCCATAGCCGCCGCGATAGGCAGCGAAATCGATCCAGCCGTCACCGGCGGCGTAGATGTAGCCGCCCTCGCGATTGGCGAGGTCGAGGCCATTGTGTAAACGCCCGCCGCCTTCGGCCGCGCCGCGCCAGCCAAAGCCAGACGACAAGCAGGCGCGCTCCGTCGGATTGCGCAGCAGCGCGCCGGCGGGCGTGTAGATGTAAGGCGTGTAGCCAACAGCCTCACCACGCGCGCCGATCTCACCGATATTCGCGCCCCAATTGCCGCACGCGAACAATTCACTGTGCAGCACCGCGCGCGGTACGGATGCGTAAGTGCTGGGGCTTTGCGGCGTGGTTGACGTTGGCGGCAGATAAATCGGCGCGGTGCGCGGATAGGACGTGTTGCTGACCGCGCAACCTGCGAGCGCCGTGGTCGCCGCCAGAGAAATCGCCAATAGCCGCAGCATTCGCCCAAGTCCTTGGCCGCGCGCCCCGCGCGCAACGTTCATTCTCGCAACTGAACGGCGGCTGAACAGCCGCGTTCAATCCGCCAAGCCGCGCAGCAGTGCGGTATCGCGCGCTGGCCGGCTCGACACATGCAACGATGTTGAAGCGCCGAAGCACGCCTTTTCGCTCGTGACGAACCCGGCGGAGACGATTTGCGCCCGGGCGATGTGGTGCTGGTCGGCGTAATCGGCGTGGATGGTGCTTTGATTGAAGGTGACGATCACCTCTTCGCCTTCGGCGTCGCGATAGACTATGTACTTCCACTCCGCGCGCATCAGGACACCGCAACGCCGCGCGGCAACAGCGTCCACCAGCGCGCCGGCGCGTTCATGCGCTCGGCGCCCTGCCCGGCCTCTGGCCCCGAGCCGAAGAACACATCGCCGCGTAGCGGCCCGCGCCGGATCGCCCCGCCCGTATCTTGCGCGACGAGCAAGCGACGGAAGGGTTGGCCATCATATTGGCCGTCCACAAAAACAACCGCGCCATAGGGATGATACGCTGGATCAACCGCAATCGAGCCGAGCGGCGTCAGCGGCACGCCCGCGGCGCCATTCGGGCCCGCGCCCGGATCAGTGATTGGTTCCTCCTGAAAGAATACATAAGAAGGATCGGCGTTCAGCGCCGCGCGCGTCGCTTCGGGCCCACGCGCGGCGCTCCAGGCTTTGAAATTCGCCCACGTGGCGCCGCCCTGCAATTCGCCGCTATCGCGCAGGGCGCCAAGCGCGGAGCGCCAGCGATAGCCGTTCTGCGCCGCATAAGCCGCGCGCGATTGCGCGCCATCGGGAAAGGCGATGCGCCCCGAGCCTTGAATTTGCAGATTATAAACATCGATGGGATTGGCCCACGCAAACGCTTGGTCTGGCGCAAGGTTGAGGTCTTCGCGGCGCGGATAAGGCCGCACCTCGTTGCCGACAAGTTGGCCGGTCAGCGCGCGCGGCGCGCCGCGCAACGCTTCGTTGTCATGCGCTTCAGCGAACGCGGCGATGTTGACGCTGACCATATCTCCGGGACGGCGCACGAGCGGCGCGGAGAATTGCGCATCCGGAAAACGCCGCGCTTCGATGATCGGTTCGTAATAGGCAGTGAGCCGCGCTTCGCCCGGCCCGCGCACCACGTAGGGCGTGAAGTTCGCTTCGAAGAAAGCGCGCTCGCCGCCGGGCGCCACACTTTGCGCGGCAGCACATGCCGGCGCCCAATTGCCGACCGTGCCGCCATAGCGCCCGCCGCCCGGCAGGCTTGCATCAAGCGCGCGGGCGCGGCGGCCATCACACGCGCGCTGGAACGCCAGCAAGGCCGGCGCGAGATCGGAGCTGCGCCAATCGGGGATGTCGGAGAAATCCGCGGGCTGCAGCGCAAAGGGCGTTTCGGGTTGGGGCCGCGTTTCCGGAGGCGTCGTGGTGGCGCAGGCCGCGAGCGTCAGCGCGGCGGCGACCAGGACGAAACGACGATGCATGGGGATTCTCCGAGCGGCGCGCCATTTTAGCGCGTTCGGGCGTTTGCTTCAGCCGGGAACCGCTGCGGGCGGCCTGGCGTCGCAAAAGCTCAACAAGCGCTTGCATGGCGAAATTCCTGGGAGTAACGTCAATATGGTTATGCTCATTTGAAGCATAAGGGTGGTTTGGGGCCTTCCTGGCGTTTCAATCCACACTATATATGCTCCGATTGAGCACAAGTCGCCCAGTCCAGGGCGCAGGGAGGCCGAACATGGCCCGCATTATTGACGCTCCCCTTACCACGACCGGCGAAGGCTCGGGCTGCGACCCGCGCGCCATCCACGGCCAATGGGGCGCGCTCAACGCCGCCTCTGCCCGTGGCTTGGCCTACACGCCTGAAATCCAGGCGGAGACCGCCCCGCTCTATGAGCGCGTGAAGCACGTCATCCCTGGAGTGGAATGGCCGGCCTATGCGCCGCTGATCTCGGCCATCAACAAGATGAAGCGCGAGAAGAACGCGGTGATCTTGGCGCACAATTACATGACCGCCGAGATTTTCCACTGTGTCGGCGATTTCAAAGGCGACTCGCTGCAATTGGCGCGCGAAGCGGTGGAGACTGACGCCGAAGTGATCGTCCAAGCCGGCGTGCACTTCATGGCCGAGACCTCGAAAATCCTCGCGCCGGAAAAGACCGTGCTGATCCCAGACATGCGCGCGGGCTGCTCGCTCGCCGCTTCGATCACCGGCGCGGACGTGCGCTTGATCAAAGAGCGCTTCCCGGGCCTGCCGGTTGTAACCTACGTGAACACGTCGGCCGATGTGAAAGCCGAGAGCGATGTGTGCTGCACCTCGTCGAACGCCGCCGCCGTGGTTGAATGGGCCGCGCGCGAATGGGGCGTCGATCGCGTGATCCTGTTGCCCGACGAATATCTGGCCAAGAACGTCGCCGCACAGACCGGCATCAAGATCATCGCCTGGCATGGCCGCTGCGAAGTGCATGAGCGCTTTACGGCCGAAGACATCAGCGAACTCCGCGCCGCGCACCCGGGCCTCGTCGTGCTCGCGCACCCGGAATGCCCGCCCGATGTGATGGCGGCGGCGGATTACGCTGGCTCGACGGCGGCGCTGCAGGCGTATGTGGAAGAGAAGCGTCCTGGCAAAGTGGTGCTGCTCACCGAATGCTCGATGAGCGACAACGTCGCGGCCAATGCGCCGGACGTGGACTTCATCCGCCCGTGCAATCTCTGCCCGCACATGAAGCGCATCACGCTCGAAGCGATCCATGACTCGCTGGCCGAGATGAAGACCGAGGTGACGATCCCGGAAGACGTGCGCGTGCGCGCGAAGCTGGCGATCGAGCGCATGCTGGCGCTGCCGAAGGAAAAGCCGCGCGCTTTTGCGACGGGCATGCCGCTGGCTGCGGTGGAAGTAGTCTAACCGGCTGAACGTGAGCAGCGACAACGTCCTCATCGTCGGCGCCGGGCTCGCGGGGCTCTTTCTTGCGCTGAAGCTCGCACCGCGGCGCGTGATTGTGTTGAGCCAGGCGCCGCTCGGCCAAGCCTCCTCCTCCGCGTGGGCGCAAGGTGGATTGGCGGCGGCGCTCTCGCCGGAAGACGATCCGCACCTGCACGCGCAGGATACGATTGCGGCCGGCGCCGGCTTAGTCGATCCCGAGATCGCGGCGCTGATCGCGCGCGAAGGGCCGGCGCGGGTGATGGATTTGATCGCGCTTGGCGTGCCGTTCGATCGCACGCCCGAAGGCAAGCTCGCGCAGAGCCTGGAAGCAGCGCACTCCAAGCCGCGTGTGGTGCGGGTCGCCGGCGATCTGGCCGGCAAGGCGATCATGGACGCGCTGATCGCCGCCGCGCGCGCAGCGCCCTACATCGAGATCGTCGAGAACATGCGCGCGCGCGTGTTGCTGCAGGATGCGAACGGCCGCGTGCGCGGCGTGTGGTGCGATGGCGATCATAGCTTTGTCGCCAATGAAACCGTCATCGCCACTGGCGGTTCGGGCGGACTTTACGCGGTCACCACCAATCCACCGGAAGCGATGGGCCAAGGCTTCGCGATGGCGGCGCGCGCGGGCGCGCTGATCGCCGATCCGGAATTCGTGCAATTTCACCCGACCGCCATCGATATTGGCCGCGATCCGGCGCCGTTGGCGACAGAGGCTCTGCGGGGCGAGGGCGCGCAGCTGATCAATGGCGAAGGCCAGAGCTTCGTGGATGAGCTCGCGCCGCGCGATGTGGTGGCGCGCGCGATCCATCTTGAGCGCGCGAGCGGGCGCGGCGCCTTCCTTGATGCACGCAAGGCGGTCGGCGCGCATTTCCCGGAAGCATTTCCGACTGTGTTCGCCGCCTGCATGAGCGCGCGGCTCGATCCACGCGTAGAGTTGATCCCGATCGCGCCCGCCGCGCATTATCACATGGGGGGCGTCGTCACCGACGTTTGGGGCCGCACGACGCTGCCGGGCCTATGGGCCGTGGGCGAATGCGCGTCGACCGGTGCGCACGGCGCCAACCGGCTCGCCTCCAATTCGCTGCTGGAGGCTGTCGTGTTCGCCAACCGCATCGCCGAGGCGCTGCGCGGCGACGGCGTCGCCATGCATTCCTCTCCCGAACCGGCAGCGCCGCCGCCGATCCTGGCCGATGCGCCGCGCGCGGAATTGCGCCAGCTGATGCAGGCGCATGCTGGCGTGGTGCGCGACGCGGCGGGCTTGAAGCACGCACTCGACCGCGTCGATGCGCTCTGCGAAACTCATGGGCGCGCAAACGCACTTTTCGCCGCCCGCCTCATCCTCATCGCCGCGCTCGCCCGCAACGAAAGCCGCGGCGGCCATTTCCGGAGCGATTTTCCCCATGCCGCCGACAAACCGCACCGCAGCTTCCTCACGCGCCGCGACGCGGCTCCTGCCGCCGCTTCCTGACGTCATCCTCGAACCGATCGTCAAACTGGCGCTGACCGAGGATTTGGGCGCGGCCGGCGATGTGACGACTGACGCGCTGATCGATCCCGAGACGCAGGGCCGCTGGGCGGTGCGCGCGCGTGAAGCTGGAATTGTGGCGGGCTTGGATGCGGCGATCCTGGCCGGATTCATGATCGATCCAGACATCGCGTTCGAGATCGCAGCGCCCGACGGCGCGCGCGTGAAGGCCGGCGATACGATCATGAATATCGAGGGCGCCGCGCGTTCGGTGCTGATGGCCGAGCGCACGATGCTGAATTTCATCGGCCGCCTTTCTGGCATCGCCACGCTGACGCGCGTGTATGTTGATGCGGTGGAAGGCATGGGCGTGATCATCGCGTCCACTCGGAAGACGACGCCTGGCATGCGCGCGCTGGAGAAGCGCGCGGTGAAACTCGGCGGCGGCGGCGCGCACCGCTACGGCTTGGACGATGCGATGCTGATCAAGGACAATCACATCGCCGCCGCAGGCTCGGTGGCGCTGGCGATGCAGCGTGCTCGTGCGGCGGCGGCGCACCTCACCTGCATCGAGATCGAGGTCGATACCCTGGATCAATTGAAACAAGCGCTGCCGCATGCGCCCAGCGCCATCCTGCTCGATAATTTCACGCAAGCCGATCTGCGCAGCGCCGTGAAGATGGCCAAGGGCCAGACGTTGCTGGAAGCCTCGGGCGGCATCACGATCGAGAACGTGTTCGCGGTGGCGGAAACGGGTGTCGACGTGATCAGCATCGGCGCGCTGACGCATTCGGCGCGAACGTTGGATGTGGGATTGGACGCTTTGTAGGTTTTGGGGATTAGGTGCTGGGGGCTCGGAGGCGTTCGTGGAGGCGTGTCAGCATGCGTCCCACCTGAGCTGCGGAATCTAACAGAGGGTCGACAATCTCGTCACCGAGAAAACCGGCCTGCTGGGCAAGCAACAACAAGGTCTCTAACTCTGCTGTCGATCCACGTGCAATGCTCACGAAATGCGCATATTCCTTACGCGACGCACGCGAGTGCCCTTCAGCAATGTTCGCAGGAATTGAAACTGCTGCGCGCACCAATTGCGAGGTTAACCGATACTCTTCTTTCTTCGGCATGCGTTCGGATGCTTGATAGATGGCGCCAGCGAGTTGCATCGCCTTGGACCAGACCTCCAATTGCCGATAGCTGGCGATTTTCATGCTTCCCAGCCCCCAATCCCTAGGCCCTAGCCCCCTAACCCGCCGGATTGACGGTCGCGAACAGCAGGTGATCGCGCCAGGCGCCGTTGATCTTGAGATAGGCGCGCGCGACGCCTTCTTGCGCAAAGCCGGCTTTTTCCAGCACGCGGCGCGAAGCCATGTTGTCGGGCTGGCAGGCGGCCTCGACACGATGCAGATCGAGGTCTTCGAACGCATAGCGCACCACCGCGCGCACGGCGGAGGTGATGTAGCCTTTGCCCGCGTACATCTCGCCCGCCCAATAGCCGAGCGAGGCCGTCATCGCCACGCCGCGGCGGATGTTGGAGAGCGTGACGCCGCCGACCAGCGCGTCGTCCTCCTCACGGAAGACGAACAGCGCATACGCTTTGTCGTCGCGCGCATCCTCGGTATAGCGGCGCAATTTGTAGCGGAATGAGCCGCGCGAGGTTTCATCCTGCGCCCAAGTCGGCTCCCAGGGCGTCAAGAAATTGCGGCTGGCTTCGCGGACCTGGGACCAATCAGAAAAATCGCGTGCGTCGGGCGCGCGCAGATAGACGCCCTCGCCATCGATGCGACGCAGGCCGTCGCTGTCTTTCCGCATCAGAACCATTGGTTACGATTGTGCCTGAAAGGCGCCGAGGGCGCCATGCCCCGCCTTCGGGCCAATTGCAGCCACGCAGGCGGGGCCCGCGAGCGCGGCGCGGGCGATGGCCTGGACGTCCTCGACCGTCACCGCTTCCAGTCTTGCGCGGATTTCATCGAACGAGATCAGGCGGTCGCGCAGGAAGACCTGCCCCACCCGCGCTTCGGCGCGCGCGGACGGCGCCTCAAGCCCCATCAGCATTTGCGCGCGCGCCACGGCTTTGGCGCGGTGCAATTCCGCTTCGGTCGGCCCGTGATCGGCCATCACCGCCAATTGCGCGCGCACGATCTCGGCGACGGTGGCCGCGTTCTTGGCCGAGCAGCCCGCATAGACGCTGAGGCGGCCAATATCCTCATAAGTGTCGAGGAAGGAATCGATCGCATAGACGAGGCCGCGCGTCTCGCGCACCTCCTGGAAGAGCCGCGAAGACATGCCGCCGCCGAATATTTCCGACATGAGCCGCGCGGCCGACGCCTGATCCGAACCCATTTCCGGCGCGGGCCACGAGAACACCAGATGCGTTTGCTCAAGCTTGCGGGTTTCGCTGACTTGACCGGCCGCGGCGAACGCGGCCGCGCGCTCGGGTGCGGCCCTGCTCTTCAGATGGCCGAAGCGGCGCGCGGCGGTTTCGAGAAACGCGGCGCGGTCGAAGGCGCCGGCGATCGAGATGACGACGCGATCGGGCGTCATGTGCGCATCGGCGAAGGCGTGGAGCGTTTCCACGCTGACGTTTTTCAGCGTCTCGGCTTCACCCAGGATCGGCCGGCCGAGCGGCTGGTTTGGATAGAGCACGGCTTGATGCAGCTCAAACACGCGATCGTCCGGCGCATCGAAGGCTTCGCCCCGCTCCTGCGCGACGACGTCCTTCTCTTTCTCAAGATCATCCGGCGCCCAGTGCGGCGCGAACAGGATGTCGGCGATCATATCGAGCGCGAACGGCGCGTGCTCGGCGACGACGCGGGCGTAATATGAGGTGCGCTCATAGCCAGTGCCAGCGTTCATGGCGCCGCCGACATTCTCCATCGCTTCGGCGAATTGGCGCGCATCGCGATCGCCGGCGCCCTTGAACGCCATGTGCTCGAAGAGATGCGCGATGCCGTTATGCTCGGCCGGCTCCCAGCGCGCGCCAACGCGCTGCCACACGCCGAGCGCGGCAGTGCCCAGGCCGGGCATCGGATCGAGCGCGACGCGCACGCCGTTGGGCAGACGATAGAGTTCTAGCTCAGTCATACTTGGACCGCCGGCGTCCCCGCCGGCGACTCTTTTTCAATATTCAAATTGCGCGGCGTTTGAACGACCGCATGCCGGCGGGGACGCCGGCGGTCCAAGAAAGCAATCAGCTCCATGCGCGCGATCGCTCCTGGATGAAGCGCTTCACCGCTTCGGTGTCGTTGGGCAGCGTGTCGATGCGTTCGGCGCGGTCAAAAAGATCGGCGCAATGCGCGGGCAAAGATGGTTTCACGCCGGTGGCGGCTTCGACCGTCTCGGGGAATTTGGCGGGGTGCGCGGTGGCGAGGAAAACGGTCGGATGATCAAACCAGGCCGGCTCGTCGCCGAACGATGCGAATCCCACCGCAGTGTGCGGGCAAATCAAGGCTCCGTACTCAGCGTGGATTTCCGCGATGACTTGCGCCGTGCGTTCGTCACTTGAAGCAACGCCGGCAAACTCGCGGCGCATAATGGCCAGCGCCGCATCCGGCACGTCAAATCCACCGGATTGAGACAAAGATTGGAAGAGCGATGCTGTAGTCGAGCCATCTCGGCCGGTCGCCTCGAACACCAAGCGCTCGAAATTGCTCGCGACCTGAATGTCCATAGCGGGAGACAACGTCGCGTGCGAGCGCGCTGCGCGCTCGTATCGGCCAGTCTGCAGCGTACGCGGCAGTATATCGTTGGCATTGGTCGCCAATCCAATGCGCCCGATTTGAGCTCCAATTTGCTTTGCGACGTGGCCCGCGAAAGCATCACCGAAATTTCCGCTGGGAACCACAAAGTCCACGGCGCCGGGGCCACAAAGAGCCGACGCGGTGCGTAGAAAATAGACGCTTTGCGCGACAATGCGCGCCCAGTTGATCGAGTTGACACCAGACAGCTGAGCGTTGGCGGCGAAAGTCCGATCCGCGAACAGCGATTTCACAATCGCTTGGCAATCATCGAAATCGCCAGCGACTTCCACGGCATAGACATTTTGTCCCCCGCTCGCGGTCATGAATCGCCGCTGCACCTCGGAGACACGCCCTTTGGGCAGAAGCACAAAGAGATCGACACGATCGCTTCGTTTGAGCGCCTCGACCGCCGCGCCGCCCGTGTCGCCGGAGGTCGCGCAGACCACCGTTAGACGGCGGTCATGTCGCTCAAGCGCGCAATCGTAGAGCGGCGCGATCAGCTGCATCGCGATATCTTTGAATGCCAGCGACGGACCACGCGCGAGGTCAAGCAGCCAATGGTTGGCGCCTAGTTGTATCAGCGGCGTCACCGCCGGCGTGTCGAAGCGTGAGTCCGCGCCGTATGCGCGCGTCGAGATCGTATGAAGCTCTTTGGGTGTCAGATCGGCGCCGGCAAAAGCCTGCAACACAACAGACGCAACGCTGGCATATTCTCTTATGCCTGCTTCTCGCACCCAAGCGCCGAGCGCTGGCCAGCTTTCCGGCACGTAGAGGCCGCCGTCGGGCGCCATGCCGGCGAGGACGGCGTCGATGAAGGAAACGGCCGGCGCTTGGCCTCGGGTGGAGATGTATCGCATCAGTCTTGGCGCGGGCGCGGGGCCGAGAAATTCAGCCGCCCGACGCTCATATGGTAGGCAAAGTAGATCACCAGCAGAACCGCCGCGAGCCCATACCAGGTGAGCGCGTAGCCCAGGTGGCGCGCCGGCGGCAGCGCGTCGGCCCCTGGGGCGAGCGCGAACGGGTTCGACGTGGCGCGGCCATCGGCGCCGACATAGGCGCCGGCGATATAATAATCGGCGACGTTTTCCACTCCGGCGTTACGGCCCATGGCTGGCAGGTCGATCGCGAACCAGAGGCGGCGCAATGGCTGCGGCGCGGCGGTCAACGGCGCGGGCGGCTCGGGCCGGATTGATGCGCCGGTGATGGGCGCGCCGAAACTGAGCGAGGCGGGAAAACGCACCTCATCGGGATCAGGCGGCTCCACCACCGCGATGAAATCGGAATCAACGAACACGGTCGTGTCGCCGTACTGAACGGGCGCGAACACGCGCCACCCTGCTTCGCGCGTATCGGGGCGGAAGCCATAGACGAATTGCACGCCGCTTTGCACGGGCATGTAATTGGCGATCGTCATCTCCGCGACCGGCTCTTCGGCGGCGGCGGTTTTCTCGTCGTACTTTTCCCACTGCCAGCGCCCAAGCGACACAAGCACGGCCAGCGCGATGACGGAAAACAGCGTCATTAGCCAAAGGGGACGGAACTGGATCATGCGACGTCTTCGTGGGTGGCTTCGCGCGCTTTGTGCTTCCACTGGAACGCGAACAGAAGCGACTTAAACGGCGGCAACAGCGCCAGGCACAGCACCACGGCGGCGACCATGGTGATGGCGAGCGCAAGCCAGCCCGGAAGCTCAAGCCCGAATTGCAGGATAATAAGAAGCGGCGCGACGATCGCGCCGACGATCAGGATGACGAACACCGCGGGCCCATCGCCCGCGTCAGCGGCCTTGAAATCCGCACCGCACGCGGCGCACGCATCACGAAAGCGCAGATAGCCGTTGAAGAGCTTGCCGTCGCCGCATTGGGGGCAACGACAGCGAACGCCCGTGACAAAGGGGTTTAGCGGAGCGCCTGGCACGCGCCCATTCCCGCTCGTCATTCCGAACGCGCGGAGCGCGATCCGGAACCCAGGGACAAAAGGCGGAACGTCGGCCCCTGGGTTCCGGGTTTTCGCTGCGCGAGCCCCGGAATGGCGAAGTGCGCGTTCAATGCGGTCCCATTCAATTCTGCATCGTCAGGTACGGCATCACGTAAACGAAGGTGAAGAGGAAGAGCCACACCACGTCCACGAAGTGCCAATACCAAGCCGCGGCTTCGAGACCGAAATGCTTCTGCGGCGTGAACTGGCCGGCCATCAGGCGCAGCAGGCACACGAACAGGAAGATCGTGCCTATCACGACGTGGAAGCCGTGGAAGCCGGTCGCCATGAAGAAGGACGCGCCATAAACGGTGGCGTTCGTCACATCGCCCTGGTTGCCGAAGGCGAAGCCCGCTTCCGGATATTCGACCGCGAATTGCACGTAGCTGAAGATGACGCCGAGCAACACGGTGAGGATGAGGCCCAGGCGCGCGCCCTTGCGGTCGCCTTGCTGCAACGCGTGGTGCGCCCAGGTCACGGTCGTGCCCGAGAGCAGCAGGATCAGCGTGTTGATCAGCGGCAGATGGAACGGATCGAAGGTTTCGACGTGCGGCGGCGGCCAATTGGCCCAAGCCGCGGCCGTTTCCGGATCCCAGGTCGGCACGACCCAATCGGCGCGATGGCCATGATAGATCGCGAGTTCGAAGAAGGCCCAGAACCACGCCACGAAGAACATCACTTCGGACGCGATGAAGAGGATCATGCCGTAGCGAAGGCCGATATCGACCACCGGCGTGTGATCACCCTGGCGGCTTTCCTTGATCACATCGCTCCACCAGCCGATGCAGGTGAGGATGATGATCCCCATGCCGAGGGCGAAGAGCGTCCAATGGCCCTTGCCGAAGAAGAAATCGGCCTCGTTGGTCGACAGGCCCCTCATCAGCACCACCGCGCCGATGGCCGCGATCAGCGCGCCAACCGAGGCCGTGAACGGCCACGGGCTCGGGTTCACCAAGTGGTAGTCGTGTTTGACTTCGCCGTGCGCCATTTGATCCCTCGTCACCGCAAGCATTTAGCCCGCTTCGGCAATTTGCCCAACCCTCAGCCCGTCGGCGCTGCCGTCGAGCGGAAGAACGTATAAGACAGGGTCAAGGTGTTGATCCCTGTCGTGTCCGGATCGGAAACCAATTCCGGATCCACGAAAAACACCACCGGCAGCTCGGCCTCTTCGCCCGGCGCCAAGGTGCGATCCTGGAAGCAGAAACATTCCAGTTTCGCGAAATATTGCCCCGCGACGTGTGGCGTCACGTTGTAGGTGGCGCGCGCGACGATGGTTCGCTCCGACAGATTGCGCACGCGGTAGAACGCCAGGCCGGTTTCGCCGATGCGCAGCGATTCGCTGATCTGCGAGGGCGCGAACTCGACTGGCAGATCGGGCGCGATGTTGGAATCGAAGCGCACCTCGATGCGCCGCTCCAGTGCGTGATCGGGCGCGCGCGTCGCTTCCTGCGTCGTACCGCCAAAACCGGTCACCTTGCAGAACGCGTCGTAGAGCGGCACGGCGGCGAACGCCAAGCCGGTCATGCCGGCGACGACGCCGCTGACGATCGCGGCCGTGATCGCCATGCGCTTTTGGCTGTGGCGCTCGGTCATTGGCTGATCCCGAGCAGGCTCAGCGCCTGCATCTTCGACACCGTGACCGCGAACACGAGCAGCACGAACGCCACGATCGACCACGCGAGCCACAGATTGCGGCGCTTGCGGGCTTTCAGCTCTTCCGGCGTCAGGACCACGGGCTCGCTCATGCGAAGCCTCGCTCAGCCAGGATCACCGCGAACAGCGCGAAGAGATAAAGGATCGAGTACGCGAACAGATTGCGCGCCTGCTTATCCTCGACGGCGACGCCCTCGCCCGCGTTCGAACGCAGCACGCGGAACGCCAGGAACACGAAGAACGCGCCGCCGAG
Organism: Caulobacterales bacterium; assembly: GCA_017303355.1. Lineage (GTDB taxonomy): Bacteria > Pseudomonadota > Alphaproteobacteria > Caulobacterales > Aquidulcibacteraceae > Vitreimonas. The sequence goes on along the minus strand of JAFLCU010000004.1, from coordinate 231,641 downwards.
CGCGGAGACGATCGCGTAGATCATCCCGCCAAGGCCGGTGAAAACCGGTGCAAACGCCAGCGGCGCCAGCAGCAGCGAATACGCGAAAATCTGCACGCGCGTCGCCCTGGCCCCGTGCGTGACGGGCAGCATCGGCACTTTCGCGGCGGCGTAATCGTTCTTCTGCAGCAGCGAGAGCGCCCAGAAATGCGGCGGCGTCCAGAAGAAGATGATGGCGACCAGCAGCATGGGCTCGAGCGTAAGCGAGTCAGTCTTGGCGGCCCATGCGATCGCCGGCGGCAGCGCGCCAGCCAAGCCGCCGATGACGATGTTCTGCGGCGTCGAGCGCTTCAGCCACATCGTGTAAACGACAGCGTAGAAGAAGATCGTGAATGCCAGCAGCCCCGCCGCCAGCAGGCCCGCCGCAAGTTGCATGGTGACGACCGAAAGCGCCGAGAGCGTGAGCCCCAGCATCAAGGCTTCCTCGCGATCGACGCGGCCAGAGGGAATGGGCCGCGTACGCGTGCGCGTCATCACCTGATCGATATCGCTATCGAACCACATGTTGAGCGCACCGGACGCGCCGGCCGCCACCGCGATCGCGAAGATCGCTGCGAAGCCCAGCACCCAATCGCCGGCGCCGGGCGCGGCGACATAGCCGACGAGCCCCGTGAAGACGACCAGGCTCATCACGCGCGGCTTCAGCAGCGCGACGTAATCGCTCGCGCTAGAGGTCCGCTGGTGTGAGGCGCTGAAATCAACCAAGGCTCGGCCTGCCCTCGTTTCAGTGATGCGAATCCGGCTTGATCACCGGCAGCTCATTGAACTGGTGGAAGGGCGGCGGCGACGAGAGCGTCCACTCAAGCGTGGTCGCGCCTTCGCCCCACGGGTTCGCCCCCGCCTTGCGGCGCGCGATGAACATCTCGGCGACGGTGATCAGGAAGATCAGCACGCCGACGGCGGTGATCACGTAACCAATCGAGGAGATGTGGTTCCAGTAGGTGAACGCTTCCGGATAATCGATGTAGCGGCGCGGCATCCCCTGCAGACCCAAGAAGTGCTGCGGGAAGAAGACGATGTTCACGCCGATGAACATGACCCAGAAATGCAGACCGCCGAGGAAGCCATTGTAACGATAGCCGCTCATCTTCGGGATCCAGTAGTAGAAGCCCGCGAAGATCGCGAACACGGCGCCGAGCGAGAGCACGTAGTGGAAGTGCGCGACCACGTAATACGTGTCGTGCAGCGCCGTATCGATGCCCGAGTTCGCCAGCACGACGCCGGTGACGCCGCCGACCGTGAACAGGAAGATGAAACCCATCGCCCAGAGCATCGGCACCTTGAAGGTAATCGAACCGCCCCACATGGTGGCGATCCACGAGAAAATCTTGATGCCCGTGGGCACCGCGATGACCATCGTGGCGGCGATGAAATAGGCTTCGAGATCAAGGCCCATGCCGACCGTGTACATGTGGTGCGCCCACACGAGGAAGCCGATCACGCCGATCGCCACCATGGCGTAGGCCATGCCGAGATACCCGAACACCGGCTTCTTCGAGAACGTCGAGACGATCTGCGAGATCATGCCGAAGCCCGGCAGGATCAGGATGTACACTTCGGGGTGGCCGAAGAACCAGAACAAGTGCTGGTACATGACCGGATCGCCGCCGCCGGCCGCCTGGAAAAATTGCGTGCCGAAATTGCGGTCGGTCAAAAGCATCGTCAGCGCGCCGGCTAGAACCGGCAGCGAAAGCACGAGAAGCCATGCCGTCACCAACACCGACCACGCGAACAACGGCATGCGGTGCATGGTCATGCCGGGCGCGCGCATGTTGAAAATGGTGGTGATGAAATTCACCGCGCCCAGGATCGAGCTGGCGCCGGCGATGTGCAGCGACAGGATCAGCAGGTCCATGGACGAGCCGCTGTGGTGCGTCGGCGAGGTGGAGAGCGGCGCATAGAGCGTCCATCCCCCACCGAAGCCCGGATAGGCGCCGTTGCCCGGCACGATCATCGAGATGACGGCCAGCGTGAACGACGCCGGCAAGAGCCAGAACGAGATATTGTTCATGCGCGGGAAGGCCATGTCCGGCGCGCCGATCATCAGCGGCACGAACCAATTGCCGAAGCCGCCGATCATCGCCGGCATGACCATGAAGAAGATCATGATCAGGCCGTGATAGGTCACGATCGAATTGTAATAATGCTTGGCCGCGTCGACATCGGCGATCCACGGCAATTGCGTGAGCACGCCCACGCCCGGCTCGGCCAATTCCCAGCGGATGAGGCCTGAGAGCGCGCCGCCGATCAATCCCGCGAAAATCGCGAAGATAAGGTACATCGTGCCGATGTCCTTATGGTTGGTCGAATAGACCCAGCGCTTCCAACTCCAGAGGCTCGGGCGGTGATCGTCGTGGTGATCAGCGGCGTGAGCAGCTTCGTGCGTCATAAGTTTGCTCTCCGATGCTCTTAGCGCGTGGGCGTCGCGGCCGGCGTCGCCGGCTCGGTCGTGGTGGCGGGGGCTTCTTCAGCCGCGGGCGCGGCGGGCGTTTCCGCCGTCGCGATCGCGCCGCCTTGCGCCGTGATCCATTGATTGAATTCCTCGCGCGTCACCACGCGGATTTCGATCGGCATGTAGGCGTGATTGAGGCCGCACAATTCCGAGCATTGGCCATAGACGGTCGTGCCCGGCTCGATCAGCGTTGAATCGACCTCGAACCAGGTTTCGTTCACGCGACCCTGGATGGCGTCTTCCTTGACGCCGAAAGCCGGGATCGCGAACGCGTGGATCACATCGTTCGAGGTGACGAGCACGCGAACGACTGTATCCACCGGCACGAGCAGCGGCTCGGTGGTGGCGAGCAGATAGGGGCGACCTTGGCCGCGCGCCTCATCTTCCGGCAGCAGGTTCGCGGCGATGGTGACGCCTTGATCCGGATACTCCAGATTCCAGAACCAGGAATTGCCCGTAACCTTCAGCGTCAGTTCAGCTTCCGGAACGCGTTCTTGTGTGTAGATCAGCGGGAACGATTTCCACGCGATGGCCACGAGGATCAGAACCGGCACCACCGTCCAGATCACTTCGACCAATATGTTATGCGTAAACTTGCGCGGCGTGGGATTGGTGCGGCGGTTGTAGCGCACCATCACCCACAGCAAGAGCGCCAGCACGAACACTGAAATGACAACAATGATCGACAGCAGGAAATCATGAAACGCATGAATCTCGCTCATCACTTGCGTCGCCGCGGGCTGCAGGTTCACGCCTTCCGGCGTCGGCTGCCCCATGATGGCCGCAGATGCCGAGCCATGCGCGAACAACGCGCTCAACGCAGTTGCCGCCGCGAACAAAGCCCCTCGCTTCACGCACTCGCCTCCTCAAGATTCAGCTTCCGTATGGCGCGAGCCTCGGCCCACGCCTATAGTCCGCGGGCGCGGCATTCGACCGCGCCTTGCCGTTCTGTAAGTCACCAACCGGGTGGGGTGCTAGCATGAGCCGCGCTTGGCTTCCAAGGCGCTTCTCTGACCGGATTCAGCGCGACCTCGTGGTCGCCGCGATCATGGCCGCGCTTCCTTTCGCTGTCGCAACAGCATGGGGCCAAGATCCGCGCGCCGTCACCACGATCGGATCCGACGCCAATATCCGTCGCTGTTCTGAATCCGTGGTCGCCGGCGATTCCTCCGACGCCACCGTCGAGGAGTGCACGCGGGCGCTCAATTACCGCCGCCTGGATCGCCAAACGCAGCTCCAATTGCTGATCAATCGCGGCGTCACGCACATGCGGCGCGGCGAGAGCGAATCCGCCCTGCTGGATTTTGACGAGGTGATCCGCCTCGATCGCCGCCAGGCCGAAGCGCACCTGAACCGGGGCGCGGTGCTGGTGCAAATGCGCCAGTTCGGCCCCGCCATCGCGGCGATCACCGAGGCCTTGGGCCTGGGCGTGCGCGAGCCACACAAGGCGTATTTTAACCGAGGCGCCGCCAGGGAAGCCTTGGGCGATATTCGGGGCGCGTACGAAGATTATTCGACCGCCCTCGAAATCCAGCCCGATTGGGGGCCCGCCAGTGCGGAATTGGCCCGCTTCGCCCGGAGCCGGCGCGACGCGCTGGCCACGGCGCTGAACGAGCCGACGCCATAGGCGCCCTCGCCTTCTTGAGCACAAATCCCTGGACGCTGGAGCGCGCGGAGCGCCGCGCTCCCACCTTCAAATACAAGCAAATACAAGCCGGGGAAGCGCTCCCTCCGAGGCGTGCACACCCTGCCCTCGCGGGCCAGGGGATTTGCCCTATATTTGAAGCTGATCAGCAAAAGGATTCGATATGGCCGACGGACTGACCCAAGCCGCTGAGCAAGCCGCCGAGATGGATTGGGACGCCGCCGGCCAAATTCTCTTGGACGCAACGCGCGGCGCCGATGACGGCGAGCTCTTCGTCGAAGATAGCCGCACCGAGAGCTTCTATTGGGATGACGGCCGGCTGAAATCCGCCTCGTTCGACGCCACCAAGGGCTTCGGCCTGCGCGTGGTGGCTGGCGAGCGCGCCGGCTATGGCCACGCCAGCGTGCTGGAAACAGATGCGGTGGCCCGCGCCGCCGAGGCCGCCGCCGCCGTGAAGCTCGGCCACACCGGCACGCTCGACGTGAGCCCCGCGAAGGTGAACCGGCAGCTCTATGCCGATTTCGACCCCATCGAATCCCCGCTCTTCACCGACAAGACCGCGCTGCTGGCCGAGATCGACGCCTATTGCCGGGCGCGCGATCCGCGCGTGGTGCAAGTGGCGGCGACTTTGGCCGGCGCGCGGCGCGGCCTGACCATTCTGCGCCCGGATGGCGCGAAGCTCACCGACCACCGCCCCCTGGTGCGCGTGAACGTGTCGGTGACAGTCGAGCGCGATGGCCGCCGCGAAAGCGGCTCGGCCGGCGCGGGCGGCCGCGAACCTTATGAGGTGTTCACCTCCCCCGCGCGTTGGAAGGCGCTCGCCGACGAAGCGCTGCGCATCGCGCTGGTGAATCTCGACGCTGAAGCCGCGCCGTCTGGCGAGATGGATGTGGTGCTGGGCCCCGGCTGGCCGGGCGTGCTGCTGCACGAAGCGGTCGGCCACGGGCTCGAAGGCGATTTCAACCGCAAGGGCACAAGCGCGTTTTCCGGCATGGTCGGCCAACGGGTCGCCGCGCCCGGCGTTACAGTTGTGGATGACGGCACGATCGAAAATCGGCGCGGCTCGCTCACCATCGACGACGAAGGCACGCCGACACAGCGCACCGTGCTGATCGAGGACGGCATCCTCAAAGGCTATCTGCAGGATCGCATGAACGCGCGCCTCACCGGCGTCGCGCCGACCGGTTCGGGCCGTCGCGAAAGCTACGCGCACCGGCCGATGCCGCGCATGACCAACACCTTCATGACCGCCGGCGACAAGGACCCCGGCGAAATTCTCGCAAGCCTGAAGCGCGGCGTTTACGCGGTTAATTTCGGAGGCGGACAGGTCGACATCACCTCCGGCAAGTTCGTCTTCCAATGCACCGAGGCGTATTACGTCGAAGACGGGAAGATCAAATACCCGATCAAAGGCGCGACCTTGATTGGCGATGGCCCGAGCGCGCTCACGCGCGTGACGATGATCGGCAACGATCTCAAACTCGATGAAGGCGTGGGCACGTGCGGCAAGGGTGGGCAGAGCGTGCCTGTCGGCGTCGGCCAGCCCACGCTTTACATCACCGGGCTCACTGTCGGCGGCATGTAGCTCAGAGGGCCGATTTACAAATTTAAGAATCGAAGCAGAGATTTGTTCATCCCAATGTCTGGGGAGGTACACATGGCTGCGAAGAAGAAAACGGCGACGAAGGCTGCGGGCAAGAAGACCGCCGCGAAGAAGCCGGCCGGCAAGAAGAAGTAAGCTTCTTCCTGTCGGAAAATACGAACGCCGCCGAGGTCACGCCTCGGCGGCGTTTTCGTTTGGAACTCGTCGCGCCGCGCCGCCGCCTCGTCGCAAGCCGCTGCTATCCGCCCAGAAAAAGCCCCCACCGAAGCATCCAAGAAACATGCTGCAATCATCCTGAAACATGCGGCACGCAATGACACGCAGCCGCGCGCCGCGGGAGACGGCGACGGAGGGGGAGAGAAAATGCTGGGCCGTATGATGGTTTCCGCGCTTGCGCTGACGGGTGTCGCCTACGCGCAGACGCCCGCCGAAACACCGGCTACAATCGATTGCGCGCCCACGCCGAGCTGCGCGGTGAATCCGGTCCAGAATGCGTCGGATCGTGTCGCCTACGACGCGGCGTTCTTCGCGCAATACAATCCGCAGACCGCGCTCGACATGGTGCGCCAAACGCCGGGCTTTTCGCTCGATGGCGGCGACGACCGCCGCGGCTTCTCGGGCGCTGTCGGCAATCTGCTGATCGATGGCTTGCGCCCCAGCACGAAAAGCCAATCGGTCGATGGCATCCTTTCGCGCATCCCGGCCAACCAAGTGGTGCGGCTTGAATTGCTGCGCGGCGCGGCTGTCGCCGGCGATGCTTCGGGCCAGGCCGTATTGTTGAACGTGGTGCGCACCGCGACGGCCGGCAGCGGCGTTTGGGAGGTCGGCTTCGAGCGCACCTCGCGCGATGTGTTCGCGCCGCGCGGCGAGGCGTCGTACAGCGGCCGCAACGGCAATGTCGAATGGGGCGTAGGCGGCTCGATCTTTTCGCAATATCGCGACCTGCCGGGCTGGCGGCGCTTCTATGACGGCGGCGACAATTATCTCGGCCGCGCCGAAACGCCCTCGCCGCGCGATATGCGCGAAGCCACGCTCAACGGCAATCTCGCCTTCCCGCTCGCCGGCGGGCGCATGAGCGTCACCAGCCAGCTCAATTGGTGGCGCTTTCACGCCGACAACGATTTTCTGTTCTTCGACGACACGGACGTCGCCGATTTCGATCTGCTTACTGTGTTTGAAGAGCATAGCGGCAGCGGCGAACTCGGCTTGAATTATGATCGCGATTTCGGCCCGTGGTCGATGGCGCTGATCGGCCTTATCAATCGCGCGCGCTATGAAAGCGAAGAGACCGGCGAATATGCCGGCAATCTCGTCGGCACGTATTTCCAGGAGGTCGGCCAAGATACCGGCGAGACCATTCTGCGCGGCACACTTTCGCGCTCGCTGGGCGAACGCCACCGCATAGAGTTCGGCGCCGAGGGCGCGTTCAACTCGCTCGACCAGCAACTGGTCTATGCCGAGGACGGCGGCGAAATCGATCTGCCGAATTCGAACGTGCTCGTCGAGGAAGAGCGCGCCGAAATCTTCGGCTCGCACACTTGGCGTCCGGCGGAGAATTGGGCGCTGGAAACGCGGCTCAATTGGGAAACATCGACGCTGACCTTCAGCGGCGACACCAACAATACGGTCGAGCTCTCCTACTGGAAGCCCTCGGTGCAGCTCTCGCGCACATTCGGCGCCAACAACCAGGTGCGCGCGCGCATCTATCGCGACGTGGGCCAGTTGGATTTCGGTGACTTCACATCAGCGGCCGCGGTCGCTGACGATATTATCGCCGGCGGCAATCCTGAATTGGTGCCACAAACGGCTTGGATCGCGGAATTGGGCGCCGATCTGCGCTTTGGCGAGGCCGCGCTCGGCGTCACGCTCTCGCATCACCAGATCAGCGACGTCGCCGATCTCGTGCCGATCGTTGCGCCAAATCCGGATGAGGACCCGCTCGATCCGAACGATGATTTCTTCCGCTTCGATGCGCCGGGCAATATCGGCGATGGCGAAGTGACCCGCCTCGACGTCAATTTCTCCACGCCGATCAGCTTCATTCCCGGCGGGCGCATCACCATCGAAGGCATGCTGCGCGACAGCGAGGTCACCGATCCGGTGACGGGCAGCCTGCGCACGATCTCCTATTCACCTGAGTCACGCTACGAGATCGAATTCCGACAGGATCTGCCCGATCTGCGTTTCGCGTGGGGCATCAGCGCGTCGAAGGAAGGCGAGTTCCAGGCCTATCGCTTCAACGAGGTGGACACCAACGAGGAAGGCCCGTGGATCGATCTCTTCGTCGAGACGACGGCGCTGCCCAACAACATGAAGCTGCGCGCGTGGGCGGCGAATTTGTTCGACGGCAGGGTGAACCGCGAGCGCCGCTTCTTCGGCGATCTCACTGACGGCGATCCGAACAATGACGATCGGCGCGGCCCTCTCAATCGCCGCGACCTGCGCCAGCGCCAATTCGCGCAAGCGCCCTGGCTGATCGTTGAGCTGAGCGGCCGGTTCTGATTGGTTTGAGCCGCCGGCCTTGCACTAGTCTTCGCCGCGCACTTCTGCGCCGGCGCCGGGCATGGCTACGATAAACCGGCAGTTGCCGGCGGCTCAACTGGTCAGCGGCTGCGCGGGGTCCGGCGTTTCGCGACGCCCGGCGCATCCACTTCAAACATCGGGTTCGGATCGAACTGGCCGGCGAACGGCGCATCCATCAAATAATCCGGCAGACGCGCGTTCATCGCTTTGTCGTTCGAGACAGCGATGACCTGGCGATCCTTCGCCATCTTGCGCAGTACGTCGGCGTCGATATCGCCGATCAGTTCCGCGCTTTCCTTCGCCATCAGATGATTGGCGACGCCGAACAGCTGGAACACGCCAGCGTTGTTGAAGATGGTGCGCCAATCTTTCGGATAGAGCCGCTGCAGCTGGCTCAAATCCTGGAAGAACGGCCACACCTGCAGGCCATAGCCGCGCAGCAGCGTCATGGATTGGCGCAGCGGTCCGAATTCGCCGAGCTGCGCGCACTCGTCCAGCAGGAAGAGCGTCGACCGCTTCGGCCGGCGCTTGCGGCCCATTACGGTCAGCATCAGCGCGCCGACCCACAGCCGCAGCAGCGCGCCGTGGCTTTCGAGCTTATCCGGCGGGATGACGATATAGATCGTCATCGGATCGCCCTTGCGCACCGCATCGAGCGAGATCGTCGAACGCGACAGCGAGCGCAGCGCCGAATCCGAGTTCACCACCTTCAGATAGGATTGCGCCGTCGACAGGATGCCCGAACGCGTCTGCTCGGTGATCGGCAGGAACGAGCTGATATTCTGCTTCGACAAGCGATTGAGATTGTCGTGGCTCTCGATCAGCGCGGCGAGGTTATACACCGCGTCGTCGCTCATCAGGATTTCGCGCACTTTGCCGAAATGGCGTTCGCTCTTGCCGGCCGTTTCGGCCACGGCGGCGATCACGCCCGACATCAGCGAGCGGCCCCAATTGTCCCAGAAGGGCTCCTTGTGGAAGCCGACATCGCCGGCCAGCAGCGAGGCGAGCATCTCGGCGTCTGCGTCCAGCAGCGCGCCGGGGCGATCGAACAGGTCGAACGGGTTCAGGCTATCGGTTTTCTTGGAGACGGCCCCGAACGGGTCGAGCAGGCGCACCTCCTGGCCCATCTCCTTCCGGCGACGATGGGTGACGTGCCAGGTCTCGCCCTTGGGGTCGATGACGATCACCGAGCCTTCGAAGCGCAGCAGGTTCGGGATGATGACGCCCCGGCCCTTACCGGCGCCGGTAGGCGCGATGGTAACCAGATGCCGGTCCTCGCCATAGAGAATGGGCGACTGGCCTTCGAGGATTGGGTCGGCGGCGCGCGGCGCGCCGAAGCCGATCGGCTCCTTCTTGCCATCGTCGGAGCTATAGCCCAGCAGCAAGTCCATGACTTCCGGGCGCAATCCCTGCCCCGAAGCCTCGGTTGGCTTCTTGCGGGTGCGGGTCGTGCGCGGCCGGGACATGAACACCTCCAACCGGTCGCCGGGGGGAGCGCGACCGAGACTCACTTGTAAGCGCCGAACCGGGCCGGACTCGCACCGCATTGCGGCGATCGTGTCTTTTTGGTTAACGACAGGACGGCGGCCACGAGGCCCCCGTCCTTCCCCACACAAGCCGGAAAAAAATCTTGGCGCAACGCCTTGACGGCGCCTCGACTTCACTTTCGCCCAAACAAACTCGCCGGCCCTTCTCGGACCGGCGAGCTGTTGTTTTTATTGCGTTTTTGATTAACGGACGTCGCCCATCCACTTTTTGAGGAAGGGTGAGATCACCAGCAGCAGAACGCCCGCGATGATGCCCCAGGTACCGACCTGCGTGAACGTCGCGACGTAGGTTTGCAGCTGCCCACCGAGATCAACAACTTGTCCTGCGACCGTCTCGGACGATGTTTGTTGCGCGATGATCGCCGCCAAAATGTGCGCGAGCGATGACGACAAGAACCACACGCCCATCATCAAGCCGACAACGCGCGCTGGCGAGAGTTTGGTGATCATCGACAGACCAACTGGCGAGAGGAAGAGTTCGCCGGTCGTGTGCAGCAGATAGAGCAACGCCAGGAAGATCAGCGGCACTTGGAAATCGTCGCCCGCGAATTGCGCGCCAGCAACGAGGATGAAGAAGCCCAGACCGACTTGAATCAGGCCAAGCGCGAACTTCACCGGCGTGGACGGCTCCATCTTGCGCTTCGCCAGCCAGACCCACATGGCGCTGAACGGCAGGGCCAACAGCACGATGAAGCCCGCATTGAAGCTTTGCGTCTGCGCCGCCGTCATGGTCACGCCGGGCACGACCGTGAGGTCGGTGTTGCGCTCGGCGAACAACGAGAGCGACGAACCCGCCTGCTCGAACAGCATCCAAAAGATGACGCTGAAGAACACCATGACAAGCGCCGCCAGCATTTGCGTGCGCTCAAGCCCCTTGAAGCCGGCCAGCGCGAAGCCGAGCACCAGCACGAACAGCGTCGGCACCAGGATCGGCAGCGCCTGCTCCATCAGCTCGGTTTGTTGCACCAGCAGCCAAGCCGGGATCACAGCGACGAGGCCGAGAATCCAGAACAAGCCTTCAAAGCCGGCCGAGATCGGCTTCGGCGGTTCGGCCTTACCTTTCAGCCATTTTTGGCCCATCAGATATTGGATCAAGCCGAACGTCATGCCGATGCCGGCGAGGCCAAAGCCGTAGGCCCAGCCATAGGTTTGGCCGAGATAGCCGCACGCCAGCGTCGCGAGGAATGCGCCGAGATTGATGCCCATGTAGAAGATGGTGAAGCCGCCGTCGCGACGCGGATCGCCGGGCGGATAGAGCGCGCCGACCGTGGTCGAGATGTTGGCCTTCAAGAAGCCGACGCCGATGATGATGAAGGCGAGCGAGAGATACAGAATCTGCTCGTACGGGATCGAGAACCCGCCAAGGTTCATGACATCCGGGCGCGTGGAGAGCGCGTAGTCCGCCGTCGGCACCGTCGCCGGGAAGGCGTCCGCCGCCCCCTCGACCGCCATACCCTCAGCCGAGAACGTAACTGGGTAGCGGACCTCGCCGGGCGCAACGAGGAAGAGTTCGCGCTCTTCGCCACGGCCTTCCGAGATGATGTCGTAGGTTTGGCCCGCGATCGTGATCTCTTGCACCGAGCCACGGCCTTCGAACGCCATGCCGAAGTGGCCGAGCACAAGGAACAGCGCGCCGATCGTCACCGCCTTGCGCGAGCCGAGGAAGCGATCGGCAATCACGCCGCCAATGACGGGGATCAGATACACGAGTGCTGCGTACGCGCCGTAAAGGCCCTGCGCCTTGTGATCGGAGAACAGGAAGTGCTGGGTGAGATAGATCACCAGCAGCGCGCGCATCCCGTAGAAGGAAAAGCGCTCCCACATCTCGGTGAAGAAGAGTGTGACCAGGCCACGCGGATGGCCCATGAAGGTCTTCTCGTCGGCGTCCGCGCCGGCGGTTTGGTCTGTCATCTACAATCCCCTAGGCGCGCCCTGCCCGGACGCCCTCCCTTACTTGGCCGACAGACAAGCCGTGCTGTGGGCTCTGCGTCAAGCTTGCGTCGCTGAACGGAGTTCCGGAGTGATCATCCACCAGAAGGTGCGGTTGGGGGTTGAATCGAGCCAAAACCCCAAGCGCCGCAAGGTGCGCACCGAGGCGACATTGTCCCGATCGCACCCAGCAATGATGGTTTCGGCGCCGGCCTTATCGAACAGCCAATCGATCACGGCGCCAGTGGCTTCGGTCGCGTAGCCCAGGCGGCGCTGGCTGCGGGCGATGCCGTAGCCGATCTCGAATTCGCGCGGCGCGCGAAGCGAAGGCTCAAACCGCACGTCGCCGACGATCGAGCCAAGATCGCGATGGATGGCCACCACGCGCGTCGGCGCGGGCGCGGGGCCCCAGGCGTGCGAGATCGAGCGCGCCACGAGGCCAAGGCTGGCCGCGCACCATTCGCTGGGCGCCTCCGCCCCGATCGTGTCGGCGAACACCGCTTGCCCGGCGCGCGCCGCGGCCGCCAGCGCGGGCGTGACCGGCTCCAGCCGCAATCGCGGCGTCAGCAATGCGTGGGTCAGCGCTTGCGTCATACGCGGAGCTTCGCGCGGAAGGCGGCGCGCGGCAATGGCTTCAACGCTGTTCAGCCCGCCGGCGCCTCTTGTTGCGGCGCATAGGCGCGCACGCGCGCCTCCATTTCCGCAATGAAGCGTTTGCGCGCGTTTTTGTAGCGCGCCCGTTCGGTGAGGCGATCCCACAGGCCGCAAATCCACCAGAACACCGGATAGGTCAGAAATCCGAACATGATCGCCAGCCACGTCGAACTCATCCCGCCTTCGCCGTTGCGGACGATGAAATTACTGACGAACCAGAACACCAGCACGACGCCGAGCGAGAGCGCGCCGGCTTTCCACAACGGGCCGAAGAACGGCTTGCGGCTGAGATAGGGAAAGAGCCCGGTCTCGAAGCAATCCCTCTCGCCGCTCGAAAGGTTGAAGAGGATGAGGTTCATCGGCTCGGGCCATTTTTTGAGCTTGCCGCGCACGACAGCCACGCGCTGCGTTTCGCGTACGCCGAGTTCGGTATCCTCGAAATCGAATTTCTGCTCCTGGCCCTCCACGAGCTTCACGAACAGACGCATGCGGTTGGTGATATGCCCCGGCTCCGCCTGGCGGCGGCCATGCGCGCCCTCGATCATGACGGTTTCCGAGGTGAGTTGCACCTCGATCACGTCGCCGACGCCGACCAGCACCGTTTCCGCCATGGCATCCCCTCCGAATTGGCGGCGCGCATGAGCGCCCGTGACGGCGCCCCGGTCAAGCGAATTGCTTGCGAAGGCGTACGCGGCGGCGCCACAAGGGCGCATGGCCAATCCGCGTCTCCTGATAGATCAAACGCTTAAGGCCGGCGCCGAGATCGCGCTGGACGAGGGCCAAGCGCGCCATGTGGGCACAGTACTGCGCTTGGATGCTGGCGACGGCCTGCGCGTGTTCAATGCACGCGACGGCGAATGGCGCGCGACCGTCAGCACGAAAACCAAACGCGGCATGAGCGTGCGCATCGAGGCGCTGCTCCGCGAAGCGCGCGCGACGCCTGATCTCGATCTTCTCTTTGCGCCCGTGAAACGACACGCCACCGATCTCATCGTGGAAAAAGCCGCCGAACTCGGCGTGCGCCGCATCCGCCCAATCATCACGCAACGCACGATCGCCGAAACCGTGCGTATCGATCGCTTGCAAAGCATCGCCCGCGAAGCGGCCGAGCAGACCGAACGCTTCGATGCCCCAGAGATTTGCGAACCGCTCTCGCTTGCCCGTGCGCTCGACGGCTGGGATGCGTCGCGGCCGCTGATCTATGCCGATGAGGCCGGCGACGCGACGCCCCTCCTTCAAGCGCTCTCCATATGGACCGCCGGCGTCCCGCCGGCCAACGCCGGCGGTCCATGCAAGCTCGCCGTCCTTATCGGCCCCGAAGGCGGCTTCACGCCGGAGGAGCGGCGCATGCTGCGCGCCTTGACGCATGTCATTCCCGTGTCGCTCGGGCCCCGGATATTGCGCGCCGAAACCGCCGCCATCGCCGCGTTAAGCGTGGTGCAATCGGCTTGGGGAGACTGGCGCGAGGCGTAGGCGCTTGCGGAACCGCCACAAAGGCTCCACATGCCCGCCACGAAGCCGCCGGAGGAAGCGCTTGGCCGAAGCAAAACAAAACTCGCCGGTGCTGACGGGCTTCCGTGATCTCGTCGCGCATTTGGAGAAAGGCCCCAAGCCCGATCGCGCCACGTGGCGCATCGGCACCGAGCATGAGAAATTCGCCTTCTATAAGGATAGTCTTGAGCCCGTCCCCTATGAGGGCGAGCGCGGCATCGGCGCGCTGCTCAACGGCCTCGCCGACGCCTACGGCTGGGAACGCGTCAAGGAAGGCGAGAACACGATCGCGCTGAAGCAAGGCATGGCGTCGATCACACTTGAGCCGGGCGGCCAGTTCGAACTCTCTGGCGCGCCGCTCGAACACTTGCACCAAACCTGTTCGGAAACCGGCGCGCACTTGGCGCAATTGCGCGATGTCGCCGGCAAGCTTGGCATCGCCTTTCTCGGCATGGGCTTTTCGCCGATCTGGTCGCTTGAAGAGACCCCGATCATGCCGAAGGGTCGCTACAAGATCATGCGCGACTACATGGCGAAGGTCGGCCGTCTTGGCCGCCAGATGATGTTTCGCTCGTGTACGGTGCAGACCAATTTGGACTTCGCGTCCGAAGCCGACATGGTGAAGAAATTTCGCGTTGGCCTCGCACTGCAGCCGATCGCCACGGCGCTGTTCGCCGCCTCGCCATTCGCCGAAGGCCGCTTGAACGGCTTCCTCTCCTATCGCGGCCACATCTGGAGCGACACCGATCCCGATCGCACCGGCATGCTGCCCTTCGTGTTCGAAGACGGTATGGGCTTTGAACGCTACGCCAAATACGCGCTCGAAGTGCCGATGTATTTCGTCTATCGCGACGGCAAATACATCGATTGCTCTGGGCAAAGCTTCCGCTCCTTCATGGACGGCAAGATGCCGGTCCTTCCCGGCGAGCGCCCCACGGCGCAAGATTGGGAAGATCATCTGACGACGATTTTCCCCGAAGTGCGTTTGAAGACGTATCTCGAAATGCGCGGCGCGGATTCAGGCCCCTGGTCGCGCCTCTGCGCGCTGCCCGCGTTCTGGGCTGGCCTCATGTATGACGACGCCGCACTCGAAGCGGCGTGGTCGCTGGTGAAGAGCTGGACAGCGGAAGACCGCGAGAGCCTCCGCCGCGCTGTGCCTTTCCTCGGCCTGCGCGCACCCATCCGCGGCAACAGCGCCCGCGACATCGCTCAAGCCACGCTCGCCATTGCGCGCCAAGGTTTGAAATCGCGCGGCATCACCGATTCCAGCGGCCAGGACGAAACGCACTTCCTGACCGAGTTGGACGATATCGCCTCCACCGGCGTCACCCCCGCCGAGCGCCTGATCGAACGCTACAAAACCGAATGGGGCGGCGACGTAAGGCGCGTGTTCGAGGCGTGCGCGTATTGAGTAAAGCTCCGTCCTCTTGGACCGCCGGCGCCTCGCCGGCGGTGTTTATCCAGTGATGGAACCCAAGCCACATCTTGGCTGGCGCTCTCGCGGCTATCTCCCGCATTGTGACGCCGCAGGACTAATTCAGCACATTGTCTTCGGCCTAGCCGACAGCATCCCATCTGGCGCGAGAAGCCCAACCGCAATTCATACGGATAGGTTGTTGGACGCCTGTCACGGGGCTTGCGTTCTCCGCGATCCGATCTGCGCGGAATTTGTTGAAGCGAAGCTGCTGCGGTCAGACGGTGAGCGCTATCGCCTGATCGCGTCGTGCATCATGCCAAATCATGTCCACGTCGTTGCCGAGCAAATTGAAGGGCATCGGCTAGGCGATATCGTTCAGGTGTGGAAATCTTCCTCGCACGAGATCAACGCCCACCTCGCCCGCGAAGGCAGATTGTGGCGACGCGAATATTTCGATCGCTTCATGCGCGATGACGACCACCTCGCTACAACAATCGCGTATGTCGAAGGCAACCCCATCGAGGCAAAGCTGGTGGCGAACGCCAGCGAGTGGCGCTTCTCCTCTGCACACTGGCGCTTGTAGCATGCGGCACCGCCGGCGGGGCGCCGGCGGTCCAAGATCCGAGCTAAGCCGCCTCATCCGCCAGCACGTCGCCCCGGCTCATCGCGTGGAGCTTCGCATAAAGGCCGCGCCCGGCGATCAGTTCGGCGTGTTTGCCTTGCTCGACGATGCGGCCTTCGTTGAACACCAGGATGCGGTCGGCTTCGCGGATCGTGCTCAAGCGGTGCGCGATGACGATGGTCGTGCGCCCTTGCTTCAGCTCCGCCATCGCCGCCTGCACCTCGCGCTCCGTCGCCACGTCGAGCGATGAGGTCGCTTCATCGAGGATCAGGATCGGCGCATTCGCGAGAAACGCGCGCGCCAACGCAACACGCTGACGTTCGCCGCCCGAGAGCTTCACGCCGCGCTCGCCCACTTCGGTGTCGTAAGCTTGCGGCAGCTTCTCGATGAAATCATGCGCCCGCGCCCGTTTGGCCGCGTCGATGATCTCTTCCAGCGATGCGTTGGGCCGCGCATAGGCGATGTTTTCGCGCAAGGAGCGGTGAAACAAAGCCGGATCCTGCGGCACGAGCGCTATGCTCTGACGCAGGCTGGCCTGCGTCACCTCGCGCACGTCCTGCCCGTCAATGCGGATCGCGCCCGCGTCGACGTCATAGAGACGCTGCACCAGCTTCACGAACGTCGACTTGCCCGAACCTGTCGGCCCGACCAAAGCCACCGTCTCGCCCGCGGCGATCTCCAGCGAGAAATCACTGTAGAGCGCAGCAGCCGCCTTCTTGTAGCCGAATGAGACTTGCTCGAACGCGATATGGCCGTCCTTCGCCGCGAACGTTTGCGCGCCCGCGCGATCCACGACCTCCGCCTGCTCCAGCGCGTACGCAACGACATCCTCGATGTCGGCGATGCCCTTTTGCAGATTCTGCACGTTCTCGCCCAGCGTCCGCAAATAGCCGGACACCAGCAGGAACGACGTAATCGCAAACACCGCATCGCCCGCCGTGGCGCGGCCGGCGCTCCATTCGAGCAACACCAAGCCCAACAAGCCAACTTGCAGAACCCAGAGCAGAATGTTCTGGATCACCCACGCATTGGTGAAACGCGACCAGGTCTCGTTCGCTTCCTTGGTCCAAATCCGCACCACGCCATCGAAACGCGCCTGCTCACGCGCTTCCGCGCCAAACGCCTTCACTGTGGCGTTTGAAGAAACCGCATCCGCCAACGCCGCGCCGATCGCGGTGTCCGCCTTGATGTAGCGCTTCAGCGGCTCGGCCACGTAAAAGCGGCTCGACAGATACGCCACCGCCAAGAACACCAGGATCGTGCCGCCGGTGAACGCGCCAATCACCGGCCATTGCAGGAAAGTGAGTACGGTCACGCCGATCAGCACCGCGATCGCTGGGATCATGAACCAAACCAACGTGTCCGAGATCACGTCATAGGCATTCATCGCCCGCGACACGCGCCGCACCGTGGCGCCGGCGAAATTGTCGGCGTGCCAATCGGCCGAGAAACGCTGCACGTCGCGGAAGCCGTCGGTGACGATCCGCTCCATGTTCTTGGAGGCGAACGGAATGTGGAAGCGCACGCCGGTGTTGCGCGCCATGTAGAAAGCGAACGCCAGCAGCGCCAGCACGCCATAGCCCCACGCCGCCGCCTGTCGCCCCGCCGCTGTCGGCCCCGCCGTCAGCGCATCGACCAGATGCTTCGACGCAAACGGCATCGACAGATCAGCCGCGATCGCGAGGCCGAACAACAGCCCCACCATCGCCAGCTTCCCCGGCTGGCTCGACCAATGTTTCCACATGAAAGCGGCCACTTGCGCGAATGTGGCTTTGCGCGCGCCGCCGTCCTTCTCGTCGTCGAAATCGTATGAATCGCTCATGGAATTACCGAATAGAGATCGCAGCCGCGCGGACGCGGCGTCGCGAACTTGAAGATGGGATCAAAGCGCTGGAAGCAAAACACCCGAAGGCGCGAACACCCGCACGACTTTGCGCTACGGTTTCCCCAAAAACCCATTGCGGAGCATCCGCTTTCGGATTCCGGGATTTCGAGCCGGAGCAGCCAAAGCTGCCGCGAAGCTCATCGGCGACCGTGCGCGGCGCCGCGATTTAGCGAAGGCGGGTGTTCATAAAGCGCTCCTCAAAGCGAAGGCAGCTCACATAGCGATTGCGCCGCCTTGCGTAAAGCAAAACAGCCGCGCATGACGCCAATATGAGCGATTTGAAACCCGCCGATGCGCTGAAGCAACATTGGACCGACGCATTGCCGGCGTCGTTGAAGCCGTTTGCGCAGCTCTCACGCCTCGATCGCCCGATCGGCTGGCAGCTCCTGCTGCTGCCATGCTGGATGGGCATTGCGGTCGCGCGCACCGGCTACGGCTTCTTCGGCGATGATCTCAAATACGCCGCGCTGTTTCTGATAGGCGCAATCGCAATGCGCGGCGCCGGCTGCACCTATAACGACATCCTCGATCGCGACATTGACCGCCAAGTCGAGCGCACGCGCCTCAGGCCGCTGCCATCGGGCGCGGTGTCGCTGAAAGCGGCATGGGCGTGGCTGTTGGCGCAATGCCTGGTCGGCCTTGGCGTGCTGCTCTCGCTGCCTACGCTCGCGCAAATCGCGGCGCTCATCGCCATTCCGTTGGTCGCGCTCTACCCGCTGATGAAGCGCATCACCTGGTGGCCGCAGGCGTGGCTGGGCATTGTGTTTTCATGGGGCGCGCTCGTCGGCGGCGCGGCGGTGGCGTACGAAGCAGACGGCATCGCTTACGAGACCGTCGCGCTCTACGCCGGCTGCATCTGCTGGACCATTGGCTACGACACAATCTATGCGCTGCAAGACCGCGAAGACGACGCCCTCGTCGGCGTCCGTTCCACGGCGCGGCTCTTCGCCGACAAATGGCGCACCTGGACGACCGTGTTCTATGCCGCGGCGCTCGCGCTCTGGGCATCCGCCGGCGTCGTCGCCGGCGCTGGTCTGATTGTCGCCCTGTCGCTGAGCGCCATTGGCGCGCTGCTGATCTGGCCGATGCTGCAAAGCGTCAGCGATAAGAGTCCGGAAACAGCGCTCGCCGCCTTCAAGCGCAACGCTCTCATCGGCACAGCCATCTTGCTCGCCTTCTCTGTTGAGCCCATCTGGCGTACAGTGCGGCCGGTTTTGGGGATGTGAGATGAACGACGCGGAGAAGCACCTCGCCCAAGTGTGCAAGCGCTTCGCCAAGGTCATCCCCACGCACGAAGCGTTCCCGACCAAGTTCGAAAAGAGCAAGGATCCCTACCGCGCCTTGGTGCGCTCGGTCGTGTTCCAGCAGCTCTCCGGCAAAGCCGCGAACACGATTCATACGCGCGTGCTGGCGCTCTTCCCTGATAAGGATCACCCCGATCCGAAAGATCTGCTCAACGCACCCGACGAATTGCTGCGCAGCGCCGGGCTCTCGCGCCAGAAGAGCGCCGCACTGAAAGACATCGCGCAAAAGCGCCTCGACGGCATCATCCCGCAATCGCGCGCGCTCTCACGGCTCGACAACGAAGAGATCATCGAGCGCCTCACCGCCGCGCGCGGCGTCGGCCGCTGGACGGTGGAGATGTATCTCATCTTCACACTCGGCCGCCCCGACGTGCTGCCGATCGACGATCTTGGCGTCCGCAAAGGCGCCGAGAAGCTCTACAAGCGCGAATTCACGCCGAAAACATTAGGCGCCTACGGCGAACGCTGGGCGCCCTGGCGCAGCGCCGCCGCATGGCATCTATGGCGCGTCGCGGATACGCAAACGCCGGAGCAATCGAAACTCTAGCCTATTTCACTCCGGTATTCCGGGGCTTGGCGGCACGCGAACAACCCTAACCCAGGGCCGGCAGCATGTCGCTCGCCTGGTTCCGGATCGCGCTCCGGCCTTCGCTCTGCGAGCTACGGCGGGCAAAGCCGTGTGTCCGGAATGACTGATGGATTGTGGTCAATCGTCTGAGAGTCAGCTGGCGCTTTCTCCCGCTCACGCATCCCGTAATCGCGCGTCACATGCGCTACGCGCAGCCGATAGTCGCGCAACACGCCGCCGCGGCCCGCATTTTGCGCGGCGCGGTGGGCTTCGCGCTGGCGCCATTGCGCAACCGCCTCCTCGTCGCGCCAGAACGAGAGCGAGAGCACGCGCGCCTCGTCGCTCAAACTCTGAAAGCGCTCGATCGAGATAAAACCGTCGATCTCGTCGAGCAGCGGCCGCAACTCGCCGGCAATGCGGAAATAAGCGTCATGATCCGCCGGCTCGACCTCGAAGATCACGGCGATCATTTCGAGCACAATTTCAGAAACGTCCGATCCTCGCGCAAAATGAAGCGCTCGCGCTTGGCGAATTCATAATTCTCCCGGCCCAGCGGATCGGCGGCTAGTCGCGCGCGATACTCTTCGTACGCGGCCAAGTTCTCTATGTTGTATAAACCGTACGCCAAGGTCGCCGACCCTTCATGCGGCGCGTAGTACCCGATCAGATCGCCCCCACAGCGCGGGATCGCCTCGCCCCATATCCTAGCGTAATGCTCAAACTCCGCGCGCTTGAACGGATCGATTTCGTAACGAATACAGCATGTCAGCATGTCGGACCTCCAGCCCCCAGAGATAGCGGATTGCACCGCCTGCATGGTTCGATTACGGTCGAACCATGCGTGACGGCCCCAATATCGCGGCCATCGCCGCCATGGTCGGCGATCCTGCCCGCGCCAATATGTTGACCGCGCTGTTGAACGGCGCGGCGCTGACGGCGAGCGAACTCGCGCTTGAAGCCGGCGTCTCGAAGCAAACCGCCAGTTCGCATCTGGGCAAATTGGTCGATGGCGGTTTGGTCGCGGTCGAGGCGCAAGGCCGGCATCGCTATTATCGGCTCGCCAACGCCGACGTCGCCGGCTTGCTCGAAACATTGATGGGCGTCGCCGCGCGCGCGAAGGCGCTGCGCGCGCGCCCGGGCCCAAAGGAGCCCGCGCTGCGCCGTGCGCGCATCTGCTACGATCACCTCGCAGGCGATCTCGGCGTCGCGCTGTTCGATGCATTCCTGCACAACAAATGGATGAACCCCGGCCCCGAAAATACCTACGCGCTGACCAAGCTCGGCCGCATCAAGGTGCAAACCTTTGGCGTCGATATCAGCGAGATCGAAGCCGGCGCACGCCCGCTCTGCCGCGCCTGCCTCGATTGGAGCGTACGCCGCCACCATCTCGCGGGCGCGCTGGGCGCGGCCATCCTCGATCAAGTCTTCTATCGCGGCTGGGCCACGCAAAAGCGCGGCAGCCGCGTGCTCGAATTTTCAAAGATCGGCGAAGCCGGCTTGAAGCGCGTCTTCGCGTTCCCGGAACCGCCGCCCGCTACGTAAAGCGCTGCATTTCGCACCGCACAACGCGCGGCGCGCTCATGTTGTGATGTGAAATCGGAAAGCTTTTGCGCTAGACGAGAGCCATGCCAGCCGTTGCGCGCATCGATCCCAAAGACGTGTTCTCGCCCGAGGAATGGGCGCGCGTCTCCGCGAAATCGTCGTGGCGCGGCTTGGCGCTTGTGGCGTGCGCATGGGGGCTGATCATCGCCGCTGGCGCGATGTTCGTCATGTGGCCCAATCCGCTGACATATTTGCTCGCGGTGATGCTGATCGGCGCGCGCCAGCTTGGCCTCGCCATTCTCATGCACGACGCCGCGCATGGCGCGCTGCATCCCAACACCAAGATCAACGATTGGGTCGGCGAATGGCTTTGCGCGGCGCCCGTCGGCGGGCGCCTTGAATCTTACCGCGCCTATCATTTGAGGCATCACCGCTTCACCGAGCAGCCGGAGGATCCCGACCTTGCGCTTTCGGCGCCGTTTCCGATCACGCGCGGCTCGCTATGGCGCAAAATCCTTCGCGATCTCACGGGTCAGACATTTCTAAAGCAGCGCGGCGCTCAATTGTTCGGCAATCGCAAGCCGGGCGAGATCGTCAATCCGACAACCGCGCATTTCCTGCTGACCAACGCGCTGCTGTTCGGCGCGCTCGCGCTCGCCGGCTATTGGTGGACCTATCCCGCGCTCTGGATCGTTCCGATGGCGACGTGGCTGCCGCTGGTGACGCGCTTGCGCAACATCGCCGAGCACGCCTGCGTGCGCGCGCAGGAAGATCCATTCACACACGCGCGCACCACGCTCGCCAATCCGATCGAGCGCCTGCTGATCGCGCCGTTCTGGGTGCATTATCACGCCGAGCACCACGTCTTCATGCACGTGCCCTGCTATCGCCTGCCAGCGCTGCACGATGCGCTGATGAACAAAGGCTATTGGTCCCGCATGAAAATCGCGCCGGGCTATGTCAGCGTGCTGCGCGAAGCGACGACACAGCCGGCGCTCGCGGCGGCTTGATAGAGAGTAGCGAAATAGCGAATGGCGAATAGGGCTGGACAGCTTCACACTATTCGCTATTCGCCACTCACTATTGGCTCATGATTTCCGACATCCCAGCCTTCATCCGCGAAAACACGCGCGTGCTTGCGCCGAGCCATGTGCCGGAGCTTCAGCTTTATCTGGCCGACGACGCCGTGAGCCTTTGGCAACTCACCGAAGAGCAACTCGGCGAACTGGGCCTACCCCCGCCCTTCTGGGCGTTCGCGTGGGCGGGCGGGCAGGCCTTGGCGCGCTTTGTGTTGGATCATCCCGAGATCGTGCGCGGGCAAAGCGTGCTCGATGTCGCCTCCGGCTCGGGTCTTGTGGCGATCGCGGCGATGAAGGCGGGCGCCAGGTCCACGCTGGCGATCGACATCGATGCGTTCGCGTCGCACGCGGCGGTGCTGAACGCCGAACTCAACGGCGTTGTCGTGGAGACGAGCGGCGCCGATCCGGTCGGCCAGCCAACCGACGCGCAAGTCATTCTCGTCGGCGACCTCTTTTATGACCGCGATCTCGCGCCGCGCGTGCTAGACTGGCTCATCGCGCAGCAGAGCGCAGGCAAGCGCGTGCTGATCGGCGATCCCGGCCGCACCTATCTGCCGCGCGACAAGCTCGAACAAATCGCCGCCTACGACATTCCAGTCACACGCGCGCTCGAAGACGCCGAAATCAAGCGCGCGGCGGTGTGGCGGATCAAATAGCTATTCGATCGCGCACACATACATCTTCGCCTGCTCATCGGTTTCGCGCGTGCGCGCGTCTTCGCAGACGGCGTTCCAGAAGCGCATCACCTCTTCGCCAAGCGCTGTGCTGCGCGATTGGATTTCTTCAAGCGTCGGCGCGACATTCGCTGCTTCGGAAATCCAGACAGGCTCATAGGCCGCCCCGCACGCCACATCCGTGAACAGCCCCTTCGCGCACAGGCGCGAGCGCTCAAGATTATATTCCCAAGCCGTCTCGCGCAGCGCGCGGGCGAGTTCGCGCGGCTCGGTGGGCTCGGCCTCGGCCGCGCCTGGGCGCTCGAACGTCAGATTGTGGACGTGCGACAGCATCACGCCATAGCGGCCGATTTCGATGTTGAGATCGAATGGATCGGGCGCCGCGTTCGCTGGCGCGGCGGGCGCCGGCGCTTCGCTGCTCTGCCCGCAGGCGGCCAAAGCCAGAGCCAGAATGATCGCACGGAACTTCATGTCGCTCACCTCCACCGACGAAGCAGTGAAGCTTAGCGACCCCGCGCGGCGCGGTCGTTTGCTTTTTTGTTACCGATTGAGAAGCGGCGCGAGCGCGTTGTAGCCGGCACAATATTCGCCGTGCTCCTCGTTCGCCGGACGCCGGGCAAAGGCTATCGCGACAATTGCCAAGCTCAAGCTGGCAATTGCCGCGAACATCGCCCAAGCGACGCTCATGAATTCGGCGTCGTCTAAACCACCCATCCCGTTGCCTTCGAGGCATTTTGTATGTCGTGACTATGCCGAAAGGCGGTGAACACGCGGTTTCTGAAAGCAAAACAAAAGGTTGAAATGCGGGTTTGTGGAAATCCCGACAAAGGCTAGAGCAAGATCAGAGGGAGGACGCCGATGCTGCGCCTGGAGATCGCCGCGCTTTACGCGGGCGTGAATATTCTGATCCTACTGGTCCTGGCAGTGCTAGTGGTGGCCGGCCGGCGCAGGCACAAGATCACGTTGGGCGACGGCGGCAACGCCGATTTCAACCGGGCCGTCCGAGCCCACGCCAACGCGGCCGAATACATCCCCGCCGGCCTGATCGGCATCGTTTTGCTGGCGCTGATGGACCCCGCAAGCCCGCTTTGGCTGCTGCACGCCGCTGGAATTTCTTTGACGCTCGGCAGAATTTTGCACGGCGCGGGCCTGCACATGGGCGTCCTCAACTTTGGCCGCACGTTCGGCATGGTGCTGACTTGGCTGAGCTATCTGCTGATCGGCGGCGGGCTCATTCATGCCGGGCTCGCCCAGCAGCTCTAAATAACATGCTACCGTCACCGTGCGATTGCCCGCCCCTGCCGAAGCGCCCATGTTGGGCGCATGGCTTTCGACGCTGATTCCAAAACCGCCCTGGCGGCCCTGATAGATTACGCGCGCGCCGCCGGCGCCGAGGCCTCCGAGGCCTCCTTCGCCGCCCGCGAAAGCATCTCCGCCGAGGTGCGCATGGGCCAGCTTGAAGGGATGGAGCGCGAGGAAGGCCGTTCGGTCGCGCTGCGGGCTCTTATAGGCAAGCGCCAAGCCTCCGCCTCCACCACCGATCTTTCCGGCAAAGGCCTGAAGGATTTGGCCGAGCGCACCGTGGCGATGGCCAAGGCCGCGCCTGAGGATAAATTCTGCGGCCTGCTCGATCAGCGCTACCGCGCCAGCGGCGCGCTGCCCGACCTCGATCAAGCCGACACGGCGCGGCCATCGCCCGAGCAATTGCTTGAGCTTGCGCGCGTCTGCGAGGACGCGTCGCTGAAGGTGCGGAATATCACCAATTCCGGCGGTGGCGGCGCATCGCACGATGTATCGACATTCGTGTACGCGACCTCTGACGGCTTCCTCGGCGCCGAGAGCGCCACCTCGTACAGCCTGGGCGCCCAGCCCGTCGCCGAACGCGGCGACGACATGGAGCGCGACTATGAATGGCGCACCAAGCGCTTCTTCGCCGACCTGCCCTCGCCCGAAAGCATCGGCAAAGCCGCGGGCGAGCGCGCCGCGGCCCGGCTCGGCGCGAAAAAGATCGCCAGCCAGAAAGCGCCGGTGATTTTCGAGAACCGCTTGGCCGGCCGCATCCTCGGACCATTCCTTTCCGGCATTTCCGGCGGTTCGATCACGCGCGGCGTTTCGTTCCTGAAAGACAAGCTCGGCAAGCGCGTTTTCCCCGAATGGCTGACGATCCACGAAGACCCATTCGTGAAGCGTGGCCTCAGCAGCCGTGCGTTCGATGGCGAAGGCGGCGCGGTGAAGCCGCTCGATCTCGTCGCCAATGGCGTGATCACCGGCTGGCTGCTCAACTCAGCCGCGGCGCGCCAATTGGACCTTGAGCCCAACGGACACGCCACCTCCGGCCATGGCGGCCCGCCCGGCATCGGCGCGTCCAACCTTTTCGTCACACCGGGTACGCTCGATCTCAGCGGCCTGATGCGCGACGCGGGCAAGGGCCTTCTCGTCACCGAGATGTTCTCGCCTTCGCTCAACATGAACACCGGCGATTGGTCAGTCGGACTTTCGGGCTATTGGTTCGAAAGCGGCGAGATCGCCCATCCCGTCAGCGAAATCACCGTCGCCGGCAATCTGCTCGACATGTACGCGCGCATGCGCTGCGGCGCCGATGTCGATGATCGCGGCTCACTTCACATCCCCAGCATCATTGTTGACGATCTTGCAATCGGCGGCGCCTGATCTCGCGCTCCTCGAGGCGGCGGCGCGCGAAGCAGGAAGTCTCGCCCGCGACTTGCTGACGAAGCCGCTTGAGATTCATTCGAAGGGCGAGGCTGGCCCCGTCACCAATATCGATTTCGCAGTCAACGATCTGCTGACCGAGCGGCTCAGATCGGCGCGGCCCGATTATGGCTGGCTCTCGGAAGAAACGCCCGACGATCATCGCCAGCGCATCGGCAAGGCGCGCGTGTTCGCGCTCGATCCGATCGACGGCACCGCGGCGCTTATCGGCAAAGTGCCGCAATGGACGATCTCGATCGGCATCAGCGATGAAGGCCGCGCCTTCGCTGGCGTCGTCTATAATCCGATGACCGACGAACTCTTCCTCGGCGCGCCCGGCGCCGGCGCCACCTTGAACGGCCGCGCCATTCACACCACCACGCGCGACAGCGTCGAAGGCATGCGCATGATCGGCCAAAAGAAGCGCTTCGCCGACCGCCGCTGGTCAACGCCTTGGCCGAAGATGGACATCATCGAGCGCCAATCCATCGCCTATCGCATGTCATTGGTGGCCGCGGGGCTCGGCGATGGCACGCTCTTGTTCGGCCCCAAGAACGAATGGGACATTAGCGCGGGGCTCGCTTTGATCGAAGCCGCCGGCGGCGCCTGCTCGGACCTCTGGGGCGATCCAATTGTGCTGAATCAGCCCGATCCGCGCGCGCCCGGCGTCGCCGCCGCTGGCGCGGCGCTCCACCCTTTGCTAATCGAGCGCACCTCGAAATTACCCGATCCGCGCCCGCGGAAGGATGGAGCATCATGAGCGAGACACCACAGCTCTTGCACTTGGTTATTGGCGGCGAACTGAAGGATTTGGATCGCCCCGAATTCATCGATCTCAGCGCCATCGATTTTGTCGGCGCCTATCCGAATTATCGCGGCGCGTACGACGCCTGGAAGGGTGCCGCCCAACGCACCGTCGATAACGCGCGCATGCGCTATTTCATCATTCACGCGCACCGCCTGCTCGATCCGGGCGCCGACCCCGAAAACGAGCTTTGATCGCTCGATGAAATCGCCCTCGCTGTTTGGGCGGCTCTGGCGCGATTACGTCTCGCGCTACGCCGGCACGATCGCCCTGCTCGTGCCCGTGCTTGCGTTGGTGGCCGCCGCCGGCGTCTCGTACGCGCTGATCCTCAAATACACAACCGACGGCCTCGACGCGCGCGCGCCCAACATCCTGGTGCTGGCGCCCATCGCGGTGCTCGCCGCCACGCTCGTGCGCGCGCTGGCGATGTGGGGCCAGGCCATCCTCACGCAGAATCTCGCGCTCAACGTATTGCGCGATTTGCAGAACGCGATGTTCGGCAAGCTGATGCATGTCGATTTCGCGCGCCACGCGCGCGAAGAGCCGGGCCGGCTCGTGTCGCGCTTCACCAACGACATCAACATCGTCAGCGAAGCGCTGGTGAAAGGCGCGCAGACCAGCATCCGCGATACGCTGACGCTGATCGGCGCCTTGATCTCGATGCTGAGCTTCGACTGGGTGCTCACCTTGGTCGTCGCCGGCGCCTTTGCGCTCGCGGCGGGGCCGCTGCAAGCAATCGCCAAGCGCGCGCGCCGCCAGACACAGGCAGCCCAGGTACAGATCGGCGCGCTGACCTCGCTGCTGTCGGAAAGTTTCGGCGCGGCGCGCTTTGTCAAAACCTACGGGCTTGAAAATCACGAAGCGGCGCGCGCGCGCGACGCCTTCGAGGCGCGCCGCAAGATCGCAGCGAAACTCGCCGTCAATCGCGCCCGCACGGTGCCACTGCTCGAAATCGTCGGCGGCCTCGCGCTCGCGGGCGTGCTGACGCTGGCCGGCATGCGCATCCTGGCCGGTGAGATGACGATCGGCGATCTGATCGGCATGATCGGCGCCGTCGGTGTCGCCACCCCGGCGGCGCGCGCCATCGGCCAGTTCAACACCGTGCTCAACGAAGCCCGCGCCGCGCTCACGCGCATCTTCGGCCTGCTCGACGAGCCCACGACGATCAACGATCGCCCAGACGCCAAGCCGCTCGCGGTGAAGGAAGGGCGCGTCACGTTCGAGGACGTAAGCTTCGCTTACGGCGACGCGCCCGCCATCGAAAACGTAAACCTCGACGTCGCGCCCGGCGAAACAATCGCCCTCGTCGGCCCCTCGGGCGCCGGCAAATCCACCATCTTCAATCTGCTGCCGCGCCTTTATGACGTCACCGGCGGCGCCGTGCGCATCGATGGTCAGGACATCCGCGATGTCACCATCGCCAGCCTGCGCGCCAACATCGCACTGGTCTCGCAGGAAGCAGCGCTCTTCAACGACACGATCCGCGCCAACGTCGCGCTTGGCCGCGCCGGCGCGACGCACGCCGAGATCGAGGCCGCCGCGCGCGCCGCCGCCGCGCACGATTTCATCGCCGCCCTGCCGCAAGGCTACGACACGCCGGTCGGCGATCGTGGCGGCAACCTTTCCGGCGGCGAACGCCAGCGCATCGCCTTGGCGCGCGCCTTTTTGCGCGACGCCCCAATCCTTCTGCTCGATGAAGCCACCAGCGCGCTGGACGCTGAAAGCGAAGCCAAGGTGCAAGAGGCGCTCAAGCGCCTCTCGGTGGGGCGGACAGTGCTCGTCATCGCGCACCGCCTCTCCACCGTGCGTGACGCGGATCGCATCGTAGCGCTTGAGGACGGTCGCGTCGCTGAAATCGGCAAGCATGATGAGCTGATCGCCAGGAACGGCCTTTATGCACGTCTCGCACGGCTGCAATTCCAGAGCACAGGCGCTTCGTAAGCGGAACACTTGGCCACGCCGCTTGTTGAACGCCGCAGATGGGCGGGGCTGGTCAACAAGAGGTTCCACATGTCCCGCAGTGTTCACATCGCCTTGGCCTCCGCGTTTCTGCTCGCGGCCGCCACGCCCGCTCTGGCGCAAAATTATCAATCGCAGGTCGTCACCTATGGCGAGCTTGATCTCAACAGCCGCGCCGGCGCCGACACGCTGATCCGCCGCATCGAGCAAGCTTCGGACAATGTATGCGGCGATCGCACCGGCCCGCGCTCCGTACGCGAGAATAGCACCGTCAACGCCTGCGCACGCGAAACCGCCGAGTTCGGCGTCGAGGATGTCGGCCACCCGAACGTGACGCAGCGCTATTACGAGCGCCACGGCACTGGCTACATCGAGGGCTCCTACGATCCGTATTACGATAGCGCCTACGCGCCATCCGACAAAAAATAGACGGCGGTCGCCGCGCGCGGCACGTCTGCGGATTTGCCATGGCTCGTGTCACAAAGGCGCAGCTTCTCGCCTCTACATCGTGCGGCGCGGGCATAATGCTCTTCGTTCACCGCAAGAACCCAGCGGCGCGCGCTCCCCAGGGCGCGCGCCGTTATTCAGTGAGCACAGCGCGGATCTTACGCGCCAGTTCAGCCAGCGAGTACGGCTTCAGCAACAGGCGCGCATCCGAATCGACCACACCGTTGTGCACAATGGCGTTCTGCGTATAGCCCGTTGTGTAGAGCACCTTCACGTGCGCTCGACGGCGCTTGATTTCATCGGCAAGTTTACGCCCGCTCATGCCCGGCATCACGATGTCGGTAAACAGAAGCGCGATGCCTTCGTGCGTGTCGAGCATTTCCAGCGCGCGGGCGCCGGATTCGGCGTGCAGCACCGTGTAGCCAAGCTCACGCAACGAGGCGACGCTGAGGCCACGCACGCGCTCATCGTCCTCCACCACTAGAATGATCGTCGCGGGGTCTCCCGGCGGCAAATCTTCCGTGACAGCGAGCGTCGGCGTCTCGGTTTCGGCCAAATTGGTGCGCGGCAGATAGAGCTTCACCGTCGTGCCATGGCCGACCTCGGAATAGACCGCCACGTGGCCGCCGCTTTGCTTCAAGAAGCCATGCACATGCGCCAAGCCAAGCCCCGTGCCCTTGCCGATCTCCTTGGTGGTGAAGAAGGGTTCAAACACCTTGGCTTTCACCTCGGGCGCCATGCCGGCGCCCGTATCGGTGACGGCGATCATCACATATTGGCCGGCCGTGACGTCGATATTTGAAGCGGCGTACGCGTCATCCAGAAACGCATTGGCGGACTCGATCGTGAGCTTGCCGCCGCCCGGCATGGCGTCGCGCGCGTTCACGCAGACATTGACGATGGCGTTCTCCAGTTCGCTGATATCAGCGTTCACGCGCCACACGCCCCCGCCCAGCACCATTTCAAACTCGACTTGCTCGCCCAAGGTGCGCCGGAGCAGCTCCTGCATCCCGCCGAGCACACGATTGGGATCGAGCACGACCGGTTGAAGCGGCTGACGGCGCGCGAAGGCGAGCAATCGGCTGGTTAAGGTCGCGGCCCGGCGGGCTGCATCCATGGCCGCGTCGGTAAAGCGCGCGATGTCGGTCTCGCCCCGCGCCAGCCGGCGCTGCGCGAGCTGCAGCGCGCTGATGATCACCGCCAGCATGTTGTTGAAATCATGCGCGACGCCGCCGGTGAGCTGGCCGATCGCCTCCATCTTCTGCATTTGGCGGACTTTCGACTCCGCCTGCTCGCGCACGCCCATTTCCTGCATCAAGCGCTCGTGCGCCGAACGCGCCTCATCGCGCGAGGCCCGCAATTCGCGCATGGCGTTGCGCACCGCGCCGACAAGCAACATGCCGACCGCGATCAAAAGCGCGCCAGCGCCAATCACGATCAGGCGCAATTGCCCCGCGCTGCGATCGACCGCGGCCATGCGCTCGACGACATCCGCCTGCTCGCGCGCCTCCGCCGCCGCTATGGCCGCGCGCAACTGGTTCATGAGATTGAAGCCAGTATCGGTTTGCACGATCAGCATCGCTTCATTGCGACGGCCGTTACGCGCTAGCGACACAGTCTGCGTGATCTCATCCATTTTGCGCACGGCGAGTTCGCGAATCTGGATCACCTCGGCTTGCCGCGCGGCGTTGGCGCCGGCCGCCGCTTCAAGCGCTTCGAGTTCACGCGGCACGGATTCCACCGCCGAAAAATACGGACCGAGATAGCTTTCCTGGCTGGTCAGCAGATACCCGCGCTGTCCGATCTCGGCGTCCTGCAGCGCGCGCAACAGCAGGCGCAAATGCGACCGCGTCTCCAGCGACGCGCGCACCGCTTCATTGAGTTCAACGCCGCGATTGGTCTGCCAGATCGCGGCGCCGACCGTCAGCAGCATCAACACAAGCGACAGGCCAAGCGCCACGACATAGGTCACGACCGCCGGCAAGCGCCGCCCCAATACGGTCACTGTCATGAATTCCCCTGCGCGGGCGTCGCACTTGATTACCGTTTATTTCCGAGAACCAAGGTTCCCGCAACGGGATCATTCACGGCGCAGTATTTTGTCGACGAGCAGATTGGCCCACCACTCGCCCAGAAAGGCGCCCTTGATCGCCTTTTGATCGTAATCCTCGTCAACCCATTGCAGGAACGGCTTGCCGTTCGCCTTGGTCTCTTCGAGGTAGCGCTGAAAGAAATAATCGATGACGCCGGTCTTGCCCTGACGCACGTGCAGGTACTTGAAGCGCAATTGCTCCACCGCGTCCGCGATCGGCGATCCCATTTTGAAATGCTTGTAAAGCACCGCCATCGCGCCGGCGCGATCCGCGCCGGACTTGCAATGCATCAGCGCCGGATACTGGATCGACTCGAACAGGGCCTTCGCGGCGTGGACCTGCGCCTTGCTCGGCGGCTCGCGCGAATGCATGCGCTGATCCACCAGCGCAATGCCGTGGCGTTCGCACGCCTCCCGCTCCAGCGCGTAATATCCGGTGTCGGCCTTGCCGCGCAGATTGAGGATCGTCTTGATCCCCATTTCGGCGTAGCGCGCGATCGCCTCCGGCGAAGGCTGGTTCGCGCGCGCCATCACACCTAGTTCAATCCAGTGGAAATTGGAGAACGCCGAACGCAGGAACCCGTGGTCGGCCCAAACCAGGTCCGCCTCCGCCCGGCGGCGGCCCTCGGGCGTCGTCAAGTCGAAACGGCTGGGTTTGGTCTGCAGGGTTTCGGTCATATCCACATCAAACGGCGGCTGGCGCTGCGCCGGCCGGCCCCCGTATAAGGGCGGGAGCGGCTTCCCGGAAGCCGACGCCCCAGCGGACCCATGCGCAAGACTCTTCTCGCCAATTCAATCGTCCAATTCCTGATCGGACGGCTCATCGGCGGCTATATGCTGCTGGTGGGGGCGACGACGCGCTGGACCCGCGTAAACCAGGCCGCCGCCGAGCCGTTCTGGAACGGCCGGGGCCGGATCATCGCTTGCATTTGGCATGGCCGGTTCACGCAGATGCATAAGCTCTGGCGGTTCGGACGTGGCGCGCCCAAGGCCAAGATGCTGATTTCCCAGTCGCGCGAGGGCGGCGTCGTCGTCCACGCCGCCCAAACGGTGGGGGCGGACGTCATTCGCGGCTCCTCGGCGAAGAAGGGCGTCCAAAAGGGCGGCTTGGAGGCCATGCGCGCCATGGCCCGGCACATCGAGACAGGCGGCATCATCGCCATGACCCCGGACGGCCCGCGCGGGCCCCGCATGCGCGCCAAGCGCGGCACCGTGCAATTGGCCAAGCTCGCCGGCGCGCCAATGCTGCCGCTCGCCTGGTCGACCTCCAGCCGGATCGTTTTCGATAAGAGCTGGGACAAGTTCATCCTGCCTCTGCCGTTTGGGCGCGGCGCTCTCGTCTGGGGCAATCCGATCGATCCGCCGTCACCCGACGCCAACGCCGCCGAGTTCGAGGCGGTGCGCGTGAAGCTGGAAGCGGAAATGAACCGGATCGCGCTTGAGGCCGACCGCATCGCGGGCGTCCCGCCGATCCAGCCCGCGCCGGCCCCCGCCGCCGACGCGGTCGAACCGGAAGCGGCGCCCGCCACGTGAGCTTCTCGCCGGCCCTCTTCTTCTATCGCCTCGCTGTCGCGGTGCTCGGCCCGTTGGCGGGGCTGTGGCTCGGCGCGCGCGCGCGCAGCGGCAAGGAGGACGCAGGCCGCCTCGGCGAGCGCTTCGGCCGCTACACCCAAGCACGTCCGCCGGGCACGCTGATCTGGCTGCACGCGGCCAGCGTGGGCGAAAGCGGCGTGGCGCTTTCCGTGCTGGAGGCGATGGCCGCGCGCGACACATCGCTCTCGTTTCTCATCTCCACCGGCACGCGCACCTCGGCCGAACTGATCGCCCGCCGCGCGCCGCCGCGCACCACGCACATTTACGCGCCGCTCGATCGCGGCGATTCCGTGCGGCGCTTTCTCGATCATTGGCGCCCGGATCTCGGCGTCTTCGTCGAAAGCGAACTCTGGCCCAACCTCATCCTCGCGGCGGAGAAACGCGGCATCAAATTGGCGCTGATCAATGCGCGCATGAGCGTGAAAACGCTGCGCCGCTGGGAGGCGTGGTCGGCCGCCGGCAAGCGCTTGGCGAAAGCCTTCGCCTTCATCTCCGCCGCCGACGCCCGCACCGCGCGCGCGCTGAAAAAGCTGCGCGGCGATGATGTGTCGGCGCGCGGCAATCTGAAACTGGCGACGCCAGCGCCAAGCATCGACATCGCCATGCGCGCAGCACTCCTGAAAGAGATCGGCGCGCGGCCGGTCTGGCTCGCCGCCTCGACACATCCGGGCGAAGATGAAATCGTGCTCAACGCGCATGAGAGATTGCGGGCGCAAACGCCGAATGCGCTGTTGATTATCGCCCCGCGCCATCCCGAACGCGGCGGCGATATCGCGGGCCTCGCGGGCAACGCGCCGCGCCGCTCCGAGAATGCGCGCATCGGCGAGGCGGCGATCTATGTCGCCGATACTTTGGGCGAATTGGGCCTCTTCTACAATTTGGCCCCGGTGGCCCTGGTGGCGGGCAGCTTGGCGCCACATCTGAAGGGCCATAACCCGATCGAGCCGGCGAAACTCGGCGCGGCCATTCTCACGGGGCCATATGTGGAGAGCTTTCAGGATTTGTTCGATACATTGTTCGCCGCGGGCGGCGCCACGAAAGTTCAAGCACCGCACGAGATCGCCGCGGCCGTCAGCATATTGTGGCGCGACGCCGAGAGCCGCGCTGCGCAAGCAGAGGCCGCGCGCCGCATCGCCGAGCAAGGCGCCGACGCCTTCGCGCACACGCTCGCTTCGCTGACGGCGCTACTGCCGCCGCAGACGCAATCGCCGCGAGCCGCCAATGCGACCGCCTGAGTTCTGGCGCGCCGATGTGCGCGGCCGCGATGCCGTGCCCGTTCTGCGCGCGCTGCTTGCGCCGCTCTCATGGGCGTACGCCTTCGCCGGCGCGCATCGCATCCGCACGACGATCTCGCGCCACGCGCCCGTGCCGGTGATCTGCATCGGCAATCTCACTGTCGGCGGCGCCGGCAAGACGCCGATCTCGCGCGCCATCCGCGCCAAGCTGGGCGCCGGGGCGCACACCTTGTCGCGCGGCTATGGCGGCCGCATCGCCGGCCCCTTGCGTGTGACGCCCGATATGGCGGCGAGCGAAGTCGGCGACGAACCGCTCCTGCACGCGCGCGACGGCGCCGCATGGATATCGCGCGATCGGCTGGCTGGCGCGCAAGCGGCCGCGCAAGCCGGCGCGCATGCGATCGTCATGGATGACGGCTTTCAGAACCCCGCGCTCGCCAAGGATCTCTCGATCATCGCCGTTGATCCCGACTACGGCATTGGCAACGGCCAGGTGTTTCCGGCCGGCCCACTGCGTGAACGGCTGGAAGACGGCCTCGCCCGCGCCGACGCGGTCATTCTGCTCAACTCATCGTCGGCGGCGCCAGAAACGCCAGACTGGCTGGCGGGTTTCATCAAGCCGATCCTGCACGCGCGCCTTGAGCCCGCCGGCATTCTGCCGGACGGCAATCTCGTGGCGTTCGCGGGGCTGGCGCGGCCGGAAAAATTCTTCGACACGCTGGCCGCGATGGGCGGCAAGGTCGCCGAAGCCGTACCGTTCGCGGATCATCATCCCTACACGGAAGACGATCTCCGCCATCTCGAGGAGATCGCCAAGGATCACGATGCGCGCCTGATCACCACCGAGAAGGACGCCGCGCGCCTCACGCCCGCTTGGCGCGCACGTGTGGCGGTTCTGCCCGTCGCGGCGCGCTTCGCCGACGATGCGGCGTTGGAGAACTTGCTCGCGCCGATCCGCTCGCGCATGAACGTGCAGCATGGCTAAGCCGAAGCCGCTGAATTTAATGTTTCGCCTCGAGGCGCTCGCCTGGCACGCCTATGTGGGCGGGCTGGGCGCGTTGGGGCTGGAGCGCGCCTCGCGCTGGGGCGCTGCGATCGTGCCGGTCGTCGGCCAATTCACCAGCGCCCACAAAACCGCGCTCCGCAACATCAAGATGGCGTTCCCGGAACAATCCGACGAATGGCATCGCGCCACGCGCGCCGAGATGTGGCGCGAAATCGGCCGCATGTCGGGCGAATTCCCGCACATGGGCAAGTTTCTCGAGAAATATCGTAGCGGCGCGCTTGAGTTTCGCGGCAAGGAGATCGTCGAGGCCACGCGCGGTAAGGGCGCGGTGTTCATCGGCGGACATTTCTCCGATTGGGAAATCACCTCGCTTTGCCTGGCGCAAGTCGATCCGGAATCGCATTTCACCTATCGCTCGGCCAACAATCCCATCATCGACAAATATATCGTCGAAACGCGCGCCGCCTTCGGGCTCGCGCTGCAAGCCGCCAAGGGCAAGGAAGGCGGCATGGGCCTGCTGCGCTCCCTCAAGAAGGGTCGCAGCGTCGCGCTGATGAACGACCAGAAATACAATAAGGGCCTTGCCGTGCCGTTCTTCGGCTATGATTGCATGACCGCCGATGGCCCCACGCGGCTGGCGCTCAAATTCAAAGTGCCGCTCATCCCGATCACCGGGCGGCGCATCGAAGGCACGAAATTCGTCGCCACCGCCTACCCCGCCATCCCGCTCGATTACGACAATCCTGACAGCGAGCAGACCGTCTATGACGGCGTGAAGCGCGTAAACGAATTCATGGAAGCGCGCGTGCGCGAAGCGCCGGCGCAATGGTTCTGGGCGCATCGCCGCTGGCCGAAGGACGCGTGGAAAAAAGCGGGGGTGATGTGAAGCGCGTTCTGCTTCTAGTGCTCGCCCTCGGCGCCTGCACGCCGACCCAAATCACAACGCCGGCGCCGCCCGCACCGCGCGCGAACTACATCGAAATCGTCGGCAACTACCATGGCCGGCAATTACAGCTCGACATCAATGGCGGAACCGTCGCGCAAGGCATGCAGCACCTACTGCCGACGGGCGTCGCCTGGCGCGAACAATTGCCGCCCGATGGCGCCGTCACGCTGACGCTCACCTTCGCCGCCTGCGACGCGCCCTTCCGCCAAACCTTCACACCCGGCGCGGAACCTCCGACACTCATCATCAATGGTTGCGACGTCCGCCTCGTCGGCGTCGAATAGGGAGAGCCAAATGCGGTTCGCATTTCTCGGCGTCGCGCTGCTCGCCAGCGCGTGCGTCTCCGTCAACGCCAATGTCACGACAACACCCGACGCGACGCTGCTCGCCGTTCAAAACGCGCGCGTACGCGAGTGCCCGGCCGAGCGCGTGCAAGCCAACGCCCGCACCGAAGGCTTCGGCGCCCAGGCTGGCGTTGTCGGCGAAGACATCGCGCTCACGCCGGTCGCCAGCGATCCAACGCGCGCGGTGCGGCTGCGGCGTCTCACCATCGCCCCCGGCGGCGTGATCGCCTGGCACGATCACACCGCCGTGCAAGGCATGGCGCTGATGGTGTCTGGCGAAATGGTCGAGCTGCGCAATTCCTGCCTCGATCCCATCACCTATCGCGCCGGCGACATCGCGCGCGAAGACGCCGCCACCGCGCATTCCTGGCGCAACGAGACCGACGCGCCCGCAATCGTACTCGTCTCCCACATCGTCCCGCTGCCGCGCTGATATCCCGGCTGCGTACGTGCGCAGTGCTGTTTGCAGGTTGGCAGGTTGGAGCGCGCGGCTCCGCCGCGCATGCGGCGCGGAGCGCCGCGCTCCCTATGATCAACGGCCAAACGCGCTGCGCGCAATCCTTCTTGGACCGCCGGCGTCCCCGCCGGCGCGGTGCTTCGGCTTCCAACGCCGGCGCCAGTTGAAACACCGAACCGCCGGCGAGGCGCCGGCGGTCCAAGAGCGGCCAACCTGCGGTGCGCGCCGCTACCGCGCCAGCAATTCAGCCCGCGCCGCGGCCAAACCTTCAACCGCGACGCTTGGATCAAGCTGGCGTTCGCGCCAGCGCATGCGCCAGCAGAGGTGTGGGCCGGTGGCGCGGCCGCTGGCGCCCACAGCGCCGATCACCCGGCCCTGCTCCACGCGATCGCCGACGGCGACATCGAGCCGGCTCATGTGCAGATACATGGTGATGAGGCCCTGACCGTGATCAATGAACACGAGGCCGCCTTCGTAATGCATGTCCGGATTGGCGAGCGTGACGACGCCCGCGGCCGGCGCGCGGATCGCCGTGCCCGCGGGTGCGGCGATATCGTAGCCAAAATGCGGTGTGGACGGCGTGCCGTTGAGCACGCGCTGATTGCCCCAGCGGCCCGTCACCGTGCCGCCTTCAATCGGCATGATGAAGCCATCGAGGAATCCTTCCAACGGCGCCAAGCTGGCGAAGGCGTCGCGCTTCAGCGCCGCTTCGCGTTGAATGCGCTCAAGCACAGCGGGATCCGTCGGCGTCACGGTTTGCTGCGGCAGGCCGTTGACGCGCTGAATATCGAACTCGCGCTGCGCGATCGCGTAGCTGGCTTGGGCGGTTGCGCCACTGGCGCTGGCGCTGACGACGCCCTCGGCGCCGTGTTCGCGGTTGAAGCCGATCACCGCCCAACCTTGCGCATCGGCCACGCCGCTCGCCACGCCGTCGACGCTAATCGCCGCCCCCGGCAGCGTACGGCAAAGCGCCACGCCGCCTTGCGTGAACGCGCCGGCGCAGGCGAGCGTGAGCGTCGCTGGCGGCGGCGGCTCGACGGGGCCGACGATCTCGACCGGCGGCTCGGCGACAGGCGCTTCCG
Source organism: Caulobacterales bacterium (assembly GCA_017303355.1). Taxonomy (GTDB): domain Bacteria; phylum Pseudomonadota; class Alphaproteobacteria; order Caulobacterales; family Aquidulcibacteraceae; genus Vitreimonas. Next base: position 193,992 of record JAFLCU010000004.1, on the reverse strand, counting down.
GCTGGGCCGGCGCCTCGGCGCCCGCGCAGGCGGCCAGTGCGAGTGCGAGCAGCAGCGCCCTCATGACTTCTTCTCGATCAAGCGTTGCGTCGCCTCGGCGGGGCCGCGATAGGCCTCCTGCCGATCGACGCTCCAATATTTGAGTTCATCTAGCGGGATATGCTCGCCGCTCACCGCGCAGCGGACATAAAGCCCCTGACGCACGATCGTGATCTCGTTGTCGCCATAGCGCACGACCGCTTCGGGGCCGCCTGGATCATGTTTGTTCATGGTGCTGAGTCTTCTACCCTCGGCGGAGCGCGGCGTCACCCTTGCGGCCGCGCAACATGAAAACTCTTCAGCCACGACATATTGGCCCCTTTCCAAAGGCCGCGCCAACGAGGATCATCAACACAGACTCATGTCAGCCGATACCGAAACTGCGGCGCGGCAGAAGCGCGGGCGCGACTGGCGCCTATTCGTCCCGAAATCCGTCACGGTCATCGCCCAGGAAGGGTATTCCTGGACGAAACTACGGGCCGACGCATTGGCCGGGCTCACGGTGGCGATCGTCGCCGTGCCGCTTGCGATGGCCATCGCCATCGCCTCGGGCGTTACGCCCGCGCAAGGATTGATCACCGCGGTGATCGCCGGCTTCCTGATTTCCGCGCTCGGCGGCGCCCGCTTCCAGATCGGCGGTCCGACAGGCGCCTTCATCGTCGTCGTCTATGGCGTCGTGCATCAATATGGCTACGATGGTTTGGCGCTCGCAACGATGCTGGCGGGCTTGATCCTTGTCGTCGCCGGGCTGCTGCGCGTCGGCGATTGGATCAAATATATTCCCGAGCCCGTCATCACCGGCTTCACCGCCGGCATCGCCGTCATTATCTTCACAAGTCAGCTGCGCGATCTTTTCGGCCTCTCCATGACGGAGGTCCCCGCGGAGTTCATCGAGAAAATCAGCGCGTTCTGGGTGGCGCGCGCGAGCTTGAACCTCGCGGCGTTCGCGTTAGCGGCGGGCGTCTTGGCCACCATTCTGCTCTTGCAACGCTATTTGCCGCGTTGGCCGTCATTGCTGATCGGCGTCGCCGGCGCCACAGCGCTCGTGTGGGCGTTCAATCTTCCGGTGGAGACCATTGGCTCGCGCTTCGGCGCCGAAGCGGCGACGGCGCTGCCGAGCTTTCGCCTGCCTGAGTTCAGCATCGCACGCATACAGCAATTGCTGCCCTCGGCGCTCACCATCGCCTTTCTGGCGGGCGTGGAGAGTTTGCTTTCGGCGATGGTGGCCGACGGCATGACCGGCCGGCGTCACCGCTCGAACTGCGAGGTTGTCGCCCAAGGCGTGGCGAATATCGCGGCGCCCTTGTTCGGCGGCATTTCCGCCACCGGCGCCATCGCGCGCACCGCCACCAACATCCGCGCCGGCGCGCAGACCCCGTTCGCCGGCATGTTCCACGCCGTGTTCGTGCTTGTGTTCATGCTGGGCCTCGGGCCGCTGATCGCTCACGTGCCGCTCGCCAGCCTCGCCGCCGTGCTCACCATCGTTGCATGGAACATGAGCGAGCAGGAGCGCTTCCGCCACTTGCTGTTCGGCCTCGCCGGCGATCGCGTCGTGCTGCTGGCCACCTTCCTGCTTACCGTGCTGGTCGATCTCACCATCGCCATTGAGGTCGGCGTCGTTCTGGCCGCGATCATCTTCATGCACCGCATGAGCGAAGCCACGGCGATCTCACGCGGCGTGGCTCTGATCGAACGCGACCAGGATGATTTTGAACACCCCCGCGCGGAATACGAAGCGCGCGCCGAATTGCCCCGCGGCGTGGAGATGTTCGAATTGCGCGGCCCGCTCTTCTTCGGCGCGGCCAGCCGATTGATCGACGCGCTCGACGCCGCTTTCCCGCCGCCGAAAGCGTTCATCCTCCGGTTTCACGCGGTGCCGCTGGCGGACGCCTCCGGCGTCAATGCGCTACAGCGCTTCCTGAAGCGCTGCAGCTCACACGGCGTCGTCGTCATTTTCTGCGAATTGGCGCCAGGCGTGGAAGCTTCCTTAAGCAAGCTCCACGTGCTCGATCACCTCCAGGTGGCGGGCGCCTATGAGGAGGCTATCGCGGCCGCCGCCAAGGCGACCAGCGCGAGCTAACGTCAGAACAACGAACCCTGATCGCCGCCGGCCTTGCCCTTCGCGCGAGGCTTGGCAGCCTCGCCAGCCGGCGGATCGATCACCGCCTTCTTTTGCTCATCGGCGAAAGTCAGATTGACCACGTCGCCGGCGTTCAGATCCTTGGCCGCGCGCACCAATGATCCATCGTCGCGCTGCACCATGACAAAGCCGCGCGCCAGCACACTTTTGTGCGACAGGCTTTCCAGCATGCGTCCGGCCCCATCGAGATGCTTGCGCTGCGTGACCATCGACCGCTGCATGGCCGGCTGCAAACGCGCCGCCGCCTGCAACAGGCGCTCGCGGCGGCGGGTGATGTCCTGCGCCAATGCTTGCGGCCGCAAGCGCACGGCGATGCGATCGAGCTTCGATTGCGCGGCGCGCGTGTTCGAGACAAGTGCTGCGTTCAAGCGCTCAGCGGCGCGATCGTAACGCTGCTGTGGGATTTGAAAGAGCGTCTCAAGGCGCGGCAGCTTCCCCGCCGCCGCGCGCAATTCAGTGCGACGCTTCTCAAGCCCGCGCACCAGGCCGTTCTTCAAGCGCCCGTCCAGCGCGGTGACGCGCTGGACCAGTTCGGCGCGCACGGGCACGGCCTTCTCGGCCGCACCCGTTGGCGTGGGCGCGCGCAGATCGGAGGCAAAATCGATCAGCGTCGTATCGGTCTCATGGCCCACGGCGCTGATCAGCGGGATTTGGCTCTCGGCCGCGGCGCGCACCACGATCTCTTCGTTGAACGCCCACAGATCCTCGATCGAGCCGCCGCCGCGCGCGACAATCAACACGTCTGGGCGCATATCGCCGCTCAGGGTATTGAAACCCTTGATCGCACGCGCCACTTGTCCTGCGGCTTCGGCGCCCTGCACCAGCACCGGCCACACAATCACACGACACGGAAAACGCTCGCGCAGGCGATGCAGAATGTCACGGATCACTGCGCCCGTTGGCGATGTGACCACACCGATGGTGCGCGGCAGATACGGGATGCGCTTCTTGCGCTCGGCGGCAAACAGGCCTTCGGCGGCGAGCTTGGCCTTGAGCTTCTCCAGCTGCGCCAGCAGCGCGCCAACGCCAGCAGGCGCCATGCGCTCGGCGATAAGCTGATATTGTGAACGACCCGGATAAGTGGAGAGACGCCCCTCGGCGACGACCTCCAGCCCTTCCTCCGGCCTGAACGTCAGCGCCTGCACATTGGCCTTCCACATCACCGTGGAGATGGAGGCGTTCTCGTCCTTCAGATCGACATAGAGGTGCCCAGACTTCGCGATCATCACGCGGCCCAATTCCCCGCGCACGCGGACGCGGTCGAAATTGGTCTCCATCGTGCGTTTCACCGCCTGCGCGAGTTCACTGACCGAAACCTCGGGCAGGTTCGAGCCAGGATTGGCGGCGGGAGCGGCGGCGTTACCGTCTGACATCAGTTTCATATAAGGCGACTCGCGCCCGCGTGCGGAGTTTGCTTAGCTGTCCTCCGGCTGGGGGGCCGGGGGATCATGGGCATGGCGTTCGACGCGAACGATCTGTCGCCACACGAGCAATTCGTGGTGGACCGCACCAGCGCGGGCGAAATCGCGGATTTCACGCCGATGGCCGGCCCCGGCGGCGCAAAGCCCGCCATCCGCGCCGGGTTCTTACGCAAGCTGATGCTGGCGATCGATCCAAGCTGGACAATCCGCACGCCCGGCGTTCGGCTCAAGGGCGCGCGCATTGAAGGCATGCTCGACCTTACAGATTGTTCAGGCTCGGGCGCTGCCGGCCTGCCGGCGCTGGCGCTGGTGGAATGCGAAATTCCAGAGCCAATTGATCTCAGCCACGCCCGGCTTGCCCGCTTCTCGCTGCAAGGCAGCCGGCTCACGCGCTTGGTCGCCGTGGAAACGCAAATCGACGGCGAGCTTGATCTCTGCGGCGTCGCCCCGCTCGGCGCACCGGGCCAAGAAACGCTGACGGTGAAATTGCGCGGCGCGCGCGTCGATGGCGACCTCGCCGCGCGCGACGCCAAATTCGCCCGCGCGACTGAAGGCGTCGAAGACGCACTCATGCTGCAAGGAATCGAGGTTGCGGGCACCGTGTTCTTCGATGGCGGCTTCGAGGCGTTTGGCCGCGTATGGATGCAACAAGCACGCATTGGCGGCGGCCTCTCCTGCGAGGGTGGTCAGATGCTGAACCGCTCCGAAGCGGGCGACGCGGCCGCGTTCACGGCGGATGGCGCCGAGATAGGCGTTGTGCTGATGCGCAACGGCTTCAAGGCCGAAGGCGAGGTGCGCTTCGTCGGCGCCCGCGTCACGCAGGTGTTCGAATTCACCGACGCTTCGCTGCGCAATGAGTTTGGCGTGGCGCTCAATCTAGCCAGCGCCATCGCGGGCGGCGAGCTTGCGCTGAACACGGCGAAAGTCTCTGGCCAAGTGCTGCTCACCAACACGCAGATCGGCCGCAACTTCGATGTGCGCGGCGCCGAGATCACCCATCGCACGACGCCGCGCGGCGACACCTATGGTCGCGCGATCGACGCCGCCAGCATGAGCGTGGGCGGCGCGGCTTTGCTGCAAGGCGCCAACATCAAGGGCGAGGTGTTTCTCGCGGACGCACGTATCGAAGGCTATCTCGCCTTCGGCGGCGGGCGCTTCATCAATCCGGGCAATTGGGCAATCCGTGCGCCGAATGTGCGGGTCGGCGGCAATCTGACGCTCAAGATCGAGGAAGGCGGCTTTACGCCGCACGGCGCGAAAACCGTCATTGAAGGCGGTTTCAAGTTGGACCGCGCCCGCATCGAAGGCGCTCTCGCCTGGAGCAATCTGGAGCTACGCGGCCCCGATCCCAGCGGCGCCAAACGCGCGTTCTTTTCGTTCGCTGACGCCCGCATCACCGGCCCCATCCAAGCAGGCGGGCTCATCACGCAGCAAGACGCGCTCATCGACACGACAGGCGCAAGCTGTTCGGCGCTAGATGATGATGTGAAATCCGGCTGGGGCGCGGAAGCGGCGGCGCTCGCGCTCGATGGATTTTCGTACCAGCGCATCGACAGCCCGAAGGAAAATTGGCGTGCGCGCCTCGCCTGGCTGCGCCGTTCCAAGCGCGATGGAGATCGCTTCTCGCCGCAGCCCTTCACACACGCCGCGCAGATCTATGCGCGCGCGGGCCGACGCGATGACGCGCGCCGCATCCTGCTGGCGCAACACGATCAGCGCACGCTGCAAGCGTCCGCCGGCCCGTTCACGTGGGCGCTCTCTTCGCTCTTCGGCGTAAGCGCCGGTTACGGGCTTGCGCCGATCCGCATCATTCGCGCGCTGGCGCTCTTCTTGGCGCTCGGCGTGGCCGGCGTACTGACGATGAACGCCCAGGGCGCGCTCGTGACGCCGCAAGGCCGCGCCTGCAACGGCGCGGTGGAGCCCGCGCTCTACGCCATCGACGTGGCCCTGCCCGTGATTGATCTGGGCCAGGAAAGCCGATGCGGTCCCGGGCGCACCGCACGCGCGGAATTGCCGCAAGGCATGGCGCTCGGCGAAAGCGATTGGCGTCTGTTCGAAGGTGTTGCGCTTTGGCGCTGGGCGCACGCGCTTTACGCCATGCTGGGCGCGATTTTGACCGCGCTGGCGGTGGTCACCTTCTCCGGCATCATGAAGCCGAAGGACGAATAGGGCTGTTTTACCCTATTCGCAGACAAGCTCTTGCCACCAGCGCTCGGGCTCGCTCTTTAGCGGCCAAATCTTTGGGGGAAACACATGCTTCGTCGCACGCTTCTGGCGTCCGCTCTCGCCATCCCAGCCCTGGCCGCTTGCGCGACCACGGGCGACGCCCGCGATCCGCTCGCGCCGCTGCCGCTGGACACAAGCACGCACGCGCGGCCTGAGATCGCGCGCGTCACCCACGTCTCGCTCGATCTGACCGCCGATTTCGAACGCAAGGTGATGCGCGGAAAAGCCACGCTCTCGATCGTCGCGCGCGACGATGCAGCCGAGATCGTGCTCGATAGTTTGAACCTCGTCATCCACCGCGTCCGCGCTGGCGGCGCCGAGACGACGTTCACGCTCGGCGAAAGCCGCCCCTCGCTTGGCTCGCCGCTCACCATCGCGCTCAACGGCGCGCGCACGATTGAGATCGAGTACGAAAGCGGCCCGGACGCCGCCTCGCTGCAATGGCTGACGCCGGCGCAAACCGCGAGCAACAAGCAATTCCTGTTCAGCCAAGGCCAATCGATCCTCAACCGCACCTGGATCCCGACGCAGGACAGCCCCGGCATTCGCCAAACCTACGACGCGCGCATCGTCGCGCCCGAAGGTTTGAAAGTGGTGATGAGCGCCGAAATGCTGACGCCGGACGGCGAGCCCGCCGGCGTCGGCCAGCGCGCCTTCCGCTTCCGCATGCCGCAACCGATCCCGCCTTATCTCATCGCCATCGGCATCGGCGATCTCGTGCACCGCGCCACCGGCCCGCGTACCGGCGTCTGGGCCGAGCCCAGCGTGGTCGAGCGCGGGGCGTACGAATGCGCCGACATGGAACGCATGATCGATGTCGCTGAAGCGCTGTACGGCCCATACCGCTGGGGCCGCTATGACGTGCTGATCCTGCCGCCATCCTTCCCGTACGGCGGCATGGAAAACCCGCGCCTCACCTTCCTTACGCCAACCTTCCTCGCCGGCGACCGCAGCCTTGTCTCGCTCGTCGCGCACGAACTCGCGCATTCGTGGTCCGGCAATCTCGTCACCAACGCGGTATGGGCCGATGGCTGGCTCAACGAGGGCTTCACCTCCTATATCGAAGGCCGCATCGGCGAAGCTTTGTTCGGCGAAGAGAATGCGCGCATGGCCGAGGCGCTCTCCTGGGCCGACATCCAAACCGCGCTCACCACCGTCACGCCGGACGGCCAACGCCTGCACTGGGTCGGCGAAGTCGACGCCAACGACAATTCCAGCGCCATCACCTACGACAAGGGCGCGCTCTTCCTGCGCACGGTGGAACACATCGTCGGCCGCGCGCGCCTGGACAATTACCTGCGCTCGTATTTCGATCGCCACGCTTTCCAGCCGATGACGACGCAGCAATTCCTCGCCGATTTCCGAGAACATGTTGTGCGCGGCGATGCGGCGCTGGAAGCGCAATTGATGCTCGACCAATGGGCCTACGAGCCGGGCGTTCCGTCGAACGCGCAAGCGCCGGTCGCCGCCGGCTTCAACGACATTCCCGGCTACATCGAAGCGTTCGTCGCTGGTGGGCCGCCGGCAGCCGCGCCGTGGGAGCATTGGAACACGATGCAGCGCCAGCGCTATCTGCAAACGCTGCCGCGCGAGCTTTCCGCCGCGCAATTGCGCGACCTGGAAGCCGCCTTCGGCCTCGACGACATCGGCAACATGGAGGTGCGCTTCAACTGGCTCGAGCTCGCGATCAACAATTCGTTCGAGCCGTCATCAGCCGCGATCGAGCGTTTCCTGAGCGAGCAAGGCCGCGGCAAATTCATCCGCCCGCTTTATCGCGCGCTGATGCAGCGCGGCGCCTGGGGCCAAGCGCTCGCGCGCCGCACCTATGCGCACGCCCGCGCAGGTTACCACCCGATCGTCGCGGCCGCCGTCGATCGCATCCTGGCGGCGTAAATATTCGGACCGCCGGTGTTTACCGGCGGGACGCCGGCGGTCCATATTCGACGCATGACACCGATCAAAGTTCTCGGTTTTGCGGGCAGCCTGCGCCAAGCCTCCTACAATCGCGCATTGATCCGCGCCGCGCAAAGGCTCGCGCCTGAAGGCATGAGCGTTGATGTCGTCAATCTCGACGCCATCCCGCTCTACAATAGCGATATCGAAGCGCAGGGCGACCCGGCGGGCGTTGTGGCGTTCAAGCAAGCTATTGCCGCCGCGGACGGGGTTCTGATCGCAACGCCGGAATACAATCACGGCGTTCCCGGCGTGATGAAGAACGCGATCGATTGGGCGTCGCGACCGCCGCGTGGCGCGCCGCTCGGCGACAAACCGGTCGGCCTGATCGGCGCATCGCCCGGCATGACCGGCTCCGCGCGTGGGCAAAGCCAATTGCGCCAAGCGTTCGAGTTCACAAACTCGTACTGCATGCCGCAGCCCGAAATCCTGGTGTATCGCGCGCACGAAAAATTCGACGACACCGGCCAGCTTACCGACGAGACCACGGCGAAATACCTTACCGCCTATCTGGTCGCCTTCCATGCCTGGGTGCTGCGCTTCAAATGATAAACGCCGCCGAAGCCGCCCTCATCACGCAGAGCCTGGAGATCGCGTCCGAGCGCGGCGGCGATCTCACCGGTGCTGTCTATGCTCGGCTCTTCGCTGAACGGCCCGATCTCGAACCGCTCTTCGTTATGGACGCGGATGGCGCCGTGCGCGGCGAAATGCTGTCGCGGGTGTTTGACGCCATCCTCGATTTCATCGGCGATCGCGCGTACGCGCACAATCTGATCCATGCCGAAGCCAGCAATCACGATGGCTACAACGTCCCGCGCGACGTGTTCGCGCTTTTCTTCACCACTGTCGCCGATACCGTGCAAGAGGCGTGCGGCGGCGCGTGGAGCACGGACATGAGCCAGGCCTGGAAGCGCCTGCTCAACGCCCTCGACCACTACATCGCCGCCTAATATGGACCGCCGGCGCCCTCGCCGGCACAGCGCTTATGCTTGCAAGCAGGGAGCGCGGCGCTCCGCGCCGCATGCGCGGCGGAGCCGCGCGCTCCAACTTGGAGAGGTCAGTGCATGCCGGCGAGGGCGCCGGCGGTCCATATTTGCCGCCTGTCGCAGGCCGGTCCATAAAACGGCCCCATGAAGATTCTGATTGTTGGTTCTGGCGGCCGTGAGCACGCGCTGGGCTGGAAGCTCGCCCAAAGCTCGCTCGCGCCGGAGATCATCTCGGTACCGGGCAATCCGGGCCTCGCCGCACTTGGCCGCACCTTTCCGCTGAAGGTCGAGCAAGCCGCCGAGATCGCCGCGCTCGCCGCGCGCGAACAAGTCGACCTCGTCGTCATCGGCCCGGAATCGGCTGCGGCCGCCGGTCTGGCTGATCACCTCAAAACACTCGGCGTGCCCTGCTTTGGCCCGAGCAAGGCCGCCGCCGAACTCGAAGCCTCCAAGGCGTTCATGAAGGAATTCTGCGTGCGCCACGGCGTGCCCACGGCGGAATATAAAGTCTTCGACGACGCGATCCGCGCCAAAGCCTATCTCGGCGACCGGGAGCCGCCGTTCGTGATCAAGGCCGATGGCTTGGCGGCGGGCAAAGGCGTCGTGATCGCGGAGACACGCGCGGCCGCCGACGACGCGATCAACGAAATCCTCTTCCTGCGTAAATTCGGCACGGCCGGTCAGCGCATCGTCATCGAGGATTTTCTGCCCGGCGAAGAAGCCAGCTTCTTTGCGCTCTGCGACGGCGAAACCGCGATCCCGCTGATCGCCGCGCAAGATCACAAGCGCGCCTATGACGGCGACAAGGGTCCCAACACAGGCGGCATGGGCGCCTATTCGCCCGCGCCCATCTTCACCGACGCGGTGCGCGACCAGACCATGGAGCGGATCATTCTGCCCACGCTGCGCGGCATGAAAGCCGAAGGTCGGCCCTTCGTCGGCGTGCTATTCGCCGGGCTCATGATCAGCGCGGATGGGCCCAAGCTGATCGAGTTCAACGTGCGCTTCGGTGATCCCGAGTGCCAAACACTGATGCGGCGCATGAAGGGCGATCTCGCACCCGTTCTGCTCGCGGCCGCGAAGGGCGAACTTTCGCAAGCGCCCGCGATCGAATGGGATGCGCGCCCTGCCGTCACCATCGTCTATGCCGCGCAAGGCTACCCGGACGAGCCGCTTACCGGCTCGGTCATTCGCGGCGTCGATCGCGCGAACACGGTCGAGGACGTCGTGGTTTTTCACGCCGGCACGCGCCAGGACGAAGACGGCACGCTGCGCGCGGCGGGCGGACGCGTGCTTAGCGTAACGGCGACGGGCGAGACGCTTCAGGCGGCGGTCACCAGCGCTTACGCGGGCGTGCAGCGCATCGATTGGCCCGGCGGTTTTTGCCGCCGCGACATCGCCTGGCGCGCGCTGGCGAAGTAGGCGCTTGCACTGATCGGCCGGCGCCGCTCTAAAGTACGCACGCCCGCGCGCGACAGACGCGAGGGCGCCTTTAGGGAAGCGCGATGACCGATCTCACAGACGCATTCTCCGGCGTGAAGCCCGTTGAGGAACGCAATCGCTTAGACGAAGCGTCACTCGAAGCGTGGCTGAAGCAAAACGTCGAAGATTATGCCGGCCCGCTGACCATCAATCAGTTCAAGGGCGGCCAATCGAACCCGACCTATCAACTCGTCACACCGACGAAGAAGTACGTGCTGCGCAAAAAGCCGGGCGGCAAATTGCTGCCCTCCGCGCACGCCGTCGATCGCGAATACAAAGTCATCTCCGCGCTCTATCCCACCGGCTTTCCCGTTGCGCGCACTTACGCGCTCTGCACCGACGACAGCGTCATCGGCGCCATGTTCTACGTGATGGAAATGGTCGAGGGCCGCATTCTGTGGGATGGCGCATTGCCTGATTGCTCCAAAGAGGAGCGCCGCGCGATTTACGAAAACCAGATTTCGACACTAGCGAAGCTGCACACCACGGACGTTGAAAAGGTTGGCCTCAGCGATTTCGGCAAGCCGGGCAATTATTTCGCGCGCCAGATCGATCGCTGGTCGAAGCAATACAAGCTCAGCGAAACCGACAACATTCCGAAGATGAACCGCCTCATCGAATGGCTGCCGCAAACCATTCCACCGGGCGAACGCACCAGCATCGTGCACGGCGATTTCCGGCTCGACAACATGGTGCTGCACGCGAGTGATCCACGCGTCATCGCCGTGCTTGATTGGGAACTTTCCACGCTTGGCGATCCGCTGGGCGACTTCACCTATTTCCTCATGAATTGGGTGATGCCGAGCGATGGCCGCGCTGGGCTGGGCGGCAAGGATGTCGCCGCTCTCGGCATTCCCACAATCGAAGAGGTCGTGAAGCAATACAGCGCCGAAACCGGCCGCGCCACGATCGATCAGGTCGATTGGTATTTTGCCTACAACGCCTTCCGCCTCGCCTGCATTCTGCAAGGCATCGCCGGGCGCGTGCGTGACGGCACCGCCGCAAGCGCGCACGCCACGGACATGATCAAGCGCATCGGCCCGCTTTCGGATGCGGCCTACATGTATGCCGAACGCGCCGGCTTGAAATGAACGAGCGCCAGCACGGCCTATTCCCGTGGTGCAACTCCTACTGGTGAGCGTAATCGGTTGACGGGCGCGCCCTGGCGCCCGCATCACAAGCGCCAAATGGGGGAAACCATGCTTCGTCGATCGATGATTTTCGCGGGCGCGCTCGCGGCCATGGCGCTGGGCGGCTCAAGCTTCGCGCAGGACGCCGGCCCGCAAGTCGCCACCATCATCCACGCCGGCCGCTTGCTGGCGGATCCGGCCACCGGCCGTGTTGCGACGCAACAATCCATCTTGATCGGCGCGGACGGGCGCATCCTTGGCGTGGAGGCCGGCTACATCGAGCGCGCCGGCGCCGACATTGTCGATCAGCGCGAACGTTTCGTGCTGCCCGGCTTCATCGATAGCCACGTCCACCTGACCAGCGAACTGGGCGCCAACCAGCTCATCGAAGAGGTCACGCTCACGCCCGCCGATGGCGCGCTGCGCGGCGCGGAGAACGCGCGCAAGACGTTGCTGGCGGGCTTCACCACCGTGGCTGATCTCGGCGCCAATAACGACGCGGTCTTCGCGTTGCGCCGCGCCATTCGCGAAAACCGCGTACCCGGGCCGCGCATCGTCGCCGCTGGCGCGGCGGTGACGCCGCATGGCGGCCACGCTGATTCAAACGGCTTCGCGCCGCACATCAACGAGGTGTTGGCGAATCCGAACGCCTGCTCCGGCGCGGACGAATGCCGCCGCGCGACGCGTCGCCAAATCCAAGCCGGCGCCGATGTGATCAAGATCACGGCAACGGGCGGGGTGCTCTCCAACACCGCTGCTGGCGTGGGCCAGCAATTCAGCGATGAAGAATATTCCGCCATAGTCGATGCCGCGCATTCCATGGGCCGCCGCGTCACGGCGCACGCGCACGGCGTTGACGGCATCAACGCCGCCCTCCGCGCCGGCGTCGATTCCATTGAGCACGGCAGTTACATCAATCGCGATTCCGTGCGTCTGTTGCGCCAAGGCAATCGCTATCTCGTGCCGACCTTGATGGCCGGCTGGTGGGTTGGACAGCTTGCCGAGCAAGGCGGCGTGCTGACGCCCGCACAAACCGAGAAGGCTCGACAGGTCAGCCGCGACATGGCGCTGATGGGCCGCTTCGCGCGCCAGAATAATGTGCGCGTCGCCTTCGGCACCGATTCCGGCGTCTCGCCCCACGGCATGAACGCGCGCGAATTCCAATTGCTTGTCGACGCCGGCTTCACGCCGCTGCAAGCGATCCAGACCGCCACTATAAACGCCGCCGACCACCTTCAGCTCGGCAACGAAACCGGCCGCATCGCACCGGGCCTCGCCGCCGACATCATCGCCGTGGACGGCGATCCGCTGGCGGATGTCGCCACGTTGATGAACGTCCGTTTCGTCATGGCGCGCGGGGCGACGCATAAGAACGAATAGTCGCGGGTGGAGTGTTGGCGCGAACCGCGCTAACGCTCGCTCATGCTCCGCGTCTTCTCTCGCGGCGGCACGGAGGTCGCGTGCGAGGCCCCCGCCGCCCTTTGGTACGACCTTGAATCGCCGACGGACGTCGAAGAAGCGGACGTAGAGCGGACGCTTGGCATCGATGTGCCGACCCCCATCGAACGCGCCGCGTTCGAAGAATCCGCGCGCTACTACGAGGAAGGCGACGCGCTCCACCTGACCGCGACGCTGCTGGGCCGGCGCGATGACGGGCCGTTCGTCTCGGGCGCGGTCACCTTCATTCTGACCAAGGGCAAGCTCGTCACCGTGCGTCAGGTGCGCCCGCGCGCGTTTGAGATCGGCCAAGGCCGCGCTTCCGCGCGACTGGAATTGGCACAAACTGGCGCCGACGTCATGCTCGCGCTGATCGAAGGCGCGGCCGAACGCCTGGCCGATTTGCTCGCCGAAGCGACGCGCGACATGAACAAGCTGTCGACGCAAGTGTTCAACGAGACCGATTCAACCGACTTGCGAACGGCGTTGCGTGAACTCGGCAAGATCGGCGCATTGGCGTCGCTCGCGCACGACTCGCTCTCAAGCTTGCAGCGCCTGCTGGTTTATGCCCGCGCCAGCAAAGGCAAATACGAATTGAAGGAAGCGCATCTTTCCGCACTCGCACGTGATGTCGGCGAGCTGGAGCGGATCGCCGAAGCGATGCAGCCGCGTCTTTCCTATCTGCAAGACGCGATGCTGGGCCTCATCAACGCGACGCAGACCAACGTGCTGAAAGCGCTCTCGCTCGCGACCATCGCGTTCGTGCCGCCCACTCTAATCGCCTCCATCTTCGGCATGAATTTCGAGGCTATGAGCTGGTTTCGCGCGGGCTGGGGCCCGTGGGTGGGCTTTGCCCTGATGCTTGCGGCGCCCGCCGCACTGTTCGGCATCGCCAAATGGCGGCGCTGGTTCTGAACGGAATAAGGCGAACTGGCGTCGGCTTCGCGCAGTTGGCGGTAAAGCTGGCGTCAGCACGCCAATCGAACTACCCACGCACGACGGCGCCGCAAGCGCCGTTCTTTTTCGTATTGGGGAGTTCGCCATGAACAAGGCCATTCTCGTTCTCGCCGCCGCGGCAGCACTTGCAAGCTGCGGCACGCAAATGGGCGACCGCATCGCCTCGGGCGCCGCGATCGGCGGCGGCGTGGGCCTTGCCGCTGGCGGGGTCGGCGTCGTGCCGGGCGCGATCGTCGGCGCGGCGGTGGGCGCGTTTGTACCGCCGGAAAACGTCAATCTGGGCGATCCTGTCTGGGACGAATGATTGCACAGGCGCCCCAGCGCGCCTAAACGCTGCCGGAAAGAGGCGCCCGTCTGTGCTGCGGGAATGCCGAAGGACATGCTATGGCCACCCTGGAATTCACCCGTCGCTACGCGATGGCGCATCGCCTGTTGGCGACCAAAAGCCCGAAATGCGCGGTGCCGCATGGGCACAACGAATTCGTCACCGTCAAACTCGAACCCGAGGCGCCGTTCCGTTTCGGCGGCTCCAATGCGGTCGCGCCATTCGAGGCCGTGAAGAAGCGCTGGCATGCATGGATCGACGAGCACGTTGATCACACCCTGCATCTTGATGAGAACGATCCCTTGATCGCCTTCTTCCGCGAACACGAGCCGCAGCGGCTCAATCAGATCATGACGTTTCGGGGCGATCCGACGACGGAGGCGCTCGGCGCCTGCTTTTGGCTGAAGCTCTCCGCCTTCCTCGCCGCCGACCGCTTGCCGTTCGTGTTACGCGAGGTGCGCATCGAGGAAACGCCGACCAACACCGTGATCGTGGCCCCGGCGACGTTCGATCCTGGCGCGTGCGGCCTCCGTGCCGGCGCATGGCCGTGGCGCGCCGACATGAGCATCAACGATTTTTGAGCTAGCGTGGCGCGACTCAAAGTGGAGCGCTCATGCCGTCCTTCCTCACATCGCCGCAAGTCGCGCCGATCCTGATGCTGATCGCCTCGAACGTGTTCATGACGTTCGGATGGTATGGGCATCTTAAGTTCAAATCGACGCCGCTGCTGATCGCGATCGTCGCGTCGTGGGGCATCGCCTTCGTTGAATATTGCCTTGCCGTGCCGGCCAATCGCATCGGCAGCGCGGCCTACTCCACCGCCGAACTCAAGACCATGCAGGAGGTGATCACGCTCGTCGTGTTCATCGGTTTCTCGGCGCTGTTCCTGCGCGAGCAACTCGGCTGGAACCATTTGTTGGGCTTCGCGCTGATCGCGGCGGGTGCGGCGGTCGTGTTTCTCGGCAAAGCGCCCGCTTAAGCCTCGGGCCAGCGCATGCGCGCCACGAGCCAATGGCCAAGCAACGTGGCCAGCATAGGCGCCAACAAGCCGGCGACCGCGCTCACGACGATCGTCATCGCATCGGCCTGCGACAGCAGCCGGGCAGCGACCCAGGCGTTGAGAGCGCCTGCCAGCACGCCCACGGCCACGGCCGGCAGAACGGATCGCTTGTCCTGAAAGCCGCCGATGAGCGCGCCGATAGCCACGAACACGAAGATCAGGGCGAGAAGAAACATCAGCCCAATATCCACACCGCCCAAGGCAAACCGATGGCGGCGGCCATGGCGATCTCAACGCCCGCACTGAGACGATTGAACTTCGTATCCGCGCCGTCGCGCCACATGGCGATCAGCCGTCCAAACGCGGCCCCGCCCCAGCCGGCGCTGAGTGCGGCGACCGCGCCGGTGGCGACCACGCCCATCACGCCGTGACCCGTCAGCAGATAATAGCCGACGAACAACAGCGAGAGGCCGTGAAGACCGAGAAACACTCCGCCATAGGTGGCGCGAAACTCGGCGAAGCCGCCGCCCTGCTCATCGGCCTGCAAACGCACAAGCTTCGACGCCCAGCGCGGATCGATCAGGCCGCGTGCGCCGAGATACACGCCGACCGCCAGCGCCAAGGCGCTGACGATCCAAGCGAAGGTGATCAACGCATGCCAGGAAGGCTAACGCCTTCGTCCTTCTTGCGCCGACCAGTCCAGCCGTAACGCGCCAGTTCATTGAGCGCGATCGTGCGGGCGTGCACCTCATCGGGGCCGTCGGCCAGGCGCAGCGTGCGGATGCCTGCATAGGATTTGGCGAGACCGAAATCCTGGCAAACGCCCGCGCCGCCATGCGCTTGGATCGCGTCATCGATGATCTTCAGCGCCATGCGGGGCGCCGCGACTTTGATCATCGCGATCTCGTTCTTCGCGACCTTATTGCCGACCTTGTCCATCATGTCGGCGGCCTTGAGGCAGAGCAGACGCGTCATCTCGATATCGATGCGCGCGTCGGCGATGCGCTGTTCCCAGACCGAATGCTCGGCGATGGTCTTGCCGAAGGCCACGCGCGAGGTGACGCGCTTGCAGAGCGCTTCAAGTGCTGCTTCCGCCGCGCCGATCGTGCGCATGCAATGGTGGATGCGGCCCGGGCCGAGGCGGCCCTGCGCGATCTCAAAGCCGCGGCCTTCGCCGAGCAGCAGATTTTCCACGGGCACGCGCACATTCTTCAGTTCGATTTCCATGTGGCCGTGCGGGGCGTCGTCATAGCCGAAAACTGTAAGCGCCCGCTCGATCGTGATGCCCTTGGCGTCCAGCGGCACCAGGATCTGGCTCTGTTGGCTATGCTTGGGATTGCCCGGATTGGTCTTGCCCATCAGAATGGCGATCTTGCAGCGCGGGTCGCCCGCGCCCGACGACCACCATTTGCGGCCGTTGATCACGTACTCATCGCCGTCGCGCTTGATCTCACATTGAATGTTGGTCGCGTCGGACGAGGCGACCGCCGGCTCCGTCATCAGAAACGCCGAACGGATTTCGCCATTCATCAGCGGCTTCAGCCACTGATCCTTGTGCGCGCGCGTGCCGTAACGCTGCAGCACCTCCATGTTGCCCGTATCGGGCGCCGAGCAATTGAACACCTCTGACGCAAAACCGACGCGACCCATGAGTTCAGCCAGCGGCGCGTATTCCAGGTTCGTCAGCGTCTCGCCTTCGAACTCGAACGTGTCGTCGATCTTGGGATGGCCGCTCGACGGCGGCATGAAGAAGTTCCAGAGCCCTTCCTTCTTCGCCTTCGCCTTCAGCTCCTCGAGAACCGGCAGCACCTTCCAGCGGCCGCCTTCCTTTTGCTGCGCCTCGTAGATCGGCACGGCCGGATAGATGTGCTCGTCCATGAAACCTGAAACGCGATCGATCCAGGCTTGGGCTTTGGCTGAATGTTCGAAATCCATGGGGCTCCTCCCACGCTGGCTATGTCGTCTGGCGGCGTGTTCACCCCCACGCTAAAGGGGTGAGCTTTGGGGGGCAATGCGCGCAATGGACCTTGCCGCTACGATATTGACGCACGGCCGATTGCGGCTCGAACCTTTCGAGGAACGTCATCTGCCGGGCCTCGAAGCAGCCGGTCGCGATCCTGCTATTTGGACGCACATGCCATACCCGGTGCGCGAGCGCGGCTACGCCGATTGGTTTGCCTGGCTGCGCGGCGAACAGGCGGCGGGGCGCTGGGCGCCGTTCGCGGTCTATGCCGACGACGTCATCGTCGGCCAATCCTGCTACCTCGCCATTCGCCCGGCCGATTCCGGCGTCGAGATCGGCGGCACGTGGTATGCACCCGCGTTTCAGGCGACATTCGTCAATCCCACCGCCAAGCTCTTGCTGATCGGCCACGCCTTCACCTGCGGCGCCGAGCGCGTCGAACTGAAAACCGATTCCGTGAATGCGCGCTCACGCGCGGCGATGCTGAAGCTGGGCAGCACGTTCGAGGGAATCCATCGCCATCACATGCGCCGGCCGGACGGCACGTGGCGCGACACGGCATGGTTTTCAATCCTCCGTGAGGAATGGGATGAAGTGCGGGCGAAGATCGAGGCGCGATTGGCGGGGTTGGAAGCAAGATAGACGTCAGGAACTGGGCTTGACTGGCGCAGACATCGCCTCGGGCAACGCGCGCACAAAAACCGTTCCCCGTCGGCGTCCGTGAATGAACTCGTGTCAGTTACGTCGACACGCTCATCATTGAATAGCTCTCTTACGTAAGCGAGCCGCTCGGTCGACACCGGCATCGCCATCTTCCTGAAAGCCTGCCCTGCCGCTCCTAGTTACGACGTCAATCGAGGCCGGCCTAGCGTCGCTTTGCAAATGCCACGAACATGCGTAAACAACCCCTGACGCGAGCGCCGCATGCATGCGGCTTCCCGGGGCGCTCCCCGCCGCGCCGTTTTCCAACCTTTAGCTTGGGAGGCGCGCAGTGTTGGCACGATCACCACTCGCAGCACCAATCGACTCCCCCTCCCATCGAGGGGAGGGGGTTGGGGGGCGGGGTGAATCTCGCTGCAAACAAATTCGCGCTGCGTCATCGCACGCAAAACTTCACGCGACAGCGCATCATCCCGCCCCCTGCCCCCTCCCCTCGATGGGAGGCGGTTCATGACCAATCTTCTCCTTCTCGGCGCCGTTCTCATCACCGCCACCATCTCTGGCGTGTTCGGCATGGCCGGCGGGCTCATGCTGATGGGCGCGCTGACATTGGTGATGCCGGTTTCCGCCGCCATGGTGACGCATGGCGCCGTGCAATTCGTCTCAAACGGCTGGCGCGCGGTGCTGCACCGCAAACACATCGCTTGGCGCATTATCCTTTTCTACGGCGTAGGTTCGACGCTGGCCGCGGGCCTGCTCGCGCTGGTGACCTACGCGCCGACAAAAGCCTGGGTTTATCTGATGCTAGGCCTCGTGCCGGGCTTGGCGTGGATTCCGAAGGGCCGCTTCAATCTCGACGCCGCAAAACCCAGCAACGCCGTCGCGTGTGGATTAAGCGTGACCGGACTTAACGTGCTCGCCGGCGTCTCTGGGCCATTGCTCGACGTCTTCTTCGTGCGCACCGCGCTCTCGCGCCACGCCATCGTTGCGACCAAAGCCGCGACGCAAGCCTTCAGCCACACCGTGAAGATGGTGTTCTATGGCGTGCCGATCTTCGCCTCGACACAGCCCAGCGGCCTGCCGCCCTGGTATTTCTTCGCCATCGCCGCACCGCTGGCGATGCTGGGCGCCGTGCTGGGCGGGCGCGTGCTCAATCGCATGAGCGACGTCGATTTCCTGAAATGGACGCGCTGGATCGTAACCGCTGTCGGGGCTGTTTATTTGCTGCAGGCGGCGCTCTTGTTTGCAAGCTAGAAATCTCCGCCGGCGGCGTCGCTTTCGCCGGCTTCGATATCGAGCAAATCTCCGGGCTTGCAGTCCAGCGCTTCGCAAATCTTGGCCAGCGTCTCGAACCGCACGCCTTTCACCTTACCCGTCCGCAACAGCGAGAGGTTCGCTTCAGTGATGCCGACGCGCTCGGCGAGGTCTTTTGACTTCATCTTGCGCCGCGCCAGCATCACATCGAGGGTGACGACAATGCGCATCAGACGATCTGATCGTTCTCGGCTTTAAGCGCGGCCGCCGCTGCCTGGATCACCGTGCCGATCATCAGCAGGAGTGCCGCGAACGCCATCAGCGCGATGTCGAGCGCGTCGAACCGCCAATCGAACGCAGGTCCGCCCAGAAACGCCGTGAGCAACGGCACAACACTGAGTTTCAACAAGAACGCCGCCAGCGCCCAAACGCCAGCACGTCGAAATCCATCGCTCGCGGCCGCCGACAGCATTCGGCCAGCGGTGTATTCACTGATCACGCCGTGCAAACCGATCACCGCCATCGCCGCGCATATGGCGGGCGTCGCCGCAATGATGTGGATCAGCGCGCCCACAACGCCGCCGCGCCCTTCGAACAGAGCCAGATACACACCGCCGATCAGCGGCAACGCGATCGCCGCCACGAGCAGTGGGATCAGAATTTCAGTAACACGCCGCATCGAGCGCGCCTGCTTGGCGGCGCTCTCCAGTTGCGCGTGCGGATCAAGTTTCGCGACGTCGCTCATCAGACAATCTCGTCATTCTCTTGCTTGATCCGCGCGGCGGCTTCGAGCACGCGGCCCAGCACCATCACGAACCCCGCAAACGCCACTAGCCCCAGATCAAACGGCTCCATGTGCCAGATGAAGCCGCGCCCCTCGTGCGTGATCCAGCTGAACAGCGTCGGCGAGATCACGATCTTGAACGCCAGCGCCCAAAGCGCGCCTTCCCCGGCTTTACGCACGCCGGCGCTCGCGGTGAGGGTAAAGAACTGGCCCCTGCCATATTCCTCGAGCACCTTGCTCAAATCGAGCAAAGCGCCCGCGAGCAGGAACGCTGGGATAGCCAGCACTAGAAAGCCGCCCGCCGCGCGGAAGAGAGTAAGCGCGCCCTCCAAGTCCGGGGTCACCTCCTGACTGCGCAGCGCCGCGGCCGCCGGGCCGCCGACAACCGCTGCGCCGCCGATGGCGATCAGCACCGCCGCGATGACAGCCACCGTGGCCGCGCCACCGGCAAGCTCCTGCGCACGCGCAAGAGGCGCATTCGCTGCTGGGCTCATGGGGATAAACTCCAAATCAAGCAATACAGCAATATATTATTGTATTACGATAATTTTGTCAAGCACCTCGCCAGCGTGGTTAATTCACCGTCAACCACCGTGCCTGTCCCATGGATGCTCAGAGATTCGGGGCGGCAAATAATGCCTATCTTCACGCACATCCTTCTCTACGTGGCCTACGCGATGATCTCGTTCGCGGTGGGCGCGGCGCTGATGCAGATTGGCGGCGAGCCGCTGGGGTCGTCGCTGCTGGGCGGGATCGCGCTTTTCAGCGCGTGCGCCGTCACGCATGCGGGCATTTCGTCAAGCGCGGCCGCGAACCGCATCGGCGGCGCCGAGAAGCGCTTGAGGGCCGATAGCGAACGCATCCGCAGCGCCCAGCGCGAGATCGCCGCCGACATCGACGCGATGCAAACGCGCATGGATAGCCTCGAGGCGCAGATCGCGTTCGCGCCGCCGCCGCACGCGCCCCAACTTGAAGCGCCGAGCTACGCGCAAAACGGCGGCGCGCCGCTGGAGCTCAAGCTGATCGACCAGATCGTCGATAAGCTCGGCGCGGCCATGGACGCGCGCCTGCAATCGATCCAAGGCGCCGGGAATGTCACGCCAATCAACCCGAGCGCCGTGCGCGGGCCGATGGATCTGGTGCGCGAGGCGCTGCTGGAGAACCGCGTCGAGTTGCACCTGCAGCCGATCGTGCAATTGCCACAGCGCAAAACCGCCTTCTACGAAGGCTTCACGCGCCTGAAGGACGCCTCGGGCCGCTTAATCCTGCCGCAGGAATTCATCCCCGCCGCCGAGCAGGCCGGCTTGATGCCGACGATCGACAACGTGCTGCTGTTCCGCTGCGTGCAGATCGTACGCAAGTTGATGAAGCAAGATCGCCGCATCGGCATCTTCTGCAATCTGACGCCCCGCGCGCTCGCCGACGAATTGTTCTTCCCGCAATTCATCGAATTCATGCGCGAGAACCGCGACCTCGCCGGCAGCGTCATCTTCGAAATCCCACAGGACGCTTACGAGAACCGCACCTCAATCGAGGCGCGCGCGATGGCCAAGCTGGTTGATCTCGGCTTCCGCTTCTCGATCGACAAGGTCGCGAACGCCGAGATCGATTTGCCCGATCTTGAGCGCTCGGGCGTGCGTTATGTGAAAATGCCCGTTCGCGTACTGGCCGAGCAGATCGTGCGCGGCAACGTCCGCCCGCGCTCGGCCATCACCCGCGAGATCGCCGCGTCCGATATCTCGGCCGTCTTCCAGCGCTACGGCATCGATCTGATCGCCGAGCGCATCGAGAACGAGGACGCCGTGCTCGAGGTGCTCGACCTCGATGTACCCTTCGGCCAGGGGCACCTTTTCGGCGCGCCGCGCGCCATCAAGGAGAGCCTGATGGAAGAAACCGCGCCGCCGCGCGACTTCCTGCTGAAGCAAGGCGGCCGCGTGGCTTGAGTTTTTCCGCGGGACGCCGCACCTAGCGGCGCATGACCCGCACCATCGCGATCACAGGCGGCTCCGGCGCCGGCAAGACCACCATTGCGCGCGCCTTGGCCCGCCGGCTGGGGGCCGGCGCGGTAGTCATCGCCGAGGATGATTATTACCGCTGCGCCTCGACCATCCCAAACTTCAACGCCGCCACGCACAATTTCGATGCGCCAGAAGCCAAGGAGCACGACCTGCTGTTGCGCCACCTGCAATTGGCCAAAAGCGGCGAAGCGTTCGACAAGCCGGTCTATGATCTCGTCACCCATCGCCGCAAGCCGGAGGTGGAGCGTATCGTTCACGCCGATATCGTGATCGTCGAGGGCATCCTACTGCTCGCGGCGGCGCAGCTGCGCCCGGTATTTGATCTCAAAATCTATGTGAACGCCGATGAATCCGTGCGGCTTGCGCGCCGCATGATCCGCGACGTGGAGCAGCGCGGCCGCACGCCACGATCGGTCATGTCGCAATTCTTCATGACAGTGCGCCCGATGCATGAAGCCTATATCGAGCCGCAGCGCGAGCTCGCCGACCTCGTGTTGGAATGCCCGTACGATGCGGGGCCGGATCACGCGGAAGCGAACGCCGCTGAAATCGCCGCGATGCTCGCCTGATGCAGCCCATCGCTTCGCTTGAGGGCGTGCTCGATCGCTATGATGCGATCCTGTGCGACGTTTGGGGCGTCATCCACAATGGGCGGCGCATCTTCCCGTACGCGGCCGCCGCGCTCACGCAAGCGCGCAACGCCGGCAAATACGTCGTGCTGCTCACCAACGTGCCGAAGCCGCGCGGCCCTATTCCGGGCCAACTCGACCGGCTGGGCTTCCCGCGTGCGGCCTACGATTCCATCGTCACCTCCGGCGACGCCATTCGCGCCGAACTGACCAAGCGCGCGCCAGGCCCGATGTACAAAATCGGCCCCGAACACGATCGCTCTCTGTGGGAGGGTCTGGGCCTCACACAATCCGAACTGGCGCAAGCGAACTTCATTGGCATCTCCGGCCTCAACCGCGACGACGAGGAGCCCAGCGCCTATGCGGATATTCTGCGCGAGGCACGCGCGCGCGATCTCGAATTGTTGAGCGCCAACCCGGACATCGTCGTGCGCGTGGGCGATCAATTAATCTGGTGCGCCGGCGCGATCGCGCGAGACTACGCGGCGATCGGCGGCCGTGTCGTCATGGCCGGCAAGCCGCACGCGCCGATCTACGAACTCGCCTATGCCGAACTCGCCGCGCTCGCGGGCGGCGCGCTCGGCAAGAGCCGCATCCTCTGCATAGGCGACGGCATTGGCACCGATGTAAAGGGCGCCAACGGGCAAAATCTCGATTGCCTCTTCATCGCCTCGGGCATGCATGGCGAAGTGCTATGGAGCGATGGGAAGCTCGATCCGGCGAAGGTCGGAGCCGCACTGGCCGACGAGCGCGCGCACGCTGCCTACGTGATGGCGGAACTCGCCTAGTACGTTCGCACGCCCAGATCGTCGAATTGCTCGCCGATATGGCCGTCGAAATCGCGGGCGAGGTTCATGTCCTCTCGGCCATCGCCATCGCCGCTACGGCGGCGTGCGACGCCGCGCCCAAACAGCGCCATTGGATTGCCGGACTCCACGGCAAGAGCCGCATCGAACGATATCTTCGCGCCTTCCCACTGCCCCTCGCGGAGCTGCAACACGCCGCGGCACACTTGCGCCTCGACATGAGCCGGCTCAACGGCGACCGCCGCTTCGGCGTCGCGCAATGCGCGGGCCAATTCGCGGCCCTGGTTGAGATCGAGCCAGCAGCGGCCGGCACGCGCTTCGACAAGATCGCTATCCTCGCGGATCGCCGCGTCGTAGTCGGCCGTCGCGGCTTCCAAATCGCCCATACGCTGCTTCGCACGCGCGCGGCCGGCCAGAGCGATCGCCGAACGCTGGTCCTGTTCGAGCGCCGCGTTGAAATTTTCGATTGCGCTTTCGAATGCGCCACGGCGCAGGTCGACTTGGCCAAGCATCTCGTGCGCTTCGCCCGAATTATGCGCCTCGACGGCGCGGCGCAGCAGCGGCTCGGCGGCATCCAATTGACCGCTATTGATCAGGATGCGCGCGCGGCCGAGCAGTGCGGCTTCGTTGTCGGCCTGCAGCCCGAGTGTGGCCTCGAAATCGCGCAACGCTGGCGTCACCTCGCCCGCTCCGAAACGCACCGCCGCGCGATTGGCGAAGGCGGCGGCCTTAGCTTCCGCATCAGCCTCGGGATCTTCGATCACGGCTGTACACGCGGCCGCGCGTATCGCAACATCGGCGGCGTCAGCGCATTGCGCGGCGTGGTTGACCTCCGGCGGCTGTACATCGCCGCACGCCGCCAGCGCCAACGCGCAAACACCCAAGAGCCAGCCCAGCCGCATGCCGCATCCTCCAAACTCAGCCTAGACCGGCAAAGCACGCCCCGCCTAGGATGGCGCTCACATATCAGGGAGAACGCGCGTGGCCAATTTGTTCGATTTGAGCGGCAAGGTCGCCGTCATCACCGGTTCGTCGCGCGGCATCGGCAAGGCTATCGCCCACCGCATGGCCGAGCACGGCGCCAATGTGGTGGTTTCATCGCGCAAGGCCGACGCCTGCCAGCAAGCCGCTGACGAGATCAACGCCGCTGTCGGGCGCAAGGCGGCGATCGCGGTACCAGCCAATATCGCCGCCAAGGAGGCGCTGCAGAACCTGGTGGACGAGACCAACCGCGCTTTCGGCAAGATCGATATCTGCGTCTGCAACGCCGCGTCGAACCCTTATTTCGGACCAATGTCCGGCATCAGCGACGATCAGTTCACGAAGATCCTGCAGAACAACATCATCTCCAACCACTGGCTCATCAATATGTGCGCGCCGCAGATGCGCGAGCGCAAGGATGGCGCGGTGATCATCATTTCTTCGATCGGCGGCCTCAAAGGCTCGCCCGTGATCGGCGCCTACGACATCTCGAAAGCCGCGGACATGCAGCTCGCGCGCAATCTTGCCAGTGAATTCGGGCCGGACAATGTGCGCGTGAACACGATCGCGCCGGGGCTCGTGCAAACCGATTTCGCCAAGGCGCTTTGGGAGAACCCGGCGATCCTCAAATCTTCAACCGAGCGCTCGGCGCTGAAGCGCATCGGCCAGCCTGACGAGATCGCCGGCATGGCCGTGTTGCTCGCGTCCAAGGCGGGCGCGTTCTTGACGGGGCAAACTGTCGTGATCGATGGCGGCGTGATGGCGCTTTAGAACGCGCCGAGCACCGGGACCAGCTTCGACTTCAACGACTGGGCGTTGAACGGCTTCAGGATGTAGCTATCGGCGGCGCGGCGCTGCGCTTCAACGCCCTCGCTCTGGTCGCCCGCGACCATCATGAACGGGGTTTGCTTGATGCGCTCATCGGCGCGCACGCGTTGCAGGAGTTCGAGGCCCGTCATCGGCGCCATGTTGGAATCGGAGATCACCAGCGCATAGTTCTTTTGGCTCATCTTCGCCAACGCGGTGCGCCCGTCGGACGCTTCGTCGATGTTGGAGAAGCCGAGTTGGCGGAGGAGATTGCGCATGATGCGGATCATCGTGTTGTAATCGTCCACGATAAGGATCGGCATTGTCATCGAAACTGACATCGGCTCACACTCTCCCGCATACCCCTCACGCGCGCATTTTGTTTTCAGGGTCGCGCCTGCCGCCGGACCAGGGTGCGATGGTCCGGCGGCGAAGCGTTACCGGCTGTTTTTGCGCCGTGTCGTGATCATGAGAGATAGCAAAGACGTGAGAATTTTCAGTAAAGTAGCCCTTAAGCATGAATGAACGCGGCCAAGAGCGACGTGGGCCATGACAAGGTTTTGGAAACGCACGCCGCTGCAAACGGGTTTGAACGAAAAGACTTTGTGAACGAATGCGCAGCCACGGCCCTTCAGACTCCATACCAGCAAATGCACGCGGCGCGGCGATCGCGCTCGGCAATTTCGATGGCGTGCATCGCGGCCACCAGGCTGTGATCGCTTCAGCGCGCGCGCAAGGCGGAAAACTCGGCGTCGCGCTGTTCAGCCCGCACCCGCGCGGCTTCTTCCAGCCGGACGCCGCGCCCTTTCGCCTGCAGAGCGATGCGCAGCGTGCGCGCGCGCTGACCGCATGTGGCGTTGATGAATTGTTTGAAGTCCGCTTTGACGCGGCACTCTCACAGATGGGTGACGCGGCGTTCGCGCGCAAGGTGCTGTGCGAACATTTCGGCGTGCGCCACGTGAGCGTCGGCGCCGATTATCGCTTCGGCCACCGACGCATGGGCGACGCGGCGCGTCTTGCCGCGCTCGGCCGCGAGCTTGGCTTTAGCGTCAGCGCTGTAACCGCTGTGGAAGGCGACGACGGCCGCTTCTCCTCCACCGCCGTACGCGAAGCCATCGCCGCTGGCGCGATGGATAAAGCGGCGACCGTCCTTTCGCGCCCGTGGGCGATCGAGGGCGTGGTGCAGCGCGGCTTCCAGCGCGGGCGCGGCTTTGGCTTCGCCACCGCGAATGTGCCGTTGGGCGCGTACGCGCGTCCACGGCTCGGCATCTACGCGGTGCGCGCCAACCTCGATGGCGTCTTGCTCCCGGGCGTGGCCAGCATTGGCGTCAATCCCAGCGTCGGTGCGCTGCCGGAGCCGCTGCTGGAGACGCACATCTTTGATTTCGATGCGGAGCTTTACGGCAAGACCATCGAGGTCGAGATCATCGCCTTCCTGCGCGACGAAGCGCATTTCACCGATGTCGAGGCGCTGAAAGCGCAGATGGCGGATGACGCGGCGAGGGCGCGCGCAATTCTGGCTTAGGCACTGAGCTGCTCCGCCGCCGGGCGCGCTGGGATTTTCACCTCGGCTTCGCCTTCGAGCACCACCGTCTCGCCGACGCGGCATTCGCAGCGCAATTTGGCGCGGCGGCCTTTCTCGATCAGTTCGACAATCTCGACGCTGGCGATCACCGTGTCGCCGATCCGCACCGGCGCCATGAAGCGCAGCGTTTGCGAAATATAGATGGCGCCCGGCCCCGGCATGCGGGTGCCGATGACGGCCGAGATCAGGCTGGCCGTGTAGAGGCCGTGGGCGATGCGGCCGCCGAACGGGGTCTTGGCGGCGAAGTGCTCGCTCAAATGGATCGGGTTGCGGTCGCCCGAGAGCTCGGCGAAGCCTACGACGTCCGAGGCGCGAACGTGCTTTGAATAATCCTCGCGCATGCCGACGCTGAGGTCTTCGAAATAGAGCGATTGGGTGGCGGCCAGTGTCATGGGGCGGCAGCTTATGCTGCGGCGCACAATGCACAATCCC
Organism: Caulobacterales bacterium; assembly: GCA_017303355.1. Taxonomy (GTDB): domain Bacteria; phylum Pseudomonadota; class Alphaproteobacteria; order Caulobacterales; family Aquidulcibacteraceae; genus Vitreimonas. Next base: position 166,977 of record JAFLCU010000004.1, on the reverse strand, counting down.
CCTCGCCTCAGCGGCGGGCTTTGAAGAAGTCCTTCAACAGCTTCGCCCCGGCCTCGGCCTCCACCCCAGCGGTAATCGCCGGCTTCCAATGGCAGGTGGGCTGATCGAACACCCGCGCCCCGTGCGCCACCCCCCCCCCCTTGGGGTCGGAGGCGCCATAGACCAGCCGATTGATCCGGGCGTTGGAAATCGCCCCTGCGCACATCGCGCAGGGCTCCAGCGTCACGTAGAGCGTCAGGCCGGGCTTCAGGCGGTAGTTTTCCAAAGCCGCCGCCGCTTGGCGGAGTGCGATGATCTCGGCGTGGGCTGTGGGGTCGTGCGTGGCGATCGGGGCGTTGGAGCCCTCGGCGATCACCTCGCCCGCGCCATCGACGATCACGCAGCCGATCGGCGCCTCGCCGGCCTCAGCTGCGGCCGCCGCCAGCGCCAAGGCCCGCGCCATATGCGTCTCGTCGCTCATGCGCGGCGCAGATCCAGCAAATCCGCCACCACCGGCCCGGACGCCAAGGTCTCGAATGAGCCCTCAACGATCGCCTCGCGATACATGCGCCGCGCCTCGTCGTCGGAATGATCCATGCGCGTTTCCATCGCCTTCTTCCAGGTCGCCTCGTCGGGCCATTGGGCGTAGGCGATATACACGCCTTCACCCGCCGCGTGCAGACGCGAGCCCCAGCCGCCGAACTCGGCTGCAATGCGCTCGGTGCCGCGTCGCCAACCGGCCTCGAATTGCGCCTCAAGCCCTGGTACGACGCGCCAACGATAGATCACAGCGAACATGGCGACCTCCTCAGACCCATTTAGCGACGGCGAACGCATAGCCAAGTTCTTGGCGCGCGCGGGCGTGTGCTCGCGCCGCGACGCAGAGCGGCTGATCGCCGAGGGGCGCGTCAAGGTGAACGGCAAGGTGCTGGATACGCCGGCGTTCAAGGTGAGCGAGAAGGACAAGATTCAAGTCGATGGCCGCCCGATCGGCGCCGCGGAGCCATCGCGCATGTGGCGCTATCACAAGCCGGCGGGGCTGGTGACCACGCACCGCGATCCGGCTGGCCGCCCCACCGTGTTCGAACATCTGCCGCCCGGCTTGCCGCGCGTGATCTCTGTCGGCCGGCTCGATCTCGCCTCCGAAGGTTTGCTGCTGCTCACCAATGACGGCGAACTGGCGCGCAAGCTTGAGTTGCCCTCGAACGGCTGGGTGCGCCGCTATCGCGCGCGCGCTTACGGGCGCGTGACCCAGGAAGAGCTGGATCATCTGAAAGACGGCATCACGGTCGACGGCGTGCGCTACGGCTCGATCGACGCGAAGCTCGAACGCGGCGCCGGCGCGAACGCTTGGATCAGTGTGGCGATCACGGAAGGCAAGAACCGCGAAGTCCGCCGCGTGCTCGACGCCATCGGCCTCAAAGTGAACCGGCTTATCCGCGTGAGTTACGGGCCTTTCCAATTGGGCGTGATGGAACCGGGCGCGGTGGAGGAAATTCCGTCCAAGGTGTTGCGCGAACAGCTCGGGATGAAGCGTGGCGAATAATATTCGCCCACGATGTCGGCATCGTGGCGCCTCGTTCGTCCTAGCTGCAAAGCCAGAGGAGAAAGTCCATGCGCGTCGTCGTCTTCGTCAAAGCCACGCTCGATAGCGAAGCGGGCGCGATGCCTACGCTTGAACTGGTCGAGGCGATGGGCCGCTACAACGAATTGCTCATCGCCGAAGGCATCATGAAGGGTGGCGACGGCCTGCAGCCCTCTTCATTCGGCAAACGCATCCTGTTCGACGGCGAAAGCCGCACCGTGACCGACGGGCCCTTCACCGAAACCAAGGAAATCGTCGCCGGCTATTGGCTTTGGGAAGTCAAAGACATGGACGAGGCGCTCGCGTGGGTGAAGCGCTGCCCCAATCCGATGCCGACCAAGAGCGAGATCGAAATCCGCCCCGTGATCGATTTCGAGGAAACCTTCGCGCCGGTGCTGACGCCCGAAACGCGCGCGCTCCACGAAAGCAATCGCGAGAAGCTCGGCGATCAGTGACCGCCGCCGAGGAAGCTCGGGATTGCGGGAATGACGGCCGGGAAGAAATTGTGCGCGTCTTCCCAGACCATGCGTGTGCCGGCGAAGACGATGATGGCGATGCCCAGCACGGCGATCCAGCGATGCTTGTCGATGATGCGCGCGATCAGTGACGCGGCCAAGCCCATCAATACCACCGAAAGGACCAGGCCGAACGCCATAATATAGGGGCTGTGCTTCGACACCGCCGCCACCGCGAGCACGTTGTCGAGCGACATCGAAACGTCGGCGATGATGATGGTGAGGAGCGCGCTGGCGAATGTCTTGGGCTGCTTGCCGCCGCTTGCGACCGCCTCGGCCACATGCTCGCCGGCCACGGGATCGCCGACCATCACAGGCTGGTGCGCCTTCAAGTCCGCCCACATGCGCCACGCCACCCAGAACAGCAGCAAGCCGCCGATGAACAAGAGGCCCGGGATCGCCAACAGCTGGATGGTGATGCCCGCGAACAAAATCCGCAGCACCAGGGCCATGACGATGCCCCAGAAGATCGCCTGGCGCTGCTGCACCGCCGGCAGCGCCGCCGCCGCCAGCCCCACCGCCACCGCGTTGTCGCCGGCCAAGGCCAAGTCGATCAGGATGACTTGAAAGAGCGCTGCAATGTCTGATGCGTCGAACGGCAAGGCAGCGTCACTCCCGAATTGGCCCCGAACGGGGCCGCCCTTGTTCACGAAGCCTGCCGCGTGCGTCAAGCGCTTGGCGACGGCCGCCAAGCGCGACATATGGCGTTCGCCGCTGGCTTTGGTAGGGATCGGAATGCGGATCGTTGGGGGACAATTCAAAGGCCGCGCCATCTCCGCACCCGCTGGGCGCGACACCCGGCCGACCGGCGATCGCGCGCGCGAGGCGGTGTTCAACATTCTGGCGCATGCCGAATGGTCGCCCGGCCTTGAGGGCCGCCGGGTGATGGATTTATTCGCGGGCTCCGGGGCGCTGGGGCTTGAGGCGATGTCGCGCGGGGCGGCGTTCGCACTATTCGTCGAAACAGAGGCGGCCGCGCGCGGCGCCATCCGCGACAATATCGAAGCGCTTGGCCTGTTCGGCACGACGCGCATCCATCGCCGTGACGCCACCGATTTGGGCGCGAAACCCGCCGGCGTCGGCGAGCCGTTCGATCTCGTCTTCCTCGATCCACCCTACCACAAGGGCTTGGGCGAACGGGCGCTCGCTAAACTGGGCGACGGCGGCTGGATCAGCGACGACGCGCTTGTCGTGTTCGAGTGCGCGGCGGATGAAGCGCCGGTGCTGCCGGGCTACGAGACACTGGACGAGCGCGAATACGGCGCTGCGAAAGTGCTGTTCTTGCGGCGCGCATAAATTGCTCCCCCGTTTACGGGGGAGCTGTCGCGTAAGCGACTGAGGGGGCGACCGTGCGCCAGCGTCGACCGGACTTACCCCTTCGGCTCGCCTTGCTCGGCACTTCCCCCCGCATACGGGGGAGATTTAGGGCGTCGGAGTTGGAGCTGGCGTTGGCGTCACGGTGCGCTGGCGCCGGATCACCTCCGGGCGCACGCGCAGCGTTGGCGCGAGTTCGACTTGCGGGCGCAATTGCGTGCGGAATTGCGCCTGGCAGCGATCGAGAATTTCCTGATCGGGTGCGGCGACGTCGTGCTCCTGCTGCGCCTGGCGCAAGCGCTCGCAGGCTTCACGCGTGCGGCCCGAGCGATCGAGCGCGATGACGAGCTGCTGCGCGTCCGCTTGGATCACCTGCTGCGCCGGCGCCGAGTCCGGCGCGGCTTCGGCCACTTCCTCGCGCAACGAATAGGCCTGCGCGAAGCGCGCGCTGGCCGCGCTCCAATCGCCGCGTTCGCCCGCGATCGTGCCGAGTTCGGACACGACCTGCGCGCGCACCGCCGGCGCTTCCAAATTCTGCGCCGCGTTCTGCAATTGCTGCTCGGCTTCGGCGGTGCGGCCTTCTTCGGCGGCCGTCACCGCTTCCGACACTTGCGCGGCGGCTTGCGCCTCGGCATCGCGGTTCACGCGATTATAAGAGCGCGAGAGCATGCGCCACACCCGCGTATTGCCGGGCGTGAGATTGGTGGCGATCTCCAACGCGCGCTGGCCCAACGGATTGTCGTTGGCTTCGCCGACAGAGCCGCACAGCAGATAGATCTGATCGCGCAGCGGATCGTCGGGATGCTCTTGCGCGTAGGTCCAGAGCGTTTGCATCGCCGCCGCCTGGGTTTGCGGCTGCGACATCTGCGCCGCCGCCAAGCGCACGCCGGCGTCGGGGTGCTGGGCCACGGCGAGGAAGGCTTGACGATAGGTGTCGCGTGCGGTGGCGTCGAATTCCGCTTCCGACACCGAGGCGAGTTCAACGTCCGGCGCGGGCGTCGTCGCCGCCGGCGCTTCTTCCGGCGAGCGGCCGTCGGTCCGCAGCGCAGCGCTTTGGCTTTCGCCCAAAGCGCCGGCTTCAAGAATTTCCGCAAGCTGAATCGCTTGCTCCGGCGTGAGCTGGCCTTCGGCCAACAGGCGGAGCAATTCCGCGCGGAGATCGGCCTGCGTTACTTCCGTTTCAGGCGGGTTGATGAGATAGCGCCCGCCTGCGGCGATGCCGATCACCAGCGCGATCACGGTGAGCACCGACACCAAGCGAATGCGCGCGCCGAGCTTGCGGCGGCGGCGCTCGATCTCCGAGCCGTCAACATCGCGGCCCTGCAGCTTGGCTTTCAGCACCTCTTCGAGGAGCTGCATCTGCGGCGCGTTGGCGCCGCCGTTCCAGCGGGTGAAATCCTCGGCCTGGAAGGCGCCGAAGCCGAGCGGAATATCGACCCGGTCGAGCAGCACCGGCACCAGCCGGCCTTCATCGCGCGCGCGCCCTGCTTCGTCGCGCACGAAGGTCGAGGCCGACGAAGACTGCGTCCAGACGACGATGACGGCCTTCGCGTTCTTCAATTCGCGCTCGATGATCGCGGTGTAATCCTGACCCGCCGCCAGCGAGCGATCCCACCACACATTGAAGCCGCGGCTCTGCAGTGCATCGGCCAGCGGGCGCACCCGGGCGCGATCCTCGCTCGCATACGAAATGAAGACGTCCGCCATCGCCGCGCCCCTTAAGCCTTCTGCACAAGTCGTCCCTGCGCACCGTATTAGGCGCTTAAGGGCGCGGCGGGAAGATGACCGGGGTCACGTGTTGGGGAGGCGCTGGATTTTCGTGTGCGCAGAGTGGTTTAGGCGACGCGGGGCGCAGACGTTCGTGGGTGGCCGTCTTGGACCGCCGGCGTCTCGCCGGCATTCGGTGTTTCAACCACCACGATCTCCGATAATCGAAACACCGCGCCGGCGGGGACGCTGGCGGTCCAAGAGATTGCGCGCAGGTGTTTGCAGGTGGGAGCGCGCGGCTCCGCCGCGCATGCGCCGCGGAGCGGCGCGCTCCCTTCTTTCAAGGGTTGTGCTCTCGCCGGCGGGGGCGCCGGCGGTCCATATTGCGCGCAGCACGTTTGGCCGCGTGGAGCTTGGGCTCCGCGCGGTTGTGCTGCTGATAGATGCCGGCTGGAAGCCGGCGGCCCGATGGGGTCAGGAAGAGTCCGCGACGGCGGGCATGGGCGCCAGCGCATGCGTGATGAAGCCGCGCGATGGCGGCGCGAACGCGATCAGGCGCGTGTCGACATAGCCGTGGCGCAAGCGGCGCTTCACGCGTTGGACGTATTTGGTGGGATCGGACATCGCGTGGATCAAGCGCATGCAGCGTGCGAACGGCGAAGCGTTGCGCAGGCGCACGCGGCTGCATTTTACGATCACGCGGGCGTTGGAGCGCTGTTTGCGGAAGCCGGCGCATGAACTCAGCATCGGCGCTGCGCGTGAGACCAAGCCCATCTCATGGATGGCTTGTTGGAAGATAGTGCATTCGACTTGGCGCTCGGCATGGCGCAGCAGTTTTTCGAGGCGGCGCGTTTTGCGTGGTTTGCCGAGGCGCAACAGCAAGCCCACCAGACACGCCAGCCCATAGATCATCGCGGCCGCGAGGGCCTCGATTTCTATTTTGCTGACGATGGGGCGCGGTTGCTGTTTCATGGCGCGCATTATGCGCCTGTTGTGAAGCGGTCGGATTATTCGCGCGAAGATTTTTCTAAGCGCTTGGCGTTGCGGCGTTTTTGAAAATGACGCCGTAGGATTAGCGCGCGGTCTATCCCACACGCGGCGCCTGAAAATGGGAGCGCGCGGCTCCCGCCGCGCTGCGTCGCGGAGCGACGCGCTCCAACTTTCGAACGACCGCGCATCGCCAGCGCGAGAACCCGCCCCTAGCGCTCGATGAACAGCGCCGCCGGGTGCTCCAGGAGGCCTTTCACGCGTTGAATGAAGGCGGCGGCGTCGTAGCCGTCGACGACGCGGTGATCGAAGGACGAACTTAGGTTCATCATCTTGCGCACGACAATCTGGCCGTTCTTCACGACGGGGCGCTCGACCAGCTTGTTGACGCCAATGATCGCGACCTCGGGGTGATTGATCACCGGCGTGGTGACGATGCCGCCCAGGGCGCCAAGCGAGGTGATGGTGATGGTGGAGCCGGAAAGCTCGTCCTTGCCCGCCGTGTTGGAGCGCACGGCCGCGGCCAGGCGCGTGACTTCCGCGGCCGCATCCCAGACGTCGCGTGCTTCGGCGTGGCGCACGACGGGCACGATCAGGCCGTTATCGGTTTGCGTGGCGATGCCGATATCGACATTGTCGTGCCGATAGACGATGCCCTGCTCGTCGTCATAGCGCGCGTTGATCTGCGGGAAATCCGGCAGCGCAAGCACGAGCGCGCGCATCAGGAACGGCAGCAGAGTGAGCTTGGGCTGATCGTTGCGCTTGGTCGCGTTCAGATGCGCGCGAAGCTCTTCCAATTCGGTGAGATCGGCTTCCTCGACGTAAGCAAAGTGCGGAATGCGGCGCTTCGCGTCCTGCATTTTTTCCGCGATCTTGCGGCGCAGGCCGATCACTTTCACCGGCTCGACGCCGTTCTTCTCCGCAAGCGCGCTACTTGCGCGGCGCGCGCCGACGGCGGGCACAAGCACGGCGTCCAAATCCTCGTGCGTCACGCGCCCATCAGGGCCTGTGCCGCGAATTTGGCCGAGATCGACACCGAGCTTTTGCGCGCGCGCGCGCACGGCGGGCGAGGCTTGGGCTTGGGCCCATTCGCGCACCGAAGGCTCGCGCGGTTCGGCGCGCGTCACGGCTTGCGAGGCTTTCGGCGCCGCTTGCGGGGCGGCGTTGCTCACGGGTGTCGTTGCGGCGGGCACGGGCTTGGCTTGCGGGGCTGCGCCCTGCATCGCGGCCTGCACCGTCTCCTCGCTCCACACAGCGCCGGACTGCGCCTTGATGCGCGGCTTGGGCTCGCTGGATTCGACGCCCTTGCTCTTTGCTCCCCCGTTCACGGGAGAGTTGTCACGCGCATGCGTGACTGAGGGGGCCGGCGCGGCGGCTGGCGGACTTGCCCCCGCCGGCTCGCTGCGCTCGCCACCTCCCCCGCTCGCGGGGGAGGTGTTCGCGGCGTCGGTTTCGAACACGACGATCGCTGAGCCGACAGCGGCCATGTCGCCAGGCTCGCCATTGATTTGCGTCACGCGGCCTGTGACCGGCGACGTCATTTCAACAGTCGCCTTATCCGTCATCACGTCGACGAGCGGCGCGTCCTCTTGCACCATGTCGCCCACGCGCACGTGCCAGGCGACGATCTCGGCCTCGGCCGTGCCTTCGCCCACATCCGGCAGCTTGAAAGTATATTGGCCCATCTGCTCCTCAGGCCTCCATGGCGCGGCGCATGGATTTGATGATGCGCGTCGGGGTTGGGAAATACTCCCATTCGAGCGCGTGCGGATAGGGCGTGTCAAAGCCCGTGACGCGTTCGATGGGCGCTTCGAGGTGATAGAAGCAATGCTCCTGCACGAGTGCCGCGAGTTCGGCGCCATAGCCGGACGTGCGCGTCGCTTCGTGCAGGATCACGCAGCGGCCGGTCTTGGCGACCGAGGTGACGATCGCGTCGATATCGACCGGCAGCAAGGTGCGCAGATCGAGCACCTCCGCATCGATGCCGCTATCTTCCGCCGCCGCGAGCGCGACGTGCACCATGGTGCCGTAAGCGAGGATCGTGAGATCGGCGCCTTCGCGCACGATGTTGGCCTTGCCCAGCGGGATTTTGTAATAACCTTCCGGCACCTCGGACGCCGGATGCTTCGACCACGGGATCACCGGGCGATCGCGGCGGCCGTCGAACGGGCCGTTATAAACGCGCTTCGGCTCAAGGAAGACCACCGGATCGTCATCCTCGATGGACGCGATCAGCAGGCCTTTGGCGTCATAAGGTGTTGCCGGGATCACGGTCTTCAGGCCAGCGACGTGCGTGAACAAGGCTTCGGGGCTTTGGCTGTGGGTTTGGCCGCCATAGATGCCGCCGCCATAGGGCATGCGCACCGTCATCGGCACGGTGAAATCATTGGCCGAGCGATAGCGAATGCGCGCCGCTTCGGAGACCAATTGGTCGTAAGCGGGATACATGTAGTCCGCGAACTGGATTTCGATCACGGGGCGCAGGCCGTAGGTCGCCATGCCGATCGCCGTGCCTGCGATGCCGCATTCGTTGATCGGTGAATCGAAGCAGCGCTTGGCGCCGTATTTCTTCTGCAGATGTTCGGTCACTTTGAACACGCCGCCGAAATAGCCGACGTCTTCGCCGAAGGTGAGCACGCGTGAATCGCGGCCCATCATCACATCGAGCGCTGAGTTGAGCGCTTGGATCATGGTCATCGTCGCCATGGCGCTCAGCCTCCTAACACTTCTTCGCGCTGGCGCTGCAAGTGCCAGGGCATCTCTTTGTAAACGTCTTCGAACATGGATTGCGCCGGGTGCGCGCCTTCGGCGCCGAGCACGCCGATCTTCTCGGCCTCGCGGCCGGCTTCGCGCACCTTCTCGGTCGCTTCTTCCTGCGCCTGGCGATGCTGGTCGTCGTTCCATTCGCCGAGCAGGATCAGGTGTTGCTTCAAGCGCTCGATGGGATCGCCCAGCGGCCAGGCGCGGCCTTCGTCGGCCGGGCGATAGCGCGCTGGATCATCCGAGGTGGAGTGCGGGCCGCCGCGATAGGTAAAATGCTCGATCATGGTTGGGCCGAGATTGGCGCGCGCGCGCTCGGCCGCCCATTGGGTCGCCGCATAGACGGCGAGGAAATCGTTTCCGTCCACCCGCAGCGGCGCCATGCCATAGCCCACGGCGCGCGCGGCGAAGGTGGTGTTCTCGCCGCCGGCGATGCCCTGGAACGAGCTGATCGCGTATTGATTGTTGACGACATTGATGATCACCGGCGCGCGATAGACCGCGGCGAACGTCATCGCCGCGTGGAAATCGCCTTCGGCGGTGGAGCCGTCGCCAAGCCAGGTCGAGGCGATGCGCACGTCGTTCGAATAGGCCGAGGCCATGGCCCAGCCCACCGCTTGCGGCACTTGCGTGGCGAGATTGCCCGAGATCGTGAAAAAGCCGTTCTTCTTCGACGAATACATCACCGGCAATTGCCGGCCCTTCATCGGATCGTGCGCGTTCGAGTAGATCTGATTCATCATCTCGACGATCGGATAATCGCGGGCGATCAGCAGACCCTGCTGGCGATAGGACGGGAAGCACATGTCTTCCGGAGTCAGGACCATGGATTGCGCGACCGAGACCGCTTCCTCGCCGAAGCTCTGCATGTAGAAGCTGGTCTTGCCCTGGCGCTGCGCGCGATACATGCGATCGTCGAACGCGCGCGTCAGCAGCATGTATTTCAGGCCGCGGCGCAATTGCTCGGCTGGGATGCTCGGCGTCCAGGCGCCCAGCGCGTTGCCTTCCATATCCATCACGCGGATGAGGCCGTAGGCGTAATCGCGCATCTCGACCGCGGCGGTGTCGATATCCGGGCGCGGCGTGTCGCCGGGCTCGGGGAAGGTCCAGCCGCTGAAATCGGCCTTATCGCCGGGCCGCGAACGCGGCGTCGGGATGTGCAATTCAAGAGCGTTCTTGCGGCTCATGGAGCTCCCTTTAGGCTTTTCTGGCGGCGGCGAGACGTTCGCGGACGATGGCGTCGGCGGCTTGGTGCGGCGTGACGTTTTGCGCTTTCGCGGTTTCGAGCACTTTCATCAGGCGCGGCGCGATCGCGCGCACGCGCGCGTCAACGGCGGCTTCGCTCTCGCCGATATATTCGGCCGAGACGCTGATGATGCCGCCCGCGTTGACGACATAATCGGGCGCATAAATGATGCCGCGCGCTTGCAGGCGGGCGCCGTCTTCCTCGACCTCAAGCTGGTTGTTGGCCGCACCGCACACGATCGGCGCGCCGAGTTCGGGGATCGTGCGCGCATTGAGGCCCGCGCCAAGCGCGCATGGCGAGAAGAGATCAGCCGAAACCGTGTGGATACGATCCACATCGACGGCCTGGCCGCCCAGCGCCACGGCGCGTTCGAGATTCTTCGCGTTCACATCGGCGACGATCAGTTTCGCGCCGTCTTCCGCCAGCAATTTGCAGAGGCCGAAGCCCACCGCGCCCGTGCCCTGCACGGCGATGGTGCGCCCGGCAACCGATCCGCCCAGCACCGATTTGACCGAAAGATAAACGCCGAGCGAGGTCCAGGGGCTCGGATCGCCGCCCGCCTGGCCGCCCTCTTTCGGAATGCCGGAGACGTAAGCCGTCTTGCGCGCGATCGCGCGCATGTCGTTCACCGTGGCGCCGACATCCTCGGCCGCCACGTAACGCCCGCCCAGCGCATCCACTTGTTCGCCGAATTTTTCGAAGCAGGCGGTGCGATCGGGACCCATTTTGTAGATCACGGTCTTGCCGCCGCCCATCGGCAGCTCAGCCATCGCGTTCTTGTAGGTCATGCCGCGCGACAGGCGCAGCGCATCCGTCAACGCATCGTCCTCGCGCGCGTAATTCCAGATGCGAACACCACCTCCGGAGGGCCCGAGCGCGGTGGAGTGAATCGCCACGATGCCGGCAAAGCCCAGCGCTTCGTCGCCAACGGCGACGACGTCTTCGTGCCCATCATAGGATGGGTGGGTCTTCCAGTTCATCATTGGATCGGTTCATCCAGCAGGAGTTGACGCGCAAAGCGCCCGGGCGGCGAGCCGAAGGACAGCACGCCGTCGTGATACCGTTTCAAATTGAATTGCCCACCCCACGCGGCGCGCGCGGCGACGCGGGTTTCCAGATGCTCCTGAAAGCCCACGAAATAGGTCGAAAGCTGCGTGAACGAGAGCTGCGCGCGCCGCCACTTGCCGGCCGCTTCGCGTTCTTCCTGAAACGCAGTGTGCGTCAGGAAGCGCATCATCTCTTCTTGGCTCATGCCATCAACGTGAATGGCCTGATCGATGATGGCGTTGGCGATTGTGCGCAGCTGCATCTTCAATTGCGACAGGCGGAACAGCGGATCGTCGCGGCGGAAGCCCTCTTCCACCATCAGCTCCTCGGCATACACCGCCCAACCTTCGACGAACGAGCCCGAGCCCAGCACCGCGCGCAGCGTCGAGGGATAGCGGTTCGAGTGCCAAATCTGCGTGTAATGGCCCGGCATCGCTTCATGCACGGACACATCGAGCAATTGGCGGATATTGTATTCGCGCAGGAACGACGTCGCCTGCTCTTCGGTCCAATCGTCGGGGATCGGCGACACCGCGTAGAAGGTGTCGAGGTGGGTTTCGAGCGGGCCTGGCGAGTCACAATAGGCGACCGCGACGCCGCGCTGGAATTCCGGCATCTCGATCACGCGCACCGGGCCGTCCGGCACGGTGATGAGATCGCGCTCAATCACGAAGCGGCGTGCTTCTTCCACGCCCTCGGTGGCGATTTGAACGACGCGTTCTCGCGCCGGACGTTCGGCGGCCGCCAAATCGAGCGCGGCGCGGATCGCGGCTTGCTGTTGTTCGGGCGAAGGCTGATCCGGCGTCGCCGGCGCATCGGCGCGGCCGGCCAGCGCCAGCTTGGAAACGCGATACATTTCCTCGCGCACGCGGATCACGGCCGCATCGGCGCGGCGGCGGATTTCAGCGCGCGTCAAATCCGATTGCAGCGTGAAACGCAATTGCGTGTCGAAGATTTCCGCGCCGACGCGGAATTCCGCTTGCGCCGCCGGCACGAGCGTTTGCGTGATCCACGTCTGGTGTTCATCCACCGCCGCATTGAAGCGCTCAATCGCCGATTCGAGGCGCGTGCGCCAACGCGGATTGAGCACATCCTTGTGCGGCTCGATCATGTCGGTGACGATGCTTTTCAGTCCCGGGTTTTGCGCAGCGTAGGTCGCCGCATGCGGCGCGGGCACGCGCGCGGGCTGCAATTCGGCGCGCGCTTGCGCCAGCAGCGCCGGCAATTGCTCCATGCGCACAGTGGCGGCTTGCAAGCGTTGCGGCAGCGGCGCGAACTCGCGCGCCATCAAACCATAAAGCGCCCCGCCCGCGAGCGATTGGTAGCCCAGCGGATTCCACGCCCAGCTCTGCAGCGATTCCGTTTGCCAGATTTGCGCGCGCAGCGCATTGCCGAGGATGAGCGCATCAACCTGATTGGCGCGCGAGAGTTGGCCGGCGTCGATGGCTTCGAGCGCACTGAGCGTTTCACGCGTGAAGCGCAGCGCGGCGTCGCGGCCAGCGGCGCTCACATCATCGATGCGCGTGTCGTAGCGGTGATCGCCGATCGTGGTCGCCGAAATCGGCGAATAGCGCATCGAGCGATCGAGCCAGCGCCGGCCGAGCGCTTCAAACGCGCGGTCCGCGCGCGAGCGGGTTTGCGACCAAGCCGGCGGCGCGAGCATGGGCGCGAGCATGGATGAGCCGAGCGCTAAAACGACCCGGCGGCGCGATGTGTTCATGGCGGACGTTTGCTCCCAACGGTCCCTTCAGGAAGGCCGCAGCTTATAATTCAGCGCGCAAAAGCACAGGCGCGGAATCGGCGCAATAAGGCGCGAAAACGAGGGATAAAATTGCCGATTGAGAGCAAGAAACGGCAATAACATTGCCGGAAAATGGCGCGCCCGAAGAGATTCGAACTCCTGACCCCCAGATTCGTAGTCTGCTAAAATAGCTTGGCGCGGTTTGGCTGACGTTGCTTCTGCTGGCAAAACTCCATTGAAATATAGACTCTTTTTGAGAGGCGTGTAAGCTGGGCCTGTCGCGCGTCACCAGGAATTTCCACTGCGATTCCTACATAATTCCTATATAGCGCGCCCGCCCAGGAGCTTTGAGATTGAGCGCCGCAAACCTAGCGATCGTCCCCTCCGGCCGCGCCAAACCAAGCCGGGCCGCGATCCTCGCCGCGCACCTCAAGGCCCACGGAATCTCGGCGAAGCAGCTCAAAGACAGCATGACCGAAAGCCTGATGGCGCGCCTGCCGGCGCCGCCCGACGGCTGGCAGTTTTACGAGTTGGCTGACGCTGGCCGCCGCTCGGTCGCAGGGCTCCGGTTGCGGCACGGCCGTTTGCCGGGGGTGTCCTTCATTCTCTCCGCGTCGATCAAGCAGTCTGACGGACGTTTCAAAAACGCCCAGTTCGTCCTCGGCAAATGGAAGCCGGACGGATCGGGCATGGGGCTCACAAAAGCGCGCGACGAAGCGACGGCGTTGAAGGTCCAGTTGCGGGCCGGCGTCGATCCGCGCGTGAAGCCGCCGGAGCCCACGCCCGAACAGCTGGAGGCTGACAAGCCGATCACGCTCCGTATGGCCTGGGATATGTATAAGGCTGCGCGCACCGGCCGGAAGAAGAAGCCGCTCGCCGCATCCACGCAAGATGAATACACGCGCATCATCGAAACCGCGCTCGCCACGTTTCTCGACCGGCCCTTGAGCGATTTCGGCAGCGATCCGCGCGAACTCATCAAACACTTCAACAGCGTGTCGGAGCGTGCGCCCGGCGAAGCCAACACGCAGATGCGCGTGCTGCGCGCGGTCTGGAATCGCGCACACAAAGTCATGCCCGACAAGGTGCCTGCACCGCCCGCGATCTGGGACATGAACGAGATGGAAGCGCGCGACGCCGGATTTGTCACGGATGAAGTCAAGCGGCTCTGGCAGGCGATCGACAAGCTCGAAAACCCGCAGGCCCGCAAAGGCGCGTTCGTCTTTCTGTTGACGGGGCTGCGCGAAGGGGCGGTGCTTCCCATGCAGAAGCCGCATATCAATCATGCGGAGAAAACGCTGTTCGTGCCTCGCACAAAGGGCAAGACGCTGCGACTGCCGCTGTCCGATGTTGCCTATTCGCTGCTGATCGCGCCAACGCCGGAAAACATGCTGCTCCCGGAAAACCCCTATCTGTTTCCCAGTCTGCGCGGGCCGCGCAAGCGCAAGGGCAAGGATTTAGCGGCGGGCGACATTCACCGCCACATCGACAAACTGAAATATGACGGCATGGTCCCGCCGGAAGCCTATGTGCATCAACGCGGCGAAGATGCGAGCGTGCATCCGCACGTCTTTCGCCATTCCTATCGAACGCTCGCCACCTCGGCGCATGTAAGCGAGATCGCTATCCGTTTGCTCATGGGCCATAGCCTGCGCGGCGATGTGAGCTTCGACTACCTGACAGCCGACCTGACCTGGCTGCGCAAAGCGCAAGAGGAGATCAGCGCTTACATTCTTGAAGCCGCCGGCGTCGGCGCGGATTTCCGCTTCGCGCCGGACGCCTTCACCGCCACGCAGGACGCCGCATAGCTTGACGCCACACCGGCCGCAGCTTTCCTTTGCCCCTTGCACGACGCGCCGCAGGCCGTCGTGCTTTATTTCAGACGCCCCTCGCCGCGACACCTTCAATCGGACATCGCGCGCAGGGCGGGGCAAGGATCGCGCGTCAGCGCGACCCGAAGGGCCACGTCCTTGCAGCGCCCGAGCACGGTGTCAGGCTTCACGATAAAAGCGGGCTTGGCGCACCGCCGCCGGCCCAAAGGCCTACAGCCTCTTCGGGGAGGCGCTTGCATTTGTCCGAAAAATGTAGTATATTTCGGACATGACTACCCTAGCACCCGATACCGATCTCCGCTCCCGGCTGCTCGACCGGATCGCGTCCGGGCCGGATGAGGTCTGGACGCCGGGCGACTTCGCCGATCTCGGCGGGCGCGCCGCGATCGACAAGACCTTGCAACGTCTTGCCACTGCGGGCGACCTGCGCCGCATCGACCGGGGCCTCTACGACCAGCCGCGCCTCAACAAGCTCACCGGCAAGCCTGCCGCGCCTGACTACCGCGCCGTCATTCGAGCCGTCACGCGCCGCGATCAGGCGCGCGCCGTGATCGACGGCATGACCGCCGCCAACGAACTCGGCTTCACCACCGCCGTACCGGCGCGCATCGAGGTGCTGGTCGATGCGCGTCTGAAACCGATCAAGCTCGGCGCGCAGGAAATCCATTTCAAGTTCGCTGCCCCCAGCCGCCTCTATTGGGCCGGCCGGCCAGCGATGCGCGTCGTGCAGGCGCTGCACTGGATGCAGGACATGCTAGGCGAGGATAAAGATCGGCGGCGCGTCCAGGCTGCGCTGCTGGGCATTCTCAACGACCGCAAACATGGGCGCGCGATCCGTGACGATCTGCGCGCCGGCTTCTCCGCACTGCCGATCTGGATTCAGGAATTCTTGCGCGAGCTGCTCGGCCTGGCTGAAGCGGATGAGGCGCGCGCATGACAACCGCCGCGTACAAACAGGTCATAGCCGCACCGGCGCGCGACCGTCTCGATCTGTTTCTCGCCGCCGCCAACCGACTCGGCGCGCCGGTCGGCAATATCGAAAAGGACTTCTGGGTCTGCTGGACGCTGAACGCGCTCTATCACGAGCGGCCCGCCAGTGGGCCGCGCCTTCTGTTCAAGGGCGGCACGTCGCTGTCGAAAGCCTGGGGCCTGATCCAGCGCTTTTCCGAAGACATCGACATCACCGTCTTCCGCGACGATCTCAATGAAGCGGCATCGGTCGAAGAACTGGAGGCGCTATCGAACGCGAAGCGCCGCGCGAAGATCGGCGCAATCCGCGACACATGCCGCGCCTATATCGCCGGTCCGCTGCGCGATTTACTCGCCGCCCAGCTCGCGGACGACGTAGGCGGCGCGGGACAGGTGGAAATCGACGACGCCGATCCCGACGGCCAAACTTTGCTCGTCCGGTATCCCGAAGTCGAGCCGCGAGATGGCGCCTATGTGCGTCCGGTGGTGCGGATCGAAGCCGGGGCGAAATCCGCGCTCGATCCGAACCGCCCCGTCGCCATCCTGCCTTATGTCAGCGAGGAAGCGGGCGGGCTCGATCTCGCGGTTGCCGATGTGACTACGATTGAGGCCACGCGCACCTTCTGGGACAAGGTGGTGATCGCCCACGGCCTGCGCCGCTGGTACGAGCGGCGCGGCGTTCTCCGCCAGGAGGGCGAGCGCGTGTCGCGGCACTATTACGACCTTCATTGTCTGCGCGGCTCGGACGCGGGAAAGACGGCACTTTCGGATCGCGCGCTCGGCGCCGATTGCGTGCGCCACGCGCGCATGTTCTTCGACCGGCCCGACTACGATCTCGCTTCCGCCGTTCCAGGCGCATTCGCCATCGCGCCCGCCGGCGGCATGGTTGACGCGCTGCGCCGCGACTACGCCAACACCACGGCCATGATCTTCGGAACGGCGCCCGCGTTCGAGGACATCATGGCGTCCGCCATCGAGATCGAGCGCATTGTAAACAGCATATAGGCGCGCTCACGCCGACTCTCGCCCATATTCGCTGGTCGAGCCGTGCAGACGCTTCCTGGCCCAATCGTCGAGCACGTGGTCGATATAGCGCACCAGGCGCGGGCCGTATTTGACGAAGGGCGGACCTTCGCCGGTGACGCGCCAGCGGTTCAAAGTGTGCTTGGAGATTTTGAGCCGCGCGGCGGCTTCCTCCACAGTGAGCAGCGTTTCGACGGACATTGTGCGCTCTCCTTTCAGCCATGATGCAGGACGCCAAAACACGCCCTGACAGGCGAATGAGAACGCCAGCAATCACGCCGCGCCAACGCTTTCTGCTATCGTTTGAAAACTCGATTCGACGCGATCACGAGAGTGCGTTTCCCGCTGTTTCCGCATGTGGGTCAAGCTGTCTCGGGTGCGCCCGCAACAACCGCCGTTGGCCCTTATTGTCCCGCAATGGCCCAAGGCCATAATTCGCGCGCAAGAAGAAAACCGAATACGTCGATTTCAGCGCCCGGCGCTGCTTTCATCAAGGAAACGCTCAAGGTCCGCGGGCCGATAGGCGATCAGACGCGCGCCGCGCATGGTCCATTTGGGACCGATCTTCTTGGCGCGCCACGCCTTGAGCGTGGACACGGACACGCCCAGATATTGCGCCGCCTCGCGCGGACTCAGCACAACAGGCCGCTCCCGCGCGGGCGATGACGCAGGCTTCACGCGGCTGGATTTCGCGGGTTTCGGCTGCTTTGCCGGCGTGGTCGCCGCTGTCTCAACCGCATCGAACAAGCCCAACTGGCCCGGATCGCTCAATCGCTTCTGAGGGGATTTCCTGCGTGCGCGCCGCGTCATTGCCGCACTCCTTCGTGAGTTACATGAAGGCGTCGCAGCAAGCGCCGGGCCTCAAAGCTCAAGCCCGAGTCCGCGTCCCATCAATTTCGTCATCGACAGTTCCGGCGCCTTCGCCATCTGGTTGGTGAGATCGAGCGCCACGCTGTCTCCCGGCCCGATGTCCATTCCCGGCTGCATCGGCGCCAGCACAATGTCACGGCCGCGCTCCAGGATCGCCGTCTTGCCGGCGAACAATTCCTTGGTGTCGCGCACATTCCACGGTTCCTCGCCGCCGAAGCCGCCGCGCCCAAACTGCTGACCGTCGCTGCCAGGTGTCATGTCGCGGAAGAGGCCATGTCGATGGCGCGCGGCGAGCTTGCCCTCGTGCTTCAACTCGTTCTCTTTCAAGGCGTCCATTGCGCCATCGCGGAAATGGAATCTGCCGCTGCCGTCGCGCGCGCCGAAGCCCTGATGTTCCATAAGCTGCGCGCGCTGTTCCAAGGCTTCGCGCACGCAGGGCATATCGGGCAGACGCGGCGGCTCGCCGCGTGAAACGCCGTCCAATTCACGGTCCAGTTCGGTTCGCGCCCAAACCCGGCTCTGCTCTTCCGGGGAATGAAAGGAGAGCCGCTCGACGCCACCGCGCCGGCCTTCCGGCGTCAGCGCCACCAGCGAGCCGCGCTGCAGATCGGCGACGACCTCCATCGAGGTGTTGAGCACCAGCAGTCCCTTGTCGGGCGTCTCCACAACCAGCACGCCGCGATCAGGCGTTTCCCCGCGCGGCCCCAATTCCAGCACTTGGCCTTCGACGCGGCCCATGCTCTTTTCATAGAGCCGCGCCCGCGCCAGCTCGCGCCGCACGTCGATGGAGCGCATGGCTTTCAGCCGCTCGGTCCAATCCCGCTCGAAGGCGAGCACATTGCGCCGCGTTTCATGCGCTAGACCGATGCGCGCCAATTCCTGCGCACGGGCCTTCAGCGCGGCGGCGAAGGCGGGATCGCGGCCTTCGCCCAGCCGCTGCATCAATATCTCCGAACGCTGGCCAAGTTCGCGCTCGATGGCCTGATCGAGCCGGTTGAAGCCGCGTCCGTGGATTTCCCGATAGAGCTTGAGCCGTTCGTCATCGCGCCCGCGCGCGCCGATCCTGTCGGTCGCCACCTCGCGCGCCGCTTCGCGCAGACCGTGAGAAACGTATTCGCGCGGGATGATGAGTTCGACGCCATCGCGGCGCACGCCGCGCACAATAACATGGCTGTGCGGATTATCGGTGTTGTGGTGGTCGATTCCCAGCCAATCCAACTTGACGCCAAGATCACGTTCGATCCGCGCCATCGTCTCCCGCGTGAAGTCCTTCAGATGCCCGTCCTCGGCGACGATCCGCGCGCCGCTCTCCGGCGCCAGCACGAGGCGGAAATGGCGCTTGTCCTTCTCGGCCCATTCCTGCAAACGCTCCGGCGCGTCGCGCGCTTCGTCCTGCGCCGCATCGTAGAAGCGGCCTTTCTCGCGTTCGCGCTCGGCACCGTCGCGCTGCAAATAGGAGGCGTGGGCCGCCAGATTGCCGCCGCCTGCGCCGCCGCCGCGCGCGAAGTGCGAGCGGAAACTGACCTTTACTACCACGCGCTGGCGTCCGTCCGCCGCGAACGGCCGCGCGCCATGACCGGCGCGGCGACCAAGCCCCACCTTCTTCCCGGCCAGCGTTGAGCCAAGCTGCTTGCCGAGCGAGATGCGCGCGCCGCTTCCGCCGCCGCCCTTCCGTGCGCGCAGGATTCTGATGCGCAGCACGTCCTCTTTGGCGTCGCGGAGCGCGTTGCGCGCACTGAACGGGGTCTTCTCGAACATCGGCGTTCTGCCTGTTTTCGCGGACTGTGACGGGCCGGCGGGAAATTTGCCCGGCGTTCCGTAACTTGCAGAAACACTAGCAAAACCAAGGGCCAGAATCAAATAAAACTCGCTCTTTATCTTGCTCTAAGCCGAATTTTTTGCGATTATTACAATATATACAAGTATAGATGAAGCAATGCGACGCGCGACGACTTATGACGACAATCGGGCTGGGCGAAGCCAAGCTGTAATGGGCGGAAAAGGCGTTCGCGCATGACGGCGTGGGGCCGATTCGTGTTGGTGATGGCGGCCGCCGTCGCGCTCATGCTGGCGACGGCGACGCAATTCGTCGCCTGGGCATTCGGTCAGCATGAGGCGTTGGGCGAGCCGCTCGCAATGGTGGGCGGCGTCAAGCTCTATGCGCCGTGGGCCGCGCTAAACTGGACCGCGCGATGGATTCTGCATGATGCGTGGATGGCGCTGTTGCACGTCGCGCTCATCGTCATGGCGTCGCTGGCGGTGTTCGGATTGGCCGCGCTGATCGCCGCGATTGAACCTCCGACCATCGCGCTGCGCCTCTGGCGTCCGGGCTTCGAGCGTTGGGGCAGAATGAGCCAATACGGGCTATTGCGGGACGATGGTTTGGCGCTGGGCGGCATGCGTCGTCATGCCTTGTCGCGAGAACACATCCTGCGCGCGCCGCGTGGACACGCGCTGCTGCTCGGCGCGCAGGTTCATACCGACGATGCGCTGATCGCCGCGATGGCGAGCTGGCGTGGCGCGCTGGTGCTGATCGAGGCGCGCGATCTCTCTTCGCGTCTGCCCCGCCGGGACGTGCTGCGGTTCACGCCGGGTCGTGCCGATTCCATTGCCGTCAATCCGGTGCTCGGGATTCGCGGCGGCGTCCATGCCTGGAGCGATGCCCTGACGCTCGCGCGCGGCTTCCTGCGCAGCGAGGACGGCGTGCTGTCAGCGAGCTTCGCCGCGCTCATGCTCGACACGCTGGCTTACGCGCCGGCGCCCATGCGTTCATTCTCCGGCATGCGCCAAGCGCTGGCCGATCCGGGGCGGCGCTTGGCGGAGTTCTGCGCCCGTTGGGCCGAAACTGTCTCCACCGATCTAGGCCCCGCGACGGGTGAACTTACGCGCATCGCGCGCTATTGGCGCCGCGACGGCGAAGCAGCACTGCGTTTGCTGCGCGATATAGATATTCGCTTGCGGCTGTTCGCCGATGGCGATCATGCGCTTGTCACCGAAGGCCATCAGCTCCGCTTCGCCGATCTGGTGGCGGGCGACGAGCCGGCTTCGCTCATCATCCAAATGCCGCCCGGAAAGGAAAGAATGACGGCGCCGCTGGTTTCGGCGCTGTTGGCGCAGCTTGTCGCGGCCTGCGCACTCGCGTCCGATCTCGACCACCTCGGCCGCCGCAAGCAACGAGAGCTGCTCGTCGTCATTGAAGCTGATGCGCTCGCCGCACTGATTGCCGATTCCAAACCTGCCGCCGCGCAATGGCCGGGAAGGCCAAAGGCTCTGCCGCTGTTCGACGGGCCGACGTGCGGCACCTCCGAACGCGGGGTGCGTTTCCTGGTTCAGGCCGCGTGCGCGAGCAAGGCCAGCGCACTGATCGGCGCCGATGCCGACGATCGTGGGGAAGAAATACGGGAGGCGTTCGCCGCCATCGCCGCGCTCGGCCCACAGACCGAGCCGAGCGCGGCGATGGCGGCTGCGTTGGCCGGGCAAGTGCGTGTGTGGAAGCGCTGGGAACATCAAGCGGGTAGAATATGGCGCTGGCTTTTGCCGCGCTGGGAACGCGCCGATGCGTGGGTTGCTGCGCCAGAGGCATTGCAACGTGCGGAGGCGGGTGAAGTGTTGCTCTTGCTGGCGGGCATGAAACCGATCCATTGCCGCTCGCTCGTCTCCGATCGCGCCGCGCCGGCTTTCCGGGACATCGCGTCTCTACCGCGCCCGCCAAATGATTGGGAGGCACCGTCGGCGTCGCCGACGGTTGGCGCACCCGCTGCGCTGCCGATGCCGGAGAATACTGAAATAAATCTACGCGCGCCCATCGGCGGCTCGAAACTGCGCCGCGCGCTGACGCGCCGCGCGGCGCCAACGCCGGACAAGAAGGATCGTGAGGAACGACAGATATGACCGCGAAACGCCAGCTCACGCTGCATCTCGACGCCGATGTCGCCGAAGCGATCGAGGCCGAGGGCAAACGCCGCGGCCTCACGCTCTCGCGCGCCGCCAACGACGCGATCCGCCACGTGCTGCTGGACGAAACCGGCGAAACGCTCGCCGCTTCGATCCGCGCGCGGCTCGACCGGCTTGACAAACGCGATCATGCCCGCGCCCGCGAACTGGCGCTTATCAAGGAGACGCTGTTGCTGTTCGTGCGCGTGTGGTTTGAATATGCCGGCCCGCTCGATGACGGCGACCCCGACGCGGGCGCCGATGCTGAGGTGCGGTTTCAGGGATTCTTGGAAATGTTGACTTGGCAATAAAACGTCAGCATCTGCGGGCTGGCCGGTTTCCTATTAGACCTTCTATGTGGACCAATCACGGGAAGGTAGGTGATATATATGAGCATATTTCGGCGTGAGAAACTGGAGTGGCGCGACACAGACCGAGTATTTCGCGCTTGCTGCGTTTCCGCAGATTTTGAAGACCCTCTGATTGAGATAGAGATTTGCTACGCCGGCAATTGCGGTTCTGCGTACTTCGATGGTCACCTATTAGCCGCCATAGAACCATGGTTTCATGAAGATAGAGAAGTGACCTTTGAGTTGTCCGGCTCTTCGGACGGCATTGAAACAGACAATGCCCATTTGCGCTTTGCCAGACAGTATGCCGAAATCGAAGTCTCTTTAGAAATCGATGATCGGTCGGAAAAATGCTACATCACAAACGATGTTGGCGCGGACCTTATTCGCCTTATTCAGTTTAGCGCTGGCCATTGTCGAGATGCTTTTTGTTTCGAGCAGTTTGAATCTTTTTTAGAAGAGTATTCGCTGCCGCTTAGGTTGGCGAAGGACAGAGGGGAATTGCTGCGATGGCTAATTGAAGATGCGACTACACGTTTGCCGGCATCCGCGTGGATGCGGTTCGTGGGTCGACTCGCAGCAATGGGGCGAATTGATCTGTCATTGGAAATGATTGCCGTGTTGAAGGGTGCCGGTCTTCTGGATATCACCTCCGCGCGATTGCATATGCCATACAGAAGGAACGAACAGCCGAAGGACGCGAAGTGGGAAGACCTGTTTCGATGGTCCGGGCTGGATATAACTTCGATCAACTGGGAACGCCCATCGACTCCTCGTCCGCAAAAGTACGAGGTTTACGAGGGCTTCAACTATGTCTCTTGCTTTGAGCATGCGTTTGAAGAGAGCCTTGAGCGAATTGACTTCGAGCATATGGACCTCGTTGACGTGCAAGCGCGTCTCGGGTTGCTAAAGGAGAATCTCGACACACATTTTAGGGTGGTAAGATACCCAGAGGCCGAGAAGGGTGAGATCATTCCGGCGATTGTACGCCGGCAGGTTCTTGGCGTGCGGCGTGGCGACAATCACATCTTGTTCGATCACACTCCACCTGTATGGCACGGCGAGGCGCGCTCGTTGTTGCTCTTCGCGCACAAAGTTCTGTACGAAGATCCTCTTTCGCAAATATTGGATCCCATTCTCGAAGCCATCAACAGTCGGTCATACCGGCATGGGGGACAGCAAATCCTACCCGCCACGGTCCACACAACTCATTTGGAACTGCTGCGTAAATGTCTAGTCAACGTCAAAACACTGGCCACCCTTATCCGAGGGGGCCTTGTTATCCCGCACTGCTTTTTGACCGCACGCCTACCTGGCGCGTCCCGCAATGACAGCCAATTTGGGCGTTGGCGTTTTCGCGAAGAAACTTCCTACGCCTTGGTGGAGACACTTGCGGCTTACATCGGTACCGCGATGGCGGCAGGGCATCTCGATTCGTTTGGCTTGCCCCCAAGTGTTATCGAAGCAGCCAAGGTCCGTGCGGAAGAGGAAGGAGGAGCTGAGAATGTCCCCTGGCGCGACGGTTTCTTCCGGGATTTAGGCGCGATTGACCGAGGTGAGGATGGATTGGGAGAGTGGTTAGATCATCTCTATCACGTCGCTTCGTATCTACGATACTTAGAAGTTAACGGCATGGAGTACTCACCTAATTTTTCACACCGTCACGGTTACTCACTTTACGCTGTACTTGAGGCGCTTGACTGGGCGTCTACGAGCGAAGGTGATCTCAAACTATCGGTCGATCACTATATCGGAGCGACAGACAAGGTTTTCGTGAATCGCTTCGACGCCTTCTTGCGGCCACGTCACGACAAGCTGACCGACGCGGATTTCGTCAACATGCGCCTCAATGAGGAGCTGTTTGCGGAGTGGCGCGGTACGATGAAGTCTTGCTTGTTAGAAGTCGAAAAGCATGAACGCTTCGACGGATACGACTCCTCGCATGTGACGCAGCGCTTTATGAAAGGGCAAATGGAGGAATGGGAATCCAAAAAGAGGAAAGCGTTTAAGTCAGAAGCTCTCTTCGCGGGCTTCTCCGTTGCAGACGGCGTGGCGTTGGGCGTGATTAGCCCACTAGTTCTGTCGGAAAATTTCTCAGGTCCCTCGATCGCATTGGGTGCTCTTTATGCCGCCTGTAAAGGCAGTCTGGGTTTGTTAGGTTGGCGGAAAAAACACGGTATCATGCAGCGCCACTATCTCTCCGTAATTTGACCGTCGGAATAGTCTCAACCGCGCTGCATCTTCTTGATATTCCGACATAAAAGTGCCTATTCAGGCGCTGTGAAGGGCTCGCCACGGTTGATGGTGAAGTCGCGATTGTAATAGATGCGATAACCAGCGATGCCTTGGCGACCGTTGACGGGCCGCCCCCGTACGTCGACGAAGCTGATCATGGAGGCGTCTCCGGCTGCATTATAGGTGATGCGAACGGTGGGCGCGGCGCGGCCATCTGGGAAAACAGCCCTGTAAGAGACAATGCGTCCCATTGCATCTCGCTCGAAACGCTCGTCGGCAAATCCATTAAATCCGGCTACAGGCTCGCCCCTAACGCCAATGTACCTTCGGCGCGTGGGGCCAAGGCCAAGTTCAACGTCCTGCACAATTCGCGCAAAACCGCCATGGCCTATAGATTCGATCTCTTCCGGTGAGAGAGCGCCTCCAAGTGCAAAGCCTCGCCACATCCCAAGCAGATCTTCTAGCTCTTCATTAGGCACGTATGCGTTAGTCCGCAAAGCAGGCCGCCCAGTCTCACCAAAATAACGCTCTTCTCTGATGTTGCCCAAAACGTCGCGCGAAGTCTCCACCGTGGCGTATCCCCACGAATTACGCATCGGCCTGCCATCCTGCCTAAGATACTCCTGACGAACAATCTCTCCGGCAGCGTTCGTTGTGTCCCTAACCTGGAACACCCCCGAGTCGGTGGTACGCATCGGACGCTCGCTCACGTCAAGAAAAAGCACAGTCGAGCGTATCGGCGTGTCGTAAGTCCGTCTCAGGATCGCAGCACCAAGCCATTCCCCCACAACGGCCTGACCTTGGGCACCAACACAACGCGCCTCCCGCTGCCGATCTCTCTCATCATATTCGGAATACATAGCCGCGCATCCTTGGAAGCTGAACGGCTCACCCTCCGCATCAAAAAAAGAACGCCGGATTAGATTTCCACGGGGATCAAACTCGTCATCCTGCCGCGCAAAGCCCATTGAAGCCAAATTGCGCGGGTGCCCATCGGCACCAAACATTTCAACGCGAGTAGTCCGCCCCAAAGCGTCGTAACGACTCACCAATCGCGCTGTGCCGTCTCTATCGGCGACGGGATGTTCGTTGACATCAACATATAGTCTTTCGACTATGTTGCCCGTGGCATCGAAACCTCGCCTGATCGCATGCACTCCGCCAGGGCAGGCGAAAGGACTTCCATCAGAATGATGGTATGACTGCCTGATAACTTGCCCCATTTCATCATGCTCATTCCGCCAAGTGGGTGCATTGCATCGTATTCCGCCAGTTTCGTAAGACCCCACGTCTCTCACCTGACCTTCAATTTTGAGATTGCGACTATCATAAATCCACCTGACCCCACTTCCGCCAATTGTGCGGCTGTACCCGCGGTCATTATTTCTCCCCCATATTATTTGCTCGATCTCGTTCCCTCGCTCATCGTATCTATGCTCGACTCGATGGAGGCCATCATTGCCCAACACTGGCTCCTCATTCACGCCAAACAGCGCCTGCGAAAGAACCAAGCCGCGTTCGTCGTACGTGCTCTCGGTTACAGCCGCCCCATTTACTTTGGATAACGTAAGACGGTCTTCGCCATCATAGCAGGCAAATCTGGTCTCCCTTCCTGCGCCATCATACTCTAGCCGCTCAGTGGCGCACCCGTTGTATAGGTTCCTGAAGCGCTGATCGAGCTCATCAAAGCTAACTATGCTGAGAACCAAACCGCGACTGTCGTAGTTGAACGTCTGCCGTGCAGCTCCAGATGTTCGATTCAACGTCAGACTACCGCCTTGGTCAAAGTAGGTGCGTTCAACAAGATTTCCGAGTTCATCGTAGGCGTAAGAGGCTCTGCTATATAGCGCCGGTGTCTGGAGGGCTGGCTGATTTTCTACATCGTAGAATGCTTCTTCCACGAGGTTGCCATTTTCATCGTAGCGCTGCGTTTGCGCTGCCCATCCATACTTACCTATTGTGGGGCTTCCGTCGATACCGATGCACACGCTTTGAAGTATGCGCCCGGCAGAATCTCGTTCGTAGTCGAACCCTGCGCACCCCCAATTGGAAGTTAGCATGAGATGGCCATCCACGCCCCAAAATCTCACGGAGACCTGATGGCCATCCCGGTTCAGCGCAACCGTCATCCTTGCGGCAGCATAGGTATCTCTGTTCAGAGTGGGCTCATCGTCTATCCCTTCGGCAGACACGCTGATCCTTCGTCCAAGATTGTCGTACTCAAAACGGCCCCGAAAGAACCCCCAACTTGGAACCAATATTCGTTCGTCAGAGGGACTGTACATTTCGTAGGAAATGATGCGTCCGTGATGATCATATTCGAATCGTTGCTTCGAAAAACCGGAAGACGATGTGGCCGGATCACCTGATACTGAAAGCGCCACTCTTTCGACTAGATTGCCCCTGTTATCGTAATCATACGTCCATTGCGAAACGCGCCACACCGTAGAGGTAACAAGATTGCTTGATGTGTCGAAGAATCTGACGTGAATCGGATTGCCGCGTGTTCGTTCAATCGCGATGGAAGCGACGCCGCCTTCGCTAGAAATGAGATGGTCGCCCACATCAAGGAAATCGATGTGTGACAACTCGTTTTGGCCATCATATCCGTAACGGACAACAGCTACGCCTGCCCGTCCAACTAAAGTGTTTCCAGCGGTATCGAGAAGCCGCCGCTCTGTAATTTGGCCGGACGGGGAGTAAGCGTAGGCGATACCAAACGCCCCCACCGAATCTCTTGTGCGAACTCCTCCAATCGTCTCGAAATGCCTTTCCCACAGCAGACCTGTTTCATCGAAAAGAAGTCTGTGTTGCCCTATCGCCGACCTAGTCGCGTTAGGATCGCGTGCATCGAGCGATGCTGCGGCATTTCGTTGTCCACTCACCAAGCCTAATCCCGCTTCAAACCGGCTGACGCACTCCCGGTGATCGGTCGAGCAATTGTAAGAGCTTCGCTGTATACGCACGCCGTTCGCGTCGTAGCTGGTGACCGCCGAAAGCACGTCGCCGTCATAAGCATAGGTCCAGCGAACGACATTGTCCCCGGCGCCCTCGGCCTCAGACCTGATGTTGAGGCCCCAAATATACCCAAGAGATATCGGCGTTCCGCTCCCATTCACACGCGCAAGCTCAACTACGTGACCAGCCCGCGTTCGAATTCTGTAGGACAGCGTCCGTACTCTTTGTTGGCCGGTGTTTAATTCGCCCACGCCAACAGGGACTCCCCATCGCTCCGCATAGTCGACGAAATAGCGGGTGTGGGTTGCAAAAAATGACGAGTACATGAGCCAAACAGCGCCGACGACAACGACGAACGCACCGAGCGTGGCCGCAATGACGCGCCGCTGTTGCGCCCGTCTCACCAATTCCGATCGATTGACCAGATCATCGTAGTTGCAGCCAAGTATTGCGGACGCAATTTTAAGAACGACTTTTCTGAATGTGGTTGCGGCGCTCTCGTCCTCTCGCGGCCGCAAGTCGGCGACAATTGTCTCTCCGTCCACCCAATGCGAGGCAGGGCTTACATCCGAACTCTCTTCCGTAATCTTCCGACGGTGTATCTGTGGCGGGACGACTTCGGAAGGATCGCCGTCCGTGACTACCGCGATGATATGATCCGAGCGGTCCATGGACTGAAACGCTTCGATCTCGCGCGTCACCCATTCGGATTGACGAGTATAAGGCGAGCACAAGACGATCAGGTGGTCGCTTCGCTGAAGCGCCGATTGCAGCGTCTCGGAGAGCGATTCCCCAACGCTGAGTTCGTCGTCGTCTCGGAACACAACGCCCAAGCGCGCTGGGTGGCCCTCGGCCACGAGCGAGCGGGGCGTGCGGAAGGCTTCCAACGCCCGCGCTAATCTAATTGCGACGGGGCGATCGGGATTTTGCCGGTGGCTGATAAACGCGCAATAGCGAGGTGCGAGCCTTGCCATATCCCCCTCCCGCAAGCCTAAGCGACTATTAACTGCGGAAGCCCGATGACCTCAAGTTGTCGCGTTCAAAGGGCGTGCGCACCGCAGAAGATCAACGCAGATGGATTCTCTGCGCACTGCGAACGGGACAAATGAGGGGCTGCCTGTAGAGTTTGCCTTCCGACCAGCGCTCGCTGCTGTCGGTCGAGCGGTCGCGGCGATTCCTACATAGAACGCGAATTATGTAGGAGCAGCGGGCGAGGTTTCCGCTCTAAGTGCTTGAAAACATGGCGCGCCCGAAGAGATTCGAACTCCTGACCCCCAGATTCGTAGTCTGGTGCTCTATCCAGCTGAGCTACGGGCGCGAAGGCGGGGGGCATAGCCGCTCGTTACGGCGTTTGCAAGGCGGCGTTTTCAGAGATCCGCCCAAGCCTTGTGGAGACCGACGCTGGCGGCGGCATGGACGCCCCGCGCCACCGCCCGCGTCAGGCAATCGGCGGCGAGCGCGCCGAAGCGGGCGATCGCGAACGCGCGGGGCTCCGGCGCGGGCCGGGCGGCGGTCGCCAGCACGAACACGACATCGCCGTCAAATGGCGCGAAAATCGGACGAATGGCGCGCGCGAGGCCGGCGCTGGCCATCTGCGCGACGCGCTTGGTTTCGGCCGGGGTGAGATCGGCGTCGATGGCGACGCAGGCGATGGTGGTGTTGGCGCGGGCGCCCGGATTGGCTTTGGCCCCGCCCCAATCCTCGAGATCGAACAAGCTGCCCGGCGCGGGGGCCACGCCGCCAAATTCGCCATCGATCTCGAACGGATGGGCCCAGAACGCGCGGCCATTGGGAATCGTCACCGAGCCGAAACAATTGACCGCGACCAGCGCGGCGATGGTGAAGCCATCCGCCGTGACGATGCTGGCGCTGCCCTGCCCGCCTTTGAGCATGCCGGCGCTAGCGCCAAGCCCCGCGCCGGCATTGCCCAGCGGCACGGCGCGCCCGCGCGCGGCATAGGCTTTTCGGCCCAAGGCATTGTAGGGCGGCGCCTCGCCCCAGGCTTTGTCGCCGCCATTGGCGAGGTCGTAGAGAATGGCGGCGGGGATCACCGGCGATTTCGGCACGCCGGGCAGATCAACCAGGCCGTAGCCCCGCCCCTCCGCGCCCATCAGCGCCGCCACCCCGTCCGCCGCCGCAAGCCCATAGACGGAGCCGCCCGAGAGAACGACGGCGTCCACCGCGTCGACCAAATTCTCGGCCGCCAGCGCATCCGTCTCGCGCGTGCCCGGCCCGCCGCCGCGCACGTCGACGGCGCAGACGGCGCGCGCATCGGGCACGATCACCGTGACGCCGGTGAGCGCTGCGTGATCCTCGGCGCAGCCGACGCTCAGGCCAGCGACATCAACGAGCGAATTGGCAGGGCCAGGGCGTGACATGGCGCCCACGAACCGCGCCACGCGGCCGAGCGCAAGCCCTTTAGGGGTTTTCCCCGCCCGATTCAGACGTGTACGAAGCTTCGTGATGCTCAAGACCGTAACGCGGCGCCTCGGCGCGCTTTTCTTTGCGCTGGCGCTCAGCGCCTGCGCCGCCTCCTCAACCACCAGCACACGCACGCGCGAAACGCGCCCCACTGGCGAAGCCATGGCGGTCGCGGCCAACCCGCACGCGGTAGAGGCCGCGCTTGAGATTTTGCGCGAGGGCGGCTCGGCGGTGGATGCGGCGATCGCCGCGGAGCTGGTGCTGGGCCTGGTGGAGCCGCAAAGTTCCGGCATCGGCGGCGGCGGCTTCTTGCTGTTCTACGATGGCCAGAGCGAGCGCCTCACCGGCTATGACGGGCGCGAATGGGCGCCGGCCGCCGCCTCGCCCACGCAATTTCTCGACGCGCGCGGCCGGCCGATGCCGTTCCTCGATGCGCAAGCGAGCGGGCGCGCTGTTGGCGTGCCGCTGCTCATTCCGATGCTGAAGCTGGCGCACGAAGATCATGGCCGCTTGCCATGGGCGCGATTGTTCGAGCCAGCGATCCGCTTGGCCGAGAACGGCTTTGAGGTTTCGCCGCGCCTGTCGCGCCTGATCGCCGCCGCCGGTGATCGCGGCCGCTTGCGCGCGGATTTCGTGACGCGCGCGTATTTCTTCGATCGCGAAGGCGCGCCGCTGCCGGTGGGCGCGGTGCTGCGCAACGCCGCGTACGCCACGACGCTGCGCGCCATCGCCGCGCAAGGCCCAAGCGCGATGACGCAAGGGCCGATCGCCGATTCCATCGTCGCGGCGGCGCGCCGCAATCCGCGCGGCGGTTCGCTGACGCTGCAGGATTTGCAGACCGCGCAGCCGCGCCGCGTCGAGCCGGTGTGCGGGGCCTATCGCGTCTATCGTGCATGCACGATGCCGGCGCCAAGCTCGGGCAACGCCACGCTCGCTATTCTTGGCCTCTATGAACGCGCGCGGCCGAATCCGGGCGGCGCGCAAAACGCCGACGATTGGGCGGCGTTCCTCTGGGCAAGCCGCCTCGCCTACGCCGATCGCGACCATTACATGGCCGACGATCAATTCGTGCCGACGCCGACGCAGGAACTGATCGCGCCGGACTATCTCACCAGCCGCGCGGCTTTGATCGATCTCTCGCGCGCGCCAACGCAGGTGAGCGCCGGGCAACCGGCTGGGCCTGAACTCTACGAACGCTGGGGTCGCGACGCTGGCGACGACAACGGCACGACGCACATCTCGATCATCGATGCCTGGGGCAACGCGGTGGCGATGACGGCGACCGTGGAAAGCGCGTTCGGCGCGCAACGCATGGCGTCGGGCTTTCTGCTCAACAACCAGCTCACCGATTTCGCGTTTGATCCGATGCTGAACGGCCGGCCTGTCGCCAACGCGCTGGCGCCGCTGAAGCGGCCGCGCTCTTCGATGTCGCCGATGATCGTGCTCGACCGCGACGACGAGCTTGAGCTTGTCATCGGTTCGCCGGGCGGCTCGTCGATCATCGGCTATGTGGCGCGCACCACGATCGGCATCCTCGATTGGAATCTGTCGCCGCAGGACGCGATCAATCTCGCCAACATCACCGCGCGCAATTCGCCCGCGAACGCCGAGCCGGCGCGCTTGCCGCCGGGCATCGGTGAGGAATTGACGCGGCGCGGCTGGGAATTCCGCGACACCAGCGCGATTGAAGACAGCGGCATTCACGCCATCCGCGTGACGCCGAACGGTTTCGTCGGCGGGGCTGATCCGCGACGCGAGGGCATTGTCGGGCGTATTGCGCCAGCGGTCGAGGCTCGAGTTGCGCGCTGAGGGTAGTTGGCGTTTATGCCAATGGAGGTGCGCTCATGCTCACGCGAAACGTCGTGCTCACCGACCGCCAGGAAGCGCTGATCGAGGCGCTGGTCGAATCCGGCCACTACCAAAACGCCAGCGAAGTGCTGCGCGAGGGCTTGCGCCTGATCGAACAACGCGAGGCCGAGAACGCCGCCAAGATCGCCGCCCTCCGCGACGCGATCCGGGTGGCGGATGAGGATGTCGCACAAGGACGCGTGAAATATTTCGAGCGGGTCGAAGATCTGGAGGCGCATCTCAATGCGCTTGCGGACGCCGTTCTCGGACAAGTGAAGCAGCGCTAAGCATGCCCACCCGTCGCCGCCCCGTCGTTCTTACTTACTTTTGGCCTAACCCAAGCTCGAATCTATCAAGCAGTACTCATAGCGGCGCTTGGCGAACTGACCGAAGACGCCGACACCGCCATATGTGATGACATTCGCGACGGCCTTCGCGAGAGACACATGGCGCGCAATCGTCGGCGCGGCCGCCACGCGCTCTTCTTCGAAATTCGGGCGACGAGATCACCGTCCTACCGCATCCTGCACGACAGCATGGACGCCGCGCGACACATCTCGCCGGAAGAGCCCGAGTTAAAGCTACGCGGCGGGCAAGGTGATGCGGAAGGTCGTGCCTTCCGCGCCTGTGCGCGTGAGTTCGAGTTCGCCGCCCATCGCGCGAGTCAACTCGCGCGCGATGGCGAGGCCCAGCCCCGTGCCGCCCGCTTCGGGGGCGGCGGACACGAACGGCTCGAACAAGCGCGCGCGTAGGTTTTCGCGAATGCCGGGGCCGTGATCGATGATTTCGATCTCGCAGCGGCCTTCGGTGCGGCTGGCGCGGATGATCAGCCATTTTTCACGCGTGTTGTGCTCCTTCATCGCCTGCCCCGCGTTGCGCACGAGGTTCACGAGAATGCGGTGCAGGTGATCGGGATCGGCGACGCAGGCGAGATTGTTTTCGATGTCAGGCTTGTACTCGATCGGGCCAAAACCGATCAGCGCGTCCGCCGCCGCTTCCTCGGTGGCTTCAGCGACGACCACGCGCTGCAACACAGGCGGGTCTTCATCGGCGCGGCCATATTTGAGCGTGCTCGCCGCCAAGCCCGCCGCGCGATCGATCGTGCGCTCCAGGCGCGGCGCAAGCTGACGCACGGCCGGATCTTCCGATTGCGCCAAGCGATCGGCGACCAATTGCGCGGTTGAAAGCATGTTGCGCAGATCATGCCCGATGCGCGCGACCGCGGCGCCGAGCGCGGCCAGGCGTTCATTCTGCCGCAGCGCGTTACGCACTTGTTCGGCCATGTCCGCGGCGGCGCGTTGCGCGCGGCCGATTTCATCCGAGCGCGTGCTGCGCGGAAACGCGATCGACACGTCCTCCGGCTTGTCGCGGAAACGCTCTATCGCTTCGGTTAGATCGCGCATCGGCCCGACGAACGCCGCCGACAGCGCGATATAGATCAAAGCGCCCGCCGCCATCAGGATCAGCGTGGAGACGCGCGCGAAGCGCTGCGCGAAGCGGTTCAGCGCGCGCTTGAGCGGCGCTTCCTCCAGCACGATCTCGATAAAATCACCGCTGTCGAAGCTAGGGCGCGCCATCACCCGCAGCACGCGCCCGGGCGGGGCGAAGAACGTCTCGATCGCCCAGCGCAAGCGCTGCATGCCGGTGGCGTTGGTGTAATCGTAAATGACCAGATGCTGCATCGCCGCGTCCGGCGCTTCCAGCAGCAACACGCGCTCGCCGTCGCGCTGCATCGCCACGCGCTGCACGCCAGCATTGGTCAGCAATTCGTATTCGAGCGTTTCGGCGATGTCATAATCGGGCGTCACCTCAAGCGCGAGCGCCGCGATCTGCGCCAGGCTCACCCGCTCGCGCAGCCAATTTTCATGGAAGCCCACCAGCGCCGGCGCGAACACGAAAATCTCACCCGCCAGCACCGCCAGCGCGGTTAACCCGAGCAGCCGCCCGGCGAGGCTGTCGATAAAGTCGCGAACGCGCCGCAGCGGGCCGCTTGGCCGGGAGGGGGCGTCCTGAAGGGTCATGTCCAGCCTCACCCCTACCGCAGGTCGCGGGGCCTGTCTTTGCGCCGCCTGCCGAGAGGGAACATGGTGCGCAATTAATGCGGCGCCTCCGCTTACCCAGTGTAGGCTGTGGATATTGTCGGCCCCGATCCCTGGCGCGCTGGCGACTGAGAGCGGCGAGACGCTCCCGCCCCCAACGGCCCTGGAGCAACCGGTTTGCACACCAAGCGTAAAAAGACGCACGTCTTATGGATTTACGGGGCCCTTTGGGCGGTCGCGATCGTGTTTATCGCGCTCCAGGTCACGTTGCCGTTCTGAGCCTTGACGCCCCCAGGGGGCTGGGGTAAGCCCCGCCCCTTCGTTTTCCCGCCCAAACATCGAGGCACGTCGTGAGCACCAAGCGGACCTATCAACCGAGCCGGCTCGTCCGTAAGCGCCGCCACGGTTTCCGCGCGCGCATGGCCACCAAGGGCGGCCAAAAGGTGCTTTCGCGCCGCCGCGCCAAGGGCCGCAAGAAGCTTTCCGCCTAATCAAGCGGCCTTGCACCGTCGGCGATAAGCCGGCATCCCGGCCCTGGCCGGCTCCATGAACACCCCGCCCATCCTGCGACGCCTGACCAAAAGGGCGCAGTTTCTGGCTGTGCGCCAAGGCGCACGGGCCGTGCGCTCGCATGTGCTGATCGAGGCGCGCCGGCGCGAAGAAGCCGGGGCCATCGGCGTCGGCTTTACCGCCAGTAAAAAAGTGGGCGGGGCGGTCGCCCGCAACCGGGCCAAGCGCCGGCTTCGCGAGGCCGCCCGCCAGCTCCTGCCCCAGCACGGCCAGGCCGGCGTCGATTATGTCCTGGTCGCGCGGCAATCGACCCCAGAGGCGCCTTGGGCCGCCTTGCTTGACGATGTTGGAAACGCGCTGATAAGGCTCCGCGCCGACTTGGAAACCGGGCGCCCGCACGCCCCTAAAAAACGCGCGAGTTCAGCGCCAAAAACCCCAACCGAAAGCGACTAAAGCATCATGCAAAACCCCGGCGGCCCCGGCCCTGGCGAAACCCGGAATGTTTTCATCGCCATCGCGCTTTCGGCGGCGATCCTGTTCGGTTTCGAGTTCTTCTATAACGCCCCGCAGCGCGAGCGCTTGCAGGCCGAAGAACAAGCGCGCATCGAAGCGACCCAGCCGGCCACCACGGCCGAGGGCCAAGCCGCCGAGACGCCTGCCGCACCCTCGGCGCCGGTGGCCCGCGAACAAGTGCTGGCGCAATCAGCGGGCGCGCGCATCGTGATCGACACGCCGGAGGTCGATGGTTCGATCTCGCTCGAAGGCGCGCGCATCGACGATCTGAACCTGCGCGACTATCGCCGCACCATCGATCCCAACAGCGACGAAGTCACCGTGCTCTCGCCGATGGCGTCCGAGTTCGGGCACGACGCCTTCTTCGGCTGGGAGATGCGCGCGGGCGAGAACGCCTCGACCTTGGCCGATGCGTTCAGCGGCTGGACAGCAGCGGAAGGCGCACGCCTCACGCCGGACACGCCGGTCACGCTGACGCTCGCCGCCGGCGACGGCCTCAGCATCGAGCGCACCATCGCCATCGATCGGAATTACATGTTCACGATCACGGACGTGGTGCGCAATGCGAGCGATAGCGCGATCACCACGCGCCCGTTCGGCACAGTGCGCCGCCAAGGCATGCCGCAAGATTATGTGCGCAACCAAATCGTGCATCAGGGCCTGATCGGCGCCTTTGGTGAAAACAACAACCTGCGCCAGGTCACCTACGAGAACGCCAACAAGCACATCCGCAACCGCGCGCGCGGCCGCGTCGGCGCCGACGAACGCCTTGAGGATTTGCAGGGCCAAGGCGGCTGGTTCGGCGTCACCGACCATTATTGGCTCGCCGCCATCATTCCCGCGCAAGACGAACGCGTCTCCACTTATTTCGACGCGCGCTCGGAGGGCGCCGTGAACGATTATCGCGCCGCTTATCGCGGCGATTGGCACGAAGTGCCGGCAGGCGGCGAACTCAGCTACACGCAACGCTTCTTCGCCGGGGCCAAGCGTTTCGAATTGCTGCGCGATTATCAGAACGCGTTGAACATTCCCCGCTTCGACGACGCGATCGATTGGGGCAATTTCTGGTTCCTGACGCGCCCGTTCTTTACGTGGCTGCTGCACCCGCTCGCGCAGATGTTCGCCGGTTGGGGTGTCGTGTTCAATTTTGGCCTGGCGATCCTGGCGTCCACGATCGTCATCAAGCTGCTGCTCTTTCCGCTCGTCTATTCGTCGTTCAAGTCGATGGCGAAGATGCGCGGCCTCGCGCCGAAGATGAAGGAGGTTCAGGAACGCTATGCAGCCGATAAACAGCGCCAACAGCAGGAAATCCTGAAGCTCTATCAGACCGAGAAGGTCAATCCCGTCGCCGGTTGCGTGCCGATCCTGATGCAAATCCCGGTCTTCTTCGCGCTCTACAAAACGTTGAGCGTGACGATCGAGATGCGGCATGCGCCGTTCGTGGGCTGGATCCGCGATCTCTCGGCGCGCGATCCGACCTCGCTGTTCAACCTGTTCGGCTTGCTGCCGTATGATGTGCCGAGCTTCCTGCTGATCGGCGCCTGGCCGATCCTTTACGGGCTCTCGATGTGGGCGCTGCAGGCGCTCTCGCCGCCGCCGACCGATCCGACGCAAGCGCAGATCATGGGCTTCCTGCCGCCGCTGTTCACGGTGATGTTCGCCGCCTTCCCGGCCGGCCTCGTCATTTACTGGACCTGGTCGAACACGCTCTCGATCCTGCAGCAATACGTCATTATGCGCCGCCAAGGCGTGGAGACGCAGATCGACAAGCTGATCGCGAAGAGGTTTGGGGGCGGCGCGAAGGCGGCGGAGTAGCCGCGGGATTAGGGATTGGGGATTAGGAATTGGGGGCGAGCTATCGCGAGCTAGAGGTCTGGGCCAAGGCGATGGATGTCGCCGAGGCGATCTACGCAGCCGCGCCCGCGATGCCGAAGCAAGAGGAGTATCGCCTCACCGCCCAAATGATCCGCGCTGCAATCTCAATCCCCCGCGAACATCGCGGAAGGGCACGCCCGCGCCACGCGCAAGGAATACGCACACTTCATCAGCATTGCACGCGGCTCGTGCGCCGAGTTGGAGACGCTCCTGCTTTTGGCCACGCGAACCAAGCATCTGCAGCCGGAGCTGACAAACCCTTACTCGAAGACGTCGAGCGTGTTGCCCGTATGCTCAATCGCCTGCACGCTCGCTTAAAAGATGTCTGAGCCCAATCCCCAATCCCCAATCCCCAATCCCGATTGGATCGAAGCAGGCCGGCTCCTCTTCGCCGGCCCCGCCGATTTCGAGCGCGGCGTGCCGAGCATGGAACATTTGCCGGATGCGTCGCTACCGGAGGTGGCGTTCGCGGGGCGCTCGAATGTCGGCAAGTCGTCGCTGATCAACGCGCTCACGGGCCGCAACAAGCTCGCGCGCGCATCGACGGAGCCTGGCCGCACGCGCGAACTCAATTTCTTCCGCGTGGGCGATCGGCTGCGCCTGGTCGATATGCCGGGCTATGGCTACGCCAAGGCGGGCAAAGCCGAGATCGGCCGCTGGACCAGCCTCATCCGCGATTACCTGCGTGGGCGTCCCACGCTGCATCGCGTGATCCTGCTGATCGACGCGCGCCACGGCCTCAAGTCGCATGACAAAGAAGTCATGGACGCGCTCGACACCTCCGCCGTGATCTATCAGCTGGTGCTGACCAAGGCCGACAAGATCAAACCGAGCGAACTCGCTGAAACATTGGCGGCGACGCAAAGCGCCATCGCCAAGCGCCCGGCCGCGCACCCTGTCATCATCGCCACGTCGTCGGAAACCGGCGCGGGCATCGAGCTTTTGCGCGCTGAAATCGCGGCCTTGGCGTAACCGCGCGAACCGCTTAGGAACCGCTCCGTGAACAAGTCCGCCCAAGACCACGCCGCCCGTCTGGCCGAGAGCCTGGCTTCCGCCAAGACGCTCGCGGAAGCGCTGCCGTACATTCAGATTTATGATCGCGAGATCATTGTCGTGAAATATGGCGGCCACGCCATGGGCGATACCGAAACCGCCCGCAAATTCGCCGCAGACGTCGTTCTTCTGAAGCTCGTGGGCATGCATCCTGTCGTGGTGCATGGCGGCGGTCCGCAGATCAGCCGCATGCTCGAAAAGGCGGGAGTGAAATCGCAATTCGTGGACGGCCTGCGCATCACCGATTCCGACACGATGGAAGTCGCCGAGATGGTGCTCTCGGGCAGCGTCAATAAAGAGCTCGCGCATCTGATCACGGCCGAAGGCGCCGAAGCGGATGTGCGCGGCGTCGGCCTCTCGGGCAAGGATGCGCGCATCATCACCTGCGAGAAGGTTGTCCGCACGCGCAAGGATCCCGACAGCATGATCGAGCAAGCCGTCGATCTGGGCTTCGTCGGCGATCCAACCGATGTCGATCCAACTTTGATCCAGGCGCTGATCAATGCGCCGGAAGATTATATCCCGGTGATCGCGCCGATCGGCGTGGCCGCTGACGGCCGCACCTACAATATCAACGCCGACACCGCCGCCGGCGCCATCGCCAAGGCGCTCTCGGCCAAGCGCTTCCTGCTGCTCTCCGACATTCCCGGCGTTCTCGACAAGGATCGCGAATTGATCCGCGAGATGTCGGCCGCCGATGCGCGCAAGGCCATCGATGCCGGCGTCGCCACGGGCGGCATGATCCCGAAACTCGAAACCTGCATCGCCGCCGTCGATCACGGCGTCGAAGCCGCTGTCATCCTCGACGGGCGCACGCCGCACGTCCTGCTCATGGAATTGTTCACCGATTATGGCGCAGGCACGCTCATCAAAGCTGACTAAGGCCGGCGTCTTCGCCGCGCTGTTTTGCGTCGCGCTCGCGGCGCTGTTCGTGTTTGCGGGCGCCACCAGCGCGCAGCAGCAACAGCGCGCCAATGGCTGGCAAATCTGCAACGAGACGAGCTATGTCATCGAAGCCGCGACCGGCCGCCCCGATAACCGCGCCATCCTCGTGCAAGGCTGGACGCGCCTGCGCCCAGGCGAATGCCGCACCGCGATCACCTCCCCGCTCTCGCGCGGCACGCATTATCTGTATGGCCGCACCTCGCCAGCGCATCGCGGCGGGCGTCAGCAATGGGCAGGCGACGCCATCCTCTGCGTTGATCCTTCGAGTTCGTTCACCGTGGAAAACCCGCCGCAATGCGAGCCGCAAGGCTTGGAAGAGCGCCGCTTCCGCCGCGTGCAGATCAACAAGCGCGACAGCTGGCGGACGTCATTCGCGGAAACGCAGGCGTTCACGTTGGCGCGCGCGCGTCAGCGCGGCGTGCAGCGCTTGCTGGATGACGCCGGCTATAGCGTGCCGGAGGGCCGGCGCGGCGCCGTCGATCCGCGCGTGATCGCCCAAGCCATCGCGCAATTTCGCGCCACCGCCCGGCTCTCGCCGAACGCCACCGAAGATCAATTGATCGACGCGCTCGAAACGGCGGCGCGCCGCCGTTCGGGCCAAGTTGGTCTTACGCTTTGCAACCGCACCAACGCGCGGCTCTGGACAGCGGTTGGCCGCCGACGCGGCGAAGGCTGGGAAAGCCGCGGCTGGTGGTCGCTCAATCCCAATTCGTGCGTGCGCACGATCGACGAGGTGCTGATCCAAGAGCGCTATTACGTCTATGCGAGCATGGATACGGCCGAGGGCCCGCGCCTGCTGCGCTCGGGCGAAATCTTCTGCACCAGCCCGTCGCGCTTCGCCGTGCTCGGCCGCGACGATTGCGCCGAGCGCTATTACCAGGAGAGCGCGTTCGCGCCGATCAATACGAGCGGACGCCAAGGCCTCGTCGTCGAGTTCGACGAAGACAATTTCCTCGAGGTCGGCATGCAATCGCGTGTCGTCACGCACGCGCCGGACGGCGCATCGCCGGCCACGCGTGAAGCGCCGCGCCGGGGTCTTGCGCCGCCCACGGCGCCAACCGAAGACAGAGGCTCAGGCGATTGATGCCGCTCGCGACCGTCCGCGACTGGGTGTTCGATCTCGACAACACGCTCTACCCAGCGCCCGCCCTCTACGACGACATCGGCGAACGCATGACCGATTATATCGCGCGCGTGGTCGACGGCGATCGCGTGCGTGCACTTGAGCTGCGCGAACATTATTTCCACGAATATGGCGCAACCGTCGTGGGTCTCGCCAAACATCACGGCGTCGATGCGGCCGATTTCATGGCCTATGTGCATGATGCGGATTATTCGGTGCTGAGCCGCGACCGTGAACTCGGCGCGCTGCTGGATAAGCTGCCGGGGCGCAAGATCATCTTCACCAATGGCGGCGGCGGCCATGCCGAGCGCACGCTCGAGGCGCTTGGGCTTTCAACCTATTTCCACAACGTGTTCGATCTCGACGCGGCGGACTATGCGCCGAAGCCGCAGCGACTTGCGTATGAGCGCTTGCTGCATGCGTTCGATATCGATCCCGCGCGCGCCATGCTGGTGGAGGATACGCTGCGCAATCTGGAGCCCGCGCACGAGATGGGCTTCGCCACAGCGCTGGTCGGCCCCGTACATCCCGATCCGCGCCCGGCTTACGTGGATCACTACGCGCACGACGTACACACGCTGCTGCGCGGCTGGGTTGGCTGAACACTATGGACCGCCGGCGCCCTCGCCGGCATCCGTTCGAGCCGCGCGCCGCGCTTCGACTGGCTCAGCGTGGCGCGAATGAGAGAGCTGCGATTGCCCTGAACCAGTCGTTGCCGCCTAAGTGGCGTCAGGCTGAGCTTGTCGAAGCCTGCGCTTGCGCTATGCCGGCGAGGCGCCGGCGGTCCATATTGGCGCGGAGCCGTTAGCTTGTCCGCTCGAACGGGCTGCGCGCGTCGCCGAGGCCTGAGCCGCCGTCGCAATCCAGGATCGCGCCGGTGATGTAGGCGGCGGAATCGCTGCTCAGGAACACAGCGCTCTCGGCGATTTCGTTGATCTCGCCGTAGCGGCGCAGCGGGATGCGGCCGGTCAGCGCTTTCGTGACCTCGGGATTTGGCGCGAGGCGCTCCATGCCTTCGGTGCCAGCGATCGGGCCGGGCGAAATGCCGTTCACGCGCACGCCTTCCGGCCCCCATTCCATCGCCAACACGCGCACCACCTGATTGACGCCCGCCTTGGCCGCGCATGCGTGGATTTGCAGCATGGTTGGGTTCACCGCTTGGCCCGCCGTGATCGCGATCAGCGAGGCGCCGGGCTTGCGGATGAGGTCGTAGCAGCCGCGAAACACGTTGAAGGTGCCGAGCAGATCGATATCGACCACGGTCTTGAAGCCGTTGGCGGACAAGCCGGCTGCCGGCGCCAGGAAATTTCCGGCCGCGCCAGAGACGACGACATCCATCGGGCCCCAGGCGCCATGGATTTGCTCCATCACCGCGCGCGTGGCGGCGTAGTCGCGCACATCGGTGGAATAGCCCGCGGCGCCATGGCCGATCGCGGCGGCGGCGTTTTGCGCTTTCTCCGGATTGCGCCCAGCCACGGCGACTTTCGCGC
This sequence comes from Caulobacterales bacterium, assembly GCA_017303355.1. GTDB lineage: Bacteria > Pseudomonadota > Alphaproteobacteria > Caulobacterales > Aquidulcibacteraceae > Vitreimonas. The sequence goes on along the minus strand of JAFLCU010000004.1, from coordinate 126,109 downwards.
CCAATTCGGCCATCCGCTTGGCGATGCCCAGATTGATGCCGCTGGTGCCGCCCGCGACGAACGCCACTTTGCCGTTCAGCAACCCGTCCTTGAATGCGCTCATTGTTTCGCTCCCAATCGCTGCACTATCGAGCCGCCGTGCGGGCCTGTCGATCCTTGCCACCACGTCAGGCGGCGGCTAACTCGGCCCCATGAGCACTTCCGATCTTTCCGTCGCCATCGAAGCCGCCTGGGAGCGGCGCACCGAACTCACGCCCGCCAGCAAAGGCGCCGACGTCGAGGCGATCGAAGCCGCGCTCGATCTTCTGGATTCCGGCCAGGCGCGTGTCGCCGAGCGCGGCGCCGATGGCGCGTGGATCACGCATCAATGGCTGAAGAAAGCGGTGCTGCTGTCCTTCCGCACGAGCGCCAACCGGTTGATCGGGCTAACCGGCAATGGCGATCCCTCGCCCGGCCCATATTGGGACAAGGTTCAAACAAAATTCTGGGGCTGGGGCGCGGGCCAATTCGAGAAGGCCGGCTTCCGCGCCGTGCCGGGCGCGGTGGCGCGCCGGGGCAGCTTCATCGGCAAGAATGTGGTGCTGATGCCGAGCTTCGTGAACATCGGCGCCTATGTCGATGAAGGCGCGATGGTCGATACGTGGGCCACGGTCGGCTCCTGCGCACAGATCGGCAGACATGTGCATTTGAGCGGCGGCGCCGGCATTGGCGGCGTGCTTGAGCCGCTGCAAGCCAACCCCACCATCATCGAAGACGGCTGCTTCATCGGCGCGCGTTCGGAAGTGGCCGAAGGCGTGATCGTGCGCGAAGGCGCGGTGCTGGCGATGGGCACGTTCATCAGCCAATCGACCAAGATCGTCGACCGCGCCACCGGCGAGATCACGCGCGGCGAAGTGCCGGCCTATAGCGTCGTCGTGCCGGGCTCATTGCCCGATCCGAAAGGCGGCCCGAGCCTCGCCTGTGTCGTGATCGTAAAACGCGTCGACGCGCAAACGCGCGCGAAGACCGGCGTGAACGAGCTGCTGCGCGACTAGCGCGGCGGACTTTAAATTCGCCTCAGTTTGATGGCGGGCGCCGAGCGAATTTAAAGTCCATAAGCCGCGCTAGAGCCCCCGAATCTAAAGCCTCTTTGCACTTTAAATGCGACCAGAACTCGATCCCGCCTGCTGGGTCGCATTTAAAGCGCGAGGCTTTTAGGCGCCGGCGGCCTGCGCCGCATATTGGTCGAACGCCTCAAGCGCCTGCGCGGCGTACATCACGCTGGGGCCCGCGCCCATATAGACGGCCATGCCCAGCGCCTCGGCGACCTCTTCGCGCGTTGCGCCGTGCTTCAGCGCCGCCTTGGCGTGGAAAGCGATGCAGGCGTCGCAGCGCACCGCGACGGAGACCGCGAACGCGATCAGCTCCTTGGTTTTGACATCAAGCGCGCCGGGCTTGGTCGCCGATTGCGCCATCTGCGAGAAGGCGCGCATCACGTCGGGATGGCCCTCGCGCAGCGCGGTCACCAGGGGGTTCAGCTCGGCGGCCATCTCCGGCCAGTCTTTATGCATGAAAACACTCCTTTGAGTGCGAGCAGGCCCAAAGGAGCGCGTTCAATCCATGATCCTGGTCAAGCCGGCCTGCGGCTTAACGCCCGCCCTCAGTGGCCGTGGTCGTGACCACCGCCGCGCCCGGCTTCCAGCGTTACGTTGATGGTCGAGCCATCCGTCGCGGTTTGCGTCCAGCTGTCGCCGACATTCTTGTCGCCGACATAGGCCGAGCAGCCACGCTCGCCGCCGGCCGGCGTCAGGCACAATTGGCCGTTGGCCAGTTCGTACGTGCCGTGCACGTGGCCGCCATCTGGCGTGTGCACGCCGAAGGTGTTGTCGGCGTTGAAATGATAGCGCGCCTGCGCGCCGTTCGCGTAGGTCACGACAACCGTGTTCTCATGCGCGTTGGCCAGCGTATCGGCGTAGGCCGCGCCAGAGAGCGCCATGCCAAACGCCAGCGCGATCGCGAATTTCTTCATGTGTCTTCTCCCTTTTGTTCATTTCGCCATAGCGACGGGACGGCCATAGCTCAAGCGCCGCCACAGCCATTCGAGCGGCCCCATCTGGAACCGCGCCAGCCAGAGCGGCGACCAGATCAGCTGCAGCACCCACACCGCCACCACGACGCCCATCAAGGTCGGGCGATCGATTTCGCCGTAGAGGCCAAGCCCGCGCCCGCTCCAGAAGATCGTCGTCATGATCAGCGATTGCGTGATGTAATTGGTGAAGGCCATCCGCCCCACCGCCGCCAGCGGCCCGGTGATCAAGCCAATGCCCGCCTTTACGATCAAGACGAACAGGCTCGCATAGCCGAGCGATACGAAGATCGAGAGCGCCGTGTTGGCGAAGGCGCCGCCAGCCATCATGTGGCGGAAGGCGAAATCGGCTTCGGCATTGAGCCAGGCTTGATAGCCGATGACCGCGAGCGCGGCGGCGCCCAGCGTCAGCATCAGCGCATACACCCACACCGGCGAACGCCCCGACAAAAATCCCAGCTTGAAGAGCGCCATGCCGATCATCATCACACCGGCGGTGCGCAAGATCAGCCCGACAATGGCGCTGGCGATAAATTCCGTCCACGTCGTGATGTTCTGCTGCAGCGCGGAAACGAAACCGCCCTGATAGGCTGCGATGATGGCGGACATTTCCTCGGCCGGCGGGGCGAAAATCTCGCCTTTCACCTCAACCAATTTGCCCTGCGGGATATAGTCGATGACCAGCGCGAACATGCTCTGCATCGCCGTTGAAAGCAGAAACAGGATTACGCCCACAATCAGCAGCACGCGCGGCGACCATGAGCGCGCCAGCATCACAAGGAAGCCGGTCAGCGCGTAGGTGACGAGAATGTCGCCGTACCAGATCAGCAGCGCATGGATGAGGCCAAAGATCAGCAGCCAGAACAGCCGGCGCGTCAGCACGCCGCCGCGCGCTTTGTCGTCGCGCTCGCCGCCCACCATGTAGATGCTGGCGCCAAACAGGATCGAGAACAGCGTGATGCATTTGTACTCGAAGAATACGTGCATGATGAACCAGGACCAGAGCGTGTCCTCGCCCACCGCCAGCGGCGCGAGGTTCGGGTTCATCGAGGTTTGCCAGGGCGCGGCGAAGAAGGCCGCGTTCACAATCAGGATGCCCAGCACGGCGAAACCGCGCATCACGTCCAGACTTTGGATGCGGCTTTGCTCCCGCACCGGCGCTACGTCGTCGCTCATCGCTTCCCCCGCCCTGCGCTTGGACCCGAGTTTGCTCTTTTGCCAGCGCACGCCCGGCGCTAGACCGGTGCCGCATGGACGCCACCACTCTTACCGATCCGCTCCCGCTCGCCCAGGCTTTAATGCGCTGCCCGTCGGTGACGCCGGTCGAGGCCGGCGCGATGGATGTGGCGGAAGGTGCGTTGAGCGGCCTTGGCTTTCGCACCCGCCGCATGAAATTCGGCGCCGTCGATAATCTCTATGCGCGCCTCGGCGAAGCGCGGCCGAATTTCTGCTTTGCCGGGCACCTCGATGTCGTGCCGCCTGGCGAAGGCTGGAGCAGCGATCCGTTCGCGGCCGAAATTCGCGACGGCAATCTCTACGGCCGCGGCGCCACCGACATGAAAACCGCGATCGCGGCGATGATCGTGGCGACGCAAAACTATCTCGCGCGGCACGGCGCGCCGAACGGCTCGATCTCGTTTCTGCTCACCTGCGACGAAGAAGGCCCGGCGGTCGATGGCACCAAGGCCGTGCTCGAAGCGCTGGCCGCCGAAGGCGAGACGCTTGACCATTGCCTGGTCGGCGAACCCACCAGCGAGGAGCGCGTCGGCGACGTGATCAAGAACGGCCGGCGCGGCAGCCTCAATGTCGTCATCAATATGGACGGCAAGCAAGGCCATGTCGCCTATCCGCGGCGGGCGGTGAACCCCGTCACAGCGCTTGTCGAAACGCTCGCTGCGTTGAAGGCGCGCAAGCTTGATGATGGGGCGCCCGGCTTCGATCCCTCAAACCTTGAGGTCACCAGCGTCGATGTCGGCAATGCAGCGCACAACGTCATTCCGCAACGCGCCAGCGCCAAACTTAATATCCGCTTCAACACCAATCACACGGGCGAGGCGCTGTTTGCCTGGATCAAGCAAACGGCGGAGGCGTCAGCCGCGCGCATCGGCGCGAACGTGAGCCTCAGCATCGCCTCGCAAAGCGTGCCGTTCTACACTGATCCCGGGCCCTTCACGACGATGCTGGTCGAGTCCGTGCACGAGAGCTTTGGCATCACGCCCGCGCTCACCACAACAGGAGGCACATCGGACGCGCGCTACATCCGCAATTACGCGCAAGTGGCCGAGTTGGGCTTGCGCAACGCCACCGCCCACATGGTCGATGAACATTGCGCGGTGGAAGACATACGCACGCTCGCGCGCTGCTATGAAGCGGTGCTGCGCCGGTATTTCAAGCCATGAGCGCCACACTTGGCATGCTGAGCCTCCTCGTCCGCGATTATGACGAGGCCATCGCCTATTACACGCGGACGCTTGGCTTCACGCTGATCGAAGACACGGTGCTGAGCGAGACCAAGCGCTGGGTTGTGATCGCGCCCGGCGCTGACGGCGCGCGCCTGCTGCTCGCGAAAGCGGCCAACGAGACGCAGCACGCTTTCGTCGGCAATCAAACCGGCGGCCGCGTCTTTCTGTTTCTCTACGTCTCGGATTTCGACGCGACCTACGAACGCTACCACGCAGCCGGCGTGCATTTCATTGGCGCGCCGCGCCAAGAGGAATACGGCAAGGTCGTCGTGTTCGAGGATTTTTACGGCAATCGCTGGGACATGATCGAGCGTCAATAGTCAACGCGCGCCAGATACAGCCCGTCCGGCGGCGCGACGGGGCCGCATTGCGCGCGGTCAGCGGCGGCCAGCACGCGCGCCAGGTCATCCGCGTTCATCTTGCCGATTCCAACCTCGATCAGCGTGCCCACCATCGAGCGCACTTGCCGGTGCAGGAAGCTTTGCGCCTCGAACCAGAAATCGACCTCCTCGCCGTCGCGCGCCACCTCGGCGACATCGAGCGTTTTGATCGGCGACTTGGCTTGGCACTGGCTGTCGCGAAAGGTCGTGAAATCATGCCGGCCAAGCAGCCGCTCCGCCGCCTCTTGCATGGCTTCAGCATCCAGCGCGCGCGACACGCGCCAGGCTTGGCCGCGCTCGAACGTTAGCGGCGCGCGCCGGTTGGTGACGCGATAGCGATAGGCGCGCAGCTTGGCGTCAAAGCGCGCGTGAAAATCAGGCGCGGCCTCTTGAGCCTCCAGCACGGCAATCGGATGGGGACGCAGATGCGCGTTCAACGCTTCCGCCAAGCGGAAGGCCTCAAACGGCTTCTCGATATCGACATGCGCCACTTGTGCGTAGGCATGCACGCCCGCATCGGTACGGCCGGCGCCAATCACATCGCCGCGCGCGCCGGTGAGCTTTTCGACAGCATCCTCAAGCGCGCCCTGCACGCTTGGCGCATCGGGCAGACGCTGCCAGCCCTGAAACGGACCGCCGTCATATTCGATGGTGAGTTTGAAACGCATTTGGGGGTTGGGGATTGGGGACTAGGGATTGGGGGAAGCGGCGATGCTTAGACTCATCATCCAATCCCCAATCCCGAAAACCCAATCCCTCAGCTGCGCCGATATTCCAGCAGCGTGCAGCCGCGCGCTTCGCTGGCGCCGGGCGCCGCACCGCGCACGCCCAGCACTTTCAGCACGGGCTCGCCCGGCCCCGAGGGCTCCCAGACGACGACGTAATCCGCCGCGTCCGCGCCGCATGCGCCTTGGCCGCTTGCGGGCTTGGTTTCCTGGCTGACGCGATAGACCAGCACTTGCGGCTCCTCGACCGGGATGCCGAGCAGCGCGCGCAGCGTCTGCCCCTGCACTTGCGTGGCCGGCGATACGACACCGAAGATCGTCGCCTCGATCGTCAGCCCGTTGGCGCCGCGCAGCGTCAGCACCTCCTGCATGTCGGCGTTTTCTTCCGGCAGCCGCATCGCGATCGACATCGTCAATTCGCCGGTTGCGTTGCGCGCGGCGTCATTGCTGGCGGCGAACACGCGCGACGGCTCGGAATCCGGCGCCGGCGCATCCAATTGCGGCGCGTCCGCGCCGCCGGTTTCGCCCGTGGACGCGGGCCGGTCACACCCGGCCGCGAACAGCGCCAGGGCCGCTAAAACAACGCGAATACGCATGAAATCCCTCTCCACGCGGAATCTTAGCCGCACGTCAGCGCGGCTTCAACGACGGATCACGCTAAACGGGAACCGGCGGGCACGGCCTGCCCGCGCAAAAACGCTTCCGCGTCAAGCGGCGCGCGCCCTTCGCGCTGGACCTTCAGCAACCTTAATGCGCCCGCCCCGCAGGCGATCAGCATTTCCTCGTCCAGCGCCTCGCCAGGCGCGCCTTCGCCCAACCCCACGCGCGTATGAAGAACCTTGATCCGGGCGCCGTTCAGTTCGCACCACGCACCCGGCGACGGCGCAAGCCCGCGGATCATCCAATCGAGTTCACGCGCGGGGCGTGTCCAATCGATGCGCGTCTCGGCTGGCGTGATCTTGTGCGCATAGGTGACGCCTTCTTCGCTTTGCGGCGTCTCGACGGCTTCTCCACGCTCAACTTTCTTGAGCGCGTCGATCAAAAGGCCCGCACCGAGCGCGGCCAATCTATCGTGCAAGGTCGAAGTGTTGTCCTCGACATCTATCGGCGTTTCGGCGGTAGCGAGCACGGGGCCAGTATCGAGCCCTTCCTCCATGTGCATCACTTGCACGCCGGTCACGCGATCGCCGGCCATGATCGCACGCTGGATCGGCGCTGCGCCCCGCCAGCGTGGCAGCAGCGAGCCGTGCAGATTGAACGCGCCCAAACGCGGCGCATCCAGAATGGCTTTCGGCAGAATGAGCCCGTAGGCAACGACGATCGCCGCATCGAGTTTCAGCGCCGCGAACGCTTCCTGCTCCTCGGCGCGCTTCAAGCTTTTCGGCGTGCGCACCTCCAAGCCGCGCTCGGCCGCGAACGCGTGCACGGGCGTGGGCCGATCCTGCTTGCCGCGGCCCGCGGGGCGCGGCGGCTGTGAATAGACGCACACGATCTCGTGCCCAGCCTCGATCAACGCCGCCAAAGCCGGCAACGCAAAAGTGGGCGAACCCATGAAGGCGAGGCGAAGCGTCATGCGTCCGTATTGCACATGGGAACCTAGGTTTCAAAACAGGGGTTTCTTGCGCATGACACAGAGGCAATCCCGCCCCGTGACGCCTGACGCGGCGGTCGGTCCGCTGGCGCTCACGCCGGCGCAATGGTGGTGCGTGCTGCAGGGCGTGCGGGCCACGGCGGAGCGCGCCAACCTCGCGCTGATCTCCGCGGGCGTCGCCTTCTTCGGCCTAATGGCGGTGATCCCCGGTATGGCCGCCATCGTAGCGCTGGTCGGCCTTTTCGGCGATCCCGCTTTGATCAGCGAGCAGATCACCGCGCTTGGCGGCGTTGCGCCAGACGCCGTCATCCTGATCATCCACGAGCAAGTACAGCGGCTGCTTTCCGAACGCGACGGCGCGCTGGTGGCCGGCGCCGTGTTCAACCTGTTGCTCGCGCTTTGGAGCGCATTGCAAGGCACGCGCTGGGTGCTGATGGCGCTTACCGCCGTCAATCGCCGCGCCGAGCAACGCAAAGCCATCCGCCGCTACATCGCCGCCGGCATGTTCACGCTCTATGGCGTGGGCTTGAGCGTGCTTGCCGTGCTGGCGATGGGCGTTGTGCCTGTGGTCCTGAGCTTGGTGCATGTCGAGACCGGCGCTGAAGTGCTTCTGCTCGCGCTGCGCTGGCCGGTGCTTGGCGGCGCGGCCGTGGCGGTGGCGCTCATTCTCTATCGCTGGGGGCCGCGCCGCCGCCCGCCGCCGTGGCGCTGGCTCTGGCCGGGCGCGGTGCTGACGCCGATGCTTTGGTTGCTGGCGTCGAGCGCGCTCACGTTTGCCCTGCGCGAATTTCCAGCCTTCGGCGCGGCTTATGGTTCGCTCGCCAGCGTCGTGGCGCTGCTGCTTTGGCTTTACGTAACCGCGCTCGTCTTCCTGCTGGGCGGCGCGCTCAATGCGGAGCTGGAATTCTTCGCACAAGGCAAGCCGGCCACGCCCGTGCAACCCGGCGAAACGATAGAGCCGCGCATCGCTCCCGATGGCGGCCCCAAGCCAGTCGTCGCGCGGCAGAGCTAGAGTGCGCGCCGCGCCTTCTTTAGCTTGTCGAGCGCCTTCTCACGCTTGAGGCGCGAAAGGTGATCAATGAAGAGCACGCCTTCGAGGTGATCCATCTCGTGCTGGATGCACACGGCATAGAGGCCTTCGGCGTCTTCCTCGATCTGCTTGCCGTCATAATCCATGTAGCGGATCTTCACGTGACGCGGGCGTTCCACGTCGTCGTAATAATCCGGCACCGAGAGGCAGCCTTCCTCGTAAGGGACGACCTCTTCCGACGCCCACAGGATTTCCGGGTTCACGAAGAAGCGCGGGGCTTTCGGCTCTTCCTCGCGCGCCAGGTCCATCACGATGATGCGCAGCGGCTCGCCGATCTGGATCGCGGCCAGGCCAATGCCCGGCGCGTCGTACATCGTCTCCAGCATGTCATCCATGAGGCGGCGATGCACGTCCGTCACCGGCCCTTCGACCGGAGCGGATTTCTGCTTCAGGCGCGGATCGGGCGCGACGAGAATGGGGCGAATGGCCATGGCCAGGAGGTATGAACACCCGGCCTTTCCGTCAAGCAAACGCGCCGGCTGGGAACAGGAACTGGCGCCAAAACGGCGCGTTAGGAGGTACGGGGCGCGTGGCCGGAAGGCTTGGCGCCCTTTGTTTTTGAGAGGAGCCTCCCCCATGCGCCATCTGTTGCTCGCCTCGGCCGCCAGCCTTGCGCTTGCCTTGCCCGCTTTCGCCCAAGACTTGCCGAACGCAATCCCCACACCGCCGCCCATCGCGGTTGAAACTCCGGACCCGGACGCGGCGCTTGAAGGCCAGGCGGCCGCTACCGTAACGACACCGGAAGGCGCCGCGACCGCCACGGCCGAAGGTCCGGTGGTCGCCGAGACGACGGCGCAGGCCGAGGCGCAAGCCAACGCCGAAGCGCCAGAAGTCGCCGCCGACGCCGCGAGTGCGATGGCGGCCTCCCCGGCGACGCCAGCGGCCGAAACCGAGGCGACGCCCGCCATCGCCATGCCGGCAAGCGCCAACGCGGTGTGCCAGCCGCGCGTCACCTCCGTGCATTTCGGCCAACGCGGCAGCGCGCTCAGCCGAGAAAATCGCAACGCGATCGAATACGCGGTCGATGCGGCCTCGGTCTGCGATCTGCAGCACGTACAGATCGTCGATAGCGCCGAAGGCGGCGTCTCGAACCGCCGCGCCAGCGCCGTGCGCGCGACATTGATCGCCCAAGGCGTGCCGGAAGATCGCATCAGCGTCTCAGAAGAGGCAAACGCCGATGCCTCCAGCACGGGCCGGCTCGACGTGCGCATGAGCTTCGCCGGCGTGGCCGACGCTGGCGCGCCGCTCGCGGCCAACGATGCGCCAATGCCCGCCGAAACCGGCTCGTAAGCGGATAACAGACTGAGGGCTCGGCCAAGCGCCGAGCCTTTTCTTTTCCATATTCCGCAAACGGTTGCGGCCCGCGCGCGAGCAGCTAAGGCTCCGCGCCATGATCAACACAGCTCAATTGCTCCGTATGGCGGGCTTCGCGGCGGTCCTCGGCGGCGCGCTGCGCATCGTTTCGGCGCTGCCGCTCATACACGATCAGATCACGCTCGAATGGCTTTGGGCCAGCATCGATGTGCTGCTGACGTTCGGCCTTTTCGGCATCTATCTCCCGCGCGCCGCACGGCTCGGCTTCCTGGGCCTCGCCAGCTTCATCATCGCCATCGCCGCGCTTTCCTTCATCGGCGGGCCTGACGCCGATGTGTTCGGCTTCAGCACCTACGAGCAAGGCGCGATGAGTTTGGTGATCGCCTTGATCGGCCTCAGCATCGCTTGGCTCAGCGCCAAAGAGAGGCCGATCGCAGCGCCGCTGTGCTGGTTCGGTTCGGCGCTCGCCGCCGGAATGCTCGGCGCGCTGCCGGCGCCGTTGCCCGACTACGCCTTCATGAGCGCCGGCATCCTGTTCGGCGCCGGCTTCGTGTTCGCGGGGCTGCCTTTGCTGAAGGCTAGCAACTAGGCGGCCGCCAGATTCGTATCGATATCGAAGCCCTGCAGCAGCGCCAGCGTGACAGGCGTGCGTTCGACGATCTCGCGCAAGCGCGCGATTTGCTCTTCGCTCAACGGCCCGCGCACGCTGACGCTGCGCTCGATGCGCCGGCGCGGTTCGCCTGAATGCAGGCGCAGCTCCGTTTCAAGCCCTTCCAGCGGCCAGCCCTTCTTGTCGGCGTACATTTTCAGCGTGATCGTCGTGCAGGCGCTTAGACCGGCAAGCACCAAGGCAAAGGGTGACGGCCCTGCGTTCGCGCCACCCAGTTCCGGGGGCTCGTCGGCCACGAGATCATGCCCGTTGGCGTTCATTTCGACTTTGTAGTTCGGTGCGCTCAGTTTCGCGCGGACATGTGCGCCAGCCATTCAATGCTCCTTGCGGAGCACGGTCTAGCACATCAGCGCGAGCGGGTCTGCGTATCGCCGGCCAGCACGCGTTCGCGGGCAAGTCGCGCGCGATCTGGCGCTATCAGCCGCCGATCATTCTCGGCCACCAGATCGCGCGCGGACGCCGGCGCATCGCCAGGCTCAAGACCCGGAATTTCGACGGAGATGATGCGCCCGTCGCCATCGCGTTCCACATCGGTGACGCGCCCCAGCAGGGTTCCATCATGGCCGCGAACCTCTACGCCTAGCGCGCTCTCGGGAAATTGCTCCGCGGCGGCCAAAGTTGGGGCGCCGAGCGCCAGGGCAAGAAAGAGCGATCGCAGCATCCGCGTTTCCGCACCCTTGGGCGCGGCCTCCATATTGTGTGGACGGAGGCAAAACGCGGGCGTGGCGGCTTCGTTCCGAGATTCTTAACGCCGACGCCGGCCTTCAGCGCGCGAAGATGGTGCGGAATGTTCGAGATCGACTTGCGCGAGAGCTTCGCCGTTGCGATATGGGGCGTGCAGGCAGGCGGCGGACGGCCGCCCCGCCAACCCGGTCAGGTCCGGAAGGAAGCAGCCGTAACGGGTTGCGTACGGGTCGTCGTCCTGTCTGCACTTTCGCCCGAACGTCACTCCGGCTAGGCCGCCTGTCGCGCGGCTTCGGGCGTTGAGCGCAGATAGAGGGTGAATGTCGAGCCTTCGCCAAGCTCGCTTTCGGCAAGAACATCACCACCCATCGCGCGCGCGAGGCGGCGCGTGATCACGAGCCCCAAGCCTGCACCATCATGATTGCGCGTGGTGGTGTTATCGACTTGCACAAAAGGCTGAAACAGCCGCTTGAGATCATCGGGTGCGATGCCTTTTCCGGTGTCGCGGACATTGATGGCGACCCCTGGTTCGCCGCTGATTCGACATGGGCGTACATCGACCCAGATATCCCCGTCGCGCGTGAACTTCGCCGCGTTTGACATGAGGTTCAGAACACATTGGCGCACACGCGTCTGATCCGCATGGATGCGCGACACAGTGGGCGCTACGTTCACGCTCAGCCGCGTATTGTTTTTCCCCGCCACGAGGCGCACGTCATCCGCGGCCGCCGCCATCAATGCCGGCAAATCAAATTCGCTCGGCTGCAATTCGATTTTTCCAGCCTCTATGCGGGAAAAGTCCAGCACCTCGGTGATCATCGCCAGCAGGTGGGTGGCGGCGTTGCGAATTCGCCCAAGATCGGCCGCGCTCCGCTCGGTGTCGCCGCTTTCCAAATCCTCCTGCACAATTTCGGAATAGCCAATGACGGCGTTCAGCGGCGTTCGCAATTCGTGGCTCATATTCGCCAAGAACATCGACTTGGCGCGATTGGCGGCTTGCGCACGCCGGGTGGCGATCGCGAGTTGCGCGGTGCGCTCCTCGACGCGCCGCTCAAGTTCCTCGGCCGCGAGTTCGGCTTTGAGCCGTGCGCCCATGAGAGCGCGAAAACTCGCCGCGTTCGCTCGCGCCATGACAATCGCGTTGCCGCCAAGCAGCGCCGCCAGCGCCGCGCCCAGCACGGCGCCAAACGTTGCGTGCGCCCCGCCGCCAAGCGCATATCCGTTGGCGATAAGCGCCAGAATGATCGCGGGCGAGGTGAAGAAAATCATCCGCGACGTCATCACGTGCAGCGAAACGCAGATCAGCAGAGTGCCCGCGGAGAACATGATCCCGATCAAGGGGCCCGGCCCTGGCGCGAACGCGAGCAACGCATAAGGCGCTACATAAGCAGTGGTAATGAACGCGAGCACGGCTGTGTGACCCGCGAAAACATTACGCAGCGCCGCATCGTCCAGGTTTTCCAGGCGCGCCGACAGCCGGCTGAATGCGCGTTGCGCGAAATGATCGGCGATCAATCCGATCACGCCGCCGATCGCGCACGGAACCCACCACAAGCCCGGCGCCGTGAGCGCCACCAGGAGCGGCACCACGGCGACCGACACGTACCGGGTCAGACCATGGCCGGCCCACGCCAGCTCCACGAACCGGCGGATGGTCATGACCCAGATCCGGCGATTTTCGCTCGTCGCGCCCATGCTTCCTCCGGGTCTTGCCGCCCTTGGGGCAACCGGACCCGCGTTCGCTAAATAAAAGGTGTAGATTTACCGCACAGGCGCATCGGCCCACGCCGCGCCAGGGGTCGCATTTCCCGCGAAACCCCCTAGGTTTCGGACGTGAGCGAATCCAATTCCCCTTCAGGCGCCTTGGGCCTTTTCGGCGACGATACGAGCGGCGCGGGCTATGTCGTTCTGGCGCGCAAATATCGGCCGACGACCTTCGAGGACCTGATCGGCCAGGAGGCGATGGTGCGCACCATCGCCAATTCGTTCGCGCTCGGGCGCATTCCGCACGCGACCATGCTGACCGGCGTGCGCGGCGTCGGCAAAACCACCACGGCGCGGCTCTTGGCGCGCGCGCTCAATTACAAGCGCGGCGACATCGATCGCCCCAGCGTCGATCTCGATCCGCCCGGCGAGCATTGCCAAGCGATCATGGAAAGCCGCCATCCCGACGTGTTCGAGATGGACGCCGCATCCCGCACCGGCATCAACGACATCCGCGAAATTCTGGACAGCGTCCGCTACGCGCCGGTGATGGCGCGCTACAAGATCTACATCATCGACGAAGTGCACATGCTGTCCACGGCCGCGTTCAACGGACTTTTGAAGACATTGGAAGAGCCGCCGCCGCACGTAAAATTCATGTTCGCGACGACGGAAATCCGCAAAGTGCCCGTCACGGTGCTTTCGCGCTGCCAGCGCTTTGACTTGAAGCGCATCGATAGCGAGCGCTTGGCCGAGCATCTGGGCAATATTTGCACCAAGGAAGGCGTGAAGGTCGAGCCTGATGGCATCGCCTTGATCGCGCGCGCGGCCGAAGGTTCGGCGCGCGACGGGCTTTCGCTGCTCGATCAGGCGCTGGTGCAAAAGCCGGGCGAGACGGTGACGGCTGCGGACGTGCGCGAGATGCTGGGCTTAGCCGATCGCGGCCGCGTGCTCGACTTGTTCGAGGCGATCTCCAAGGGCGACGCCAAGACCGCGATCAACGAAGCGCGCAGTCAATACGACAGCGGCGCCGATCCCACGCAGATCCTGCGCGACCTGCTCGACATCGGCCACGAAGCCGCGCGCGCCCAAGCGCTTGGCGCGGAAGCCAAGCTGATTGGCGGCGCCGATTGGGTGGCGCGCGTGCGCGGGCTCGCGGACGCGCTGTCGCCGGCGCAGCTTTCGCGACTGTGGCAGATGCTGCTGAAGGCGCTGGAAGAAGCCGGCAAGGCGCCTGACCCCATCGCCGCCGTTGAAATGGCGATGGTGCGCTTGTGCGCGGCGCAAAGCCTGCCCCCGCCCGAGGACGCCGCGCGCTTGTTGCGCGATGGCGCGCCTTCCTCATCACGCGCGGCGACAGCGAAAGAGCCGCGCGCCGAGCCGCCGCGCGCCACGTCCACGGTCAATGCCGCGCCAGCGCCATCACATGGGCTCGACAAATTCGAGGATTTGATCGCGCTGGTGGCGCGTGAGCGCGTGGTGGAATTGGAACTCGCGCTTGATCGCATGAAGGTCACGCGGTTTTCGCCGCTGGGCGAACTTGCCTTCGTCTCCACGCCCGAACATCCGCGCGATCTCGTGCGTCATCTGAAGGCGTTCCTCGAAGAGCATACGCAAATCGAATGGCGCGTGCGCGCAGCCGATGCGCCGACGGCGCCTGTCGAAAGCTTGGCCGAACGGCGCAAGCGCGAGGAAGCGCGCGCGCTCGACGAATTAAAACGCCAGCCCTTCGTGGCCGAGGCCTTGAAGCATTTTCCGAACGCGGAAATCGCCGATGTCCGTCAGCCGCAGGATGAAAGCGGCGGCGGCGCTGTCGTGCAGATGCCGTCTCAGAACAAGGCCGCGCCCTCCCCGGCGCGCAAGAAGGAAGCAGATCGATGAAGGACATCTCGCAGATCATGCGCCAAGCGCAGCAGATGCAGGCCAAGATCAACGAGGCGCAGAAGAAGCTTGAGGCCATGGAAGTCGAAGGCACGGCCGGCGGCGGCATGGTGCGCTTGCGCATATCGGGCAAGAACGCGCTGCTTTCGATCGCGATCGATCCCTCGCTCATGCTCGCCGACGAACGCGAAATCCTCGAAGACCTGATCAAAGCCGCTCATGACGATGCACGCCGCAAGCTTGAGACAGCGCAGAACGATGAGATGAAGGGTCTGAGCGGGGGCTTGGGAATTCTGCCCGGCTTTAAGATGCCGTTTTGAGCGTGCAACGCTTCGCCACACTTGTGCTGGCGATCCTCACGTTCGCCACGCCAGCGTTAGCTGACGCACCTTTCGCGCGTTGTGCGCCGCCCACCCCGACGCCCGAAGCACGCCGTGAACTAACGCTCGTGCAAACCTTCAGTCGCGATGACAGTGCAATTCAGGGCATCCGCTTTTCGCCAGATAGCCGCCTGATCGCCGTTGGTCAGAACGACAATCGCGTTCGCGTATGGGACATCGAAAGCGGCGCGCTGCTGATGGAAACACGCCCACTCGGCGGTCCGATTTGGTCGGTAAAATTCACCGATGATAGCGCGCAGGTGTTGAGCTACGGGCCTGAAGATCGCGAAATCAACATGTATCTGTGGACGCTCGCCACCGGCGAAGGCGCACGAACGGCGAATTACGAGCTCGCTTGGAATCTCATCGATGGAAGAAGTTCGTTCGCCGGCAGTCGCGATGGCAGGCGGCATTTTGAACGCTATGCGCTCGACGCTCGCCTCACCGACACCGAAAGTCGGCGGGACATCGCGATCTACAGCCCGGTGGCCGGCCTTGGCTCCATTTCAGAGGCCTACTTCTCTTACGACAACAGCACTCTCGCGATCGTTTACTCATATCATACGCGCATAATCGATGCGCAGACGGGCGCTGAGCGCCAGACTTTGTGCGAAACCTCCAACGGGGCCGAGGGCGGCGCGATGTCGGCAGATGGCCGGTATCTGATCGATGTGTCGCCAACGCCCGGTGAATTCCATGACGTCGCGATATGGGAGACATCGACAGGCGCTATCGTCGCCCGCACTCAAATTCCGCGCGGGTCCACCTGGGCGATCGATATCAGCGCCAACGCTGAATTCATCGCGATCGCCAATCGCCAAGGTCAAACACGCATCTATCGCCTGAGCCGATAGTGGTCAGGGCTGGCGACCGGAACGCCGCCAGCCCTGCCACATCAGCAGAACATCGCTGACGCTTCCTCGACGCGCGCACGCGCCGCCGCCGAGCTCGCCGAGCGCGGCCAAGAAGTTCTTGTTGCGCATGGCTGAACCCAAGAAAGTCCAACGCTGCGCTTGGTGCTGCACTTGCATGAATTCGGCGCGCTGATCGGCGTTCAGCGTCCGCCCCGTGGCGCGTTCGAAACTTTGGAGATCAAGTTCGGTAAGGCCGCGCAGCCCGCCATCGAGGAAGGCGCCGATCTCGAAATATTCGTTCATCGCACGCTCGATCTGCTCCGGCGTAGCCTTACGAGCCAGCTCTTTCAGCAGAAGCGCATCAAGCCGCGCGTGCTGCGATTCCTCCTGCCAATGGTGCTTCAGCAGGCTCTTGAACTGCGGATCGAGATCGCCGTCGTCGCGTACGCTCTCGACGTAATGCGCTTGCGACATCCATTCGATGCCCAGCGTCGCGATCGCGACCGACATTTCCCCATGCGCGAGCACCGCGTCGCGAATGGCTTCCGGCGGCCCAAGGAAGCCGCATTCGCTACCGAATCCTTCCCGAAATTCGATCAGGAAGCGCCGGAATAACTCCATGTGCTTTTCTTCTTCGCTGGCGAATTGCTGCAGCGCCGGCGCGCGATGCGGCGTGCCGTCGTCCTGGGCGATCGCCGTGTTGACGAATGGCAGAATGAAACCCTCGACCAGAGCGAACATGGCCAGATAGCCGTGCGCGCGAATGTGATTGAGCGTCAGCCGTTCGCGATCGGAGAGAAACGCCAGCGCTTCCGTGCGCGCGAACGTCTCGGGCAAGAACGGCTTGCTGAAATCGAGCCGCTTGTCGCCGCCGATAATGTCATCCACGCGCCAGTTCACGCGCTTCGAAACTTCAAGCAGAGTTTGATAAGTGTGCTGTTGCACCTCAGTGCCTCCTTGCGTCCGCCTGCTTGAGGGCATGCGCTCCTGGCGCGGCAAGTTGGAGTGGCGGAACGCCCTTGATAGAGGCAAAATGGACACGAGTGGAGAGAGATTGGTGCGACGGCCGATCCAAATCGCGATCCTGGCGACGCCCGAGGTCGAGCCCTGGGTGGCGCTCGGCATCCATGATGCGTTCTGGGCCGTCGGCGTGCTGTGGAATCGGGTCATGGGCGAGCCGGAAGCGCCCGCCTTCGCGCCGCAGATCGTCTCGACAGACGGCGCAATGATGCAGACCAGCACCGGTGTAAACATCAGCCCGCAAGGCACACTCGCCTCACTGCCGCGCCCAGACATCATCTTCGTGCCGTCGATCCTCATCGCCTCCGGCGCCGAGTTCGGCCGCAACAATCCTGACGTGCTGCGCTGGATGCGCGAGGCGCACGCGAATGGCTCGCGCGTCGTCTCCTCTTGCACAGGCTCATTCGCGCTTGCGGAGGCCGGCCTGCTCGATGGCCGCGAGACGACGACGCATTGGGCGTTCGTGGAGCCGATGCGCAAGGAATATCCGGCCATCAAGGTGCGCGGCGATCGCATTATCGTCACGGCCGACGAAGACGGCAGCATCGTCACGGCGGGCGGCGCGACATCGTGGACAGACCTCGTGCTCTACCTCGTCGGCCGTTTCGTCAGCCAGGAGGAAGCGCGGCGGTTGGCGAAGATGTCTTTGTTCGATTGGCATCACCAAGGACAGAACCCGTATGCGCGGCTCGTCACCAAGCCTCAGCGCGATGACGCGGCGATCCATGCGGTGCAGGAATGGGCGGCCGACAATTACGCGGCGCCCGATATCGTCTCCGCCATGACGGCGCACGCGCAACTCACGGAGAAAACCTTCGCGCGCCGCTTCAAGGCAGCCACCGGCTTTGCGCCGCTCGAATATGTGCAGCGGCTGCGCATCGAAGAGAGCAAGCAATTGCTGGAAACCCGCGACAGTCCGATCGAGGCGATAGGCGAACAAGTCGGCTACGCTGACGCAGCGTCGTTTCGGCGCCTATTCAAGCGCTATGTGGGCGAATCGCCTGGTGAGTATCGCCGCCGCTGCGCCGTGCCAGATCACGTTCGAAAACTACCGACTTAGCTGAAGATGCGGCCTTGAAGCCCTCGCGTGCGCGCGCCGGGATCGCTATTTGAGAACAATGCGCTCTTCCAAATCCACCACCGCCGCCCCCGAGATCGAGGCGCTGATTGCGTTGCTCGCGAAAGTGCCGGGGCTCGGGCCGCGTTCGGCGCGGCGCGCGGCGTTGCAGCTTTTGAAGAAGAAGGACGCGCTGATGGTTCCGCTGGCGTCCGCGCTCTCGGAAGCGGCGGAGAAAGTGCGCGCCTGCTCCAGGTGCGGCTCACTGGATACGCAAGACCCTTGCGCGCTCTGCAGCAAGCCCGAGCGTGATGACGGGCTGATCTGTGTCGTCGCCGAAGTTGGCGACGTCTGGGCGCTTGAACGCGCCAGCGCTTTCAAGGGCCGCTATCACGTGCTCGGCGGATTACTCTCCGCGCTCGATGGCGTGCGGCCCGACGATCTGCGCATCGCGAAACTGATCGAACGCGCCAGCGCGCCGGGCGTGCGCGAAGTGATCCTTGCGCTCTCCGCCACGGTTGATGGCCAAACCACCGGGCACTATCTCGCGGAGCGCTTGCAGCCGATCGGCGTCATTGTGAGCCGCCTCTCACACGGCGTGCCCGTCGGCGGTGAACTCGATCTGTTGGACGACGGCACCCTCTTTGCTGCACTGCAAAGCCGTCGCCCCTCATAAGAATCCGCTCGCCAAAATCCGCGACGCGCCCTTAGCTCCTCCATAAGGAGGGAGTGACATGGGGTTTCTCAGCAAATATTCCGGGCCGCTGCTCAGTATTCTGCGTATCGTTTCGGCGCTGCTTTTCATGGCGCACGGCACAGCGAAGCTGCTCGGCTTCCCGGCCACCGAAATGTTCGCGACGCCGCCTGAGCCGATGACGCTGGTTTGGTTTGCCGGCGTACTCGAATTGGTTGGCGGTGCGCTGCTGGCGATTGGTCTCTTCACCCGGCCCGTCGCGTTTGTGCTCTCGGGCATGATGGCGGTCGCTTATTGGATGGCGCACGCGCCGCAAACATTCTGGCCGATCCAGAATGGCGGCGAACTCGCGATCATGTTCTGCTTCGCGTTTCTCTACATCGCCGCAGCCGGCGGCGGCCCGTGGGCGGCCGATAATCTGATCGGCAAGAAAGCCTGACGCTATTCGCGATGCCGCTCGAGGCATTGCGTGCGTGCGCGCGTAATCCGCGGATCCATTTGGCCGGACTCGCGGAAGCGCTCAAGCGCCGCTTCGTACTCCTCGTGCGTGAGCGTGCGGGTGATCTTGTCCCAGGTGCATGAGCACACCGCGCTTTCCGGCGGGCACGACGCCTCGAACCGGGTCTGCGCGCTTGCGGGATAAGGATTGGGCGCAGGCTCGCCGCATGCGGTCAATATCAACGCTGAGCCGATCGCCAGCAGGATGCGCGTGCGCATCGCGATGTCCTCCAGGGCGGCAATTATTGCCGCGCGTTGACAGTATTATGCGCCCACAGCGTTAAGAGAGCACGCGCGAACGTCGTTAAGACCTAGTTGGCGGCGCGCAAAATGAGCAGATCGCTCTCGCCTTCGCCCTCAAGCACTAGCGTTTCGCCATCGCGACGATAGAAGCGCACCGCCCCCAGCGCCGCGTGAAACGCCGATTCTTGCGCCATCACTGGCTGCTCGCACGCCATCTCCGTCGAGCCGACGCCGCTAAAGATGAGCCGCTCACCATTGACGGCATAGCCGCCAAAATAGCGATTGCAGCCGCCTGTCCCGCTGACGCGGTCGGCCGCGAACTCCAGGGTCGGCGTTCGAAAGACGGCAGGCTGGCCATTGATGCTTTGCACAACCCAGCGCGTCTCCGAGAGCGGCGCTTCAGGCGCGACCGAGGCGCAAGCCGCCGCCGCTAGCCCGCAAGCCAGCGCCAATCCGATCAGGGAGAAGCGATTGAGCATAAAGCGCATCACGACGGAGAACGTCATGGCGTGACCGCCGGTTCCGTAGCCGGTTGTGGCAGCGTGGCGGCACACTCGACCGCGTACCCCTCGATCTGACGGCTCAGCGGGTGATCCGTGCGCTCCGCGGCCGGCAAACGCTCCAACGCGTCGAAATCCGCGCGCGGCACGTTCGCTTCGACCTTGCCCCAAATGCACGTGCACAATTCGCGCGACCCGCTTTGCGCCGTACAGCTTTCGGTGAAGCCGAAAGCGTGCTGGGGCGTATATTCGGCGGTGGACAATTGCTGCCCGCACGCGGCGAGCGCCAAGACCACAAAAGCCAGCAAAGCGCGCATGCAAAACTCCTCCGCGCTCTGATGCCCTAGTTGGCGCCCTCTTCCAAGAGGCGGCGCGCAATCACCATGGCTTGGATTTCGCCCGCGCCTTCGAAAATGTTGAGAATGCGCGCATCGGCCAGCACGCGGCTGATCGGGTATTCCACAGCGAAGCCATTGCCGCCGTGAATTTGCAGCGCGTTGTCCGCCGCCGCCCAAGCCACGCGCGCCGCGAGCAGCTTGGCCATGCCGGCCTCAAGATCGCAGCGTTTGCCGCTGTCCTTGCGGCGCGCGGAGAAATAGGTGAGCTGGCGCACCGCCATCAATTCCGCCGCGATCATCACCAGTTTGTTCGACACGCGCGGAAACTCGAAAATTTCCTGGCCGAATTGCTTACGGTCGAGCGCGTATTTCAGGCCTAGTTCAAGCGCGCTTTGCGCCACACCAATGGCGCGCGCCGCGGTTTGAATCCGTGCGCTTTCGAACGTCGCCATCAGCTGCTTGAAGCCTTGGCCTTCGACGCCGCCCAGAAGATTGCCCGCCGGCACTTTGAAGCCGTCGAAACCAATCTCGTATTCCTTCATGCCGCGATAGCCAATCACCTCGATCTCGCCGCCGCTCATGCCGGGCGTCGGGAACGGGTTCGCGTCATCGCCGCGCTGCTTGGGCGCCAAAAGCATGGAAAGGCCGTTGAAGCCGTTGGTGTTCGGATCAGTCCGCACCAAGAGCGTCATCACATCAGCGCGCGCGGCGTGCGTGATCCAGGTCTTGGCGCCCGTGACGACGTAATGATCGCCATCATTGGCCGCGCGTGTCCGCAGCGAGCCGAGGTCTGAACCGGTGTTCGGCTCGGTGAACACCGCCGTCGGCAGGATTTCCGCGCTGGCGATCTTCGGCAGCCATTCGGCTTTCTGTTCGGCGGTGCCGCCGATCAGGATCAGCTCCGCCGCGATTTCGCTGCGTGTGCCGAGCGAGCCTGTGCCGATCCAGGCGCGCGAGAGTTCTTCCGAGACGACGCACATCGCCGTCTTGCCGAGACCCGAGCCGCCATATTCTTCCGGAATGGTGAGCCCGAACACGCCGAGCGCGCCCATCTCGTTCAGGATTTCGATCGGGATCAGTTCATCATTGCAATGCCACGAATGCGCGTACGGCACGATCTTATCGTCAGCGAAGCTGCGGAACTGATCGCGGATCATCTCGAAATCCGCATCGAGGTTCACGTTCTCAACCGTCGCGCGGCCTTGCGAGTCGCGCAGCAGCGCGGCCAGCCGCGTCTTCTCCGCTTGCGTGACCGAGAACGCCACGACGGGCGCCGCGACACCGAAATGACCCGGGCGGATGATCTCGACTTGCGTCATCGGCACGCCGCCCGCGAGCTGGGCGCTGTATTCGGCCGCCAGCAGCTTCGCCAGCAATTGCTCGATTTCGCCGAACGCGCCCTTCTCTGAAAGCGCGCGCGCCCAATCGCTCACCTCGCGCAGCGTCTCGGCATAGGTCGCGACCCAGGCGAGCCCATGGACCACGTGCTGTTCGCGGTCGATCGCCACGCGATCCACTTTGCCGCCCTTGGCCACCAATGCCTTGACCGCGTCGCGCGCGGCAGCCGCGTATCTGGCGGCGCTGTCGGCGGCTTGCTCAAGCCCAGCCAGCAATTCAGCGGACATGCTATTCCCTCCCGAGTCAGGGCACTAAAGCCGGTCTTTCGCACTTGCGAAAGACCCCGGCTGAAGCAGCGAGCGCGGCGCCGCGCCACAGGAGAGCGAGATGGAGCACGGAGCCAACGGTGGCGAAGTCCTCACCCAGGCGCTGGTCTTTCTGGGCGCGACGTGCCTCGTCGTGCCGGCATTACGCCGCGCCAAGCTGAGCGCGGTGATGGGCTTTCTCCTGATCGGTGTGTGGATGGGGCCGCACGTGCTTGGCCGCCTGGCCGAGAATTGGACCTGGCTCAGCGCCTTCGAACTCCGCGAGGACCGGCCGACCATCGCGCTGGCGGAAATGGGCGTCGTGTTTCTGCTGTTCGTGATCGGGCTTGAGGTCTCGTTCGAGCGTTTGTGGGCTTTGCGGCGTTACGTGTTCGGCTTGGGGCTGGCGCAAGTCGTGCTCACCACGATCGCCATCGCCAGCGTCGCGCTGGCCTTTGGCAATGACTTCGCGACAGCTTCGGTGCTCGGCCTCGCCTTCGCGCTCTCCTCGACGGCTCTGGTGCTGCAATTGCTGCGTGAACGCAGCCAAATCACCACGCCGGTTGGCCGCATCAGTTTCTCCGTGCTGCTGATGCAGGATTTGATGGTGGTGCCAATCCTGTTTCTGGTCGCAGCACTTGGCGTCAACACGGCGCGCGATTTTAGCGGCCACAACATCGTCATCGCCTTGTTGACGGCGCTGATCTCGCTGGCGCTGATTTTCACGTTCGGGCGCGTGTTGCTGCGCCCGCTGTTTCGCTGGGTGGCGTCGATCGATAGCCGCGAGGTGTTCATCGCCGCGGCCATTTTCGCGGCGATCGGCATGGCCGTGGCGGCGCAATCGGCCGGACTGTCGATGGGGCTCGGCGCCTTCCTAGCCGGGCTGCTGCTCGCTGAAACGGAATTCCGCCACCAGATCGAGACCGACCTCGAACCGTTCAAGGATCTGCTGCTCGGGCTCTTCTTCGTCACAGTTGGCATGCAGATCGATCTGGCGCTGCTGTTCGCGAACCCGGTGACGATCCTGCTCGGCGTCGTGGGCCTCTTTGCGATTAAAATCACCATCATTGCGCCGCTGGCGCGCATGTTCGGCATTGCCTGGCCGCGTGCGCTCGCGGTGGCGTTCATGTTGGGCCAAGCCGGCGAATTCGCCTTCGTGGTGATTGCATCGGCGCGCGCCAATGGCGCAATCCCCGAGGCGACGGCGGATTATATGCTGCTCGTCACGGCGCTCTCGATCTTCATCACGCCGTTTGTCGCCACGTTCGGCGGACGCATCGCGCGGCGCATGGCGCACAAGCAAACCACGATTGAGCCCGATCTCGCGCAGGAAGGCGGCCACGTCGTGATCGCGGGCTTCGGCCGTGTTGGACAAACTTTGGCCGACATCCTGGGAAAACAGGAAATTCCGTACGTCGCCGTCGATACCGATTCCGCCCTCGTCGCCTCGCTGCGCGAGGATGACGCGCCCGTACATTATGGCGATTCTAGCCGGCGCGATGTGCTCTCCGCCATCGGCGCCGCCAACGCCGCCGCGATCGTGGTCACGATCAACGATCCGGCGGCGGTCGAACTCATCGTCGCACAGGCCAAACAAGCGTGGCCGCATATCCCAGTATATGCCCGCGCGCGCGATGGCGCACATGCGCGACGTTTGCATGAACTCGGCGCAACACTCGCGAGCCCGGACACGATTGAAGCAGCGCTTCAACTGGGTGAAGCGCTGCTCAATGGGATTGGCGTTCCCGATGAAGCGGCGCGCCGCATCATAGATGAACGCCGCGAAACGGAGATCGCCAAGGCGCTCTATCAAGCGCCCTGACGCCTTTCTCAGAACGTGTATTGCACCATGAAGCGCACGCGCGTGCGCTCAGCCGGCGACCCCACGTCGCCCGTTTGATAGTCGGCGTATTCGAGCGACCAATTCGCACGATCGCTAAGTTTGGCGCCGACCGACATGTCGAGTTCGTTGCCGAAATCGACGCCAGTGCGTTCGGCTTCGAAATCGTAGTAGCGCGCCATGAAGGTCAGGCCTTCGAGCGAATCCGGGGCCCATTCCGGTTCGTATTGGACCGTGACGTTGAAATCGTTCACGCCGTCCGCCGGCTTCGTGGTGAAGGCGCTGGCCCAGCCCTGGAAATTGTTCGACGAGCCCAGCGGCACGAAGAAGCCGCGCGTACCGTCGCCGCCAAGGGACTCATACCAGACGCGGCCCGACCATTCGCCAAGTTCGGCGGAGAGCGCCGCTTGCCAATAATCGAGATCGTAGTTGACGGTGGCGTTGCCGTAATCGCGCTGATTGGCGACGCTGGCCGAATAATCGAAGCCGATGCCGAAGGCTTCGAACTCACCGGCGGCGCGCAAGCCGATCGTGTTCGACGATTGGTTGATCGCCGACGCGGTGTCGAAATCCAGAGCGTACATGAAGCCGGTGAGCTTGAATTGCTCCGAGAACGCGTAGCTGGCGTTCAGCAGATGCCCTTCGGTTTCGAGATCATTGTACTCGGCCGTCGTGTTGTTGACATGGTCGACATAGACGTACGCGGCCTTGAGCGCGCCCATCGTGAGATCGCCGCGCAGCGCATCGAGCGTGCGTGTGTCCTGGCGGGCGTTCGAGCCGTCGAGGAAACGCTTGTCGTCGAATTCGACGGTTTGCCGGCCGATCGTGGCGGCAAAATGCTGGTTCAATTGCCAGCGCAGCTGCAGGCGATTGAGTTCCGTGCCTTGCGGATCGGCGATCGTGGCGTAGGGCTCGCTCGGCGGCAGGCCGTCATTATAGTCGCCCCCCAGATCACGAACGTCTTCGAATTCGATCAGGCCGGTGAAGCCGTTCCAGGTGGCCGTCTTCCAGCCCACGCGTGTGCGCAGCGTCAGCGCGTCGGCGTCGTTTTGGCCGTCTTGCTCAAGCGTTTCGTAGCGCGCGCGCGTGTGCAGGATCAGTTCGCCTTCGCTGATCGCTTCTTGAACACTGGCGGCCTCCTCGGCGTTCGCAACACCCGCCATTGTCGCCACACCGACTGCCGCGCCAACGGCCCGCACTACAACTTTCCGCATATGCCCCTCACTCGTCAGCATTTTCATAGGCTGCGCGAAAGAGGTCCGCCATTCAGGTTAATGACGAATTGCCAACACTGCCTTTGCGCGACGAACCCCGCGCATTCCGCAAGATGCAGAAAAGTTCAGCGTCGGTCAGACATGATTAATTCCCCGCACGTCATGAGCAGATACAGTTTGGATTCAACACTGAGGACGTGCGCTTCATGCTGAACATCACCGATCTCAAGATTTCGCGGAAACTGATGCTCGGCTTTTCAGCCGTTATCGCAGTAATTGGCGCTACAGGCGCAACAGCGCTGATCAACATCAACACGATGAACGATGCGCGCGCCGAGAGCACCCAGGCCAACGCGACGATGCAAGCCATCTTCGATGCGCAGTTCCGCTTGGCGCGCCAGGAGAACTCGGTGCGCGGCTGGATCATCAGCCAGGACGATTATTATCTGGGCCGCGTCGAAAGCCATCGCGCCAAGTTCAAGGAGGCACTGAACAATATCCGCGCGCTTGCCGAAGGCGAGATAGAGCAATTGCGCCACGTCGATGAGGTCGAGCGCGCCGCCGATCTTTGGTTCGATGGCGTGGTGCCGCTCGCGACCGCGGCCGTGCCGAACCCGGCGACACGCAGCCAAGCGGTGGCGCTGGTCGGCAATGATGGTCCCGCTGACCAACTCATCGCGCCCGCGGAAGAAGGCATCGACGCCCTGCTCGCCACCGAGCAAGAAGAGCTGACGCAATTGAACGCCGCCTCCGAGGCCACCGCGCAAACCACCGGCGTTGTCATCCTTGGCGGCCTGCTGCTTTCGGCGCTCCTGTCAGGCGCGATCGGCATGATGCTGACGCGCATGATCGCGCGCCCGGTTAATCAAATGACCGATGCGATGCGCCGTCTCGCCGGCGGCGACAAGACGATCGAGGTGCCGGCCATCGGCCGCAAGGACGAGGTCGGCGAAATAGCCGACGCGGTTCAGGTCTTCAAGGACGCCGCGATCGCGCTCGACAAAGCGGCGGCCGAGAAGGTTCGTTTGGAGGCCGCCGCCGCCGAAGAGCGCAAGCGTAACGACGCGATCCGCGCGGCGACGGAGAAGGAGCAAACCGAAGTCGTCGACGCCCTCGCCGGCGCACTGGAGCGTGTCGCGCACGGCGACCTCACTTGCCAGGTCAACAACGAGTTCGCCGGCCGCTATCTCAAGCTGCGCGACGATTTCAACGCCGCCATCCGCCAATTGCACGAAGCCATGGTGCTGGTCTCGAACTCGACCACGTCGATCACCGGCGGCACCAACGAAATCAGCCGCGCCGCCGACGACCTGTCGCGCCGCACGGAAACGCAAGCCGCGTCACTGGAAGAAACCGCCGCCGCGCTCGACGAGATCACCGCTGCCGTCTCCAAGACAGCCGCCGGCGCCAGCCACGCCAACAGCACCGTTTCGGAAGCTCGCACCGAAGCCACGCGCACCGGCGAGATCGTCGGCGAGGCGGTGCGCGCGATGACCGAGATCGAGCAAAGCTCGCGCCAGATCGCGCAGATCATCGGCGTGATCGACGAGATCGCATTCCAAACCAACCTGCTGGCGCTGAACGCGGGCGTCGAAGCGGCGCGGGCTGGCGAAGCCGGCCGCGGCTTCGCGGTGGTCGCCTCCGAGGTGCGTGCGCTGGCGCAACGCTCCGCCGACGCCGCCAAGGAAATCAAGGGCCTCATCTCGACCAGCACCGAGCAGGTTGAGACCGGCGTTGAGCGCATCAACAATGCCGGGGATGCGATCTCATCGATTGTCGCCAAGGTGACCGAGATCAACGGCCTTGTCTCTGAGATCGCCGCCTCGGCGCGCGAGCAATCGCTGGGCCTTGCCGAAGTCAACACCGCCATCAATCAGATGGATCAGGTCACGCAGCAAAACGCCGCGATGGTGGAAGAGACGACGGCCGCCAGCCGCTCCCTCGCCGACGAAGCCGACGACCTCGGCCGCCTGGTTGGCCAGTTCAAGGTCAATTCAAGCACGGCGAGCGGCAAGCGCTACGCGGCCTGACGATTACAGCATGCGTACGCAAAGCGGCAGGTGCGCACGCATTCGCCGCTAAACGTTGGCGCCAAACACTGCGCCAACAAATGCGGTCGCCGCCATCGCGAAAGCGCCCCAAAAGACGACGCGCGCGGTCGCGCGCCATACCTTCGCGCCGCCGGCACGCGCGCTCCACACGCCAAGCAGCGCCAGAAAAACGATAGACGCCAGCGACACAAACCACCCGAGTTGCGTCAGCGGCGCCAGACACGCGACCGCGAGCGGCAGGGAGGCGCCCGTCGCGAACGAAGCCGCCGAGGCCCACGCCGCTTGCACCGGGCGCGCCTGGGTGTGGGGCGAGATGCCCAATTCGTCGCGCGCATGCGCGGCCAGCGCGTCCTTGGCCGTCATTTGCTGCGCGACCTGCCGCGCCAGCGCAGGCTCGACGCCGCGCCCCACGTAAATTTGCGTCAGCTCCTCCAGTTCGAACGCTGGATCGGTGCGCAGCTCTTCGCGTTCGCGCGCGAGATCAGCGCGTTCGGAATCGGCCTGGGAACTCACCGATACATATTCGCCCGCCGCCATCGACAGCGCGCCCGCGACGAGCCCGGCAACACCGGCAACGAGCACCTCGCCCCGCCCCGCCGAGGCCGCGGCGACCCCAACGATCAAGCTCGCGGTTGAAACGATCCCGTCGTTCGCGCCCAAAACAGCGGCGCGGAGCCAGCCGATGCGCTCCATCAGGTGACGTTCAGTGTGTGTGAGCGGCATGGGCCAATTCCTTAGTGTCCAGCCTTGTTGCCGCCATCGCCGGGCGCGATAAACCGATTTGTTGGAGAATGATTATGCTTCGCATCGCCGCCGCCCTCGTGCTCGCCGCAGCATTCGGCGCCTGCACGCCTCCGGCCGCCGAAGCGCCACCGGAGACAGCGCCGGCCGAGACCGCCGCGGTGACGATCAGCGTGGCGGCTCCTGCGCCAGGCACGCGCATCACGAGCCCTCTGCGCGTCGAAGGCACGGCCCCCGGCGATTGGTTCTTCGAAGCCGTATTCCCCGCCGAACTGCGCGCCGCTGACGAAAGCTTGCTCGCGGAATCGCCCGCGCAAGCGCAGAGCGATTGGATGACGGAAGCTCCGGTGCCATTCGTGGCCGAGCTCCATTTCACCGTCACGCAGGAAACGCAGGCCGTGCTCGTACTGCAGGAAGACATGCCGGGCGACGCGCAAGCGCCACGCGAAATCCGCGTGCCCGTGGTGCTTGTGCCTGCGCGCTAACGCGCCCGCGCATGCGCAACGTGATCAACGCGCCCGATAAAGTTCGCCGCCGGAACCATGCCGACGATGGCGACACGACTGTCCGCTGAATTGTCGCGATGATCTCCCATCAGGAAGTAATGGTTCTCCGGCACCGAAAATACTCGCGTGTTATCGAGTTCCGTCACGCCCGCGTCGAACACCGTGTAGCTCACGCCGTTCGGAAGCGTCTCGCGATAAGCCTGCACTGCTCCGTCGCCGCCCCATTCTTGCGCAAGTTCGACGGCGCCTAGCGGCTCAAGTTCGACCGCCGCGCCATTGATGTGCAACACGCCATCGATCACTTGGATCTGATCGCCCGGCAAGCCCACGACGCGCTGGACGAAATCACGATCGGGCTCGCTTGTCGGTCTGAACACAGCGATGTCGCCACGTTGCGGCGCCCGCGCGGTGACTGGGTCGTAATCAATCAAGCCAACAAGCGGAGCGGTCGAATACGGGCCATAGCCGTAGCTCGATTTGGAGACAATGAACCAATCACCCGGATTGATAGCCGGTTGCATGCTGGCTGACGGCGCGCGAAATGGTTGCGCGTAGAAAAACCGAAGACTCATTGCCACCGCTTGCGAAGCAAGCAGAGGCAACAGCCAGATCGCGAGATAGCCAAGCAAACGTAGAGGTGAGCCACGCGGGACTTCCGGTCGCCGCGCGGCCGCCCATGCAGCGGCGATACCAATCACGACGGAAATCGCCCAACCAGCGCCGATCACAACCCAAGCCGCCCAAGGTTCGCTGAGCATCGCCGGCAAGACGTTCGTGTTCAAAAGATAGATATACGCGGCGATACCGATGGCCAAACCAATCGCCACGCTCGCTACGGCCCAAAACAGCGCCGCACGCGTGCGCCGGGCATAGAAGAAGCCGAGGCCTGGCGCGAGCAACGTCAGTAGAAACGCGATCCAAGGCCGTACACGCCGCGTCCGCGCGGTCGCATTCTCGTTCGTCATAATCTCCCCCGATGCCCCCACTAGCTCATCCACTTCAGCGTCGTCGGCTCGATTGGATTGGCGAATTCGCGGCCTTCTTCGCGGCTCTTGGTCCATTCGCGCTTAAGCTTCAGATACCATTTCGCCTGCACGTCGATATCATCGATCCAGAGCATGGATGGCGAATACGAGAGCCCAGTGTTCTGCAGATCGACCATGCGGCCGTCCTGATCGAGGAATTGGCGTCCAGCCGGAATGAGGATCGGCTTCATCACATCCAGGAGCGGCGCGTTCTTCCAATACGTCACTTGCGTGATGCGCGTGGAATTCTCGTTCTCCGGCGTGAGGCAGGTCAGGGTGAACAGGCGCGATGTTGGATTGTCGACCACCTCCCAACGGAAGCCAGGCAGCATGAACGAAATCTCGGTCGTCACCTCGCCGCCGAACAGCGCGCGATAAGCCAACGAATTGCCGCTCGGCGCGTGGCGCTCGATCGCCCAGCCGCGCTCGCGCGGCACGAAGCGCTTTTGCTTCAGTTTCTTGCCCGCGCTCGGCGGGCGCCACCACCATTGATTATGCACGTAGGGCACGTGCGCGGGGTCCATCAGACCAACGACCGCGTTGTCCATGTTGGCCGCGAAAATGCGATGGATGACGAATTTCGGTTCGACCAGATCGCCCAGGCCAAACTCGGGCGGCGGCGAGGGTTCGCCGTCGAAGCGCGGATCGGCGGCGACGAACACAAGCACGATGCCGTTGGCTTCGTGCGTCGGGAAACGGCGCACGCGGATGCGGCTGGCCTCGTAAGGCTGCCCATCCACCAGCGACGGAATTTGTTTGCAGACCCCGTCCTGCGTGCCGAAGCGCCAACCGTGATACGGACATTCAACCGTCTGCACGCCATTGGTCGCTTCGATCCGGCCAGCCGAAAGCGGCACGGCGCGGTGCGGACAGATATCGCGTAGCGCAAACGCCCGCCCCTCCGCATCGCGCCCTAGCACGACAGGCTCGCCCAGGATTTCGCGCCGGAACATCTTTCCGGGCTTCAACTCTTTCGAGATGGCGGCGAAGTACCAAAGGTCCCGGAGAAGCTCGCTCATGTCTTAGCGAAATACATGATCGCGGCGATGCCGACAAAGCCCAGCGCCGCCGATGCGACGATCCCACACACACAAAGCCCGGCATAGATCGCCCGGCGCACCCGATATTCGCGCGGCCGCGCCCGATTGAGCGCCCCGCCCGCGAAAAAGATCATGCCCAGCGCGCCAGCCACCACGCCGGCGACGGCGACCAAATAGAGTAAGAGCTGGATTAAGAAGAACATCGGCGCCTATGGGACCGCCAGCGCCCTCGCCGGCCAGCGCCGGTGTATGCGCCCGGGATCCATATTTAGTGCGCGACGATAGTCACGCGGAAGACATCGTTCGGCGGCTCATTGGCCTCCCAGGGGCGGCGCTGTTCGAGCACCAGTTCGCCCGTGCCGGGCGCGGTGGCGGCGAACATCAGCACCTCCCAATGATTGCCGCCGGTGAAACCCGGCTGGCTTTGTGCTTGCGTGGTGTTGCCCGTGGCTTCGCCCGCGCGGGTGAGGAAATCCGGCACTTGCGCCGGCGCCCAGACATAACCCGCCGTCGGCACGCCCACGAGTTCGACGGCGAAGCGCTGATTGACGCTGACCTCGATGGTTTGCCCCGCTTGCTCGGCGGTGATGCGCACCGGCACGTCGCTCGGCGTCGGCGCGGCCACTTGTTGGTTCGTCACGGGCGCGGCCTCCTCCTTGGCTTCCTGCGCCGGCGTACACGCGGCGAGCGCCGCCGCCATCAGCACTATGCGGATCATTGCATCGCTCCTGCTTGCATCAAGCCAACATAGAACCGGATGGTACGCTCCAGGTTGGCGATCGTCACGCGTTCGTTCGTGCCGTGAATGCCGGCCAGATCTTCGGTCGAGAACAGCATCGGCTGGAAGCGATAGACGTTCTCGGCGACCTCCGAATAATGCCGCGAATCCGTGCCGGCGAGCACGAGACCTGGCGCGACCGGCGCACCCGGCAAGATACCGCGCGAGAGCGCGGCGAGCAGCGCGTAGCTCGAGCTTGTGGTGCTCGACATCGCCGTCGCGTCGCGCGGCGGCTCGGCCCAGTCCACATCGACGCCTTCCATGCCATCGAGTTCATGGCGCGCGCGCTGCAGAATGTCGGCTGCGGTATCGCGCGGATGGAAGCGATAATTGATCATCGCCGTCGCTTCCGCCGGCAACACGTTCGGGCGCACCCCGCCATTGATCATGGTCGGCGCCAAGGTGGTGCCGAGCAGTGCGCGCGCCGTCGGGTTGGCCGACATACGCTGGCGTAAGAGCGGGGCGAACAGCCACTCGTTCGACACCGCCATGCGATTGGTGAGCGAAAGCTCCGGCGAAAGCGCGCGCATCATGGCAAAGGCCGGCCCGCCTTCGAGGCGCTGTTCGATCGGCATGCCGTGGATGCGATCAACGGCCTCCGCCACCAGCGACACCGCCGTTTCCGGCGGCGGCATAGACGAGTGCCCAGGCTGGCCAACGGCGTGAATGCGCAAGGTGCCGAAGCCGCGCTCGGAAATGCCGATCATTGAAGCAGGCCCGCCGGTCAGCGGATGCTCCTCGATGGCGGCCATGCCTTCGTCGAGCACGAACCACGCGCGGACGCCGCGCGCCTTCAGCGCCTCCGCCATGGCGATGGCGCCATTGTCGCCGCCGATCTCCTCATCGTGGCCGAACGCGAAAATGATCGTGCGCGTTGGCCGCGCGCCTTGGCGCGCCAGAAACTCCGCCGCTTCCATCAGCGCGACGAGCGAGCCTTTGTCGTCGATCGAGCCGCGCCCCCAGATCGCGTCCTCGCGAATGAGGCCGCCGAACGGATCGACGGTCCATGCCTCGCGCGTATCATCCGGTACGGGCACGACATCCTGGTGCGCGAGCAGCACCATCGGCGGCTGCGCCGGATCGCTGCCTTCCCAGGTGTAGAGCAGCGAAAGCTCGTTGAACGTCTCGCGCCGCGCCACGGCGTGAAACGCGGGATAGGTCTGCTGCAGCCACGTGTGCAGATTGAGGAACGGCGTGCGATCCTCATCGACGCTGACGAGCGACACGGTTGGAAAGCGAATGGCTTGCGACAGATGTTGCGCCGCAGTGCTCACGTCGATGTCGTATGCGCCGGTATCCGGGATCGTCGTCTCCGCCGGTGGCGGCGGCGCCGTGAACGACATCGTGCGGTAGCCGACAAACCCCGCCACCGCCAAAAGCACAATCGCGACCGCCGCGACAACAAGCCGAACCATCCCCACGCTCCCCGCATGATTTCAGCGGATTAGCGCCTCTCCCCCGCCTCACGTCAACGCCGCTGGGCGCCGCAATCAGGGTGTCGCAGCGTCAAAATGGAGGCGCGCGCCACAAACGAAAAGCGGCCCCGTTTCCGGGGCCGCTTCGCCAATCGGCGTCGAGTGGCTTAGTTGGCCTTCTCACCATAGACGCGGCGCGGACGACGCGGCGCGCGCGGCGCCGGCGGCGGCTCTTCCACCACGATCGCCGGGTTCACCGGCGCGGCGGCGACAGGCTCCGGCGCAGGCGCCGGGAGCGGCGCCGGCACGTAAGCGGCCGGTTGCGTGTTCGCACGCGACGGGCACGGCGTGCCGGCTTCTTCCATCGCCTCACGCACGCCGCGGTCTTGGCACATCAGCGCCGTCGCGGCGTTGTGATAGCCAAGGGCCACGAGTTGGCGCGAGTTCTTCAGGCGTTGGCAGTTGCGGTCACGCCAGGTCGTGCCGATTGAAAGACCGAACGTCACGCCTTGAGCGCCCATCGAGCTCGAACCCATGCAGGTATCTTCGCCCACGGCCAGCGGAGCGGCGTAAGCGGTGTTGACCGGCGCGCGCTCGTTGTAGGTGTTGACGTTGACGTTCTGGCTCGAATTGTTCGAATTCGAATTGTCGGCGCTGTTGGTGTTGCTGTTCGTCGCCGAGCCGCCGCTCGCCGTCACAGTGTTGGTGTTTTGGGCGTTGTTGGTGTTCGAGTTGTTGGCGGTGGCGTTGTTGTTGTTGTTGTTCTGGTTGTTGTTGGTGTTGCGGTTGTCGTTTTGGTTTTGATTCCAGTTTTCGTTGCTGTTCCAGTTTTGATTTTGGTTCTGGTTCCAGTTTTCGTTCTGGTTCTCGTTGTAGTTCGAGTTGTCGTTGCGGTTTGAGTTGTTCACGGTGTTGTTGTTCACCGCGTTGCCGCCATGACCGCCTTGCGCATAGGCGTCGCCGCCTTGAGCCCAAGCGTTGGCTTCCGTGTCAACGACGACCGGCGGCGGATAGCCGCTTTGGCCGCCACCGCAATTTTGACGGCATTGGCCATTTTCATTGTGGACGCCGGCATATGCAGCCGGCGCGAGCGCGAGCGCGCCCAGCACAGCCGCAGTCGCCAGAAATTTCTTAGCGAAGCGCACTTTACTCCTCCTTGCTTTACGTAAGCAGGGACGAGGCATGCAGAGTCCGCGCCGGAAAATGCGGCCCGCGCTCGAACGCAAATCCCGCGCCAAGCGAGTTTCGAAAATGCGCTGTTTCGTTTGGAACCGCTTCCCGCGTGCGCGGCGAACACGCCGCCGCCGCACGCGCAAGACGCGAATTAGCCCCGCGCGTCGCTGGCTTCGAGCACGTCCTCGAACGTGCGCATGCCGGAGCGTTGCGCGTTGACGAGCACGGCCATGTTCCCCGGCGCGTGCTTGTTATCGAGCATCTTCTCGTGCGCGTCCGGGATCTTATCCCAGGCGAACACCTCCGACATCGCCGGATCGATCCGGCGATCGATCACAAGCTGGTTGGCTTGGCTCGCGTGATAGAGGTGCGCGAAGTGCGAACCTTGAACGCGCTTTTGGTGCATCCACAGATAACGCGCATCCATGGTGAGATTGTAGCCGGTCGTACCCGCGCAAATGACGACCATGCCGCCGCGCTTCACGATGCGCACCGAAACCGGGAAGGTCTGCTCGCCCGGGTGTTCGAAGACGATGTCCGGGTCCTTGCCGCCGGTGATGGCGCGCACGGCTTTGCCGAACTTGCCGACCTCTTTCATGTACTCGGCGAAGCCCTCGCCGTTCACTTTCGGCAGCTGGCCCCAGCAATTGAAATCCTTGCGATTGAGCACCGCTTTGGCGCCCATCGAGAGCACGTAATCTTTCTTGCTCTCATCGGAGACGACGCCGATCGCGTGCGCGCCGCTCACCGCGCAAAGCTGCGTCGCGAACACGCCAAGGCCGCCCGAAGCGCCCCACACCAGCACGTTCTGACCCGGGCGCAGCACGTTCGGACGCCAGCCGAACAGCATGCGATACGCCGTCGCCAGCGTCAGCGTGTAGCAAGCCGCTTCTTCCCAGGTGAGGTGTTGCGGGCGGTGCATGAGCTGGCGCGCCTGCACTTTGCAGAATTGCGCGAAGGAGCCGTCGGAGGTCTCGTAGCCCCAAATCTTTTGCGTTGGCGAGAACATCGGGTCGCCGCCGTTGCATTCCTCGTCGTCGCCGTCGTCCTGGTTACAATGGATGACGACCTCGTCGCCCGGCTTCCAGCGCTTCACCTTGGCGCCCACGGCCCACACGATGCCGGACGCGTCGGAGCCGGCCACGTGATACGGCTGCTTGTGGCCGTCGAGCGGCGAGATCGGCTCACCGAGCGCGGCCCACACGCCGTTGTAATTCACGCCCGCAGCCATCACGAGCACCAGCACCTCGTCCTCGCCGATCGTCGGCACCGGGACTTGTTCCAGCTGCATCGCGCTCGCTGGGCGGCCATGCCGCTCCTTGCGGATCGCCCACGCCCACATCGTCTTCGGTACGTGGAATTGGGGCGGGATCTCCCCGATATCGTACAAATCCTTGACGGCTTTCAGGTTCGGCTGGGCCATGGAGCGCTCTCAACTTATGCTGCAGCGCACAATGGGACATCTTTTAGGCAGGTCGTCAATGCCCTGGCGCGGCAAGCGGCGCCGCGACAGCGGTTTCCCAGCGTAAAGCGCGATGGCGATCGCCAGCGCGCGCGTGTAAGCACCGCCAGCGCCGACCGCGCGTTCGGGAAATAACCAAGGCACATGCTTTCTGTTCTGGACCTCTTCCGCGTCGGCATCGGCCCATCGAGTTCGCACACAGTCGGCCCGATCCGCATCGCAAAGCGCTTCGTCGACAACCTTGAACGCGCGCGTGCGCTCGCCGCCACGCATCGCATCGTCGTCGAGCTGCAAGGCTCGCTCGCCCTAACAGGCGCCGGCCACGCCACGCCGAAAGCTGTGATCCTCGGTCTCGCCGGCCTAGAGCCGGAAACGCTCGATCCTACGCAGGCCGACCACATCGTCGCGCACGTGCATGCCGAAAAGCACATTCATCTGCCCTCCGGCCGCGTCATCGCCTTCGACCCCGCGCAGGACATCGTCTTCGCCTACGACGTGATGCCTAAGCTGCATCCAAACGGCATGAAGCTCACCGCGCACAACAGCGCCGGCGCCGTACTCGCGAGTGAGGAATATTACTCGACTGGCGGCGGCTTCATCGCCACGCGCCGCCAACTCGAAACGCCGGTTGACGGCGATCTCATCCCCTCACGCGTCAGCGTCCCGCACCCGTTCGGCTCCGCCGCCGAATTGCTTGAAGCGTGCGAACGCGAGAACGCAAGTGTGGCGGACATCATCCTCGCCAACGAGGACGCCATGCGGCCGCGCGCCGAAACCGAAGCCAAGCTCGATCGCATCGGCGACGTCATGCGCGCATGCATCGAGCGCGGGCTGCAGCGCACCGGCGAACTCCCCGGCGGCCTCAAAGTGCAACGTCGCGCGCCCGAGCTTTGGCGCAAGATGAGCAGCGCGGGCGCGGCCAACGAACCCGAACGCTTGTTCGACTGGCTCAACGTCTATGCGATGGCGGTGAACGAAGAAAACGCCGCCGGCGGCCAAGTCGTCACCGCCCCCACCAATGGCGCGGCCGGCATCATCCCCGCCGTGCTGCGCCATTATTGCAGCGAAGGCGACGTGCAGGCGAAGACGCGCGCGTTCCTGCTCACGGCTGGCGGCGTCGGCCTCCTCTACAAACAACGCGCCTCGATCTCCGGCGCCGAGATGGGCTGCCAGGGCGAAGTCGGCGTCGCGTGCTCGATGGCCGCCGCTGGCCTCGCCGCTGTGTGGGGCGCAACACCACAACAAGTCGCCAACGCCGCCGAGATCGGCATGGAGCACAATCTCGGCCTCACCTGCGATCCCGTCGGCGGCCTCGTGCAAATCCCTTGCATCGAACGCAACGCGATCGGCGCGGTGAAGGCCGTCAATGCCGCGCGCTTGGCGCTCCACACCACCGGCGCCACCAAGGTGTCGCTCGACCAAGTCATCGAAACCATGCGCCAAACCGGGCTCGACATGTCGTCGAAATACAAAGAGACCAGCCAAGGCGGCTTGGCCGTCAACGTGGTGGAGTGCTGATGACTCGCGGCAAGGATATTTGGCTCCCGCTTATCAGCCTCGCCTTCGTCGCCATTGGCGTATTTCTTCTGCTCGAAGGTGATCCGGCGGAGCGGGTGATGGCGCTGGGCGCCACCGTCTTTTTCGGTGCGTGCGCGCTTGTCGGCTTGATGCCATTCCTGCCGCATCAACGCGCCGAACTCGATCGCGAGGGCGGCCTCACGATCCAGCCGGATCGCCTTCAGCTCGTCGGCATGGCCATCGCCGCCATCGGCATGGCGTTGGGCTGTACGCTCCTGGCGCCGCTCGCCGCGGCGGACAATCGCCCCGTGGTTTCGATTGCCGGCTATATCGGCGGCGTATTCTTCGGCCTCGGCGGGCTCTTCATGCTGTGGCGCGTGTTCACCGACAAGCCGCTCGCCCGCATCGATCGGGACGGCGTGC
The DNA here is from genome assembly GCA_017303355.1 of Caulobacterales bacterium. Classification (GTDB taxonomy): domain Bacteria; phylum Pseudomonadota; class Alphaproteobacteria; order Caulobacterales; family Aquidulcibacteraceae; genus Vitreimonas. The sequence continues at coordinate 89,130 of JAFLCU010000004.1, read as the reverse complement.
GCACGTTCGGCTTGGGCGCCTGGTCGCTCGCGTGGGAGGAGATCGCCAGCGTCAGCAGCGGCGCGATCGCCAACCAACCCTACATCGCCTTTGAGGTGGATCTCGCCCGAGCGGCGCCAAACTTGGAAGCGCAATACACGGTCGGGGCACATGGCTCACGGCTGCGGTTTGAGGATTTGCAGAGCATCGTCTTCGAACTCTGGCGTCGCCACCGCGACGCTTCGGCGCCTGCTGCACTGCAACATTAAGCTTGCCGCCCCGGCGCGGCGCATGCTTCCTTGCCCGCGCCATGACAGCGTTCCAGCACAATCCCGACAGCCCTTGGATTTTCCGCACCTATGCGGGCCATTCCACGCCGGCTGAATCCAACAAGCTCTACCGCGCCAATTTGGCGAAAGGCCAAACCGGCCTCTCCGTCGCTTTCGATCTGCCCACGCAGACCGGCTACGACAGCGACCACATCTTGGCGCGCGGCGAGGTCGGCAAGGTCGGCGTGCCGATCGGCCATCTGGGCGACATGCGCGCACTGTTCGATCAGATCCCGCTCGAACAGATGAACACGTCGATGACGATCAACGCGCCGGCCGCATGGCTGCTCGCGCTCTATGTGTCGCTCGCGGAAGAACAAGGCGCCGATCCGCGAAAGCTCACCGGCACGACGCAGAACGACATCCTCAAAGAGTATCTCTCGCGCGGTACGTACATCTTCCCACCGGCGCCGAGCCTGAAGCTCACCGCCGACACCATCGCATGGAGCCTCGACACGATTCCAAAATGGAATCCGATGAACGTGTGCTCGTACCATTTGCAAGAAGCCGGCGCGACGCCAGAGCAAGAACTTGCCTTCGCGCTCGCCGCTTCCATCGCCATTCTCGACGGGGTGAAAGCCCGCGGCGAGGTGGCGCCCGAACGCTTCGCCGACGTGTTCAGCCGCATCTCGTTCTTCGTGAACGCAGGCATGCGCTTCGTCACCGAGCTCTGCAAAATGCGCGCGTTCACGGCGCTCTGGGAAGAGATCGGACGCGAGCGTTATGGCGTGACCGATGAGCGCGCGCTGCGTTTCCGCTATGGCGTGCAGGTCAACTCGCTGGGCCTCACCGAGCAGCAAGCCGAAAACAACGTCTATCGCATCCTGCTCGAAACGCTCGCCGTCACGCTCTCCAAGAACGCTCGCGCCCGCGCCGTGCAATTGCCGGCGTGGAACGAGGCGCTTGGCCTGCCGCGCCCGTGGGATCAGCAATGGTCGCTGCGTATGCAACAAGTGCTAGCGTACGAAACCGATCTGCTCGAGTTCGAGGATTTGTTCGACGGCTCCAAGGTCGTCGAAGCCAAAGTCGCCCAACTCATCGAGGGCGCGCGTGCGGAATTGGCGAAGATCGAAGCCAGCGGCGGCGCTGTCGCCAATGTCGATTACATGAAGGAAGCGCTGGTCGAGTCCAATCGCCGACGCATCGAACAAATCGAAGCCGGCAAGCAGAAAGTCGTCGGCGTCAACGCCTTCACCACCGGCGAGCCCTCGCCGCTCGAAGCGGGCGAAAAGAGCATCCAGACTGTCGGTCTCGCCGTCGAAGGCGAACAGATCGCGCGCCTCAAAGCGTGGCGCTCCACGCGCGACGGCAAAGCCGTCGAAGCCGCGCTAGCGGCGTTGCACGCGGCGGCACAAGAAGAGAAGAACATCATGCCGGCATCGATCGCAGCCGCGAAAGCCGGCGTCACCACCGGCGAATGGGCGGCGATGCTGCGCAAAGTCTATGGCGAGTATCGTGGCCCGACAGGCGTCGCAATCGTCATCGACTCAAGCGGCGAAGACATCGAGGCGGTGAAGCAGGACGTTGCAGTCCTGAGCGAAAAGCTTGGTCGCACGCTCACCTTCCTTGTTGGCAAACCCGGGCTCGACGGCCATTCCAACGGCGCCGAGCAGATCGCCGCGCGCGCCCGCGCTGTCGGCATGGACGCGATCTATGAAGGCATCCGTCTTACGCCCGCCGAGATCGTCAAAGCCGCGAAAGAAAAGCGGGCGCACGCAATCGGCCTCTCTATCCTCTCCGGCTCGCACCTCGATCTCGTGCAGGAAGTCGTGCGCCTCATGCGTGCCGAGGGCTTGGGCAATGTTCCTCTGATCGTCGGCGGCATTATTCCGCCCGCTGACGCGCTCGCGCTCCGGCAAATGGGGGTCGCCGGCGTTTACACGCCCAAGGATTTCCGCATCACCCAGATCATGGGCGATGTCGTGAAGCTGGTGGCTGCGAAAACCAGTGCGTAAAATTCAAGCGATAGCGCCGGCGCGGATCAAATGGGCGATTGAGCTCATGGAGATCGAGCCGAAGCATAATGTTTTCGAGATCGGCTGCGGCAGCGGCATCGCGGCGCAACGCATCTGCCCGCTGCTCGGGCGCGGCACATATCTGGGCATCGACAAATCGCCCGCGGCGATCAAGGCGGCGATCGCCCGAAACGCGGCCTACACCAAGGCAGGCCGCTCGTTCTTTTTCGAAGCGTCGTTCAACGTGCTCGATCGCGAGCCAGCCTTGTTCGATCGCGTGTTCGCCGTGAACGTGAATTTGTTCTGGACCGATGGCTACGACATCAGGACAGATGTCCGCCGCATCGTCTCCAAGCGCAGCACCTTCGTGCAAGTGTATGAACCGCCAAGCGCCAGCCAGCGCCGCGGCATCGCGCGCGCCGCCGCGAAAAACACGGAAGAGATTTTCGAGAACGTCGCCACAAGGATGACTACGCGCGGCGGCGCCGGCCTTGTCGCCATTATCGCCAGCGTCCCGAAAGCGCGCACGGCATGAACGCCGCGAACCTCGAACGCGCTTGCATCGCGGCTTGGCCCGCGCGCCACGCGGACGAGATCAATGGCTGGCGCCTCTTCGCCACCGACGGCAAATCCTGGCGCGTCAATTCCACCTGGCCGCTGGAATGGCGCGGCGTGGATGTTGAAGCCGCGCTTCACGCCGCCGAGACCTGGGCCGCCGCGCACGGCATTGCGCCCGCGTTCAAGCTCGCCGATGGCGCAATTCACCCTGCCGATCTTGCCGCGTTGCTCACCGCGCACGGTTATGCGCCACAGATGGAAACGCTGGTGATGACGCGCGCGCTTGATGCGCCGCCCGCTCCAAGCCGAACCATCGCTATCAGCGCTACGCCCTCAGAAGCCTTCTGGGCGCCCATGCGCGCATCCGCGCCCTCGCCCGAGGATTTCGCCGAGCGGCAAGACATCGTGCTGCGGACACAGGAGCGCTCGGCCTTCGCCGTCGCGGACACCGCCGCCGTGGGCTTGGGCCGCCTGACCGGCGATCTTGTCGGCATATATCTCATGCGCACCGCGCCCGGCGCGCGCCGCCAAGGCTATGCGCGAGACATCGTCCGCACGCTTTGCGCCTGGGGCAAAACCCACGGTGCGAAGACCGCCTATCTGCAGGTCGAAGTTTCGAACGGGCCGGCCGTCGCGCTCTACGCCAACGAAGGCTTCGCCCGCGCATACGCCTATCATTACTGGCTCAAGGCCTAGCGCGACGCATTGATGAAGCGCGTCATCGCGCTCGCGCCCACGAGCGGCGCGAAGAACGGAATGAACGAGCACGCAAGCCCGATCAGAAACACTGACAGGCCCTTGCGCTTACGCAACGCTACCGCGTCCGCGAACGACATACGCCGCACCGCCGTTTGCGTCAGATACTCGCGCCCCATCAGAAAACCATTAAGTCCATAGAACACAAGCGCGTTGATCACCGGGATCAAATAGAGCGGCAGCACGATCAGATTCACAACCAGAGCCGGGATGCCAATGCGCAAACCGTTCAGCAGCCCGTGATGCAGCGGCACACCCTGCGCGCCGGCGATGCCAAGCTTCTTCTCCACCCGCTCGGCCGCCACATCGAACAGCACGCCGCCAACAATCATCGAAATCGCCGGTGAGAGCGCCACGGCCAGCACAGCGACGGCGATGCTTGCGGCGAACTCGCCGGCCGTTGAAAGATAGCCAAACCAGCCTGCGCCATCCGGAATCATCGGCACCACGTAGCGGATGATCGCCGTGGCCGCCGAGATCGTGATGGTCAGCGCCACCACCAAATTCAAAAGCGCAAGCCACGTGAGGCGCCCGAAGATCACGTCCTTCAAACCGCCCAGAATCGCGGCGAATGCATTGGTCATTGAAGCCCCGTGGCTGATGGCTTTGTGCTTGACGCCAAATTAGCGGCTTCGCAGTCTTGCGCCAGGGGTGGCCGATGCAGAACGAAGAACGCAAGTCCTACACGCTGGAAAATCTGATCGATTGGGCCAAGACCCTGGCCGGCGCGTTTCTGGCTTATATGGCGTTCACGACCGTGGCGTTCGCGAATTATCGCATCCCGTCCGAGAGCATGGCGCCGCATATCGAGGTCGGCGATCAGGTCGCCGTCTCAAAATTCGCATACGGCTATAGCCGTTTTTCACTGCCGTTCGATTTGGGCGGGATGTTGCCAGCGGGTGATGGGCGCCTGTTCGAGAGCTTGCCGCGTCGCGGCGACGTCGTGGTGTTCATTCATCCGCGCACCGGCGAGACCATGATCAAGCGCGCCATCGGCCTGCCCGGCGACACGATCGAGATGCGCGACGGCGCGCTGCTGATCAATGGCGTGGCGGTGGAAACCTCGCCGCGCGACTTGCTGGTGCGCAGCACTTTGCCGGATCACCGCCAGGAATGGGCCGAGCGTTACGAGGAAAGCCTGCCCGACGGCTACACGCACACCACGTACAATCTCTCCAACAATGCTCCGCTCGACAATTTCGGGCCGTATGTCGTGCCGGAGCGGCATTTGTTCATGATGGGCGACAATCGCGACAATTCGCTCGACAGCCGCTGGGACGGCATGGGGCCCGTGCCGATCGAGAACCTGATCGGGCGCGCCGAGATCACGTACGTGACGCGCACGCGCTGCGGCGACGATCCAAGCGTATCATGTCCGATGCAGCGCTGGATGCGGCCGCTACATCATTGACGCGCGCGCTGAACCAGAAACACGCCGAGCAGAATGAGGCCCGCGCCAAAGAGCGCCAGCGGGCCTAGCGCCTCGCCAAAAAACAACCACGACATCAATGCTGCGGAGAGCGGTTGCATCCACAATAGGATGGTCGACACCACGATCGGCAATCGGCCCACGCCATACGCGATCAAGCCTTGCGCGGCGGCTTGCACAATGAGGCCAAGGCCGATCAGCGGCAGCCAGCCTTGCCATGTCGTGGGCAGGAAGCTTTCGCCCATCAGCACGCTGGCGCCGGCCGCGAACACCATCGCCGCCAATGTCGCCCACAGCATCACGGCGCCCGTCGATACCCGCGTCGCCAGGGAGCGCACGATCAGAAGATACGCCGCGTAGCCCGTGGCTGAGACCAGCCCCATTGTATCGCCCAGCCAGCCCAATTCCGGCGTGGGCCCAGCACCCGCCCGCGCCCGCGCGATCGACAGCGTCAGCGCGCCCAAAAGCGCCAGCCCGCCGCCAATCCAAATCCCGGTCTGGAGCCGCTCCTTGAAAAGCAGGAAGCCGAACGCCGCGGCGAAGATCGGCGTCATGTTGGAAAGCAAGGTGGCGTTGGCGACCGTGGTGAAATCGAGCGCGGCGGCCCAAAGCCCGACCTCGGCCCCGAAAAACAGCCCCGCCAGCAGAAGCCAGCTGATCTGGCGAGCCGTCCCGCCCCGCTCGGCCCCAGATAATGCGGCCCAGACGCCCAGAATCGGCAGCGCCAGCGCGAATCGCCAGAAGTTCGTCGCCTGCGGATCGAGCTCGGAGAGGCGCACGAAGATCGGCGAGAGCCCCAACAGGGTCGCTCCGCCAGCGGCAGTCAATACCGCCTTCACCCCCCCGTTCGCATCGCTCATGGAGCGCAAAAACGCCGGAAATTACTGGCGCGCAAGGGTGTAAAGATGGGCTGCTGCCCCCTCGGAATCGGCGTCTTCTGGTTAATCGGGATTCATCGGGCACGACCCGATTTTCACAGATTCGACACCCAAAAATCGGCTCGATCCCGCCTTCCCCATTGACCCTGCATTAACCGATGGCATCACTATATATAGCGGTACGGATCGCTTCGGCACGCAACCACGTGTGGTTTTTGCCAAGAGCGAGTCGGGTTAACACCAAGTTGAAACTGGGGGCTGACGTATGCAGGCAAGAGCGGAAAAAGCGGGGGTCCACCGCATGGGCGAGGTCCATCGCGGCAAACCCAAGCCCCTCCTTCCGCTGAAGGTGGTCGAGAAGGTCGTTACGGATCCGAGCCGCGATGCGCTGCTGACGGAATTCGGCAAAACGACGCTGACCGATCGCTACCTGCTGCCCGGCGAGTCTTATCAAGACATGTTCGCACGCGTCGCCACCGCGTTCGCCGACGACATCGGCCACGCGCAACGCATCTATGATTACATCTCCAAGCTCTGGTTCATGCCCGCGACACCCGTTCTCTCGAACGGCGGCGCCGAGCGCGGCTTGCCGATCTCGTGCTTCCTCAACGCTGTCGGCGATTCACTCGACGGCATCATGGACACGTGGAACGAGAATGTGTGGCTCGCCTCCAATGGCGGCGGCATCGGCACCTATTGGGGCGGCGTTCGTTCCATCGGCGAAAAGGTCGGCCAGAATGGGCAAACCTCCGGCATCATTCCGTTCGTGCGGGTGATGGATTCACTCACGCTGGCGATCAGCCAAGGTTCGCTGCGGCGCGGTTCGGCGGCGGTGTATCTCGACATCCACCATCCAGAGATCGAGGAATTCCTCGAAATCCGGAAGCCGGCCGGCGATTTCAATCGCAAGAGCCTCAATCTTCACCACGGCATCAACATCACCGACGAATTCATGATCGCGGTGCGTGACGACCTGCCGTTCGCGCTGCGCAGCCCGAAGAACCAAGAGCCGCTGAAGCATGTCAGCGCGCGCAAGCTGTGGCAGAAGATTCTAGAGCTCCGCCTGCAAACCGGCGAGCCCTACATCGTTTATTCCGACACCGTGAATAAGCAGATGCCGAGCCACCAGAAGAAGCTTGGCTTGAAAGTTCGCCAATCGAACCTCTGCTCCGAAATCATGCTGCATACCGGCATGGATCATAATGGCCGCGAGCGCACGGCTGTGTGCTGCCTCTCCTCCTTGAACGCCGAAACGTTCATGGAATGGGAAAAAGAGCCGGAATTCCTCGAGGACGTGTTCCGCTTCCTCGACAACGTGCTGCAGGATTTCATCGAACGCGCGCCGCCGGAAATGGAACGCGCCATCTACGCCGCCATGCGCGAGCGCAGCGTCGGTTTGGGCCTCATGGGCTTCCACTCCTTCCTGCAAAAGCAAGGCGTGTCGATGGAATCGGCGATGGCCAAGGTGTGGAACAACCGCCTCTTCCGCCACATCCGTCGCGGCGCGGACGCAGCTTCGGTGAAGCTGGCGCAAGAGCGCGGCGCCTGCCCGGATGCGCAGGAAGCCGGCGTCATGGCGCGCTTTTCGCACAAGCTGGCGATCGCGCCGACGGCTTCGATCTCGATCATCTGCGGCGGCACCTCCGCCGGCGTCGAGCCGATCCCGGCCAACATCTACACGCACAAGACGCTCTCTGGCTCGTTCGCGGTGAAGAACCCCTATCTCGAGCAATTGCTCGAAGAGAAAGGCAAGAACACCGAGGGCGTGTGGTCTTCGATCCTCAAGAACGAAGGCAGCGTCCAGCATCTCGATTTCCTGAGCGAAGACGAGAAGAGCATCTTCAAGACCGCGTTCGAAATCGATCAACGCTGGATCATCGAACTCGCCGCCGATCGCACGCCGCTGATCTGCCAATCGCAATCGCTGAACGTGTTCATCCCGGGCGACGTCGATAAGTGGGATCTGCACATGCTCCACTGGATGGCGTGGGAGCGCGGCGTGAAGAGCCTCTATTATTGCCGCTCCAAATCGGTGCAGCGCGCGGGCTTCGCCGGCGAGGAAAGCAAGTCCGAGGTCGCCGAAGCCCCGACGATGCCGGCCGAGCGCACCGATTACGAAGAATGCCTCGCGTGCCAATAGCACGCTGAGAGATGGACCAAGGGTTGGAGTGCTAGCGCGGAGACTTCGGTCTCCGCGCTTTTTCTTGCCGCGCGGCTTGGAACCCGCCCGCTCTTCTCTCGACTTCGTGGACACGCTGCGGCAATTTCCGCGTATGGGGGCCATGACAGCTTTACAATTCGTCGAAAAATGGCGCGACGCGGACCTTCGCGAGCGCCAAGGCGCACAGCTGCATTTCATCGAACTCTGCGACCTGCTCGGCGAACCGCGCCCCGATCAGCCTGATTCCTTTTGCTTTGAACGCGGCGTCGAAAAAGCAGGCGGCGGCGACGGCTGGGCCGACGTTTGGCGCAAGGGCTGTTTCGCCTGGGAGTACAAGGGTCGGCACAAGGATTTGGGCGCGGCGTTGCGCCAATTGCAGACCTACACGCTCGATCTACAGATGCCGCCCTATCTGGTCGTGTGCGACATGGATCGCATTATCGTCCATACCAATTGGAACAACACCGTTTCCGAAACCCACACATGGACGCTCGACGATCTGCTCGACGCCGGCAAACGCGATCTCCTGAAGCAGGTGTTCAACGGCTCGGAGAAGCTGAAGCCAACGCTCAGCCCGCAAGACCTCACGGCCAAGGCCGCACAGCGTTTCGGCGATATCGGCAGGCGCCTGCAAGAGCGCAAACACGATCCGCGCACCGTCGCGCATTTTCTCAATCGGCTGATCTTCTGCATGTTCGCCGAGGACGCAGGCCTGCTGCCGCCGAAACTGTTCTCGCGCATGATGCAGAACGTGCAGCGCCATCCCGTGGACGCCGCCGCGCAGATGCGCACCCTCTTCGCGCAGATGCACAAGGGCGGCTATTTCGGCGAGCACAAGATCGATTGGTTCAACGGCGGCTTGTTCGATGGCGAAGATGTGCTGCCGCTTGAAATCATCGACCTGAAGGACATCGCCACGACGGCCGAAGAGCATGATTGGTCGGAAATCGATCCGGCCATTTTCGGGACCTTGTTCGAGCAGGCGCTGAAAGCCACGCGCGAGCGGCCGGCGCTGGGCGCGCACTACACCGATCGGGAAAAAATTCTGAAAATTGTCGATCCAGTCATCACGCGCCCGCTCATGGCCGAGTGGGACATCGCGCACGCCGAGATCGCGGCGATCATGGAAGATGTCGCCGCCGCCGATGCCGAAGAGAAAGCGATCCGCGAGGAGGCCGCGGCGCAATTGAAGGCAGACCCGAAAGCCGCCAAGGCCGGTGAAGAGGGCCGGCGCAAGCGTACGACGGCGCTTCGCGCCAAACGCAGCAAGGCAATCGCCGCCGCCAATGAGAGGCTCGACGCCTTCCTCGATCGTCTATCCAAGTTCCGCGTGCTCGACCCGGCGTGCGGCAGCGGCAATTTTTTGTACGTGGCGCTGCACGCCTTGCACGACATCGAGCGGCGCGCGCATGGCGACGTGCTGCGCCTGGGCATCGAACCGCCGGCATTGCGCGTTAGCGTCAGGCAATTGCGCGGTATCGAGATCGAGCGCTACGCCGCCGAACTCGCGCGCGTCACGCTTTGGATCGGCGATCTGCAATGGCTGAAAAAGAATGGCTATTTGCCCGACCGCAAACCGATCTTGGAAACACTGGATCAAATCGAGGAGCGCGACGCCCTGCTGGATCGCAGCAAAGGGCCTGAGCGAAAGGACTGGTCGGAAGCGGAGTGGCCAGAGACGGATGTGATCATCGGCAACCCGCCGTTTGTTGGCGGGAAGCGCCTTCGCGACAGTCTGGGCGATGGCACTGTCGATCGCCTTTTCGAAGTATATCACAGCCGCGTCCCAGCTGAGGCAGACCTCGTCTGCTACTGGGTTGAAAAAGCGTGGAAAGCGATCGTATGTCGTCGAAGCCAACGAGCCGGCCTCGTTACAACCAACTCGGTTCGCGGTGGCGCGAACCGCAAAGTGATTGAGCCGATTGCCGATGCGGGCGCGCTTTGCGAGGCGTGGGCGGATGAGCCATGGATTCTGGACGGCGCAGCCGTGCGGGTATCACAGATCGGCTTTGGCGCTGGCTTTTGTGGAAAGAACCTCGATGGCCGCGCCTCGATCGCTATTAACGCGGACCTCACCGGTTCAGCTGTCGATCTAACCAAAGCTAAACAATTGTCTGAATGCGCCAATGTGGCCTTCATGGGCGATACCAAAGGTGGCGCGTTCGACGTTTCCGGCGAACTCGCACGTGACTGGCTGCTTGCGCCCACGAATCCTAACGGTCGATCGAACGCGGATGTTCTGAAGCCTTGGCGAAATGGCGCCGACATTACGCGACGGCCAGCGGACAAGTGGATCATCGACTTCGGTTGGACGATGAGCCAGTCTGATGCCGCTCTCTACGAAGCACCGTTTCGCCACGTACTCGTGCACGTTGAACCCGAGCGCCGCGAGAACAAACGTCCACTTTACCGCGAATATTGGTGGCGTCATGTGGAGCCACGACCAGGAATGTGGGCGGCGTTGTCGCGCCTTTCGCGATTTATCCTCACCCCTCGCGTGGCGACATATCGGTCATTTGTCTGGGCTGATCGGCGCGTTTGCCCGGACTCCGCGACGATAGCCATCGCCCGCGACGACGACACCACGTTCGGCATCCTGCATTCGCGCTTCCATGAACTTTGGGCGCTGCGCATGGGCACTTGGCTTGGCGTCGGCAACGATCCTCGCTACACGCCCACCACCACCTTCGAAACCTTCCCCTTCCCCGAAGGCCTAACGCCCAACATACCCGCCCCCACCTATGCCGACGATCCGCGCGCGATCGCCATCGCGGCGGCGGCGCGTGAATTGAACGAGAAACGCGAAGCTTGGCTCAATCCGCCCGAATGGGTGAACCGTGTGCCGGAGGTCGTGCCCGGTTATCCCGATCGCATCGTCCCCAAGGATGATGAAGCGGCCAAGCATCTCAAGGATCGCACGCTGACCAAGCTCTACAACGAGCGCCCGGCGTGGCTCGGTCATTTGCACAAGCAGCTCGACGCCGCCGTCGCCACCGCCTATGGCTGGCCCGCCGATCTCAGCGACGAGCAAATTCTCGAACATCTGTTCAAGCTGAACCAGGAACGCGCCGCCGCCGGCCGATAGTCGTTCCCCCCGCTCAAGCGCTTGTGATCCTGCCGTGCGCGCGGCGTGCCCACGGTCACATCGTGCATCTAAACGGCGTCCTAGATTCATCCTGTGCTCAGGAACGCGCCTGGGCGCGGGGAGTTAGGGAGCCATGTCACGTCTGGTCGCATCCGCTTTAGCCACGGCGATTTCGCTGGCGATGCTCGCGGGCGCGACGATGCCGTCACAAGCCCCCGCTTCCGCCGCAATGACGCCCGCCGCGGTAAGCGCGCCAATCGCTCAGCCCCAACTCGGCCAATGCCAAATTCAATATGACGCGCTGCCCGACACACATCAGCCCGCGCCAATGGAATGCGAGCACGCGCATTGGCTCGCGCGCACATGGGGCGGGCGCGTGATGGAAAACACGGGCGAAGCCTTGATCGAACGCGCCGCCTATGACGGACGCAACGATTTCAGCGGCGTGCCCGCCAGCGCATTGCCGCGTCGCGGCTATTGCCGCGCCTGGATCGATGGCCGGGCCCCCGAAGCGCAGCCGCTGGAGAACGATTGTGTCGTGGCGCGCCGTGAAGCGGCGGCGTTGGGCGGGCGCGTGATCTTCATGCCGCTCTAAGCGCGCATCGCGCCAAAGATGCTCTTGTGATTGCTGATAATGCCGGCGATCGCTTGCGGATCGGGCTCCATGGACCATTCCCCGCGATCATAAGTGCCGCCCAGCACGATGCCGTCGCGGCGGCCGAACATGTACCCTTCATTGGCGATCGTGTTGTAGTCGATCTCGGGCTGCGGCAGCAGGATGACGAGTTGGCCGCGCACCGGCACGATTTCCGTATCGCCAAACAGCGCACCCGCGCCGAGGCCTGTGCAGTTGAAAATGGTGCGCTCCGGCAGAGCTTGAACCTGAGACACATCGTCAAAGCGCCGCACGACAATCTCGGCGCCCGCCAAGCGCACGTCCGCCTCCATGCGCCGCAGATAGAGCGGCGTCTCGATCATCATGGTGTCGAACTGGCGCACATAGGGGCGCGGAAAATTGTGCTCGCGCGGATCGAGATCGCGCTGATTGACGACAAGAGCGCGCATCGGGCTATCTTCGCGCGCGGGATATCTTTCAATAGGCTCGTTCGAAAGATTGTAGTTGCGCTCCCAACTCACGCCATAGGCGTCGCCGACGAGGCTCTGGTAACGGCGGAACGCGAACCGCGCCGCTTCGAAATGCTGCGCGACGAAGGCATCGCTGGCGCGCCGCCAATCATAGACGGACGCCGGCCACCATTGCGCGCCAGCGACATTGGAGGTGGTGTTGGGCGGCAGATCGCGCGCGTAGATGCGCACATTCGCGCCGCGCTCTTGCAGCAGACGCGCCGTCGCCAGGCCGACAGCGCCACAGCCGAGCACGGCGCAATCCGGTTTACTTGGGTCGTAGCCTAGATCGACGGCGAGCTTGGCCGTGCCCCATGAGAGCGTGATGCCGCCGCCGCCATGGCCGTAATTATGGACGAGCGTCTTGTCGCCGAAGGCTTCGCGCGCGACGCGAAATCCGGTCGGCCGATAGGGCCGCAGGCCGACATCGATACGGATGATGCGCTCTTCAGAGACGAGCACGGGCGGCAACACCGCGCGATGCGGCGGAGCATGGCCGAAATCGCGCGCGAGCCCTTCGCTGAAGCCGCGCGCGGCCGCACACGACGAGGCCAGCCCCGCCGCGCCGAGCGCCATGATGTTTCGCCGTGTGTGCATGCTTATCCCTCGCGCGCATCAGATGCGCTTGCACACTTGTGTCAACGATGGCTTGCGGATTCGTTGAATCTCGCTCAAATGATCGCCATGCACGGGCATCACGGGCACGCACACGATCATCATCACGATCACGCCCATCACCACCCCGCTCCTGCCAACAAACGTTATACTGTCGCCATCGCGCTGAACCTCGGCTTCGTGATCCTTGAAGCTGGCGCGGGCTTCGTCGCGAACTCGACGGCGTTGCTCTCCGACGCGGCGCACAATCTTTCCGACGTGCTGGGCCTCGCCCTGGCGGGCGGCGCGGCCTGGCTGGCGCAGCGCCAGTCAAGCGAGCGGCGCACCTATGGCTACGCCAAGGCCACCGTGCTTGCAGCACTCGCCAACGCGCTGGTGCTGGTGATCGCCTGCGGCGGCATCTTTTGGGAGGCGACATCGCGCTTCTTTGCGCCGGAAGCAACACAGCCGTTGTTCGTGATGGCGGTGGCGGCCGTGGGCGTTGTGATCAATGGCGCGACGGCGATGCTCTTCCTTGCCGGGCGCAAGGAAGACGTGAACGTGCGCGGCGCGTATTTGCACATGCTGGCGGACGCTGGCGTCTCGGCGGCCGTGATCGTCGCCGGCGCGGCGATCTGGGCGACGCAATGGGTTTGGATCGATCCGGCGATTTCGGTCGCTGTGGTGTTGCTGATCTTGTGGGGCACGTGGGGCTTGCTACGTGAATCGCTCGATCTCGCGCTCGACGCAGCACCCGCGCACATCGACGTGGCGGCGGTGCGCACGTTTTTGGCCGAGCAAGCGGGCGTCACCGCCGTGCATGATCTGCATGTGTGGGCCATGGGCGCGACCAAGCCGGCGCTGACAGCGCATCTGGTGCGCCCCGAAGGCAATGACGACGCGTTTCTAGCCCGCGTCTCGGACGCGCTCGCGCAGCGCTTCGGCATCAACCACGTGACGCTACAGATCGAACGCGCCGCGCGCGACGATTGCAGCGATTGTCACTAGCCTTCTTCCGCCCACGTTTTCAGCAGCTGGTGCGCGATGGCGAAGGGTGGCGGGGCCCAAGCGTCGGGATGCTTGCCGGCGATCAGCAGTTGGGCTTCCTCACGCGTGAACCAGCGGCCGCTTTCAAGTTCGGTCGTGTCAATCTTCTCCTGATCGTTCTCGACCTCGCAAAGCACGCCGATCATCAGCGAGTGTGGAAACGGCCACGGTTGCGTTGAATGCATGCGCACCTCGCGCACAATGAGGCCCGCCTCTTCCAATGTTTCGCGTGCGACCGCTTCCTCGATCGCCTCGCCCGGTTCAATGAAGCCAGCGAGCGCTGAGTGCATGCCGCGCGGCCATGCCTTTTGGCGGCCGAGCAGCACCTTCTCGCCGAATGTGGGGACCATGATGCAAACGGGATCGAGGCGCGGATAGTGTTCGGTCTTGCAGGTGGGGCAATCGCGTCGCCAGCCGGCCTCGACAATCAAAGTCGGCGTCGCGCAATTGGCGCAATAGCCGTTCTTGGCGTGCCATTCGAAGATGGATTTCGCCGGGCCGAGGATCGAGAGATCTTCGCGTGAAAGGCGCGGGCCAAGCGCGCGCAAATCCTCGAACCGCCCCACTTCGCCGAGCGGCGCGGCGTCCGGAATGTCGATGGCGAAGTGCGCCACCTTCTGCGCGTCGAGCCCGAGGAAGAGAAGCGGCGCATCCGGCGGCGCGATACGTCCGCGCGAGAGGCCATGCAGCCAGCCCGGCCCCAGCACACCGTGATCCTCGATCACGAAGGGCCGGTGCTGGAAGAACGGGATGAGCCGCGTTTCCGGCAGATCGAGCGTAGCCTCAAGCCAGGCGCGATCGCCCCGGTGATGACCAGCGCGATCGAGCGGCGAACGCGTGAACGCGTTCGGATTGTGCGGCAGCAGCATCAGTTGGCGGGCCGCCGGAAGCGCAGCACGAATTGATCGGTATGGCCGCGGATATCGCCTTCGAATACGCGCAGCGCGTGATCGTCAGCGGGATTACGCAGCACTTGGCTCTCTTCTTCCAGCACGAAACCAGCGGCGGTCAGATCGATCACGACTTGCGCCTGCGCGATGCGGTGCAAGCGATCCGTTACGGTGATGTCGCTGCCGACGGCTGCGGCGTGATCGATGATCACAAGCACGCCGCCCGGCTTCAGCGCCGCGAACATTTCGCGGTTCAGGCGCGGAACATCGATGTTGAGCTGCGGCAGATAAAAGTCGTGGTAGATTTGCGAGATGAAGATCGCGTCGAGCGGCTCGGCGATGGTCCAGCCCTGATAGCCTTGCGTGAGATGCGTGATGTTCGGATAGAGCGGCGCGACGGCGGCGAGCGCGCGCGGGCGTTCGGCCGTGCCGGGGCGATCAACGCCATAGACATGGCCGCTTTCGCCGACAGCCACCGAAAAGAGCCGCGTATAATAGCCCCCGCCCGGGCCGATATCGGCGATGCGCATGCCTTCACTGGCGCCCGTGAACGCCAATATCTCGGCCGGATGGCGTAGCGCGTCGCGCTGACGATCCGCATCGGGGCGGCGCGGATCGGCGATCGCGGCAAGGATGTTGGGCGAGGCGGCCGTGATGGCCGGCGCGGGCGCCGACATCATGATCCCGGGGATCGCGCCGCCCGCGCATGCGCCAATGAGCAACGCTAGACCTAAGCCGCCGAGCCATTTCCGCATGCGATCCTCCCTTATCCTTCCGCTCTCAGCTATCAGGTTTCCGGTCGTCAACCAATCCGACACCGCCGCCCTGCTATCGATCTCTCCTATGATCCCCGTCACCGCCCACCTCGCCCTAGACGAGCGCGACCTTGAGGAGCGCTTCATCCGCGCCTCCGGGCCGGGCGGCCAGAACGTCAACAAGGTGTCGACAGCGGTCGAACTCCGGTTCCAACTGAATGGCTACACCGAGATGGCCGAGGACGTACGCGCGCGGCTTGGCCGGCTGGCCGGGCGCCGGCTCACGCTCGACGGCGAGATCGTGATCCGCGCCGACGAACACCGCACGCAAGATCGCAACCGCGCCGAGGCGCTGGCGCGTCTGGTCGATCTGGTGGAGCAGGCCACGCACCGGCCGAAGCCGCGCGTGAAAACAAAAGTCCCGCGCGCCGTGAAGCAAAAGCGCCTCGAAGGCAAAGCGCGCCGCAGCGATGTGAAATCAAAGCGCGGAAAAGTGCGCGATCATGATTAGGGATTGGGGATTGCACCCAATCCCCAATCCCTACACCCGCCCGCGCTTTGCCGCCTGCGTCGGCGGCGTCAGATCCAATTCGGGCTGCGGCGACGGCAGGCGCGGCGCGCTTTCGATCACGCGCGGCGCGGCGATCTCTTCGTTGTCGGACGCACCCAGTTCCTTGAACTTGCGCGTTTGCGGCAGGACATTGCGCTCAAACGAACCGACCAATGACGCGTACTTATCATTCGTTCCGACGATCGCTTTGCCCAGATCGTCGATGTGGCGGAACATCACGCCCATGCGCCGATAGAGTTCGCGGCCGAGATCGGCGATCTCCTGCGCGTTCTTCGCGCTTTGCTCCTGGCGCCAGCCATAGGCCACCGATTTCGCAAGCGCGACCATCGTGCTGGGCGTGGTGATGATCACTTTCGACGCGAACGCATCGTCAAACAAATTCGAATCCTGCTCCGCGGCCGCCGCGAGAAAATTTTCGCCCGGCACAAACAGCACGACAAAATCCGCCGTCGCCGGCACGTGCTTCCAATAATCCTTCGACGACAAGCTCTTCACGTGCGCCTTCAATTCCGCCGCATGCTTCTTCAAGCTGGCTTGGCGCACGAGATCATCCGTCGCCTCCATCGCTTCCATATAGCCGGAGAGCGCGACCTTCGAATCCACGACGATGCAGCGCCCGCCCGGCAGATTGATCACCACGTCCGGCCGCAAACGCGCGCCCTCGCCATCAGTCGTGCTGACCTGCTCGGTGAAATCCACGTTCGGCGCGAGTCCGGAAAGCTCAAGCACATTGCGCAATGTCTGTTCGCCCCAGCGGCCGCGCATCTTCGGCGAGGCTTTGAGCGCGGAGAGCAATTGCGTCGTCGTCTTGTTGGTGGAGCCGACCGCGTCGACGATCTGCTTCACGTGCGTGTTGATTTCCGATTTGTCGGCCAAGCGCTGCTTCTCCAGCGCCTCCACGGACCCCGCGAGCTTGGTCAGCGTCTCTTGCGCCGGCGCCAGCACCTCTTTCACGCCGCTGGCCGAGGCCTGCTTGTGTTTTTCGAACGTCTCGTTGGCGAGCGCCATGAAGCTCTGGCGATTGGCCTCCAGCGCCTGGGTGGCGAGGCCGACAAAGTGCTGCTCCAGCTTCTTGGACTGCTCTTCGGCCGCGGCGGCCCGGGCGGCCGCGCCGGCCTTCTCGGCCGCCAATTCGGCCGCCATCCGGCTGGCCTCGGAGCGCAGCGTCTCACATTCCGCCACGGCCCGGTCGCGCTCGGCCCGGATCAGGTCGACGCCCTCGAAGCGGGCCTTCGCGGCGGCGGCGGATTCCTGAGCCTTTGCAGAGCGATAGGCGAAAAACGCGGCGGCGCCGATGGCGGCCAGCGCCAGGATGAGGAGAAGCGATTCGGTCATCGGGCCATTGTATCAGGTTGATTTGGCGCATGGCGTGGCGGCCGCGCCGGGCCTAATTGGAACCCCATGAACCTGTTCGATTTCCTAATCCCGGCGATCCTTCTGGTGGTTTTCGTCGTCCTGTGTTTCGGCATCTTCGCCATGTTCCGTGGCGGCGATTTTGGCCGCTCCTGGTCGAACAAGGCGATGCGCATGCGCGTGGTGGCGCAATTCGTGGCCATCATCATCCTGGTTGCGGCGATGCTAGTGAAGCAGCATTACGGGTAAATGGTCAGATTAGATAAGATCGTCACCAAGGCCGGCGATGGCGGTAAGACGCGCCTCGCCACCGGTGAGCCCGTTTCCAAAGCCAGCGTCCGCGTCGAAGCTTATGGCGCGGTGGATGAACTGAACTCCGCCATTGGCGTGGCGCGACTGCACACCACGGCCGACGCGGTGCTCGATCCGATCCTCGACCGGCTGCAGAATGATCTCTTCGATCTCGGCGCCGATCTCGCCACGCCGCATTCGCCCGATCTCAAATTCGAGCCGTTGCGCATTCAGGAAAGCCAAACGCTACGCCTGGAAGCGGAGGTCGATGCGCTCAACGAAAAACTCGAGCCGCTGACCTCGTTTATTCTGCCCGGCGGCTCGCCCGCGGCCGCGCACATCCATCTCGCTCGCACCATCGCACGGCGCGCTGAACGCGCCATCGTGGCGCTCGCCGACGCCGAAGAAATTTCGCCGGAGGCGGTGAAATTCGCCAACCGGGTTTCAGACTTGCTGTTCGTCGCGGCGCGGCACGCCAATGATCAAGGCAAGGCCGATCTGCTCTGGAAGCCCGGCGCGAACCGCTGATGCGCGGCGGCATCCATCACATCGATCTTACGGTGAAGGACGCCCACGCCTCACGCGCGTTCTATGAAAGCGTGCTGGGCTTCATGGGCTACAAGCTCGCGGACGCCCATCCCAACGGCTACGATTTTGATCTGCGCGATGGCGACACCTTCTGCTCCATCGGCATTTTGAGCGCGCGCGGCGAACATGCGGGGCGTGCTCATGATCGCTATAGCGCGGGCCTGCATCACATCGCATGGAATGCCGCCAGCCGCGAAGATGTCGACGCCATGCACGCGCATCTGCTCAACATCGGCGCCAACATCACCGACCCGCCCGCCGATTATCCGCAATACGGCGTCGGCTATTATGCAGTGTTCTTCACGGACGCGGACGGCTTGAAATTGGAATACGTCCACAAACCACTCGCGCCGTAGCATCGACCGCCGGCCCGTCGAAGGGCGACGCGACGCAGGCACACGAAACAAAACGGCCCGCGCTTGCGCACGGGCCGCTTCATCAAGCTGCGATCAGCTTAGCTCGGACGATCAGCCTTCTTCGCCGCATCCTTGACGTCGCCGATGAATTCGCGCGCTTCGCCTTTGGCCTTGTCGATCTTGCCTTCGGCTTCCAGCTTCTTGTTGCCGGTCATCTTGCCGGCAGCTTCCTTCACCGTGCCAGACGCTTTGTCGGCAGCGCTTTTGACGTGCTCTTTGTCCATGAGTCCATTCTCCTTGGAATGGAGAATAAACGCCGCGAACCGCTCGTAGTTCCGATTACATCTCAGCCCGCGATGTATTGCGCGCCATTTACCGTCATGGTCGCGCCGGTGATGAACGCGGCTTGATCCGAGGCGAGAAACGCCACCATCGCCGCGATTTCCTCGGCCTTGCCCAAGCGGCCGACTGGGATCGTCGCAACGATTTTCTTCAGCGCGTCTTCCGGCACCGCGGCCACCATGTCGGTGTCGATGTAGCCGGGCGCGACCACGTTCACGGTGACGCCCTTGGCCGCGCTTTCCTGCGCCAGCGCTTTGGTGAACCCGATCATGCCGGCCTTCGCGGCGGAATAATTCACCTGGCCGAACTGGCCCTTCTGGCCGTTGATCGAGCTGATATTGATGATGCGGCCAAAGCCGCGATCGCGCATGCCCTCGATCACTGGACGCGTCATATAGAAAAGCGAGTCCAGATCGACGCGGATCACATCGCGCCATTTCTCGGCGCTCATCTTGTGAAATTGGCCGTCACGCGTGATGCCAGCATTGTTGACCAGCACGTCGATCGGGCCAAGATCGGCGACCACCTTGGCGATGCCTTCGGCGCACTGCGCCTCATCACCCACGTCCCACTTGAACACGCTGATGCCGAGTTCCTTCGCCGTCGCCTCAGCCGCTTCTGAATTGCCGGCGTAGTTCGCGGCGACCTTGAAGCCATCGGCCTTGAGCCGCGCCGAGATGGCCTTGCCGATCCCACGCGTTCCACCCGTCACCAAAGCCACCCGCGCCATCATTCTCTCCCGATTTTATCATTGGCCGGGACAAAGCCCCGGAGACATGAACGCAGTTTGCGCGACTCCGGACCCGAGGCAACCTGCCGCGACGCCGAAACCACGATTTTTCGAACGGGTGCGACGCTGACGCCATCAGCTAGCGCCCGTCCGCTCCTTCGGCCAAAATGACGGCGATGACGCGGATCGTGGTCCTTTATGCCCTAGCGCTCGCCGCTGGGGCGCTCGCCCTGCAATGGCTGCAATACCAATTCTTCGCCCGCGTCTTTACCGTTGAGATTTACATCGCGCTCATCGCCCTGAGCTTCGCCGGCCTCGGCGTTTGGGCCGGCATGCGGCTCGCCCGGCGCACGCCCTCGCCGGCGTTCGAAAAGAACGACGCAGCGCTCGCCTCGCTTGGCGTCACCCGCCGCGAGTTGCAGGTGTTGGAGCTGTTGGCGGCCGGCAAGGCGAACAAGGAGATCGCCCAAGCGCTAGGGGTCTCGCCCAACACGATCAAATCTCAGATCGCCAGTCTGTTCCAAAAACTGGAGGTGCAGCGGCGCACCCAAGCCATCCAGAAAGCGCGCGAACTCGCGCTCATACCCTAGAGGCGCCGGCCTAAACGGTTGATTTTGTCGATTTCACCCTTTCGGGTGATTTCCCTTTTCGCGGTGATCGCCCCTAGTCTCGCCATCACTCGGGGAGATTCACGCATGTTTGCTATCGCTGTGCGCTATGGCGCCATTTCCGGCGCGATCGTCATCGCCGTCATCATTCTCGGCATCGTGCTTTCGGCCGGCCAAGGCCACGGCCACGCCTTCTCATCGCAATGGCTGGGTTATCTGGTGATGATCGTCGCGCTGTCGATGATCTTCCTGGCGATCCGCGATTACCGAAACAAGCACCTAGGCGGGGTGATCAAATTCCTGCCGGCGTTTGGGCTTGGCCTCCTGGTCGCCGCGATCGCGGGCGTCGCCTACGTAATCGGCTGGGAGATCTATCTCGCCGCCACCGATTATACTTTCATGGAAAATTACGTCGCCCAAATGATCGAGGCCAAGCGCGCGGCCGGCGTCACCGGCGCTGAGCTTGCGAGCTACACCGCCCAACTCAATGAGATGAAAACCGCCTACGCCAATCCGCTCTTCCGCTTGCCGATGACGTTCGCGGAAATATTCCCCGTTGGCCTGCTGATCGCGCTCATCTCGGCCGCGATCCTGCGCAACCCGCGCGTGCTGCCGGCGCGAGCCCAATAATCCATCCACCATCAAGGGAGCGCATCCATGAAACTCGGCGCATTCTCCATCAGTCTCGCGGTGAAAGACATCGCCGCTTCGCGCGCATTCTACGAAAAACTGGGCTTCACCGTGTTTGGCGGCAACCAGGATCAGCGCTGGCTAATCATGAAGAACGACACCACGATCATCGGTCTGTTTCAGGGCATGTTCGAAAAGAACCTGCTGACCTTCAACCCCGGCTGGGACAGCGACGCCCAAGCACTGGCGAGTTTCACCGATATTCGCGACATCCAAAAGCACCTGAAAGCTGCGGGAGTCGCGCTGGGCGCTGAAGTCGACGCAAGCAAACCGCAAGGCCCTGCTCACCTGACGCTGGAAGATCCGGACGGCAACCAAATCCTGATCGATCAACACGTCTAGCGCCACGTAGCCCGCGACCAGATTGGCCGCAGGCTCGTTTGGCATTACGCCGCCATGGCGGGCCAGACGATCTCGCCAAAATAGCGCCATTCGATGCGTTCGAGGTATTTCATCAGGTTCGTGTGCTCACGCACCAATCCCGAGAGCGGCGTGTCGAAAAACGGCGTGGCGCAGGACGCCAGCACGCCAAACGCGGAGGCGTCCACGGCCTTGGGCGTGTCGCCGAACAGATAGGGCTTGTCGCCCAGCACCGCCGCGATCGCGGAGATGTCGCGTTCGGCCAGCAGCATCCGCTCCTCACGCGTATGACGGCCGATGCCGTGGCGCACCATCATTGTGTGCAATTGCTCGCGCACGTCCTTGCACAAGGCGCTGTGCTGCGGCTCTGGCACGCCCATGAAGAATTGGCGCGGGCCTTTGTCGAAATTGGCGTCCACCAGCCAGCGCTCATGCGCCATGATCATGCTGAGGCGATCTTCAAGCATGCGCTCAAGCCCCCAGGCCATGCCGCGCTGCTCGAGCGACAGGCCCTCATCCAGATCGTCGCCGAGCTTTTCCTCGAAATAGAGCCGGATGAAAGTGGAATCCTCGATGATACGGCCGTCATCCTCGACATCGGGGGCCTTGTGTTTGCCCACGCTCTCCAGATCGGCAATGGCGCGCATGAAATTCACGCCCAGCATCTGCAATTGCATGTCGCACTTGATCACATAGGGGCTTGGACTCGGCGCCCCGAACATCGGTCCCCAACCATACAGAACGGTCATTTCGTCTCTCCTCGCTTCGCTTGGAAAGCAGTCTTAGCTTGCCCCTGCTGACAGCCTTGTGGCAGGAGAATGTCAGTATAAGTTTTGGTCATGCGCCGCACCGAACGCCTCTTTCAGATCATCCAAATCCTCCGCTCCAGGCGCCGATCCGTGACTGGCCAGGAACTGGCGCATGAATTGGAGGTGTCGCTGCGCACGCTCTATCGCGACATCGCCGAACTGATGGCCCAGCGCGTGCCGATACGGGGGGAAGCCGGCACCGGCTACGTGATCGACAGCGATTACGACATGCCGCCGTTGATGCTGACACAGGACGAGTTGGAAGCGGCAGTGCTCGGCGCGGCCTGGGTGGCGCAGCGGGGCGACGCGGCCTTGGCGCGCGGCGCGCGCGATCTGATCGGCAAACTCACCGCCGCAGTGCCCGAGCATTTGCGGCCTGTCGTGCTCGATGCGCAGCTCGCGCTTGTCTCATCCCACATGCGCGCGGTCGATGCGTTCGATCTCGCGGCCGTGCGTGGCGCGATACGTGAGCAGCGCAAAATGCGCATCGCCTATGCCGACGAGAATGGTCGGACGTCAGAGCGCACGATCTGGCCGTTCATGATTGGCTATTTTGAAACGGTGCGGTTGGTCGTCGCCTGGTGTGAATTGCGCGAGGACTTTCGGCACTTCCGCTCGGACCGCTTCCACGACGCGGAAGTGCTGGAAACGCGCTATCGCCAACGGCCCGCGCAATTGCGCAAGCGTTGGGAAAAGGAGCACACCGGGCGCGGAAGCAAGGCTTGAGGCTTGCGCCGCGCGCAGTTCGCGCCACACTCGGCCCATGACAGACGCTCTCGCTGAAGCCCGCTTGCAAACCGTCCGCGATCACATGGCGCTGGAGGTGACGCACGATTGGGACGCAGTGATCGCCACGTTCGAGCATCCGCGCTACGAAATGTACGGCGGCGGCCAGGTGTTCGATGGCGAAGCGGCGGTGCGCGCCTATTTCGCCGCCTCGCGCACGCCGTTTCCCGATCAAGGCAATGAGATCATCGCCATCTCGCACGCGGACAACACCGTGCTCGTAGAGTTTTGGCTTACGGGCACGCACCTCGGCCCGCTGAAGATCGGCAACCGCACCATCGAGCCCACCGGCAAGAGCTTCCGCATGCGCATGGCCGCAAGCTTCGAGTTCGAACCCGGCAGCAACAAGATCAGATGCGAGCGCCCGTATTTCGATCAAGCCGGCGTGCTGCGCGAACTGGGGATCGCTTAAAGCCGCTCGAACAACGGGCCGGAGCGGAACGCGAGCCAAAGCGCCATGCCAATCGCTGGCCATTGCACCCACCAGGCGCCGCCTGTCATCCAGTCGATCGCGAACAGCACAGCCAGGATCAGGCCAAGCCGCATGGCGCCGGCGATAAAGCGTTGCTTCTTGTCGTCCCCGCGTGCAGCCGCCGCCCCGCGGGCGCCGCGCGCTTTGCCCGGCGCCGCATCGCTCTCGCCGACGCTATAGACGACAACGCTCTCGGCAAAATTCTTCGGTCGCTTCTCGCCAAGACAGGAAAAGCCCACCGAAAGCTTCTTCTGTACTTGGTCATAGACCTGCTGCGAAATCAGAATGCCGCCGGGCTCGGCCATGCTTTGCAGGCGTGCGGCGAGGTTCACGCCTTCGCCCAAGAGATCGTCGCCATCGACCATGACGTCGCCCAGATGCACGCCGATGCGGAAGCGCAGGCCGCTCTGCGCTTCGCCAAGCTCGCGCTGCACCTCGATCGCGCATTGCACAGCTTCCACCACGGACGGAAATTCCGCGATCAGGCCGTCGCCCGCCGTATTGGCGATGCGGCCATGGTGACGGGCGATGAATTGCGAGAACACGCCCCGCGCGGCGCGGAGGTCCGTCAGCGTGCGGACCTCGTCCGCCTCCATCACGCTGCTATAGCCCGCAGCGTCGGCGGCGAGGATGGTGGTGAGCTTGCGTTGAACTTCGGACATAGCTTGGATTTAGCCTGCTCCGGCACGGATCGCTATGCTTTGTCCGCCCGAAGGATCTTCTCCATCGCCTTTCCCTTGGCGAGTTCGTCGATCAGCTTATCGAGATAGCGGATTTCGCGCATCAGCGGGTCTTCGATGTTCTCGATGCGCACGCCACAGATCACGCCCGTAATCAGCGACCGCGCCGGGTTGAGCTTCGGCGCCTGCGCGAAGAAATCCTCGAAACTCGTCTGCTTCTTAATGTGCGCTGTCAGCGATTGCTGGCGATAGCCTGTCAGCCAGCGAATGATCTCATCCACCTCCGCCTGCGTGCGCCCCTTCTTCTCGGCCTTGGCGACGTAGTGCGGGTACACGCTGGCGAAGCTGATGGAATAGATGCGGTGGGGTTTGGTCGTGGCATTCCGCTTTGCTGACGCAACCATCGGATCAATCCCAAAAATTGAAGATGACTTGCCCCACAGTGCGTGGGTTCCAGTAGCGCAAGTCGTAGCGCATGCGATCGCCCAGCGCTGCGAGCCAAACGCGATCAGCGCTCGATAGTTCATTATTCAAATCGTCGGCCGGGAGAAGGTCCAGAGATGAGGCGTAATACGCCCCGACAGCGTTAGCGGCTGAAGCATCGTCAAGGAACGCCCACAGACCATCACTGCGCTCCTGCGCTAACGCTAAAATGGGCGCATCGGCGCCGACGAGCGCAACGAAACTGAACTCGTCCTTGGTCAGGATGCACTTGTGATAAGTGCGGTGGACGATGCGCCAGTCGAAAGCCCCTACGCGCCAATGGCACTCGCGCGCCATGAAGTTCACGAGCGCCGTTATCGCCGACTGACTAAGCGGAGCCGCGCCCGAAAGAGCGCGGACCAATGATGGCGAAACGCCGCTCGTAGAATCTACATTCAGAGAATTTACGTTCAGCTCACCGCTCCACGCACACCGCGATGCCCATACCGCCGCCGATGCAGAGCGTGGCGAGGCCCTTCTTTTTGCCGGCGCGTTGGAGTTCGTAGAGCAGCGTCGTCAGCACGCGTGCACCTGAGGCGCCGATCGGGTGGCCGATGGCGATGGCGCCGCCATTGACGTTCACGATCGCCGGATCCCAGCCCATGTCCTTGTTCACGGCGCAGGCTTGCGCGGCGAAGGCTTCGTTGGCTTCGACCAGATCGAGATCGCCGACTTTCCAGCCCGCCTTCTCAAGCGCTGCCTTCGACGCCGGGATTGGCCCCGTGCCCATGATGCTCGGATCGACGCCGCGCGAAGCCCATGAGGCGATGCGTGCGAGCGGCGTCAAACCACGCTTCGCAGCTTCATCCGCCGTCATGAGCACAAGCGCCGCTGCGCCATCGTTCAAGCCCGATGCGTTCGCGGCCGTCACGGTGCCGTCCTTCTTGAACGCCGCACGCAAGCCGGCCGCGCCTTCGAGCGTTGCGTCATGTTTGATGTATTCGTCGTTCTCAACCACCGTGTCGCCCTTGCGGCCCTTCACGGTGACGGCGACGATTTCATCCTTGAACTTGCCGGCTTTCTGCGCGGCGCTCGCCTTGTTCTGCGACGCGGTGGCGAATTCATCCTGTTGGGCGCGCGTGACCTGCCATTTCTCGGCGACGTTCTCGGCGGTGATGCCCATGTGATATTGATTGAAGACGTCGGTGAGGCCGTCCTTGATCATCGAGTCCGAAAATTCCAGCGGGCCCATCTTCTGGCCGTTGCGCAAATTGGCGACGTGTGGCGAGAGGCTCATGTTTTCCTGACCGCCGGCGACGACGATCTTCGCGTCGCCCGCCTTGAGCTGCTGATAGCCGACGACGACCGCGCGCAGCCCCGAGCCGCACACCTGGTTCAGCGACCAGGCCGGGCTGTCATCCGGCACGCCAGCCGCACGCGAAGCTTGGCGCGCCGGGTTCATGCCCTGATTGGCCGTCAGCACCTGGCCGAGCACCACTTCCGAGACGTCGGCGGCTTCGACTTTGGCGCGCTGCAGCGCGCCTGTAATGGCGATTCTGCCAAGCTCGTGCGCGGGCGTTGCAGCAAACGAGCCCAGGAATGAGCCAACCGGCGTACGGGCGGCGGAGACGATCACGATATCAGACATGTCGGCGGGCTCCTGAAAGGCGAAGGCCTTGGAAGGACAAGAAGAGATTAACCGTCCTATCGCACAAGCGAAGCGCGAAATCCAAGCTCGCCCGTCGCATTGGACAGCCCCAAACGGACGCTTTGTCTTGCATTGCGGCGAAGGAGAGCGGATTCTGCCGGAAACCCGCGATCTCGCGGACGCAAAACGAGGAAACGACCGTGGCGGATGCAAACGGCCAAACGGGGGAGGCCGGCGGCGAGTCTCAGGGCGAAGCCGTCGTCATCAAAAAGTACGCCAATCGGCGGCTCTACAATACCGCCGCTTCGAGCTACGTGACGCTCGACCATCTTTCCGAAATGGTGCGCGAGGGCGTCGATTTTGTAGTGCTCGACGCCAAGACCGGCGACGACATCACCCGCTCGGTGCTCACGCAAATCATCTTCGAACAAGAGAGCAAGGGCCAGAACCTGCTCCCGGTTCAATTCCTGCGCCGCCTGATCCGCTTCTATGGCGATCAGATGCAAGGCTTCCTGCCGCCCTACCTCGAAATGAGCATGGAAAGCTTCTCCAAGGGCCAGGAGCAATTGCGCGAGAACTTTTCCCGCACCTTCGGCGCGACGACGCCGATGGCGGCGTTCGAGGAACAAGCGCAACGCAACATGGCGATGTTCCAGCAAGCCATGAAAGTCTGGGCGCCGTTCGCCATGCCAGGCGCCGGCGGCTTCGCTGGCGCGGGCCGCACGCCCGAGGAAGAAGACGCCGCCAAGGACGAGCAGCTCGCCGAACTGCGCAAGCAGATGGAAGCGATGCAAAAGCAGCTCGACGCCATGGCCCGGTCCAAGGGCTAAAAACCCTTGCTGATCAGGGCGCTCGCAACCTGCGATCCAGCGCCCTATGTTCTCCCTTCGTGCTAAGCTCGCGCGAATGGACGAATCGATGACCGACGGCGGAGAGAATCTCCCCATTTCCCAGCGGGCGATGGCGCCGCCGCCTTACGTCGCCGCGCTCAATCCTGAGCAGCGCGCGGCGGTGGAAGCGCTCGACGGGCCCGTGCTGGTGCTCGCCGGCGCCGGCACCGGCAAAACGCGCGTGCTGACGACGCGCCTCGCGCACCTGCTCCATTCCGGCCGCGCCAAGCCGTGGAGCGTGCTCGCCGTCACCTTCACCAACAAAGCCTCGCGCGAAATGCGCGAGCGCGTCGAGCATCTGCTTGGCCCCGGCGCCGGCGGCCTGCCTTGGCTCGGCACCTTCCATTCGATTAGCGCACGCATGTTGCGCACCCACGCCGAACTCGTCGGCCTCAAGAACAATTTCTCGATCATCGACACCGACGATCAGATCCGCCTCTTAAAGCAAATCATCGAAGCCGAGGGCATCGACGAAAAGCGCTGGCCCGCACGCCAACTCGCCAACCTGCTCGACAGCTGGAAGAACCGCGCGCTGACGCCGGAGAAAGTGCCGAAAGGCGAAGCATTCTCGTTCGGCGATGGCGCGGGCGTGAAGCTCTACGCGATCTACCAGGCGCGGCTGAAAATTTTGAACGCGTGCGATTTCGGCGATCTGCTGATGCACATGATCGACATCTTCCAGCGCCATACCGACGTGCTGGAAACGTATCACCGCAAACTCAGCCACCTCATGGTGGACGAGTATCAGGATACGAACGTCGCCCAATATCTCTGGCTGCGTCTCCTCGCCCAAGCGCGCAAAAATCTCTGCGTCGTCGGCGACGATGACCAATCCATCTATGGCTGGCGCGGCGCCGAGGTCGATAACATCCTGCGCTTCGAGCATGATTTCCCTGGCGCAATCGTCGTGCGGCTCGAACGCAATTATCGCTCCACCGGCCACATCCTCGCCGCCGCCTCGCACCTCATCGCCAACAATCGCGGCCGCCTCGGCAAAACCCTCTTCACCGACGACGAAGAAGGCCAGCGCGTCAAAGTCCGCGGCGTCTGGGACGGCGAAGCGGAGGCGCGCCTCGTGGCGGATGATATTGAAGCCTGGGTGAGTTCCCCCTCCCCGCGAGGGGAGGGGGTTAGGGGGTGGGGTGAACCTCCGAACGCACAGATTTCGCACGACGCGCCGCTAACCGGCGAACACCCAGGTTCTCCCCACCCCCTACCCCCTCCCCTCGCGGGGAGGGGGAGATACAGCGACGCCGCCGTGCTGGTGCGCGCCGCTTGGCAGATGCGCGCGTTCGAAGAGCGCTTCCTCATGCTGCGCATCCCCTACAAGGTGATCGGCGGCCCGCGCTTTTTCGAACGCGCCGAAATCCGCGACGTGCACGCCTATCTGCGCCTGATCCGCTCCGAGGATGACGACCTCGCCTTCGAGCGCATCGTCAATCAGCCCAAGCGCGGTATCGGCGAAAGCACGGTGCAGAAGCTGCACAGCCACGCCGGCAAACCGCCCGTCCGCTTCGTTACCGACAACGGCCCGCTGTTCGATTCCGACACCGGCGAAGTCGTCACCACGCAAGACGAAGCCCCCGGCGGCGCCACGCGCTTCCGCACCCTCGTCGGCGCCGCGCGTGAGATGATCCTCACCGACGATCTGCCGCTTAAAGCGCGCACCGCGTTGCGCAGCTTCCTCACCGATCTCGATCGCTGGCGCGAACAAGCACGCACGATCAGTCACGTCGAACTCGCCGAAATCGTCCTCGACGAAAGCGGCTACACGGACATGCTGCGCAACGATAAATCGCCGCAAGCGCAGACGCGGCTCGAGAACTTGAAGGAATTGGTCCAGTCGATGGCCCAATACGACACGCTTGAAGCTTATCTCGAACACGTCGCCCTCGTGCTCGACATCGAAAGCGAAAGCGACGGCGAAAACGTCCAACTTTCCACGCTGCACGCAGCGAAGGGCCTCGAATGGCCGCTCGTCTTCCTGCCCGGCTGGGAAGAAGAGGTCTTTCCCTCCAAGCGCGCCGTCGAAGAGAGCGGCGACAAAGGCTTGGAAGAAGAGCGCCGCCTTGCGTACGTCGGCATCACCCGCGCCCGCGAAAGCGCGCGCATTTCGTTTGTCGCCAATCGCCAAATCTACGGCCGCTGGCAGAGCGTGCTGCCCTCCCGCTTCATCGACGAGCTGCCGCCAAAGAGCGTCGATGCCGTGAGCGAAACCGGCTATTCCCTGCAAGCCGGCAATGTCCGCGAAGGCGCGTCGCGCTTTGATTCATTCGCGCCCGGCGCGGGCTTCAACAGCGCCTATCAAAGCCCCGGCTGGAAGCGCGCCCAAGAACGCGGCGCATTCCAATCCAAGCCGCCCATGATCGAAGGCGAAGCCCGCCTCGTCGCCCGCTCCGGCGATAGCGACAGCCACTACAAACGCGGCGACCGCATCTTCCATCAAAAATTCGGCTACGGCCGCATCCGCGGCGTCGAAGGCAACAAGCTCACCGTCGATTTTGACAAAGCCGGCGAAAAGCGCGTCATCGACAGCTTCGTCGTCCCGGCGAGTGCTGCTTAGCTCTGCTGCGCAATGCGTTCACCTGTATCGGTAGCTGCACGTTTGCGTAAATCCGCCCATTGCTCGTCGGTCAGCCGCCCGCTTCCATTCTGATCCTGTAGAAGAAACTCTAGATGGGCCGCTGCCGCATCCTGCCGATCTTGCGGCAGTTGGCGGATGCGTTCGAGAACCGCGTCGAGCTCGGTCATAGGCCCAATCTAGCGCAACGAAGGTCAAAATCGAAGATGCGCGGCCATCTACGGCAACACTTCATACACGGCGCACACCTGCGCGCTGAGCTGCAACGGCGGCACGTCCTCCGGCAGACGCATGCGCGCGATGTCTTCCGCACTTAGCCGTAGCTCGCGCGCTCGCGAGCCCGTCACCACCACCTCTTCATTTACCGAGGCGATAGGCGCCACCGCGTACATCGCACTGTCGCGCACCCGCGCACCAGGGCCGGACTGCCACTGCCCAAGGCATGGGCCTTGCCCTTCCTGCAACACCAGCAAGCGCCCTAAGGTCGAGCCTGACGCCGCCGCCGCCGCCCGAGCGCGCGTCGACGAATCCTCAACGGCCGCACGATACGCGCGCAGCCGTGCGGCAGCGTTCTCGGTCAATGAATATTGCAGATCGCTTGAACTCTCTGGCCCCACAGCCATCGCCGCCGCGCGCACGTCGATCGCCTGCGCCACATTCGACAACGTCACACTCAAGGTGACGCTGACAGCGTAATTTTCAACCTGATCGGCGCGCTCGCTTGCAACGCGTTCGCCGTCGCGCATGCGATATTCCTGATGGATCGCCTGAATGTCGGCGCTTGATCTGATTTGCACACCATCACCACCGCGCGAGCGTATCGCCGCCGCCGCCAGTCGCGCGCGATCGGACGCGGCAAACATCGCGTCCCGCGATTCTTGCGCCACCTCGCGAAACGTCACCGAAAAGCTGGCCCGATCGGCCTGCGTCTCCATCGAGGCGCGTCCAACACTCTCGATCACCGCCCGATCCAGCCAATAAGGACGCTCAAATGTCCGCTCTTGTGCGTGCGCCGCCGTCGCAAACGCCGCACAGGCGAAGAAAATCAATGTTCGCATATGCCCACCTCCCGGTGCGACAAATCTAACATCGCATGCAGCAGCGACTACTCACAGCTTGGTGACAGCGCCGGCCGCCGCCGCTATGGCAGCGCCATGCTGCTTCTCACCGCCCTCGGCACGCTGACCCAAGTCCGCGCAGCCGCTGACGAACTCGACCGTCACGATCCCTCGCCCGCCGACGCGGTGAGCTGGTTCGAGGAAGGCCCCGGAAAATTCCGGCTCGAGGTTTATGTCCCCACCGATCAGGACGCCGACAGCGCCTGCGCCATCATTGGCGCGGCCGCGCCCGAACTGCACATGATCCGCGACGAGGTGAAAGCCGCCGACTGGGTGGCGATGTCGCTGGAAGGTTTGCCGGCCGTGCGCGCGGGCCGCTTCATGGTCGCCGGCGCGCATGCGCTCGCGAACGAACAGAACGGCCTCTCCAAAATCTGGATCGAAGCGTCGGAAGCCTTCGGCACCGGCCATCACGGCACCACCTGGGGCTGCCTGATGGCGCTTGAGGGCATCTTGCGCAAACGCCGCGTGAAGCGCGTGCTCGATGTCGGCGCCGGCTCCGGCGTGCTGGCGCTCGCCGCGGCAAAGCAAGGCGCCACCGCGCTCGCCATCGAGATCGACGAACGCGCCGCCGCCATCGCCGAGATCAACGCCACGCAAAACAATCTGGCCAATCGCGTACAGGTCATCGCCGGCGACGGCGCGCGCTACATCGCGCAACAAAAATTCGATCTGGTGTTCGCCAACATCCTGATGCGCCCGCTGATCAAGCTCGCGCCGAAGCTCGCGCCCACCGTGGCGCGCGGCGGCACGCTCGTTCTCTCAGGCCTGCTGCGCTCGCAAGCGCCGCTGGTGCGCGAAGCCTACGCCAATCGCGGACTCATTCTGGAGCGGCGGATTCCGAAGGAAGCCTGGATGACGCTGGTCTGGCGCAAGCCCTAAAGCCTCGCGTTTTAAATGCGACCCAGCAGGCGGGATCGAGTTCTGGTCGCATTTAAAGTGCAAAGAGGCTTTAGATTCGGGGGCTCTAGCGCGGCTTATGGACTTTAAATTCGCTCGGCGCCCGCCATCAAACTGAGGCGAATTTAAAGTCCGCCGCGCTAGCGCGCATAGACGTTGAACGCGTACCAGCACGGACTGCCCGCGCAGCGGGACATCGAAACCTCGATTGCGTACTGTCCGGTGAAGCGCGGCCGCACATGAATGATG
The DNA here is from genome assembly GCA_017303355.1 of Caulobacterales bacterium. Classification (GTDB taxonomy): domain Bacteria; phylum Pseudomonadota; class Alphaproteobacteria; order Caulobacterales; family Aquidulcibacteraceae; genus Vitreimonas. The sequence goes on along the minus strand of JAFLCU010000004.1, from coordinate 57,144 downwards.
GGGATGGCGTCGTCGAGAACGTCTTGCCCAAGCAATTGGTTGTTCGGATCGAACAGCCGCAGGTCGATATCGTTGCAGCGCATGTCGCAAACGCCGACGATGCGATAATCGCCGCCGGCGCGCAGCGTCACATTGAACCTCTGGGTCTGCCTCTGCGGCAAGCCGCCGGCGAATGGCCCGGCGGCGCGGCCATAGCCCTGCTCGACCAGAATGACCTCGGCGCGGGCGAGCTTCTGGGCCAGGTCGCGCGCGAATGGGTCCGGCACCTGCGCGCTGGCGGGGGCCGCCAGCAGCACAAGCGCGGCCATCGCGCCAATCGCCTTTTTCGCCCACAGGCTCATGCAATCTCCCCGGCAAGGGCCGGAATTTCGAGGGGCTGCCTCTTAAACCCACCGCCCGAAAGCCCTAAACTCATGCCACTGAACCCGCCCTGAACCAGGGCTTTAAGGACGCACACACGTGTTCCAGACTTATGACGATCCGGGCGGTCCCGCCCTTGGCCGCAAACACCTGCCCCGTCTCCGCAAAGCGCTCAAGAGCGCCGGCCTCGACGGCTTCATCGTACCGCACGAGGACGAATGGCAGAACGAATACGTGCCTCCGGCGTATGACCGCTTGGCCTGGACCACTGGCTTTACCGGCTCGGCCGGCGCCGCCGTAATCTTCGCCAACGAAGCCGCGGTTTTCGTCGATGGCCGCTACACGCTGCAAGTCCGCGCCCAGGTGGATGACGCCTTATTCGAGTATCGCGATCTCGTGGATGGCGGCGTGCCCGCCTATCTGCGTGAGCGCGCGGCCAAGGGCGCCAAGATCGGTTACGACCCGAAGCTGCATAGCCCCGACAGCCTCGACCGCATCCGCGCCGCCGCGGACGCCGCCGGCGCCGAGCTTGTGCCGGTCGCGCAAAACCCGATCGATGCGATCTGGGACGATCGTCCCGCCATCCCGATGGCGAAGGTCGCGCCGCATGCGGAAGCTTATTCTGGTGAAAGCTCCGCTTCCAAGCGCCAGCGCCTAGGCGAAGGCTTGAGCAAGGAAAGCGCGGACGCAGTCGTCATCACCTCGCCCGCTTCGCTCGCTTGGCTCTTCAACATTCGCGGCGGCGACGTCGCACGCACGCCACTGCCGCTTGGCGAAGCCTTGCTTCGCGCCGACGGCACGGCCGATCTCTTCATCGCCGACGAGAAGGTCTCGCCTGAACTCAAGCAATGGCTGGGCAACCAGGTCGCCGTGAAACCCAGCGGCGAATTGCAGCCCGCGCTCGCGGCGCTCGGCGGCAAGAAAGTGAAGCTCGATCCTTCCAGCGCCAGCGCCTGGTATTTCGAGCAGCTGAAAACCGCCGGCGCCGAAATCGTGCGCGGGCAAGACCCGGTCGTGCTGCCGCGCGCGTGCAAGAACGCGGCGGAGGTCGAAGGTTCACGCCAAGCGCACATTCGCGACGGCGCCGCCGTTTCGCGTTACCTGCACTGGCTCGCTACCGACGCACAGACTGGCAAGGTGCAAGAGATCGAAGCCTGCGAGCGTCTCGAAGCCTTCCGCGCCGATACCGGCGCGCTCAAGGATTTGAGCTTCGATTCTATCTCCGGCGCCGGCCCGAACGGCGCCATCGTGCATTATCGCGTCACCAAGAAGACCAATCGCAAGCTCGGTCGCGGCGCGCTCTTCCTGATCGATAGCGGCGGCCAATATCTCGACGGCACCACCGACATCACGCGCACTGTCGCCATCGGCCGCCCCAGCAAGGAAATGAAGGATCGCTTTACCCGCGTGCTCAAGGGCCACATCGCGCTCTCGCGCGTGCGCTTTCCGAAAGGCACGACCGGCCACCAGCTCGACGCACTCGCCCGCATGAGCCTCTGGGAAGCCGGCCTCGATTACGATCACGGCACCGGGCACGGCGTCGGCGTTTATCTCGGCGTGCACGAAGGCCCTCACCGCATCGCCAAATTCGTCAACACCCAGCCGCTTGAGCCCGGCATGATCGTGTCGAACGAGCCCGGCTATTACAAAACCGGCGCCTACGGCATCCGCATCGAAAACCTGCAAGTGGTCACGCCCGCCGCCGACATCGAAGGCGGCGAGCGTCCGATGCTCGGCTTCGAAACCCTGACGCTCGCCCCCATCGCGCGCGATCTCATCGTGAAGCCTATGCTCACGAAGGAAGAGCTTGCCTGGGTGAACGCGTATCACGCCAAAGTCTGGGACAAGATCGGCCCGCTGGTCGATGGCGAGGCCAAGGCGTGGCTCGAAGCCGCGACCAAGTCGCTCTAATCGCGTGGACCGTCGGCGTCCCGCCGGCATGCACCGGCGGTCCATAAATTCCCGATCCCCTAGCGCGTCCACGATCCTTCCCTAAAGTGCTCGCCAGCACGCTTCAGGGGGATCATATGGACCGCAACGACATTCCGCCGCTTGATCAAGTCGCGACGCCGACGCGCCGGGGCCTCTGGGCCGGTGCTGCCGCACTCGCCCCGCTCGCCTTCGCCGAGGACGCCGACGCCGCAACGCCCAACCGCGCAGCACTGCGCCGCATCGTCGAGCAGCAGAAGGACGAGACCATCGCGCTGCTGCAGGACTGGATCCGCAATCCCACCATCGCCGCCGAAGGTTTGAACATTCAGGAAGGCGCCGATTACATGGCGCGCCTGGCCCGCGAGGCCGGTTTCCAAACCGCCGAGATCGTGTCCACCGACGGCTCGCCCGGCGTGTGGGCCACACTCGATGTTGGCGCGCCGAAAACGCTCGCCGTTTATTTCATGTACGACGTGAAGCAATTCAATCCGGCCGAATGGAGTTCGCCGCCGCTCGAAGCGCGGCTCATCGATAATCCGCTCGGCCGTATTCTCGTCGGCCGTGGTGCGGTGAACCAGAAAGGCCCCGAGATCGCCTTCCTTGCCGCGTTGCGCGCGCTGCGCGCCGCGGGCCGTCAGCCGCCGGTCAACATTGTCCTTATCTGCGAAGGCGAAGAAGAAATCGGCAGCCCGCACTTCCACCAGATCGCGCAGAAGCCGCACATTCTGCCGCGCTTGCAAAATAGCGTCGGCGTTTTCATCCCAAGCGCTTGGCAAGACCCGACCACCGGCAGCGTCAGCGTCAATCTCGGCGCCAAAGGCATCATCGAATGCGAGCTGATCGCCAGCGGCGAAAGCTGGGGCCGCGGCCCCACGCGCGACATTCACTCCAGCACCAAGGCGATGATCGACTCGCCCGTCTGGCGCCTCGTCCGCGCGCTCGATACGCTCACCACCGAAGACGGCAACACGCCCGCGATCGACGGCTGGTTCGAAAACGTGCGCCCGCTCACCGCGCGCGAACGCGAACTCATCCAGCAAGGCGCGCGCAATTCCAGCGAAGCGGATTGGAAGCAACGCAACGGCGTCTCCCATTTCATTGATGACTTGCCCTGGGCGCAAGCGCTGGAGCGCCTCGCCTCGCAACCGACAGTGAATATCGAAGGCCTTGTCGCCGGCTACACCGGCCCAGGCGGCATGACGATTTTGCCCGGCCGTGGCGTCGCCAAGCTCGATTTCCGTTTGGTGCCGAACCAAACCCGCGCCGAAGCCGAAGCCAAGCTCCGCGCCCACCTCGACGCGCGCGGCTTCAATGACGTGCAGGTCGTCGTCAGCGGCGGCTATGATCCAACCGAAACGGCGGAAGAGAGCGCCATCGTGCAAGCGCAGCTCGCCGTCTATCGCCGCGCCGGCGCACGCGCGACACTGAATCCACGCCTCGCCGGCTCCTGGCCAGGCGCTGTGTTCACCGCGGCGCCTGTCAGCCTGCCCGCCGGTCAGTTCGGCTTGGGCCACGGCAATGGCGCGCACGCGCCCAACGAATATTTGCTGATCGACAGCAACAATGCGCGCGTCCAAGGTCTTACCGGCGCGGTGATGGGCTTCATCGACATCATGTACGAATTGGCGCGCTAGCAGCGGAGGCGATCATGTTCGTCGGTCACTACGCAGCGGCCTTCGCCGCCAAGGCGATCGAACCCAAGGCGCCGATGTGGACGCTCGCCGCCGCCGCACAGCTCGTCGATATCGGCTGGAGCGCCTTCATCATCGCCGGCATCGAGCGCGCCAGTGTCGACCCATCGCTGCCGGGCTCATCGCTCGTGCTTGAGCACATGCCTTGGACGCATTCGCTGCCGATGACGTTCGCATGGGCAGTGGGCGCGGCGGTGCTTGTAAAGCTCCTGCTGCGCTTGCCGCTTTGGGCGAGCGTCGTGGTTGGCCTCACCGTGTTTTCGCACTGGCTGCTCGATCTCCTCGTGCACCGGCCAGACCTCGAACTCTGGATCGGCGGCGAAAAAGTCGGCCTGGGGCTTTGGAACTACCCCGTCCCCGAACAAGCCGTGGAGATAGGCTTGATCGCGCTCTGCGGCGCGGCATGGGTCGCAAGCCGCAAGAGCCTTGAGCACAAGGCGTGGCCAGCAATCGCGTTCATTGGCTTCTTGGTCGCACTGCAGATCGTGGCGATGCTCTCGCCGCAGCCAGCAGGACCGCTCGCAGCGCAAAGCGGGATCACCATTCTCGCTATCTACCTCGTCGTTGTGGCGCTCGCGGCGCTGACCGAGTTGCGCGGCAAGAAAACAGCTTAACCTGGGGAGGAATTCAAATGATCGATACAGCACGCACGCCCTGGCATCTGTGGGTGATCGGCGTCATTGCGCTGCTTTGGAATGGTTTCGGCACGGTTGATTTCACCGCAACCGCCACGCGCTTTGAACCTTGGGTGTCGCACTTTCCGCCCGCCCTGCGTGACTACATCTACGCGCTGCCCGCCTGGAATTGGGCCGGTTGGGCGATCGGCACATGGGGCGGGTTTATCGGTTCGATCCTGCTGCTCATGCGCAACAAGCTCGCCGTGTGGGCTTACGCGCTCTCGCTGATCGGCGCCGCGGGCTCCAACGCCATCACGCTGTTCGATCCGCCGCCGCCGGAAGTCGGCGCAAGCCCTGTGCTTACCATCGTGATCATCGGCATCGCCGCGGCGCTGCTGGCATACGCCGCGTGGCTCAAGCAGCGAGGCGTCCTGCGCTAGACTGAACCAAACGGCTTCGGCGTTCGTTCAAGCAGACGAAGCCGAGGATCGTGATGTCTTACCTTATCGCCTGGATCAGCACAGGCTTGGTGTTCGCCATAGCCGACGCCATCTGGCTCAGCCAAGCCGTGCCACGCGTCTATAAACCAATGATCGGCGAGCTGCTGCGGCCGGATATCTCTTGGCCGGCGGCAATTGCGTTCTATTTCATCTATGTATGTGGGATCGTCTATTTCGCTGTCGCGCCCGCGCTCGCGAAGCAGAGCCTTAGCGTGGCGTTTATCAATGGCGCCCTGCTTGGGATGATCGCCTACGCCACCTATGACCTCACCAACCAGGCCACGCTGAAAATCTGGGATTGGCGACTGACGCTCATCGACATGGCTTGGGGCGCATGCGCGACCGCGCTCGCCGCCAGCGCCAGCTATTGGCTCGCGCAACGGTTTGCAAGCTAAGCGCCTTGTATCGCGAAGTTCGCCGCAATCGAAATACGCACGCAACGCAGCGCGCAGCACTTCGCCCTGTTCACCAGATCAGGCCAAAAACAATCCGGCGCCGATTGCCACCCGCCGGCATTACTATGCTGCACGCCGAAGCTCTTCCCGCGCCAGGATGCATGCGCGAAGCCGCACGCACAGATCTTCGCTTCCCTGAAGTTGCGCCACGAAGCCGCCCCCCTTTTGCACGAACACGCGCTAGTGACGGGTCGAAAAACTGCAGATCAACAGCGTGGCGCCAGGGGTCTCCGGGTCGGATTGCACAACGAGCTCGGAGCCGAGTTCTGCGTTCTCCACGTGACAATAATCCGTCACGCCGAACGATCTCGGACATGCCTCAAGCCGTCGGCGACGCAGCACCTCTGGCAAAATCGATGAAATGGGCGCGGCGATCCGGACAACTACCACCCGGGATTCCGAATCCGCAGCCGTCCATATTGCATGCGCCGGCCATCCATACGCTTGCGTGTCTCCAGGCGCATACGCCTGAATGGGAGGCGTCGCGGCGAGAGGGCGAAGCGCCGCGATCGCTCGGGAGGTTTCATCATACGGACGCAAACACTCAAATGCTGCGCCCGTTTCAGCATGCGCGGGAGCATTTGAGAGCACGAGCACAGCAAGCGCCAGAATCGCAATCCGAGTCATTTGCTCAGCTCAATCCAAGCGTCTTCGTCGATTACCTTCACGCCGTGCTTCTCGGCCTCGGCGAGCTTCGAGCCGGCGCCGGGGCCAGCCACCACCAGGTCAGTCTTCTTCGACACACTGCCCGACACCTTAGCGCCCAGTGCAATCGCGCGCGCCTTGGCTTCATCGCGCGTCATCTTTTCCAACGTGCCGGTGAAGACGATCGTCAGCCCCGAGACCTTGCTTGACGTCGCTGCTTTCGGCTCAGGTTTGGGCGCAACCTCTTTCAGCAAGCGTTTCAGCGCATCGCGATTGTGCTTCTCGGCGAAGAAATCGACGAGATGCGCGGCCGCCACCGGCCCCACGCCATCGATGCGTTCGAGTTCGAGATAATCCTCGCCCGGCGCCTCGTTCGCGCCCTCCTTGATTGCGCGGATCGCTTCGGCGAGCGATCCATATGCCGCGATCAATCCATCCCACGCGCGCGATGTGACGCCCTTCACCTTCGGCGTGGCTGCGCCATCTTCGGCGGCGAACATGTCGCTCTGACCCGCGCCGCCCGCCGGCGCCTTCAGGTCATGCGCGACCGCCAACAACGCCGCGCGCGCGCCAGCGCCCACGCCGCTCACCCGCTCCAGCGCGTCATAAGCTTCGCCGGGCCGCGCCTTGACGGCGGCGTTCACCGCTGCCTCAAACGCGTCCCACGCCTCGAACCGTCGCGCCAGTACGCCCGCCGTCGTCTCGCCAATATCGCGGATGCCGAGTGCATAGAGGAAGCGGCCGAATTGCGGTTCGCGCCGCGCCTCGATCGAGGCCAATAGATTCGTGACGCTCTTCTCGCCATAGCCTTCACGCGTCGCGATCTCATCGCGCCGCTCATGCAGGCGGAAAATGTCGGCGGGCTCCCGCACCCAGCCGAGTTCGTAAAATTCCTCGATCTGCTTGGCGCCGAGGCCATCAATATCCATCGCGCGGCGGGCCACGAAATGGATCAATCGCTCGACGGCTTGCGCCGGGCAATTGAGCCCGCCCGTGCAGCGCGCGATCACGCCCTCCTCGCCCGGCTCCAGCTCACGCGCGACATGTGAATCACAAACCGGGCAGCGCTCCGGGAATTTGTATTTGTGCGCGCCCTTCGCGCGCTTCTCCAGCAGCACGTCAACGATCTGCGGAATCACGTCGCCCGCACGCTGCACGACGACACTATCGCCCACCCGCAGATCCTTGCCGCCGCGGATCGGCCCGCCATCTGCGCCCAGCCCACGAATATAGTCTGCATTGTGCAGCGTCACGTTCGTGACGGTCACGCCGCCAACGAACACCGGCTTCAAACGTCCAACCGGCGTCAGCGCGCCCGTGCGGCCGACTTGGATGTCGATGCCTTCAAGGATTGTCGTCTGTTGCTCAGCCGCGAATTTATGCGCGATCGCCCAGCGCGGGCTGCGTGAGACGAAACCGAGCCGCTGCTGCAGCGCCAGTGAATCCACCTTATAGACGACGCCGTCGATCTCATAAGCGAGCCCGGCGCGGCCCGCGAGAATGCCCTGATAGATCGCCAGCAATTCAGCGCCATCGCGCGCGCGCTGGATGCCCGCGAGCGGAAAGCCCATCCGCGCCAAAAGCTGCACGGCTTCGTATTGCGTATCCGCCAAAGGCGCGCTGAGTTCGCCCCAGCCATGCGCGAAGAAGCGCAACGGCCGCGACGCCGTGATTTTCGCATCAAGCTGGCGCAACGCGCCCGCCGCCGAATTACGCGGGTTCACATAGGTCTGCTTGCCTTCGGCCTCGAGCCCCGCATTCATCTTCGCGAACGCGGCTTTCTCCATATATACTTCGCCGCGCACCTCGAGCACCTCCGGCGCGCCTCTGATCAGCCTCGGGATGTCGGCGATCGTCATCAGATTGGCGGTGACGTCCTCGCCTTGGCGGCCATCGCCGCGCGTGGCGCCTTGTACGAAACGCCCATTCACGTAGCGCAGCGACGCCGAAAGCCCGTCGATCTTCGGCTCCGCCGTGATCACCGGCGGCGCGTCCAAGCTCAAGAAGCGCTGCACCTTGGCGACAAACGCGTGCGCATCATCGGCATCGAAGGCGTTATCGAGCGAGAGCATCGGCACGGCGTGCCGCACCTTGCCGAACTTCTCGACCGGTGCAGCGCCCACGCGCAAGCTGGGGCTATCTTCGCGCACAAGGTCCGGAAAACGCGCTTCGATCGCGGCGTTGCGTTTGCGCAGCGCGTCGTACTCAGCGTCCGTCAGCTCAGGCGCGTCCTTGGCATAGTAGAGCTTGTCGTGATGCGCGATATCGCGCGCCAGCCGCTCCAGCTCGGCGGCGGCTTCTCTCGGCGTCAGCTTATCGACCGATGTGTCGTTCACGCATTCCCCCGTACCGGAGGAGGATCAGAACACCGCGCCGAACGTGCGGCCAAGCCAGCCACGGCGCTCGGCTTCTTCCTCGGCGACCGGCGCGACGTTGTTGTCGGTCAGCAGCGTGTAGGAGCGCTGATACCAATCGCTGCCCGGGAAATTGTGCCCCAGCACGGCGGCCATGCGCTGCGCTTCCTCGTTCATGCCGACGGACAGATACGCCTCGACCATGCGGTGCAGCGCTTCCGGCACGTGCGAGGTGCGCTGGAAATGCTCATCCTCGATCACGCGGCGGAAGCGATTGATCGCGGCCAGATGCTGGTCGCGCGTCAGGTAGAAGCGGCCGACTTCCATCTCCTTGCCGGCAAGCTGGTCATAGACCATGTCGATCTTCAGACGCGCATCGCGCGCGTAGGCGCTTTCCGGATAGCGGCGCACGACATCGTTCAGCGCCGTCAGCGCCTGCTCGGTGACGCCTTGATCGCGGCCCACATCGACGATGCGTTCGAAATAACAAATGGAGATGAGATAATACGCGTACGGCGCGCTCTCATTGCCCGGGTGCAGCGACACGAAACGCTGCGCATCCTCGATCGATTGATCGTATTGGTTCGCCTGATAGTGGACGAACGCTTCCATGAGCATCGAACGGCGCGCCCACGACGAATACGGGTGCTGGCGCTCAACTTCCTCGAACGCCTGCAGCGCAGCCGGGTAACGCTGGCGCTCGATCATATCGATGCCGCGATTGTAGAGCGCCGCGACCGGTTCATCGACGAATTGCACTTCCTCGCGGCCACGTACGCCGCCGCACGCGGCCAAGCCGCCAGCCATCACCATCAGGGCGAAAGCGCGAGCGAAATGCTTCTGTCGAGGGGTCATCAGCTGGCCTCTTCTTGGGACTTCGGCGCGCCGAAGCGGCGGGCGTTTCGCTGATACAGGAGGATTGGCGCGCCGCAAAGCGCCTGCGGCTGTAGGACGAACGCGATCCGTTCAGCCGGCGGCGGCGACCAGCGGCTGTGCCGCTTCACGCGGCGTTTCGGAGCCGGTTTCGTGCTCCCAGCGCCACGCTTCCGGCGTATCCAGCAACGCCCGCACCAGCAGCGCGTTGAGCGCATGGCCGGGCTGATCCGCCACAAAGCGGCCACAAATCGGCGCGCCCGCCATGGCCAGATCGCCAATCGCGTCGAGCATCTTGTGGCGCACGAATTCGTCTTCGAAGCGAAGTCCTTCCGGGTTCACAACCCGGCCGCTGTCGACCACCAGCGTGTTGTCCATTGAAGCGCCGCGGCCAAGGCCCGCGGCGCGCATCGCGTCCACGTCCGCCATGAAGCCGAACGTGCGCGCGTCAGCAATATCGCTGAGGAAGCTTTGCGGCGTGAGTTCGACGCAGCGGCGCTGCACGCCGATCGCGGGATCGGCGAAACGGATCGTGACATCGAGATCGAGGCCATCGAAACCGTTCGACGGTAACAAGGCAGCGCTTTTCGCGCCCATGCGCACCTCAATCCGCTCCAGAATGCGGATCACGCGCTGCGGCGCGTGCTGGCCCTTCAGGCCGGCGTTCAGCAGCACTTGCACGAATTGCGCGGACGAACCGTCGAGGATCGGCAGTTCCGGGCCATCCACTTCAACAATCAAATTATCGACGCCCAAGCCGGCGCAGGCCGACATAAGGTGCTCTATCGTCGCCAATTCAACGCCGGCGGCGTTGCGGATCGTGGTGCAATTGCGCGTTTCGGAGACGAAATCGGCATGCGCGCTGATGACGTTATCCACAGCGCGGACGTCCGAGCGGACAAAAACGATGCCGGTATCGACCGGCGCCGGGCTCAAAACCATGCGAACATGCGCGCCGGAATGGACGCCAATGCCCGCACACATAGCCGGACCCGCAATCGTCTGTTGTCGACGCACAGAAACCACCTGTTGTCCCCCGAACCTGCCTCAAGGCAACTTGAGACGGCCCCCCGGCCCAGCGTCCGATGTAATCGGCCTTCGCAGCTGCGACAAAACACGTTGCGTTACGGTTTGTGACCATTAACCAATTGGCCTTTATCGATTGAATTTATGACGAATTTTAACACACCCGCATACCCCAACGACGTCCACGCGCTGATGGCGATCGCGCGCGCCGGCGGCAAGGACGCGGTGCGCGCTGCCCGTCGGGCGGCGGCGGCAACCGAGCGCGCGGCGCCCGAACTGGCGCAGGAGGCGCTGGCCATCGCCATCCGGCTGGAGCCGCTGGACCCTTCGCCGCGCCTCGCCTTGGCGCGGCTCCACGCCGAAGCCGGGAACCTGGCCGACGCCCGCGTCGAGGCGGCGGCTGTGCTGGCGGAAGCCGTGGATCAGGCCGCCCGCGCCCGCGCCGCTTTCATTCTGGCCGAGATCGCCCGCGTGGAAGGCGCGAGCGCCCAGGCGCGCGAGCATTACGAGACCGTGCTCGCCATCGAGGACGGCCTGCTCGCCGCCGATCGCGGCAATCCCACCGCCGCGCGCTGGTACGCCCGCGCGCGCGGCCGCATCGCCGAACTCGACATGAACGCAGGCGAACGCAATCGCGCGCAAACCGGCGCCGAAGGCGCGCTCGCCTTGCTGCGCGCCACGGCTGCGGCGATCGGTGAACCGCCGGTGCTGGCCGCCGACATCGCCGACGCCGAGATGCGCCTTGCCGCGCTCGAACTCGATTCCAATCAACCCGCCTCCGCGCGCCGGCGCCTCGGCGAGGCCATCGGCCGCTACGAAGCTTTGGTCGTCACCGAAAAGGACGAGCCACACTGGCGCGCCGTGCTCTCCGATGCGTGGGCGCTTGCGGCCGAAGCCGATTACGCGCGCGGCGCGTCCGACGCGGCGCGTCAAGCGATGCAAAAAGCGCTGCAAACCCGCCTGGTGCTGGCGGCGCGCTATCCCAACGAAGACTGGGCGCTGGCCGGCACATGGCGCGTGCACGCCGCGCTGCACGCCGCGCTTGGCGACAACGCCATCGCCACGCAATCCTTTGCGCAAGCGCGCGCCATCGCCGAACGTCTCGCAAGCCATAACGCCCAAGCCGAAGCGCCGGCGCGCTTTCTGCTGCATGCATTGCTGGATCAGGCCGACCACGCCTTGCGCACGCAAGAACTCAACGTCGCGCGCGAGGCCGCCGACTGCGCGCGCATGCTGGCGGAAACGTTCGCGCATGATCGCGCAAGCGCATGGCTTGGCGATGCCGGCGCGTGCTGGGATCGTTTGGGCGAGATCGCGCGCGCGGCGAACGCGGGCGCGGCCACGCTCGACGCATTTCAACGCGCCGTCGAATTTCGCCGCCTGGCGCGCGAGCACGCGCCGGAAGATGCGCGGCTCGTCCGCGCGCTCGCCGCCGCCTTGGTGAAACTGGGCGACGCAAGCCTCGCGGCGGAAGCCTACGCCAGCGCCCGCGCGGCGCTACATGAAAGCGTGACGCTGCGCTTCAAGCTGCTGGAGACAGCGCCCGACCACACACGTGCGGCGCACGCGCTCGCCGCGGCGCTTGAGCGCTTTGGCCTCGCCGCGCAAGCGCTGGGCGATGTCAGCGGCGCGCGCGCGGCCTGGGAAGATGAACTCGCCCTCGCCGAGCGTATCTTCCATGACGACAATTCAATCGACGCGCTGCGCTTCCTGGCGATCGTGCATGCGCATCTGGCGCAACTCGGCGGCGTCGATAGCGAACTGCACCGCCGCGCCGCACTCGAGCGCTTCGACACGCTCGCCAGCGCCGGCGCACTCACCGAGCGTGAAGCAGCGTTGCGCAAAAAGCTCTGGGGCGCTTAGCGCGGATTGATCTGGCGGCGCAGGAAGGCCGGAATTTCCAGCTCTTCATCGAGCGCTGGATCGCGCACCACATCCTCATGCGCGCGGCGCGGCGGAGGTTCGTCGTCGAGATTGATCTCGCGCGCATAATCGTCGTCACGCGTCTCGCTCTTCTTCCAGCCGAACAGATTGAAGCCGCCGCCGCGACGCGGCTCGGGCTCCACATCATTGGCGAAGCTCGGGCGCGGCTCTTCGTACGTCTCGCGCACCGGCTCCGGAGCCGGCGGCGGCTCGGCGCGTGGCGTCACCACCGGGCGACGGATCGGCGCCTCGGCGGCGCGGCGCGCCGGCTCGATCACGGTTTGCTGCGAGACGATCGCTTCATCGTCGATACCGGTGGCGACCACCGACACGCGAATGCGGCCTTCCAGGCTCTCATCGAAAGTCGAACCCAGAATGATGTTGGCGTTCGAATCCACCTCGGCGCGGATCTCGTTGGCGGCCTGATCGACCTCGTACAGCGTCATGTCGAAGCCGCCGGTGATGTTGATCAGCACGCCCTTGGCGCCGCGCATCGAGACGATGTCGAGCAGCGGATTGGCCATGGCGCCGTGCGCCGCTTCCAGCGCGCGATTGGGGCCCGCGCCTTCGCCCGTACCCATCATCGCCGTGCCCATCTCCGCCATCACGGTGCGGACGTCGGCGAAATCGAGATTGATCAGGCCCGGCATCACCATGAGATCAGTGACGCCGCGCACGCCCGAATAGAGCACCTGGTCGGCCAGCTGGAACGCCTCCGCGAACGTCGTGCGCTCATTGGCGACGCGGAAAAGGTTCTGGTTCGGGATCACGATCAGCGTATCGACGTGCTTGCGCAGCTCCTGCACGCCCTGCTCGGCCAGCTGCATGCGGCGCTGACCCTCAAAGTGGAAGGGCTTCGTCACCACCGCAATCGTCAGGATGCCGCGCTCACGCGCCGTGCGCGCGATCACAGGGGCCGCACCCGTGCCGGTGCCGCCGCCCATGCCGGCGGCGACGAACACCATGTGCGCGCCTTCCAGAAACTCGATGATCTCCGGCTGGCTCTCTTGCGCCGCCGCCTGGCCGACTTCCGGGCGCGCGCCGGCGCCCAGGCCTTCGGTGATCGAATGGCCAAGCTGCAGCCGGTTCGGCGTCTTCGCGCGCGTCAGCGCCTGCGCGTCGGTGTTGGCGACGACGAAATCCACGCCCTGCAAGCCGGCGTCGATCATGTTGTTCACGGCGTTGCCGCCGGCGCCGCCTACGCCGAACACCACGATGCGTGGTCTCAGATCGTGCATGGAAGGCGCGCTATATAGGCTCATTACCGGCTCCAAGGGCGTCCGATTCTCATGATTCGCCCAGGCTCGCACTGCACCCTTGCGGCTGCGGATTAAGCACTCGTTAAACCTTCGAAATAGAGGCGGCGCTTTTGCGGCGCCGGCGCGGCGCGTTGCGACGCCGGACTGGGGAAAACGCCACGATCGCGCGCGGCGGCGCCTTATTATTTTCAATAGGCGCCAATCACGCCGGAACATTCTACGTTGAAATGGCGCACGTGGCGGAGGGGCGTAGAGTGCAGGCCATGGAATCCTATCTCGGCTGGAAGATCGATTTCGAGAACCCGCCCGGGGCGCCGGCCTATGTCGGGCCGGATTCGATGCATTGGCGCGTGTTCAAGAACCCGATCGCGCTCGGCGTTGGCGGCGTCGCCGCCGTGCTGCTCGAATTCGCCGACGCGCGCATTCGCTCGGGCGTGTGGGATCATTCCACCTACAAGGTCGATCCGATCGGCCGCTCGCGCCGCACCGGCATGGCGGCGATGATCGGCGTCTATGGCCCCAAGGACGCGGCGCGCCGCATTATCCAGGGCGTCACCAACATGCATGCGCGCGTGAGCGGCGCCACGCCTGGCGGCGAGGACTACCGCGCGCTCGATATCGACTTGCTCGATTGGGTGAGCGCCACCGCCGGCTACGGCTTTCTCAATGCGTACGACCGCTTCGTCGCCCCGCTCAGCGAGGCGGAGAAACTGCGTTTCTACAGCGAAGCCGAACCCGTCGCCGCACTCTATGGCGTCAAGCATTCGCCAAAGTCGGACGCCGATTTCATGGCGATGCTCGACACACTCGCGCCGCGCTTCGAGCCGCACCCGATCGTGCGCGAGTTCCTGACCATCGTTGAATCCGGCCCCGGCGCGCTCGGCTTGCCGATCTTCGTGCGCCGCGCCATGGCGCGCGCCTCGGTTTCGCTGCTGCCGCCATTGGTGCGCGAACGGCTGGAACTTGGCGCCGAATACGATCTCTCGCCGCTTTCGGCGCGCATGATCCGCATGATGGGCGCGGCCGCCGAGCGCATCGCCATTCCCAACGCCCCGCCCGCGCAAGCCAGCCGCAGACTCGGCCTGCCCGGCGACTTCCTTTATCGCAGCCGCGCCGGCCAAGCGCGTGCGCTGGCGCGCTGGCAAGCCCCGCAACAAACCGTGGCCGCCGAATAGAGCTTGCAGGCTCCGCGCTGGGCGCCGACATCGGAGGCGCGGAGGAAATCCATGAGCAAACGTATGCGCGCGACGCCACGCGCCGCCGGCCCCACGCGCGCCGAAGGCCAATGCCTGTGCGGTGATGTCGTGGTCGAAATCGGCGTGCCCGCGCGCTGGGCCTGGCATGACCACACCAGCGCCAGCCGCCGCGCGCATGGCGCGGCCTACGCCACTTATGTCGGCTGCTGGCGCAGCAAGTTTCGCATCCTGAAAGGCGAGGACTCGCTCACCAGCTTCGTCGACGAAAACGGCCACACCCGCCGCTTCTGCAGCCGCTGCGGCGCGCCCGTGGCCTTCCAGCGCACGCACGCGCCGCAAATGATCAACGTGCCGCGCGCGCTTTTCGCGAGCGGCACAGGACGCGAGCCGCGCTATCACATCGGCATCGATCAATTGCAGGAATGGACTTATCTCGGCGAAGCGCTCGCGCCGCTCAAGGGCTTTCCGGGCGTGGTCTGGACCAAACCGAAACGCAAACGCGCTTAAGGCTCCGGCGTTTCTTCCAGCGGCGCGGCTTCGTCCTCAAGATAGGCTTGCGCCTCGGTGCGCAGATTGAAGCCATCGGCAAGGATATTGTCGACGCGCCAGCCTTGCGCTGTCTCCGTCATGTCGTAGAGCACCGAACGCGGCTGATCGCCATTGATGGCGAAGCGCGCCTCCACGATCACGTGGCCTTCAGCCGCCGGCACTGGCTCAGGCCCCGTTTGCGGGCCAATCTCTAGCCCCGAGATGGTCTCGCAATCCTGGCAATTGAGAACGATGTCGCCTTCGATAAAGGGCTCGCCGCGCGCCGCGGCCGCTTCGCGCCCGCGATCGACCAGATTGCGCAGATCATCCGTCATCGGGATCACATCCAGCGAGGTGATGGCGTGGCCGATATTCTCTTGCGCCACGGCATAGAGATCGCGCACCGGCGTTTCCGCCGCGCCGCTCGATTGCGGTGGCGTGCAGGCAGAGAGGGCCAATATGGCGAGTGCCGCGAACGCTCGTTTCATCTTATCCCTTCCTCCGCCAAGTGCTGCCGCTTGGCCCATCCATCACTTCGACGCCTCGCGCGGCAAGCTCGTCGCGCAGGCGATCGGACTCAGCATAATTCTTCGCTGCCCGCGCCGCGACCCGTTCAGCGACCAAAGCATCGATTTCGGCCGCTCGCTCACCGAACGTGGCGCGAAACCAACGCTCCGGATCGTCGTTCAGCACGCCCAGCAATTGCGCCGCCGCCAGCAGCTCGCCCTTGGCCTTGGCCTGATCGGCGGGCTTCTTGGCCGTGTTCGCGGCGGTGACCAAGGCCGAAAGTTCGGCGATCGCGGCGGGCGTGTTGAGATCATCGGCCAGCGCTTCCAGAAACGCTTGCGGCGCCTCAACATCGGCGGCGGCGACATCCTTCAGCCGCAGCACCGCGCCATATAGGCGATCCAAGCTCGCCTGCGCCTGGCGCAACAGATCATCGCTCCAATCCAGCGGCGCGCGATAGTGCGCGCTCAAGAGCGCCCAACGGATCGTCTCGCCTTGCCAGCCCTGCTCCAGCAATTCGCGCGGCGTGATGATGTTGCCGATGCTCTTCGACATCTTCTCGCGATCCATCGTGAGAAAGCCGTTGTGCATCCACACCCGCGCCAACGCATGCCCGTGCGCGCTCTCGCTCTGCGCGATTTCGTTTTCGTGGTGCGGGAAGATGAGGTCGATGCCGCCGCCATGAATATCGATCGGCGAGCCAAGCTCTTTCTCGATCATCGCCGAGCACTCGATGTGCCAGCCCGGCCGTCCCGCGCCGAACGACGCTTCCCACGACGGCTCGCCCGGCTTCGCCGTCTTCCACAACGCAAAGTCGGACGGATGGCGCTTATCGTCCTCGCCCTCAACGCGCGCGCCGGCTTTCAATTCATCCTGCGAGCGTCCTGAGAGCTTGCCGTAATCCGCGTCGGCCGCGACGGAGAAATAGACGCCCGTCTCGGCCTTGTATGCCGCGCCCTTCGCCAGGAGCTGCTCGATCAGCGCGATCATGTCGCCGACATGCGCGGTGGCGCGCGGCGTCAGATTCGGCGCCAGCACGCCGAGCGCGCCGGTGTCTTCCTCATAGATGCGCTCGAACTTGCGCGTGATCGCTTCGATCGGCTCGCCGCTCTTGGCGGCCGCGGCGATGATCTTGTCGTCGATGTCGGTATAGTTGCGGGCGTAAATCACCGCCCCTTCACCATAGGTCAGCCGCAGCAGCCGGAACAGCACGTCGAACACGACCGGCGGGCGTGCATTGCCGATATGGGCGTAGGAATAGACGGTCGGACCGCACACATACATCGTCACCCGGCTGGGATCGGCGGGTTCGAAGCGCTCCTTGCGCCGCGTCAACGTGTTCGTCAGTGCGATTTCCATGGGGGTGGGTTCTAGCGGCGGGCCGTGCTACACTCCATATCCCATCGGGGCCAAGTTTCAGGGCTCCGTCGCCTGAGGTGAATTTCGGGCGGGCGTTAAGTCCGGGTGTCCGTCTGGCGCGTATCAGCCAGCAGAACCCTCCCGGCTCGACCTCCGTCCCTCAGACTAAGGACAATGCCCCTCAATGAGTGAAATCCTGAAGTGGCGCACGCCCGCCGAAGCTGCGCAAAAACGCCCGTCACGCGAAGCGGCGATGGAAGCCGTGCGCACCCTGATCGCCTGGGCCGGAGACGATCCAGACCGCGAGGGCCTGAAGGATACGCCCAAGCGCGTCGTGGAGGCCTATCGCGAGTGGTTCAAGGGCTACGACGAGTGCCCGTCAAATGAATTGAAGCGCGTGTTCGAGGATGTCGGCGGCTATGACGACATCGTCATGCTGAAGCGGATCGATGTCGAGAGTCATTGCGAGCACCACATCGCGCCCTTCCTCGGCAAGGCCTACGTCGCCTACCTGCCGACCGACGCCGTCGTCGGCATCTCCAAGATCGCGCGCGTGGTCGAAATCTTCGCCAAGCGCCTGCAGACGCAAGAGACGATGACAAGCCAGATCGCCGAAGCGATCAACGATACGCTGAAGCCACGCGGCGTCGCCGTGCTGATCGACGCCGAACACCAGTGCATGAGCACGCGCGGCGTCCACCACAAGGACGTCACCACCGTCACCACCCAATTCACCGGCGCCTTCAAGGACGACCCGGAACTCCGCAACCGCTTCTTGAAGCTGGCGGGGTATGGCTGAGTTCATGCTCCCCCGTTTACGGGGGAGCTGTCAGCGAAGCTGACTGAGGGGGCGCGGCGCAAGCTGCGCTCTTTTATTTTGCGCGCTCTGGCTTATGCACCAACGTCACCAGGACCCAGCTCAGCAGCATCAGCAAATACCAGGCGCCCATCTTTTCGATCGGCACCATGTGCCAGCCGTCGCGCTGGCTGGGATAGACCCAGGCGGCGGCGAATGTGCCAAGATTTTCCGCAAACCAGATGAACAGCGCCACCAGCAGCAAACCGACCAGCATCGGCATGCGGCGCGGCGTCCGATCCGGCGTGAACACCGCCCAGCTGCGCCAGAAGATCAAAGCCGAGAAAGCAAACAGGCCAAGCCGAATATCGATCACGTAATGATGCGTGAAAAAATTCACGTACGCGAGCAGCGCCAGCGTCCACGTGGCCCAGAGCGGCGGATACGCGACGAAGCGCATGTCGAACAAGCGCCAGATGCGCGCCATGTAAGACCCCACGCACGCATACATGAAGCCCGAAAAGAGCGGCACGCCCGCCACGCGCAGCACGCTCTCTTCCGGATATATCCACGAGCCCTGCGCCGTCTTGAAGATTTCCATGAGCGTGCCGACGACGTGAAAGACGAGGATCACCAGCGCCTCGTCCCAGCGCTCAAGCTTCGTCGCCAGCAGCGCCACTTGTATCGCAACCGAAGCGATCACCAGAAAATCGTACCGCGCGAGCGGCGCCTCATCCGGCCACAGCAAATGCGTGCCGACCAGCAGCGCCAGCATCAACCCGCCAAACATGCAGGCCCACGCCTGCTTCAGCCCGAACAGCAAAAACTCATACGCCCAGGCATGATAGCACGACCGCTCCGCCCAGGGCCGCGCCCAGGCGTCCAGCCCATCGACGCGCGCCCGGATTGCATGCTGCAGACTCAAAAGCGCCTCCTCCTTCGCCCGCCAAACCCGTTACATGCGCTTTGCGCACGCGCGCGCGGGGCGTTTCAGCATTTTTTCAGGCTCTGGCTTCTTCATCGCTCTACGCGCGCGTTTCCCAAGGCGGGCAATCCCGCGTAGAGGGGGCCTATGAAGGTCGCGGTCGTCGGACTGGGCATAGCCGGCTTGAGCATCTGCGCGCGCTTGGCGCTCGCGGGGCACGACGTCAGCGGCTTCGATCAGTTCGAGCCGATGCACACGCACGGCTCCTCGCACGGCGACACGCGCATCATGCGCCTCACGCCCGGCGAAGGCGAAATCTATGTCGAGCTTGCGCGCCGCGCCAACGAAGGCTGGCGCACCTGGGAGGGCCTAGCCGGGCGCCCCTTCATCGAATGGACCACGGGCCTGATGGCCGGCCCGCGCGGCTCGCCCTTCGTCGCCGCGTGCCAGCGTTTGAGCAAAACGCCCGCGGCCCTGCTGCGTGGCGACGCCATCCACGCGCTCACGCGCGGCTACATCGCCATGCCCTACGAATGGGATGTGTTCCGCCAGGAAGATGCCGGCGTGATCGCCGCCGACGCGGCGCGTGCGTTTTTGCTGAAGCAAGCCGTGCGCTGGGGCGCGAAGCTGCAACACAATGCGCGCATTGATGCGCCGATCGACGGCTTGGTGCTGAAGATCAACGATAGCGCGCGCGCCTTCGACGCCGTCATCGTCGCCGCTGGCGGCTGGGCGAGACGCTTACTGCCGGAATTCGCTGGCCGCCTTGCCGTGAAGCGGCGCGTCGTCGGCTGGTTCGAGACGCCGAACCCGCGCCTCGCGCCCGTGATCTGCGCCGACAATGATGAAGGTGTTTACGGCATGTCCGCCCCACGCGGCCTCTATAAGCTCGGGCTTCACGCCATCGGCGGCGCGACCGATCCCGATTCGGTGCGCGAACCCGATGCGGACGACGCCGAATTGCTCTCCGCGCAAGCGCGCGTGTTGTTGCCGACGCACAATCCAACACCCGTGCGCATGGCGCGCTGCCTCTACACCGTCACGCCCGATGAACATTTCCTCATCACGCCCAGCAGCGCCAATGCTCGCGTGTTGCTCTTCTCCGCCTGCTCGGGCCACGGCTTCAAATACGCGCCGATGTTCGGTCAGATCGCGGAAGATTGGCTGAATGGTAAGGAAACAGCGGAACTCACAGCCTTCGGCATCACGCGCCGCGCCCCTGTGAACCGCCTGGGCGGTGAAAAGACCTAAAGCCACATTTGTGACTCATGCGAGTCACGATGCTGTCGCCGAATCCGCCCACCAAGCGCGCCATGAACGCGGACCAATTTCTCGCACTCGCCGAAGCCCTGCGCTCCTACGCGCGGCATTCCGGACGCGACATCAACGCGTCGAACCTGTTCGTCCACGCCATGCTGATGCGCGCAATCCAATCCGATCGCCCCACCCCGCCCCAGCGCGCGGAAAAGCGCGAAGCCGCGTAGCGGCTCCGCGGCGCCACCCTTCGAAAGTTGGAGCGCGGCGGAGCCGCGTGCCCCCATTTTCAAGCGCCGTGTGTGGGATAGAGCGCGCGCTAATCCTACGGCGTCATTTTCAAAAACGCCGCGACGCCAAGCGCTTGCAAAAATCTTCGCGCGAATAATCCGACCGCTTCACAACAGGCGCATAATGCGCGCCATGAAACAGCAACCCCGCCCCATCGTCAGTAAGATAGAAATCGAGGCCCTCGCGTCCGCGATGATCTATGGGCTGGCGTGCCTGGTCGGGTTGCTGTTGCGCTTGGGCAAACCGCGCAAGACCCGCCGCCTCGAAAAGCTGCTGCGTCACGCCGAACGTCAAGTCGAATGCACCATCTTCCAACAAGCCATCCATGAAATGGGCTTGGTCTCGCGCACGGCGCCGATGCTGAGTTCATGCGCCGGCTTCCGCAAACAGCGCTCCAACGCCCGCGTGATCGTGAAATGCAGCCGTGTGCGCCTGCGCAACGCCTCGCCCTTCGAACGCTGCATACGCCTGATCCACGCGATGTTCGATCCGACCAAGTACGTCGCCCGCGTCAAGCGCCGTCTCAGCCACGGCTATATCGACACGCGCCTCATCGCCTACGCGCCGCCATCGCGCGGCTTCATCACGCATGCGCTGGCACCCATGCCCGCCGTCGCGGACTCGTCCTAAAAACTATCGGACCGCCGGCTTCCAGCCGGCATCTATCAACTGCACAACCGCGCGGAGCATCGCTCCACGCGGCCAAACGTGCTGCGCGCAATATGGACCGCCGGCGCCCCCGCCGGCGTTCGGTGTTTCAACCAGCACGATCTTCGCTAATCGAAGCGCCGCGCCGGCGAGACGCCGGCGGTCCAAGACGGCCACTCACGAACGCTTGCGCGATACGCCACCTTCGACAGGCTGGCGCCGGTCGGGCGCGGTGATTTTCAAACAGCCCGCCACGCTCTCATTCGCGCCACGTTGAGCCTGTCGAAGCGCGGCGCGTGGGCGCCAGCGTCCTATTCCACCGCCACAAGCCCCCCGATCCCCGCCCCGGCTTCCGGCGCGACCGTGAACACGGCCGTGCGCTCGACGGTGAAATCCTTGCTGGTGATCGTCGACACCGAGAAGAACTCGGCCAGCGCCTGCTGCTTCGAGAGCGAGAGCAGCAGAAAGCCATGATGCATCGGATCTGTGAATTTGATGTGCGGATTACGCGCACGCACGCCAGCGGCGAAATCGACGCCGAACGGCGAAAAATACGCCGCCTCGCTCGGCGAGGTCACCGATGTGGCGCCAAGCTCCACCGCGACGCGGCCTTGCGCGTCCGACACTTCGTTGGCCCATGCGATATGCGTGTCGCCGGTCAGCACAATCGTGTTGGCGCCCGCCGCGCGCATCGCCTCCATCACGCGCGCGCGCACCGCGGGATATCCGTCCCAAGAATCCGTGCTCAGCGGAAAGGCAAAGCGCGTGAGCTTCAAAAGCTGCGTCACGCCCGGGCTCAGCGGTTCCAAGGCTTGCGCCAGGGCCGGCGGCGCCGCCGACAGATCAGGCGCGGTGAGCGGCGCGAACAGCACCTGATTGCCCAGCACTTGCCACGTCACGCCCGCGCGCACCGATCCCGCCAACTCGCCCGACAGCCATTGTTCCTGCGGCGCGCCAAGCAACGCCCGATCCGGCGCGGAAATCATCGCGTTCAGCGCATTCACGTCAGGCGCCACGAAGAAGCCCGCCGGCAGATTGCGCGCTTGCGGGATCAGGCCTTGCGCACGGCGCCAGTCGAGCACCGGCCGCGTCTCGGCGCCCACGGCCTCATAGATCGCGGGAAACACTTGCATCGCGGCCACATCCGGCTCATGCGCGCGCAACGCCACGGGCGCTGTTGGATTGGTGAAATTCCAGCGCTGCATCTCGATCGGCATGTGCGACGCGTAATCGATCGGCTCGCTGCGCGCGAGCAACCGCGTCTCGACCATGATCAGCGAGAACAGGTCGCCGAACTGGAACGAACGATTGATCGCCTCGAACGCGCGGCCGGGCTCGGGATCGCGGATCGGCATCCATTCGTAATAGGCCTGCAGCGCCGCACGCTTGCGGTTGGCCCAATCGCCTTCGTTTTCCTGATGGTTCTGCGCGCCGGTGGAGAAGGCGTCGTTCGCCGTCTCGTGGTCGTCCCACACCACGATCCACGGCGCCATGGCGTGCACGGCCTGCAGCT
The DNA here is from genome assembly GCA_017303355.1 of Caulobacterales bacterium. Classification (GTDB taxonomy): domain Bacteria; phylum Pseudomonadota; class Alphaproteobacteria; order Caulobacterales; family Aquidulcibacteraceae; genus Vitreimonas. The sequence goes on along the minus strand of JAFLCU010000004.1, from coordinate 34,492 downwards.
CCGCCTCGCGCTTATATTGCGCATGCCGCGCGCGATAATCCTCGATGCGCGTGCACTCCACCTCCGGCGACGGCACGCGGCCCAATTGAATGGCGACCTCGCCGCCATAACCGGAAAGCCCGTATTCGTAGATGTAATCGCCGAGGTGCACGATCACATCGACATCGTCGCGCTGCGCGAGCGCCTCGTAGGCGTTGAAGAACCCATGCGGGAAAGAGGCGCAGGAGAACACGGCGATCTTGGCTTCGTCGACGCCGCCGCGCGGCAAGGTGCGCGTGCGTCCGATCACGCTCTCCGCCTGGCCGGCGCGAAAGCCGTAGAAATACGGCGCGCCCGCGCGCAGGCCGCTGACATCGGCCTTCACCGTATAGTCGCGCGCTTCGCTGGTCTCGATCACGCCCGACTTCACCACATCGGTGAGTTCACGATTGCGCGCCACGATCCAGCGCACCGGCACGGGCCCCGCGTTCGCCGGCGTCACCCGCGTCCAGATCACGACGCGATCTTGCTTGGGATCGCCGGAGGCGACGCCATGACTGAACGCGACGTCGCCCTCATAGGGCGGCGTCTCGATGCTTGGCGCCGCGCACGCGCTTGTCGCCGCTCCCGCCGCACTTGCCGCCAACGCCCCACGGCGCGTCCATCCCCGCTTGCTCATTCCGCAGCCTCTTCGATTGCCCGCACGCGAACGCGCACGGGCTGGTGATCCGTGTGGGCGAAGCCCAGGTCGAACCCGTGTACGCTTTCGACCGCGACATTTGGCGAGACGATGAACCCGTCAATGGTCGTCACGTAGTTTTCGCCGGGCACGTAAGCCTGGTAATTCGTGCGCACGCTTGGGATGCTGGCGTCCGCCGCGATCCGCCAGCCGGGCGGCAACGCATCTTGCGGGAATGGAAACAGCCAAAACAGGAAACGCGCGTCGGTGGTGTTGGGGAAATTTGTTTCCGCCAATTGGAAATTCCAATCGCCGCCGATGACGACGCGCCGGCCACTCTCATACTCGGCTTGCGCCCACGCCATCAGCTCGCGCAATTGCCGCGTCCGCACCGCGGCGTCCTCATCGAACGCGGCCAAATGCACGCTGGCGATGGTCCAATTTTTTTCACCGGCCAATCGTACAAGCGGCGACGCATAGCGGCGGCGCACGCCGAGAAAGCCGCTGTCCTCCGCCGGCAGCGCAACCACGTCGGCGCCCTGCACGGCAACACGTGCATAAAGCGCCTGCCCATGCTCCAAGTGCAAAGGCCACGGCAGCAGGCGCGTTTTGAAATCGGAGAAGAAGGTGTTGTCACGATCGCGCAGCACGTGCTCAGCACGCCCGCGCACATCGACCCAATAATTCACCGGCCCGGCGCCGGCGGTCTCCTGCATGATGACGACGTCGGCGTCGTTCTGCGTCGCCAGAAACGCTTCGATGCCGGCCACGTTCTCGCGCACCGCGCGCCGCGACGGCGGAAACAAATGCTCGCCGCCATCGGAGACGAAATCGCTGCCGGCGCCCAGCCCGCCATAGCCGACGTTCCAGATCAGAATGTCCAAGGCGTCGCCCGCTTCGCTGAGCTCAGCGGCCGGCTTACGCTCGAGATCGGCGACCTCGGCGGAGACTTGGTGATTCACGGTCAGGAAGGCGCCCACATAAAGCGCCGCCGCCGCGACCAGCACGGCCAATATGATCAGCGCCCGCTTCATCGGCGTATCCCGCGTCCTCCCGCACGCACTATGGGGACTAGCTCCGGCCACGCAAGTCGCTATGGAGGGGCCAAATGTCCGACCAAGACGAAGATTTGGAGACTGGCGAGTTGCGCGAGGCGATCGCGCCCGCCGACGCCGGCGATCGCGTCGATGCGTGGCTGGGGAAACTCTGGCCTGATCTCTCGCGCTCGCGGGTGCAGGGATTGATCGGCGCCGGTAAACTCAGCGTCGACGGCGCGCCGGTGACGCACGCCAAGGACAAGCCGCGCGCCGGCGGCCGGTATGAGCTCATCCTGCCGCCCCCGGAGCCGGCCGCGCCGCAACCTGAAACGCTGCCGATCAATGTCGTGTTCGAGGACGCGCATTTGATCGTCATCGACAAAGCCAGCGGCATGGCCATGCACCCGGCGCCCGGCTCGATGCGCGGCACGCTCGTGAACGCGCTGCTGGCGCATTGTGGCGAGAGCCTCTCCGGCATCGGCGGCGTCGCGCGCCCCGGCATCGTGCACCGCATCGATAAGGACACGACCGGGCTTGTCGTCGTCGCCAAGCACGACGCGGCCCACCACGGCCTCGCCAAGCTCTTCGCCAAGCATGATCTCGAGCGCGTCTATTACGCGGTCACGCGCGGCGCGCCGAAGGAGCGCGTGGCGACGATCGAAAACCGCCTCGTGCGCTCCAACGAGGATCGGCGCAAATACGTGGTCGCGCGCGATCCGAACACGGAAGCCGGCAAGCTTGCGATCACGCAATACTGGACGATCGAGACCTACGGCCAGCAAGCCGGCGCCTCAATCGGCCAACCCGCCGCCGCCTTGCTGGAGTGCCGTCTGCACACCGGCCGCACCCACCAAATCCGCGCCCACCTCACGCATCTCGGCTGCCCGCTGATCGGCGACCCGCTCTATGGCAAGCAGCGCGCGTTCAAAACCGAAGGCCCGCACGCCGACGAAGCCGCCGACGCGGTGGCCGCGTTCCCGCGCCAGGCGTTGCACGCGGCGGTGTTGGGTTTCGTCCATCCGGTGACGGGCGAAGAGCTTCGCTTCGAAAGCGCATTGCCCGCCGACATGGCCGAGTTGCTCACGATCCTGCGCAAGCTCTGAGTTCCAGCGCGGAACATGCGGCTTCGCTTTGCGGCCGGATCGCGAGGCGCGCTATTCTGGGCGCGCGGTAAGGTTCGGGCGGAATTTCATGAAGATGTTAGCGGACGTCGAGCGCGTGCTCGCGGCTCTGGCGGGGCTGTTGCTGTTCACGCTGAACGAGGTGCGCATGTTCAACACGCTGCCGCGCATGGCCGATCCAGGCGACGGCCGCGTCCACGCGGTGTGGATGAACATCGCCGACTCCCAGCACCAAGTGTTCCTGTCCAGCTTCGACATGGCGACCCGCTGGGGCCTAGCCGGATTGACGGCGGGGCTGGCGCTTTGGGCGTTGGCCGAGACGTTTCAGCACGCGCCTGTGCGCCGCTGACCCACCCCGCCGCGGCGGGAGCGAATCAACCCCTATGGGGTGGTTCGCGAATGTTCACGGTCCCGATTCTAGGGATTGATTTCATTTCATTTGCCGAATCATCGGGTTCTTGATATGTTCCAAGTCAAGTGGGGCGTTGCTCGACCGATTTAGGCAAGGCGCCGCCGTTCCGGCAAAGTCTTGAACCGCTCCCTATATTAGCAAGCGTGACGGCAACCGGGCCGCCCTCTCGAGCGTATGAGAGATAGACCCGATCGCCCGTCGCAATGAGGGGTTCTACACATTATGGCTTCCACCGCGCTGACGCTCGCACTCTCTCCTGAGCAAGGATTGCAACGGTATCTTTCCGAGATCCGGAAGTTTCCGATGCTCCAGAAGGAGGAGGAATTCATGCTGGCGAAGAGCTGGCAGGAACACGGCGACACGCAAGCCGCGCACAAGCTCGTCACCTCTCACCTTCGCCTCGTCGCCAAGATCGCGATGGGCTATCGCGGCTACGGCCTGCCGATCGGCGAGGTGATCTCCGAGGGCAATGTCGGCTTGATGCAGGCCGTCAAGAAATTCGATCCCGATAAGGGCTTCCGCCTCGCCACCTACGCCATGTGGTGGATCCGCGCTTCGATCCAGGAATACATCCTGCGCTCGTGGTCGCTCGTGAAAATGGGCACCACCGCCGCGCAGAAGAAGCTGTTCTTCAATCTCCGCCGCATGAAGGGCGAGATGGCCGCGCTCGAAGAGGGCGACCTGAAACCCGAGCACGTCGCCTCCATCGCCCACAAGCTCGCGGTGACGGAAGAAGAGGTCGTTTCCATGAACCGGCGCATGAGCGGCGGCGGCGACGCCTCGCTCAACGCTCCGATCGGCGGCGCCGGCGGCGAAGGCGACAGCGAATGGATGGATTGGCTCGCCGACGACCAAGCCGAAGGCACGCAGGAAACGCGCCTCGCCGAAACCGAGGAATTCGACGCGCGGATGAGCTTGCTGCAAGAGGCCATGGGCGAACTGAACGATCGCGAGCGCCACATCATCCAGGAGCGCCGCTTGAAGGATGAGCCGGCGACCCTGGAAGACCTCTCCAAGGAATACGGCGTCAGCCGCGAGCGCGTGCGCCAAATCGAGGTGCGCGCGTTCGAGAAGCTGCAAAAGGCGATGAAGAAAGTCGCCGCCGATCGCGGCTTGCTGGCGGAAGCTGGCGCTTAAGGTCTCGCATCCCTCGTCGTTCCGGGTATCGCTTCGCAATCCCGGAATGACGAGGGGCAGCGTTCGAGTTTTACGCTAAGCTTCCGGCGATTTGTCTTCGCCGCTCGTCGACAGCAATTGCGTGAACGCCGCGCTCTCCTCGGCATAGTCCTGCTGCATGCGGTCGATGAAGCCGCGCTGCGCCTTCATCAGATCGTCGGCGGACGTGCATCTGAACAACGCCTCCATCTGATCCGCGTACGCGTGCATGCGCCGCGCCCAGAAGCGCGCCCCTTCCAACGCGAGGCGCTGTGAAGCCGCGAACGACCTTGCATTCAACGGAGCGAGTAAATCCGGCGTCTGACGCGCGCCGTTGCGTTTTGCTGTCATGGCGGTTCTCCAAAAGGAACCGATGCATTTGACCAAGCGGGGTTGCGCCTTCGCACGCTCGCGCCGTTCGGGTCACGGCGAAGGATGGCGTTTGATACATCGCACGCGCGCAAAACGCGAATGTTGCGCGAAATCAAGCTTGAGCGCCGATCACCGCGCCGCCGGAACTCGATTTTACACCACGCGTTCAAAAATCGAACCGGAACAACGCCTTGTCTTTGAACACCCTCACCTCGCGCTTAAAGAGCGCGGCGACACGCGCGGGCGCGTTGCTCAAGCGCTTCGGCGCGCACGTACGTGGCAGACTTCGCGCCGCGCCGTGGCCGCGCATCGGCATGTGGGCCGGCGGTATTTTCGGCGCGCTGGCGCTGACGCTGGTTCTCTTTCTCACCTTCGCTGATTGGAACGCGTTGCGCGGCCCCATCGGGCGCTTCGCCTCCGCCGCGACCGGCCGCGAGATCGTCATTCGCGGCGATCTCGACGTGAATCCGTGGTCGTGGACGCCAGAGGCCAACGTGCAAGGCCTCAGCATCGGCAATCCCGCGCGCTTCCGTGGGCGCGGCGCGTTTGCCGAGGTACAGAACGCGGAGGTCTCCGTACGCTTGTTGCCACTCTTTGTCGGCCGCTTCGACATCGTGCGTCTCGATCTCGATGGCGCCAATGTCGCGCTCTATCGCAGCGCTGAAGGCGACTCGAATTGGTCGGCAGGCCCGAACGCCGGCCGCGGCCGTCAATTCAATCTGCCCGCCATCCGCGAGTTCGCGCTGCGCAATGGCCGGGTCGAATTTCAGGACGACAAGCGCAATTTGGTGCTCGACGCGACCTTCACCACGCAAGAAAGCGCCGACGCCCGCAATCCCGGCCGGTTCGAACTCAACGGCGAAGGCCGCATCAATCGCCGCCCGTTCACGATCGAATTGAGCGGCGCGCCGCTGCTCAATGTGCGCCGCGATCGCCCATACAATTTCGTCGCCGAGGTTCATGCCGGCGCCACCCACATCGAGGCCGCGGGCGCGATCAATCGCCCGTTCGATTTTGGCGTCTGGGGCGCGGACATTCGCGCGCGCGGCTCCGATCTGGCTGACCTCTATCCGCTCATCGGCCTCGCCCTGCCGAACACGCCCCCCTACAACCTCACCGGCCGCGTCGAACGCAACGGCCAGCGCTACGGCATGCCCAACCTGCAAGGCCGCGTCGGCGACAGCGACTTGCAGGGCGCCTTCACCGCCACCCGTCAGCGCAATGACCGCCTCTTCCTCGATGGCGATTTCCGTTCGAACGCGCTCGATTTTGACGATTTGCTCGCCGTGCTCGGCGGCGCGCCATCGACGCGCGAAACCGCGTCGCCCGAACAGCGCGCGGTCGCGGCGCAACTCGAAGCGCAAGGCCGCATCCTGCCCGACGCGCGCCTCGACATCAGCCGCGTGCGCAACATGGATGCGCGCGTCTCCTATCGCGCGACACGTGTGCGCAGCGATCGCTTCCCGCTGCGCGGCCTCAGCGTCGATGTCAACCTCGACAACGGCCTGCTGCGGCTCGACCCGCTACAGCTGGAATTGCGCCAAGGCCGTCTTGGCGGCGCGGCTTCCATCAATGCGCGCCAGGAAACGCCGCGCGTCGATATCGACATGCGCTTGCGCGACGCGCGACTGGAATCAATCCTCGCGTTCAGCGGCGAGCCGCCAGTCACGGGCGCGCTGGTCGGACGCGCGCGGCTCAGCGGTACAGGCGCCTCGGTGCGCGAAGCGGCCGCCAACGCCAATGGCGAGGTGGTGCTGGTCACGCCGTCCGGCGAGGTGCGCGAAGCTTTCGCCGAGCTCACCGGCATCAATGTCACGCGCGGGCTCGGGCTGTTGCTGAGCGACGACCAAAGCCAGATCGCCATACGATGCGGCGTCGCTAGCTTTACGGTGACGAACGGCATCGCCCGCTCGCGAACATTCGTGATCGACACTGAAACGGTGCTGATCGGTGGCGGCGGAACCGTGAACCTGCGCAACGAAACGATGGACTTGAACATTCAAGGCGAGCCGAAGGAAATCCGTCTCATCCGCGTCGCCGCGCCAATCTCAATCGAGGGGCGCTTGCGCCAGCCGCGCGTGGGCGTTGAAGCGGAAGACGCGTTGGATCAAGGCGGGCTTTCGGCGTTGCTCGCCACGCTCGTCGCGCCGATCGCGGCCATTCTGCCCTTCGTCGACGCCGGCCTCGCCGAGGACGCCAATTGCGCGCAATTGCTCGCCGGCCGTCGCAACGCCGCGCCGGAACGCGGCTAGCTTCGGAATTCGTTCTCGAGGCGCTGGACTGAGATCGTCTCCACTGCTGCGCGTGCTTGGTCGACCGTTATGCCCTCGCCGCGCGCGCTCAGAGAAACGCCGCGCCCGACCACCGCATAGAGCGCGGTCGCATCGCCCTCGCCGGCCTCTTCAAGGAAGATGCGGCCGTCAATACTGGTGGCGCGTGCATAGGCCGCCGCACTTTGCGCCGGTGCATCTTGCGCGGTCGCGGCAAACGTCGCCATCGAAGGCAGATGCGCGATCGTCACGATCATGCGCGCTTCACCACTACGATAGCGTCCCTGCGCTTGCGAAAGTCCGGCCACTGCTTCGCTCTCGGCCGACTCCAGCGCAAAGCCGCCGGGCAACAAGCTTGGCAATTGCGCCTGCAGCCGCTCCGGGTCGGCGGCCATCACACCGCGTGCATCCTGCGCGCGCGCCACGCGCTCGAACGCCGCCGCATCGACGCTCACGCCGCCGGGCAGACTTACGCGCCCCGCCGCCGGCGCGGCCAACGCTTCCGGCGTCTGTTGCTCTGTGTTTAGCGCGCGGGCGAGATTGCCGATCTGTTGTTGCGCGGCGTTGCGCAAACCGCCGACGGCGAGGAACACGATCATGGAGAGCGCCACCATCGCGAGGAAGAAGCCAATCTCGCGCTCCTCCGGCGTCTTCATCACGCGCGGCAGCCCCATAAACAGAAGCACAAGCGCGTAGAGCCATACCAGCGAGAGCCAAGCGAGCGCCGGGTGGATCGTGAATATGCCGGCGATGAAGAGCGGCGTCGCCGAATAGACGGCGAGCTTGTGCGCTTGAATTTGATCGGGCGCGGAGCGCAAGTACGGCGCAAGACGATTGATGATGAGACCAAGCGCAAAGACGCCAAGCAGCGTCAGCACCACATTGAGCGCCGCCCCCGTGGCGCCCAGCAACATCGGCACGCGTACACTGACGCCGTGCGCCGAGGCGCCAAACACCGACACGCCGACGAAGCCGCATATGCCCGCAAGCAGCGCTAGCGGCGCAAGGTAGCCGACATAGAGCCCGCGGGTCGTCGCTTGCTCGCCCGCGATATGGTCCCACTCGGTTTGCGGGCGCAGCAACAGATTAAAGACACGCACTGGGGGTGCGGGCGCCGTGGTCTCCGTGGCTTCAGCGCTCATGCCGACCCCCTCTTGCGGTTCAGGTCACGCAGCTGGCCAGCGAGAATAGAATGATCGCCGCCACCATCGCCGCGACCGTGACCGTGCCGGCATAGCCCAACGCGCGATCTTCCGGCGCCTTCATCAAGATCGGCAAACCGCGATACATGAGGAACACCATGGCCGCGAGCGCGAATAGGGAAATCCACCAGAGCGGCGGCCACAACGAAAACACCCCGGAAAGGAATGACGGCGTCAGCGAATAGGCCGCCACCTTCTGCGCCGCGATCTCGCTTCGATCGGCATCGAAATTCTGCGCCACCGCGTTGATCAGAATGCCGAGCATGAACACGAGTGCGACGCTGACCAGCCAGGTGATCACCGCACGGATCAACGCCGCGCCGACGTCGCCCGAAAGCGCAGAGTTAAAGAGCGTCGAGCCGATCAGATCACAGACCGGCGGGATAGCCGCAAGCGGCGCGACATAGCCCAGCAGAATATTCGGGATCGACGTCTCCTCGTCCCTGATCTGCTCCCATTCCTTCTTGGGGTCGCGGAACAGGCCATAGGCGCGCGAGAGAATGAATTCCGACTTGTGCAGCGCCTCCTGCGCACGGGCGCGGGCGTCGTCCATGTTGAGGTTGAAGCGCCGTCCCGACGCGCCCCGCCCCTCGCCATTGCCGTCCGACATGCCTTCCCTCCGCAAATCAGCGGCAAGACTAGCGGGTCCGGCCGGGTTAGGGGAGCCTCAACCCGCTCGCGCCACAGGCGAAGGGCGCCCGGCGCGGGGCGAATCGCGGCTTCGGCTACGCCTTGAACGGGTCGCGCATGAGGATCACGTCCTCGCGCTCCGGGCTTGTTGAAACGATCGCGGCGGGGCAGCCGATCAATTCCTCGATGCGGCGGATGTATTTGATCGCCTTCGAGGGCAGGTCTTTCGAAGAGCGTGCGCCGCGCGTCGTCTTCTTCCAGCCGTCGAGCGTTTCATAGATCGGCTCGACCGCCTGCTGATCCTTCAGCGCGGCGGGCAGGTAGTCGATCACCTTGCCGTGCAATTTGTAGCCAGTGCAGATTTTGATCTCGTCGAAACCATCGAGCACGTCGAGCTTGGTGAGCGCGATGCCATCGGCTCCCGAAAGCGCAATCGATTGACGCACAAGCACGGCGTCAAACCAGCCACAGCGGCGTGGCCGGCCGGTATTGGTGCCAAATTCATGGCCAACTTCGCCAAGGCGCTTGCCGACATCATCATTGAGTTCCGTCGGGAACGGGCCGCCGCCAACGCGCGTGGTGTAGGCCTTCACCAAGCCCAGCACGTAGCTGATCTTACCGGGACCGACGCCCGAACCCGCCGACGCCTGCCCCGCCACCACGTTCGACGAGGTGACGAACGGATAAGTGCCGTGATCCACATCGAGCAGAACGCCCTGCGCGCCTTCAAACAACACGCGCTTCGATTGCTGAAACGCATGGTCGAGCACGCGCCACGCCGGCTGCGCGAATAGCAGCACTTTCGGCGCGATCTCCGCCAATTCCTTCTTTAGCGCGTCGACGTCGATCTCCGGCAGCTCCAGGCCGCTGCGCAGCGCATTATGGTGCGCGGTGAGGCGTTCGATCTTCCACGCGATGGAATCGGGATCGGCAAGATCGGCGACACGGATCGCGCGGCGCCCCACTTTATCTTCATAAGCGGGACCAATGCCCCGCTTGGTGGTGCCTATCGACGCGACGCCCGCCTGCGCCTCGCGCGCGGCGTCGAGATCACGGTGGAACGGAAGGATGAGGCTGGCTTGATCGGAGAGCACCAGCAGGTCCGGCGTGATCGCCACGCCCTGCGCACTGATCTTCTCGATCTCGCTCACCAGCGCCCACGGATCGACGACAACACCATTGCCGATGATGGAGAGCTTGCCCTGCACGAGGCCAGACGGCAGCAGCGCCAGCTTATAGACCTTGCCGTCGACGACCAGCGTATGGCCGGCATTGTGGCCGCCCTGGAAGCGCACCACGACATCGGCGCGATGGCAGAGCCAATCGACGATTTTACCCTTGCCCTCATCGCCCCATTGGGCGCCGACAACCACTACGCCGGACATGCCTTATCCCCGCCGGGCGCGTGCGGCCCGCGTTGCAAATTCTTCGCGTTTCCTGACGCTGTTCACCGGGAGAGGCAAGCCGCCAACAGCGCAAAAACACGCCGCCAACGCCTTTGCCGCGGCCTAAACGTCGAATTTCGCGGGCGGCGCGGCGACACTCAGGAAATAGGCGCCGGCGCGATGGCCAATGTCGTCAAGCAGCGCTAGATTCGCTTCCTGTGAATTGGTGATCTCGGCCAGACACTTGATCTCGGCATCGTCCAATTCACGGTTCAGCAGCTTCTGTGCGTGCTCCGGCAAGCGCTTGTCGGCGTCGACCTGTTCGATGCGCGCATCATAGCGCTGGAAATGCAGCACAGGCTCGGTCGCCAGATACGGCGCAGTCGGCTGATCGCCCTTCTCGGTATTGATGAACCAGTGCTTCTGCGTTTCCGAGATCGATTGCATGTAGGCGATTTGCTGCAGCGAAACGTCATGGATCATGCCGCGCAACGCGTTCAGCGTTTGGCCGACAAACGTCTTTCTCGCGTATTGCCTGGCGTTGAGGCGTTCACGGAAGAAGCCCGTGCCCAGCGAGAGGATGTAGAGATTGTCCTTGCCGGACTTCCAATTGAAGCCATAGGCGGGATCGGTGGCCGCGAGCGCCAGTTCCATCGCCGGATTGTTGTAACCCGCCACGCCGCCATCGATGACGAACGCGTCAATGCTGCGGTCGGCATCGCCAGGCACCGGCAAACGCAACATCACGCCTTTGAAATAATGCGGCGCGGCCGCACTCGCTTGCACGATGTCGCGCAAGCGGAAGCCGGAATTCTGCGAGAAATATTTCCAGCGCGGATGGTTGACCAAAATCCATGCGCTGCCGGTGTCAATGCGCTTGCAATGAATGGCCAAGCCGCATTTGAGATCGCCGGACTCCAGCGTGCGCCCCTCAAACTCGGCCTTCAGCGCCTTCGTCAGCGGGCCGGCGACGAACATCGGCGCGAACACGCCCATGCCCTGCAGCCACCAGCGCTTGAATACTTTTGGGATCACGGTTTTGTAGAGCGCGGAAATATCCGCGACACTCATGCCGAGCGCGAGGCCGGTCGCGATGATCGAGCCGGTCGAGGTGCCGCCGATCAGATCGAAATACTCGCACAGGCGCATATCGGGCTTGTTGTAGCGCTGACGCAAATGCGCCTCGAGCTGCGCCAGCATGCCCACCGTAAGCAAGCCGCGCACGCCGCCGCCATCGAGCGCCAAGATGCGTTTCGGGCCCGGCCGTTCAAACCGCTCTTGCAGATGATATGCTTGCGCCATCGCCATCCCCCTTCTGGAGCGGCGCGCAGCTTACGGGCTTATTCGCCGAACTGGTAGCCGAAGCGAACGCCGACCTGATCCATGCCCTGATTGCGGCCATTGCCCAGGATTTGGCCGTGGCTGAGATGCTGGAAGAGGATTTGCGCCTCCCACGGGCCTTCGAAATCGCGCGTCAGCGCCAGCGAGGTCCGGAAGAGATCTTCCGAGCCTAGCAGCACGTGTTCTTCCGCGAAGGCGGCCGCCTCCGGTGAACCGTTCGCATATGGATTGTCGACCTCGCCATCATGCACAACGTAGCCCACGCCCGGCTCCAGCGCCCAGCCATCGGCGAAATCCCAGCGCCATTCGAGGCCGAAGCCGCCGAAACTTGTGGCGCCCTGCGTGTTCACCGACGCCATCACATAGGGCTGCGGCGAGCCGGCCCAATTCAGAAACGAGGGCGAGTCGAACGAGACTTGAAACTCGACGTTGGGGCCATCTTCCTTGTCGGCGTTCTTGCAATTGGTGACGCAGATATTGTGCTGCATCACGCCGACATGGACTTCATCGACGCCCGCGCGCGCCGCCGGCGCCAAAGCCATGGCCGCGCCAAAGGCCGCGATGCCCGCAAACGTTCCCCGCATCGACTCCGCCTCCCCTGATGGACAAACCAAACTAGACCGGCACGCCCGGCCAAGGGAAGCGCCTTAGTCCGCGGGATCGGGATCGAGCCGGTAGGAGAAGCGCAGGCCCACATAATCAAGACCTTGGTTGCGGCCACTGTCGAGAATTTGGCCGTGGCTCATATGTTGCCAATAGAGTTGGGCCGCGAAACGATCGCCGAACTCACGCTCCAGCGCGAAGGTGGTGCGGAACAAATCGCGCGAGCCGAGCAGCTGGTTGTCGGCCTCGAAGGCCGCCGCATCCGGCGTGCCGGGCGTGTACGGATTATCGATCTCGCCGTCGTGAACGATGTAGCCAAAGCCCGGCTCCAGCGCCCAGCCGTCCGCGAACTCCCAGCGCCACAACACGCCGACGCCGCCGAAATTGACGCCATCGCCATCGGTCGCGATCGATCCCATCAGATATGGGCGCGGCGAGCCGATAATGTTCAAAAAGTCCGGCGACGACGACACAATGTCGAGTTCGACATTGGCGCCCTCGTGCTTGCCTTCAACGATCTCGCCATGGTCATCACGAATATTGCCGACGACACCCACGCGGATTTCTTCCACCTTCGCTGATGCGGGCGCGGCCAATCCCGCGACAGCCAGCAACAGCGTCGAGCAAAATAGCTTCAGCTTCATCACAACATCCCCTCGCGCCGAAGGCACGGCTGAGGGGATGAACGCCGACGTTGCGGTCAAGTTCCTTAGAAGCGCAGAACTTTCGCGTAGCGCACCTGCGGCAGCGCTTTGATACGCCCCAGCATTTCGTCCGTGATCACTTGATCGACGCCAACCAGCGCAATCGCGTCCTGCCCCTCGCCCTCGCGGCCAAGGTGGAAGGTGGCGATGTTGATCTTGGCGTCCGCGAGCATGGTGCCGAGCGCGCCGATGAAGCCCGGCTTGTCCGAATTGTTCACGAACAACATGACCGGATGGAAATGCGCTTCGAGCTGCATGCCCTTCACTTCGGCGATCTTCGGCTGGCCCGCGACCACAGCGCCCGCGAGCGTGCGCCATTTGCCGCCGGTCTTCACCTTGATGCGGATGAGGCTGTCATAGATCGGCGAGGTTTCGCGCACACTCTCCGTCAACGGCACGCCGCGCTCTTTCAGCAGCGCCGGCGCGGAGACTACGTTTACGTCTTGCAGTAGCGGCCGTAACAGACCCGCCAGCACCGAAGCCGTCAGCGGCTTCATGTTGAGCTTGGCGACCTCGCCCTCGTACTCGATCTCAACCTCTTCCAAGCCTTCATCAACGATCTGCCCCGCGAACGCGCCAAGCTTTTCCGCGAGCGCCGCGAACGGCTTCAGGCGCGGCGCTTCTTCGGCCGTAATCGACGGCATGTTGAGCGCGTTGGTGACGGCGCCCGTCAGCAGATAATCGCTCATCTGCTCAGCCACCTGCAGCGCGACATTCTCTTGCGCTTCGTTGGTCGAGGCGCCGAGGTGCGGCGTGGCGATAAAATTCGGCGCGCCAAACAGCACGTTGTCCTTCGCCGGCTCCACCGTGAACACGTCGAACGCCGCCGCCGAGACATGGCCGCTCTCCAGCGCTTCACGGAGTGCGGCTTCATCCACTAAGCCGCCGCGCGCGGCGTTGACGATGATGACGCCCTTCTTGGTCTTGGCCAAAGCTTCGCGCGAAAGCACGTTCTTGGTTTTCTCGGTCATCGGCACGTGCAGCGTGATCACGTCCGCACGCTCGAGAAGCTCTTCCAGCTCAACCTTCTCAACACCAATCTGCACCGCGCGCTCTTGGCTCAAGAACGGGTCATACGCGACGACCTTCATCTTCAGGCCGAGCGCGCGATCGGCGACAATGCCGCCGATATTGCCGCAGCCAATGAGGCCGAGCGTCTTGGCGTAGAGCTCCACACCCATGAAGCGGTTCTTTTCCCACTTGCCGGCTTGCGTGCTGACATCCGCCGCCGCGAGTTGACGCGCCGCCGCGAACATCAGCGCGATCGCGTGCTCGGCCGTCGTGATCGAATTGCCGAACGGCGTGTTCATCACGACGATGCCGCGCGCGGTCGCGGCCGGAATATCGACGTTATCAACGCCGATGCCGGCGCGGCCGATCACTTTCAAATTCTTCGCCGCGGCGATGATGTCCGGCTTCACTTTCGTGGCCGAGCGAATGGCCAGGCCATCATAATTGCCGATGATCTCCTTCAGCTTGGCCGCGTCCGGGCCAAGCTTCGGTTGGAAATCCACTTCAAGCCCGCGCGAACGGAAAATCTCGACGGCGGCTTCGCTGAGTTCATCGCTGATCAGAACTTTTGGCATTGAGTGCTCCATATCCCCCTCCCCGCGAGGGGAGGGGGCAGGGGGTGGGGAGAAACACGGACGTTTGTCGTGTTGTGATTCCTGTGATGCGTGTTCGCTCTTAATCCGGGGACGGCGGCGCTTCGCCCCGCCCCCTGCCCCCTCCCCTCGCGGGGAGGGGGTGCGCTAAACGGGCAACTCAGCGACGAGCGCTGCAAACGCCCATTCGATCCACGGCGTGAGCGCTGCAACGTCGGACGCTTCGATCGTGCCGCCGCACCAGATGCGCAGACCCGGAGGTGCCGAGCGATAGGAGCCCATATCGAGGCCCACACCCTCTTTCTCCAGCAATGCCGCCAGCTTCTTCGCGAACTCGGCTTGCGCCTCTTCGCTCAAGCCGGTCACGCGCGCATCGACCACTTTCAAGCACACGCTCGTGTTCGAGCGCGTCGCCGGATCAGCGGCGAGGAAATCGACCCAATCGGTTTTCGCCACCCAATCGGCCAACACTTTCGCGTTAGCATTTGCGCGCGCTTGCAACGCTTCCAAACCGCCAAGCGATTCCGCCCATTTCAGCGCATCGATATAATCTTCCGTCGCCAGCAAGGACGGCGTGTTGATGGTCGAGCCCTCGAAGATTTCGAGATCGGCCTTGCCCTTCTTGGTGAGGCGGAAAATCTTCGGCAGCGGCCGATCGGGCGTGTAGCTCTCCAGCCGCGCAATCGCGCGCGGACTCAAGATCAGCATGCCGTGTGCGCCTTCGCCGCCCAGCACCTTCTGCCAAGAGAACGTCGTCACGTCGCACTTCGACCAATCGATCGCTTGCGCGAACACGGCGCTGGTCGCGTCATTGATGGTGATGCCTTCGCGATCGGCGGCGATCCAATCGAAATTCGGCACTTTCACGCCCGACGTCGTGCCGTTCTGCGTGAAGATAATGTCGGCGTCCTTACGCGCCGCGCCCAAGTCAGGCAACGCGCCGTAACCGGCTGTGTGCGCCTTGAAATCCAGCTTGAGCTGCTTGGCGTCCGTCACCCATTCTTCGCCAAAGCTTTCCCAAGCGAAGATATCGACCGGCCGCACGCCGAGCATCGACCACATCGCCATCTCGATCGCGCCCGTATCAGACGCGGGCACGATGCCGATCTTGAAATCGGCCGGCACACCAAGAATGGCGCGCGTGCGATCGATCGCTTCCTTGAGCTTGGCTTTGCCGGGCTTCGCGCGATGCGAACGGCCGAGGGCGGCGTCTTTCAACGCATCCGTCGTCCAGCCAGGGCGTTTTTTGGTGGGTCCCGACGAAAAGCGGGGGTCAGCCGGTCGCAAAGCCGGCGTAGCGGGGGTATTCATCAAACTGTCTCCCATCCTCACAGATGAGCGTCCGCCGTTGGGAGCGGATGGCCCAATTACCACCTGCCTGCGTTTGGGAGTTTTTGCAATGCGTCGAATAGATCGACCGCAGCGTCAGCTATTTCTCGCTCACCACGATGCGCGGCGCGGGCGGCTCTTCCGGCGGCGCGGGATGCGAGGTTGGCGGCGACGGGTTTTCTAAGCCGGGCAGCATCGGATCCTCGAAGATCGCCGGCAGCTGCTTGGCTTTGCGTTCACGCCGCTTCTTGCGCTTCGGCGCCTCGGGATGATCCTCGACCCGGTTGTGCAGACGCGCGAGAGAGGAATCGAGTTCACCACGTAGATACACAGCCACCTGCCCCAGCAAGCGTACGCTCGATAACGTCTGGATCGCGCGGATGAAGCCGCCACGGCGCGACGCTTGACTGCCGACAACGCTCTCCAGATCGAAGCGATCGCACCAATAAGGCGCTGTGTCCGCGAACGCGGAGCCGGTGACCGGGTCTTCATCCACGCCCGCACCCGGCGCAAAGAAGCGCTGCGCGAAATCGTACGGCTTGCCCTCATCCGCGGGCGCAGTAACGACCAGACAGCCCTGACGCGGCCCGCGGATCGTCGTGTTGATCGCGGCGATATCCGGCTTCAGCGCGATAAGATCAGCCTCGCTGTCGAGCACGACATTGGCGTATTCGCCGACAAACGCGTCAACGATCTCAACGCCGCCCAGCGCCGCGCTCACGCTGTCATCCGGCGTCCATGGGCTGCGCTGCTTGCGCGGCAGATCAAGCGTGTAGCCCTCCGGCGTATTGCGCACGATCAGCGCGCCGGCGTGGCTATCGAACACGACCACCTCAAGCGATGGATCGAGTTCGCTCAAAATCATCGCCCCAGCCGCAAGCGTAGCGTGGCCGCAGATCGGCACCTCGGTCGCGGGCGTGAACCAGCGCAACTGGTAATTGCCCTTAAGGCCGGTCGGGACCACGAACGCAGTTTCGCTTAGCCGGTTCTCAGTGGCGATGGCTTGAAGCACGCCGTCAGGCAGCCAGCGTTCCAGCGGCACCACCGCAGCCGGGTTGCCGGTGAAAACGCGATCCGTGAAGGCGTGCACGATCCAGATTTTCATGGGCTCCACCTATGCAAGGTGGCGTGGGCGGGCGCCAGCGCCAACCCCGTTCAAGGGTGAAGCGCGCTCGCCTGTTAGGCGAGCTTGCACGGCCAGCCATGGCCAAGCGGCTGGTGGCCCTGGCCCAAGCCCGGCGCGTGGCGGATCGCTTCCAGCAAATATTCCCGCGCCTTCTCGACCGCGGGCTCGATGACGCTTCCCTGCGCCATGTGCGCGGCGATGGCGGACGCCAACGTGCAGCCCGTGCCATGCGTGGCGCGCGTCTCGATGCGCGGGCCCTCGAACACGCGATAGCCCTCGCGCGTCAGCAGTACGTCGCGAATGATCTCGCCCTCAACGTGGCCACCCTTCACCAGAGCGGAAAACGCGCCGAGCTGTTCAACCAGAATTTCCGCCGCGTTGATCTGCCCATCCAGATCGCGCACCTCCACACCGGTCAGCGCCTCCGCCTCCGGCGCGTTGGGCGTGACGATCGCGGCGATCGGCAGGAGTTGATCACGGATCACCTCCACGGCGTCTCCGGCCAGCAGCGATGCGCCGCCCTTGGCGATCATCACCGGGTCCAGCACGACGGGCGCGCCATCACCCACCGCATACCAGGCGTCCAGCACCGTGCGCACGTGATCGGCCGAGCCCAGCATGCCGAGTTTCCACACATCAGCACCCAGATCGCCCACCACCGCCTCGATCTGAGCCTTGACGATCTCGGTCGGGGCCGCGTGCACGCCGGTGACGCCGAGCGTGTTCTGCACCGTGATCGCGGTGATCGCTGTCATCGCGTAACCGCCCAGCGCGGTTACGGTCTTGATGTCGGCCTGAATGCCCGCGCCGCCGCCGGAATCCGAACCAGCGATGATGAGAACGCGGCCTTTGGGTTTTGCGTGCACTTGTGCCATGAGCCTTCACATGGCCGACTATGTCCGCATTTCCAAGACGCTTTCGTACTGGCTGCGGCATCAGCCCGACGCGGCCGGGCTGACGCTTGATGCGCAAGGCTGGACCGCCGTGGACCACATCCTCACCGCCCTGAACCGCGATGGCTTGCCAGACGACATCGACACGCTGCTGGCCTTGGTCGAACAAAGCGATAAGCAGCGTTTCGAGCTTTCACCGGATTTACAGCGCATTCGTGCGCGGCAAGGCCATTCGGTGGTTGTGGACTTGGCGCTTGCGCCAACGCAGCCGCCGGAGACGCTATATCACGGCACGGTCGACCGCTTCCTCACCGCTATTCTTACCGAAGGCCTGCGGAAGATGCGGCGTCATCACGTGCATCTGTCGCCCGACGTCCAAACCGCGGAGCGCGTTGGCGCGCGCCGCGGCAAGCCGGTTTTGCTCGCGATCGACGCCGCCGGGATGCATGCCGACGGCCACAGCTTCTTCGTCACCGAAAACAAAGTGTGGCTCACGGATGCCGTGCCCGCGCTCTATCTGCGCCGGGTTTAGCTCTGCGTCGCGCGCCAGAGCTTCAGCGCCTGCACAGTCTCGGCCACGTCGTGCACGCGCACCATTTCCGCGCCTTGCTGCGCCGCGATCAACGCCGCCGCCACCGAGCCGCCAACGCGATCTTTCCCGGCGTTCTTCGCGCGCTCGTCAATCGATGCGATGAAACGTTTCCGCGACGCACCGATCAAAACCGGGCGCCCGACCTCGCGCTTGATCCGCGCCACCGCGCCGAGCAGCGCCAGATTGTGCTCAAGCGTTTTGCCGAAGCCGATGCCGGGATCGACCCAAATGTCAGCAATTCCCTTCGCTTCCGCCGCCGCCGCGCGCGTACGCAGAAACGCAATCACCTCGGCCACGACATCATCATAACGCGGCTCCGCCTGCATCGTACGCGGCTCGCCTTGCATATGCATCAGCACAACGGGACGATGCAGCGCGGCCGCTGTTTCGAGCGCGCCGGGCGCTTGCAACGCATACACGTCGTTCCAAATGCTGGCGCCGGCCGAGATTGCAGCCATCGCCACACTGGGCTTCATCGTATCGATCGAGATCGGCGCCGTGGTTGCCGCGCGCAATGCGGCGATCACCGGGATGACGCGCGCCATCTCTTCGCCCTCGGGCACGGGCTCAGCGCCAGGGCGCGTGGATTCTCCACCTACATCGATGATGTCGGCGCCCGCTTCGAGCATCGCCAAGCCGCGCGGCGCGGCGGCCTCCGATAGCCCTCCATCCGAGAAGGAATCCGGCGTGACATTCAGAATGCCCATAACGTATGGCCCACCGGCCAGTTTGGGTGGCGGCAAGGTGATTTGGTTCATGGCGGGCGCGGATGACAGCGCACTGTGCACGACGCAAGTTTCCTCCGCAGTTGACGACGCCTCTGAACCCCATTTTCACAGAAACGTGCGCAAACGATAGGATCGAAATCACAACGATGAGCGAGTGGAGACTCCGTTTTGAACCTGTGATCACGCCGGTTTTCCGCACTTGGTGGCGGATGCGGCGCGGCATGACGCTGGGCGTGCGTGGCGTAGCGCTCGACGGCGAGGGCCGCATTCTGCTGGTGCGCCACACCTACGCACCCGGTTGGCACCTGCCCGGAGGCGGCGTCGAAAGCGGCGAAGCCGCAGTGGACGCCATCGCCCGCGAAATGGCGGAAGAAGGCGGCGTCGAGGCCATAACGGCGCCTACGCTGATCGGCTTCTACTCAAACCACGTCAATTTCCCGAACGACCACATCGCACTTTACCGCTTCGATGCCTGGCGCCTGTGCGCCCCCTCAAGCGAAGGCGAAATCGCCGAGCGCGGCTTCTTTGCGCCGGACGCCCTCCCCGATGGCGTCACCAAGGGCACGCGGCGGCGTATCGCTGAATTGTTCGAAGGCGCGCAGGTCAGCGCACATTGGTAAAATGGAACACGGGTCTTTAGACCCGCGTCAACGCCGCGCGTCTAAAGACGCGTGCTCCAATCCGCGCTACATAAGCGCCGAAGGAGTTTTCATGCGCTATTTGCACACCATGATCCGCGTCGGCGATCTCGACGCCGCGCTGGATTTCTTTTGCGCCAAGCTTGGCCTCGTCGAGATGAACCGCATGGAGAACCAGGGCGGCCGCTTCACGCTGGTCTTTCTCGCCGCGCCCGAAGACGTCGAACTCGCGCGCGAACGCAAGGCGCCAATGGTCGAACTCACCTACAATTGGGACGAGAACGAATATGGCGGCGGCCGCAATTTCGGACACCTCGCCTATCGCGTGAAGGACATCTACGCACTCTGCCAGAAGCTGATGGATGCGGGTGTGACGATCAACCGCCCGCCGCGCGACGGCCACATGGCGTTTGTGCGCTCGCCGGACGGGATTTCGATCGAGCTGCTGCAGGAGGGCGAGCGCTTGGCCCCGCAGGAGCCATGGGCGTCGATGCAAAATACCGGAAGCTGGTAAAAGAAAAGGCCGCGCCCTTTCGGAACGCGGCCTTCCCCTTGGCTTTTAGCGCTGTTTAGCGCGACGACACTTCCGACACGTGCAGCGTCGAGTCTTCCAGATCGCCCTGCGAATAGGTGCCAACCCAGATGTCATACTGGCCAGACGGTGCGTTCTGGATCGAGACCGACGGGTTCATGCCTTCGTTGCCGCCGTCATCATCGCAAATCCAGCTGCCGTCGGCGGCGTTGATCACGAGCGTCGTGTCGGCATCCGAAGCAACGGAGAAGATGAGCGGCAATTGCCCAGAGCCGGCCGTCCAATTCACGCGATAATCCGGCGCCTGCGCGACCCAGCCCACGCACATGCCGCCAAGTTGCGAAGCGTCAAACGCGCCGCCAGCGGCGATTTGCAGCGTGTGCGGGTCAGGCGCAAAGCCAGCCGCGAGTTCAACCGTGCCGTAGGCCGGATCGAGCGTGAAATCCGGGGCGCCTTCGCCCACAGGCGTTTCCGCGCCGCCGACTTCAGAGACGCTCAGAACCGCCGCCGCTGTTTCGCTTTGCGTGCCAAAGCGGCCAACCCAAATTTGGTAACGGCCGCTGGCCGGGCTCGCGAAGCTCACGAGCGGGTTGAGATTGCCGCCGCTGTCGTCGTCGCACACCCACGTGCCGTTCGGCGCGCGCACGGCGAGCGTCGTGTCCGCGTCGGACTGAGCATAAATGTAGAGCGGGAAATCGCCGGCAGTGTAACGCATGGAATAAGACGCACGCTGCGAGATGTAACCCGCGTTGCAGCTTTCGTTCGCCCGCGTCGCCTCGATGGCGCCGCCAGCCGCGACCGTCACGCTATGCGGGTCCGGCTCGAAACCTGCCGTCAGCCGCACTTGGCCGTGCGTGCCGGTGGCGCCGGTGTTGAGGTTCTGCGCGTAGGCCGGCGTGGCCGCCATACAGATCACCGCCATTGCGGCGACAGAACGAAGCAAAGCTTTCATGACATTCCCCAGATGGCCGCGAAGCGCGCGGCCGACGCATTCCCTCTCAGACGCGCAATGTTCTCCTCCGCGCGGACGAACGCAAGCGCAGAACCGATCCAATCGGGGCGTTTTCAAGGTATTTAGAGCCTAACGGCGGCCGAACAGCTTTTCGATGTCCGAGAGCTTCAGCTCCACATAGGTCGGCCGCCCGTGATTGCACTGGCCGGAAAACGGTGTCGCTTCCATTTGCCGGAGCAGCGCATTCATTTCATCGCCCGTGAGCCGCCGCCCCGCGCGCACAGAACCACGGCAGGCCATCGAAGAGCACACCTCTTCCAACCGCTCTTTTAGCGCATGCGCCTCGCCGAGTTCGGCGATATCATCGGCCAAATCCTTCAGCATGCCCGCCGCATCGATGTGTCCAAGCAAAGCTGGCGTTTCTCGCACAAGAATAGCGCCCGGCCCGAACGGTTCGATCACCAAGCCCAATTGCCCAAGCTCTTCCGCGCGCGTCGCAAGCGCTTCCGCTTCACTTGGATCAAGCTCGACAACTTCGGGGATGAGCAAGGCCTGGCGCCGCACGCCGCCATTGGCGAGCATCTGCTTCATGCGCTCATACACAAGCCGCTCGTGCGCGGCGTGCTGATCCACGATAACGATGCCGTCTTCGGTCTGCGCGACGATATACGTCTCATGAATCTGCGCCCGCGCCGCGCCCAGTGGGAAATACTCAGCGTCGGCCGCTGAGTAATGCTCCCCCGCGTGCGGGGGAGCTGTCAGCGAAGCTGACTGAGGGAGGAGTGCGCCAATGCCCCCCTCCGTCTCGCTACGCTCAGCACCTCCCCCGTAAACGGGGGAAGATTCAACGCGCCCGCTCGGCATCATGAAATCGCCGGCCGCCAAGCGTTCTTCGGCCAGCGCCCATGCTTGCGCCGCTGGACGCAAAAACGGCTGCGGCGCTTCATACGCCCGCACCGCGCCTAAAGCGCTCTGCGCCGTCGTCGTCGAAGCGCGATGGCCCGCGCCCGCAAGTGCGTGCGAGAGCGCGCCGACGATCAAGCCGCGCACCAACGCCGCGTCGCGGAAACGCACTTCCGTTTTGGCCGGGTGCACGTTCACGTCCACATCGCCCGCCGGCAAATCCAGAAACAACGCCGCCACCGGATGGCGATCGCGCGCCAGCAAATCCTGATACGCCGCGCGCACCGCGCCCACGATCAGCTTGTCCTTCACCGGCCGGCCATTGACGAACAAATGCTGATGCTCGCGCGTGCCGCGATGAAACGTCGGCAAACCGGCGAAACCCGAGAGCCGCACCGTGTCGCGCCTCTGATCCAGCAAAATGCAATTCGGCGCAAAGTCGGCGCCGAGGATCGCCGCAAGCCGCGCGCGCCGACCTTCGTTCTCCGGATCAGCTTCAGCACTCAGCCGCAAATTCGCGCGTCCATCATGCTCCAGCAAAAACGCCACGTCCGGACGCGCCATCGCCAGGCGCTTCACCACGTCCGACACCGCCATCATCTCGGCGCGCTCGGACTTCATGAATTTCAAACGCGCTGGCGTCGCAAAGAACAGATCGCGCACTTCAACGCGCGTGCCGTGCTCGCTCAGCGCCGCCCAAGCCGATGGCTTCACCGGATGCAGCGCCCCGCCTTCAACTTCGATCGACCAGGCATCGTTCGATCCACGCGCCTTCGACACGATCGAAAGCCGCGCCACAGCGCCAATGGACGGCAACGCCTCGCCGCGAAACCCCATCGTGTAGATGTTCAACAGATCGACATCGCCGCCATCGCCCGCGACGAGTTTCGAGGTCGCGTGCCGCTCGACAGCCAGAGGCAGCTCATCGCGCGGAATCCCGCCGCCATCGTCCTCGATCGAGATCAGCCCAAGCCCGCCACGCTCGATCCGGATCGCCACACGCTTGGCGCCCGCGTCCAGCGCGTTCTCCACCAGCTCCTTCACAGCCGCAGCCGGGCGTTCGATCACCTCGCCCGCGGCAATGCGGTTCACGGCTTCGGGGGGCAGACGGCGGATCGGCATGAGATTCGGCAGAAACTAGCACATAGTGAAGCACCCGCTCCCCTATGAGCCACAGACGCATTAGCGTTGTTGCATGACCGACTCAACCAAACCGAACGCCGCGCAAATGGCGTCCCCCACCTTCCGCCTCGCCGCACTGGATCAGGATTTCCTACTCGGCGAATCCATGCGGGGCGTGCGGTTTCTGCTCGAATACGAGAAAGCAGAGCAGGCTCTGAAAGCCGCGCGGATCAATTCCACCATTGTCGTGTTCGGCGGCGCGCGCATTCGCGCGGATGGTCCGCCCCAAGCAGCGTTCTGGTACGCGCAAGCGCGCCGGTTCGGCCGCATCGCCTCACAACGCGGCGGCGCGCTTTGCGAAGAAGGCGGCATGCGCCGCAATGTCATCGCCACTGGCGGCGGGCCAGGCATCATGGAAGCCGCCAATCGCGGCGCGCGAGACGAGGGCGCGCCGACCATCGGCTTCAACATCACCTTGCCGCACGAGCAGGAACCGAACGCCTACTCAACGCCGGAACTGACGTTCAAATTCCACTATTTCGCGATGCGCAAAATGCACCTTGCGATGCGCGCCAACGCGCTCGTTGTCTTCCCTGGCGGCTTCGGTACGCTGGACGAGATGTTCGAAATTCTCACGCTGCGCCAAACACGCAAGGCGCCGCTGATTCCGGTCGTGCTATTTGACGAGGGTTACTGGCGCTCTATCATCAATTTCGAAAAGCTGATCGAGCATGGCGTGATTGATGCAGCGGACCTCACGCTTTTCCGTTTCGCCGATACAGCTGAGGCCACCTGGGACGCGCTGATCGAGCAAGGCCTGGGCGCGGCTCATGACACGGAATTCGACGAAGACCTCGCACGCGACATGTGATGCACCGACACCACATATAACTCTCACCCATCCCCGGATGAATGCGCGAGTATTCATCCGGGGTCCATAAACGCGAACCTTCGGCAAATCCGGGAATGGGTGAAGATCGAGCTATTCGCCAGCCTCGCCCAGCCCCTCGGGCTGACCGACGACGACAAACGTGAACGCATCCGGATTGTAGAGCCGACGGATGACGCGGTTCACGTCTTCCAGAGTGACCGCGCGGATCAGATCGTTGCGGCGATTGATATATTCTATGTCGCGTCCCGCCGCCTGATAGCCGTGCACAACTCCCGCGATCTTGGTGTTGCTATCAAGATCAAGGGCGAACGAACCCGTGAGATACGTGATCGCATCATTGACCTCGGTTTGCGTCGCGCCATCGCGATAAATCCGCGCTAGCTCGGCACGGGTGACCTCGATTGCTTCGGCGACATTGGCGTTCTCGGTCTGCGCCGAGCCACGAATGAGCGCCGAATGCTCGCGCACCGATGGGCCGGTGCCGATGCCATAGACAAGCCCGCGCTGCTCGCGCACCTGATCCATCAGCCGTGACGAAAATCCACCGCCGCCGACGATGTAATTCGCCACCGCCAGCGGAATCCAATCCGGGTCTTCGTCTTGGATGCCGGGCGCGGCGAACAGAACAAGACTTTGCGGCTGCGGAAGTTCGCGCACGATCAGCGGCGTCGGCGCCGAGAGCGTCACGTCGGCCGGCTCCGGCGGCGCGGCGCCTTGCGGCAGCGGACCAAAGATTTGGTCCAATGCGCGGCCAGCGCTCTCCGCGTCGATATCGCCGACGATCGTCACGTCCAGCGTGGCGCGATTGAACAAAGTGGCACGGCGTTCCTGCAGCGCACCACGCGTGATCGCGCTGATACCCTCACGCGTGGTGCGGCGGGCATAGGGGTGACCGGCATAAAGCGCCTGATCGAGCGCGAGATTGCCGATATAGCTTGGATTAGTGTCGCGCGTGCGGATGCCGACGAGCGACTGCCGCTTGATCCGCTCCAGCGGCGGCGCATCGAAGCGCGGCTCGTGCAGCGCCAGGCGCGCCATTTCGATCGCCGCATCGCGATTTTCGCTAAGCGTTGCCAAGCTCATGCCGACGCCGTCCCAGCCGGCTGAGAAGCCCAGCGACATGTTGAGCTCTTCGAGCCGCTCCTTGAAGGCGTTCGCGTCATAAGCGCCCGCGCCCTCCGTCAGCATGTCGGTCATCACGCCGGTGACGCCGGTGAGCGCTTCCGGCTCGATCGCGGAACCACCGCGCCAATAGGCGCGCAGCACGATCATCGGCACGGTGGAGTCGGAAACGAGCCATGCTTCGACACCGCCAGGCGAGACAATGCGCTGCACCGGCACGCCGTGGCGCGCCGCGCTCGATTGCGCGCGCTCTTGCGCCTGAGCCGGCGCCGCCATGGGCGCGAACGCGATCATCGCGGCAAGCGCGAGCCGGCGCATCATTGCGCGGCCTCCGGCGGCAGCAGCCAGCCGGTGACGCTTGAGCCAATCACCAAAGTCTCACGCGCCATCGTCAGCGCTTCATCGCGCGTGATCGCCTCGATATCATTCGACCAATTGACGACGTCGTCGATGCTTTCGCCCTGCGCGAGCGAAGCGCCATAGATGTTGGCCATGCTCTCTTGGCTATCGCGCGAATAGATCGCCGCCGCCGAGAGTGAGGATTTCGCGCGCGCCAATTCGGCTTCAGTCGGCCCGTCGCGCAGGAACGTTGCGATCACCTCGTCGACCGCCGCTTCCAATTGCTCAAGCGTTACGCCTTCAGCCGGCGTCGCCGCGATCGAAACGCTGCCGCCGCCCAGGCCCGACGTGCTCGCGCTTGCGCGCGCGGCGACGGCGATGCGCTGATCTTCCACCAGGGCGCGATAAAGCCGGCTCGTCTCCGAGCCGCCTAGAATTTCGACAGCCACATCCAGCGCGTGCGATTGACGCCCTTCGTCCGTGCCATAGGAGACGGCGCGATAGAGCCGCGACAGCGAAGGCTGACGCACTTTCTCATCGCGATGCGTCACGCGCATTGGCCCGACATCCGGCGGATCCCGCACCCATGCGCGCGCCGGCAATTCGCGCGTGGGCCGCAAGCGCCCATAATAACGCTGCACCAGCGGGCGCAGCTCCGCCGCATCGACATCGCCGGCGACCACCAGGATCGCATTATTCGGCGCGTACCATGTGCTGTAAAAATCAAGCGCGGTTTCGCGGTCCAGCGATTGGATTTCGTGCAAGAAGCCTATGATTGGCGTGCCGTACGGATGATGCGGATAGAGCATCGCCCGCATGCGCTCGCCCAATACCGCGCCCGGCGAATTATCAATGCGCTGGCGCCGCTCCTCGACTATCACGTCGCGCTCGGATGCGAACGTCTCATCCGAGAAGCGCAGATTGCGCATGCGATCGGCTTCCATGCGCATCACGAGTTCGAGCCGGTCGCGCGCGATGCGCTCGTAATAGGCCGTGTAATCCCACGAGGTGAACGCGTTGTCCTCGCCGCCATTGCGCGCGACGGTGCGCGAGAACTCACCTGGCGCGATCTGACGCGTGCCCTTGAACATCAGGTGTTCGAAGAAGTGCGCGATGCCGGAAGAGCCACGCGGCTCATCCGCGGCGCCGACGCGGTACCACACCATGTGCGTGACGACAGGCGCGCGGCGATCAGTAATCACCACGACCTGCAGGCCATTATTGAGCGTGAACGTCTCGGGCCTTGGCAGATCGCGCGCTGAAACGGGCGCCGAAAGCGCCGCGAGCGCCAAACATGCCGCTAGAAATCGCGCCGCGCTTTGCCCCACCCGCACTCGAAGGCTCAGGTGCCTGGCAGCTTGAAGCCGCCACGATCGCGTTCGATCGTGACCGGACCGCCGCCGGTGGTGCGACGGATGCTTTCTTCGTCCTCAAGACGACGCGCTTCGTCTTCCGGGTTCAGCGGCGCGGTGGCCGAGCCAGAACCGCCGAACGAGAGCAGGCGATCCACGAAGCCTTCGCTGCGATGCACGACGCCTTGGCCTTCGAAATCGATTTGATCGCGAATGTTCGGATCCGCGGTCGTCGCGCCGGCGCCGGCGACGAGTTGGCGTTCGCCTTGGCTCGCGGCCGCGCCATAGGTTTCACCGAACAGCGCCACGCGCGCTTCGTCGGCCGGCTGCAGCTCTTGCGGACGCTGCTCACCTGGACGCGGCGGACGCAAATTGTAATCCGGCGGCAGCGTCAGCGGCGCTTGCGTGACGACGCGGAATTCATCCGGCGAAACCTTCTGAGCGCCGATGGCCCGCCCAATACTGGCGCAACCGCTTGCCGCGGTCGCCGCCGCCAGGACTGCCACTAGTGCGATCGGTCTCGTCATTGGACGTCCCACTCCCTCAAATCATTCCCGGCGGCGGTTCTAGCCGAGCCTTTGGCCCCGCGCCAAGCCGGACAGCAGCGAAGATGGATTGCCCCGGATCGTGACGGTTATGGGGCGAATTCCCCGCCAGATCAGTCGCCTGCGCCGTTTGCCGCGTCGCCCTTGCCGAAACGCGCCTTGAGCTGGCTCCAGGTCGTGCCTTTTCCGGGCTCGGTTTCGCTCAGGAACACCATGTCTATGGCCAGCAGAATAGCGCCAACCGTGATCGCGGCGTCGGCCACGTTGAACACCCAGGGGAACCAAAGCCCGTTGAAATCAAGGAAATCCGCGACCGCTCCGAAGCGGATGCGGTCGATCACGTTGCCCAGCGCCCCACCGATCACCAGCCCCAGCGCGGCGGCGGTCATTTTCCGCTCCGCCGTGCGCAGCCACCAGAAAAACACCCCCGAAATGGCGAACGAAAGCGCCACCAAACCCCAACGCGCGATGTCCTCGCTGGCGCGCAGCAGGCCAAAGCTGACCCCCCGATTCCAGACCATCTGCAGATCGAAGAATGGCGTGAGTTCGATAAAGCGGCAGCCGAACCCCGCCTCCAGGCAGCCCGGCGGGCTGAATCGGCCCGGCCCCAGAACGAGCCATTTGCTGATCTGGTCAGCGACGAAAACGATCGCCGAGAGGATAAGGCCAAAGCGAAGCATGCCCGGCTTATGGCCGGGCGGCGCGCCAGCGGCAAGCTTCGGACCGCGTGGCCCGCGCGGAGATGCCGTCCGGAAGCCGGCGGTCCGAATTTACCCCCGCGCAGCATCCCAGGCCGCGACGGCTTCGGCGTCGCGCGGGGTGATGTCGGGATAGCGCGGATCGGCGGTCGCTGGATCGAAATATTTCCACGAGCGCGCGCATTTCACGCCGCTCGCTTTCTCGACCACGACCGCGACGCCCGCGACCTCCGGCAAGCGGAACGCATCGGCCGGGCCTTCGCCCGCTTCGATGACGATGCCGCTGGTGATGCAGAGTTCGGCGAAATCCACCGCCTGCAGCGACGCGCGCAATTCATCATCCACCACGAATACACGGGGCGCGGCTTCGAGCGCTGCGCCAATCGCCTTCTCGCGGCGCGCCACTTCAAGCGCGCCCGTCACCACCGACCGCGCCTCACGCAAACGCGCGACCTCTTCCCCCGCGAAATCATCCTCCCAAGACGCCGGCGTCTCGGGGAATTGGCGCAAGTGCACGGACAGCGTGTCCGGGAAGCGCGTCAGCCACGCTTCTTCCGTCGTGAACGGCATGATCGGCGCAAGCCACGCGGTCAGACGCGAGAACGTCTCGTCCAACACCGTGCGCGAGGCGCGGCGGCGGAAGCTCGTCGCGGCGTCGCAATAGAGCGCATCCTTGCGCACATCGACATAGAAGGCAGAAAGGTCGACGTTGCAGAATTCCACGATCGCCGAAAGTGCGGCGCGGAATTGATACGTGTCGTACGCTTGGCGCACCACACGATCCAATTGCCACAGACGATGCAGCAGCCAACGCTCCAGCAGCGGTAATTCTTCTCCCCCGCCCCCTTGCGGGGCGGGGGCAGGGAAAACACGCTCGCTCTCCTCAAAGCCCTTCAGCGAGCCCAGGCAATAGCGCAGCGTGTTGCGCAGCTTGCGATACATCTCGCCCGATTGATCGATCATGATCTTGCCGAGACGCAGATCGTCGCCGTACTCGGCCGACGCGATCAACAGACGCAGAATCTCGATGCCGTTTTGCGCAGCGATGGTTTGCGGCTCGATCGTGTTGCCGATGGATTTAGACATCTTCATGCCCTTCTCGTCCATCGTGAAGCCGTGCGTCGCCACCTCGTCATACGGCGCGCGTCCACGCGTGGCGCAGCTTTCGAGCAGCGAGGAATGAAACCAGCCGCGATGCTGATCCGAACCTTCAAGATACATGGTCGAAACCGGGTTCACGAACGAGGACCGTGTCGGCGCATCGGGATTGCCGACCACGAACGCATGCGTCGAGCCGGAGTCGAACCAGACATCCAGAATGTCTTCGACCTTCTCGAAGTCCTCGGCCTTGTATTTCGCGCCGAGAAAATCCTGCGCAGGCGTCGCCCACCACACATCGGCGCCGCCTTGCTTCATGGCGGCGATGATGCGCGCATCGACGTCGTCATCCTGCAAGATCGAGCCGTCGCTCTTCTTCACGAAAATCGGCAACGGCACGCCCCAGGCGCGTTGGCGCGAGATCAGCCAATCGGGGCGATCCTGGATCATGCCCTTGATGCGGTTCTGATCCTTGGTTTCGCCGGTGCGCTTCTGGCCCCAATCGACGCGTTCGATTTCATCGAGCGCGATCTGGCGCAGCGTCTTGCCATCGCGGAATTCGCGATCGAGCGCGATGAACCATTGCGGCGTGTTGCGGAAGATCAAAGGCGCCTTCGACCGCCACGAGTGCGGATAGGAGTGCTTCAATTGCCCCCGCGCCAGCAAAGCGCCCGCCGCGATCAGCGCATCCATCACGGCTTTGTTCGCAGGCCCATCCTTGCCGAGGTTCTTGCCCTCAAGCTGAATGATCTCCAGCCCCTCAAAGCCCGGCGCTTCTTTCGTGAGCTTGCCCTCCTCGTCCACCGTGAACGGGATGCCTTCTTGGCCAAAATGCTTCGTCCAGATCACAAAGTCGTCCGCGCCATGACTCGGCGCCGTGTGCACAAAGCCCGTACCGGCGTCGTCGGTAACGTGATCGCCGTCTAGGAGCGGCACATCGAACTGATAGCCGACTCCCCCGCCCCCCTGCGGGGCGGGGGTTGGGGGGTGGGGGGCGTTCAATTGAGCCGGCGCCTGCGCGTCGGATCGCCCCCCCTCCCTGCCCTCCCCCGCGAGGGGGGAGGGTCGCCAATCACGAAGCGGATGCGTGAGCACAATGCCGCTCGGGTCGAAATCGCTGACGCGTTTCCACGACGCAGCCTTCGCTGCGCGCAGCACGTCTTCCGCAAGCTTGTCGGCCAGCGCGAGTTTATCGCCCGCCTTCACCCACGGCTCGAACGCCAAGCCTTGCTCGATGCTCTCGACTTCATACACGCCGTACTTGATCGCCGAAGAGAATGAGACGGCGCGGTTGCCCGGAATGGTCCAAGGCGTCGTTGTCCAGATGACAACACTCAAGGACGAGTGGCCCGCCGACTGAAGTTTTGCAAACTTCTCTGTAGCCTCATTGAGTCGGGTCGGCTGCATAAGTGGAAACTTCACCCAGATCATCGGGCTGGTTTTTTCCTGATACTCCACTTCCGCTTCCGCCAGTGACGTCCGCTCCACCGGACTCCACATCACGGGCTTCGAGCCGCGATAGACCAGCCCGGCGCGCACCACGCGCAGAAACTCCGCCGCGATCGCCGCTTCCGCGTCGAAGCTCATCGTCGTGTAGTAATTGCCCCAATCGGCTTCGATGCCGAGACGGCGAAACTCGTCGCGCTGCAGCGGGATCCATTTATCGGCGTATTCGCGGCACGCCTTGCGAAACTCGACCGCCGGCACGTCCGCCTTCTTGCGGCCGGCCTTGCGGAAATCCTCTTCGACCTTCCATTCGATCGGCAAGCCGTGGCAATCCCAGCCCGGCACGTAATCGCAATCGAACCCCGCCATCTGCTTGGAGCGGACGACAAGGTCTTTCAGGATTTTGTTTTCCGCGTGCCCGATATGGATCGCGCCGTTCGCGTAGGGCGGGCCATCGTGAAACACGAATTTAGGACGCACCGCCGCGTCTTTGCGCAGCAGATGATAGAGCCCGATCTCGCCCCAATGCTTCACCCGCTCGGGCTCCTTTTTCGGCAGCCCCGCGCGCAGCGGAAAGGGATCGCCCGGCAGGTCGGGCAGAAAGACGGTTTCGCGATAGTCGCGACCAGCAGGCGCATCGGCCATTGGTCATATCTCCAGGCAAGCGAATGGGGTGTAGCGATCCCGGACCCGCGGAGCGAGAACTCAACGCGAGCCGGGCCTCAAATTCGAGGCGCGTTTATGAGGGAACGCAAGGTAACAGTCACGTGTTGGCTGTAGCATCCCTGTAATCGACGCGCCACATGCATTGCTACCGGGCGCCATCAGGTCTAAACCGCCCGCCTTTCCGGCCAGAACGCCCAAATCCATGACCACCGTTCACGACATCTCCTTCGCCAAGCTTGGCGAGCCCGGCGAGATCAAACTCAGCGATTACGCCGGCAAGGCCGTGCTGATCGTTAACGTGGCGAGCGCGTGCGGCTTCACCTCGCAATACCGCGATCTCGAAGCGTTGTACGAAGCCAAGGCCGGCAAGGGTCTCGTGATCATCGGCGTGCCGTGCAACGATTTCGGCGGCCAGGAGCCAGGCGCGGAAAAAGAAATCCGCGAATTCTGCGACACGAAATACCACGTCACCTTCCCGATGAGCGCGAAGGTCGACATCAATTCCGCCGCCAAGCGCCACCCCTTCTACAAATGGGTTGCGGAGGAACTCGGCGAGAGCGCGCTGCCGCGTTGGAATTTCCATAAATACCTGATCGACAAGAACGGCGTACTTGTCGGCGCGTTTCCGTCCAAGGCCGCGCCGCTTGAGCCGGATATGCTGGACGCGATCAAGTCGGCGCTGTGCGCGCCGCCGCCGGAAGCGCAACAGCAGGCCTCCTGAAGCCCCCGCGCCTTAGTGCACCATTTCCATTTCGGACTTGCGATCGGCCATCATCTGCATGCGCGCCGGGCTCGGCTTCATAAGCAGCATCGCGAACGCGGAGACGCCGATCACCACGCCCAGCGCGAGGAATTGGTCGTTGAACGTCATCACCAGCGCCTCACGGTCGAGGATCTGCGCGTAATACATCAACGCTTGCCGCTCGGGATCGGACGCGCCCGTCTGCGCCAGATGCGCCTGCATGCCCTGCAACAAGCTCTGCACGTGCGGATTGCTCGGATCGACGGCCCCATACAATTCCTGCCGGTGCAATGCGTACGCATGCGCCTGAATCGTCGCCAGGCCGGCGATGCCAAACGCACCGCCCAGATTGCGCAACGTGTTGAACAGCCCCGCCCCCGCATGCACCAAATTCGGCGGCAGCGATTGCAGCGCTGGCTGCATCACCGAGGTAAACGTAATGATGAGGCCCACACCGCGCAGCGCCTGCGGCCACACCAATTCCCAGAAACCCGCATCATGCGTAAGGCTCGCCTGCAAAAAGCACGACGCCGCCACCAGCAGAAAGCCCACCAAGCCGAAATAGCGCGGATCCTGCAGCGTCCGTCCAAATCGGCCCACGATCGGCCCGGCCATGAACATCACCGCGCCCTGCACGAACATGGTGTGCCCGATCTGCAGCGCATTGTAGCCGCGCACTGAGCCCAGGAAGAGTGGCGTCAGAAACACTGCACTGAACAGCCCAACGCCGAGAATGAAGCCGAGCCCTGCTCCGATCGCGAATGTCGGCGTGCCAAATGGCTTCAAATCGACGATCGGCGTTTCCGCCGTGAACGCGCGCCAGAAAAACAGCGCCCCGCCCGCCAGCGAAACCAACGCCCACATCGTGACTTCAGCGGAGGCGAACCATTCGTTCGCCGGCCCTTCCTCCAGCGTGTATTCGGCTGCGCCCAAGAACAACGCGAGGCCGATCAGGCCAATCACGTCGATCCGCTTCAACAGACTAAATTGCGGCTTATCCAGCGATTGCATCGTGTTCCAGATGATCGCCGTTATGAGCAGCCCCGGCACGAGGTTCACCCAGAAGAGCGCGCGCCAGCCCAGCGTCTCGGCCACATAGCCGCCAATCGTCGGCCCAAGCGACGGCGCAAGCGTGATCACCATGCCCATCATCGCGCCGGTCATCGGCTGCAAGCGCTGCGGAAACACCAGATAGAGCGTCGCCATCACCGTCGGGATCATCGCCGCGCCCGAGAAGCCCTGCAGCGCGCGGAAGAAGATCAGCGATGTGATGTCCCACGAAAACGCGCACAGCAAACTCGCGATCGAGAACGCCAGCGAGGAAATGCAAAACAGCAAACGCGTGCCGAGCGCGCGGCCCAAGAAGCCCGACAGCGGAATGCCGATCACTTCCGCGATCAGGTAAGAGGTCTGCACCCAAGAGATTTCATCGCGGCTTGCGCTGACGCCTGCTTGGATCGAACTAATCGCGCTCGCGACGATCTGAATATCGAGAATGGCCATGAACTGGCCGACGACCATGGCGATGAAGCCGATCCAGATATGGAGCGGCGGCGTATCGTCCGGTCGCGCCGCTTCTGCGGCCACGCTCATTCGCGTGTATCTACCGTGACGCTGGCCGACAGGCCGGGGCGCAGCAGCTCAAGCCCTTCCTGGTTCGCGTCCAATCGGATACGCACGGGCACGCGTTGTACGATCTTGGTGAAATTGCCGGTCGCGGTGTCGGTGGGGATGACCGAGAATTCAGTGCCCGAGGCTGGCGCGATCGAATCCACAGCGCCGTGGAGGCGCAGGCCATGTGAAATATCGGGTCGGATGGTGACCGGTTGGCCCGCGTGGAAGTGCGCGATCTGCGTCTCTTTGAAATTCGCGACGATATAAACCGATTGCAGCGGCACCACAGACATCAGCGGCGAGCCCGAGCGCACCAATTGGCCCACCTGCACTTGCCGGTCGCCCACCACGCCATCGATCGGCGCGCGGATCATTGTGCGCTCAAGATTGAGCTCAGCTTCCTCCAATTGCGCGCGCGCCGCCGATACCGAGGCATCCGCCGCCGCCAAGCCGCCGCCGGCTTGGCGCGACTGCAATTCCAGCTGCTGCATGCGCGCCGGCGAAAGCAGCCCGCGCTCAGCCAGCGGCCGGTAGCGCTGTACATCCGCCGACGCCAACGCGCGCCCCGCCCGCTCGGCAGTGCGCGCGCCCTCGGCTTGCGCTAGCGCCGCGCGCGCCGCCGCCACGCGAGCTTCGTAATCGGTGGGATCAATCTCAACCAACACGTCG